>DKKL01000028.1 GCA_002455255.1 Candidatus Tepidiaquacellales bacterium UBA6667 | reverse complement strand
TTTATCGGGAAAGAATCCCTTTAACGTAATATTTCCACTCGGTGTCATACTGCTTACCAGAACAGGGAGGAGCTTGTGAACTGCCTGTGTTGATTTTTCAGGAAGAGGTTGTGAGAGGATAACATCATAAGAATTTTTTCGTGTAAATATTAAAACTATATTTTAATAAATTATTCAGTTTTAGGAATGTGAATAATTAAAACATAAGATAAGGCTAATAAAAAACAGGTAAACGATAATCTCGTACTTGAATGAAGATAAGTTAATATAGCCAAACTAAACATTGCTATATTATTAATAGAAAGTTTTTTGTTTGAATTTATAAAAATTAATATGATTAAGAAAAATAAAATAATTATAAAAAATAACCCCAGTAATCCATGGTCACCCAATAATCTTGTTAATTCATTGTGGGATAATGCCCTTAAACCATGAACTTCATTTCTGTATCTTTGAGATCCACCAACCCCTTGCCCGAAATAAACATTATTAACAAAACTTTCAATTTCAAGTTCAGCGATAGAAACTCTGCTGTCTTTTATGCTGATATTTTGATTATCTTCATCGATAATAGTTTCAATATATCTTTTAGCTAAAATACCATCAGTTAAATTATCAACGACATTCCAAATAACAGTCAATGCAAATAAAACAATGAAAATATTTACAAAAATTTTTCTCGATTGTTGAGGTTGGTGTTTATATAAAAAAACAAAATATAAGAGAAGGTAAATTAATAATGCAATTACAGCAGCAGATGCACCACCACGAGAGAAGGTCAATAAAATTCTAAAACATAAAAACAAAATCAGAAAAACATCAAATATTTTATTTTTAAAAAAAGTTTTACCATTTAACATCAGAATAATCCCTGAAAATAATCCAAAACCCAAAACAGTAGAGACCTGATTTGGTCCGAAACCACCCGATGCTTGAAAGTTTGCTTCAGTAGTAAAGCTAATTTCAGATAAATCAGGAGATTTAAGATAAAGAAAGAAAGATAGCAAGAAACAACATACAAATATCATTTTAAGAATTAGATAATAAAAATCAACAGATATTTTAACTTTATAGAGACACACCAGAGCAAAAATAAAACAAAACTGTCCGGACATATAAAAAGCAAAATTTTTATAAACGGTAATTTCTTCGACTGATTTACCAATAAAAATACCCGGAATTAATAAAACTAATAATAAAAACAAAATAAAATTGGAAGGTTTAATTGAATTCAATACAAATAACAAAATACTTAACAAAATAATAGCATATTTTCCAAATTCATAAGCAACCTGTGCACCGGAAATTCTGGATAAAATTTCTGCAATAGATATTAATATGCACCATAATATATAGCTTTGAATTCTATAATTCGATGTTTTAACAATATCAATTATAGCAAGAATTAAAAAACCAATGCACAAAAAATAACTAAAAATACCAATAAACTCACATAACCCAACACAAATAAATAAAAACAAAAAAGATCTTAAACTGTGGTTATAAAATAAATTAATTAGCATTATTTATTATTAAAATTTATTTTCCACTTATTTTTCATATTTTCTTCAATATAAGTCTTCCAATTCTCCAAAGTAAAATTTTTAGAAGTTTCAAAAGCAATTTCAGAAGTTTTCATATAATATTCTTTATCCAAAATCAATTTTTTTAATGCTTCAACCATTAAGAATGGCTCTGGCTTATCAATTAATAAACCACCTCCCTTTGATAATAATTCTGGGATAACGGATACAGGGGTTGCTACAACAGGTAAACCAAAAGCCATTGCTTCTCCTACAACTTTAGGGAACCCCTCAGAAGACCAAGTAGGAAAACAAAAAATATCTGAAGATTTTAATTGATTTTTAACTTCAAAATTTGATAACTTTCCTAAAAATTCAACATAATTATTTATGTTTAAGGAATCTGATTGTTGTTTGAAATTTTTTAAAAAAGAACCGTCTCCAACCACTTTCAAGTTTATTTTAAAACCCTCATCCACTAAAACTTTCACAGCTTCAAGAACTACCCCGGTTCCTTTTTCCAATTCTTGTCTTGATACAATAATAAGTTTTATAAAATCAGAATTTAATGTTTTTGGAAGAAAATTTTTTTCAATTTCATTTACAGAAACTGAAGTTGAAAAAATCCATTTAATTTGAGGGTTTATGGAAGAAGGAGGTTTTGAATCACCACCCGTAGCTAACATCAAATATTTTTCACCTTTTAAATTTTCCATACAATATTTCCAGAATTTTTCGGCTGATGTCTTAATTTTAAACCAGTTACCACAATATCTAACAAATAATTTTTTTCTAAAAATCACGGCGAGAACAATACCAATTGTACCTACATCACCTGGAATGGGTGAATGAATAACATCCGCCTTTAATGTATATTTAATTATTTTAGGCAAATTAAATAAAAACCAAAGCGGGAAACAAAGCTTTCTAAAAAATCCAACTCCAATTGGTTTAGATAATGCAATTATTTTCAAATTATTTCCTGACAATGGAATTTCACCAACAGGATTATTAGGATATTGAGGTAATAATAAATAAGTAGAATCAAAAATTTTAGAAAGGTATTTCATCTGCATAGGAAAACCGCCATCAGTAGCATAACCCGAAGGAGAACTATGAGAAAACCATACAGGTTTATGTGAAAAGACAACAAGATTCATTTATAAATTATTATTGATTCTTTTTTTGTAATTTCATCGAGTAAGGGCATTTTAGATTGTGGAATTATTAAATAATTTCTGTATTTTGAAATATCAAAAAAATAATTCGAATCATAAATCCCAACATTTTCATCTATGCCAAATGTTAAAAAATTTGAAGGTAATATTTTCAATAAATGAGAATACATATTTTGAAAATTTTTAGGTAATATTTCAACTAAAATTATAGGCTCAAATTTAAATAGTTCAACCATCCCATCCAAAACTAAATTTTCAAACCCTTCAACATCTATTTTAATTAATTGAGGAAAATTATTTATTTTTGAACAAAAATCATTTAGAGATACAGATTCTAATTCAATAGGAAACGAATTTAAATCTTTTTCTAATGAACTTATTAGTGAATTATTATTTTGATAAAATGTTGAAAATCCTGATTTATCAGAAACAACAACATTATTGAGGGAAACATCAAACTTATTCAGCTGAATATTATTATATAATCTGTTAAAAGCTATTTTATCCGGTTCAAAAGCAAATATTTTACTTTGCTCATTAACAGTTGCTGCAACCAAACTATAAATACCTACATTAGAGCCAACATCAAAAATACAATTTGAATATTTTGCAAAGTTTTCCCAAAGTTTAATTGAAATTTTTTCCCATTTGTTATAAAGACCAACATAATAAAAAGTACAATATATTGATTCAAATCCAAACATTTTAAATGAAGAATTGTTTGATAATTTAACTTTAAATTTTCCATTGAATTTGGAATATTTATAAAGTTTTTTATCAATCTTTAAAACATATAAAAATTTAATTAAAAAACGAATCCCGGGGATTGAATTTATTATATTAATTATTATTTTTTTCATTGATAAATCTTAAATAAAACTTTGTAAGTTGTTCATGATAATTTTCATTCCAAGTTAGTTTTGACTTTGCAAAATCAACACTTCTTTCAAAATAATCCATTCTCTTATTAATAATAATATTGATTTCATTTTTTAATTTAGATTCAAAATAATTATTTTTAAGTACAATTCCCAGATTTTCTAAAGTTGTGATTTCTGAATAATCACCAATATGTTCAGACATTATAATAGGAACTCCACAACTCAAGTATTCTCCGAATTTAGTTGGAGACGCAACATTATTTACCACAATATTCTCCCTCAATAACAACCCAAAATCTGCTAAACCAATAAATTCGGAGATTTCTGAATGCTTAACTTGTTTTATAAAATAACACTCTTGACTGATTTTTATTCTGTTTGCCAATTCTGAAAACTGATTTATATGACTGGTTAATATAATTAAAAAAGCATTCTCAAAAACATCCTTCAAATCACAAAAAAATTTTAATGTTTCATATGGTAGCTGATAATTTCGATACGAACCAACATAAATGAAAACAATTTTATTATTTAAATTCAATTTTTCCCTGTTTTGAATAACTTTATTATAATTTAAATTTATAATATTTTCAAAAAGACATGGAATTATAATTGAATGATCAAATTTAATTTTATACTTATCTATGTAATGATTCTTTAAAGAGTCAGATACAAAAATCACCCCATCAGAGAATTTTAAAGCCAATAATTCATCTTTTTCAAGATTCAATATCCATTTTTTTGGAGTTGAAGGGTTTCCATATAATCGTTCTTCAGGAGTTGCCCCATGAACATTGAACACAACTTTTACTCTTTTTAAAATTTTTTTAATAATAATAGAAGGACGGGCTGCATTCAAACCGTGACAATGAATAAAGTTAATTTTATTAAAAATAGTAAATAAGAAAATACAAAAAAAACAGTAGTAAGTGTTAAGAACTGATAAAAAAAGAAACCTATTTACCGGAAGCTGCGAAACAAAATAAACCTTTAACCCTGTATCATTAATTAACTTATTTTTTGCATCTTTCATTAATTTAAAATTCAAACAAGATCTAAAAGGAATTAAACACAATAGAACAGATTTATTAAATTTACCGTCAAAATTTTTGATAAATGAAATTACCCTCACCCTGCCCCCTGCAGCTTCGTAATGGTGGGGTGAAGTAGTAACAATTAATATATTTTTGTTAAAAGGAATCAATGATTACTTTCCTTTATAATTTTTCCTAAGTAAGATATTATATAATCATTTGAAGATTTAAAGTATGCTTCAAAACTTACATTATTAATTTCAAAAAAATCATTAATTAACTTCACCCGTTTATCTGAATCAACCTCCGGATTACTTAAATATTTTTTAATTGAATATTTAAGCTCCTCTTCATCTTTAACAACATCAACTGCTCCGCTTTGAGCGATTGGCTTGTAATGATCAAATTCATAATATCTCGTATAGTCATAAGGATAAACATTAATGCCGGGAGGATTATATCCAATATTAATAGCCGGTTTATTAAACATACACAATTCGAGAGATACAGTAGATGCAATATTGATACCAATTTCACAATACCTCAATAAATTTGAATAGAAATAAGAATCCTCAATTAAGGGAGTAGCATAATTTTTTTCCCATTTAACCTCAGGAATATTTATGTCTTTTCTTCTAATTTTTAGGTCATCATAAATACCGGATTTATCTTTTGCATAAATTCTAACAACCAATTTCAAATTAGGATCAATATTCTTTAAAATTTCAGAAATTCTTTCTATAACATAAGGTTCGTGAGGAACATGATGGCTCATACCGGCAGAATAAAGAATATATTTATCACCCTCACTCAAACCAAGTTCCTTCAAAAATTTATCTCTGGGCACATAAAATTTATCATCAAAATGAAACATAAACTGAGGAGTTCCGGTAATAAAAACATTTTCCGGTTTCGAATCAGGGTAAATTCTTATGAGATCTTTTTTGATTTTTGAATTCCAGGCAAAATAATAATCATACTGAGGGAACATTCTGCCCTGAGAAGTTAGGTTATCCCACGAGAATAAAAATGTAGCGGTTTTAATATTATTTTTCTTAGCAGCCATTAATACCTTCTCTGCAATAACCGAATGAGAATGAGATGTAAAAAATATCAGCTCCGGTTTTATTTTTTTGAAAAGTTTGTCAAATTCTTCGATATTTTTTGATTTAAAAAATATTTTTTTATACAGAGAATCCAATTTAGAAAGTGAGAAATTGTTTGACAATACAGATGCTAAAATTTTTTTAAATTTACGCTTAAATTTTTTATTAAAAGTTTTAGCTTCTACATCTCTCATATTCCATCTTACCTTTGAAGCCTGAGACCAGATATATCTATTATGGGCAAGATCTGTTATTTCTCTTAATAATTTTAAATGATATTTTTCATAGGATTCAGTTAATTCAATAAATTGATTTGAATTTTTAATTAATTCAATTTTAATATTTTCGTTTGGANNCTTTCACCCCGAGGAAATATTACTACAATATCTTTAATCAAAATTTAAAAAGTTAACATTTTTTAATTCTTCATAGTAATCTTGATAATAAATCTTCTGCGTTGATTTATTTAATTTGATTCCTTCAATCAATGATTTAATTATTAAATATAAATAACCCGGAAAGATAAGAATTTTTTTGATATTCAAAAATCTTAAATAATTTAAGATTAGAGAATATATATAAACGATCAATTGGATTTTTGAGAAATTTTTTAAAAAAAAGGCGAAAAAATATTTATTTGGTTTAAATTTTAAAAAACTACTCCATATAGAATTTTTTGAATTATTTCTCAGACCTCCGGACTTCGCCTTGTAATGAAAAACTCTCAGATTTTTATCATTAATTATAAAATAACCGGAACTAAAAATACGAACACCGATGTCTATATCGTCTGACTGACCATATCTTTGATCAAAGCCACCAATTTCTACAAATTTAGATTTTTTACATGCAAAATTGCCGGCACATAAACCTAATACTGTTCTTAAATTGGAATTCTTATTGAAGTAAGTCGAAAAAAGTGTGAATATGATATTTGGATTTTTAAAATCAGGTAAATATCTTTCTATTTTACGCTGAGGATCATCAAGATATGCACCTTCAACAAAATTAAAATTCTCATTATTCAAATGAATTAAATAGTTTTCAAATAATTGAGGATTTCTAATTTCTATATCATCATCAATAAATATAAGAAATTCATTACTCGCTATAGAAACAGCTATATTTCTCGCTTTACCTGATCCTTGAGGGGGAAGTTTAACATATTTAATATTAATTCGCATCTTATAAGATTTCAGAAAATTCAATAAATCTTTATTTTCAGTAAACACACTTTGATCAATAATTATAATTTCATCCGGAGTGATAGTTTGCGTTTCAATTTCTTTTAATAAATTTATTAAATAAAGATATCTGTCAAGTGTTGGAATAATTAAGCTAAATTTATTTTGCATCAATTAATACCTCTTTAATTGATTTTATAAACTTATCCAAAGGATTTGACTGTATTTCAAGAGAACAAATTTCAGATAGTAATTTTTTTCTACAATTTAGATTTAGACTATTAAATTCATCAAAATTATTTAATGCATTTCTTAAGTAATTTACTATTTCCACAGTATTATTACATATATGCACACCCCCTGAATTAACGACAATATTAGCATGAGAAAAATTTTTATTTATCTCCTTAATTGAATAATTTGATGTATTTAATAATTTAATATCATAATTAACGTTCAAAACAGGTTTATTTGCAAATATTGCATCAAAAGTGATAGTAGAAGTTGCGTTTATTAGTAAATCGCAATGGTTAATTGCATTAACCCATTCATATACAGCTTTCACGGATGGGAAATCCTTTTCTTTTAAAACTTCTTCAACTTTTTGAATATAAATCGGAAAATTGTATTTACTTACTAAATTTTCCCAATCAGCGATATCATAGAATGCAGGATGTGGTCTGATTATAAATTGTATATCATTTGATATATCCGTAGTATTTAAAAAATCGAATAACTCAAACATCATTATGTCCTCTCTAATTAAATTTGGAGAACCCAAAGCATATAATACCGTTAACTTTTCAGAATTTAAATTATTATTTTTAAAAAATAGTTTCTTTTCCGTTTGAAAATTTTTACTTTTTAGGATTTCATATTGAGGATTACCAATAATTTTAAGTTGTGAATTTCTCACATAAGGATAAAAATAATTAAACTCTTTTTCCATATATTCAGACCATATAAAATAAAAATCAAAATTAAATAATATTCTGGATTTAGTAGAAATATTATCATACCCGGATATTAATGCACAAGTTTTAATTTTATTTGCTTTACAATAATTTGCATAAATAATATTAAAATCAGAATAAGCCCAACCAAAAATTACTAAATCATAATTACTCAAATTCTCTTTAAATTTAGTATCTATTTTATTGGTGAAATTAGAATATAATCTAATTAGAAAAATAAAAAATCTATTGAAAATCAAAGTCAATTTAAATTTTGCAATTATGAAACCAATAAATTTATAAAATTTATCATTATTTTTGTTTTGAACAAAACTGATAAATTTTCTTGAATTTGAATACTTTAGGTGATAATCCCAACTATAATTTAAGATTTTTTTAAAAGTAGATATAATTTTTGTAGGAAGAAAAATTTTGTTGATTAAGTAAAAATTATTAAAGTTTAAGGTTTTAGCATAATCAACAGAATTTTTTACTGTAGAATAAACATCTACTTTAATTCCTAATTTTTGCAAATCTGAAATTAAAGAGCTATGTAAGAGAAGCCTTTCATTATAATACAATCCGGAAATAAATGCTATTGATTTAAAATTATTTTTAATTTCTAATTATTTTTAAATTTATTTTTTCCTTTTCTAATAAGAAATCATAATTATACCAATTAACTTCATTCAGTAATATAAAATAAAAAAATGATTCATAATAATATTGTATTGAACTATTAACATGTCTAATATTCAATTTATTTAACAAATTAACAAAATTTGTTTTAGTTAATTTGAATTCTATAAATAAATTTTTATTTGAATATTGAGTAATAAAATTATAGAGTTGAAAAGAAATCGAAGATGGGGATGTTGCCGGTAAATTTAAATTTACAAAATTAGTATTATTGTCAATTTCATCATAATATTTTTTTGAATAAATTCGTTCTCTAAATATTTGTTTTTTGTTATTATTCATATAATTTCTCATAAAATTAATCCAATCTAAAGGAAGATAAATATTGTTTTTACTTGGTGGATGCCATTGATGTAAAGTTTGAAAATCAAATTCAGAGAGAAAATAAAAATTAAGTTTCTTTAGATTTTCCATTCGATAAAATAAATCTAAGTCCTCAAAACCCCAAATTCTATAATATTCATCAAAACCATTAATCCTTTTAAAAACTTCTTTCGGTATAATGGATAATCCTTTTTCATTGATGCCTGATACCTTAATTATATGTCTTTTCAGGTTTTTCATTTTAAAGTCAATGTCAAAAAATGAATCATATTTAAATTTATTATCAATGAAAAAACATTTGTAATAATAAACAGTATTATTTGTAATTTCAACTTTAGAATCGAGTTTTTCCAAAAAATTCCTTTCAAACAAAATATCAATATCTGTAAATATTAAAATATCATTTTTTGATTGATCTGCCCCAATATTCAAACAATTTGCGCGGTTCCAAATTTTTCCGGATGGAGGCAAATCTATTAAATTTAAATTTAGATTGTAATTTTTAAGTATTGCTTTAATATCAGATTGAAAATTAGTATCACTAAAATAATTAACGAATACCAATTCAAAATCAGAATTAGTCTGATTCTTCAATGAATCTAAAAAAAGTTTTACTCTGTTTATTTCTTTATTTCTGTATCCGACTATTATTGAATATTTCATAAAGAATTTATTATTTCAATATAATTTTTTTTAAATGTATCAAGAGAAAAAAATTCATTAACTCTAACTTTATTTTTATTTCCGACTGATTTTCTTAATGTGATACAATTAATAAAAACTTCGATTTTTTTAGCAAAATCAATTTCATCAAATGGTTTTGCAAAATATTCGTAATCCTTCCCCAAAGCATCTATAGAACCATTTATCTTGGTAGCAACTACAGGTAAGCCGAGAGCCATACATTCTAAAATACCATTTGGGAGACCTTCTTTAACAGAACTAAAAACACATAAATCATGTTTAATCAACTCCACACCCGTATCTGAAATAAATCCTTTAAATACAACATTATCTTCCAAATTATTATCTTTTACAAAATTAAAAATAATGGCTGAATAAGATGAAATTCTACCTACCAAAGTTAGAATGAAAAAAATATTGGGATATTTTATAATCAAAATTTTAAGTGTTTTTAAAAGAGTTATATGATCTTTATATTGATGCAAGTTTGCAACCATTACCATTTTAAAAATTTGATTATCTATGTTAATATAATTTTTTACAAATTTCGGATTCTGAATACCATTGAAAATAATTTTAACCGACTTTTTAATTATCTTTTCTAAAAATAGTTTACCCTCGGTAGAATTAGAAATTAGAATAGATGCATTTTTTAAAGATAATTTTTCTAAAATATTTTTATTAAAATTTCTACCTTCATCTCTTTGATTCCAAACACAAGATTTAACACTTGTAAATTTAAAAAGAATATTACAAATAATATTTGGGTAATAAGTAAAAGGAATAATTAGATTACATTTTAATTTTCTGACAATTCTAATAAATTTTATAGAATTTTTAATTAACTCATAAAATTGAAAAATTTTAAAATTAAATTGATTAAAAATTTTTTTATTAATAGATAATCTAAAAACATCATTATTTGAAATTAGGTTATCAACGATACCTTTTTTTTGCGATAAAATAAGAAAATTAACTAAATAGTTTTCATTTTTTAAAATGTTATAAAGGTATATTGCTTGTCTTTCTGCGCCGCCTAATTCAGCCGAATCAATTACAATTAAAATTTTCTTTAATGATTTTGAATCAGTCATAATTTAAAAAATCTTTATGTTCCTGAAACCAAAATTCCAAATAAAAAATCAGCCATACTTTAGGATTCTTATTTTTTATATAACTTTGAATTTTATTATATTCAAACAATTCATAAATTAAACAATCTTTATTTTTTAATATATTTATATAAGGTTTATTGCCATAATCTGTATATAGCCAATCAATAACCGGAATTGTAAATCCAGCTTTTTTTCTAAAAACGAATTTTTTATCAAAATATTTCAATGCTAATCTTTTTAACAGATATTTGCCAACATATCCATTTTTATTTCTTTTTAAATTAAATTCTGGATTTACTGATTTTGCTAATTCCCAAACTTTTAAATCAATAATTGGTGTTCGAGATTCAACGCTATTAATCATTGAAGAAACATCCAATTTAAAAAGAATATCATTCGGTAAATATAATTTCAAATCTACACCTTGAGCAGTATTCACAGGATATTTTTGATTAAATTTATTAAAATAATCTAAATATTCTTCATTTTTATTTAAAATCTTTTTTTTATAATTATCTTTCCATAAATTAATTCTAGTATTGAAATCAATATATTGTATAATTTCTAAATAAAGCTCTGGGTTTGGTAATTTAATTTTAAATTTATATTTATCAATCCCCATAAGTTGAAAAAATCTATAAATAAATTTATACAAAAAATTTAAATTATCAAAATGATTCGTTATTCCTGTTAATTTTCGAATCCAATTTATGTGAGTTGAATAACCTGCAAAAAACTCATCACCACCATCACCACTTAAAACAACCGGAACATATTTTCCTGCTAATTTAGAAACATAATATGTTGGTAAAATAGAACAGTCTCCTAATGGTTCTCCAAAATGTTTTATTAATTTTGGTAATTCTTTTATTAAATTTACATCTATAATTTCCGAAATGTGTTCCGTTTTATATTTATGTGCAACTAAATTAGCAAAATTTGATTCATCAAAATTTGAATTTTTGAAACCTATATTAAAAGTTTTGAATTTTTTATTTAAATTATTTGAAATATAATTTACAATTAAACTTGAATCTACTCCACCTGATAAGAAAGCACCTATTTCAACATCAGAAATCAAATGATTAACTACAGAATCATTTAATCTAACATCAAGTTCATTTAGAGCATCATTAAAATTAATTGAATTATCTATTTTAAATTCTAATTTAAAATAATTTTTACTTTCAATTATATTTCCTTTAGAATTTATAATTAAAAAAGACCCGGGTAAAATTTTTTTTATATTCTCAAAAACAGAATTAGGAGCGGGAATGTATTGAAATTGTAAAAATTTATCTATTGAGTTAAAACTAATTTTATCAGAAAAATTTGGAATTTTCATAAAAGATTGAATTTCTGAGCTAAAGGCAATATAATCTTGATGGATATAATAATTTAGAGGTTTAATTCCAAAAGGATCTCTAAATAAAATAACATTTTTTTCAAATTTATCATAGATTGCAGCTGAGAACATACCTCTAAACATATTAAAACATTCTATACCATATATAGAAAATGCATTAACCACAACTTCAGTATCAGAATTAGTTTTGAAATTAACACCATGTTGTATCAAATTTTTCTTAATCTCTAAATAATTATACAACTCACCATTATAAACAATAGTAAACCTTCCTGAAAAATCTTGCATAGGTTGGTTTCCATTTTTAATATCTATAATTGATAATCTTTTATGTCCGAAATAAATATTTTCAAAATTGAAATAACCTTCACCGTCCGGACCCCTATGAGAGAGTGAATTATTTAATATTTTTATTAATTTTTCGTTTATATTTTTTTTAAATATTATTCCACAAATTCCACACATTATAAATTTTTCATTATGAGTTTGAGAGCTTTTATTAAATATTTTTTATCCAATAAATCTTTTAGTAAATATAAAGAATTAATTAAAATTTTTAACTTTGAGTCTGATGAATTATTTTTTACGTAATACGAGATAATTGCAATAATTCTATTATTTAATATCTCTTTGAATTTATTGTTTGAAAATTCATTGAATTTACAATACAAGTATATTTTATTCTGAATGAATTTATAAAATTCCAAGCTATAGGTGATAGTAATACCCGACCCAGAGAATCTATAAACCCCCATATTGTTGAAAAAATAAAATCCATATCCATAAGTTGATAATATCAATTCCAAAGCAATATCACCACTTTGAATTTTATTAAACCATGATGGGATTTTATTAACTATAGAAGTTCTAAAAACTAAGCTCAAAGTTGGAATAAAATGAGCTTTGATAATATCCTCTGTTAATATTATTTCTTTAGCTTTCTCAAAGACTTTCCAAGGAATTGCATTTCCTGATTCATTTAAAATATGAACTGAATGGCACGTAAAAGCACAATCAGGATTATTTTCTAAATAATCTACTTGTTTTTGCAGTTTATAAGGGTCCGTCCAATAGTCATCACCATCACATAGAGCAATATATTTACCTTTAGCTCGGGGAAATTGAATTTCCGTCCAGACGTTTATTCCTTTTAAATACTGATTTTCTTTTTGATAAATTACTTTTATTAGATTCGGATAATAATTTTCAAATTCTCTTAAAATATTTGGAGTTGAATCATTAGAACAATCATCATGTAATAATATTTCAAACTCAAAATTTTTTTTTTGAGATAAAAAAGAATTTATTGTTTGAGATACAAATTTTTCGTGATTATAAAAATTACAGATGATTGATACTAACAATATTTAATAATTAAATATTTCTTCTAAATTAGATTCCGCATATCCAAATCCACTTTTACCGAAACCATTACCGCAATAAAACATCAAAAGTTTTTTACCAACATTTATAATATGAGGATAACAAACCATTTCTGAATCCCAACCAGATTTAGAATTGGAAATACCTGCAATTTCATCATTTCTTTTCCAATCAATCCCATTCATTGAACTCGCATATCCAATTTTATACCCTGCAACATTACCATCTTTATTATAGCTTTGTCGAAATCCAAACCACATATGATAAGTATTATTGATTTTAATAACACTGGGAGTAGCAACACCACCATTTTCATTTTCACTAACACAAATCACATTAGTTTTTTTCCAAGAGATGCCATCAAAAGATTCTGCGTATTTAATATTATATTCAGGAGTTGGTTTTTTTCCATTAAAACACCACCTAGTGAAACTAGTATACCACATTTTCCATATTCCATTTTCGATAATAACAGAAACATTTCCTATAGATATCGGATCATATATATCAATACCCAAAACCGGTCCATTTGATATTTTTTCAAATGACATACCAAAATCATAACTTTTTGCCAAACCAAGTGTTACTTGGTATGGGGCAGTAAGTCCTGATAATCTTTGCCAACCCATATAATAAAAATTTATTACTTTATCATGAATCACAGGTTTTGCAATCATTGTACCATACTCGTCAAACATACCAACGTTTCCTAATTTTAATAATTGTTTGTCATGTTGATAAATAATTTTAACTGGATTATTAATATCTAAGTCAACAAAGCTTGCATATGAAATAAAATTTCTATTCTTGTCTTCCTTTGATCGACAGGAAAAAAATATTCTTATTCTATCGGTAAGTAATATTGCTGCTATTGGGGTTGTATGAGATTGCATCCAATCAAATTCACCATTTGGTTTAAAAATATGTCCTTTTTTAATCCATTTCATAATTAATATAAATTAATATTTCTTAACTTATTTTTTAAATCTAATACCGTAGGTACTTGGCTGTATTTATTCATCCAAGTGAATCTTTCTGTCGGATTAAATATTAAACCTTTTTTTATCCATTTAAAATTAATCAATATTTAGTATGTCTCCAATAGTAAAAAAACTCATTTTTTCTGAATCAATTTTCATTTTAATAAAATAACCATTTTTCTTAAAAAAAACAAAATTCTTATACTTCATCAGTATAGTTAAATCTTCTTTTTCTTGAAATAAACAATCAAATTCATTTGAATTAAACAATTCTATGTCGTAAACGATAATTTTTTCCTTTTTAATATAAAAATATGCTAATTTGGAACTGTTATTAAATGCCTTTACTCTTCTTTTTATTTCTAAAGGAGTCTCATTTAATTTTAATATTAAATCTTCATCTTTAAATGTATAATATATTTCATTTCCTTTTTCTGCTTGTTTTTCTGAAACTTCAAAATTTCTTTTATAAGATACTAAAAATACTTTTTTTTCTGCTTCAAATGAAAGTTGATATAAAAAATCAACATCAAAATTATCTTCATTTTTAATTAAAACTCTTGAAATTATATCGCCTGTATCAAGTGAATCATCCATAAAGTGACAGGTTGCACCTGAATTCCTTCCAAAAAGGATAGCACCGGGAACAGGGTCTGAGCCTCTTAAATCAGGCAGATAAGATGGATGTATATTGATAAATTTTTTAGTATTATTTTTAGTTAATCTACTGATTGGTAATTTAATTGGTAATCCATTCGATATTAGTATATCATAATCTAAATTATAAAGATCATTAATAAATGATTTTTTATCATCAATTAAATTGAAATCTATATTCCTTTTTATTAATTCCTTTTCAAGATATGAATTTTTGCAGGCAAATATGTTAGAAATATCTAAACCTAATTTTAACATTTCCTCCAAAACAAAAAATCTGTTTCCGGCAAAAACATATCTTAAAGTATCCATTTATAAATTACTAAATGTAGAAAATTTTAAAAATTGATTTGAATCTAACCTGAATGGTTTTGTTGATTCGGCAATAAATACTTGACCTGATTTTGCATTTTTCGTTACTAATGAATTTGCTCCAAGAAAATTATTCCCCTCTAATGTAACACTGTGACCAACAGTAGAATTGATTGCAAAAAAAGAATTATCACCGACTTTTACAACTCCTGAAATATTACAACCCGAAGTTAACCAGCAATTATTTCCTATCTCAGAATGATGACCTATAATAGTACCACTCCAAACAAACACATTGTTACCTAATTTAACTCTTGGATGTATGCATACATTATCCATTATGAAACAGTTTTTTCCGTATTGTAAATCGGAAGGAATTCCCGAATCAGGGTGTATATATGAAATTATTTCATAACCTTTTTTTTCACATTCTTCAATTTTTTTTGCACGAAGCCTGTTCAAATCGTGATAGCCCAAAGCAACAAAAACGGAATATTTATCAGGTGGATAAGAATTTTCAATGTTTGAAAAATCTATTACCGGTAAACCATTAAATTCTTCATCACTAATAAATTCTTTATCGACTGTAAACGCTTTGACAGATAAATTACTTATTTCACGCATAAAATACTGAATGACATCAGCAATCTTACCCGTTCCGAATATAATTATTTCTTTCATTTGTAACTTTCTTTTATTTTTACACGGTCAATCTTACCGTTTTGATTTTTTGGTAATGTATCTAAAATTATAATTTTTTTTGGAATCATATAATCAGGTAATTTTTCTTTAATTTCATTTGATATATTTTTTTCAGTTAATCCATTGCTGACGGCAACAACTGCTTTTATTTCTCCGCCCAAGTCATTAATTCTGTTATATATTACACAAACTTCTTTTACATCTTTTATGTTATTAACTGCATATTCAATTTCTTCAAGCTCTATTCTATAACCCATATGTTTTATCTGATTATCTGCCCTCCCTCTAAAGTAAAGAAAATTATCTTGCTTCAGTTCTACCAAGTCTCCGGTTTTATAAATTATATCTTTATAAGTATTATTTTCAGGATTCTGAATAAAAGAATTTTGAGTTCTATCATTATCGTTAAAATATCCAATTCCTACATTTGGTCCGGCTAAGCATAACTCACCAATATTTGATTCTTCATTAATTAAAACAAAATCAAAATTTGGAGATAATCTGCCAAGTGGAGCTAACTCTTCCATATTTTCGAAATCATTAACTGATATTTTATAAGATGAACAAATGCAAGTACACTCGGTTGGTCCATATACATTATAAAGTTCGATTCGGTTTCCAAATAAATCAAATAACTTTTTTAACTTTGGTTTTGGAAAACCTTCACCTCCAAATATAATTCTTTTGATTGATTTAAATGAATTTTCAGAAATTGCTTTTGTAGTTAAAAGATAAATTAATAAAGAAGGAACCGAAAACCAGGATGTACATCCAAGCTCATTAATCTGTTTTACAAGAGATAAAGTATTTTTTACCTGTTCGTTATTAAATGGAACAAGACAGGCATTATTAAATATTGAAACATAGAAATCGAAAACTGAATTATCAAAATAAATCGGATTTACATTTGTAAATAAATCATTTTCTGTAATTGAATATTCAGATTTACCCCAATTTATAAAATTTAATAAATTTTGATGAGTAATTACTGCACCTTTAGGGAAACCCGTAGAGCCCGATGTGTACATTATATATGCAGGATTAGAACCTGTTATTTGTTTTGTATATTCTTTTATATCTAAGGTTTTAACTTCGGAATTTATTATTTCATTAACTTTCAGCTTTAAATATTTTTTTTCAAATAATGATTCACTTAAATCCAGATTATCATCTTTCAAAATTAATTTCGGGTTACATCTCTCTATAATTTTTTGAAGTCGGGAGGCAGGGGAATTAAAATCAATATTAGTATAAATAATCCCTAATTTTAAACAGGCAATCATAGCAGAAAAAGCGTAAAATGATTTATTGTTACAAATGCAAATTACATCACACTTTTTAATATTTAATTCTGAAATAAAATATGATGCTATTAAATCGGATGATTTATCAAGTTGAGCATAGGTATAGCTTTTTAAATCAGGATATTTAACAGCAATTTTTTCCGGATAATTTTCGGCAATTTCTTTAAATTTTAAACCTAAGTTATAACTATAGTTTGAGTCCGCCATCTATATTTAATACAGAACCTGTATAATAATTATTTTCAATTATAAATTTTATTCCTTCACATATATTCTCAGGATTCCCGAGTTTTCCGAGTGAAGTATTTTTTTTGTAGGAATTTAATTTTGATTCGGAAAGTGATGTACGGGTTGATTCGGTATCAATAAATCCGGGAGATACAGAATTACATCTTATTCCAAACATTCCGAGTTCTTTACTCCAAACGGATGATAATGCATTCAACGCTGCTTTTGATGCTGAATATGCTGATTGTCCCGCAATGCCTGAAGATGCAATCGAACTAATATTAATAATGACTCCTTTTATTCTATTTTTCACCATATTGAAAATTACATTCGAAGATATATTAAAAACCGAGTTTAGATTTATATCAATAGTTTTTTTCCAGTTCTCAAGCGAATGAACCGGAGATTCTTTTGATGTTAAATTGACGATTAATTCATTATGAATATATCCGGCATTATTAATTAAGACGGATGGTTTATTTTCTTTTGAATAAACCTCATCAACTATTTTTGATATATTATCATAATCAGTTAAATCACATTTAATAAATTCTGAGTTATTGCTTTGATTTGATTTATTTTCATTAATATCCAATTGATATATAAATTTTACTTTATCCTGGAAATATGTAAACATCGAGTTTCCAAGATTACCTGAAGAACCTGTTAAAATTATTATTGATTCGGACAGATTCATTAAAATGTAACTCCTTTGGATGTTAAAATTTTTTTCAAATCAGAAATTGTTTTTATATTTGCAATCTCTTCACCATCAAAGTTCACATTAAAATTTTCTTCAATCTTAGTAACAAAAAACATATGGGCAAGAGAATCCCAATCTTCAAGTTCAGTAAATTTAATCTCATCTTTTTGATTTTCTGGTGATAATGAGAAACTTTCTTTTATGACTTCTTCTAATTTCATTTATTCAATTCTATAATTATTTAAAAAATCTGATTTAATTTTTTCAGGACTATTAAACATTAAAACATCAATAATGGAAAGCCAGGGAATAAATTCTTTTTTGAATTGTGAATATTTAACTTCTTCCGGCATTAAAAAAAAAAGCGATATGCCTTTTTCTGCAAATTGAACCTTATTATATAATTCTGTTCCACCTGAAGGATTTATGTAATTAAAAATATCAGCTTGCTTACAAATATCCGTCAGTTTTTCAAAACCTTTGAAACCATTATTCTTAAAATCCTTAGATGATATTTTTAATGTTTTTTTTATTTTTAAATACTCCAAAGTACACTCAATGCTATTTATGGCAAAATCACTTATAAACTCGGAGTTACAACTAAATATATTGTCTAATAACTCATTAACTTGTTCAAAATATGGTGATTTATTATATGCCATTTGTAAAGTTTGTTTAAACTTTTCATAAAATAAATCAACTTCTCCTACTTCAACTTCATTGATAAGTTTATTTTGACTAACTTTTTTGCAAGGGATAGTGAATAAAAAATCTCTTCCGTTTAATAAGATTCTATTTCTGTTTATCCACCCTCTGTTTATAAAATTCACATCATCAAGAAAAACAAATTCATCAACCGCATTAATCAGCTGAAAATAACCAATGTAAGGCATAAAATATGGTTGCATGATAGCAATTTTTTTTCCGTTCAATAATTCTGAGTCCTTAATAATATCCTCGCAATAAAATCAATATCCTGTTTTTTTAAAGTATGATATAACGGCAAACACATAATTCTTTTTGAGATACTATCGCAAATCGGTACTTCATATTTATCAACATATTCAAGAGTTGATAGCGATGGATAAAAATATCTTCTCGGATAAATCCAGTTTTCATTTAAATCTTTCAATGATTTTAATAATAACTCTTCCGTATCAAAAATTATTGGATAATAAGAAAAATTCCATTTACAATTTTTATTTATTACAGGTCTTTTAACTTTTAATGGTTCCAAAGCGTCGTTATATAATGTATGCTGTTCTTTTCTGGTTTCCAAAATGGAATCAATATATTTTAAATTTAACAATCCAATGGCAGCGTGTAACTCTGAATTTTTTCCATTAATACCAACACATTCAAATTCTTCATAGGTTTTATGTCCGAAATTTCTCATATATGCCATCCGTTTAATCAAATCCGGATCTACCGAGAATAATGCACCTCCTTCTACGGTATGGAAAAGTTTCGTAGAGTGAAAACTTGTAGTTGATACATCTCCGTATAAAAAAACAGATTCGTTTTCATACGAAACTCCAAAACAATGAGATGCGTCATAAATTACAGACAGTTTATGTTTTTTTGCGATACTCTGAATTTTATAGATATCGCAAGGATTTCCGAATACATGGGTTGCCAAAATTGCTGAAGTTTTATCAGTGATTGCCGCTTCGATTAATTCAGGATTTATATTGAGAGTAGATTCATCTATATCAACAAACACGGGTTTGCAGTTTTCCCAAGCAATGGAACTTGTAGAAGCAATATAGCTGAAAGGAGTTGTAATTATTTCACCTTTCAAATCAAGGGCTTTGATTGCGATTTGCAATGCGATAGTACCGTTGCTTAAAACCAAGATATGAGGGACTTTAAGATATTCTTTAAGTTTAAGCTCCAGCTCATTAAGTACAGGTCCATTATTAGTAAGCCAGTTTCTTTCCCAAATATCCTGTAGCAATGAGATATAATCGTCTAAAGGTGGTAAGAAAGGTTTAGTCACATTAATCATAAATTAATTAGTCGAAGCAAATAATATTGTTTCTTCTTTGTGAATTGTGAGATGTTTTAAATAAAATTTATATCCTAAATTTAAATCATTAATAAATTTAGGTATATTATAAAAATCAATTGGGTTATGATATAATGCAATAGCCAAATTTGGTTTAAATTTTTTAATCGCGTTAACACCTCCTAAAAGAGCATTCAATTCTGCTCCCTCAATATCAAGCTTTATAAAATTTAATTTTTCAAGTTTATTTCTAATTACAAAATCATCAATTGAAATTGTTTCAGTTTCCCCTTTAAAATCTTCATTTTTAATAAATGAAATCTTGCTAGCGGGTCCATTATCTATATAATATAATTTTTTATCTGAAATATTCCAAATAGGTTTTTCTATTACTTCAATGACATTACAAAGATGTTGATTTAATGATAAATTTTTTCTGAAAATATTCAAGTTTTTGGGTACAAATTCAAAACTATATACTTTTCCGTGATTACCTACTTCGTTAGCAAAATAAAGAGAAGTATCTCCCCAACAACCACCACCATCGATAACTATATCATTTTTTGAAGCACTAATTTCAATATCATTAAAGTAAGAATATTGTTTAATAACAAAATCTATATAAATGCCAATAGCAGTAAAATACATATAAATTGGAATTTGCAAATTGTTTAAGTCAAAAAAATATAATTTAAAATTTTCAAATTCAGTTTGTATAAATTTATTATTATCCTTTATTTTTTCTAAATTTGATATTTCTTTAAAATAAACTTCATTGTTTTGCAATTTAATTTTCTTATGTCCAAAAATTCTATACAAAAGCACATTAATTAAAATCAATTTTGATTTATCATCGTTCAATAAATTAAATAGAAATTCAAATTGTGAAATTAACTCTTTATTTTTAAACAATATATTAAAATTTAAATAATGCTTTTGATTTAATTTAATTTGTAATTTTTCTATAATCCTATTTTTAAAGGTATTATGTTTAATTTTATATTCTCCATAACGTTCATAATCCCAATTATCTTTATGATTATTTTGCAAATTTTTATGAATCTCCGAAAATAGTGTTTCTATATAATTCATTTCTATAAGTTATAATTCCATTGAAATTTAGGTTTTATTAATCCCGGAAATTTTCCAAGCCAAGATCCTACTCTCGGGGGTTCTAATCCTTCAATTGTTAACAAATTGTCAAAATTTAAAATTGGATTAGCATTATTTACAAACATAACAGATATATAGTATACAACATCATTTAAAAAATTTTCCGGGATTATGCAATTATACTGATGATATCCTATATCAATATTTTTTACAGGAGAACAGACTGTAAATATATTATACCCGTCAGGTGAATTAAATAACAAATTAATGTTAAAATTTCCTCGAATTGATTTATTATCGAACTCAATTTTTATTGTATTGGGTTTATCAATTTCAAATTTACCATTATTAATTTGTTTATTACCTGAATAATAAGAAATATTTTTAATAAAAATATATTCATTTTCAAGTTCAATATTTTTGTTAAGTATAAAATTAGTATCTGTTAATACATTAAAATATTTGTTAATTACATGTTCAAGGTTACCGTTTTCTTTAACGTAACCATTTTCTAAATAAATACCTGATTTGCATAATGATCTTACAGCAGTCATATTATGACTTACAAACAAAACAGTTCTACCTTCTCCTTGTGAAATATCCTGCATTTTACCGAGGCATTTTTTTTGGAACTCCGCGTCACCTACAGCGAGAACTTCATCAATTATAAGAATTTCCGGTTCGAGGAAAGCAGCCACCGCGAATGCAAGACGAACTCTCATTCCGCTGGAATATCTTTTTACAGGAGTATCAATGAATTTCTCAACACCACTGAAGTCAACAATTGCATCAAATTTAGAATCAATTTCTTTTTTCCTCATTCCGAGAATTGTCCCGTTAAGATATGTATTTTCACGACCGGTTAGCTCGGGATTAAAACCTGTTCCAACTTCAAGAAGACTTGCAACTCTACCATTAATTTCAATTTGTCCGGTTGTTGGCTCGGTTATTCGAGATAAAATTTTTAGTAATGTGCTTTTACCTGCACCGTTTTTGCCAATGATACCAAGAATATCGCCCTGTTCAACTTCAAAATTAATATCCTTTAAAGCCCAAAATACATCAGCATCTTTTGATTTTTCATTTAAGTTTGATAGATTTCGAAGTCGTTTGAAATTATTAATAGGTTTTTTAATAAATGAAGTAATTGCTCCACCCAAAGTATCGGATCGCTTTTCTTTTAAGCCGATTCTATATGCTTTACTTAAATTTTCTACTTTAATAATTTTCATAAAATATCATAAATAATATTAAGCGACATCTGCAAAATATTTTTCAGTTTTTGTATAAAAAATAAGACCTGTCATAAAAACAAGAAGGGCGCTCGTTAAACTTATTAAATATAACTCCCAAGGAAATGAAATTGAATTTAAAAAAACTGCCCTAAAACTATCTATGATACCGGTTAAAGGATATATACCATATAAAAGATAAACATCATAACCAAATTTATTTAATATTAATGAAGAAGGATAAACGACAGGAGCAAGATACATTAATAATGGAGTAATAAAAGATATGCCAAACTTAACATCTCGATATTGTATCGCAAGTGCTGAAAACCAGAAACCGAATCCGGAAGCTGTGATAATCATTAAAAGCAGAACTAAGGGAAAAAATAATAAATTTAACCCTGGGGCTATCCCGAAATAAATTAAAAAAATAATTAGTATTGATAATGAAATTGTAAAATCACTTAATTTTGAAATAACAGGTGTAATTGGAATTAAAACTCTGGGGAAATATACTTTTGTAAATATGCTACTTGCACCAATCAAAGAACTTCCAGATGCATTAAGCGTAGCTGAAAAGTATGTCCATGGGATTACACCAAGTAATGAAAAAACAGGATATGGAATTCCATCTGAACTAATATTAGCAAGATTTCCAAAAACGAAAGTGAAAATTAAGGTCGAAAATAGAGGTTGGATTATTGCCCAAGAAAAGCCGAGAATGGATTGTTTATAAATAACAGTAATATCCCTATAGACAAGAAAATACAGAAGATCCTTATAATGCCAAATTTCTTTAAAATTTAATTTAAATTTTTTATTACCGGCAGAGATTAGGATTTTATTATCATACATTTAGGTATTCGAAAAGTATTTTATTGTAAAATTTATGATTGGACAAACAAATTCAAATCAAAATTCAATCAGATTTGAAAATAATTTATTAATAATATCAATTTAAAAATTTGATTCTTTAAAATATATTACAAAAAAATTGCTCATTAGGAGAATTTTTTAAAACAATTTCATATAATTTTCGGATAATTTTTCTATGTCATGATATTTTTCTACAAAATCTTTTCCGTTTTTTCCTAATTGGCTTCTTTCTTGAAGTGTCATATTATATAATTTTAAAATATTTTCTGCAATTAACTCAGGTGTGTCATTATCCATAAAAATACCGCAGTTTGATTCCCTGACAGGACTACCGAGTGGTGAATTTATTTCCAATATCGGTTTGGATAATGACATATACTCAAAATATTTATTTGCAGAGACTCCGTAATCATACAAAGGAATTTTTTTCCATCCGATATAACAAACATCAAATTTATTTATAAATTCACGAACATATTTTTTTTCAATTTTATCAAAAAATAATACATTTGATAATCCGACTGATAAATCAAGCATTGAATTTTTTAAAGGACCTTCTCCTAATATTATTATTTTAATATTTTCATAATGCTTGAGATATTGAGCAGCCTTGATTAAATTTTCGATATAGTTCATTAAACCTAAAGTCCCTGCATAACCAACTATAAAGCTCTTTTCGGGGATATTACTTTCAATGGACAGGGGCAATATTTCATAATTCTGATTTTTATAAAAGCCATTCGGGATGTATTCAAAGTTAATTTTTTTTCCCGCGATTTTTTCCATATAGCCACGAGAATTTTTTAACACAGATACTACGATATCAGAATTTTTATAACCAAATTTTTCAAAAAAACCGATGAATTTTATAACAGGATGATTTATACTGTAGTTACCAAGATAGACCGCACTCAGGGGCCAGAGATCTCTAATTTCAAAAATAAGTTTGCAGTCTTTAAATTTTTTTTTGAGAAAATGGGCAAATAAAATGGGGAAAATGGGCATTGAAGAAACGATAATGACATTGGGTTTGGATAATTTTTTTACAGGCAAAAACAAAACCGAAACAGAAAACACCATCATACTCCAGAATCTTTTGATACTATCTGATTTATATTTAGGTGTTTTAACCCAACAATAATCTAAATCTTCATATTTTTGGAAATTGAATCTTTTATCAGATGGAGGAAAAATTTTCCAATAATGATTAAAAGTTGAAGAGATTATTTTAACATCAAAATTATTTTTTTTAAAATATTTACTGAAATAATAATGCCTTTCACCGAACCCTGTTTCAAATGTGCCGGCGAAAAAATTTATTATCCAAATATTTTTTTTATTCAAATAGATTTATTTATAAATTAAATTACTTAAAACACATAATTTAAAAAGGTTAAAATATTTTGACATTTGATATATAAATTATCTAAAGTAAAACACAACTTGGCGATTTGGTTTTTAATTAACCGTTAAAGTATAATTCTTAAAACCTCTGATAAGAATTCGCTGAATAAATTATTTCTGCAGTTGACTTCTTTTTTGAAATCGTATTATATAATATATATAACAATTTTTTTATTAATATATAATCAGATAAATGTTAAAGGTAATTAAAATTTACCCATTGCCAAATGTAGAAACTATTATCATTTTCACCTTTCAAATAAGAGTTCCAAAGTTTAACGACTTCAGATTTATTTACAAATGCATTATCAGCGAATTTATTTACTTCAGAATCAAAAAATTCTTTTAAATCTCCTGATATCCATTCACGCTGAGGAGTTTGAAGCGGTCTTTTGGGGGCGAGTGCTATGTTTTTACCAAGATACTTTTTTGTTATCTCTCTTAAAAACCATTTAGTAATTCCATTTTTGTATTTTAAATTTTGTGGCAATGCAAATGCCATCTCAACAAGACGAAAATCTAAAAAGGGTTCACGAAGTTCTGTACTGTGCATCATGGAAATTCTATCATTAAACCTCAAGGCACGAGGAATTTTTGTATAGAATAAATCTCTATATTGCAAATTTTTAAGTTTA
The DNA here is from genome assembly GCA_002455255.1 of Candidatus Tepidiaquacellales bacterium UBA6667. Taxonomy (GTDB): domain Bacteria; phylum Bacteroidota; class Ignavibacteria; order Tepidaquicellales; family Tepidaquicellaceae; genus UBA9002. Next base: position 88,973 of record DKKL01000028.1, on the reverse strand, counting down.
TCATTGTTGAAAGGATTTGGATATGATTCAAGATTTGAATATTTTAAAAACTCACTTGTTAAAATTTCAGGTCTCACAGGTGAGGTGGATACACCCTGAATAAGAGAATTATTATTATTATAGTAATAATCATAACCTGCCCATGCTTCATCCATTCCTTGTCCATCTAATAACACAAGGATACCCATCTCTCTCGCTTTTTTGAAAATATTTGACATTGCTATAGTTGGGAAACCTCCGAATGGTTCATCCTGAAAATGTGAGACTTTTTTTATTAGTTCAGGAATTTCATTTTTATCTAATAAACATTTATTTAAGGGAAATTTAGTTTTACTGATTAATTCATTCACCCATGGCAGTTCGTCATATTCAGAATTATTTGAAAAAAATGTAAATGCATTTATATCTGAACTTGAAGGAAATTTATGAGAAACTAAAGATAAAAGAGTAGAAGAATCTAACCCTCCGGAGATATTAAATCCGACAGGAACATCTGATCTAAATCTTAAATCTATTGATTCATTTAGTAATTCAGAATAACTATCTCGGAAGAAATTTTCTATACCAGATTCAAAAGATTTAAATGACTCAATTAATCCATTTACCTTAGAAACAAAATCATACCATTTATAAGTCTTAAAATTATTTACTTTTATATCGAATTCCATCGAATAACCGGCAGGTAATGAATTTATATTTTTATAAAAAGTTTCATCAGGCAAGCCATAAGTGCCATAAACAAAATAATTAGATAATGTTTTAAGATTAAATTCTATAAGAACTCCTGTTCCCCAAAAAGTTTTTAATTCACTTGCAAAATATAAAATATCATTATGAAATGTATAATAAAACGGTTTTACACCGAACCTATCACGTGAAGCAAATATCTTATTAATAATTTTATCATAAACGACAAATGAAAACATTCCATTAAATTTTTCAATACATTTAGAGCCCCATTTGATATATGAAGCAAGCAATACTTCGGTATCTGAATTAGTTCTAAAATTAAATTCACTTTTCAATTGTTCTTTTATCTCAAGGTAATTATAAATTTCACCATTATAAATTAGAATATAGTTTCCGGATTCATCTATAAAAGGTTGATTAGCTTCTGGGCTTAAATCTATTATACTTAAACGATTATGACCTAAACTAACATTTTCACCAGAATAAATTTTCTTAAAGTCAGGTCCTCGATGGTTCTGAGCATCCAACATTTTATTTAACTTTTCATTTCTGATTTTTTCTGGGATATTTCCTATTATTCCGGCAATTCCACACATTCGTCTATTATATCCTTTTTTTAACTAATTTTTCAGCTAATTTCCAATCAGATAATGTATCGAGATTACAATAATCTTCAGAATTATTTATTCTGTATGAAATTTTTTCACCATAAAGAGATTTTTTTTCACAAATACAATTTATACTTGTTATATAAACTGATCCGTCTCTATAATAAGCTTTAGGTAGCTCTTGTCTTCTCGGGATAATTTTATTTTCACCTGTTGAAATTTTTAAAAATCCCTTTTCATTTGATTCGAATACCCAATGAGGATTATATTCATCCGGAACAACACGAACTGAAATTAAGGAATCGGGTTTATTTTTCAGAAAAGTTTTTAAGCAAGAATTTAAGAAAGATATATTTCTAAAAGGTGAAGTTGGTTGCAATAAACAAACTGCGTCATAATTATATCCCATTTTAGATAATCTTGACAGTGTATATTGAATTACGGGTAATGTTGGGGTTTTATCCTTCGATAATTTCTTTGGTCTAAGAAAGGGAATCCATGCTCCGTAATTCATAGAAATTTTCGCAATTTTTTCTGAATCTGTAGAAACTATTGTATCTGAAATAAAATTACATTTTAAAGAAGAAATTATTGAATAAGCAATTAACGGTTTATTACCAAGTATTTTAATGTTTTTACCAGGTATCCCTTTTGAACCTGACCTTGCAGGTATTATTGAAAGAATTTTCAAATTTTATTAAATATAAAACGATTTTCACCAACACCAAATTTCTCTTTACCAAATGGTAAATTTTGATATAATTTTTCAACTCTATCAAAATCTACACCTCTATTCCACCTAATAATTTTATCCGCTCCATTTTTTTTTAATTCATTCTCGATTTCATTGACAGTTAATCTTGTATTTATCGGAGCAAGGACATGATCTAACATATAAAAAATTTTATTGTTTGGATAATTTAAAGATTTCATTACATCTCTTGCAAATTTTTTGTTCGTATTTTTATTAATTGCCCTTAGAATTTCTATAGAATCCCAAAATAAACCACCTGGATTTTCTATTAAGTAAAGAAAACCGTAACCACCCGGTTTTAAAACTCTCATCAATTCACTAACTCCTTTTTGCCAATCTGTTGTATGATGCAATACACCATTGCTAAAAACAAAATCAAAAGAATTATCTTCAAATTCTAAATTTAAAACGTCATTTTTGATAAATTTAACCCCTTCCAAATTGAGTGAATTTACCTTATAATTAGCATCAGCAATACCATCGTCAGAATAATCGACTCCTATACAATCGCCTGCACCTAATAGTTTTAATGCAACAGTGTATCTACCGCCACCACAACCTTGATCAAGAACTCGTTTATCCTTTATAATATTTAAATCAAAATTATTACGTTTGAATCTGACCTCTAATAAACTCTTTGCTTCTAAAAATTGATTAATATTGAATTCCTTAAATAATTTACCATAATGAGACCCAGTTTCCATTTTTACCTCACTTTCTGATTCTAAATTATTATTACCATTCCAATAAACTAAATTGAAATACTGAGGAAATTTTTCATTTTTTATATCCTTAATGAAAATTAAATAGTCATTTAAAAATGATTTAAATAATTCTATGGGATTATTTTCACTTAAAATTATTTCCTCAACTTTGTTGAATATTAATGGAATTGAAAAAACTTTTAAAAAATTAATGAAACTATTATCATATTTTGAAAATTCATTAATCAAAATTTCAGGGAGATTGTCATAAGTATTTGTTCCAATACAATCTACAATATCTTTATTGTCAGAAATTATTTGAATAGGTGTATTATCTTTTACCATATATTTTAATTATAATTTAAAGTTTTATGAAATCTTAATTTTAATGTAGAAATTAAATCAGAAATTAATTCACCTGATTTTCCGTTTCCATAAATAAAGTCAGTTTGTCGTTTCTCTGAATTTAACTGATAATATACTGAGGATTTGATTAGATCTAAATTATAATCTACATCAATAACGTTTATTCCTCGTTCCCTTTTTGTTTGTCTTGAACCTATATTTACAACAGGAACACCGAGGTAAGAACATTCACGAATTCCAACACTGGAATTTCCGACTAAACATTTTGAGTTAAAAAGTAATTTAAGAAAATCTTCAGATTCCATATTTTTAAAGAAATGAAAATTATCAGGTTTTTTATTTTCACGGAAGGAGCGGATGCCATTTGAAGTACCATCTGCCCCAACATCTATATTGGGCCAAAAAAACAATACGGGTAACTTTTGTGAATAAACGGCTTCGAGTGTTAATTCAATTTGCAATTTAGATTCTGAGTATTCGGTTGTTACAGGATGTTGCATAACTACAATGTATCCATTTGAAATGTCAGGAAAAGAACCTACACCACCATATTTTTTATACAAATCGAAATTTAAAACAGGATTTTTTATTATTTCAGCTGCAATATCAATTGATGGGCAACCAGTATTGAAAACATATTCAGGATCTTCTCCCATTCTAATTATATTTTCTCGTGCATTTTTGGTTGATGCAAAATGGATATCAGAAAGTTTCGTAATCGAATGGCGAACTTTTTCGTCAATATTACCGGTAATTTCACCACCTTGAATATGTGCCAATGGAATATTCATATAACTCGCAGAAAGAGCTGTTGCCATGGTTTCATATCTATCAGCGATTGTGATTACAACATCAGGTTTTATATTATCAAAAACTGTAGAAAGCTCTAATATACCTATTCCTGTAGTTTTAGCCATACTCGTAAGATTTTCACCTTCAAGAACATTAAAAACTCTTGCAGTAATTTCAAATCCATCTTTTTCGATAAAATTAACTATTGAACCATATCTGTCAAGCAATGCAGAAGCAGCGATTACAAGTTGAAATTCAATTGATGGATTATTTTTTAAAGCGATTAATACAGTTTTAACTCTGCTATAGCTTGGTCTGGATGTGATAACGACACAAACTTTTCTTTTCATAGTATATCGGAATAATTTAGAAAAGAATTTTCAGTTAAATTATTTTTTAAAGATTTACCCAAAATATTTTTATATTCTTTCGGATCAACGCCTTTACCAAATGGTTTCTTTGTTTCAAGATCTTCAATTTTAAGAACGTGACCTGCCAATAAATTTTTGTTTACAGATAATGATTTCCCGAAACGGACTTTATTTTCAACAGAATGTAAATCTGAATATGGATTATGATTTAAGGAATAATTAATTTTCATAATTCCTTGCACTAATGTATATACTTCTGAGATTGTTAGTGAAGCAACGGAATCTGGACCGAACATTTTTTTATCAAAAGTTACGTGGAATTCAATTATCTCAGCTCCGAGTGCAACTGCTGCGAGAGAGGAATATATTTCACCGGAATGATCAGAATATCCTGTCTTTACATTAAAATTGTTTTTTAAAAAATTAATTCTGTTTAAATTCCATAACTCCGGTGGAGAAGGGTATTCTGTGATGCAATGTAACAAAGAAATATTTCTTTTAAATTTATTATATCTCGAAAAAAGATTTTGAAGTTCTGAATCATCTGCAAGCCCTGTTGAAATTATAACATCTTTTCCTGTTTCAAATATTTTATCAAGCAATAAATAATTGTTAATTTCACCACTACCAATTTTATATTTTTTTACATTGAGTTTTTCCAATAAATCAAATGCAGCAACTGAAAAAGGTGATGATAAAAATTCAAAACCAAAATCTTCACAATGTTTTTTTAATCCTGCCCATTCTTCGATTGTAAATTCCATTCGCTTCCAATAATCATATCTTGTTTTATCTTCATAGGAAAAATTAACTCTAAAATCTTCAAAATTACTACTTTCTGCAGATGCAATATGGGTTTGGAATTTTATTGCATTTACTCCTGAATTTTTTAGTGATTCTATATAAGAATGTGCTATTCCTAAGCTACCATCGTGAGCCTGTCCTATTTCAGCAATTATAAACATTACGAATTTTTCTTTTTGGAATCTCCGGAATAGTAATAATAATAATTATAATAATATCCGTACGAAGTATTAAATTTAAAATTATTAAGAACAGCACCAAGTAAGTTATGGGGATTAATTCTTTTAAGTTGGTTATAAGTTTTAAAGAATGCTTTTTTGTCAGTTTTTTCAGCTTGAGCAACAAGAACAGTTCCATCCGTTAGATTATATAAAATTTCTGAATCAGTTACACTAATAAGCGGTGGTGAGTCAAGCAACACAATATCATATTTTGATTCTACTAATTCCAAAAACTTTTTCATTTGCAGAGAACCAAGCATTTCGGAAGGATTTGGAGGAATAGTTCCTGCAGTAATAACGGATAAATTGTGAAAACCGGATTCTCTGACAATGTCGTCAAAATTTACATGATGAAATAGATAATCACTTAAACCCGGGAATCTATCAAAGTCAAAAACTGTATGAACTCTCGGTTTTCTTAAATCACAATCTATTAATAATACTTTTTTATTGTCGAGTGCGAAACTACCTGCTAAATTTACAGAAACAATTGTTTTACCATCAGAAGGGAGAGAGCTGGTTATTAAAATTGTTTTTAAAGGTTTATCTTCAAGTTTAGCAAAAGTAATTCGAGTTCTTAGGGCTTTAAAAGCTTCACTAATTTGCGAAGTAGGTTTTTTAGCAACAATAAAGTCATTTGTAGGATCAGATTTATCAGTAATTAGTTCAATATTAGGAATCCAACTCAAGAGTGAGACACCTTTGGCTTCAAGCTCTTCAGGTGTTGAAATATTTTTATTAAAATAAATTCTCATTAAAGCGAAAGCTAAACCCAGAATTAGTCCGGCAATTAGCCCAAACATGTTCATATTTCTTCTATCCGGTCCTATAGGTGAATTATCATCATATCCTGGGTCAATAACATAAGATTTTATAGTTTGTGTTCTTTCATTTATCAAAGCTTCTTGATAATTACTTTCCAACGCGGCATAAAGTTTTTCAGCAGCAAGTTTATCTCTTTCAAGTTTTGCATATTCAATTACCTGAGTGGGTAAAGTTTTTATCTGTGCATTGTATAAATTACTAAGTGAGTTTACTATACCAATTTTATTCTGAATTGTTTGCTTTTGTATATTTGCTTTAAAAAGTTCCGTTGTTAAATCATTTTTATTATCAGGAGTCAAAGATGTAATACCTATTACAAACTCTTCATAATATTTATCATACTGAGATTTCAGAGAGTTAATCTTTTTATTATAGTCAGTTTCAACTTTAGAAAAAACCTGGGGATTATCAATTGTAGAAAGTTCAATATCTCTTTTGACTTCCAAATTAGCAATCTCATTTGATAAAACGACAAACTTAGACTGATTTGCTTGAGAATTGACAAATAAATCAACCTCAGGATTAATCTCGGAAATTTTATTTCTTAAATTATTAATTTGAATATTTACTGCATTTAACTCAATTTTGTTGAGATTTTTTAAATTTTCGACTTCCGATGATTTTCCAAGAAGTTCCGAAACATTTTGTTGGACGTCAACAATTCCATTTTGCTTTTGAAAATTTTCGAGATTATTTTCTGCAACTGATAATTCATTAAATTTTTTCTCTTTTTCAGCTTCAAGAAATTTTCTTTTCAGAGTTAATTCAGATTTACTTAATTCTAAACTATACGAAAGATATGAGTTTGCATAAATTATTGAAATCAAACTTGCTTCCGGAAAGGAAGTGCTTTTTACGGAAATGTCAATAATATTAAGATTTCTGGGAGCTGTTATACTTGCCATACCTTCAAGTCGTTTCCTTAAACCATCTTCCTTAATCAGATTATAAGAATTTTCTTTATTCTTGATGAATAAATTTGGATATAAAGATTTATCAACATCTTTCATTAAGTTTATAGTATCTAAAATGGATTGAGCAACAATTTCCCGAACATAATAACCTTTCATTATAGCAATTTGACTTTGGATATCACTACCGGCAGAACCTTCTGAAACTGATAAGCCTGTTAAAATACTCTGTTGTTTTTTTTCAACATTTATCTGAACTTTTGATTGATAAATATTGGGGAGAGAACGGGCGAAAAAGAAAGCTACAAAAAAACCGACGATTGTCGTGATTAAAATTATATATTTATATTTTAAAATTGAAAAGAAATAGAATCTAATATCGTTAATAGTAGTTTCAGTACCGCTTTTTGATTCATCAACTAAAATATCCTGATTTTTGTTCATATGTTAATTAGTCCTTGAAATAGTAATTATTAAAGCTGCCAAAGAGGCAATAGGAGTCACAAATAAAAGTACATCCTTAACATAATCAAAAAATGTTTTCTCCGGTTCAAATTTAAAGATTAGCATATCACCGGGTTGCAAGAGGGGGTTATCTATTGAATAAGAATTTTGATCTTTTGAAAATATTTTTTCAAGATTATAACTTTTTATTTCATTAGATGTTATATTATTGACCCCTTTTTTAGGTCTTAGTAATTTTATATCTCCAAATAATTTTTCGCTTGATTTAATTCCGGAAAAAGAAATGATATCAATTAACGTTGTACCTTCCGGAACTATGTATTTTCCCGGATTTGTTACTCCTCCCCAAACGATCACTTCAAAATTTACTTTTTTAATATTGGAATAATCATATAGACCAAAAGAAGATTTTATCATAGGATCTGCTACAATTAAAGTAGTATCTTGTGCCAAAATAGATTTGAAAGGAATTATAACAAATACTGTAAATATGAATAAAAAGGATTTTTTCAATTTAAATAAAATTATAATTAAATAAATAAATTAGTTAAAATAAATCTTAATAAAAGAATGGTTAAAATTATAATTCCGCAATATATTATTAAAGTTTTGAAAGCAGATTTTGCAAATCGAAATTTAAAATTTACCCCTCTCCAACCACATTTTTTACAAGAATATTGACGAAACAATAACAATCGAACAAATTTTTCGAAAATATTGCGAGTTTTAGATTTTTTCAAAGTTCCAAACTCTTTGCAAGAAGGACATCTTTCTAAAGAAATATTTCTATTAACAAATATTTTCAGTACCATTCGACCAAAAATATAAAATTTAATAAACTATTCAATTTGATTTTGTTATCGTTGCAACAAATAAATTAATTTTAACTTAATTCAGTTTCAATTCTAAAAATTTTCAAACAAATCATCGGTTATTAGAAATAGAGCATACTTTAATCAATTTTTCTACTTAAAATTTTAGTATAAGCTTTTAAAAGTGAGCTACCCATTTTTTCCTCAGAATAGTTTTTCAATAGAATTTCTTTCGAAATTTTCGAGTGATATTTTATTAACTCAGTATTTTTTGCATATTTTTCTATTGCATTTAAATATGAATTGATATCTTGGTTATTACAAATAAATCCATTCACATTATTTTTTATAATATGATAGGCATCCCCTGAAGAATCTGATACAATTATACCTAATCCATAATTTATAGCTTCTAATAAAACATTTGGAGTTCCTTCGAAATCACTTGTTATTATTAGAATATCAGATTTTAAGTAATAATCTTCTACGTTATTTATCTTTCCAGTAAAAATAAGTTTGTTTTCAGGTATTTTTAATTTTTCTTTCAACATCAATAACTTTTCTTTTTCCGGACCATCACCGACAATAAAAGCTTTAATATTTTGGGTTTTAAATTTACTGATTAGGTTAATAAAAATATCTTGTCTTTTTCTGCTTGTTAGAGAACCAACATTTAACAAAGTAAATGGATTTGATATATTTTTTTTCAGAATTTTAAAGTTAAAATCATAAACATTGTTTAGATAAAGTATGTTTTCTTTTTTTGTGTAGTTTCTATAATTTTCTACAGCTGAATAAGAGTTTGCTATAAAATTATTTATTAAAAAAATTATAAATTTTATTATTATTTTGTTATGCTCTGTTAATTCCTGTAAAAAATTATTTCTAATAGCTCCAATTGATTCAATTTTTAATAATTTCGACACAATTCCTACATAAAAATTACAATAAAAGTGATGACTTTGGAATATATGAGGTTGTATGGAACTCACAATTTTTTTTATTTCAAGAATTCGAGAAAGTTTATTTTCAGATTTTATGATATTAACTTTAACTCCTAATTTTTCAATTTTACTCTGCCAATATTCTCCATATTTAAAAGTTAAAACTTGTAGTTCAAAATTTTTACTTTTCAGAAATCTTAGAATATAATAAAGTTGTTTTTCAGCACCTCCCTTTCCTAAAGTACCTGCTAAAAAACAAACTTTTAATGGAGAATCAGATATATTCATTATTTTAAGAATTGAAAATGGAAATTTATTAAATAATCTTTGCAATTGATATAATAAAATATGAAAATTTTAGTTACCGGAGCTGCAGGATTTATTGGTTTTCATTTAATAAAGAAATTAAAAAATCTAAAAATTGAGTTAATAGGAATTGACAATCTAAACAATTATTATGATATACGATTGAAAAATGACAGACTGAGTTTATTGAAAAATATAAACAATTTTAAATTTATTAAGTGTGATATTTGTAATTTTGAAAAATTAGAAAAAATATTTAAAAATGAAAAATTTGATATTGTTATAAACCTTGCAGCACAGGCGGGAGTTAGATATTCATTTAAAAACCCCGATTCTTATATTAAGAACAATATAGTTGGATTTTATAATATTTTGGAACTGTGTAAAAAGTTTTTTATTAAAAGACTAATATTTGCTTCTTCAAGTTCAGTATATGGGAACAGAAAAGATGTTCCTTTTAAAACTACTGATTCTGTTAATATGCCTATTTCATTATATGCGGCTTCAAAAATTACGAATGAAATTTTAGCTTACAATTATTTTCATAACCATAAGATACCAATGATTGGTTTAAGATTTTTTACGGTTTATGGAGAACATGGAAGACCAGATATGGCCTATTATAATTTTACAAAAAAAATTTTCAGTGGTGAAGAAATTGAAGTATTTAATTTCGGTAAAATGAAAAGAGATTTTACATATATCAATGATATAACCGAATCAATTAAGAAACTGATTTTATTAAAAAATTATAATGAATTTAAAGTGTTGAATATTGGAGGTGAGAGACCTGTTGAGCTGAGAAAATTTATAAGTATTATAGAAAAATACATTGGAAAACCTGCAATCATTAAATATTTGCCTTTGCAAAAAGGTGATGTAGAAATTACTCATGCAGATACAGGAGATTTATTTAAACTAACCGGATATAAACCAAAGGTAAGACTTGATGAAGGTTTAAAGAGATTTATTAAATGGTTTAAGAAATATTATAATTATAGTTAAACAACTATCTCATTATAATTTTAGATTTCCTATATAAATAACGTTTGAGGTATTTAAATTTAAATTCTTTAAACTATCTCTCCACTCACTCCAATCTTTACAGATTTATCCTTATTTTTTAAGTAAGTTTGTATTACTCTTATTCTATTATACACTCTAATACACTAATGCAAAAAAAATTCCTTACTGCTGCGTGGAAAAATCTATTAATCGCTAACTACATAGTTCCCCCAGAATTACTAAAAAAATACCTTCCCGCAAAAACCGAACTCGATCTCTACCAAAACAATTGCTTCGTCAGTCTCGTCGGATTTATGTTCCTCAATACAAAAGTTCTCGGTCTCTCTTTCCCGTTCCACAAAAACTTTGACGAATTCAATCTTAGATTTTATGTAAAATATAACGACAACGGTGAAATTAAAAGAGGTGTTACTTTCATTAAAGAAATTGTTCCTAAAGGTATCATCACATTCGTCGCAAACTCTCTCTATCGTGAAAACTATATTACGCTCCCAATTAAAAACTCTCTCACAAAATCTAATAATGAAATCAACATAGAATATTCCTGGTCTATCAAAAATAAAATCAATTTCGTTAGAGCGACTGCAGACAATAATCCGCAACCTCTCAAAGAAAATTCTTTTGAAGAATTTATAACTGAACATTTCTGGGGTTATTCAAAATGGAGCAACACTGAAACTCTCGAATACCAAGTCGAACATCCTCGTTGGAGTATTTATAATGTTAATTCTTTCGAATCTGAACTAAATATAGAATCCCTTTACGGAAAATCTTTCTTGCATTTCCTAAACTTAAAACCACATTCCGTTTTCCTCGCTGATGGCTCTGATATAATAGTTAGAAAAGGAAAACTAATCTAATCCAAATCTCCGGAACATTTATTTTTGAACTGCACTTTAAGTTCTAAGATATTTATGACATAACTTTGACAATCTTTCAAAAATTATATCATAAATATCATAACTTAACTCTAAAATTATGAAAACAATTTTTCTATTTTCTTTTGTCTGCTTAAATTTCTTATTCTTAAATTCTGCCCACTCTCAGGAATGGCTCTACAATAAAAACACCAAAATCGAGTCCGGCTCTCATAACCAATACCAACCCTCTAATTGCAACTGTAACTGTAACAACTGCTCAAACTGTAACTTCTCTCACAATAATCATTACACAATTTCTGATTTTGAATTTAACAAACTGACAACTTTCATTTCCAAACGACCTTTCTCCGATTCAAGAATTTCTATAATGAAAGAAGCCATCGATTACAACTATTTTAAGGTAACTCAAATTAAAGATTTATTTTCATATCTAAGTTTTGAATCTGATAAAATTGAAATTGCAAAGTATGCCTACAAAAAAATAATAGACAAACAAAATTTCTATTATCTTTACGACTTGCTGACTTTTGAATCAAGCGTAAATGAATTAATGGAATTCGTGAGAAACCAAAGGAATTAAAAACATTGAACGAAATAAATTTTTATTGTCCCTTTTGTGGTGAGGAAAATGTAACATCTGTTTATCCCGAAGATGGTTCCAAACAAACTCTTCTTCAAGATTGCGAAGTTTGTTGTCGTCCTCTTGAAATTTCTGTTGTCTTTTCCGGGAATGAAATCGTTTCACTTAATGTTATTCGTGAAAATGACTGAAACAAACTTATAAAAACTTTACTTTTTCACACTTCGTAAAAATTGCAAATTGATCTAAATATTTTTTAAGTTTATAACTAATTTCTTTTTCATTTTTTATTCCACTTTCCCTGAAATAATTATAAACTACTAACTCTTTCTTCTTCCTGTCTGCCTTCGCATCTATCCTGCCAACAAATTTATCACCATATAAAACCGGTAAAACATAATATCCAAATTTTCGTTTATGTGCAGGAACATAACATTCTATTACATAATCAAAATCAAATAAAAATTTTGTTCTCTCTCTTTGAATTATTAAATTATCAAATGGATTTAAAATATGTAATTCTTTGTCTTCAATTTCTTTGAATTTCTTATTCAAAATTTCTGATTTAGTAAAATAAATCTCCTCACTTCCTTCAACTATAAACTCTTTAATTCTATTTTCCTCAATTAACTTTTTAATTACTTTTTTTAAAACTGTATAATCTTTCTTTCTTAAATATAAAATCTCCCGAATTGATGCATAGCCATAAGAATCAATCGCTTTCATAACTAAATGTTCAAAATACTCCTCATCACTCGGAACTTCCATACTTTCAAATTCTGAATAAAAATTTTCTTTCAAATCATATACTTTCTGAAAATTTCTCCTCTCTGAAATTACCAAATCCCCACTGTGAAACATCATCTCCAACGCTCTCTTAGCAGGTTTCCAGTCCCACCAACCTGTCCTCGTCTTTCCCTCTGATTCAAAATCCTTTGACATCAATGCTCCTTCACCATTGATTCTATCTTTTACAAACTTTAATAATCTCTTATTTTCTTTAAACCAATGTGAATATTCTTTTTTAAATTTTCTTTTTCTGTAAAGTGAATATTTATAAAATTTTATTGGCAAATACGAAGCAGCATGATCCCAATACTCAAATATTTTTTTCTTATTTATTAATTCATTCAATTCTTTATGTTCAAAATTCTTATTCCTTGTCCACAAAATATGATTATGACTTCTCTCTACAATTGAAATCGTATCAATCTGAATATAACCCAACTTATTTATAATTTTATCAACACCTATAACTTTTGAAGTTAAAAACAATTGTTGCTCCATAGAAATTTTTCTCAACTGTTTTCTGGAAATTTTATTTTTTATTATCATTAAATATATTTCATATTATTTAAATTTATAAAAAATATTACTATTTTGTTATATCAAAACTCAAACCAATATGAAAAAAATTATTCTGTTTGTTATTTTTTTATTACTTACACAAAATTCTTTTTCACAAGTCAACTCAGTAAGACTTTTCCCATCAGGAACTTTTTATAATAGTATAACTGCTGCCTATATTGATATTTTGGCTGCTGCGCCTATCTCACAGGCATATACTATTGAAATCCAAAGTATTTATGATGGTTCAACTGAAACAAGACCAATTCAATTAACCGAAGTTACAGGTGCAAGCAGTTCTAATACAATCACTATCAGACCTGCTGTCGGAGCTACCGGATTAATTATTTCAGACTCTATTTTTGCAACAGGTATTATAAATTTGAACGGTGCAGATTATTTAATTATTGATGGTCGTCCCGGTGGTGTAGGAACTTCAAGAGAACTTACTATTATAAATGGTTCAACTTCAGCTGCTGTTGGAACAACCGGTATAAGACTTTTAAACGATGCTACAAATAATATTATTAGATATTGTAATTTTAAAAATTCAGGAAAAGATGCAAACTCTGGTTCAGGTGCTGTTCAGTTTGCCACTACAACAGGAACCTTAGGTAACTCAAACAATTATGTTATTCATAATTTTTTTGAGATAACGATGCTGACCCTACCGTATTACCCAATTATAATATTTCTTCTAACGGCAATACGAGTACCGGCTCAGGGTTAAATTCAAATAATGTAATTAGTAATAATATATTAACAAATTTTTTCAATAGAGCAGTTTCGTTATTTGGATTAAATGGAGACGGCTGGAGAATTGACAGTAATAAAGTTTATAGAAATACAACAAAAACTCCGGGTCCAACAAATTGCCTCTCTATTTTAACTGCGATTAATTTTTCAATTTCTTATAACGAAATTGGTGGTGAAACTTTTACTGACAGTTTTCATGTGCCTTCTAATTTACAATTTACTGGAATTATTTCCACAAATGGAGGTACCGGTTTTATTAGAGAAAATTTAATAAGAGATGTAAGATTAAATTCTACTACCGCCGGAACAATGATACATGCAGGAGGGACTACCGCAAACATAACTGTTAGTAAAAATCTTATCTTTAATAATATACAGAGAAGTTCAGGTGAATTGAGAGGAATTGTTTTAACCGCAGGTACTCTAACTGTAGATTCTAATAATATTTCAGGTTTATATTGCCAGGGCACTACCGTTACAAATAATAATTTAAGAGGAATTTTCGGATCGGGCACAGGAGCTATTTATCAAATTAGAAACAATTATATTTCTAATTTATCTACATCTGGATCTTCAACTACTTTTAACTCCACAAATGTTAATCCTTTAAATGGAATTTTCGTTGGAACTGCTACTTCTACAAATATTTCGCATAATACTGTTTACTACATATCAGCTATGAATACAGGAAATGTTCAAACTAATGCTTTCGCAATCGGTACGACAAATTCGGCTTCTTCTGATATTTACAACAACAGAATTTCGTATGTTACAAATTATTCTACCGGTGCATTCTCAAGAACAGGAGGTTTAATTAATATAAATACATCATCTACTCAAAATATTTATAATAATATTATTTCGTTGGGAAATGATGTAAGTTCAACATTTTCAAACAGTAGTACTATTTATGGTATTTTTCATAATAATTCAGTTGTTCAAACCGGACCATTAAATATTTCATATAATTCTGTTTATATAAGCGGTGTTGTTACCGCAGGTAATGACAGTTCATTTGCATTTATGAGGGATAGAAATACTCCTGTTAATTTGAGAGATAATATTTTTGCCAATATCAGAACAGGTGGTACAGGAAATCATTATTCAGTTGCACTAACTAATAATACTACAAGTTATACAGCTTCTAATAATTGTCTTTATGCTTCAAACGCTTCTACTGTCGGATTACATTTAACCAACACTTATAATTTTGCTGACTGGGTATCAAATTCCGGTGAGACATCTTCAATATCATCAAATCCTTTATTTCACGGAACTGATAATTTAAAACTATTACCTAACTCCCCTTGTTATGATGCAGGAACTCCAATTGTTGGTATTACAACAGATTATTTGGGAACAACAAGAAATGTTACTTTTCCGACTATTGGGGCTTATGAAATTACTGATCCTCTTACTCCTTTTAGTGAAAATACTGTTTCAAATCCACCAACGAGCGATTCAGTTGCACTTTTACCGATAGCTTCCCAAGGAGGTATAAGTTTATTCGTAAACAGTATTTCACCCGTAACAGGGTCTAATGTTACCGGTCAGTATTATAACTCCGGTAGATCGGGCACTTTTTCCGGTGCAGATAATATCTCAAACTACTTCTGGACAGTATCTTCAACAGCCGGTTTTATAAATGCAAAATTAAGATTTTATTTTAATAATATTCCTTCTAACGGAGTTTTAAATCCGGCTACTTTAAAAATTATGCATAGAACAGGTCCCGGTGCGACTTGGGTACCTTGGGAAGAATTGTTCACTACTCGTACTTCCATTTATATTGAAATTGATCAAGTTGTAGGTTTTTCGGAATTTGCTCTCGGCGGAAATATTGATAATCCATTACCTGTCGAGTTGAGTTCTTTTTCTTCAATTATTTCAGGTAGAAATGTTGAATTAAAATGGACTACTTCATCTGAAATTAATAATTCAGGCTTTGAAATCGAAAGAGCATTAAATACTTCAAACTTAAAATTCTCTAAAATAGGATTTATTGCAGGAGCAGGAAATTCAAATGAAGTAAGAAATTATTCATTTATAGATAGAAATCTTGAAAAGGGAAATTATAAGTATCGTTTAAAACAAATTGACTTCAACGGAAATTTCAGTTATTTCAATTTGAATAGTGATATAAATATTGGTGTACCGGATAAATTTGAATTATCTCAAAACTATCCAAATCCATTCAACCCAACAACTAAAATTAATTTCTCATTACCAAAAAGTGGTAACACCACATTGAAGGTATATGATATGTTGGGTAAAGAAGTTATGACATTAGTAAATGATTTTAAAGTTGCCGGTAGTTATGTAGTTGACTTTAATGCCGCAACATTATCATCAGGTACTTATTTCTACAGACTTGAATCAAACGGATTTGTNNTAAAAAAATGATGTTAATAAAATAAAATTTAAAAATTTCATTTCAGTAAAATAAAAAAGGGCTTTTCAGCCCTTTTTTATTTGTCCCAAATATAGATTTTATCTTATTCTGATTTTTTTAATTTTGATTCATCTACATATTCATCTATTTGTGTCCTGTCATCATATCCCATTCTCTTTTTATATTCACGAAAATCGAACGACCCCCTCTGCATATCACTGTCATCAGCAACTCTCGGGTCTCGAGGTTTTCTTTTCACAACTTCTGTTTCTACATTTTTCTCTGTAATTACATCTTTTTTAATATCAGTTTTTGAATCAGTTTTCTTTTTCAATCCTGTCTTATTCCTGTTTGGATTTTTCATTTCACTTTGTAATTCGTTAGTCGCTTCCCCTGCGGTATGCAACGCATAGTCTTCACTTATCTTTACAGTCTCTTCTATATTTTGTTTTGATTCATTATCTGAAACTAATTCATTTGACGATCTTGTACAACCGCTTATGCCAATTGCAGAACCTAATATTAAAAATCCTGAAAATAAAATTAATTTTTTCATAATTTTCCTTTTTAAAATTTTACATATATTCACTGCTTTATGTTCCCTTTTTTAGTGTTAATTTTTATTTAAAATATTTAATTTCCTAAAAACAAACCTACTAATATGAAAAACATTATAATACTTTGTTTCGTTTCTATAATGTTTTATTCTTGCAGTGAAACACCGGTTTCACCTGTTAATAAAACATCAAACAATAATACAAATACTTTTAAGAATAAAGATTTTACAAATAGTTCTGATTTATTTTTAACTGCAAACAATATCGCGGAAATTTCTGTTGATGAATTTATTAATCGTTCCGATAAAAAAAATCTAATGATTTTTAATTTACCGTTAAAAAATGATAACATTAATGATGTTATAATCAAAAATAATTCAGATAATATTATATTAAAGATTTTCGATACAGATAAAAACATAATATTTGAATCAACAGAAAACATTGATGATAATATTTTAATAACTTCTAATAAATCCGAAATTTTTTATTTCCAAATTTATTCTATAAATGAAGATGCTCTAAAGATTAATGATAAAATTTATGTAATATGGAATCAGGAACCGGATAATAGTGGAAGCTCCATTTCAGTATATTTAAATAACTGTGAAAATTGTACTTTCGTAAACACTTCGTTTTATCAAACTTATTCAAATATTAACTATAACGGTTCTACCTTTTATAATTGTTATTTTGGAAATGCCGTAATGCAAAACTGTACTTTTCAAAACACACTATTCCGAAATAATGAAATGGCTACTTCTCAGTTTCAAACTTCAGATTTTACTAATGCTGATTTTTTTGATAATACCGTTTATGATTGTGTCTTTTATGATACCTGTATTTTTATTTCTGCAACTGTTTCAGGTGGAAGTTTTGGTGCCAGTGGTTTTATTGATAATCTAATGCAAGGTATATCTTTCAAACCAACTTCTGTTTATGCCACTAATTTCGGTGGTTGCAATCTTCAGTCCGCAAATATGGTGAACTATTCATCTTTGATGCAAGACTCCGCAGTTTCTTTTATCGGTTGTGATTTGAGTTATGCTCAGGTTGTTAAATATAATCTTTCACATTCAAATCTTTCCGGTTCTAATTTTACATTTACAAATTTTATGTTTTCAAATCTGTCTTATGCTAATATAGGTGCCTCAACTTTCTATAGTACAAATTTAAATAATGCTAATATGTGTAATGTAACAGGTTCTCCGTTTGTTTTTAAATTCGTAAGCCAATTGGGTACTCAATGTCCTTACAAAAATTGATTTTAAATACTTTCACGGTTTTTTACGTGAAACCTTATATTATTAATTAAGTCTTAATTAATAATAAAATTCTTTCCCCTTTTGTAATTTTTGAAACTAAATTATAAAAATTACGTCAAATTTATTAATTAAAAGTCTATGATTATGAAATTTTTTATTCAAAAAATCGGATTTACTCTTGTGTTCATTATTATGTGTTTTCAATTGGTTTTGGCTCAGGAATCCGGTTCTATATCTGGTATTGTTACAGAAAAAGGGACAAATACTCCTATTATTAACGCTGTTATAACTGTTTTAAATGCTAATGATTCTGTTAAGGTCAGTGCCGCTGAAACAGATGTTACCGGTAGTTTCAAATTTGAATCGCTTCCATTCGGAGATTATCGTCTCGAAGTTACTATGATAGGATACAATTCTGCCGTTGTTAGAGGAATCACATTGTCAAAAGAAAATCCGGATTACTCTATTAAATCAATCTCGTTATCTCAGGGAATTACAGAAACTGAAGAAATTTTAGTCGAAGGTGAAAAAAGTGCTATTGAGTTTCAGGCTGATAGAAAAGTTTTTAATGTCGAAAACCAACCTATTACACAAGGTGGTTCTGCTATTGATGTTTTAAAAAATATTCCATCTATTTCAGTTGATAACGACGGAAATGTTAGTCTTCGCGGAAGTACCAATGTAAAAATTACAGTTGACGGAAAGCCTTTTGGTTTACAAGGTCAAAACAGAAGCACAATCCTTGACCAAATCCCGGCTAATCAAATTTCTTCAATCGAATTGATAACAAATCCCGGTGCAAAATTTGATGCTGAAGGAACTTCCGGAGTTATAAATATTATCCTCAAAAAAAGTGAAAATTTCGGTTATAACGGAAATATAGTTTTAAGTACAGGAACTCAGGATAAATATACCGGCTCTATAAATTTAAATGCTAAAAAAAGCAATTGGAATGTTTATGGAAACTATGATTACAGACAAATGGATTTTAATATGAACGGTGGATTTCAAAGATATAATTTTATTGATCCTAATGCGGCTTATTTAGACCAAAACAGTTCCGGTAAATTCAGAAATAATAATCACTTTGTAAAAGCAGGATTGGATTATACTTTTGACGATCTTAATTCTTTAAGTCTATCCGGTAACTATATGTATCGTGACGGAAAAAGAAATGGCAGAATAAATACAACTCAGTATAATTCTCAAAATACTATTTCAAATCAGTTGTTTTCAATAACAGGTGATGACAGAACCGGATATACTTTCGATGCAAATTTAAATTATCTGAGAAAATGGAAAAACTCAAAAAGAACTTTAACAGGTGATTTTACTTTTTCAAGAAATGATGATGATGTAAATTCCTTTACCAACGAAAACCCAATTACTCCTCCTAACCCAACACCACTTAACAGAAAACAAAATAATAAAGACGGTAACAATAATTTTATAGGAACTCTTGATTTGGTAAATCCTTTCAGTGAAACTGATAAATTTGAAACAGGTGTTAAAGCAACCATTAATGATATAGATAGAAACTACAGAACAGAAGATTTTAACTGGAATACAAATCAATTTACAAATAATATCGGACTCACAAATCAGTTTAAATATAAAGAACAGGTTTATGCTGCTTATTTATCTTATTCAGGTAAAATCAAAGATTTTACATACATAGTAGGTTTAAGAGGTGAACAAACAAATACAGACGGTGAACTTGTAACGACTAATGAACAGTTCAAAACAAACTATTTTGATTTATTCCCAAGTGCAAGTTTATCACAAAAACTCGGACTCACAGAAGAAATTTCATTGAGTTATTCCAGAAGAATACAAAGACCACAAGCGTGGGCTTTAAATCCATTTAAGCAATCAATTGATGCTTATAATTATTTTTCAGGTAATCCAAATCTAAAACCTGAATATATTAATTCTGTGGAATTAAGCTTTATTAAATATCTAAATACTACTTCAATAACTCCATCAGTATATTACAGACAATCAGATAATTCTATTTCAAGAGTAAGGCAATTGCTTGACAGTAAT
This sequence comes from Candidatus Tepidiaquacellales bacterium UBA6667, assembly GCA_002455255.1. Lineage (GTDB taxonomy): Bacteria > Bacteroidota > Ignavibacteria > Tepidaquicellales > Tepidaquicellaceae > UBA9002. Next base: position 68,550 of record DKKL01000028.1, on the reverse strand, counting down.
GTTGCTGTTGTAACATTTGAGAATTATGCTAAAACAAAAACCTATGGGTTGGACTTAATTGTGAATTCTCAACTTTTTCCATTCCTCAATATTAACGGAAGTATAAGTTATTTCAAAACTGAAGTTGATGCAACTAATCTTTCAAGTGCTTTAACAAATGAGAACTCTACTATGAGCGGAAGAGTAGGAGCAATGTTCACCGCACCTGATTTATTCAATCTTCAGTTATCTTATTTCTATTCAGGTAAAATTACAGTTGCACAAGGTACTTTAGATCCGTTTCAATCTTTTGATGCATCAATTACAAAAGATTTTTTTGACAGAAGGTTAACTCTCGGGTTCAGAGTGAGTGACATTTTTAATAATTTGAATTTTAAAGTAAATATTACAAATGATCAGAACTTCCGTGAATTTATTGAAATGAAGAGAGATACAAGAACAGCATTTTTTACTTTGACTTACAGATTCGGAAATTATAAAGACCAGAAACCTCCAAAAAGAAGAAGAAATACTGAACAACAAGCTCCACAGCAAGATGGTTTCGGATTTTAGAATAAATATTATCCTATATTTTTTATATTACAATTAATAAATTATAGTTGACTCAAGTTTGGACCTTGAGTCTTACCATAATTATAATGCATAATTTAGTTTTGGAAGCTAAATTATTCCCGGCATATAATTTGATATTACTATAATTTTACATAGTTAAAGACTCAATAAATTTGCATACCTTTATCCCATCTTCCTTATTGAAATCCCGTGGATACCTAATTTCAACCATTCTATCATTTTTCAAGGATATTTCTAATTTCAAATACTCATTTTTAATGGATTTATTTAATTTCTCATGAGAATCTGTATCTATTGTTTCATCATTTTGAACATTATTAATTAAAGTTTCAGAGATATTATTTTTGTTTTCTTCCCGATATGGTAAAACATTATGGTTCGAATCTAAAACTCCAGCAAATCTCAAGGACTCTTCGAACGTTTTTACAATTAAATGTGCCCAATTTGGACTAAATTTTTTTTGAATTTCCAATCTCTGAATCAATATAGTTCTATCTGGAATTTTATTCTTATAATCATTCAATAACTCATTATATAACGGAACATTATATATGAACTCATTTAAAATTTTATTATAATTTATATTTGCATTTAACTTTTTAAAATTATCTGAAACTATAAAACCTTTTGAATTTATCACAATTAGACCAAAACTTCTTAGAGAAGACAATACTAAACTAAATCCACCCGATGTTGCTGAAAAGCCTAACGAACTTGCAATCTCACTTTTTTCGAAAGAGGAATGAGAAAATGTGTTATATAATGTCTTTGTATAATTAATGCAATCTTCTAAATTCTTTAATGGTGGTGATTTTATTGTTTTTGTTTTCATGTTTTTTCTATAAAAATAAATATTCTACTCTATATAGTCAAGGAATAAAAAGCGATTAAAAGTACAATAAGTAAAATAAAAATTTATATCATATAATAATGATAGTTATATAAATTTTTAAGAACTATAATCACTTTTAATTACTTTTTTTACCTTAGACGGTAATTACCATTAGATAAAAAATTTAAAAATTTATTTTAAAATACTCTCAATACTTTATTGGATATAAAGGGATTTCACTGGCACCTCAAAAATTATTTTGGGATTAACTATGTGAAGCTAAAATTAAATTATATAGTTTATACTATAAATATTGAATTCTTGATATTTTGTTTAAAATCAAAACAAAATTTCAAAAATGTCAACATAATTCTATTTTGAAAGATATCAATATAACTATGCCGAATATTATTGAATTCAGTTAGAGTTAAATAAAAGAGAAGTTTAAATATATAATACTGTAGATTATTCAAATTTCTATTGTTAATTCATCCTTATTTAATTTTATTTCAACAAATATAAAACTACATTTCTCAATTTTGGAAGTATTTAGGAGGAAATATTAAAAAATTTTATTAATGCATATATATATAATGTAGATAATAAATTATAATCCTATCTATTAATCCTTTTTGTTACTTTTGTTCACTTCTAATTTTAATTGAAATTATAAAATAATTTAAAATTTTATTCATATAATTAAAATGATACTTAATTGGATATAAGGGGATTTCACTAGCAATTCAAAAATTATTTTGGGATTTACTATGTGAAGCAATTATGGAATACACATTGGAAATATTTTATGATTTTCTATTTCTGAAACAAAATGAGAAAACAATATTTTTGATAAAAACGAAGTATATATTAAAAATATTATGAATAATTTATATTAATATTAAATAATGGGTTTTTTAGTTTATCTTAAGTTTTAACTTATAAGGTTTTCCGTCTGAAATATCATAATCATCTACATAAAGAACAGGTTGTATAAGGAATTCATTTCTACTAATCTCGTTTTCAAATAATATCATCGGAATAAAAATACTAAATCTATAACGACCACCTTGTATTTTTTTCAGATTTATATCGTTTGTATATCCAATCAAGTCTTCTTCCACTGTTGAAAAATCTTCCCAATCACAAAAAACCGGTTGGTCCAGTTCGGCTTCACCGAAATCATAATATACAAATAATACAATCTGTGCATTATTGCCTAATGATGTATCAAGATAGGCATATCCTGAAAATTTTATCATCTCTCCATCATCCGGAAAATCCGGATCTGTTGCACCTATTGAAACATCCGTTATCATCATATCTGAATATACTCCATCATATATTGGTGTAGCAGTATTTGCTTGTTTGGTTTTTTTGATTTCTTCTTCGGTAAATTCAGAATCCCTTAACACCCAAATTTCATTTGTAATTCTTGAAAATAAGTCATAATCTATCCAACAAAATCCTTCATCTCTCCATGATGTACCCCATGAATTCATTATCTTAAACGCATTTTTAGTATCATCATATCCAACTAATACCATAGCATGCGAAAAGTCTTCTGCCGAATCAATTCCTATTTCTGTAATTATTTCAGGTCCATCTAATTCATAAAATTCTTCATCAATATATGCTCCGAATACAAGAGGGAAACCTCCTGCAAGGTATGATTTAATTACATTTATACTGTTAGGGTCTATTCTTTTTGCAATTGAAATTTTATACTTATATGCTGAGTCTAATATTTCTTCATCAGGTTTAGAATAAAAATCTTCTTCAACGTATGGCATTACGGATAATGGAGCTATGCCTTTGTTTTGTAAAATATTTATTGCATCTAAAAAATCTGCACCTTCATCTTCTCCACCATTTATCTGATTATATATGAATGAAGGACTGTAAACTCTCTCTGGCATAATTTCACCATCATTATTAATTTCCCATTTTCTTTTAATTTTTTCCTGATAAGTTTTTACTGCATACCCCATTGACCATCCTACACAACTGTTTTGCTCACCCTGATCTCCGGGTATTGGCATATCAAGGGATAAATCAATTGACTTCGGTAACGGTTCTTTAAAAATAGGTGCTCTGGCAAGGTTTATTCCTGTTAAAAGGCTGTCCGGTGTCAGTTTTAATCCTGTCCCGAATTTCTCTTTTAGCGGTGCTGATTCTTTACACTGTATTGAAAAAAATATAACGAATAATAAATAAAACTTGAAAATTATTTTCACTTACAAATTTATTACTTTATGGTTTTATATAAGATACAAATTTTTTTACCGTTTTTTTCGATTTTATTGAACATCTAAATAAGTTATTTTACTTTATGGTATGTAAGAATTGCAGTAACATTTATGATGGAAATTTTTGTAATTCATGCGGGCAGAAAGCAACTGTTCAAAGACTTACTTTAAAAGAGATATTTCATAATTGGATTCATGTGATTACTCATACCGATAAAAGTATTTTCAGACTTATAGTTAATCTCGCTAAAGAACCGGGTGTTGTAGCACGTGAATATATAGAAGGTAAACGTAACAAATACTTCAATCCGTTACAGTTCCTTGTTATAATGACAACCGTTACTACCTTTCTAAATCTTACTTTTCAGATAATGGGTACTCAGCTTTCACCGGAAGTCTATGCGAGTTTGTCAGATAAAAATAAATTTTTCTATCAGTTCAATATGTTCTCATATAAATATATGAATATTTATATGTTTTTAAGTGTTCCAATTGCCGCTCTTTCAACAAGATTATTTTTTGCAAACAGAAATTATAATTATGCGGAAAATCTTGTCGCAAATTCTTTTTTCGCAGGTGAAAAATCAGTTTTATTTGTCTTCGCAGTTTTAATTATTGTTGTTATCCCAAAACATTATACCGGTATAGTGCTAATGACGTATACTCTATCTATGTTTATATATTTATTTTATGCTTATAAAAAATTTTTTCTTTTTAAAGGTTTTGCTGATTATGTTCGTGGTGTCTTAAGTTTATTATTTATGTATGTTCTTCACCTTATTTTTATGTTCGGTACTTTCACTCTGTTTTTTTATCAAAAATAATTTATATGAAAAAAATTATTCTATTTGTTTTGCTCTTTGTTTACTGTAATTCCTATTCACAGGATTTGAGAGAGTATTATAATGAAAACAAATCTTCAAATCTATCTTATGATTCAATCTTAAAAGATGGTAGCGATATTATTCTCTCGCGAAATGAAGAAATATTAAATGAAAAACTGAAAAGGTTGCAAAGAGAATATATTGAGTCAACCGGTTCAAACTTCCCTCCGGCTCATTATTTTTATCGTTATAGAAATTTGATTGATTCTTCCGAATCATATAAATTACTGAAAAAAATGCCTAAAGGTGCTATGCTTCACATTCATTCTTCTGCAATGGGACCTATTCACTGGTTAATAAATACTGCTTCTTATTATCCTGATTGTTATATGTACACTATTGAAGATAATGAAAAGTTACCTTACGGAACTTTGAATTTTTATAAACCAGGAACAGAACCGGACGGATGGAAGTCTTTAAAAAATTTAAGAAATGAAAACCCTGATTTTGATAATTATTTACATTCTCTCTTAACATTTGATGTTTCGGATGATAGAAACCCAATGATATGGAATAAATTTGAAAAAATATTCACAAGACACGGCGGATTAATTCAATATTATCCGGTATTCGTTCAATATATTAAAAATTCATTTGATACTTTAATTGCCGATGGCATGCAGCATATAGAAATCAGAACGTCTCTTGGTGGAGTTTATGATATTAATGGAAAAGTCTATACAAAACAGGAAGTCTTAGATATATATAACAAAGTAGCCGATACAATCAGACAATCTCATCCCTATTTTTCTTTCAAAATTATTTATGCCGGATGGAGAGGCGGAACAAGGGAATACGTTATGTCAAGTTTAAATTCAGCTATTGATTTACGCTTTGATAACCCTGATAAACTTGTCGGATTTGACCTCGTAGGTGAAGAAGATCTCGGTCATACAACTGAATATTTTAAAGATGAATTTTTTAAAGCCGATTCAATCGCATTAGAAAAAGGAACAAATATTCCATTTTACTTTCATGATGGTGAAAGTACTATTCCAAGTGATTTAAATTTATATGATGCAGTTGCTCTTAAAACTAAAAGAATTGGGCATGGTGTAAACCTTTTCAGATTTCCTTCACTGCAAAAAAATATAAAAGAAAAAGGTATCTCTCTTGAAGTTTGTCCTTTAAGTAATCAAATTCTCGGATATGTTGAAAACCTCAGAATGCACCCCGCATCTGAATATATTAACAAAGGTATTCCAATAACTATCAGTACTGATGATCCTCAAATCTTTGATTATAACGGAATGACTTATGATTTCTGGAGTATATTTATGGCTTGGGAACTTGATTTAAAACAACTTAAAAGATTAATCCTTAACTCTATTGAATATAGTGCAATGTCTGATTCTGAAAAGTCAACTTCTTATGAGCATTTATTCAAAGAATGGGATAGATGGGTTAATGAATCAATTCAGTAAAACTAAATCAGTTTAATTTCGTATCAGTGTATTAATTGTAATTTAAAATAATAATGAAATTTGGGCATTTAGAATTTTTTGTTGATTCACCTGAAAAGTCTGTTAAATTTTATTGTAATTATCTCGGGTTTGAGATTGTTTCTGATCAAGGTGAAAATTTTAAATGGGTAAAGTCTGACAATTTAGAAATTCTTTTTAGAAAAGGTTCAACCGGTTTTAAACCTGATACTTATCATAAATCAAACATTGCCCTTTGTCTTTATTGTTCTAACCTGAATTACATAATTGATAAATTAAAATCTGAAAATATTGTTTTTCAAAACATAGATAATTCAGAAAAATGTTTTGCAATACGAGATCCTGACGGAAATTGGATTCAAATAGTAAATCCTGAAAATATTTTAACAACATGAAAACAATTATAATAATTTTAATAACATTATTCTTTAATATGAAATCAGATAATTTAGATTTTGATTTCCTTATTGGTAAATGGGTTCTTGAAACAAAAAAAGGATTTGTATATGAAGAGTGGGAAAAAGTATCCGATACTTTATTTAAGGGTAAATCATATAATTTAAGCGACGATATAATTACTCCGCTTGAATCTATCGAACTTGTAAAAATTGATAATGACTATTTTTATATTCCGACAGTTATAAATCAAAATGAAGGAAAACCTATAAAGTTCAGACTTGTTTCATCTGATAAAGACATATTTGTATTTGAAAACCTTGAGCATGATTTTCCACAAAGAATAATTTATCAAAAATCAGACGGATTAACTCTTTATGCGAGAATTGAAGGTTACAATGGTGATTTTTCAAAAGGTTCTGAATTCCGATATAAAAAAGCTGATTAAATATATATAAATTTTTTAGTTTTATTTAACCCGAAATCTTAATAATATAGTCAGGTAAATATATTAATTATTGCCTGAAAAAGCCGACATATTAATCCATTCCGAAAATTAAGCGATATCCATCAGAACATTTTTTTTATATTATATTCATAAAATAATTTAGGATTTAAATTTATCAAAGTTTTTATCAAATTATAATTAGTTAGATAAATAATTTCTTTTCTTTATTATTTAAACTGTTAAAAATTGTGATATTAAAATTAAATTTAGCATATGAATAATAATTTAGTAATAATTATTGATGATGACTCTATCAACAATAAAATATGTTCTATTTATATTAAAAAAACAGGGATATCCGAAAACATTAAATGCTTTCTCAATGGTGATGAAGGAATAAAATATTTAATCTCTGATTTTAATCCGGAAAATTTTTCTAATGTATTGCTTTTTCTCGACTTGAATATGCCTGTAATGAACGGGTGGGAATTCCTTGAAGAATATGATAAACTTTCAGAATCTTACAAACAAAAAATCAGTTTGTTTATACTTTCTTCTTCAATTGATGAACGGGATATTGCCAAAGCCAGTGATAATATTTATGTAATTGATTTTATATCTAAACCATTCACTCCTAATATACTTTCGTCAATAAAAGAAAAACACGTTAAGTAATGAGTATTGAAAATGTCAAAAAGCATGTTAAATTTTTAAATATATTTATACTCTTTATCACTGCTCTTATTATTTTAATCTCAATTTATGTGTGGAATGAAATTGAAAAAACAGAAGATGTTTTAATTCTTGAAAAAGGAAAATTTCACAATGTATATCTTTTAGGTAAACTGCAAACTTCTCTGATAGATATTCGGATGAGTAATATAAATTATTTTTATTCAAAAAATGAAGTTTTTCTGCGCAAGTTTGATTCTGTTAATACTGTAATAAATAATATTTTATCCGAGTTAAAAGAAAAAAACTCTAATAATACGGATGATTTAATTATTATAAAAGAAATTAAATCAAAGATTGATGAACACTATTCTGATTTAAATTTTATTAACTCGAATGTTAATAATAATATACGAATTGATTCCATATACAGAAACATTTCTACTAACCTGATTAATACAAAAGATTTAATCGAAGATTATCTTAATGCCGAAAACACTGAAATTATTAAACTTTATGACAGTTATACAATATTCAAGAATAAAGAAAACTCTATTACAATATTATTTATTATTTTGTTTATTCTTTTAATAATCCTGTTCTACTATCAGAATAATTACTTAAATAAAATCAGAAGTTATGAAGTTAGATTAGAAAACCAGAATAAAAAACTAAATTCAGTTATTTATGGTAATCTCGATGCGATTTATGTTTTAACGGTTGTTAAGTCAAAAACAAACGGAATAATTGATTTTAAAATTTCTGATGTAAATCTTAAAGCCTGTGAACAGGTTAAATTAAAACGAAATGAATTAATTGATAAAAATGTAAACGAATTATTAAAAATCAGCAATGCTAATGATTTTGTAAATATTTGTAAAAGTGTTTTTGAAAATCAAACTGCTCACGAAAGAGAATATTCTTTAAAAAACGAAAATGATTCCACTGTTTGGTTTCAGCAACAGATTATTCCTACATCAGATGGAGTAATAGTTTTTAACAGAAACATAACCAAAAGAAAACTTGAAAAAGAGAAAATTATTTCTCTCAATAAACAATTAAATGAATTAAATATAAATAAAGATGAACTGATATCTATACTTGCCCATGATTTGAGAAGCCCTGTTTCAGGAATCAGCGAACTATTAAACTTAATCCTTGAGGATTATGATACCATTAGTGATGAAGAACTGAAAGATTATATTAAAACAGCATCAAAAACATCTTCCGAAGCATTTAACCTCCTGGAAAATTTATTGGAGTGGACAAGAATTAAAACCGGTAAAAAACAATTTGAACCGGTGATTTTTGATGTTAAACCGGAAATAAATAAAGTTGTGGATTTGTTTGAAATTAATTTAATGAATAAAAAAATTCATTTAATTAATAAATCCGGAAAACATTATGTGAATGCTGATAAAAATTCTTTTAATACAATATTACGAAATCTGATTTCTAACGCTGTAAAATTTACAGGAGTAAACGGTGAAATAAGTATTGAAACTTTTGAAAAAGATAAAAATTTATTTATCTCTGTTAAAGACAGTGGCACTGGGATTTCTTCAGATAAAATTAGTTTGTTGTTTTCAAATGAGATTAAATCAACACTTGGAACAAACAATGAAAAAGGAACCGGTTATGGTTTGTTGATTTGTAAAGAACTAATTGAAAAAAGCGGTGGGCAATTGTATGTAGAAAGTAAACCTAACGAAGGAAGCATTTTTAAATTTTCCCTCCCAATTTTTGTGATAAATCAAAAGTAGTATAATTATTTAAAATTATAATTATACTACTTTGATTGTTATCAGATAAGAATTTATTTAATCAAAATCATTTTTTTCATATCTGTAAAATTATCTACACTTATTTTATAGAAATAAACTCCACTCGCTAAATTTCCTCCGTTAAATTCTACTTCGTAAAATCCTGCAAGTTTGTTTTCATTTACAAGTGTTTTAATGAATCTTCCTGTTACATCAAACACCTCCAATTTTACTAAACCTTCTTTTGGTAATTCAAAACTTATTCGCGTTACAGGATTAAATGGGTTTGGATAATTTTGACTCAATATAAACTTACCCGGAATACCTATTATAACTTCATTATCAAGATTATAATATTTAAAATTTCCATTGTAATCTATTTGTTTCAATCTGTAATTATATTTTCCACTTTCAATATTTAAATCAGAGTAAGTATAATTCCTGATTTCATTTGTTGTGCCAGCTCCTGCAACAAATCCTCTTTGTTCCCAACTATTTGAGGTTGTTTTTTTTCTTTCGATTTCAAATCCCTGATTATTCCTTTCTTCACTTGTTATCCATTTTAAAGTTACATTGTTGCCGAAAACTTCATAATTAAAACTCGTTAGTTCAACCGGTAACGGAAAGCCGGTATTGGAAGACCAAGCCCCTCTGCCGTGCGTAGCCGCTATTAACAAATTATCTGATTGTCTGAAATCAAGCATTGTGGTTACAACATTTCCTATTGACCCCACTGCCTCCTGTGTCCATGTTGTAGATCCGCCATTTAAATTAATTGTATAATAAACTCCGGTACTCGTTGCTAAAAAATAATGTCTTACTCCGCTTACTGTAAATATCTGTGCCCATCTTGCTGACGGTGCATTTGCTGAGTTCAGGTTTCCACCTACACTTTGCCAGTTTACTCCTGAATTGCTTGAATAATAAACTCTCTCAACATTATAATTGCTAAAAGTAATTATAACGTTCTTAGAACTGTCAGGATCGACAGCAATTGAGCTGACATATCTGCCCGCAAATTCAGGTAATGTTAAGTTTGTTCGGGTTGGTGATGTTCCGGTGTGAGCATCATCTATTCTATAAACATCACCATTAGATGAACCGTAATAAACTACATTTGCGTTGTTATTTTTAGAAATTCCAATTGCTGAAACCTGATCATCTTCTGTTGATGTTGTCAAATATGTCCAACCGATAGTTTCAGTACAGTTTTTTATATCGTTGTTTCTCCATATTCCACCATTGTTTCCGCCGGAACCACCTGAAAAATATAATATAGAAGAATTATTTGGATCTAATGCATACGGATTGATAAACAATGGTTGTACTACTCCTGTCGGCTTACAAATCTAAAAGTCTCCTAAGTCTCTTTGCATTCTTACAATATTTCCATTTTGTGATGATGGATAAATTCTGTCATCAGCCAATGGTGCCATTTCAGAATATCCTCCGTCTCCCGAATATACTTCCGTCCAGGCGGAGAGACCTGCAGAGTTTGTTCCAACAGTTCCGTTATCCTGACAACCGCCAATCATTGCATTGCTTCCATTTTCAGGTGCAAGCGAAATGGAATAAAACTGAGTAACATTATATGAGTTATTGAGTTTTGTCCACGCAACAGGATCAGCACCTAAATTAGTTGTAATATCTGCCGTATATGATAATCCTCCATCATGACCTGATATAACTTTTACAGTGCTTCCCGGTAAAAAAACCATTGAGTGTTGATCTGGATGTTGATTTGCATATTGTGAAATATTATTAATTGTTGCATATCCGCCTATCCAACCGGTGTTATCAACCAACGTAGCAAATCCATCTGTTGATCTGTATAAGTTTGTACTTCCAAATATTACATAATCAGGATTATCGGGCTTTACCTTTATCACAAGATTATAAGCACCTTGTGAATTATTTCCTGCTACAGGGTTCACAAAGTTAGGCATATTATCTGTTAAATTAGTCCAACTGTTTGTTCCGTTATTATATCTCCACAAACTTGTTCTGTCTCCATCATCTCCAAGTTTTCCAACTCCCGGTGTATTACCAAAAAAATAAACTATATTTTCATTTGATGGTGCAATACCAATTTCAAGTCTTGTATAATCTGCAGGGAAGCCCATAGGTGTTATATTTGTCCAGTTTGTTCCTGCGTTTATAGATTTATAAATTCCCGGTGTATTACCTGCCGCTGTTGTGGGTATTGTTGCATATACTACACCTGTTGTTGTTACATCTACATCTGTCATAACAGAATTAAACGTCATGCCATCTCCTAATACAACAGCCCAATTTTTTCCTCCATTGTTACTTCTCATAATCCAGCTGGATGCTGCTGCAAATATTCTTCCAACCGTATCTTTAACTGCATTAAAACTGATTTCGGGAACTGTTAAAACCGGGTCTATATATGTTCTGTCAAATGCGACAGCATTCACAAATTCAAATGGATTGTCATATATTGTTGAAGTACCTGAAACTGTTGAAGGTAATTGTGTCCATGATTCACCGTTATTTACAGATTTAAATATTCCATTTCCTTGAAATGATGCACCAGAACCTGATGCAGAATTTCCAAGTGCTTCTCCACTTCCCACATACCATATATTTCTTAAATCAAAATCACCTGCCAAATTTCTCTCATCCTGTGCTATGCAAGTTGAGTTATGTAAATCAGTTGTGGGAATTTTTATTGTCCAACTCGTACCGGTATTGTTTGATTTCCAAATTCCTCCGGAAACCCCTCCTGCTATTATTGTATATGGTTCTGATGTACTTCTTATATCCACTCCTAAAGCTCTTGTCCTTCCGCCAACATTATTTGGTCCTCTTTCTTGCCATGTCAATGCTTCCGGATTTTCTAATTCATTTACCTTTGGTAGGTTATTTGCATATTCAAGTTCCTTTGTTCTTATATTACTTGGTATTTTATTACTTGCAGGATCTCTCAACATTAAAAATTCCTGATACATTTTTCCTGTGTAATTTCCTTGTTGATAATATGCTCCACGTTCAAATTTCTTATTGTGAAACTCTTTTCTTGCCTGCTTTTTATCTTTTTTAATTTCAGATAAACTTTTCGGTTGATTTTTTTTGGATTCATTGAAAATCCGATTTTCATCTTTTATTATTATGAATGATAAAATACATATCAAAAAGATGGACGAAATGGAATATAGTTTTTTCATTGTGAAAAATGATTTTATGTTATTAGATATGTGATATAAAAAAATAAACTTAATGAACTGAAAGTAATATGAAAACTACCACCTTTTTTTCCAAATGGTAATATCAGAAGAAGTAACAAACTGATAAAAGTTAATAAAAATGGATATGTTAAAAAAGTAATTTTAAATAAGTAAAATGCCATCAAAACTATTAAAAGGGAATAAATAATTTGATGTAATTTTTTTGGTACTCTAATTACTTTATAATATAAGCAAATGCCAATACTATAATTCAAAAGAAAAATAAATAAAATAAATATATCCACAGTTCATTTCCAATTAATTCCAAATTCATTGCTAAACGAAAGTTCATATATACTTTTTCTTTGAGATGATTTCCAATCAATTGCTGGTCTTTTCTTTTTATCATCAATATATCCCATCCTGAAAACAGCCATCAATTCATAAGTATTCGGAATTTTTAAAATTGATGAAAGTTGATTCCATTTTTCAGGTATTTCTCCGGGGGTGGAAATAAATTGCATTCCCATTCCTATAGATGTTGTAACGAGCCATAAGGTCTGTATTACGGCACCAAGACTTATAACAGAGTAAAATCCGGATAATTCATTTGGTTTATATTCATCTTTGTTCAATGCTATGCAAAATAGCATTGGTGAAGTATTGACAAGTTTTTCTTCATCATTGCCCAATATTCTGGATACTTTAAACAGTGAAATCACTTTTCCACCTGACTCTGAAAATATTTTTTTTGCAAACGGTTTCAAAAACGATGGTAAATGATCAATATGAATTCCATCTTTTGTTTTATTAATTTCTTCTTTGCTGAATCGAAAATATTTTCTGTATTGTTTCCAAAACCTTCCATCATCCATAAGTTGCACCATAGAGTCTCCTGCGATTTTCCCGATTTCATTTATTTTTTCTTTATCTTGTACAATAATGAATCTCCATGGCTGAGAATTGAAATGGCTCGGTGAGTGAGAAGCAGTCTTTATCAGTAATTCAATATCTTCTTTTTTTACTTTTCTGTCGGCGAATGCTGTATTGGTAGTTTTTCTTTTTATTATTGATTCTATTAAATCCATTTTATTTTATTCTGTAATGACCTGTAATTTTCCATCTGTAAATTTTATCTTCTTCTGCAATATATCCCGGATCAGGATGATTATGAATTACAGTATATCTTCCATTTAATTTAGTATCAGATACAATTCCTATATGATCGCTATATCCATCCTGATTCATATCCCAAACAATTATATCACCCGGCTTTATATTTGATTCATCTTCAATAACCTCCCAGTTTTTTGCAAACCAAACTTCGAGATTCATAACTCTTCTGTGATCTATATTACTATCCGCTTTTTTTGCCCCCCATCGCTTCATTGGGTAATCTTTAAAATTCTTTTTAATATCTACATTTAGTTCTTCCTGTAAATCACAAATTTCCCCATACCTTAATGCTCTGACAACAACATCAGTACAAACACCAATTGTTTCATCTATATCACCATTAGGAAAATCTATAGTATAATATGCCATTGACATATCATATTCTGCCTTATCGTTCAATGTTTGCTTTGCACCTTTCAAAACATTCATTTGTTTTTCGGATAACTCAATTAATTCTTTACCTTTTAAGGTATCAGAAAAAGAATTACTTTTAAATTCATCTCCAATTTTACTTTTACAGGCAAATGTTAAAAGTAAAATTATAGAAATTATATTAATCATATATTAATTGTTTTCTAATCTTTGAATAATTTTTTCAGATATTGTTAAACCAATCGATAGGGAAGACGTTGCTGCCGGAGATGGTGCATTTAACACATTTATTACATTGGCACTCTCAGAAAACAGAAAATCATCTATCAGATTTCCGTTTCTGTCGCAAGCCTGTGCTCTTACTCCGGAACCTCCCGGTTCAAGATCTTTTGAAGAAATTTCAGGTATTAGTCTTTGAAGTGAATTTACAAATTCATATTTCATTATTGATCTGTAATATTCATAAACTCCGGTTTGCCAGTATTTCCAGATAACGTTATAGAATCCTTTCCATGTAAATGTATCTTTCATATCGCGTAAATTGAAATCAGACTTGTTGTAACCTTCTCTTTTCAATGCAAGCACTGCATTTGGTCCTGCTTCTACCTCACCTGTAATCATCCTTGTAAAGTGAACTCCTAAAAATGGAAAGTTCGGATTTGGTACCGGATATATCAGATTTTTTACTAAATATCTTTTCTCTTCTTTCAGCAGAAAATACTCTCCTCTAAATGGAATAATTCTTACATCCTGTTTTTTGTTTAACATTTTTACAATTCTGTCTGAATGTAATCCTGCACAACTGACAAATACTTTTGTTTCATACTCTCCGCTGTTTGTGATAATTGTTACGTTTTTATTGCCATCAATTAATTTCTCAAGTTTTTTATTGAGTTTCAATTCAACACCTTTTGAAAGTATAAAATCAAGCATCTTTTTACTTACCTGTTTATAATCAATTATTCCTGTTTGTGGTACATACAATGCTTTGATACACTCCATATAAGGCTCTGATTCTTTTGCTTCGCTTTTTGATAAAATCTTTAATCCTGTTAATCCATTTTCTTCTCCTCTTTGCTTCAGTTCATCTAATCTTTTAACATCATCTTCAGTTATCGCTGAAATAAGTTTTCCGCAGATTTCATATTTGATTTCATTCTCATCACAGAATTTAAGCATCATTTCATAACCTCTGCGGCAATTCAATGCTTTTAAACTTCCGGGTTTATAATAAATCCCCGAATGTATTACTCCACTGTTGTTACCCGTTTGATGTTTTGCTATAATATCTTCTTTTTCTATAATGCATAATTTGGTTTCAGGTTTTTCTTTCATCAGCTTATATGCAGTTGCTAATCCGACAATTCCTGCACCGACTAATATTACATCGTATTTTTTCATCTGCTTGATTCCGTATTTATACTTAAAACGTATTCGGTTATATCATCACTAATTTCAGATATGTTTTTACCCAGTAATTTTTCCAATTGTGATACCCCGCTTCTGTCGTTAAATACGGTTGATTTATATGTCTTATAAAATTTTTCAAGTAATCCGAGATGTTGCAGATATCCTGTTACATATCTCGCAATTGCATAATATAAAGGGCTATTTTTTCCATAAAAATTTTCGTCACTTGTCCTCATCATTTCTTCAATACCGGTAAACCTTCCGTCGTTTATTGCTCTTTTTAATGCTCTTAACCTTTCATTATGTTTTCCAATCAATTTACCATCAACTATTGACGCTCGTTCATGAAGCGTTCCTATCCCTTCGTCAAACCAGGAAGAAATATTAGGAAAGTCTATTTGAATTAAAGCATGAGTGATTTCATGAGGGAGGCTTCCTTTCCAATCTATATATCTTACAACAACTACATTTTTTGAAATTTTATAATATCCGAACGGTGATAAATCATCTTCAGGAATATCAATATACTCAGTTGAAAAATTCATATATTCCGTAAAATTTTTAAACAAAAAAACACCTGTAACTTTCTGAGGTTTCACAGTCAAATAATTTTTATACATAGCATCATATACATTTCTAATGTCGTTGTCTATCAATTTATAAGTCAATTCTTCTCCAAGATTAGAAAAAACAACAAAATTTCTGAATTTCACATAAATAAAATCATTGGTTAAATTTCCTGCATAATTTTTAATCACTGTTTCATAATCATATCCTGATTCACTTTCTTCAATTTCATTCAAATCGAAACTGATATCAAAAGCAGAATCTAATTCTGTTGTTCTTAGTTCATCTGAATCTATTTTCTCATTATCGGAATTATTTGAAAATTTATTATCAGTCCTATTTATATTTAATATCTCAGGTTCTGCCTCGCTTTTACATGTAATCAAACATATAAACACCAAAAATAACATTAAATTTTTCATACTTTCTCCTTTTTATTATTAAACAATAAATAATAACTTATGATTCATTTATTTTCATAAATACAATAAGAATATATTTTTTCTATCTCATCATTTTTATTAAATTCATAAACATCACACGAATTTACAATTGCAGTGATATTTCCGTCTTTTTTAAAAACGGCTTTTCCGTTAATTGAAACCGCATTTGAATTTTCAATAATGTTGTGTGTGGTAAATATTGTTTCAACTGATTTAAAATATTCTGATGTATTTTTACAATTAATCAATATCTCACTTTTCCCTGAAATAATTTTTTCACCAAAAATTTCCCAAACACATTTTTCTGCAATATTATCTAAAACTTCATCAAATTTACCATTAGAAAACAATTCTGCAATTTCTTTCTTTTTATAATTCATAGTTTATAATATTTACAGAATATACCTAATGCAAAAAAATATTACTATAAAAAAAATAATTTCTGTTTTATTCTCTTTAACTTCTGCATTTTTTGTATAAATTCAGTTTTTTATTTTCAGATAAATATGAAAATTCCTTCAGAAAAACTTGATGAAATTGCTTCACTGTCAGATATTGTAGATATAATTTCAAATTATATAGCAGTTAAGAAACGCGGAAAATCTTTCCTTGCAGTTTGCCCATTTCATCCGGACAAAAATCCTTCAATGAGCATTTCTCAAGAGAAACAGGTCTATCATTGTTTTTCCTGTGGAGCGTCAGGAAATGTTTTTAAGTTTGTGCAAGAATATGAGAAAATAACTTTTCAGGAAGCTGCTATAAAACTTGCTGAAAAAGCCGGAATAAAAATACATACTTCCTCTTTAAAACCTGACGTTTCAAATGAAATCACACTTCAGTATGAAATAAATAAACGTGCTGCAAAATATTTTTACCAAAATCTTAAAACTCTTACCGGTAAAGAAAAGGATTTTGTATATTCATTTTTAAAAAAAAGAAATATCTCGTTGAGAAATGTTCTGGAGTTTGGATTGGGATATGCACGTAACTCATGGGATTCATTGTTAAATTATTTTCGTGAAGAAAATGAATTTAAACCCGAAGATATAGAAAAAGCAGGTTTGATTAAAGCAAGAGATAATGATTCAAACGACAGTTCACCTTTGACAGGATATTATGACAGATTCAGAGGAAGATTGATTTTTCCTGTTTTTAATGAAAGTGGAAAAGTTGTTGCTTTTGGAGGGAGAAAATTATTTGAGGAAGATATAACTGCAAAATTTATTAACTCACCTGAATCTAAAATATATGTTAAAAGTAGAAATTTGTATGGTCTTAACTTTTCTAAAGATTTTATTAGGGCTGCCAACAGTGTAATACTTGTAGAAGGTTATATGGATTTTATTTCACTATTCAAATCAGGAGTTAAAAACGTTGTTGCTTCCAGCGGTACCGCTCTTACTGAAGATCAAATTAAACTAATCTCACGATATACAAAAAATATTATCTTAATTTACGATTCTGATTTTGCCGGAATAAAAGCAGCCAAAAGGGGAATTGAGTTGATTCTTGAAGCCGGATTGGATTTGGGAATTGTTTCACTGCCCGATGGTGAAGACCCGGATTCTTATATAAATAAATTTGGAAAAGATAAATTTGAATCTGAGGTGTTTAATAAAAAATCAGTCATTGAATTTATTGCAAACATTTATGAAAAAGAAAATAAATTATCGTCGGTTAATGAAAAAACTGCATTCATTCACGAGATAATAACTTACATTGTCAAAATTCCCGACAATATAAAACAAACATTTTATATTAAAGAACTTGCTGAAAAATATAAACTTTATGAGTCTGATTTGTTAAATGAATTAAGAACTCAAAAAAAATCCACCAAACCGCTATCTAAAGAATATAAAGCAAAAGAAGATATTTCTATAACGCAAAATAAAAAGCAGAAAAATTCTGATTTAATTCCGGCACTTGAACTTGAGCTAATTGAACTGTTTTTAAATGCTGATTCTGATACGCTCGATTTTTTGTTTGAAAAAGTTAACATTGGGTTATTAACTAATCAATATGTTTTGGAAATAATGAAAAAGTTTAATGATGATTATGCAAACGAAGGAATAATAGATATTTCAAAAATTACAAACCATTTTGAAGATGAGAAAATAATTTCAATTTTAACCTCATGTGCAACAGAAAAATTCCATTTGAGCAGTCATGAAA
The DNA here is from genome assembly GCA_002455255.1 of Candidatus Tepidiaquacellales bacterium UBA6667. GTDB lineage: Bacteria > Bacteroidota > Ignavibacteria > Tepidaquicellales > Tepidaquicellaceae > UBA9002. The sequence continues at coordinate 49,966 of DKKL01000028.1, read as the reverse complement.
AAGATAACAAATACGGACTACTTACAAATCCAAGCAAATTAAAAACAAATTATATGAAATTCGCACGACAGATTATAAGGCAATTCAGAGAAAAGGAAATAGAGATGGAAATAGAAATGTTAAGTAAAGAAAATGATATTGAAAAAATTATAGAACTCAGAAGAGAAAAAAAGAAGTTGCAATCAGAGTTAAAATAAAAAACTTCCGCAGGTTACCCTGCAGAAGTTTTATTCCTGCTGTTTAAATATTATATTAGTTAGATTTTACATCAAGAGTTAAATTGAAATTATCATTAATCATTTTATCGCCAAGCCCTTCAAAAAATTTACCCGATCCATATCTAATGTCAAATTCAGTTCTGTCTATATCAAAATTGGCAGTCGTAGTTACAGAGTTACCATTTATGGTTACGTTCGCAGGGAATGTAATTGGTTTCGTAATTCCTTTAATTGTTAAATCTCCTGTTACCATATAGTTACCACCTTCTGTAGCCGGTGCTAATTTTGTAATTTTAAAAGTTGATACCGGAAATTTATCAACACTAAAAAAATCATCAGATTTTAAATGTCCTAATAGTTTTGCATTTGTTTCTGCATCTTTAATATCATTAACTGTAAGTGTGTTCATATCTATATCAAATTGACCACCTGTAAGTTTTCCGTTCTCAACAGTAAACTGTCCGTTTTTAAGATTTATTGTTCCGTCATGTTGACCGGTAACTTTTTTACCTACCCATTTAATAACGCTCACTCCTGAATTAACAGCAACTGAGGTTCCTGTATTTGAAACTGATTTAGTTTCACCGGATGATGTATTTTGAGTTGTTTTTGTAGCATCTGTTTTACTTCCGCAACCAATTACAAATGCCATTAATAATAATGACAATACCGGAATTAATGTTAGTTTTTTCATTTTTTGTTTTTCCTTTTTATTTTTATAAGTTAAAAAATTATTTTATTTAATTTTATTTACCCAGATTGTAAAACTATCTGCAAATTTGTTTATTACCGATTTGGTTTTTTCATCCGTTAGTTTCCCTTCTTCATCAAATTTATTCTGTGCTTGTGCTACATATACATCAGGTTTATTCATAATTAACATTTCTGTCTGCACGGCTACAAGTCTTAAGTGTGATTGTGATCTTACAGTTCCTGTCAGACTCATTGATGCTCCTAATATTCCTACAGGTTTGTTTTTTAAAGGTGCATTTTTTATTCTCGAAAGCCAGTCAATTGTATTTTTTAATACACCCGGAATTGAATAGTTATACTCGGGTGTAACTATTATTAATCCATCTGCTTTCGAAATCTTAGTTCCCAAATTAATAACCGATTCCGGAATTCCATTGGCTTCAACATCTGCATTGTAAAGTGGAATTTCCGAAATATCCCCAATCTCCGAATTCCAGTTTCCGGATGCTGAATCAAACAATTCATCTAAAAGCATTTTGTTGAATGATTTTTTTCTCAAACTGCCTGATATACCTATTATGTTTAATTTATCTGACATATGTCTCTTTTAATTTTTAATTTTCTCTTTAAACCACTCAACTGCTAAACTAATGTCTTCGTTTGTTAAATTGTGACCGGTGTTTAATAAATTATAGCTGACATCAGCACCGTAATTCCTGAGTTCATCCGCCCAGTTCAAACTATCTGTTTCATTTACAGCGAAATCCTTTTTTCCTGAAGATATAAAGACAGGTGTATTATTAATTTTTAAACTTCCTTCAATTTCATATGGTTTCATTGGTCTTAACTGTATTAATCCCTTTAAAAAATCAGGATACATTAGCAATAAACTACCTGCTATGTTTGCTCCATTTGAATATCCGAGTGCTACTAATTTTTTTTTGTCAATTTTGATTTCAGAAGGCAAACTGTTCAAAAAGCTGTATAACTCTTTTGTTCTGTATTTCAAATCTTCAATATCAAAAACACCTTCACCTATTCTTCTGAAATATCTCGGCATTCCATGTTCCAATATTTTACCTCTAATACCCAATAAATTTATATTTTCACCAAACATTTTTCCTATGGGAATCAGATCATTCTCATCTCCTCCGGTTCCGTGAAACAGGAGGAGTGTAATGTCCTTCTCAGGAGTTTTAGACTTAATAAAATTATATTTAAATTCGCTTTCCATTTTAATAATTAATTATAATTCAGGTAATCTCTTTTCAATTTCTAATCTCCTGCTTTCATAAATTTCAGGCAGTTGAAGTTTTTTACCAAGTTCATCAATACTTTCATCTACCATCATACCCGGTGGGTCTGTTGCTATTTCAAATAACACTCCACCCGGCTCTCTGAAATATAAAGATTTAAAATATTTTCTATCAATTTGTGGAGTTATATGATATCCGGCATCACTAAGCTTTTCGTGAAGCATCATTTGCTCATCATCATTTTTAACTCTGAATGCAACGTGATGAACTGATCCTCCGGCTACTTGCCCTCTCTGCTCACCAGGTGCAAATACCAAATCTATATATTTAGCATCAACAGCATTTTCATTCACAAATCTAAATCTGTTAACTTTTTCTTCTTTAAGTTTATAACCTAATAAATCAGTAAGAAGTTTAGAAGTTTTATCAATATTCTGTAAAGTGAGTGTTATATTTCTAAAACCTCTAATTGCAACACTTTCATTTACATCATCTGTTATAAAAGGTTCTCGCTCATCTTTATCATTTGAAATAACCAATTCAAATTTTAAACCGTCATTATCAAGTATTGTTAAATATTCCTCATCAAATCTCTGAGAGGGTTTATTGTATAAAATATTATGCTCTTTTATTCTGTTTAACCAGAAATCAAATGAATCTTTTGGAACAGAGTATTGAATTTCTGTTGCCTGACCTGTGCCCCGAATTCCTTTAACTATATTTTCCCAAGGAAAAAAAGTTAAAAGAGTACCCGGATCAGCAGTTCTGTTTGCGTAATATAAATGATAAGTATGCGGATCATCAAAATTCACTGTTTTTTTAACAAGTTTTAAACCGAGAAATTTTGTATAAAAATCAAGATTACTCTTTGCATTTCCTGAAATTGCAGTAATGTGATGAATTCCATTTGTTATTGTTTTCATATAATTATTCTCTTTCACTATGTGTTATAACACACATAACATTAATTTTTTTTATTTTCGTTCCCCATAAATTTTTTCACAAAATTCTGATACATATTTACAGCTTTCATCATTTACATCCGTAAGCAACACATCAAATTTTTCTTTAATCTTTTTTGTTATTTCATCAGTCAGTAATATTCCTTTATCTGTTATCTTTGCCACCGACATTCTTTTGTCATCTTTATCTTTCATTCTTTTAACAAGTTTTTTCTTTATCAGTCTGTCTATCAATCTTGTTATATCCGGCGATGGGTCAATCATCCTGTTAATAATTTCACATCTTGGATGTCCATCCGGATAAACACCTTTTAGTATTCTCAATACATTATATTGTGGTTCAGTTAACCCATATAAATCAAGTATCTCATCTTTTTTTGTTCTCAAAAAAACGTTCAAAACTGCTACATTCAAAATCACTTCCTGTTTAGAATCAAGCTTCTTTGTTTGCTTCAACCATTTGTTTAATCCTTCACCCATTATTGTTCATCTTTTTTATTTATGTGTTGTAACACAAAATTAAGCAAAATAAATGTGTGTGTCAACACATAAATTTTTAACATAATATTTTTTAAATATTTATTGTTAAATTTCTTGATTAATTTATCCAAAATCACATAAAATGAAGTATATTTTAATCTTTTTGTTACTTTCCTCAATTTCTGCCTTTTCGCAGGATGGCTATAAAATTCCGGATCAAAAATTTGTTGAAATCATTGATGCACCTTTTTCTCCTGTTACTTCTTTTAGCCCTGATAATATTTGGATGGCTATATTAGAACGGACTTCTTATCCTCCTCTTGAAGAAATTTCTCAGACTGAACTAAAAATTGCCGGTATCAGATTTAATCCTAAAAATTATTCATTCACTCGTGCTGGTTATTATATAAATATTAAATTAGTTTCCGTTTCAAACGGAAATCTATTTGAAGTTCAAAATATTCCTCAAAATGGTAAAATCAGATATGTTAACTGGAGTGGAGACAGCAAATATATAGTGTTTACGAATACTACCGATTTAAGTGTTGAACTTTGGATAATAGATGTTGAATCAAAAATTGCAGAAAAATTATCTGATAATTTAAATTCAATATTCGGGAAACCTTATGAATTTTTACCTGATAATAAATCAATAGTAATATTGAGTGCCTTTAACAAAAATAAACCTGAACCTGTAAAATCCGGTGTTCCTGAAACTCCTATTATCCAGGAAAATTACGGTAAATCAACTCCCGTAAGAACTTTCCAGGATTTATTAAAAAATTCATATGATGAAGATTTATTTGACCATTTCGGATTGTCACAACCGATTAAGATAGATATCAAAACAAAAAATTCTGAATATATTTCAACTCCTGCAATTTATACAGAATTTAAATTTTCACCGGATGGAAATTATATTTTATCTGAAAAAATTAAACGACCATATTCTTATTTATTTCCATATTACTATTTTCCTAAATCAATTGAGATATTGGATAAAAATGGAAATTTAATTTCATTACTTGCAGATATTCCGCTATCGGATGAAATACCTACGGGATTTGATGCAGTTAGAACGGGTAAGAGGGAATTTGATTGGAGACAAGACGCTGGTTCGATTATCTATTGGGCAGAAGCACAGGACGGTGGAAACCCAAAGACTAAATCAGAGATTAGAGATAAAGTTTATCAGCTTAGTTCTCCGTTTAATTCAAACCCTGAAGAAATTATATCGCTTAGTTTACGTTACGAAAAAATTTTATGGAGTAAAAATAATTTTGCAATTATAAATGAAAGATGGTGGAATACAAGAAAATCTAAATTTATAAAATTAAATTTAAATAACTTTTCTGATACAACAATAATTTTCGATTTAAATTCAGAAGACAGATATAACAATCCCGGTGAACCGTATTTAGAAGTTAATACAAATAATACTGAAACTATAAAAGAAGCAAATTCATCTGAAGATATATTTTTGACAGGAGTTGGTGCCTCTGCTGAAGGGAACAGACCTTTTTTAGATGTTTTTAATTTGAATACAAAAATATCCTCAAGAATTTGGAGATCAGAAAAACCATATTACGAAAGAATTGTTAATATTAAAAATTCTAATGAATTTGTCATCAGCAGTGAATCTCAAAACACACCACAAAACTATATTTTAATAAATAAAAAATTAAATAATGAAATTGCATTAACTAATTATTCAAATCCATATACAATACTTGATGGAATTACTAAAGAAATTATAACTTATAAAAGGGAAGATGGTGTAGAGCTAAATGCAAATTTATATTTACCAAAAAATTATGATAAGAATAAAAAATATCCTGTTTTAATGTGGGCATATCCCCAGGAATTTAAAAGTTCAGATGCCGCAGGACAAATTACAGATTCCCCTTACAGATTTAACTGGATGAGTTGGGGAAGTCCTTTATTTTGGCTTACGAAAGATTATGTAATTCTTGATAATCCTAAGATGCCTATTATTGGCGAAGGTGATTCCGAACCAAATGATAAATATGTTGAACAACTTATAATGTCAGCAAAAGCTGCAGTTGATGAAATGATTAAACGTGGAATTTCAACTCCTGATAAAATGGCAATCGGGGGACATTCCTACGGTGCTTTTATGACAGCAAATTTACTTGCTCATTCTGATTTATTTAAAACCGGAATTGCAAGAAGCGGTGCATATAACAGAACCCTGACACCATTTGGTTTTCAATCCGAACAAAGGACTCTTTGGGAAGCACCGGAAACTTATCTTAAAATGTCACCATTTATGTATGCTAATAAAATAAATGAACCAATATTGATTATTCACGGTGAAGTTGATAATAATTCAGGTACATTTCCATTGCAAAGTGAAAGATTATATAATGCAATTAAAGGTCACGGTGGAACTTCGAGATATGTTGTATTACCGTATGAAAGCCATGGATATTCAGCAAGAGAATCAGTTCTTCATATGTTATGGGAAATGGATACTTGGCTCGAAAAATTTTTGATACAATCACAATAGATATAAATTGGAATCACCGTAACTTAGAAATCTGTAATTATTATCTAAAGCATGTTCATATACATTCTGAAATTTATTATCAAGGAAAGCAGAGACCAGCAGAAGTAAAGTACTTTGTGGTTGGTGAAAATTTGTAATCAATCCTTTAAAGTATCTGAATCGGTATCCCGGAGCAATTAATATTGAAGTTTTAAATCTTAAATTTTTCAAATTATTTTTTTCACAATGTCTGATTAATATCTCAAGTGAAAATTTTTTTGAAATATCAAAGTCAGTTTCATATGGCAACCACTGCGTTATATGAAAATCTTCAGGTTTTTTATTATTCAAAATTAAATAACTAAGCCAGTAAAGACTTTCAACTGCTCTCATACTGGTTGTTCCCACAGCAATAGGATAGTCATTGTTATGTAAATAATAGAGTGTTTCCTTTTCAATCATCACATTTTCAGAATGCATTCGGTGTTTTCCGATTAAGTCAGTTTTTACCGGTAAAAAAGTACCGGTATTGACATGCAAAGTTACAAATGATTTTTGAATTTTATTTTTTTCAATTTTCTCCAATACCTGTTCTGTAAAATGTAATCCTGCAGTCGGAGCAGCAATTGATCCATCGTTTTTAGCATAAACTGTTTGATATGTTTCTGAATCTCTTTTGCTAACATTTCTTTTTATATATGGCGGAAGTGGCGTTGAACCGCAAAATTCTAAAATTTCAGCGAAAGAAAGTTCTTTTGGTTCCCAGGAAAATTCAACAATGAATTTATTATGCAGAAAACTTTTTTTTGCTTTTAGTTTTATTTTTCCACTTGTATATTCTATTTCCTTAAATAAAAAATTATCCTTCCATTGTTTTAATTTACCAATCATACACTCCCACCTTACAGAACCTTGCTGTTTGAAAGCGAGTGAAAAGTCTTTTGATTCAAAAGGTTCCACACAAAGAATTTCAATAATGCTTTTATCTTCAGTGTGAAAAAAAAGTCTTCCTTGCACCACTTTAGTATCATTAAAAATCAATAAAGAATTGGAAGGTATATATTCCGATAAATTATAAAATGTATCATCTGTTATTTTATCATTACAGTAAACTAATAATTTTGAATTATCTCTTTTTTCAGAAGGATTAAATGCAATTTTTTCACTCGGCAAACTATAACTATAATCTTTAATATTTAAGTTTTTAATATTCCTTAGCACTATTGGATTTGTAAATCTTTTCATCATAACAAAATGAATCCCTATCTCGTTAATGTCAAATTCATCAGAAATTATTTCAAATCCATTTTTCATATAAAAATTAACTGCATTTTTCCTTGCGTTAAACCAAATGTAATCTCCATTTAATTTTTTTATTTCTTCAGTTGCATAATTTAATAATTCAGAACCTAAACCACGACCTCTGAAGTTTTCATCCGTAGCCATACTTCTTATACGGTAACCTATCCCGTCTGAATTTTTAAGATTTTCTTTGTAAACAGACATAACGCTGACAATTTTTTCACCGTCAAAACTTCCCAAATGAAAAGTATCAGATAATTCATCTGAATCATAAATACACTCATCAATTCGTTTTCCGGGTCTTAGAATCTTTGCCCTTAATGGCAATAATTCTTTTAATGAAATTATTTTTATAAGAAAACCCATAATTATTTTAACAGAAATAATGTGATTGCAATATTGTTCATAATTTACAAATTTACCGATAACTAAATATAAGAAATATGAAAATTAAATACCTTTTACTGCTTTTCTTTGTAAACCTGAGTTTAATTTTTACAAATGCTTTTGCTCAGGATGAATTTTTGCTTTCTGATTATAAAGATTTGCTCGGTTATTACAATTCCGGTGGATTTGATAATGAAATAAATGACATATCAGATCATTATATTTCATTACTCCAAAATATTTCGGTTACAGAAGGAAAATCTGCAATAGTTTTTGATCTTGATGAAACTTTGCTCTCCAATATAAAACTTTACGAAAGAAATACCGAATGGTATGATACTACTTGGTCAAACTGGGTAAAGGGGCTTAACTCTTTTGCAATGCCAACAAAAAAAATATATGATTTTGCAAAAGAAAAAGGATTTAAAATTATTTTGATTACCGGTTCACCTGATACTCTTGAAGAATATATAAAAGAAAATCTGAAAAGAAATGGATATGATGGATATGATACTTTAATTTGCAGACCACCTCAGTTTTATACAACAACCGCTCTTGAATATAAATCACATTTCAGAAAGCTATTTTCGGAAAGCGGTTTAACTATAGAAGCAAATTGCGGTGACCAGTATAGTGATATGGGTGGGGGATATTCAGGAATTTTTATGAGAATTCCAAACTATATATATTATATAAAATAACATTATGGATTTCAGAACAGGTTTTGGATATGATATTCATAAACTGAAAAAAGGTAGAAAGTTAATTCTTGGTGGAGTGGAAATAAAACATCCGTTTGGACTTGATGGTCATTCTGATGCTGATGTATTACTTCATGCTGTTTGCGATGCTTTACTTGGAGCAGCAGGATTTAAAGATATAGGAAATCAATTTCCTAATACAGATATAAAATATAAAAATATTTCAAGTTTGTTGTTGCTGAAAGAGACTTACCGAATTTTAAAATCAAAAAAATGGAAAGTAGTAAATATTGATTGTATGATAATTCTTGAAGAACCTAAAATTTATAAATTTACAGAACAGATGAAAAATAATATATCGAACATTGTGAAAAGCAAAAACATTTCAATTAAGGCAACTACTTCCGAAGGGCTTGGTTTTGTAGGTCAGAAAAAAGGTTGTGTAGCATATGCAACTGCATTAATTAAAAAATAATGTCGGAGTTCTTAAACTCAATAGATACATCCCTGTTTTATTTTATAAATGTAACTTTGTCAAATCCGATAACTGACAAAGTTATGCCGTTTATTACAGAAAACAATCATTGGCTTTTAGTATATATTGTTTTATTGGGATATTTATTTTTTAAAGGTGGAAGAAGGGGAAAAGTTGCCGTAATATCTGTTTTGATATTAATTGCACTTGCAGATCAATCCACAAATCTCTTAAAAGAATATTTCGCAAGATTAAGACCTTGCAAAACTCTTGATGGCATAAATCTGCTTGTCGGATGCAACAGTCCGTTTGGTATGCCTTCTAATCATGCTGTGAATAATTTTGCTGCTGCAACTTTATTTTCATATTTCTATCCTAATTATAAAATTACATTATTTGTTGCCGCATCTCTTGTTGCTATCTCCAGAGTGTTTGTAGGTGTACATTATCCTTTTGACATTTTAGCCGGTGCACTTACAGGATTTGTAGAGGCAATTGTAATAATATATCTATTCAAATTCGTTAACTCAAAGTTTAAAATTCTCGATTGAGATATATAAATTCAATATTCAGTTTTAATGCATTAATATTGTGCATTACCGGAATTATATTCGGACTTTCATTTCCTCCCGTTAATTTTCATTATCTCATTTTTTTATCTCTTGCCTCATATATTTCTATAATAATTCATTGTGATACATATACTCAGGTTGCCGGAAAAAGTTTTATCATATTTCTTTTCGCAGGGCTAACCGGAATTTCCTGGATTGCGTTAAGCGGTTTCAGAGAAGGTGCTGACTGGTTCATTATTATCGGCGGATTATTTACAATATTTTTCCATACAATATTTTATATCATTCCTTCTTTGTTGTTTTTTTTCATTTACAAGAATACACAAAATATTAAGATTAAATATTTATATCTGATTTTATTCCCGTTTATTTGGGTAGGATTTGAATATTTGCAAACTCTCGGTCAGATAAATTTTCCATGGTTAATTGTTGCCTATACTCAGACATATAACATTGACAAAATACAGATTTCAGATATCACCGGAATGTTCGGTGTTAGTTTTTGGATATGTATTATTTCGGTTTCTATAAATTATGTAATAAGTTTATACAGAAATGGAAAATATAATTTAAAATCATATAAGTTATACATTTTCTTATTTCTTATAGTAACAGTTTATTTATTACCGTCATTTTATAAATCTGATTATAAAACCGAAGTATCTGAAAAAAGTCTCAATGTCGGAATTATACAGCCAAATATAAACCCTTGGAAAAAGTGGGGAGCAAGATTTAAAGAGCTTAACCTTGACTACATAACTCAATTTAATGAATTAGCAAAAGATTCATCATTAAGTCTTATTGTATTGCCTGAAACAGCATTTCCATTTTATTTAAGATATGAATATTATGATGACCAATATATTATGTTTAAAAAAGAAATTGATAGCTCGGGAATACCACTTTTAACCGGGTCACCGGATTTATATATATACAAAAACAATGAACCCATACCTTCTGATGCAAGAAAATTTAATGAATCAGGAGATTTTTATGATGTTTTTAATTCAGCATTGTTAATCAAACCTCACGAACCAAAAGATTCTATAGTAATTTATAATAAGATTAAATTAGTAGCGGGCAGTGAAAGAATGCCTTATCAGGAGAAATTAACTTTCTTAAGAGATTTGATTAAATGGGGCGTTGGGTTAAGTGCATTTCAAAATGGAAGAGATACGGTTCTCTTTGAAATAGAAAATACAAAATTCAATACTGCAATTTGTTATGAATCCGTTTTTCCGGCTTTCGTTTCTGAATTTGTAAAAAGAGGTTCTGAGTTTATTGTGATAATTACAAATGACGGGTGGTGGGGAGATTTACCGGGAACTTACCAACATAATCAGTATGCAGTTTTCAGATCTATTGAAAACAGAAGATGGATTGTAAGATGTGCAAACACAGGAATTTCATGTTTCATTTCTCCCGAAGGGAAAATATTTGATGAAACAAAGATAAATGAGAAAATCAGTATTAAAGGTAAAATATATCCTTTATCAGAGTTAACTTTTTATACAAAGTATGGAGATTGGTTAGCTGAAATTTGTCTATATATAATTTTATTAACCGTTTTTTCAATTTTAATTATGAAAGTTTCCAAAAAATTATTTCTAAAAAAACTTCATTAGTTTATTGATAAACTTACCGTCAATACATAAATTAAACTTCATTAAAATTATTTAAATTTTGTTATATTGTTAATATGGAATATATCATTCTAATACTATCCACACTCGTTATATTCAGCGTTTTGCTTTCAAAATTTGGTGATGACACAGGAACACCTGCATTACTGATTTTTATAGCCATTGGAATGATAACGGGTTCTGATGTTTTAGGCATTATATATTTTGATAATGTAAATATCACTCAGTATATAAGTGTGGTATCTCTCGTTGTTATTCTTTTTGGTGGCGGGTTAAACACAAATTGGAAATATGTTAAAGGAAGTTTTAAAGGTGCCGCTGTCCTGGCTTCATTTGGCGTATTAGTAACTACCTTTATTTCCGGTTTATTCATACATTTAATTTTAGAACTTGATATCCTATATAGCTTCCTAATCGGTTCAATTATTTCATCAACTGATGCCGCTGCCGTTTTTTCAATTCTTAAAGGGAAAAACTTAAAACTTAAAGGTAGATTAAAACCACTGTTGGAGTTGGAATCCGGCAGTAATGATCCAATGGCTATTTTCTTAACTTTAACCTTTATAGAGTTAATAAAAAATCCTGATTTTACTGTTTTATCTTTTATTGTGTTTTTGTTTTCTCAAATCGGACTTGGCATAATTTGTGGTATGATATTTGGTAAAATTCTTTTGTTCGTTACGAACAGATTTAAGTTTTCATACGAAGCATTTTATTATATACTTTTATTAAGTTCATCCTTTTTCATTTTTTCGGTAACATCTTTGATAAACGGAAGCGGTTATCTTGCAATTTATATTTCCGGAATAATTCTTGGCAGTAACTATTTTATACATAAGAAGTCGTCTATAAGATTTTTCGAAGGGTTTTCATGGCTTGCACAGATTGTAATGTTTATAACTCTTGGTTTATTTGTGTTTCCATCAAAAATTCCTGAAATTTTCTTACCCGGATTCGTTATTTCGATAATACTTATTCTCATCGCCAGACCGGTGAGTGTATTTCTTTCTTTAATGTTTTCAAAATTTTCTCTCAAAGATAAAACTTTTATTTCATGGGTGGGCTTGAGAGGTGCAGTCCCTATCATACTTGCCACCTTTCCAATGACAAATGGAATTTTAGGTTCAGAGATAATTTTTAATTTGATATTTTTTGTTGTTCTCACGTCAGTATTGATTCAAGGGACAACTCTCCCATGGTTTGCAAGATTATTAAAATTAGATGATAACTCTGCAAATAAAATTCAATCACCTCTTGAATTTGAAAATAATCCTGATTCAAATGCAAAACTTGTAGAATATATAGTTCCTTTTAATTCAAGGATTTCTGGAAAAAAAATACTTGATTTGAAATTACCGGAAAATGTACTTATAGTTTTAATCTGTAGAAACGAAGTTTTCTTTATTCCAAAAGGAAATACTGTTATAAATGAAGGCGATATTCTTCAGATATTGTTGGAAAAACATCAGATTGCTGAAACAGTAAAATTACTAAATTGAATATCGTAAAACACTTTTATAATTTTATTGATATTCCCTTATTATATTTTAAATATTAATGAAAAAACCAAAACAAATTTTAACACTTGGCGGTGGAATGTTTTCGATGGAACCTGATAATGGATTGTTGGATAAATATTTGTTAAATACAGTTCCTGTTTCTAAACCTAAAATTTGTTTTTTGGGTACAGCCAGCAATGACGGAAAAGAATATATTGATATGTTTTATAAATTTTTTCGCCAGAAAGATTGTATTCCCACTCACTTATCTTTTATAAATCCTCCTGATAATATCGAAGAGAAAATATTAGAACAAGATATCATTCATGTAGGCGGCGGAAATACAAAACTAATTATGGAAACCTGGAAAAAATTTGGAGTTGATAAAATTATGAAAAAGGCATGGAACAAAGGAATTGTATTATCCGGTATGAGTGCTGGAGCAATTTGTTGGTTTCAGGATGGAATTACGAATCCCGGACCAGGTTTGTTGGATAGATTGGAATGTGTTGGTTTATTGAAAGGAAGTTTTTGTCCTCATTATGATGACAGACCTGAACTAAAAGAAACTTTTATTTCTCTTATAGATGATAAAATAATTAATTCAGGTTATGGAGTAGAAGACGGAGCAGCATTACATTTTATTGGAAATGAATTAGTTAGGGTAGTATCATCAAGACCGGGCAAAACGGCTTATTATGTATCGAAAGAGAAAAACACTGTATCAGAGAAAAAACTCGACTCTGTTTATCTCGGAAAAGATTCAGATTTTAAAATTGACATAGTAGAAAGAAAAAAATTTGATACAGTAAAAACAGTTTACGAATTTATAGAAACAATTAATGATCATAAGATAGATAAAATTATAGATATGTTAGCAGATGACCACGTATTAATAGATTCTATGGGGACAAAAGCAACAGGGAAAGAAACATTATTAAAGTCATGGAAAGGATATTTCAGCTGGTTTCCCGATTATAAAATTGAACTAAAGCATACATTCGTTGATGAAGATTCCATTTCTCTGTTCGGAAAGGCATCCGGTACATTTTATACCGGAGCAGATATAAAAGAAAATAAATTCGAAATACCGGCAGCATGGAGAGCTGAAGTAAAACAAAACAAAATTTCTCTCTGGCAGATTTTTGCTGATAATCATCCGGTATGGCAGATAATAGAAAAAAACGAAAAAAGAACTAACAAAGATATAATCAGTAAAATAAAAGATTTAACTTTTATTTCATAGTATGGTTAAAGATAAATTTCTAAGTATCCATTGCCATTTTTATCAACCTCCAAGAGAAGACGCCTGGACAGGTGAAATTAATATTCAACCTTCATCTGCTCCATTTCATGACTGGAATGAGAGAATTTTTCAGGAATGTTATAAGCCAAATTCAAATGCTGTAATTGTTGATGATTATGATAACGTTATTGATAGAGTTAATAATTATGAATTTTTTAATTTTAATTTCGGACCAACTCTTCTTCATTGGATTAAAAAACATCATCCGAAAACCTATGAAAATATTATTGAGGCAGACAGGTTAAGTGTTAAAAAATACAATGGACATGGTAATGCAATAGCTATGGTATATAATCATATTATAATGCCACTTGCAAAAAGACAGGATAAAATTACACAAGTTCATTGGGGAATTCGGGACTTTATTTATCACTTTCACAGGGCACCGGAAGGAATATGGCTGCCGGAAACTGCTTGTAACAATGAAACATTAGATGTGTTAATTGATTTTGGATTTAAATATATAATTCTTGATCCATCACAGGCATCAAATATCAGAAAAATAAAAAAAGGCAGATGGAAAAATGTTCTCGGAGGAAAAATAGATCCGAAAGAACCATACAGATGTTACCGTGATTACGAAACAAATAAATTTATTGATATATTTTTTTATGATGGTCCTCTTTCAAGAAATATAGCTTTTGACGATCACATTTATGAAGGTAAAAAATTACTTGATAGATTGCTTAGATGTATTGATAAAGAGAGAACCGGTAATCAGTTAGTATCCGCTGCGATTGATGGTGAAACATTTGGACATCACAAACAATTTAGCGACAGAACTCTCGCATATCTTTTTAAAGAACTAATAAAAGATTCTGAATTTGAAATTACTAATTTAGGTTACTATCTGGAAAAAAATCCACCGAAGAACGAAGTTAAAATATATGAAGGTGAAGATGGTGAGGGCACTTCTTGGAGCTGTTTGCATGGTGTAGGCAGATGGAAGGTTAATTGCGGTTGTTCAGGTGGTGGTGAAGAAGGTTGGAATCAGGAATGGCGAACTCCATTAAGAGATGCACTAAATTTCTTAAATGATGAGTGTTTCAAAATTTACTCTGACATATCTCATTATTTTTTTAAAGATCCGCTCCATGCCAGAAATGACTACATTGAAATTATTTTAAATCCTGATCTTAAAACGATAGAAGAATATTTTTATTTTAATGCGAAAAAATATTTAAACTCAGAAGAATCATCATATTGCATAAAATTACTTGAGATGCAGAAATATTGTCAGCTTATGTTCACAAGCTGTGGATGGTTCTTCAGTGATATATCAGGAATTGAAACTATTCAGATTTTACAATATGCTGCTCGGGCGATTGAACTTACCCGCGATGTTTCAGGAATTGACCTTGAAAACGAATTTCTGAAAATACTTGAAAATGCAGTGAGTAATAAAATTGATGAAATTAACGGTAAAGAAATTTATCTGAAAAATTTTTCAAAAAAAATTCCTGACAGATTATTGGTATGAGATAATGAAATGGATTATATTAACTTATTAGAATCTGTCACTTCAGATAAATGGAAAAAAATCGGTGTATCCCGCAGAGCAGGTGTATGCGTTCCCCTTTTTTATATTCATTCTTCTAAATCAATCGGCATAGGTGAGTTTTATGATTTAATTCATATTGCACAATGGTGTAAATCTACCGGTCAATCAATAATTCAGTTGCTACCATTAAATGAACTTGGGTTTGATTTTGCTCCATATAACTCAACTTCAACTTTTGCTCTTGAGCCGTCTTTTATATCATTAAGAAAAATTAAAGGTGTAAAGCTCTACTCTTACAAAAAACTATTTCAATCCCTAAAAGAAAAATATTCCCATCATAAAAGTCATATCAACTATCAAATTAAATCTGATAAATTAAAAGTTTTAAAATTAATTTTTAGTGAAAATGATTTTTCACGTTCTTTAAACTTTAAAAAGTTTAAACAGGAAAATGAATTTTGGCTTCAGAAATATGCTGCATTCAAATTTCTCAAACAAAAATTTAAAAATGAACAATGGTGCAATTGGGATGATAACTTTCTCGATTGTAATGAACAATTGATTTCTGAACTTGAAGCGAAAAACAGAAAAATATTTGAATTTTACTATTGGCTGCAGTGGCAATTATATGAGCAACTGAAATATGTAAAATCTTTCTGCAATAATCTTGGAATTTTCATAATGGGAGATATCCCATTGCTCGTTTCTCGAGACAGTGTTGATGTTTGGTCACAGCAGAATTATTTCGAATTACATAACTCTGCCGGAGCACCTCCTGATATGTATTTTTCAAAAGGACAAAGATGGGGAATGCCTCCTTATAATTGGGGAAATATTGCAAATGACAATTGGAAATATATAAAAAACAAACTAAAATATGCTGAAAATTTTTTTAATATGTATAGGATTGATCACTTTGTAGGTCTTTTCAGAATCTGGAGTATTCCTCTTAGTATTCCGGAAGAATTTTCCGGAACAAAAGGAAATTATGAACCTCTTCATGAATATTTATGGGAATCTCACGGTAAAAAAATTATATCTGAAATGGTTTCTGCTACTGATATGTTGCCATGTGCAGAAGATTTAGGAACTGTTCCTGAATGTTCATATCAGGTTTTGAAAGAGTTTGGAATACCCGGTATGGATGTTATGAGATGGAATAAAATATATACTGACGGATTTGATTTTAAAGCTCCAACCGATTACAGAAAAAATTCCATTTCAGTCATTTCAACACATGATTCAAGCTTTTCACCGGTATGGTGGAAATATGAAGCAGGTACGGTTGATGAATTTCTTGTAAGAAAAATTCTGTCAGATTTAAAATTTAATGATTTGGAAATTCCCGAAATATTAAACACATTATTTGATATTGAATTATCTGGAAATGGAAGACTCGTTTGGAATAAGGAAATAGACAAACCATATAAAATAATTCATATACTAAAAAACACTAATGAATTAGTGAATGAACTGATAGGATTATATATTTCAAGCTTTGATGAGAAGAAAAAATTTATAAATTTACTTGGATTAAAATCTGACGAATTAAATGTAGATTTTATAAAAGCTACTTTGACAAAAATCAATCAATCTTCATCTGTTTTCAGTATTCAGTTATTAACGGAATATCTTTATCTTGAAAGTGAATTCCTTGTCAAAAGAGTAAAACCCGAATTCAGAATTAACTTTCCCGGAATTATTAACAAATTTAATTGGTCTCTTGTCTGTGATTATTCTACAGAACAAATAAAAAAATTAAAAATTAATCAGACATTATCTGAAATATTTAAAAATACTGACAGGTTCTTTGAATTATGAAACCAAAATTCGAAAAATTTTCAGAAGATGAATTATTAATTTTTGCAAACGAAAATGGAATTAAAACTCACGGATATGACAAGGAAGTTGTTTCAGGAATTTCTTATGTAAGAAAGTTATCATCGGAGATTAAATGGATTGATGGTTCAATTGAAAATTTATCAAAACCAAATTCCGCAAAAAATTATTCAATTCTTTCAAAATTAGGAAACCCCTGGCAGACAAACTGGAACCTTAACGCTGAAGAAATTCCATTTACCCTGATAATTACTGAACTTCAATATTTTTTGGAATTATGCATTTCAAAATTTAATTTTTCCCCTGCTTATATTGAATGGACATGGGATAGAAATAATTTCTATTTATTAAAAATAAAATTATTTCCGGAATATAACTTCAAAAGATTATTAATTCCGACTAACTCATTTAAACTTACCGAAACTGAAATAGATAAATCGAATATTGCACTTTTAAATTCAAAAGCTAATGAAGTCTTAAACGAAATTGACGAAAACATTTCAATCTTTAATGAACCACTTTATATTAATTATAACAATAATTATTTTATAAATTTTGATTTATTTTATTCGATAATATTTTTTCTTGGGATTAAATGTAAATCACTAACTTTATTAAACAATAAATTTCCCGTTATAAAATTTAAACTTACCTCTTTTTTATTAAAAACTAATTTGCGAAATTCATTTAATAAAAAATTAAATACTTGTATAAAAACTGAGAGAGATAATTTTAAATTAAATTTTCTTAATCTTATAAAATTTATTGTTTCAAACGGTGAGAATAATCAAAGATATGATTTGAAGAAGATTGAAGTTATTCTAAGTGATAGTGAGATTTCAAAATAGGTTTACTCTCCGACATATTTATCATCCTTTTGTTTTCTGAATGCAAAATAATGTTGTTTAAAATATGCTTTTATATCCAAAATTATCACTTTAAAAAAATGCCTCACTCTGCCGGATTTATCAGGCGGTGCATCGTGAACAGTTATTGGACTTAAAGGAAATTCAGGTGTATCACTCAGTCCATATTGTTTAGGTTTTTTTATTTTTGGATCAGGATAAAATGCAGTTCCAAAAATCCAATCCCAAATTGCAAGCTTAGTGCCATAATTATTTTGATACTCTCTTCCCTCATCGTCAGAATGGTGCCAGCGATGCATTTCAGGTCCGTTGATGATATACTGAAGTTTTCCAAGTCTTACATCAATATTTGAATGGATAAACATACCCCAAACAGCCGAAATCATTCCTTTGATTAATGCAACCTCCGGTGCTGCACCTAATAAAATTATTGGAGCAAACTCGACTGTTTGATTTATTAATATTTCAAACGAATGGGAACGGGAACCCGACAGCCAGTCAACAGATCTTGGTGAGTGATGAGCTTCGTGGAGTCGCCATAGCAACGCATTGTTATGTTGCCATCTGTGAAACCAGTAAATATAAAAATCATGAGTTATAAGAAAAAATATTACCTGTGCCCATACAGGAATACCAAGATTTTCCATTACACTGTAATTATATAAATCTGTGTTAGCTTTTATATAATTCAAGATTCCAAAGATTATCAGACCTAATAAGTAGCTTTGAACGATTGTGTATAAAATAAAATCATAAAAGAAACCTTCCCTGAAAAGTTTTTGCCCTTTAGTGTAAGGAAATAACCTTTCAAGAATTATCATCATTAAAGCAGCCCCGGCAACAATTATATATGAGAGTGTTTGGAGATCCATTTTCAAAAATATTTAATAATTCAAATTATATAAATGAATTAAGAAATCAACTCAGTTAAATTCATAGCACCTAATACAACCGCAGGAGAACCTTGTCCCGGAAAAACAGAATCCCCAACCATATATAAATTTTTAAATGGAGTAAATGAAGACGGAAATTTGAAAATATTTTTTGAAATATCAGAAGGGATTCCTCCAACAAATCCGTTAAATCTATTTGTATAAAATTCAAAAGTTTTAGGTGTTCCCGATAACAAATATTTAATTTCAGAGTTTTTAAAATTTTCAAAGGTGCTGTTTAATACATTCAAAATTTCATCCGTTATAATTTTTTTGTTTTTAATATATTCATTACTCTCCATCTCTTTCCATTTTTCGGGATTTTTTAAATGAGTGGATATAGTTAAAGTTCTCCATCCATTTGGTGATTTTTCAACATCATTTTTCATAGAAATTGATACAAATATCGAAGCATTTCCGTTTATTGAACTTTGATAATGTATCTGATGATATAATGAATCGAAATCATAAAATTTGTCTTGAACAGCAATATATAGTGTAAAAGCACCCCACGCTTCAGAATAATTTCTCTTTAAATTTTCAAAATACTTTTTAAGTTTTATATCAGTTACAATCTCACCCATATTCCAGATTGTTAAATTTGAAATAACATTTCTCGCATAAAATTTACCTTTGAATGTTGTTACTTGAAACGTATTGTCGGAAAATGAAATTTGATTAACCCTGTGTTTAAATTTAATTTCACCTCCCGAATTTGCAAATTCATCTTCAATTGATTGAGAAAATTTTTGAATTCCACCTTTGAAATAATAAGTATCGGAAGGATAAGCTAAACCCATAGCAGCAAAGAGAAACGGCACCTTATGTGGAGGAGACTGAAAAGTTATCAGCAATTGTTGTTCTATAAATTTCATAAAATCTTCATTTACGTGAAGATTAAA
The DNA here is from genome assembly GCA_002455255.1 of Candidatus Tepidiaquacellales bacterium UBA6667. Lineage (GTDB taxonomy): Bacteria > Bacteroidota > Ignavibacteria > Tepidaquicellales > Tepidaquicellaceae > UBA9002. The sequence goes on along the minus strand of DKKL01000028.1, from coordinate 29,923 downwards.
TTTTTTTAAAATTTTATAAGTATCAGTAAAAAGGTAATGTAAAAGTTTAATGTTAGCAGGATTTTTCGGAAGATTAAAAAAATCATAAATTTTTTTAGGAGGAAATTTTTTTAATTTGCCGGTGAGCTTAAACGCATTGGCTTCCAGTTTATAAACGAGATTCCAGAATTTAATCAGATTCTTTTTTTGATAATCTGAATTATAATCAGTAATAAATTTTTTTAAACATTCATCAATCCATTTTTCTTTATCAGCATATCTGAAAATTTTATTCCCGTTTGGAAGATGGATTAGTAATCCTGTATTTTGTTTTATTAATTTATCTTTAAGTTTAAATTTAAGACCTGTTAAATTTAGAAATTTATCCAAAGGTCTTCCGTTTTGCAGACCGCTTAAAGTTGTAGCCCCAACATCAAATATAAATTTTCCAACGGGATTTTTTTTTGAAATTCTTGCAAAATCAGAGGCACACCCACCACTTTTGAGATGAGATTCCAATATTAAAACATTAAAATTCTTTTGTTGTAAGATTAATCCGGCAGACAAACCACCAAGACCTGAACCGACAATTATATAGTCATAAATCACGTTGTTAATAACTATTTTTACATAATTTTAGTTCATTGATAATTCTTGATAATATAAGTATTTTTCTAATAAATCTCACAAATTTAATCACCAACTGATGAAATTTAAAACTACTGCAGAAGAATTTATTAATGCAATTAATAAATTAAGTTCAGTAATTCCTTCCCGTTCAACTTTACCAATTTTAGACAATGTATTATTTGAGCTAAAAGACAATAAACTTATTATGCTGGCTTCTGACCTTGAAATATTTGTGAGGTCATCGCTTGAGGTAGAGGGAAAACAAGATGGAAAAGTAGCCGTAGATGCTAAAAGATTATTAAATTTTGTCAGAACATTAACAAAAGAAGATTTAAATATAGAAGAGTCAGACGGTACAAAACTGATTGTGAAAACAAAGAAAAGTAAATTTACGTTTCCTTGTGAGGCTGCCGAAGATTTTCCATTGCCTGATGAAAACGATTTGATAAATAAAGTTTCACTTGAAGGGGGATTATTAAAAAGATTTATTGGTAAAGTAATTCATGCTGTAAATACAGATGCAATAAGAAGAAATATGTCAGGTGTTCTGTTTGATATTCGCAAAGATCAGTTAAGACTTGTGGCTACAGACGGTTTCAGATTAGGAAAAATAATAAAAGAAAATTTTAACCATCCGGAAATTACAGACAGTAAATTAGTGGTTCCGACGAAAACCTGCAATTTATATTTAAGACTAAATGAAAATCAACCGGCTGAACTGCAATATAATGATTCAACAATTAAATTCAGTTTTGGAGAAGTAGAAATAATTTCAAAACTTATTGATGACACATTCCCAAATTATGAATCAGTAATTCCAAAAGATAACGATAAGACTTTAAAGACAAACTCATCAGAAATTCAGCAATCATTAAAACGTGCACAAATAGTTTCAGACAATATTACTCACAGAGTAAAACTTGAAATAAAAAATGATTTATTGCAAATTAAAGCTGATAATCCGGAGATTGGTGCCGAAGGCGAAGAAACAATTGATTGTTCATTTGTAACTAATGATAATTCAAATGAAAATTTTGATGAGAAACCGTTTTCGATAGCATTTAATGCAGAATATTTAATAGAGTGTTTAAGTCAGATTGAAACTGAAGAAGTGATTATGAATTTTACAACATCATCAAAAGCAGCTATTGCACTGCCGACAGAGCAAAATGAGGATGAAAATTTTATGGAACTTGTAATGCCGGTTAGAATCAGTTAATAAGTTGATATTAAAAAAACTTCACCTCAATAACTTCAGGAATTATAAATTATTAGACACAGAGTTTAATCGAAAATTTAACTTTATTTACGGTGATAACGGAAACGGTAAAACCAATATTCTCGAAGCAATTTCTTTTACTTCTGCAGCAAAAAGTTTTATCGGGTCAAGCGAAACTGACTGTCTAAAACAAAATGAGAATTCGTTTATTTTAAGAGCAGAATTTGAAAATGATTTATCAAATACTGAAAATTGTGTAATTGAATTTGATAAACAGATTAAGAAAAAAAACATTTTAGTTAATGGTGAAAAGGTTAACAGTGTTTCTTCAGAATTTTTCGGAAAGTTTCCTCTTGTATATTTAACTCCTCATAGTCTTGAAATTTCTTACGGAAATCCGTCTGAAAGAAGAAAATTTTTCGATATTCTGATTTCTCAGTCAAGCAAACTGTATCTTGATGATTTAAAAGTTCTAAGTAAATTACTTAAACAAAAAAATTTTTTGTTTAAAGAATTTTCAATTTTTAAACGATATTCGTTTTCTGAATTCAGTGATTTACTCGAAGTATATAATCAGAAAATATCTGTAATAAGTGCTGGTGTAATTTTTAAGAGGTTAAAATTTTTAAAAGAATTTAAATCTGAATTCGATAATAGTTATAATTTTTTAATTTCAGATTCGGGTACATCGGTAATAGAATATTATTCCGAATTATTTTCAGATAGTCCTGAAATCAGCAAATCAGATTTAACATTTGAATATTTAAAAGATTTGTTAACAGTTGCTTTAGATAATATGAAAGACCGGGAAATCGGTAAATCTGTTTCGCTGGTTGGTCCGCAAAGAGATGATTTCATATTCAGAATATTTAAAAACAATGAATCATTTGAACTTAAAAATCATGGTTCACAGGGAGAGCATAAAACTTTTATCGTTGCATTAAAACTTGCGGAGTATGAATATTTAAAAAATAAAAATCAATCTAACCCGGTTTTATTGTTAGATGATATTTTATCTGAACTTGATGAGAATAGAGTGTCACAGATAATTTCACATTTGAAAGATTATGGACAGATATTTTTAACCACTACTGATAAAAAATATCTTGAAAAAATAAAGAAGTTCTATGATAAAAAAGACATTGGAATTTATTTGGTGAATGACGGAATACTAAAAAATCAAAATTGATATAATAAGATGCGGGCTGATAAAAACAGAATGAATAAAACAGTTAACCTTAAAGACGAGCTGAATGATTTTATGAAACACATCGGAATGGATGACAAAATGCAAGAGATAAAAATATTAAATGTGTGGGAAGAGTGCGTCGGCGAAACCATCTCGAAATTTTCATCTCCTGTCAGAATTCAGAGGAATAAACTGTTTGTAAAAGCAGAAAACCCGGTTTGGAGATATGAACTTGCAAACCAAAAAGAAGAAATTATAAAGTTGTTAAATAAAAGTTTAAATAAAAAATTAATCAAAGAAATAGTATTTATATAAAATTATGGCAGACAATTCATATAAAGAGAGTGACATTAAAGTTTTAAAAGGGCTTGAACACGTAAGAAAAAGACCTGCAATGTATATCGGTGATGTATCTTCTCGTGGATTACATCATCTTGCGTATGAAGTTGTTGATAACTCGATTGATGAAGCACTTGCAGGATTCGCAACAAAAATCTCCCTAACTATCAATAAAGATGGCTCTGTTACTGTTGAAGATAACGGGAGAGGAATACCGACCGGAATTCATCCGACTGAAAAAATATCAACACTTGAAGTTGTAATGACTCAGCTAAATGCCGGAGGTAAATTTGACAGGAATACTTATAAAGTGTCCGGTGGTCTTCACGGTGTTGGTGTTTCAGTTGTTAATGCTTTAAGCGAGTGGTTAGAGGTGGAAGTTTATCGTGATGGTAAAATAAATTATCAGAAATATGTCAGAGGAGAACCGGTATCCAAAGTTAAAGAAACCGGTAAGGTTAAAGAAAAAACCGGCACAAGAGTAACTTTCTATCCTGATAATGAAATTTTCAAAGATATAAATTTCAAATATTCAACACTCGAAGACAGACTGAGAGAACTTGCATATCTTAATAAAAGTTTGACCATAAAGATTAAAGATGAAAGAAATAAAAAAGAAAATGAATTCCATTATAAAGGCGGAATAATAGATTTTGTAAAATATCTGGATGAAAATGAAAAATCTTTGACAGGTAAACCGGTATATGTGGAAGGAAATAAAGATAATATTCAGGTTGAAGTTGCTTTTCAGTATAACGAATCATTTAACGATAATATTTATACATTCGTAAATAATATAAATACTCACGAAGGCGGAACTCACCTTGAAGGTTTTAAATCTGCATTAACTAGAACTCTTAATTTTTTCGCATCAAAAAATAATCTAATCAAAAGTGATAAAATCAGTTTAACAGGTGATGATTTCAGAGAAGGTTTAACCTGTGTTATTAGCACGAAAGTACCGGAGCCACAGTTTGAGGGACAAACAAAAACAAAACTCGGCAACAGTGAAGTAAAAGGAATTGTGCAAACAGTTGTAAACGAACAACTTGGAAATTTCCTTGAAGAAAATCCTTCCGTTGCGAGGAAAATTATTGATAAAGCAGTCAGAGCAGCAGAGGCAAGAAGAGCTGCACAGCTTGCACGTGAAACTGTAAGAAAAAAGAATTCAATAGATAGTTTTGGTTTGCCGGGTAAACTTGCAGACTGCTCAATTTCTGATCCGGAACAATGTGAACTGTATATGGTTGAGGGTGATTCCGCAGGCGGATCTGCAAAACAAGGAAGAGACAGAAGATTTCAGGCAATTCTTCCACTTAAAGGAAAAATTTTAAATGTGGAAAAAGCCAGAATAAATAAAATTCTTGAGAACGATGAAATTAAAAATATTATTACGGCAATTGGTGCAGGAATTGGAAATTCGGATGACTTTGATGTTTCTAAAGTTAGGTATGGCAAAATTATTTTGATGTGTGATGCTGACGTTGATGGTTCTCATATCAGAACTTTGTTACTGACATTTTTTTACAGACATATGAGGGAAGTGGTAGATGCGGGAAAATTATTTATTGCTCAACCTCCGTTATACAAAATTAAAAAAGGTAAGCAGGAATTTTATGCGTATGATGATGCTGAAAGAGATTCAATTTTAAAATCATTAAAGATTGATAAAAATAAAATTAAAGCAGAAATAACACCTGAAGGTGAAATTAATGAAATAGTTGAAGATGAAACGGGTGCTGTCCCTGAAGGCAAAGTTGCAATTTCAAGATTTAAAGGACTTGGCGAGATGAATCCCGAACAACTTTGGAGTACAACAATGAACCCTGAAACAAGAACAATTCTTTTGGTTACAAATGAAAATGCTTCAGCGGCTGATAAAATGTTCAGAGTATTAATGGGTGAAGAAGTAGAACCAAGAAGAAAGTTTATTGAAGAGAATGCAAAATATGCAAATATTGATGTTTAAAAATATTAATTCGAAAATCTATTAATCAAAAATCGAAGCACTTGCTTCGATTTTTTTATTAACAAGTAAATATTGGAAGATATATTAAAAGCGATTGTTTACGGAATAATTCAGGGAGCAACAGAATTTATTCCTATCAGCAGCACCGCACATTTAAGAGTGGTACCTGCACTTCTCGGATGGCAAGATGAAGGGGCGGCATTCACTGCTGTTATCCAACTTGGCACTCTCATAGCAACATTTATTTATTTTAGAGAAGACATTTCAAATTTAGTTAAGGGTTTCTTATCAGCATTTAAGAATAAAGATTTTTTAACCAATCCCGATTCGAAATTATTCTTGATGATAATAGTTGGGACTATACCAATTTCAATATTCGGATTAACTTTTAAAAAATTTATTGTCGGTGATGCAAGGGGTTTGTATGTCATCTCCGCTGCACTTATTATACTTGCAATTATTTTATTTATTGCAGAAAAAGTTGCTGTCAGAAAAAAAGATTTAAAAGACATTACATTTAAAGACGGGATTATAATAGGATTTGCTCAGGCTCTCGCATTAATTCCCGGCAGTTCAAGAAGTGGCGTTACAATTACTGCGGGTTTATTTTGCGGATTAAAAAGAGATGTATGTGCAAGATACTCATTTTTATTGAGCATTCCTGCAATATCATTAAGCGGATTTTATGAACTCTATTCTGAAAGAGAAATGTTGTTAAACGAAAGTTTGGTTCCATTAATAGTAGCAACCTTAGTATCAGGTATAGTCGGTTATTTAGCAATAGATTTCCTTTTAAAATTTTTGAGATCAAGAAGTAATATGATTTTCATAGTTTACAGGATAATTTTAGGAATAATAATTATAATTCTGGTCTCAACCGGAGTATTAAGTAATTTAGGGTAAAAAAATTAAAATGGCTTTAAACTTTTATAATACATTAACAAGAACAAAAGAAGAATTTATTCCCATTGAACAGGGCAAGGTAAAAATGTATTGTTGCGGACCCACTGTTTATAACTATCAGCACATCGGAAACTTAAAAACATTTTTATTTGAAGATATTCTCAAAAGAGTTCTGATTTATAATGATTATGAAGTAACCCATATAATGAATATTACTGATGTTGGACATTTGGTTTCGGATGAAGATGAAGGTGAAGACAAAATGGAGCTTGGGGCAAGCAGAGAAGGAAAAACAGTTTGGCAAATTGCGGAGTATTATACTGATGTATTTAAAGAAGATTTAAAACGATTGAATATTTTATATCCGGATGTTTTTTGCAAAGCCACTGATTTTATAAAAGAACAAATTGAGATGATTGAATGTCTTGAGAAAAAAGGATTTACTTACAGGACTTCCGACGGAATATATTATGATACTTCAAAATTTCCTGATTATGGAAAACTTGCAAAACTTGATATTGAGGGGTTAAGAGCCGGAGAGAGAGTGGAGTTTTCAGAAGAAAAAAGAAATCCAACAGATTTTTCGGTTTGGAAATTTTCTCCGAAAGATAAACAAAGACAGATGGAGTGGGATTCTCCTTGGGGAAAAGGATTTCCCGGTTGGCATTTGGAGTGTTCCGCTATGAGTATAAAGTTTCTCGGAAATCATTTTGATATACATTGCGGAGGGATTGACCATATACCCGTTCACCATACAAATGAAATTGCACAAGCGGAAGCATGCACCGGAGAAAAATTTGTTAATTACTGGTTGCACGGAGAGTTTCTAAATATGGGTGATGTTAAAATGTCAAAATCATCAGGTGATTTTTTGACTTTGCAGAGATTGATTGATATGAAATATGACCCAATGCATTATAAATATTTTTTATTATCTGCACATTACCGCACAAAGTTAAAATTTTCCTTTGAGGCACTTGATGCTGCAAAGAGCGGATATGACAGATTACTCACTAACATACTGAAAATTAAAAACTCAGTCTCAAAAACTTCACAAAGCGAACAGACAAATTCTGAACAGAATAAATTTAAATCCTACATAAATGATGATTTAAATATTCCTCGAGGTTTAGCACAATTACAACAAATTGTTTCATCAGAATTAAGCAACGAAGAAAAATTATTTTTAATTTATGAGTTTGATAAAATTTTCGGATTTGGATTCAAAGATGCAAAAGATAAACCTAAAGATGACATTGATATACCTTCAGAAATATTAACACTTGCCGAAGCCAGAATAGAAGCGAAAAAAAATAAGGACTTTAAGAGAGCAGATGAGATAAGAAATGAAATAAAAGTAAAAGGATTTGAAGTGATAGATAAAAAAGAAGGATTTGAAATAAAGAAAATTTAAAAAGGGGAGTTAATCCCCTTTTTATTATAAGTTCTACTTTCCTGATTTATTATTCGGAATACAATTAGATAAAGAATTCACTACATTTTTCATTTTTGGTGTCCATTCGCTATTTTGTTGAGATGGAAACTCAATTTTTCTTGGTGGTTGGTCAGTGTTAGGGTCTGCGTTTTGAACCGTTAGCGTTACAGTATTTGAAGAACCCCCAATTCTCATATTATCAGTTTTCATTGATTCAGGATCGGCAGAAATCAATTTATACTTGTTGATATATGAAATAAGTTTGTTGAATTTTTTTTTGCTTACAGTGAAGCTGTAGGTTGTGTCTGTTCCTGCACCTTTGCTTGTATAAGTTGCATTTCTTTCGTTGTCAATGGTAAGAGTCCATGAACTTTGATATTGAGGAGAAACCGGACCTGAAGAATAAGTTAATGAGATTAAAGTCCATTTATCTTTTGCCATTGCAAAAGAAGAAAAAGAAATAACAAACAGGATTATAAGTAATTTTTTCATAGAAATTTTTAAATTTTTACAAAGATAATCTATTAAATTTATAATTTATATTATAAACTTAAGTCACCATTATATGAAATTATACGAATAAATTTGAATTTAATGATTGATTTAAAAGGTATAAATTCTAATAAATCAAATTATAATGAATATTAAATTTATTGGTCATTCATGCATTGAGATTGAAAGCGGTGATAATTCTTTAATAATTGATCCGTTTATAACCGGAAATCCCTTAGCGAAGATAAAAGCTAATGAAATTAAAAGTAAATTTATTTTATTAACTCACGGACATGCTGATCACTTTGGTGATACACTTGAAATCGCAGGTGAAAATGATGCATTAATAATTGCCACAGCAGAAATTGCATATTTTTGCGAAAAGATGCACAGAAAAGCTCATGCAATGAATCTCGGGGGGGCATTTACATTCCCTTTCGGAAAAGTTAAATTAACACTTGCTCATCATTCATCTTCACTTCCTGACGGTTCTTATGCCGGTGACCCTGCAGGATTATTGTTAAACATTGAAGGAAAAACAATTTATCATGCAGGTGATACTGCTTTATTTTATGATATGAAATTAATCGGTGAAACTGAAAAAATAGATTTTGCATTCTTACCTATAGGTGATAATTTTACTATGGGTATTGATGATGCGGTTAAAGCAGCAGAGTATATAAATGCGGACACAATTATTCCGATTCATTACAATACATTTGATGTTATAAAACAAGATGCGATTGATTTTAAAAGAAAAATTGAATCAATTGGAAAAAAATGTGTGATAATGCAACCCGGAGATTCAATAAAAATATAATTGACAAAATGACTAAGATAATTTCAATAGCAAATCAAAAAGGCGGAGTAGGAAAAACAACTACAGCAGTAAATTTATCTGCATCACTTGCACAGCTTGGAAAAAAAATATTGTTGATTGATTCAGACCCACAGGCAAATGCAACAACCGGAGTTGGAATTTTGGCAAATGATGACGGCAAAACGATTTATGAAATTCTTGTAACCAATCAACCGATTTCACAATCAATTAAAAAAACTCAGGTAGAGAACCTCGATTTGATTTCATCAAACGTAAATACATCCGGTGCAGAAATTCAATTGGTAGAGATTATCTCTCGTGAAAGAGTTTTAAAAAACAAAATTACAAATTTTGTTAACGATGCCTCATCAGACCAAAAATATGATTTCATAATAATTGATTGTCCACCTTCATTAGGTTTAATAACCGTAAATGCTCTTACCGCTGCACAATCAGTTTTGATTCCCGTACAGTGTGAGTATTATGCACTTGAAGGACTTTCTCAATTATTAAATACAGTAAAAAATGTAAAAAGTTATTTTAATCCTGAATTAGTAATAGAAGGATATTTGCTTACCATGTTTGATGCCCGTTTAAAATTAGCAAATCAGGTTGAAACAGAACTTAGAAAATTTTTTGAAAATAAAGTTTATGAAACCAAGATTTTTAGGAATGTAAAGATTGGCGAAGCACCGAGTTTTGGAAAGCCCTTGATTAAATACGATCCCGAATCTGTTGGTGCTAAAAACTATCTTGAACTGGCAAAGGAATTTTTACAAAAAAATAATATGAGTTTTTCTGAACCGACAATTGATAATTCAATTGAACCGAAAAATAATTTAGAAAATACAATAACAGATTTACCTATAGAAGGATAGAAAAATGGAATCAAAAGATAACAGATTAGGAAAAGGACTTTCAGCAATTTTTGGCGAAAGAAATTTAGAAATTCCTGAAGAAAAAAAGGAATTTAAAAATGATTTATTTATTGAAATCGAAAGTATAGATTTAAATCCAAATCAACCTCGTGAGGAATTTACTGATAATGAACTTAATGAATTAAAAAATTCTATTAAAGAATATGGCTTGCTAAATCCGGTAACAGTAAAACTTTCAAACGATAAAAAGAGATATATTTTAATAGCCGGTGAAAGAAGATTAAGAGCAACTAAACTTCTCGGTGAAACAAAAATTAAAGCAAGCATCCTTGATAAACAGGATATGAGTTCTATGGAACTTGCTGTTCTTGCTATAATCGAAAATATACAGCGTGAAGACCTTAACCCTATAGAACTTTCAAATTCATATCAGATGTTAATTGATAATTACGGATTAACCCAAGAGCAACTTGCAGAAAAAGTTAAAAAACAAAGAAGCACTATCGCAAATATATTAAGACTTCAAAAACTTCCGGCTGAGATAAAAGTATCTTTGAAAAAAAATGAAATCTCAGAAGCCCATGCAAGAGTATTATTAAGAATTGATGACAGAGAAAAACAGTTGAATTTATGGAGAAAGGTTATTAGCGAAAAAATTCCCGTTAGAACTCTTGAAGAATTAACAAAATCAGGGGTAAAAGAGAAAAAGAGCAAATCAAAAATCAGTCCGATATTATGGGATCCGCAAAACGAAAAAAACGAAGACAAACTAAGAAAATTTTTTGGTACGAGAGTAAAGATTAACAAAAAAAGTAAAGATTCAGGAGAGGTTGTTATTGAATATTATAACTTAAATGATCTCGAAAGAATTCTCGATAAATGTGAATAAATATTAAAATGAAAAAAAAACTTGTTTCCCACATCATAGCTCCGGCTATTGGTCCTTATTCACAAGCAATTCAGTTTGGTGATTTAATCTTTACTTCAGGACAAATCCCAATGGATATGGAAGGTAATCTGCGTGGTAATGATATTAAAAGCCAAACAAGGATAGTACTTCAAAACATTACTCATCTACTCGAAGATAACCATTCATCTGTTCAGAATGCTGTTAAAGTAACGGTTTATCTTACAGATATGAATAATTTTTCTGCGATGAATGAGGTTTATTCTGAATACTTCAGCGATTCATTACCGGCAAGAACTACTGTGGAAGTATCAAGATTACCAAAAGATGTACTTGTCGAAATTGATTGTATAGCTCACGTTAATGTGAAAAAGGGATTGCTGGGTAAGTTAGGTAAGTAAATACTTTCCCTTCGTTAAGGGAAAGTATATAAAATTTAAGAAAGTTTATTAACTTTTTTTGTCAGTTTTGATTTCTGGTTTGCAGCTTTATTCTTATGAATAATACCTTTTGATGCAGCTCTGTCAAGTAACTTTGTTGTTAATTTCATTTCTTCAGTTGCTTTAGCCTTATCTTTAGATTCTACAACATTTTTTACAGCTCTTTTTAATAAAGCCTTATACTTTTTATTTCTTTCAGTTCTTTTAACTGTTTGTCTTGCTCTTTTCTGTGCAGATTTATGTCTTAGTGGCATTGTAAATTTATAATTAAATAAACAACAAATATAAGATTTTCAAGGATTTATTACAATGTAATTAATCTTCATTAAATGTTAAAATGAGCTGATTTTTTAGTCTATATTCCAATTTATAAACTTTTCGTCCATAGGTTTCACCCTTTTCCCCGGTGGAATTTCAAAATCCGTAAACCCTAAATATAAAAAACCAATAAACTTATCTTCTTCTTTCAGTTTGAAATAATTTTTCATTTCAGGTTTATAGGTCATACCTCCTGATCCCCAATAACTTACAATTCCTACTGAGTGGGCGAGTAACATTATATTCTGAACAGCACATGATACTGATGCAATTTCTTCAATTTCCGGAATTTTCTTATTATTCCCTCTTTTCATACCCAATGCTATTATATGTGATACATTATTTCCATTGTTTAAAATCTTGTTATATTTTTCAATTGAAAATTCTTCACTCGATGTAAAGTTTTTATACATTTCAGCATGTAACTTACAAAATTTTTTTACATCAGCCGGTTTAATAACAAAAAAATTTATAGGTTCAGTATTTCCGTGAGTTGGTGCCCAGTTAGCCGCCTCAAGTAATTTTTTAAAAACTTCCTCATCAATGATTTTCCCATTCATCTTCGCCGGTTTTACTGTTCTTCTTTCCAATATAGTTTTTTCAACAATATTAATGATGTCTTTCATCAACTTTAATTTTTATTTTTATACTTTTTTAATTTCTTGTCATAGATATGATAAAAAGGAAAAATAAATGGTAACAGATAAAGAATCATAAAGCTGATTCTTAAACTAAAGAATGAAATAACCATTGCAATTAAAAAAAGCAATGGAGATGAAAGTAATAATAATTTTCCCTTCCTGATTGCGGATTCCGGTATTCTGGCATCAATTAACCGATAATTATTTGCTGCATAGTTTAAATGCCATAATAGCATTAAACAAATAATAAAATTATTTAAAAGATAAATAAACAGAGGAAACTGATAGCCGGAGTAATTCATTAAAAATGATGTCGTAGCCGGAATAAGTGATATAAACATTAAAAAAATAATATTAATATACAGAAGACCTCTATTAGCATTTTTAATTATTGAAAATTGTGCTTGATGTCTAATCCAATAAATACCCAGAACTATAAAACTAATAACATACTTTTCAAGAGTTTCTAAACCGGAAAAGAATAGATTCATAATTCCTTGATTAGAGAAATTAGTTCCATCGCTCGGAGTCGGAATTTTAAGATCAAGAACCATAAGTGTCATTGCAATAGCAAAAACTCCGTCACTAAGAGATTCAACTCTTGAAATCTTTAAGTTTTCTGCCGTTTCTTCAAATTTATTAATGTCTATATCAGATTTTTGTTTCATATTTTATTTATGCGATTAAATTAATGGATTTAAAACATAAATTCAATTTTTTATTTTTATGTAATATGAGAAGATGCCCAATCTGTGATTCAGATGGATATAGTCAGATTTTAACAGAAGAAATATTTAAAATTGTTAAATGTAATAACTGTTCTTTAATTTATCTTTTGAACCCACCGGATGAATCAGAAATTTATGAAGATTATTATGAAATAGAATATAAAGGAAAAGATTACAATGAAAATTCTAATATTCAGTTACTCAGTGAAATATTTGCAATAAATAAACAAAGAAAATCTGAAATTCTGAAAATCAAAAATTCAGGAGAATTGCTGGATTTTGGATGTGGTTCGGGTTTATTCTTAAAAACAATGTCTGATTCATTTAATGTATCAGGAATTGATGTATCAAAGAAAAGTATCACATTTGCTAAAGAGGAGTTTGGTTTAATTGTCAGCAATGAGAATGCTGATGATTTATTGAGCAAAAATAAAAAATTTGATATAATTACTCTCTGGCATGTTCTGGAACATTTTCTATCACCTGTTGATGAACTAAAAAAAATCAGAAACCTTTTAAATGATAATGGTGTATTGATAGTAGAAGTTCCAAACTGGGAAAGTATAAAGTTTCAGTTAAGTGGAAAAAAATGGGTAGGTGGAAACCATCCCCAATATCACAGGAGTTTTTTTACAGAAAAAACATTGTCCGGATTATTTCAAACAGCAGGATTTTCAGGTCATAAAAATCTTAATTTATCTTACGATATAGCGGGAAAATCTAAAGTATATAATTTAATAAAAAAATCATTTAATCTCATAAATAAAGACGCTTTTTTAAATTTTATAATTTATAAATAATTAAAATAAAAAATATGAAATCATTATTAGTACTCTTATTTGTTGCACTAACTGCAACATTCGCAACTGCTCAGGAGAGCGGAAGTCTTTTTGGAAAAAACATAAATGAATCTGCACAAGTAGTTTCATTATCAGATTTATTCACTAATGCTGAAACTTACAATGGAAAAGAAATTGTTGTAACCGGCGAAATTACTGATGTATGCCAAAAAGCAGGTTGCTGGGTTACTTTTACAGACGGTGAAAATATTATCAGAGTAAGAACAGACCATAATTTTTTTGTGCCAAAAGATGCATCAAATGTTTCCGCAAAAGTTAACGGCGTATTCGTTATAAAAGAAATATCTGAAGATAAAGCAAAACACTATAATGATGAATCAATAAATAAAAAAGATCCGTCAACAATAGTAGGTCCTCAAAAAGTTTATGAAATAACTGCGACCGGAATATATATCGGTGCCGCCGGAGATTCAAATTCAGTTGACATTAAAAAAGATCAGTCAGATTGCTCATCCAAAAAAACTGATTGTTCAACTAAAAAAGAAGACTGCACAAAAGTAAGTGAGTAAATTAATTTAAATCATTTAATTTTACAAAGGGGCGATTGCCCCTTTTTATTTTTATGGAAAAAGAAAAATTTTGGAAATTAAAAGATTCACTTCCTGCCTTTAATGGAAAATGGATTTCTATGAAAAGAGATCAAATAGAAATTCCTGACGGCTCAATGATAGAATTTGAAGGAGTTTATTATCATTTTGAAGGTGCGGGGGTTGTTGCAAGAAATTCAGAAAATAAAATTGTACTCGTAAAAAACTATAGATACCTTACAGATTTTTACAGTTGGGAAGTTCCTGCCGGGGCTATAGATAAAGGAACAACACCGGAAGAAACAATTATAAAAGAACTTAAAGAAGAAGCAGGCTGTGAAGTAAATCGTGAAGATTTAAAATATCTTGGATATTGCCATCCGTCTATTGGTTCAAGTAATCAAAAACTACATTATTTTTCTGCAAAAAATGTTAAGCAAATTTCTGATGACTTTGATAAAAATGAAATAGTGGACTGTAAATGGTTCACACAAAACGAAGTCTGCGATATGATTCGTTCAGGTGAAATAAAAGACCAATTCTCTGTAAATATGTTACTATGGGAAATGTTTTTATAAAATCAATAAAGTTTCAAATTTTCAAACTCATCCGGTTTCGGAAGATTAATAAACAAATATAAAACTGATATTATCAATCCGACTGTTGCATATAAAAAATTATAATTTATAAAAAGATTTGTAACAATACAGAATAATCCGCTGCCATCACACATAGCATACGCAATTATATAACTTGAAAAATATTTACTTTTAAAATTTTCTTTATTAACACTTCTCAAAAATTTCTTTTTTACATAAACCGATAATATACAAAACCCTGAGCATACGATTAATGATACAAGGTTTAATATTGCCAAATCTTTATTCACATTATCAGATGCTACTGTAAGCCCCATTAAATAAATTATTACCAGACCGAGCATAATCGCATATCCCAATAGTTTAACTTTTCTTGAAATAACAACGAACTGCATTTGCCTGACTAAATTAGGATCTTTAATGATTGTGTTTATTTCCATTTATTTATAAAGTTTCTTTGTCGTAAATTAATATTATTTTTAATTATAAAAGATTATAAAATTTTTGAGTAAAAAGAAAGCAATAATCAGTTCAGAGTTTATACCGGAAGATGAAAAGGATTTTATTAGTCAAATCCGTCCAAAATCATTTTCAGAATTTTTAGGTCAGGAAAAAGTAAAAGAAAATTTAAAAGTATTTATTCAAAGCAGTAAAAAACTTAATGAGTCATTAGATCATACTTTATTTACAGGACCTCCCGGATTGGGAAAAACAACTCTTGCTCATATAATAGCAAATGAACTTGGCGTGAATATAATTACAACTTCCGGTCCTGTAATTGAAAAGCCGGGTGATTTAGCCGGAATGCTTACGAAGCTTAGAGAAAATGAGATTTTATTTATTGATGAAATTCACAGAATACCAAAAGTCGTAGAAGAATTTTTATATTCGGCAATGGAAGATTATAAACTTGATATTATGATAGATCAGGGACCTGCTGCAAGGTCTATACCTATTAAACTTGAAAAATTTACACTAATCGGAGCTACTACAAGGCAGGGATTATTATCATCCCCTATGCTTGACAGATTTGGTATAACTTGTCATTTAGATTATTATAACACAGATAATCTCACTGAAATAGTTAACAGATCAGCAGAAATTTTAAATCTAAAAATTGAACAAAAAGGTTCTGTAGAGATTGCAAAAAGGAGCAGAGCCACACCGAGAATTGCAAACAGATTGTTAAGGCGAACTCGGGATTTTGCAATTGTAAAAGGAAATGGAGTTATAACCGAAGCTATTGCAAAGTATGCACTGGAGTCTCTCGGAGTGGATGAATTTGGATTGGATAAAATTGATAAAAAAATCCTTGAAACAATAATTTTAAAACATAACGGCGGACCTGTCGGATTAACCAATATTGCAGCTTCTATTGGTGAAGATTCAGGAACTGTGGAAGATGTATATGAGCCATTTCTTATTATTGAAGGATTTATTAAACGAACACCAAAGGGAAGAGAAGCAACTGATCTTGCTTATAAACATTTAGGTATCCGTAAAAATAAAAAATTATCTCAAGAGGGGTTATTCAATGATTAATACAAAAATGAAATTTAAAACATCTAATTTGAATAATTCAGATTTCAAAAAATTTATTCTTAAATTTTTGTTTTCATTTTTTATTTTAATTTCTTCTATTTCTTGCAATTTTATTACTGAAAAACTTACTGCTCTGAAAGAAGAAGTAATGAAAGAATCACCTAATGAGGATATATTTGTTTCTGAAGAAATATCTGATAATGAAAATAATTTTTCCACAGAAAATGTAATTTTTTATAATAANNACGGATGAAACAGATAGAATACAGAAAAGTTATCTTTCAATGGTGCCGGATATTGAAAAGGTAAAAAACAATAAATATCTCACTGCAGCTTTTTTTGTGTCATCTGTTGATAATCTATCTACAATTCTTAAAAATCAAAACAGATCTCTATATGATGATGGTGAATTGAGCAAATTGAAGTCAGGAAATTCACAAATGAAAAAAGACATCGAGAATTCTTACAGTGAATTGCTGAAAAACACCGAAATTTATTATGAAACCGCTAAAAAAATTGCCCGTTATTATGATTCTAAAATTTATTTGGAAGATCCTTCTTTAATCCGAACTTATGACGAGGAAATTAAGTTAAAGTATAAAGAAAATATGATTGTGGCTGATGAATTATTTTCCGTTTTAGAATCTTATAAACCAACAATCAAAATCAGAAATCCGGATGATTATAAAAGTAACGAAGAAAAATCAGTAATTATTTTGTTAAATGCTTACGGAAGAATATTAGAATCGGGTGAAAAATTTCACAAAGATTTTAAAAGATGGGAAAAAGGTGATGAAATAAGTTTGTTAAAAGCGGATATTGAAGAGTTAAAAAATGTTTATGAATCAGAAAAGAATAAAGTTATGGAGTTTGATTTTCCTGAGAAAACGAAATTTATGAAATATTCTTTTGAAGATTATTTTGAAAAAATGTTAACGAAGTTCATAGAATATGCGGAAAAATTTTTTAAAATTACAGAAAGCAAAAATGCAAAAGAATGGGAATATACTAATGCATTTTCTACTTTAAAATCTTATTATAATTATTTTGTCCAATCTTATAATACAAATGTGGAAGTTATTCAAACAACATCAATTAGTTTAAACATATTTTAACCTTATGAAAAAACAAATTTTAATAATTATCGGAATTTGCGTAGTTGTATCTCTTGCAGCAAATTTCATCAGCCCAAAAGGAATCCCTCTGTTTATAGATGAAAGCAGATATGAAGAAGGAACTCCAAATGTAAACAATAACACAAGTCAGAGCAATAATCTTGGCAATTTAGTTGCAAATCCCAACTATGATAAAAAATTAGGATTTGTAAAACCTCAGAATATAGGTTTTGAATTAACCAGACAATTGCACGATAAAAATGTTTTATTTATAGACGGAAGAAAAAAGGAAGAGTTTATACTCGGGCATATTCCCGGTTCTATAAATTTACCTTATGAAGAATTTTATGTTATGCCGGAAGCTGATAAAAAAAGTCTGTTGAGTAAATATAAACCCGATGATATTATGGTTGTATATTGTGGCGGAGGTGAATGTGAAGTAAGCATTGATTTGGCTTATGAGATAGCTAAGATAGGTTTCAACAGTACAAATATTTATAGAGGTGGTTATAAAGAGTGGGTTGAAAAAGGAAACCCTGTTTCCAAATAATTAAAAATGACAATTTTTAGAAACAAATATTTTCTGCTAACGTTAAGAATTATAATAGGCGGATTATTCATTTGGGCTGCAATAGTTAAAATTTCAGATCCTAAGGCATTTGCGACTATGGTTAAAGGGTATAAACTATTCCCTTTGTGGTCAATAAATTTAATTGCAATAATTTTACCTTTTGTTGAATTAATTACGGGTTTATTAATGATTTTCGGTAAATGGATTCGTGCTAATTCTGTAATAATCAGTATTTTACTCATACTTTTTATAATCGGTTTAGCTCAGGCATATATCAGAGGTTTAGATATAAATTGCGGGTGTTTTTCTACTAGTGCAGCATCAACCCCTTCAGACATTCTCTGGACTATTGTCCGAGATATTTTTATGTTGATTGCAACATTCATTATATATATTTTTTCAGAAACTAATAAAGAATCCATTAAAATAAATAACGGAGGAATCAAAAATGACTAATTTCTTAAATAGTAAAGGTGCAAAGGCGGGTTATTTCACATTAGGTGTTATGGCAATTATTACATTAATGTTTTTTGTAATATCAAACGGAAATCTATCCGCTGCAAACAAAGCTCCAAAAGTAAAATTTAATCAGACATCTCATGATTTTGGCAAAGTATCCCAAGGTCCACAGCTTCAATATAACTTCACATTCAAAAATGATGGAGCTGGCGTTTTAAAAATTGAAAATATTTCTACTTCCTGCGGATGCACAGGTGCTACTACAGGGAATAAAAAAGAATTTGCAAAAGGTGAGTCAGGAGAGATTCAGGTTACATTTAACACACAAGGACGTGAAGGTGAACAAACAAAAGAAATACTTGTTTACACAAATGATCCGAGCAAATCACAAGTTATGTTAAAAATATCCTGTAATATTGATCCGAATATGTAATTGACAAATTACATTTCAGATAAATTTAAAAACCCGCAATAGCGGGTTTTTTTATTGTCAAATTCATTTTCCTAAAACAATTTATTTTATTCACTTTTTTTCATATCTATTTATCAGTTGTTTTGCTTTTTTAAGAACTTCTTTCTTCAAAGTTTCCGGTTTGATAACTTTCACTTCACCTCCCCACCCCATAACCCAGGATACAAATTCCATTGAAAGTTTAACTTCAAATTTCAGAATAAATCTATTTTCAGTTTCAATAAACTCCTGATTATCCACAAGTATTTTTTCTCTGATTTTTTCTCCTGTTTCTTTTTTGAATTCCAATTCAACTTTTACAAGTTCACCTCCGGTATAGCTTCCCCATGAATTTTTATAAAAATTATATAAATTTGGAAACTCTTTATGAGAGGAAATCTTATTTGTAAACTTTATATCAAATATTTTT
Source organism: Candidatus Tepidiaquacellales bacterium UBA6667 (assembly GCA_002455255.1). GTDB lineage: Bacteria > Bacteroidota > Ignavibacteria > Tepidaquicellales > Tepidaquicellaceae > UBA9002. The sequence continues at coordinate 10,482 of DKKL01000028.1, read as the reverse complement.
TGAATTGAAAATATTTTCAGATTATTTTCATCATCATTTTCAAATGCATGAATATGAAAAGTCTTTCCTGTATTATGAATACCGACCGGAGTAATTTCCCTTCTTATTCGCTGTCCATATTTATCAAGACCATATTCAATTTGAAGAATTTTTTTGTTGTTAATTGCTCTAATAATATTTATAAATACAGATAAAGTTCTGTTTTTAAATACCGAATGAATTGGTTTTAAGTTTGGTATAATATTATTGTCATTAATTGAAATATAATATCCAAGTAATTTATTTAGAGTTTTAAGATTAATTTTTCCTAAAATGTTAACATATTTTTTTATCGAATGAATTTGGATATCCATTTCACGTATATTTTTCAAGTCGAGAAGTAAGTTTTGCTTACTGTATTTAAAGTAGGTGGTAAGGTCGTTAGTAGTATATGTGTCAGGATTTTCATATACCATAGCTATTATTTCAATTCGCCTTAAAAGTTCTTTAGTGATTTCTGTCGGCATTTGTGGTGATTATTTGAATAAACTAAAATTTATTCATAAAATATTCAATCCTAAATTTTAAAAAGAGGGTTGAATTTTTTTCCAGTTTCCCTTTCTAAACCAATATGTAATAAATATACCTTTCAGTGCTACTGAAAGACATATCGCTATCCAAACACCTGTCAATCCCCAAATAGGAGAAAACAAAGCACAAAGTGGTATCCTAAGAATATTAAAGGTAAAAGAAATAACAGCAGGTGGCATAGTATCGCCCGCTCCTGCAAATGCACCGCTTAGTATTACATCCGCGGCTGAAAAAATTAATACAATTGCGGAAAGTTTGTTTAACATAGAAGCAGAGCTAATTACATTTATATCATTTGAAAAAATGGATGCAATTTCAGAACTAAAGATATACAGTATAGCAGAAAAAGTTAATATGAATAATGAAGACAATTTTAAAATCTTCCATGCATATTTTTCAGCTAAATCAGGATTCCTTGCACCGATGTTTTGACCTACCATAATTGTTGCCGCTAATGAAAAACCTACAGTCATCTGATAAGCCAATGACTCTGATCTATGGCCTATACCTAAAGCAGCCAATCCTACACTTCCATAATCAGATACAAATCTTGAAACAAATAAATAAATAAAAGAAAATGCGAGACCATTTAAGGCAAGTGGCAAACCAATCCTAAAGGTTTCAGTGATGATTTTTTTATCTATTTTATACTCGAATAGTTTATCTCTAAATCCTTTTATCTTTAACAAATGAAAGCCCACTATGAATATGCTGAAATAAGATATAACAGATGACAATGCAGAACCGGTAACTCCAAGATTTAAAATTTTATAGCCAGGTGAAATTTCAATTCCAAAGACAAGCAATGGATTTATCAGAAAATTCAACAGTGCAGCACTCGCTAACAAATAAAATGGAGTTCGTGTATCACCAAATCCTCTGAATGAAGAACTTACAGTTGAAAGGAGGAGGAAAGCAGGCAACCCATATAAAAATGTATGAAAAAACTGATCTGTATAAATTCTTTGTTGTGCATCAAGATTTACTATATCATAAAGATATGGTGTTGTAAAAATTATTATGTTTCCGAGAATTACAGAATAAATCAAAGTATTTACAATACTGATTAATGAAATTTTTGAAGAAAGTTTTTTATTTCCTGAGCCGACGGTCTGAGCAACAAGGGCATTGTTCCCGGTTGCAATTATTTCACCAAGTGAAAGTATCCCCCACGTAAGAAAAGTTGCAACGGATACGGAAGCAAGCTGAACACTACCCAGCTTACCTACCCAAAAAGCATCAATGATAGGAAAAGAAGATTTGACAACCGTCTGCAAAACCGCAGGTATAGCAAGTGCAAGTATCAGACGGTTTTCTGATTTTGGCATATTGCAAAGATAATTTATACATTAATAACAATAAGTGTATTAAATAATATTCAGTTAAGTTTTAATTTTAATATTTTAAAAAATTAAAATAAAAACTATTTTTGTAAAACCTAAACTATTGGCAGAAAGCTTAGTAGTAGAAAATACATTATCAAAACAAAAAAAATACGATTCACTTCTCCCGCAAATACTATCTTTAATTTCAGGTGAAAACAATGCTATATCTTTATTATCCAATGTAACCGCAGCATTAAAACAAACATTTGATTCATTTTCATGGACAGGATTTTATTTTTTAAATGAGAATTCAGCAGAATTAATTCTCGGACCTTTTCAGGGTAAAGTTGCATGTTCCAGATTACCCGCTGGTAAAGGAGTTTGCTGGGAAGCTTTGAATAGAGGTGAAACTTTAATAGTAAATGATGTTCATAAATTTCCCGGTCATATAGTCTGCGACAGTGGTTCAAATTCTGAAATCGTAATACCTTTGATTTATAATAATTTAAAATTAGGTGTGCTTGATATAGATAGTTATGAATTTAATAATTTTGATGAAGTTGATAAATTGTATCTTGAAAAAATTATGAGCAATTTAATAAATGAGATTACTGAGTTAAAAATATTTTACAATAAATAAAATTTTCTGATGAATAAACAAACTCTGATAAATAAAATTATTTTTAAATCTAATATTGACAGGCAATCTTCAGAAAAAATTATAGATAAAATTTTTGAAGTAATTAAGCAGGAAATTATTTCAGGAAATAAAATAGAAATTGAAGGATTCGGAAAATTTGAAAAAATTCATAAAGGTATTTTAAGAAAAGAGAACAAGAGAAGAAAAGTAGAAGAACTTTTGCCACCAAGAGATAAAGTAAAATTTGAACCTTCTGATGAATTGCTGACAGAACTAAACAATTGAATTTGAAAAAAGAAGAACTTGTAAATATTATACAAACTGAAACCGGAATCAGCAAAATAGAAGCTTCTGNNTCTGGATTTAAAAAAGGGAAAAGACTTAATATTCCTGAATTTGGTAAATTTGTATTGGTATCAAAAAAAGGTGAAGACGGCAAACTTATTAAAAGTATTTCTTTTTCACCGGTTAAAAAGTTTTCAAATGATGTTAATTTAAATTTTAATAATCTAAAACCTATCCCCGTTGCACTTCTGAGAGATCAAGCTGATATTGATTCTGACTTATACGATTTTGAACTTGATGATGATGAAATATTATTAAAAGATAATGATGATGATACTGAAAAAGAGATTAAAACTGAGATTGCAGATTCAATTAAATCTGACGATAAAATCGCTGTTACTGATGAAATTGAATCGGAAGTTTCTTCTCATCTTTCAAATATATTAGCCGATAAGATTGAAAAACCTGACGAATCTAAAGAAGATTTTGGCAATGTAATTGAAGAAAAAAGAAAATCTTTTTTTCATTCTGAGAGATATCTTAAAGGTAAACAAATTACTGAAAATGAAGAACTTACAATTTCGGACAAAATAATCAGTGATTCATTTTCGGATGAAATCAAAATTGAAACCGATACAAAGACTGATGATACTTCTAAAAATGAAAGTCAGGATATCGTACCAAAAGAAACAGATGAAACTTCTGAAACCGAACTAATAAAAAGATTATCGGAACTCGATAATAATTTTTCTAAATTACAATCACAGATAGAAGATAGCGTTACCAGTGAAATAGAAAAAACAGATGCTGAAAAAATCAATCAAGCCGAAACCAAAGAAAAACCTACTGATGAATTATTCAGCGGTATAAATATTTCACAAATTCAGGATGAAATAAACGCTAAACTAAAAGAAACTTTCGATCCACCGGAAAAGCAGGAAAAAATAGAACCGATAAAAGAAATTCCGGAAGTAAAACAACCTGAAAAAATAGAACCGGAAATTTTCAAAGATGAAATAAAGGATGAAATAAAAGAAGAAGCAAAATCATTTATAGATGTATTTGAAGATAAAGATAAAATTATTCCTGTTGTTGATTCTGAAAAGATTTCTGATGATGAGATAAAAATTCCGGACATAGATTTTCAGAAAATATTTTCTGAAAATGCTTCTGAGACAAATGAAGTAAATAAGGATGACAACGAGACATTTGACGGTTCTGATATACTTATTCCGGATGATATAAAACAGCTTCATAATGAAATAGAAGAAGAAAAACCAAAAACGGATAAATCTTTTTTATCGGATGAAGATGATTTTAATTTCATAAAAAATTACAGTGATATTTTTGAAAATAAAAGTGAAGATGAAATAAAAGAAACTAATTTAACCGATGGAGAAATTTCTGATTTGCCTCCGGTATATACGAGACCTCCGGAAGAAGAAAAGGAAAGCAATAAAATTTTTTCACTATCGGTAGTTCTTGTAATCGTTATTACGATTCTTGTTTTTGCGACTACTTATTTTCTTTTATCTTCAGATATTTTCAGTCCTAAAAGATTACCATTGCTTACCGATTCTATTAATGTTCAAACTCCACAGCAAACAAATATTGATACAATAAATCAAACTAATCAGGCAGGAGATACAGCAAAAATTAAGATAATAGGTGGCGACACTTTTAAAATTACTGATACTGAAAAGCAGACCACTATTGAAACTAATAAAGATACTATAAAACCGATTGAAACCACTCAAACACAAAACAACACACCACCAAACCAACAAATTCAACAAAATACAACAAATCCGGAATCTCAATATCGTATATTAAATGCCGGAGAGGAAGAACAAATAAATGACCCGGCAAACAGTGTAGTTTATGTAAGAACAACGGAAGGTGTTTATATTCAAACCGGTTCATATAAATCAAAAACAGATGCTGACAAAAAAGCAGCTACTTTGCAAAAATCAGGACTTAATATAATAGTTAAAGAGGCAAATTTAGGCGAGAAAGGTATTTGGTTTAGAGTGAGAGCAGGAAAGTTTTCAACGGTAGAAGAAGCAAAAACAAATGTAAACAAACTAAAAAAATAGTTTGTGTTATCTAAACCCCTATAAAAACATATATTAAATTAACCGAAAAGACCTTAAATTACATTGAAATTCCTATCTATATTGAATATATTTAATGTTGAATAAAAATTAATTGTATTTATATATAAATGAGTTTACAAGTTGGTGATAAAGCACCTCAATTCACATTAAAATCAAAAAACTTATCAGGCGATGTAAAAGATATTTCGCTTACAGATTTTACCGGTAAAAACTTAGTAATTTTGTTTTATCCACAGTCTTTTACAGGTGTCTGCACAAATGAAATGTGTGTTGTATCTGATGGACTAAATGAATATACAGATATAGGTTCAGATGTAATAGCAATCAGTGTAGATTCAGTTTTTACACAGGAAGCATGGTCAAAAGTTAACAACATAAAAATCCCTCTCTTAAGTGATTTTAACAGAAAAGTTATAGAATTATATGGTACAAAATATTCCGATGGAGGTTTTGTACATGATATGAACGGAGTCTCAAAAAGAGCTGCATTTGTAATTGATAAAACAGGAATTGTAAGGTATGCAGAAATATTGGAATCAGCCGGAGACTTACCAGATTTTGATGCAATTAAAGATACATTAAAGTCTCTTTAATTAAACATTGAATAGATTTAGCAATTTATGAAAATAGCCAGAACATCCGGTGAAATAGAGTTTGATAAAAAAAGTGTGATAACCGTTGGAACTTTTGATGGAGTTCATCTCGGTCATCAGGAGATATTAAAAGTTATAAATTCCATAAAGGAAAATAAGGGTTTGAGGAGTGTAATAGTAACATTTGACCCTCACCCGCAAATCGTTCTTAAAAATAAAGATAGAGATATAAAAATTTTATCAACAATTGATGAGAAAACAGAAATTTTTAAGAGTTATAATATAGACTTAGTTTATATAATAAATTTTACAAAAGAGTTCTCTCAAACTTCTGCGGAAGATTTTTATAAGAAATATTTAATTGATAAAATCGGAATTACAGATTTAGTTTTAGGGTATGACCATATGTTTGGGAAAAACCGTGAAGGAAATTTTGATTTATTGTCAGGTATTTCAGAAAAATATTTATTCACTGTTGATAAAATAAATGAATTTACCTTAAATGGTGAACATATCAGTAGTACAAAAATCCGAAATTTACTTCTCTCCGGTGAAATAGAAAAAGCAAACGAAATGTTAGGTAGAGAATATACAATTTCAGGAATAGTAACTGAGGGGTTTAAACGTGGCAGAGAACTTGGCTTTCCAACGGCAAATATAATACCTGATTCAGAATTTAAACTAATTCCTAAAATCGGCATATATACAGTCAGGGCTGAAATAGAAAATGAGACGTATGGAGGAATGATGAGCATTGGTCACAATCCGACAGTTTCAGATACAGATGATTTAAAAATCGAAGTAAACATTTTCGATTTTGAAAAGGATATATACGGTAAAAAAATCACGGTAAAATTTATAAGTTATATCAGAGAAGAAGAAAAGTTTGAATCAATTGAAAATCTGATTTCAGCGATGAATGAAGATAAAAGAAAATCACAAAATAAATTAATAAAGTAATAAAAATAAATGTTAACAAAAGAAGCAAAAAAAGAAATCGTATCAAAATACGGTAAAAGCGAAAAAGATTCCGGAAGGCCGGAAGTACAGGTTGCTATTTTAACCAAAAGAATAAATGAACTCTCAGCAGATCATTTCAGTTCGCACAAAAAAGATAATCACTCAAGAACCGGTCTGCTTAAAATGGTTGGTAAAAGAAGAAAACTTTTAAGATATTTAGAAAACAAAGATATCGAAAGATATAGATCAATTGTTAAAGAATTAGAATTAAGAAAATAAAATAACCGGACAACAGAAAGTGTTATCTGTGAAAACTAAACTATGATAGTAAAAAAAAGCATTGAGATAGGTGGAAGAACACTTACACTCGAAACAGGAAGACTCGCAAAACAAGCAAACGGAGCAGTATTAATTTCATTAAATGATAATCTCGTATTATGTACCGCAACAGCAAAAGATGTAGCAACTGCAGGTCTTGATTATTTTCCTCTGACAGTAGATTACAGAGAAAAAACTGCATCAATGGGAAAAATCCCCGGTGGATTTTTGAAACGTGAAGGAAGACCATCTGACAAAGAAGTATTAAATTCAAGACTTATTGACAGACCAATCAGACCAATGTTTCCGGAACATTATTTATGCGAAACTCAAATAGTAGCAACTTTATATTCCAGCGAAGGAGATTTTGACGCAGGAGTAATTGGATGTATTGGTTCATCAGCTGCTTTATTGATTTCCGATATTCCGTTTTCAAGTCCCGTTTCTGAAGTAAGCGTAACAAGGTTAAACGGTGAAATGATTGTGTTCCCATCATCAGAACAAATAAAAGCCGGTGATTATGAAATTGCAATAGCCGGAACAAAAGATTCAATTTTAATGGTTGAAGGTGAAGCAAAGGAAATTTCTGAAGATGAGTTAATGGAAGCATTAAACTTTGCACACGGACATATTAAAACTTTATGTGATTTTCAGGAATCATTCGCAAAAGAATGTAATGTGAAAAAAAGAGAAGTTATAGTTCCGGAAGAATATACTGATTTAATTTCAGAAGTTAAATCGCTCGTGCTTGATGATATAAGAGCTTGGCATAGAGGTGTTCTGACAAAAGAAGAGAGAAAGTTAAAGAACAAAGAAATTCATGAAAAAGCAGAATCAGCTTTATTAGAAAAATATCCTGAACTTCAGGATAAAATTCACAGTTCAATTAATGATATTGAATATTATGAAATGCGTGAAATGATTTTAACTGAAAACAAAAGACTTGACGGAAGAACAACAAAAGACATAAGAAATATAAATTGCGAAATTAGCGTTTTACCGAGAACTCACGGATCAGCTTTGTTTACTCGTGGTGAAACACAAAGTTTAACATCTGTAACACTCGGTACTAAAAGAGATGAACAGATTATTGATGGAACTAAAACGGATACTACCAAGAGATTTATGTTACATTACAATTTCCCATCATTCAGTACCGGAGAAGTGGGCGGAAGACCCGGTCCGGGAAGAAGAGAGATAGGTCATGGTAATCTTGCTGAAAGAGCATTGAAAAATATGAATCCGGATGAATACACATTCCCTTATACTATAAGAATTGTTTCAGATATTTTAGAATCAAACGGTTCATCATCAATGGCAACTGTTTGTGCAGGTTCTTTGGCATTAATGGATGCCGGTGTACCTACAAAAAAACCTGTTGCAGGTATAGCGATGGGGCTTATTAAAGAAGGAGATAGAACTGCGATTCTTTCTGATATATTAGGTGATGAAGATCATCTTGGTGATATGGATTTTAAAGTGGCAGGTACAAATGATGGTATAACAGCAATTCAGATGGATATAAAAATTCAGGGAATTTCATTTGATATAATGGAAAAAGCACTTGCTCAGGCAAAAGAAGGAAGACTGCATATTCTCGGAATTATGAATCAGACAATTGAAAAATCTAAAGAAAATATTTCTAAATATGCTCCACATTTATTCTCATTAAATATACCTGTTGATATGATAGGGATGTTAATCGGTCCGGGTGGAAAAAATATAAAAAATATTATTGCTACAAGCGGTGCTGATGTTGATATTGATGATACCGGAAAAGTAACAATCGCAGCAGTTTCTCCGGAATCTGCAGAGATTGCAAGAAAAATGATATCAAGAATGACAGAAGTTCCTGAAGTTGGAAAAACATATGAAGGAATTGTGAAAGGTATAAAAGATTTTGGAGCATTTGTAGAAATTTTACCGGGTAAAGAAGGTTTACTTCATATTTCAGAAATCGCTCACGAAAGAACAAAAAATGTTGCTGATGTACTTAAAATGGGAATGGAAATTACTGTAAAATTAATTGGAATTGATGAACAAGGTAAGTTCAAATTATCAAGAAAGGTTTTATTGCCAAAACCCGGACCTTCCAAAGACCAACCAAAAAGTTAATTCTAAAAGGCAGGGTAAAACCTGCCTTTTTAGTTTAAATGAGTTTAACTCCTTATTAATCAACAAAAGATTTTTAAAAAAATCTGGTACTTAAGATAAACACAGATTAAAAAAAATATACCTGTATAAAAACAAACAGAGAGCTTATTAGAATTGCTTATACACACTCTATCGCTATGATTTTGCATTTTTCATATAAACTTATTTTCATATAAATGTATTGATAAAATTGGAAATTACATTTACATTTATTTAATGCAAATATAAACTGTATGTTTAAAAAAATACTATACTTCGCTTCAGTCATAGTTATTTTTTCTTCATTCAATTTCCGTGATAATATTCCTCCATCCGGCTGGTATCAGCAATTTATGCCTTCATTAGGAAATGCAACTCTCTCAGATATATCATTCCCGGACAGTTTAATAGGATATGCATCAACAACAAGAGATACAAATACTCATAATAGTTATATTCTTAAAACGACAAACGGCGGTGATAACTGGTTCGTTAGTTTGACAGATCCTTTCAATAGAAATTTTACAAGAGTTAAATTTGTCAATGTAAATACAGGATACGCTGCTGCCAAATATTCTTCCGTAAGTAATGGTTTATATAAGACAACTAATTCAGGAAACAACTGGATACTATTGGAAGATTTTAAAGATTTAACAGAATATGAAGATATATCAGTTATAAATGCTGAAACTTTATATTATGTAGATGACGATTTCTTTTCAGGCGGTGTGTATAAGTCAACCAACGGAGGATTGAACTGGACAAGAAAATTCGATGGAGGGAATTTTAATCCGGTGAAGATATATATGTATAATGAAAGAATAGGATTTATTACAAGAGGAACATCATCAACAAGCAGATTTTATAAAACCACAAATTCCGGAGACAACTGGACACTGATTCCAAATACCGGAGGATTTGAAAAACTTAAATTTATCGATAGTCTAAATGGATATAAATGTAGAGAATTAAATTTTTATAACACAACTGATGGAGGAATTACATGGGATACGTTATTAAAATCATTTTTAAATTATCCTCTCTCATATGGGATAAATAATTTTAATGTTTTAAATAAAGATACAATTTGGGGCACTGGAGGATTTATTGCCATTAATTCAAATCAAACGAGGGGAATAATTCAGATTACAACAAATGGAGGAAAAACTTGGGGTTATCAAAAAGTAGATACATCATTTAATATTCGAGGAGTTTATGGTTTAATTGAGTTTATAAATAATAATATTGGCTGGGTTTATAATATAGAAAAACAAATTTCTTTACCTTCAATAAGTGGAGTTCATACGGTTACCGGAGGAGATACGATTATACATTTAGTAGATATTAAACAAATATCATCTGAAATACCAATCAATTTTAAACTTTATCAAAATTATCCTAATCCGTTTAATCCAAAAACAAAGATTTCGTTTTCAGTAAAACGTGAAAAGTCAATTATTAAATTACAAGTCTTTGACATTACAGGTAAATTTGTTTCAGAGTTAGTAAATCAAAATTTTTCAGCAGGCACGTATGAAGTA
>DKKL01000004.1 GCA_002455255.1 Candidatus Tepidiaquacellales bacterium UBA6667 | reverse complement strand
TGCATCGTTTTGGACGGATGTGATATTCCAATCAATTTCGGTTTGTTTTATCATTTAAATTGAGCAAGAATATTTGCATTTTAATGGTTGCACTGATAAAATAAATGATTTAAAAATCAGGAACTTATAATAAACGTTTAGAATTTAAATAAGTATAAGAATTACATCAAACAATGAGTGATATTAATAACGACAATAAAGATAAAAATTCAGAGAATAATTCAGATGATGAATTAAAAAATAAACAGGATATTAATTCTGATGATTTAAATTCCGAAAAAAATGATATAAATGAAAATAAAAATGAGATTAAAAATTCGGATGAGAATGATAAGTTAGGCGACAAAGACGAAATCAAAAAAGAAATCAAAGTCGAAAACGAAGAAATTGATGATTCAGAGAATTCTGAGAAAAATGAAAAAGAGGAAATACAGAAAGAGATTTTAGCATCAACTGAAACAGAGCCGATACCTGAAGACCCATTACCTGAAAAAAAGCCTGCAGAACAAATTAAACCTGACAGTAAATATCAGATTTCGCTTATTGACGAAGAAAATCTAAAAATAAAAGTACTGCTTGACTCCCCAATCACTATAGATTGTACTGCGAAAGGAAATTTAACAGATTCAGGATTTCAAACCAATAAAATAATTCTTACACCGGAGGGAAATACCGAATATAAAGAGATTGAAGTATCAATCACTTTAGAAAGTGAATTGCCTAAGAGTGAAATTGTTTCAACAAAGAAACGGGATACAAATTATAAAGTAAATCTGTTAAATGATTCTACTTTAAAAATTGTATTGAATACTGAAAAGAAACTGACGATTGATTGTAATTATAAAGACATCGAACTAAACGATTCTAATTTTAACAAAATCACAATTAATCCTTTAAAGGATAAGAAGAAGCAAGAAGTTGAAATATTACTTACAGTCCAAGAGAAAACAGAATCAAAAGCAGATATATTTTTTGAACCCGGTAAATTAATTCCAAATCCGGAAGTAGCTGAATTGCTGGCTACATCTGATGCGGAAATTATTCCGATGACACCGGAAGAAAAGCTTAACGATTTATTATATAAAAATAATCCATTTGTAGCTCAAAGAAAATTATTACAGAATAATTTGATGAGAGGAGCAATAGCCGCAAATATACTGTTCGTTATAGCAATATTCGGTTTTTATGCTTGGGGTTCACAAACGGAAACAATACCGGATGCGAAGGAACAAAGGAGACTGATAGTTTTGCAAGACTTGCCTGATCCAAAAATTAATCTTGAGAATGTGGAAGATCCTATGAAAAAACCTGAAGAAGAAACGGAAGAAAACAGCGAAAATCCGAATGTAGTAATAAGAAAAGTAACACCGCGAAGGTTTAACAGGCCACCTGTTGTGAATAATAATTTAATTACGAGAAATAATGACACAACAAAAACCAGAGATACAACTGATTTTTCTAATGAACTTGATTCATTAACAAAAAATCCGGGAATTACTTCAGATTCTACTGCAGGTCAAGATTCATCAATTACGAATAACTTAATTCCTGATTCACTGAAAACTGATTTTTCAGAAAACGAAGTAGGATTAAAAATCGGTACACTGCCAAAATCGTGGAAAGTAATTGATAGCAGAGATATCAATCAGGAACAAAAAGAATTTGAAGGAGTTTTACTCGGAGACACTACTTTGCCAAAAGGTTTATTATCATTATTTATATTTATAGACAGGGAAGGCAAAGAGTATAACAAGAATGAAATATCCGAGCCATTTGTAATGAATGATACATCATTAATTGCTTTCAAATCCAAAGGAAGAACATTAGCCGGGACAACAGAAGTCAGATATTATGTTTTTACACCGACTGAAAAATTATCAATTGCAGCAAAATATAAAAAAGATTATTATGAAAAATATAAGGATATAATGGAGCAAATAATTAAATCAATTTCAATCGTTCCTCCGAAAAGCAGCGGGAACTAAATAGTTTTAAAAATTTTTGAGAAATAAAAAAGGAGATTCATTTATGAATCTCCTTTTTTTGTTATATTAAAATATTTTGATTTATTTTACAAATTCTTCCGGTTTAAAAAAGAAATTTGTTTCAATAATTCCATTTTCTTCAGAGTCAGAGCCATGAACAGCATTTTCAGATTTAGAATTAGCAAAGAGTTTTCTTATGGTACCGGCATCTGCTTCTGCAGGATCAGTAGCACCGATTAATTTTCTCCAGTCAGCTACAGCATTATCTTTTTCAAGAGCAATAGGAATTACAGGACCTGAAATCATAAAATTTACGAGTTCACCATAAAAAGGTCTTTCTTTGTGAACTTCATAGAATTTTTTTGCTTGTTCTTCAGAAAGTTGAATAAGTTTCATTGCAGAAATCTTAAAACCATTATCAAGAATCATTTGAATAATACTACCCTGAACATTTTTTTTCACAGCATCAGGTTTAATAATACATAAAGTTTTTTGCATAAATAAATTTTTATTTAAGTTTAGTTAGTAAAAAAAATCAGAATATTAATCAATAACCGATTGTGCCGGGTGGTGATGTTTCAGAAACTGAAGTAGAATCTGAGAACAAATAATGTGGCACATTACATTTACGCGGTAAATTTCTTTTGAGAACGAGTTCCCTTGTTGAAGGACAACTTCCATTATCCATTAAACCGGAAATGGAGCAAATACCAACTTCTTCAAGATCTTCAGGCATATAAAAATATTCGACAGGAAAATCAAATTCCTTATCATTATAAACATATTTCATAAATCTTCCCCAGATAGGTGCCGCAGCATATCCACCTTGTCCGTAAGAGCCCCCGAATTTAATTCGTGCATCATCAAACCCAACCCATACACCTGTAACAAACTGAGGAGTATAGCCAATGAACCATGCATCAGTATAATTCTGAGTAGTGCCGGTTTTTCCTGCAGCAGGTCTGTGGAAATATCTTCTAACGCTTGTGGCAGTTCCCTGCTCAATAACCCCTTCCATCATATCACTCATCATATAAGCTACACCTTCATTTAGTACTTCTTTAGTTTCAGGAATGAATTCCGCTATGACATTTCCATTTCGGTCTTCAATTCTTTTAATAGCGATTGGTTCAACCCAAATTCCTTCATTAGCAAAGACACCGAAAGCATTAGTAATTTCGAGTGGTGTAACTTCACCTGCACCGAGAGCAAGAGAGAGATAGTTGGGCAGTTCAGACTTGATTCCCATATTATGTGAAAGTTCAATAACTTTATCAATAGGTGCGAGTTCCATAGCAGTTCTGACAGCGACGACATTAATTGATTTTTCCATAGCTGTTCTCATAGAAATTTTACCGCCTGTACCACCACCTTTTGGAGACCAGGTTTTGCCACCGACATTAACATTCACAGGGTCGTTAGAAATCATATATCCCGGAGAATAACCGTTTTGCAAAGCGAGAGCATACACAAAAGATTTAAAAGTTGAGCCGGGTTGTCTTTTTATTTGAGTAACATGGTTAAGTCCGTATTTAGTACGAGTAAGAGGGTTAGCCCCAACCATAGCTTTTATTTCACCTGTTTTAGGGTTAATACACACCAGACCAATCTGAATTGTAGTAGTAAGTTTTTTTACAGAATCAATTACATTTTTATCATTTTTCATTCGTTCATAGATTGCGTTTCTTTCAGCTTCAGTCTTTGCCTTTTTGTAAGCTTCGGAGAAGACAATATATCTTCTGACATTATCATTTAAGATATCGGAATTATTCTTCCAATTCCAGTAGCCATTAAATTGTTTTTGAAATCCTTTAAGTTGTTCGATAACGGCATCGTCAGCATGTTTTTGGAATCTTGTATCGAGAGTAGTATAGACTTTGAGCCCGTCTCTGTATAAATCAAAGCCATAAGTCTGAGCCATTTTTTGAAGTTGTTGTCTGACATGTTCAGAAAACTCGGGAGCGACAGTTGACTTTGACTGGGTTTCAATATTCAGTGAAAGTTTGAGAGGATCTTTTGAAGTCAGTTCGTAAGTTTCTTTGCTGATGTGACCGGTTTCAAACATAACAAAAAGAACGACAGCTCTTCTTTTAGCATTATTTTCAGGTTTATCAACAGGGTCATAAAAACTTGGGTTTCTGAGAATAGAAACGAGAGCAGCACTTTCTATTAGGTCAAGGTCTTTGGCACTTTTGTTAAAATAAGTTTTAGCAGCGGCTTCAATTCCATAAGCACCATTTCCGAAATAAACAGTATTGAGGTAGTATGCAAGAATTTCTTTTTTAGTATAAGTTCTTTCGATTTGAACAGCAGTCATAGCTTCACGAAGTTTTCGATTGAGTGAAGTTTCTGTACCGATATCTTTATATAAATTTCTTGCAAGCTGTTGAGTTATAGTGGAAGCACCTTCACGAGTGAGGTCACCACGAAGAATATTTTTGATAAATGCCTGAACAATTCTTGGCACATCAACGCCCCAGTGGTCATAAAATTTTCTATCCTCGACAGCGATAAGAGTGTTAATCATATCTTCAGAAACGTTATCTATAGTAACCTGAGTTCTATTTTGCAGAAAGAATTTATCTATTAATTCCCCGTTATCAGAATAAATTTTTGTTGCTTCTTCAAGTTTTGGATTTTCAAGTTCTTCGAGTGAGGGTAAAGTTTGTGAAAGGTAAAAAAGATATCCGGTAAGAATAAAAAATCCGGTTAAGACTGAAAAAATGAAAATTTTAAAAGAAACTGCCTGAGTTCTTTTAATCTTTCCTTTTTTATTCCTGAATTTTTTATCAGTGAAATATTGGTCTAATTCTTCGTCTTTAGATTTCTTTTTAAAAAACTTCATTTAATTTATAATCTCCGGTTTAATAATTTTATTCTCATAAGAATCATTTTTTAAATCATAGTATTTAACTAATTCAATATTTTCATTTCTGAACACAGCATAAGTGAAATTAAAAATCCAATCACCAAGATTGATGTAAAATTTTCCTTCAAAACCAGAAGGAGATATAATCTGTGGTCTGTGTCTGTGTCCCATTATTGCGTAATCAAAACCTTCTTTAATTTTTTCAATTCCGTAATCTTTAATTCCGTCATTTTTTGAATAATCTTTTGCACTTGTATAAAATCTTGAGCTATGAGATGATTTTTTAGCAAGTTTAATTCCGATATCAGGATGAACGAGTGAATATAAAAATTGATTTACTTTACTTCTGAGAATTTTTTTTAAAATTTTATATCCGGTGTCATTATATGCAAGTCCATCTCCATGATGCAGAAAAAATTTTTTTCCGTTTATTTGTCTTTCTATAGGTTTATCAGAAATTTCAATTCCAAATTCATCTTTGAAATATTTTCCTCTCCAGAAATCGTGATTACCTGCTAAATATGTAATTTTAATACCTTCATCAATCAGTTCTGAAAATTTAGCAAAGATTTTGTAATAACCTTTTGGAACAACTTCTCTGTATTCAATCCAATAATCAAATAAATCACCAATAATGAAAAGTTCAACAGCATTTTTTTTAACTTCGTCAAGAAAAGTTAAGAGAATTTTTTCTTTTAATTTTTCTTTGTTTTTATCTTCAAGTCCAAGATGAACATCTGAAATAAAATAATAAGAATCTTTCAAATTATTTTATTTTTATAGTCGCAGTAAAATTTTTATTTGCAATTTTACATATACCGTCATCAGCATTGCAGTATCCGAATTTCACAGTTCCTGAAATTTTAACAGTTGAGCCACTTGTAGCATTAGCAGGCACGGTAAAATTATATTTAACAAAATTAGCGTTAAGATATTCACCCGCACCACCGGTATAATCCTGAATTCCGGTTCCTGAGACACCTTCTGTAATATTAATAGTGATATCCGGTTCTTTAGGAATTTTTACATTTTTCGCAGGTTTAAAACTTACAGTAATAACTCCTGTTTCACCAGCAGAGTAAGTTTTTTTATTAGTTTTAGCAGTAACTTTAGGTACTGCTTGAGAAAATGCTTCTGATGAAATAGTAAATATGAAAGCAAAAATAAATAAACTTAACAGAGTTTTCATAAAATTTTAATATATTTTTTTAAATTTAACAAAAATAATTAAGTAAAATTGTGTAAATCGTGGTCATAAAAAAAGAGCCATTTTGACTCTTGTTTTAAATGATTTATAATTGAATTATGTTCCGAGTTTATCAATTAATCACCTGATTCAATACACGCATAAGCATTATGATTATGAATGCTTTCAAAATTTTCAGCTTCCACTTTATACCAGTTAATTTCAGGATTTTTCTTAAGTTTCACAACAATATTTCTAACTAAATCTTCAACAAACACAGGATTTTCATACGCTTTTTCGGTAACAAATTTTTCATCTTCTCTTTTGAGCAGAGAATATAGTTCACTACTTGCAGAAGATTCTACAATAGAGATTAAATC
Organism: Candidatus Tepidiaquacellales bacterium UBA6667; assembly: GCA_002455255.1. Taxonomy (GTDB): domain Bacteria; phylum Bacteroidota; class Ignavibacteria; order Tepidaquicellales; family Tepidaquicellaceae; genus UBA9002. The sequence goes on along the minus strand of DKKL01000004.1, from coordinate 6,269 downwards.
TTCAATCCAAACCATATTTTTAAATCTAACAGAAACAGTTACTTCGCCTCTTTGGTTATGAGCACCATATTCAGAAATGCTTTTTGAACAAGGGCAAAGAGTAGTCACGGGTACTTTTACTGTCATAACAAAATCTTTTGTCTGATGATTTTTCATTGCATGAAAAGTAACAAAATAGTCAATGAGAGAAAGTTTGCCGGTAACCGGAGCTGCTTTTTGTTTAAAAAATGGGAATTCCATTTCAATGTGAGACCTTGTGGCATGCAATCTATCCTGCATAATCTCAAGAATGCTGTAAATAGAGTCAACGTGAATTTCACGATTTTCGTTTTGAAGGATTTCAACAAATCTGCTCATATGAGTACCTTTAAATTCTTTAGGCAAATCCACTGTCATTGTTATGGTTGCTATTGTATGTTGGAGTTCACAGTCTTTATCAAGAACAGCAATAGGATATTTAAGATTTTTTACACCTACTTTATCAATAGGAATTTCTCTGATATCAGAGAGATTTTGGGTATCCGGTAAATTTGAAATTTGTTCTTTTGCAGTCATAAATACTTTGTTTGTTTTATATTTGTTCTGTAGTAAGTTTATAAGGATTAACTGAGCAATCAATATGAACACTAAAGAAGGATTTATTATTTAAAACAAAATTCCATAAAAAAAGTTTATCAGTTTCAGGAATATTCAGATTTTCAAATTTTTCAGGTGAAACGAAACTAAATTTACCTTCAGAAAATTCCTCCGGTAAAGTATCATAAGGTTTCAAATATTCCATTATAAAAATCATAATATTTCCGAGTTCAGGATATTCATATTCAGTAATAATTCCTCTCAATTTCCAATCTTCACATTTAGAATTCAATCCACACTCTTCATTTGCTTCTCTTACTGCACAGGCAAAAGGAGATTCAGGAATATCAGTTTTCAGTTTACCACCCGGTGGAGACAATAAACCCTTATTAGGATTTTTAGCCCTTTCCAAAAGCAAAAATTCGTTTTTAGAATTTTTAATATATAAAAGAGTAGCGAGTTTCAAGATGAGTAAAAGAGGAAAGAAACCCGAAATCGTTAGAAATCGGGTATATTTTCAAAATTATTTTGCTTCGCGATGAAGAACTCTTGCTTTAGTCCATTTGCAATACTTTTTCATTTCAATTCTTTCTTTGGTATTGTTTCTGTTTTTAGTAGTAACGTAAACAGATTTTCCTTTGTTTGGACCTTCTACGCTAACGAGTTTAATATTAATTCTTGGACCCTCTTTTTTAGCCATAATAATGTAAAAGTTATTTATATGAGAACTTAAAATATACTAAAAATTAACATAAAATTTAAGTGTAATAAATGTTACTATTTTATTTAATAAGGTTCATTTTTTTAGAAGAGGAAAACTTCTTTTCCCCATTTGAGGAAAAGAAGTTTAAAGAATAAAAATAAACACCGGCGGGTAGATTTTTAGANNTTTTTAGAATCCCATAATATGTTATAAGATCCTGATCGCAGAAACTCGTTTGCAAGAACTTCGATTTTTTTTCCGGTTATGTCATATACGGATAGATTTACAAAACCTGATGTGAGCAGGTCAAAATTTATTTTTGTAGAAGGATTGAAAGGGTTTGGAAAATTCTGATGTAAATTAAAACTTTCAGGGATTTCAGAAGAAATGTTTGAAATATTAACTCCACCATTTTCAGTCCAAAGCACTGTACCTGTAGCACCGCATGCTACTGCGATATTATCATTAAATACATAAATACATTCCAAATCATTAACTGTTGGACTTTGTTGAATTTGCCAGGAGAAGCCACCATCATAAGAGCGAAGAATAGAACCACCACTACCAACCATAAACCCACTGTATTCATTAATGAATTTAATGCTTTTAATTCCGCTTAAATTATTAAGCAGAGTATCCCAAGATGTGCCGCCGTTTTGAGTTTTATAAAGTGCATTACCGACAATCCAACCTTGATTTGCATTTATAAAAGTTGAACTTCTGAACGTTCCTGAAATGGAATTTAACGCACCCCAGTTTATTCCACCGAGAGTAGTTTTATAAACTTTACCATCACCTGCAGCATAAGAAATTGAATTATTAATATTATTAACAGAGAAAAACATATTAGAAAAGCCAGTGAATTGTGCCGTCCAATTCAGTCCAAAATTTTGAGTTCTGAAAATTCTACCACCATCGCCGGCAATCATACCCGAACCATCAGGAGAGAGTGAGACGGAAGTAAGCACGGCAGTTACACCGCTTGGAATTTCAGACCAGTTAATACCTGCATTTGAAGTTCTTAAGATTTTTCCATTTGAACCGACAGCGATACCAATTTGATCATTATAAAAAGCGATTGATAAGAGGTAGTATCCGTTATTTTGATTAGCGACAGTCCAGTTGAGACCATAGTTTGAAGATCTGAAAATTCTTCCGGATTCTCCACAAGTATAAACATTTTCGAGAGTGGTCATTGTAATACCAAAAAGTCTTCCGCTGAAATTGGTATTAATATTTTTCCATCCGAGCTGTGAGAATGCATCGGAAAAAATCAAAATAGAAAATAGAAAACAGAAAGTATATTTTTTCATATAAAGAAATAATTCGACAAATAAAAAATGTGCAAATTTTAAGCCAAAATATTAAATTATTGATAAATCAATATTTAATTAAATTTAAGCANNAAAAAATATTCAAAATTAAATTTAATTAGTAAATAAATTAAATTATTTTAAGACAAAAAATTTATGGAAATTAAAGAAATAAAAGCATTAGTAAACGGAGGTTCATCCGGAATAGGTTTAGAGACAGCAAAACAAATAATAGCAGGTGGAGGGAAAGTTGCCATAACCGGAAGGGATATTAAAAAATTAGAAAAAGTAGCAAAAGAAATAGGGGCGGTTCCATTACATTACAATTCTGGAATTGAATCAGAAGTTATAAAAATGACGAATGATGTTATAGAGAAACTTGGTGGTTACAATGTTTTAATAAACAATGCCGCATACGGATATTTCAGTCCTTTAATAAATATAGATATAAATAAATTTACAGAAATGATGAATACGAATTTAACGGGAGCTATGCTATGCGGACGAGAGGCAGCGAAATATTTTATATCACAAAATTACGGAAACATTGTGAACATCTCATCAACTGCAGGTTTGGCAGGATTTGAGAATGGGACTGCATATGTTGCGAGTAAATTTGCATTAAAAGGAATGACAGAATGTTGGAGAAAAGAATTAAGAAAAAATAATATAAGAGTGATGCTTGTAAATCCGTCTGAAGTACAAACAAATTTTTCAATTAATGCCGGTGGAACAAACAGAGATTATAATCCGACAAAGTTACAATCAAATGAGATAGCATATACGATATTAAGTTTATTAAAAATGGAAGACAGAGGTTTTATAACCGAGGCAACTGTCTGGGCAACAAATCCAAAATAAAATTAAAAACAAATAATATAATGTTAAAAAAAGAAATTTTAGACAAAGGGTTTATAGAAGTGGTAGATAAACTCGGCAGTGACTTGACAGTGGTGAACTCAGCGAGGGTTTCATTCGGAAAAAGAAAAACAGAGTTTGATGATTCGGACAGAAAGTTAGTTAAGTTTCTTGCGAAGCATAAGCACTGGTCACCATTCAGACATTTGGTAGTGCAGTTTCATATAAAAGCACCTGAGTTTGTAATGAGGCAATGGTATAAACATGTAGTAGGAATAGAGACATCATCATCTTATGCAACAAAAGATCATGCATGGAATGAGATAAGCGGAAGATATGTACCGGTAACAGATTATTACTCACCATCAAACTGGAGAAGACAATCAGATAACAACAAACAAGCATCGGAAGGCAGCATAGAAGAGCAAGGAGATGCGGATAAAATATTTAATGATGCGATGAAATCGATAACAGAGCATTACGAACAGTTATTATCACTTGGAGTTGCGAAAGAGCAGGCAAGATTAATATTACCTTTGAATCAATATACAGAAGTTTATTGGACTGCATCATTTCAGGCAATAATGAATTTCATTGAATTGCGTGATGAAGCGACTGCGCAATGGGAAATAAGGCAATATGCAATAGCTCTAAAAGAATTAATGATGGAAATATATCCGGAGACAGTTAAGATATGGTTTGAGGTTAACAGCGGGAAGTAAAATTAATTTGAAAACTTATAAACTTTAAGTTCATCTAATTTTTTAAAAAGACTGAAAGTCGGATTTTCTGATATTAATTTATTGTAATACTCAGAAGCCATTATTTCATCTTTTTCATAATATTTATAGAACTGTGATAACATAAAGAGTGCTTCAAATTTTGTGAACTCAGCTTTTTCTGAAGCAGTTTTTAACTGTTCAATTCCTTTTTTCTTATCTCCGTTCATACCTATAAAAGACATTACACTTTTCATTTTAGAATCAACAGCACCTATTGAATAGTTAAAAATACCCATTCCCATTAATGCTTCTATTTCATCCGGATTTTTTTCTAAAGTTGCTTTTAAATAATCATAACTAAGTTTTCCTTCCCAAGCAGATCTTAAAAAACTATCATCATTGGCATAAAACATAGACCTGTAACCAAAATTTGCAGCAAGAGAAGCCAACGCTTTTACATCATTTTCATTTTGAGATAATAATTTTTCAGCACTTTCAGTAATTTTATCGGATTCATTCAGATATATTTCTTTATATTTATCATTTTTCGTTAAGATAAATTTATAAAGATAAACAGTTGATTTGTAAACTCGGGTTCGTAAATTATTTTTATCAATAGAAAGAGCGGAGTCGTAATACTGAAATGCCAAATCAAAGTTTTCTGAGAAAGATGATTTCATTCCTTCAATTGTGTAAAATTTTACTTTTTCATCAATTGATTTAGTATTGGAAGATAACGGATCATTTTTAGCATCGGCACTGAGAAAAATTCCGAATATTAAAAAAAATAAACTATTAAAAAAATATTTATTCACAGGATTAATTTGAAAAAATGCTTTTTATAACATGCTTAGCAACTTCGGGATTTTCCTTAAACCTTCTGATAGAATATTCATACCATCTGATACCGAAAGGTACATAGATTCTAACCTTATGACCTCTACTTAAAATTTGGTCACGAAGATTTTCCCTTACTCCAAGCAACATCTGAAACTCATACTTATCTTTAGATAACCCCAATTCTTTTATGATAGTTTCAGCACCTTTCACTAAAAATTCATCATGAGTAGCAATTCCGCAATAAGCCCCATTTTGCAGAGCAAGTTTTAAGATTTTGAGATAATTATCTCTGATTTTTTGATAATCTTTTATAGCTAAGGATTCCGGTTCAACATAAATCCCTTTGCAGATTCTAAACGATGTTCCGGTTTGAATCAATCTTTTAATATCATCTTCACTTCTATACAGGTATGCCTGAATAACGATACCGACATTAGAAAATTCTTTTCGGATTTTTTCAAGAATCTGAATTGTGATTTCAGTTACAGAAGAATCCTCCATATCAATTCTAATAAAAATATTTTTTGAGTTGGCATAACTGACGATTTCTCTAAAAAGACTATAACAGAAATCTTTATCAAGAGTGAGTGCGAGCATAGTTAACTTAACAGAGAGATTACAATCAAGATTATTGTTTGAGATTGCATCCAACACTTCGATATTTTCATCTTTAGATTTAACTGCTTCGTTTTTATCGGTTATACTTTCACCGAGAACATCCATAGTAGCAACGAAGCCCTTTTGGTTCAGGGATTTTACTGTTTTAACTGCATCGTTGATATTATCACCGGCAATATATTTATTGGCAAAAATTTTAACAATTTTTTTCGGAAAGACCGGAATTGTATTAACGATAAGACTATTAAAAAAGCTCATAATTTGGAAAGTTGAAAGCAAAAATATCTAAATTACAGATTGTATTCCATAAACAAATTTATGATAGGCAGATGAAGAAATTCACAACCGTTAAAAACATTAATAAACTTCACCACCCCGTAGCGGCAAGCTAATTAACACTNNACACAAATGATGATAAATTTTTATAACAAACTAAGCAAAATATATTCAATTAAAAAAGATTAAATTTAAATTTATTATAAAATAATTATTTTGGACAAATGTGGAATGAGTTATAAACAAGAAGGCGGGATAGAATTTTGTTAAGTGAAATATATTTATCTAATATAACAATTTTATAAACCGGATATGTGATAATTCACACATCCGGTTTTGCAATATTATTAAAATCCTACATTT
>DKKL01000024.1 GCA_002455255.1 Candidatus Tepidiaquacellales bacterium UBA6667 | reverse complement strand
GAGACTCCTGCGGGAGAGGGTAAGAACGCTGGAGTCCTTCTTAATAGTTTTTTTGAAAGAGACTCCTGCGGGAGAGTGAAATACTCACCACGAATTTTCACGAATTGGACGAATTGCACAAATTTGGGTAAAGCGAAGGATTTAATATTTTTCTTACGGGATTCTTTCCCGACCTGTCGGGACAAGCTGCTGCGCTCAGAATGACACATTCTAAAAAAGGAATCTTTTTAGATAAATCGGGACAGGCAGTCGCTTCGCTCATCCCCGTAGGGGCAAGCAGAATGACACAACAATTTTAGAGGTGGTTGTGTGGATACGCCGTGGCGTGTCCCTACAGTGATATCCCCCTCCAAAGGGGGGCTTTGTAGGGCTGTCTATAACGATAGTAAAAATAAAAATGATTATATTTGTAGATGATTAGAACTTTAAAAAGTTTTACAAAGGAAGATGAGAAGGAATTTATAAAATTTCTTCGATCACCGTATTATAATACGGATAAAGAATTTTTAAATATTTTCAATGAATATTTATCAGGTGAATTTAAGAATGATTCTGATATATTAGCGAAATTAGGTAAGGATAAATCAGAAAAGTTTAACTTGTTAATAGAGAAATTTATTTTACTTAAGGAATTTGAAAAAGACAAAAACTCACAGTCGATGTATATTTTGAGCGGATTACAATCGAGGGATGTGCCAAAGAGATATAAATATCTGATAACAAAGTTCAGGAAACAATTTGAGAATACATATAAGCGGGATGATAATTATTACAACAACAAAGTAACTATTGAAAACGAATATTATAAGTTTTCTCTTGATGAAACAAAATTTGATTATCCATATTTGTTGGATGAAATAAGTGAAAATATTGAAATGAATTTTTACTTTCAATATCTGCATAATGTAAACAATAAATTAGTTCACAGTTTTTTTACAGGAAAAAATTATAAATATGATTTAAAGTATCTTGATAAAATAGAGAGTGAAATTAAAAAATCAGAAAAGATAGTAAAAGATAAGCATCCTAATGTATATATAATATATCTTGCAGTAAAAATTGTACAAAAATTATCAGTGAGGGAGGATACTAATTCCACAATTGAAGAATTGAAAAATTATTTAGAAAAGAACATTTATAAATTTGATTTGGCACAGTTATATTTTTATTACGGATATGTTATAAATGCGTATCAGTTAATAGTAATAAATACAAATGATTCCGATACGAAATATAAGTTAATGGAGATTTTCAAATTTGCTGAAGAGAAGGGTTTCTCATATATAAATAATATTTTACCGGTAGATTTATTTACAAACATAGTAGCTATTTCACTTGCAACTGATAATGTGGAATGGCTTGAAAGATTTATAGAAAAACATTTAAAAGTAATAAACAGCAGTATAAATGAAAATGATTTAAAATTGTTTTATGCAAAGATAGCATTTGCGAAGAGAAATTATGAAGAAACGCTTTCGATTTTGGCGAAGATAAGAACTAATCAACACATTAAATTTTTCAGTGTAAAATTTTTATATATAAAATCGTATTATGAATTAAATAATCATGAATCTATCCGATTTGAACTTGAGAATTTGAGAAAATTTGGAGAAAGGAATAAAAATTTAGCAGACAGACACAGGAAGTATATAGATACATTCAGACATTTTATAAAGGAATTAATTGGATTGAAAGAACTAAAGGAGTACCGAGAAGAAAATATTAACATAGAGTTAGAAATTTTAGGAAAGGAAATAAATTCACATCCTAATGTTGTTCCTGATAAGAAGTGGTTATTACAAAAGATAAAAGATTTAAAAACATGAGATAATGCCTGCAGGCGGGTTCCCACTTGGGCTTGCCGCAGGCATTATTAATAGATTAGATTATTTAAGTAATGTTATTTTTTTAGTAATTGTTGCCGAATTATTTCTGATTATGTAAAAATAAATTCCACTTGCATACCCGAAGGCATTCCATCTAAAAGATTGTTGACCGGAATTTAAGTATCCGTTATATAAATTTGCAATTCTTTTTCCTGTGATATCGTAAATTGAAACTTCAACATTGCCGGGTTCATTTAGAGAGAAAGAAATATTAGTAACCGGATTGAACGGGTTCGGAAAGTTATTTGAGTTCGTAATGGAGTTGCCTGAAAAAACGGGAGTAAACTTTCTTGATTTTCTTAAATATTTTTTCACCGGAAGAGTAGAAGCTATATTCCCTATTTGAGAATATTTCCTCCCGGCAATAATATCAAGAGAGTCATTATAAGCGAAAGCAAGAATCGTCGGATTCCCTGAAGAATCAAGGGCACAATAAGAATATTTATTTAAATTTCTTAAATTCAAATTACCAAGTTCCGGAGAGTAAAATTTTTCCCAAACTTCAAAATTATCCTGAGAACCATCCGGATTATATTTTATAGTTACATATTGAGATTGAGTAAACTCACTGTAACCTGTTACAAATATTTCATTCTGATTATTTATTTTTACTGATGAAGCTTTGTCAATACCGTTATTTGATTGATATGCTACATTATAAAAATTTTGCCAAATATCATTGCCGGCTTTGTCATATTTCAAAGTAACAAAATCATAGTTATTTGGCGGATTATAACTATAACCGGTAACTATAAGATTATGATCCGAGTCAACTGCCGCACTTGTAGGAATATCAACACCACTATTACCAAATATTCTTACCCAATCAAATTCAGAAGTTAAAGTAATTGAGTTAAATTTGATATAAGCGGACATTATATATTTAACGCTTGTTCCCGGTTTATCAACTTCGGAAGTGCTATATCTATTAGATTTAATTACTGCATCCTGTGAATATTCAGAAATGACGAACGAAGTTAATTTTTCATTATCCTCAGTTTCTAATTTAAGATATTCATCAAGAGTACCGGAATGAGAATAAGTTAAGAACATCAGGTCGTTTTTATAAGTATTGTTAGTGTAAGAATATCCACCAACATAAATGTAATAATCATCGTGAGTAATGTGAGTAGCAATATCATCATTGGTGAGCGAGTTAATACCGTATTCATGTTCCCATTGAAGAACACCGTTTGTGCTTAATACTGCAGTGTAAAAATTTTTATCGTTTGATTGATATGAAATGTAGCCACAGATGGCAATGTAATCTTCAGAAATTCTTGTTAGTGAAATTCCCTTATCGTCTAAAGATGACTGGACAACAAAACTCCAAGCATAAGTGCCATTGGCATTGTATTTTAAAGCAATGATATCATTACTTGAAGTTACATTATTATATATGGAACCGACGACATAAATATTGCCTTCAGTATCAAATTCAATATCGTAACCTTTGTCATTTCCGTGAGGAGTTGAATGTGTTTTATTGATTACAGTTACTCCAGCTTCAATTTTCTGGATTAATATATCGTAAGTATTGTTTTGTGAGTTTAATACTTCTCCGGTAATATAAATATTTCCATTCAAATCACTTTTTGCTTTAAATGGATAATCACTTTGAAGTTGGGATAATACAGGAAAGTTAAAAATTAAGCAAAGAAATCCTACGCTCATAATATGAGCAATTTTTTTGTGTCTCATAATTTTTTAATTTTTTTAGTTAAAGGTATTTAATAAGAATAATTACTTCATTAAAATCATTCTTTTGGTTTGGGAAATGTTGTTTATTGAAAGTTTATAAAAATATACACCTGTCGAGAGATTGTTACCGATAAATTTTGTTTCATAACTTCCCGACTGATAAATTTTATTGATTAAAGTTGAAATTAATTTACCGTTAATGTCATAAATCTGAAGTTTTACATCTGAATTATTTTTATTGACAGTAAATGGAATAGTTGTTTCTGGATTGAACGGATTCGGATAATTTTGTTTAAGTTCGAAATTATCAATTGTTTCGGTTACATTGGTTTCAGTAAACGTAAGACCACCGTTTGTTGTTTTTATAATATTACCCCAGTCTCCTATTATAAATCCTGTTTCTTGATTTAAAAAAGAAATCTTAAACATTGTGTTATTAGTTAAATATACTCTTTCCCAATTAACTCCACTATTTGTAGTTCTAACGATATAACCGTCTAAAGCACAGGCCATACCTTTCTGATCACTTCCAAAATAAACTGATTTAATCCCCAATCCACCTGTATGAATTCCGGTCCAAGATATACCTGTGTTTGTAGTTTTATAAACTCTATTACCGCTACCTGTAAAACCCGTTGAATTATTAATAAAGCTTATGGAATTTGAAAGTACTGTTCCACTTGATATCCAGTTTACACCATCATTAAAAGTCCTAAAAATTTCAGTTCCTGCACTTACAAATCCTGTATCATTATTTAAGAAATAAATATCGGTAAAAATCTCATTGAAATTTGAATCAGTTCTAAACCAATTATCACCACTATTAGTAGTTTTATAAATAGTATAGGAACTTGTAAAATATCCAGTTGAGAAATTTTTAAAATGAATTTTATTTATAAGTCTATTAAAGGGTATTGTAATTTTATTCCAATTTAATCCCTGATTAGTAGTTTTGAGGATTGTACCTGTATCACCGGATATGAATCCGGTTTGCGAGTTTAAAAAATCAACTGATGTTAAATTATTAATTGTATTAGAATTAATCTTATCCCATGTAGTCCCTTGATTTGTGCTTTTAAAAATATCCCCTCTTTCGCCGACCACAAATCCGGTTTGTTGATTTATGAATTTGATGTCGTTTAGTTGATGTTTCCAACCTTGAATTAAACTATAATTTTGTCCTGAGTTTGTCGAACGAATTATTGTTCCTCCACCTCCTGTTACAAGTACAGAATTATTTATAACTTCTACATCCCATAATACACCGATTCTATAAAAATTAAATTTAAAAGTTGAATCCACAGACCAATTAACTCCACCATTAGTTGTTTTACATATTCTTCCAAAATCAGTAGTTAAATATCCCGTTGAAGGATTAATAAATTTCATTTTTCTTAAAATATCGTTACTACCATCGAGTGTTGGAAATGTTATATTATAATAACTCCAATCTACTCCTTGATTAGTAGAGTAAATTATTTTTTCATCAAGTACAATCATACCACAAACAACATTTGAACCTATGGTATTTAATCCTCTAATTTGAGAAAAAGGTTGCGTGAAAGTTATAGGTATACTGAACCAATTTAATCCACTATTAGTCGTTTTTATTAAGGTTCTATTTCCTCCTATAAAACCTGTGTTTAAATCAATAAATGCAATTTCAAAAAAAGAAGAAAATATATCTGAATTTAATGTAAACCAAGTATTGCCTTTATCAGTAGTTTTCATTATAAGACTATTAGAACCACATATTATACCTGTCAGGTGATTGATAAATTCTATGTTAAATATTGAACTACTAGAAGCGATACTATGTAATGACCAATTCAAACCGGAATTTGAAGATTTAATATAAAGTCCAGAATCACTCACTGCAATTAAATTTATTGAATCAATTATTGACATAGCCCACAATCGTTTATTGAAACCAGTATTCAACATCACCCAATTCAAGCCGCCATTTGTAGTTTTGAGAATATTTCCTGCTGCACCACAAGTATATCCAGTGTTTTCATTCAGCATTTTAACATCATATAAAATATTGCCGGTTGGCTGAGGCATTTGCCATTGCCACTGAACTTGTGAGAAAAGTTGCGAAGAAAACAAAAAAGAGAATAATAATATGAATTGAGTTAATTTTTTCATTCAAAATTTGAAAACCGGATTACTTCATTAAAATCATTCTTTTGGTTTGTGAAATGTTGTTTATTGAAAGTTT
>DKKL01000061.1 GCA_002455255.1 Candidatus Tepidiaquacellales bacterium UBA6667 | reverse complement strand
TTTTTAAATGATTTATTTTTAACGATTCACAAATCAACAAAAACAAATAATTAGCATAGCAACTTATAATCAGATATATTTTATTTAAAATTAATTGTAATACTTACATTAGAAAAAACGAATAAAATTAAATTAAGAGAGAAAAAAAACAAAATTTCATAATTTAATTAAATTTCCTTTAGAATAAGTTGCAAATTTAATTTATTTTCAAGACTATTTGATTTTCGGAAGCCAATATAAACNNTGAAAATATTATGAGTAAAAAGTATTAAATAGAATATAAAACAAAAAATCCTGATTGAACAGGATTTTTTGTTTTTAATAAATATATACGATTGATTTTAAGCGGAAACTTCTTCAGGTTTTCTGATTTTAATTTCGCTTATATCTACCATATTACTGCTTTTTTTATCAATCTTCATTAGTTTATTCTCAAGTGACATTTCATTTCGTAATCTCATTTCAATTTCCTTAAGTTTATCTTCAATTGATTTAACCTTTTCAATATTTTTTACCATATCTTCTCTGTACCTTTTGAGGAAGTAACTTATAGTTTCTACTCTGATTTTAATAGCTCCGGTTGGTTTATTCTCATCAATATCTTTAAAAGAAAAATAAGGAGTACCTGAGTTTTCAACAATTTCCTGAACTACAGTGTAGATAGGTGCATCATGTCCACATTTAAATGAAGATAACTCAAGAGCAACAAGGTTTGGATGTCTTGCGGCAAATTTTGCAGCCCAAACTTTTCTCGTTGTATTTTCTGAATACGAATTTTTCCATACATCATTTACATCCATCGGCGATCTGATTTCACCTCTTTGAACTTCATCACCGAATAATTCTTCCAATGTTTCAGAATCTGTCGGTAAAGTATCTTGCCAAAAAATCGGATAACCAAGTTTTTGAAATTCTTCAAGAATTTCATGATTGATTCCTGGATCATTATGATATGGTCTTGCCAGTACCACTATACCGATTTTATTTTCTCTCTTCAGCATTTCAAGAGTTTCTTTTGACTTACTCTTTAAATCATTCATAAATTTATAATAAGCAATATATCCTTCGGCAACTGCCTTCATATTTTCACTTTCAGTTAATCCTAATCTTTTCTCAAATGTTTCAAAAAGTTGTCTCGCAGTAAGCTGATGATTTACCAATTGAATAAACGGACATAAATATTCAAGACCGGCTTCCTTAAATAAATCACCTTCCTTAGTAAATGCTGCTTTGGCAGCTTCAATTGTTGCAGTGATTGTCGGGCAGGCAGTATGTGCTTCGGCATATTCAAGGTCAGAAGGCATATTATCAACTATAGGCGAAAAAATATAATCCATTTTTTTCTTTTTATTCTGAACATATAACAAATTATGAATATGTGGAATTGCAACTTTAGAAGGGAAACAAGGATCGATACTTCCCCTTTTAGCACCGGCTTTATAAAGTTCTTCTGAAGTATATTCCGAATACACAAAATTACCCGGCATAATGCCAAGTGCTTCAAAATAAGCTGTAAAAAACGGAGTGTGTTGATACATATTCAGCAATCTTGGAATACCAATTACTATTTTGCTTCTTCTTTCAAGTAATTCTTTTCTTTGCGATTCAGAAATTTCGTCTTTCTTTTTAAACAGAAATCCTTTTTTACTCTGAGGAATATCTTCTTTTACAATTTGAGGTTTGTAACCTATGAAAGCATTTTTAGCTGCTAAGTCAATATAATTGGGATTTGCTTTTTTGATTTCATCAAGCTCACTTTTTATATTTTTCATATCAGCTAAATCTTCAACAGTTCCCTTTTCACAAGTTGCAATAATTAGTCTTTGAGTACCTTCTGCCATCAGAACTTTTGATTTTGGATTAATTGATTCCTCTTTATTCACTACTTTTAATTCAACGAATTTTTTTCTTTCTTCATCAAGATTTGCGTTTTCTTTTACATCTGTTTTAACATCAATAAAAGTTCTCAAACATTTATTTTTGCAAAAATAACATCTCGTATCTTCAGACCGAGTTGTTTTGAAAATAATTTTTGCAACTTTATCCAATCCGATGAACGATGTTCTATGACCGTTTTGGTATAATCTTACTGCCTCAATTGCACAACCAATTGCACCGGCTTCGCCTGTATGTTTATGAACAAAAATATCAGGTTTCACACCTGACCCTTTGAATCTCTCTTCAATGAAATCAACCTGAGTTTTCACTGCTGCGAGATTGTGCTGAGTTCCGCCTTGTAAAACAAATGTCTTTCCCAGCTTTGCAAGATTCGGTATTTGAGATACATAAAGCCAGATATTTTTAGGTAATACGTTTGCAAGCCCAGCCATAATTTCTTCAGCTTTCCAGCCTTGTCTTTGGAAATCAACAATATCAGATTGCATAAATACTGCACATCCATATCCAAACATAGGGAAACTTTTTGCAGCAAATGCGACTTCAGCAAATTTTTCTACCGGATATCCAAATCCCTGAGCAGTTGATTGTAAAAAATATCCATTACCGGCAGAGCATTGAGTGTTAAGTTTAAAATCAACTACTCTACCTTGATTCAAAATTATAATTTTAATATCCTGCCCACCAACGTCACAAATAACATCGCAATCCGGATAAAAATGAAGTCCGGCTTGTGTATGGGCAACTGTTTCAACAAGTGCTACATCTGCTTTTAAAACATCTTTTAAAATATCTTTTGCATAACCGGTAGTACCAACACCGAGAATTTCAAGAGTTGCTCCTTGTTCCTCCACCTGTTGTTGAATACTATATATAATTTCCATTGTATCTTCAATCGGATTTCCTTTTGAAAGCTGATACGCTTTAATCAGGACTTCTTTCTCCTCTGACATTAAGGCAGCTTTAGTAGAGGTTGAACCACCATCAATACCTATAAACCCTCTTACTACCTGACCTTTTTCAAATTTTGCCGGAATAAATTTTTTCAATGTATGCTTTTCTTTAAATTCAAAAAGTTCAGCATCCGTTTTGTATAATCCGGTTTCATTTCCACCACTCAATCGTTTCTTTTCTTCTTCCCTGCCGACTAATATATAATGTTCAAGATCTTTCCATCCTTTATATACCCCTATATGTTCATCTTCCTCTTTACCAAACTCAATTGCACCAATGGCAGCAAAATACTGAGCATTTTCAGGAACACGAATTAAATCTTCAGGAGTTTTTCCCTCAGGCAGTTCCACTTTTCTTTCTTCCCAGATTTTTGGAATATTATATCTCCAACATTCCTTCATTCCTTTGATATAAGTATTTGGACCACCCAACAATAAAACTTCCGGTCTGAGAGTGTGCCCTCTTGTTAGAACAGAAATATTCTGCTGAATAATAGATTCAAAAAGAGAAGCCATAAGTTCATCAGCCGGGACACCGGATTTTTGAAGACCATTAATATCTGTTTCGGCAAAAACTCCGCATTTACCTGCTACAGGATGAAGTTTGAGATTCAAATAACCCATTTCACATAATTTATCAGATGGAATTTTCAGTTTAGCGTTAATCTTATCAATAACAGCCCCAGTTCCACCGGCACATTTATCATTCATAGAAGGAATTTTTTTCTTCTTTCCTGTTTCAGGGTCTTCTTTAAAAATTATGATTTTAGCATCCTGTCCGCCAAGTTCAATAACTGAACCTGTATTGGGATATAACTTTTCAACAGCCAATGATACGGCATTAACTTCCTGAACAAATTTAGCCCCGAGATATTTTCCGATATTGAAACCACCGGAACCGGTAACAAAAATTCTGAAAACATCCGCATTATGTATGTTAAGATCTTCTTCAATCTTCTTCAATAATTCAAGAGTTTTTTCCGGCTGTTTAGTATCATGTCGTTGATAATCACTCCAGAGAATTTCATCTGTATTTATATCAATTACTATAGCTTTCACAGTGGTAGAACCCACATCAAGCCCGATATAATATTTTCTTTTATTTTCAGTCATTTTAATTTTTTTAATTTTCAGGAAAAATATATTATATCATAACTTCACTTTCATTTTTCACTTCTGTCATTGTAGATTTGATACCATCTTTTTTCATTTTTTCAGAAACATCAAGTATAAAGTTAGCTCCAACACCGGAAATACCTTTTCTGTGTGAAACAATATAAAATGGTCTTTGAAGTTCATCATGAGAATCTACATAAGCCTTTATTTCATCAAGAGAATACCCTGTTTTATCAAGTGCCTCTTTGTACTCAAGTTTAGCTTTTGCTTTAGCTTCACCTAATGCCATTTGAACCCTTGAATGAGCATTCACATCACCTTCACCTGAAGTTTCAATCGGAAGAAAAATCATATCTTTATAAGTTGAAGTAACTACAGACTGAACACCGTCAGATTGAGTAGAAGGCATACAGCCAAATGGTTTAAGCGAAAGCACCATATGACACATATTGTGTATAGTATAATAAATACTTTTTCCGACCTCAAGATGTCCTTCACCGCCTTCAACTCTTGAGTGATAATATGGATGTGCAAGTTCAGTAAGAATTTTCTGGTCAATAAGTTCGTGAGGCATATTATTCAAACACTTTCTGAATCTGTTATATTCCCTGTCAAAAATTCTCTCAGCAATCGAAAGAATTACATTCAGTTTTTTATAATCAGCTTCGAGTTTCAATTTTTCTTTTGCAGAAAGTTCAACATCTAATTTATCTGTTACTTTCAAACCACGTTCATCTTCATTTACTTTTTTTGCCTGATGCAGCATATACATAATCCAAGTAGCTATAGGTTCAACTAAAACCTGAGCACCTTCTCTTTCAAGAAATGGGAACATATTAAAGTTACCGTCACCTTCGGTTGTCTGAGCCCAAAACTCACCTGTAACTTTAACAATTGGTTTCATACGTGTTCTGTCAACTCTTACTTCATTGAAAATTGTTTTCACTTCATTCATAGTATCAAGGTAATAATCACCAAGAATCTGGTCTAAAAATTTTACAATATATTCGGATGTTGGAATTTTCTGAATGAATTTTCCAAGTTTTGAATTAAAGTCAAAATATTTTTTAGACTTTAGTCTTTCTGAAAATAGATTGATTGCTTTTTCCATAGCTAAATCAGTTTCTCCCGGAACTACTTCAAAAGGTCTGATTTGATAAGCGAGGTCATTAATAATATCACCCACCATTAAAGCATTTAAAATTCCCAAAAAGAAATCCAGATTCATTTCAAGCCCAGCTTCAGCTTCCTCTTGAGAAAGTCCTCCGGTTTGCTGGAAAATTAAAACTCTAAATCCGTCAAATCCTGAATTTCTTAAAGCAAGTCTGTATTCGGCTTCATACATACCAAATCTACACGGTCCACAAGCACCGGCAGTGAAGAATACATAGTTATCTAAAATTTCCTGTTTAGTCAAACCTTTAGCTTCCAGTCCTTGTAAGAACTGAACAAGATTACCGACTGTAAAATAAGTAGGATTACATTGTCCATTATTTCCATATTCTTTACCAAGTTGGAATGCCTTTTTATCAGGAACAGGGATATAATCAGTTTGATACCCTAAACCTTCAAGAGCACCTTTAATAAGTTTTTCATGTTTCCACGTTAAACCACCAAAAAGAATAGTTGTATCCTTTCTCTGGTTTTTTGTGAAAACTCTTTCAAAAGGTCTTTTGAAATGGTTACGTTTAGTATTTTCAACACCATATTCCTTTTCAAGGCGTCTTTTTTCTTCAAGCAATGCTTCCTGTATAGCACGCTCTTTATCCAGTTCGCCCGGCAATGAAATTTTTCCGATTACCTGTTTTTTTAATGTATCTTCCATCTGGAGTCTCCTTTTTCTTTAATGGAAATGAATTATTTATAAAAATTTTTTAATATTTTTTCAGATATTTTTTTTCCGTTTCTAATAGCTGCCTCAATGGTAGAAGGCAAATCTGTTTCAGCCCAATCACCACAAAAATAATAATTCTCAATATTCGAATTGCATTTTTTTCTTTCATTTATTGAATCAATATTCGGTATAAAAGTTGCTCGTTTTTCTTTAATAACTTTTGAATCTGATATTTCCAATGTATCAAATCCGGATAAGCAATTTTTTAAATCATTAGTACACATTTTTATAATTTCTTCTTTATCTAAATCAATTAATTTTTTTCCGTTATGCTCAATGAAATCAGCACCACTGATAACGAGTGATAAATGTCTTTCACTTTTTTTAAAAATCCATTGAGTATTTGTTCCTATAAGTCCTGTCATTCCAAAAGAATTATTTTTTAAAATCTCTTCAGGTATATATTCCTTAAATATTAGATGAACAGATATAATTGAAGAAGTTTTTAATTTTGGCAAATCACATTCAAAATTAAGTTTAATTTCATTTAATCTGAAAAATGAAGCTGCATTTATCATTATGCTGTATTCATTTGATTCTCCGGAATTAAACTTAACATTAAAATTACCCTGATTATTTTTAAAAATTTCTTCAATTCTTTTATTTAATTTTATTTCAACAGCATTATCTGAAAGAAAATTTATTGCATTATTAATAAAAAGACTGTTCAAATCTTTATCAGGAATTAACAGATTTGATTTTCCATTTCCTGAAAATCCTTCAATCAACACATTCATAAACACATCAGCATTAATCTCATCCGTTTTGCAATTAAAAACTGCCAGCAGAAATGGTTCCCAAAAATATCTTATGTTGTTTTCAGTTTGCTTTAATTCAAATAATAAATCAGAAACATTGATTTTTTTTAAATAATCCGGACTATATGCTTCCCTGTTGATTAACTTTCTGATTTTTAAAAATCTGAGTTTATCTTTTAAACCAAGTGCATCAAATTTTAGAATTCCGATAAATAAATTCAACGGTGAAAATATTTTAGGACAGCTTAATTTGAAATATTTTTTTTCAGTATTATAAAAATTTATTTCAAGTTTTTTCTGAAAATTTAACTGAAACTGTGAATTACAAATTTTCAGAAATTCCAAAGTAGCAGAATACCATCCCGCAAGAATATGCTGACCATTATCAAGTGTTAATCCCGAATCTCTGTCAACAAAACTATATGCTCTGCCTCCGAGTTTTGGTGAAGATTCAACCAAATCAATTTCAAACAGATTTTCAGCATCATTTTTTTTCAGAAAAACTGCAGTTGATAATCCTGCCAAACCTGCCCCGGCGATACATATCTTAATTCGCTTTTGATTCATTTAAAATTAAATGTGAAAGAACAATTTAGTAAATCAATAAAGCAATTTATGTACATATAAACATAATATTTTAATCATTAAATACCGGTCTTGGGTCTTTGAAACTGTAAAGCAATCTGTATTTTGCAAAAACACCAAGCGTTATAAATATTTTTTTAAATTTGGAAACTTTGGCAGCGTTATCAAAAACATTATAATTAACTTTTTCAATTTTTTCCAATATTCCAAAATAAATCTTTTCCATAATTCTCGCAGCAAACATTAATCCTTTATCTTCTTTTGAAAGACACTCATTTGCTTTTTTGTAATATCGTCTTGCTCTCTCACATTCAAACTTCATCAGTTCAATGAACGAATTGTTATAATTATTTTTTAATAAATCTTCTTCACTATAACCAAATTTTTCTAGGTCTTCTTTTGGAAGATATATTCTTCCGTTTTCAGCATCCTTTTTTAAATCCCTTAAAATATTTGTAAGTTGCAGAGCAATCCCAAGATTCACCGCAAATTCTTTTGTTTTTATATTTCTGTATCCGAATATTTCTATACACATCAAGCCAACAGTAGCAGCAGCACAATAACAATAGTTATAAAGTTCTTCAAAATTTTTATATCTGTTTTTTTGAATATCCATTTCCATGCCTTTCATCAGTTCAAAAAACGGTTCTACTGGTATATTGAATTTTTTTCTGATTTCATTAACTTTATTGAGTAATGAAAATTTAGAACTGCTTACCATTGCTTTTTCAAATTCGTTTTTCCATTCTCTTAGAAGTTTATATTTTACATCAGTAGTTGATTTTTCATCATCAACAATATCATCAGTTTTTCTGCAAAAAGCATATACGGTATTAATCGCTTCATTTTTTTCTTTTGAGAGAAATGAAAATGAGTATAAAAAATTAGTTTTGCTTTGAGCAGTTATTTCTTTTTCTTCTACCATATCATTTTTAAAAAATCCCATTTTGAAAGTTTAACTCTTTTGCTAAGTACGTTATAATCAATTTTTTCAATTTTATTTAAAATTTCATTCCCACCATTATATGTTAATTTCAATTCCCATTTTAATCTTCCGTTCACATTGTTAATTAATTCGTAACCTTCTTTAAATATCATTCTTGTTTTTTCTGTCAGAGATTTAATTAATTCTCTGAAATTTTCATTTTGTTTTTTTTTAAATAAATCATCATAAGAATATCCATATAAATCCATTAATTCTTTTGGAATATATACTCTGTCAATTTCGAGATCAACTGAGACATCTTGCCAAAAATTCGTTAATTGCAAAGCAGTACATATTTTGTCAGAATAATCAAATAATTGTTTGTTGTCTTTTTCATTGTAACCAAACAGGTATAATATTAAATGACCTATCGGATTTGCAGAAAACTTTGAATATTCAATTAAATCATCAAATTTGTCATATCTTCCGATTGTTGAATCTTGTTTGAATGCAGTTAATAAATTAATAAACTCATTCATCGGAATAGACAGAGTTTTGATTGTATCGTAAAGAGCGATTAAAAAATTATAATTTTCATTATTAAAATCATTTTTATCTGTGATTATAAAATCATCCTTGAGAATATTTTTAAAATCATTTTCAAGTTTATTAAGTTTTAATAATTTAACTTCGCTATTATCATATGAATCTGCAATATCATCAGCAGTCCTTGCAAAAGCATAAATGCTATAAACATATTTTCTTTTATTTTTCGGTATTAACAAAGAACCCACAGGAAAATTCTCGTAATGAGCAGTCGCTAAATTCTTACAGTAATTATAAGAATCAGATATTACATCTTCATTAAATTTCAATTATGTAATTTTTTGATTATTATTATTGCCTTTTAGGTTAGGATTTTAAATCCGCCAGCAATTTATCATCGCCAGATTTTTTGGAGATTCGGCGGCAATGAATGAATAGTTCCTGTTAATTAATAAGTTTAAAACTTTATTTAACGAATTTACAGTATGATTTAAGAAATCAGAAATTTTACTAAATAAATTTTTTGCAAATCTATAAAGGTATAAAGTTGCCGAACTTGATTTTGAATTTGCAGGATCAGAAGGTGCATAAAAGAAAGAAAGGAAAATAGAAATTACAACAGAGAACCAGATAAGAGAAAACTTTTTGAATTTAGAAGATTTATTAATCAAATCATTATTCCAGTAACATTTATAAAACAATTTTCTGTATGTATTCATAATCAAAAAATTATGAAAGAAAGCGAAACTTCTATACATAAAAATGTATTCCGGAACGAGAAGTTCTCTTAAAGTTAGTGAATAAATATATTGAATTAATACTTCCATTTCACGTGAAATTACTTTTAATTATAATTAAAATCAATATTTAATAAAGAGTATTAATTATTAGTGATAGTCTTATATTAATTAATGTTGTTATGGATAAAGGAGATTGATACTGAGATTGCAAATGAGATTCTTTCCCGATAAAAGGCATCGGGACAGGCTGCTTCGCTCAGAATGACATACAGTCTTAGATTCTTCGCTTCGCTCAGAATGACAGGAGTTATAAAGAGATTCTTTACCGATAAAGGGCATCGGGAAAGGCTGCTTCTCTTAGAATGACATATACGATGTCATCCTGAACGAAGTAGCTTGTCCCGACAGGTCGGGAAAGGATCTCTTAAGTACACAGTTAATACTTTAATGAGATTCTTCGCTTCGCTGAGAATGACAGGAGTTATAAAGAGATTCTTTACCGATAAAGGGCATCGGGAAAGGATCTCTTAAGTACCCAATTAATACTTTAATGAGATTCTTCGCTTCCCTCAGAATGACACAAAGTCTTAGATTCTTCGCTTCCCTCAGAATGACACAAAGTCTTAGATTCTTCGCTTCGATCAGAATGTCAGGAGTCATCAAGAGATTCTTTCCCGATAAAAGGCATCGGGACAGGCTGCTTCCCTCAGAATGACACAAACGATGTCATCCTGAACGAAGTGAAGGATCTCTTAAGTACACAGTTAATACTTTAATGAGATTCTTCGGTTCCCTCAGAATGACATATAGGCTTAGATTCTTCGCTTCGCTCAGAATGACAGGAGTCATCAAGAGATTCTTTCCCGATAAAAGGCATCGGGACAGGCTGGTTGCAAGCTCACTCCCCGTAGGGGCAGGCAGAATGACACAAAGTCTTTGACTCTTCTTCCGATAAGTCGAGATAAGAATGACATTTTGCTTTACATCACTAACCCATAAAAATGGAAATAAAAAAAATTTCTCATACAAACAAAAAACCCTGCGAAAGCAGGGTTTTTTGTAAATCAGAAAAAACAAAAATTATTTATTTATTCAGAACCATTTTTTTTGTATCAATAAAATCACCTGCAATAAGTTTGTAATAATAAATACCGCTTGATAATCCTTTTCCTTCAAATAATGTATTATAAGTACCTTTTTTAACAAATCCATTTGCCAATACAGCAACTTCTGTTCCTTTTACATCATAAACTCTTAATGAAATATTCATATCTTTTGGGACTGTGAAGTTTATGTTAGTTGTAGGATTGAAAGGATTTGGATAATTCTGTGCAAGTTTATAATCAGTTACGGAAGATGCTATAGGATTTATATTAGTAGGTCCATCAACTTTGACTTTTCCGGTATTAATTGTAACAGAATTAGAAGTTAAAGAACCTTCCTGTTTCCAAATTATAATATTAACAGCACAGTTTTCAGGAACAACATCTGTCGGTAATGTATATACTAATGTTTTATTAATTACCTGATCTTGATTCCAAACGCTGCCTGTATTTAGCATTTCTCCTAAATCGCCATTAATCATTGCTTTTACAACATGATCATGCTCATAAACTGGATAATAAGTAGTTCCCGGTGAACATGTATTATTGGAATACTGATGATAAATAAGATTATCTTCAGTTAAAATAAAATTGATTCTGTAATCACCTGTTAAATTTTCTAAAGCTTTTGCTGTTACATTTACTGTAATTTCTCTTGTTGCAGCATTATAACTTTTCGTTGAAAGAATTTCAGCTTTAGCTGTTTCCACTGTTTTTTGAGTAACTATGGCATTAATCCAAGCACTTCTTGAAATGATACCTGTTCTTCTTCCGACAACACCTGTCGGGTAAGAAGACATACCCATTAATGATCTGATACCTGCGGAATATGATTGCCATGGATCACTACCTGCTCCATGATATGCTAAGACAACTGTTTCCGGATAAATTGTATAGATAGCATCAATGATATCGTGACCACAAGGGCACCACTGACACCAAGTACCTGTACAATATTCAAGAACTGTATTAAATGCAACTGACTGTGCATTTGATTTATTTGTGTTTAGGGAAATTAATAATGCACAAAATAAAGGAATGAGTAATAATTTTCTCATCTCCGTGCCTCCAATTGGTTTTTTTGTTTAAAATTAATTAAAATTCTATTTATTAAAATCAATAATTTTTTATAATTTTACAATACTTTTATTTATCGCAAACAAGTGAAATAATTATTTTAATAAAATCATTTTTTTAACTTCTGAAAAATCACCTGATTCAATTTTATAATAATAAATACCGCTTGATAAATTTGAATATCTTTTTGAATCAAATTCAACACTGTATGAACCTGCAGTTCTGAAGTTATTTACTAATGTTGCGATTTCTTTACCTATCATATCATACACTCTAACTTTAACCAAACCATCTTTTGCGATTGAATATTTTATAACTGTTTCAGGATTAAATGGATTTGGATAATTTTGTTCAAGTGCATAAGAAATTATAGTTGAAGGATTTTGACCATTACCTGTAACAGTTCCAAATGGGAAATTATTCCCGGCTGGTTTTGTATTGTAATATGCAACTACTTGATTTGTATCTGTTAATCCGATATTAACACTTTGGCCTGATGATGCTGAACCGGTTGTTCTTGCAACGAGAATCATAGTTCTTGCAGTATCAAGAAATTTAAATTTTAAGTTATCAAAAGTAATGGGACCATTTGCAAAAGGTTGAGATTGTAAAAGTATATCTCCATTACTTACACTTCCGTTTTTATCTTTATCAAAGTATAAATCGAAACTTGAGATATGTGTACCTGTTGCGTTTGTAGTCATGCCAAATTTCAAAGTTTTTAATGAACCTAACTGAGGATTAATATCAGTTGAAATTTTTAATCCGACAAGTTCTCTTGCAGTATCAGAAGCAGCCAAAGTTGTATTAATTAACATATTGCTTCCGCCGTTAATACCTTCCATTATGAATTTTGGTGAGTTTGTAGCATCCCATGCATTAACTTTTCCGGCTCCGTATCTTCCGTCTTTACCCGGTGTACCCATATCAATTGAAGTCATTTGAATAACTTTAGCAATGTCTGAAGGTAACATTTCAGGATTTATTGAAAGCATAAGAGCAATAACACCTGCAGTATGAGGAGTTGCAGATGAAGTCCCGCCGAAAGTAGAACCGTATCCAGTTCCGGAGCTCACATAACAAGCAATAGTTCCTTCACCCGGTGATGAAACATCAGGTTTTAATAATCCCATAGAATCCGGAACTTCCACTGGAGAGACTCTGCTGTAAGGATAATCTTTATGTTCAGGTAAAACTACATTATTGTAAGTTCCCCAAAGATTCCAGTTTCCCCAAGTAGCAGGACCGTGAGGAGAAGAAGTTTGAATTACATTTGTATTAACATTAATATTTCCAACACCGATTACTCCGCCAATTCCACCTCTTTTCAATTGGTCAGGATGAATCCAAGGAGCAGGCACATTACCTGCAGTTGAAATATTTAAAGGAATACCATTATTATTTCCATCGTTACTTGTTGAGTTTGTATGAATAGTACCGGCAGCGAGTGACATATCAGTAATGACTCTGAACTGTGAATAATCAGGTCTTGAAGGCCATTTCCAACTTAAAGAACTTGTAACGATATCGGCACCTTTTTCAACGGCATATTGAAATCCTGCCCATTGTTGTGTTTGACCGCTTGAATTTCTTAATAATAAACTTTTTGCTTCAGGAGCAACACCGGTAAGATTACCCATTGTACCGTCACCTACAACCTGACTTAAAGTAGCCGTACCATGAGAAGCAGCTGTTACATTATAATTATTGGTTGTAAAATCCCAACCAATTAAATCATCAATTTTACCATTGCCGTCATCATCAATTCCGTTAATATCACCTGCATCAAAAGCTGAAGTTGTACCAGTACCAATTGTGATAGTTCTTCCGTTATTGTTAGCATCTTCACCAAGATTCTGCCAAATACCTTTTACTACATCAGGATGTCTCCAATGGAAACCATCATCAGCGTTACCTACTAATACACCCATACCTTTATTACCCTGAGCGTGAACAAGATCAACTTTTAAAGAAGTTAAACCGGGATTAATAATTGCAGGCATTAAAGCATTTAAATAAGGTGGCTGAAAATTAATAACATCTCGTAATTCTTCTATAAGTGAAGGTCTGTCATAACAAATAATCATTAAGTTATCAAATTTTGTTAACTCATTGATCGTTTCAGCATTAGCGGTAAAAGCGATTGAGTTATTTATCCAAAGATATTCAATGTTATCAACACCTCTTGAGTTCTTTCGTGATTCCAGAAAAGTTCTGACATCTCGCTGTTGAGTATTAGCGAAGTTTTTTAGTCTGTTAACAACAATTTCTCTTCTGATTTTTTTGGGAGTATCATAAGATATATCGTTAAAATCAGAAAGTTTCATCTGATTATAAAATAGAATATATACCGGAATTAAATCAGAAGCAGAAACTTCACTCATTTTGTGTTGTAAATCAGGTTGAATTTTTGGATTTGCAAAAGAAAATGAGGAAAGAATAAATGTACAAATAATTAGTGAGAGATATTTCATCTTATTATTAATATTTAATTAGAAAATCTAATTGACTTTAATTAAAAATACATAAAATAAATTTAATATATCATAACAATTTATACTCTATAAACACCCACGTCCAAAACGTTAATATTCATCACCACGAATTACCTCGAATTAAACGAATTGCACAAATNNAATTTAAAAATCTAATCGTTATATAAAAATATAAAAATTTTACTTTTGTTTTATTTAACAAATAAATTCATTAGTTTAACAAAATTATAGATAGTATATCAGAATTGAAAATTTTCTAATAAATTAGATTAATTTTTAGTTTTATTGTTTTCAAAAAAAAATTGGAAAGTTATACCCTATTAACAATTGCTGAGCTTGCCTGTGCGATAGGCAAAAGTATCATTTCAGCAACTACAACATTGTTTGATTTTGAAATTGAATATAATACAGCATCAGCGACATCTTTAGGATTTAAAGGTGTAAATCCTTCATAAACTTTTTTTGCTCTGCTGTGGTCACCTCTGAATCTGACAATGCTGAATTCAGTTTCTACTAATCCCGGGTCAATTGTACTTACTTTTATATTAGTTCCATTTAAATCCATTCTAAGTCCTTTAGTTAAAGCATCTACAGCGTGTTTTGTAGCACAGTAAACATTTCCCGCAGGATAAACTTCATGTCCTGCAATGGAACCAATATTAACAATATGACCTGAATTATTTTTTGTCATCACTTTTAAAACTTCTTTAGTAACATAAAGAAGACCTTTTACATTCGTATCAATCATTTCTTCCCAATCATCCAATACACCATCCTGTAATTTATTCAATCCCCTTGATAACCCGGCATTATTGATGAGAATTTCAATATTTTTATATTTATTAGGTAATGAAGTGATTGCTTTTTTTACTTCAGTATATTTTCTTACATCAAAATTAAGAATATGAACATCGGTTTTATGTTTTTTTATAATCTCTTTTTTTAATGCTGTCAGTCTGTCTAATCTTCTACCGGTTAGAATTAACCGCATTTTTTTTGAAGCAAAAAGTTCTGCACAGTCTTTCCCGATACCGCTTGTGGCACCTGTAATCAAAGCGATTTTGTTTTTTAATCTCATTTTGCTAATTTATTATAACTTTTTTCAAAAATTGTTTATTAATATTTTAAATTCAACTAAATAATATTAATTGAAATATAAAAAGACAAAAATTATTTGCACGATAGGACCCTCAGTAGATACCGAAGAAAAGATTGCCGGTTTGGTAAATGAAGGAATGGATGCGGCAAGATTAAATTTTTCTCACGGAACACTCGAAATTCATAAATCATATATACAGAAAATCAGAAAGGCAGAAGAATCCACAGGAAAAATGATTGCCATAATTCAGGATTTACCGGGTCCTAAAATTAGGGTTGGGAAACTTGAAAACGGATTCATTGTGCTTACTGAAAATTCAAATATAATAATTACAGGTGAAAACATTATAGGTGACAGCAATAAATTTTCAACAAATTATGAAAATCTGATTCTTGATTTAAAAAAAGATGAGATAATATTGCTTGATGACGGGTTATTGAAACTGAAAGTTTTAAATGTTGATTATAATAACAGAGAGGCGTTATGTGAAGTATTATCAGGAGGTATTCTGAAGGAAAACAAAGGAATAAATTTACCTCATACAGATTTAAAGTTACCTTCTTTAACGCCGAGAGATATTGAATTTTTGGAGTTTGGACTTGAAAATGATGTTGATTTTATAGCGATGAGTTTTGTTAGAAGTGCAGATGATATAATTTCAATTAAAAATCTAATTGCACAAAAAAATAAATCGGTTCCGGTTATTGCAAAAATAGAAAGACCGGAAGCGATAAAAAATATAGATTCAATAATTCAGGAAGCGGATTTGGTAATGGTTGCAAGGGGTGATATGGGAGTAGAAATTTCAACTGAAGAAGTTCCGATTCTTCAGAAAATGATTATTAAGAAATGTAATGAAAAACAAAAACCCGTAATAACTGCGACACAGATGCTTGAAACAATGATAACACAATATACACCAACGAGAGCAGAAACTACAGACATTGCAAATGCGATATTAGACGGAACGGATTGCGTTATGCTATCGGCAGAAACCTCAACCGGATTGCATCCGGAGCTTGTAGTAAGAACTATGAAAAAAATAATATTAAAAACTGAAACTATACTCAAATCAAACTTTTATGATGCCTTGTTTATTGAAGACTCACCTGAAAATATATTATTCACAATTTGTAACTCTGCTACAATGATTGCCTCAAGAGTTAATGCAAAAGCAATAATTTCGATAACGCATACAGGAAAGACTGCTTTATTATTATCAAATCACAGACCAACAGCACAGATAATCTCGGCGACAAATGACAAAAAAATTGTTCGCAAGACAAAATTAATTTGGGGGGTTGAATCTATTATGATTAAAGATATATATAATTTTTCACAATCAATTAAAGAAATAAAAGATGTGATATTGAAAAATAATATTTTTTCCAAAGGAGACAGAATAGTCTTAGCCGCATCAGACCTGAAGCAAGAATTTGAATCAGCCAATATGATACTTATATCTGAAATTTAAATAAATATGAAAAAAGAAATTTTATATGATGTGATTATAATAGGTGCAGGACCAATCGGTTTAACGTGTGGAATCAAAGCAAAAGAGTTGAAACTAAATTATTTAATTTTAGATAAAGGTTGTATTGTTAATTCTATTTTTAACTTCCCAACTAATATGACGTTTTTTTCAACATCTGAAAAAATTGAAATCGGTAATGTTCCATTTGTAGCACATGACGTGAAACCAACGAGGAGAGAAGCTTTGGATTATTACAGCAGAGTAGCCGGTGCATATAAATTAAATATAAAGACAGATGAAAAAGTTTTAGGAATTAAAGGAAAATTTCCTAAGTTTACTATTGATTCAGATAAATCTATATATAAAACGAAAAATATAATCATTGCAACGGGGTTTTATGATAATCCGAATTTATTAAATATACCCGGTGAAAATCTTGAAAAAGTTAAACATTACTTTGATGAACCACATCCCTATTCATATAAGAATGTAGCGGTTTTAGGAGGGGGAAATTCATCTGTTGATGTAGCGTTGGAATGTTTCAGAAAAAATGCGAAAGTTACAATCATAGTAAGAGAACCAGAACTAAAAAAAAGTATTAAATATTGGGTTAGACCTGATATAGATAACAGAATTGCAGAAGGATCAATCAAATCATATTTTAATGCCCAAGTAGAAGAAATTTATCCTGATTCATTATTGATTAACCAAAATGGCAAAAAATTTAAAATAAAAAATGATTATGTATTTGCAATGACAGGATATCATCCAGATTTTGAATTATTAAGGCAAACCGGAATAAAAATTTCTCAAAACAAGCCAAAATTCAACAAAAGAACTCATGAAACAAATATAAAAGGAATTTATCTCGCCGGAGTTATATGTGGAGGTTTTCGAACTGATAAATGGTTCATAGAAAACTCAAGATTCCATTCTGATGTAATATTCAAACATTTAGCGACATAATTTGTCAATTTTTTCTTTATTTTAGTTAATATTTATTTATAATTATTAAGAAATTGTAATTATTGTCTTAACAGTTAATAAATAACTTGAAAATAAAGAATATTCTCCTTATTTTAGCAGTATCATTATTAGATTGCTAACAATGACAATTCAAACAGATAAAAAATAAATTTAATAAAAATAAATGAAAGGAAATAAAATGAACTTAAAACCATTACACGACAGAGTACTCGTGAAACCGATGGAAGCAGAAGAAAAAACTGCAAGCGGTTTATATATTCCTGATACTGCAAAAGAAAAACCAATGAAAGGTGAAGTTGTAGCAGTAGGCACAGGAAAACAAACAGATGACGGCAAAACAGTTGCTTTAACTGTAAAAACCGGAGATAAAGTTTTATACGGTAAATATTCAGGAACAGAAATTACGATTGACGGAACAGAATATTTAATAATGAGAGAATCTGATATCTATGCAATTATTTAAATTTAAAAAATTAAAAGGAGAATTAATATAAAATGGCTGCAAAATTAATAACATTTGACGCAGAAGCAAGAGCCGCCTTAAAAAAAGGTGTTGATGTTCTCGCTAATGCAGTAAAGGTTACTTTAGGACCAAAAGGAAGAAACGTAGTAATAGACAAAAAATTTGGTGCACCTACAGTAACAAAAGACGGTGTAACAGTTGCAAAAGAAATTGAACTGGAAGAACCGGTTGAGAATATGGGTGCACAGATGGTGAAAGAAGTTGCATCTAAAACATCTGATGTTGCCGGTGACGGAACAACAACAGCAACTGTACTTGCACAGGCAATATACAGAGAAGGTTTAAAACATGTAACAAGCGGTGCAAACCCTATGGATTTAAAAAGAGGAATTGATTTAGCTGTTACTGAACTTGTAAAAGGATTGAAAGATTTATCTTCACCAATCAAAGACAATTCAGAAATTGCACAAGTTGGTTCAATTTCTGCAAATAATGATAAATACATTGGTGATTTGATAGCACAGGCAATGGAAAAAGTTGGTAAAGACGGTGTTATCACAGTAGAAGAAGCAAAAGGAACAGAAACTAATGTTGATGTTGTAGAAGGAATGCAGTTTGACAGAGGATATTTATCACCATATTTTGTAACAAATGCTGAATCAATGGAAGCTGAACTTGAAGATCCGTTTATCTTGATTCATGATAAAAAAATCTCTTCAATGAAAGATTTACTTCCAATACTTGAAAAAACAGCACAGCAAGGAAAATCTTTATTAATAATTGCTGAAGATATCGAAGGTGAAGCACTTGCGACACTTGTAGTTAACAAATTAAGAGGAACTTTAAAAGTTTGTGCAGTTAAAGCTCCGGGATTTGGAGACAGAAGAAAAGCAATGTTAGAAGATATTGCAATCTTAACGGCAGGTACAGTAATTTCAGAAGAGCAAGGATATAAACTTGAGAATGCAACAGTAGGATATTTAGGTACTGCAAAGAGAGTTGTTATAGACAAAGATAATACAACAATAGTAGAAGGTGCAGGAAAAACTGAAGATATAAAGAAAAGAATAAATGAAATCAGAGCACAAGTTGATAAAACAACATCTGATTATGATAAAGAAAAATTACAGGAAAGACTTGCAAAACTTTCAGGCGGAGTTGCGGTATTAAAAATTGGTGCAGCAACAGAAGTAGAAATGAAAGAGAAAAAAGCAAGAGTTGAAGATGCGTTGCATGCGACAAGAGCTGCTGTTGAAGAAGGAATCGTACCCGGTGGTGGCGTAGCCCTTATCAGAGTTGCCTCAAAATTAGATAAATTAAAAGGTGATAACGAAGATATTACAACCGGAATCAACATCATAAAAAGAGCAATTGAAGAGCCAATCAGACAAATCGTTACAAATGCAGGTCTTGAAGGTTCAGTAGTAGTAAATGATGTTAAAAACGGAAAAGGTAATTATGGATTTAACGCAGCGACAGAGAAATATGAAGATTTAGTGAAAGCCGGTGTAATAGATCCTACTAAAGTAACGAGAGTTGCATTGGAAAATGCAGCATCAGTTTCATCATTACTATTAATGACAGAAGCAGCAATAGTAGAAAAACCGGAAAAAGAAAAAGCACCAATGGGAATGCCTCCAGGAATGGGTGGCGGTATGGGTGATATGTATTAATCTTTATCCGATAAGAAGAAACAAATTAGTAAAATTCAAAGCCCTTTCTGTGAAAACAGAAAGGGCTTTTTAGTTTTGGTAACCTCTCTCGAAGGAGTCCTTCTCTCCTGTAGGAGTCCCTTTCAGGAGACTCCTGCGGGAGAGTTGGAATGAATGGAAGTAATGCAAAAGAAATTAATCTACTTCACTCTTATATGGCACATAGCGAAGTCGAAGCGGATTGGGTCGGTGGGGTCGAATTTTTTTAATACTTCTGTTAACTCAAGTGCATACTTCAAATCACAACTTTTTCGTTTTACCATTTTTAAATCCCGGGATACTTTATAAATATGTGTATCAACCGGCATAATCAAATTTGATTTATCAATTAAATCTTTCCACACACCTAAGTCTATTTCATCACTTCTTACCATCCATCTTAAATACAGGTTCAATCTCTTACAAGTTGATTTATTAATCGGATCAGGCAAAAGATAATCAAAGTTCCCCTCCCTGTCTGAACGGAATTTTTTTAACTCATTTGCGAATCCGGAAATTAATTGTGTTACATTANNCATTACCATTATTTCCGATTTTTAAAATTAAATTTCTTAAACTACCATAAGTTTTTAAAACTCTCTGAAGATTTAAGATTAACAATACCAAATCTTCTGAATTATTAAATCTGTAATAAAGATTTTGTAATTTATTTAATTCTTTTTTTCTGTTAAAATTCAATATAAAATCTGAAAAGTCTAACCCTGAAATTTTTATCAAAGAATTTATAAAATTATTTATCTGATTTATATTACCATAAGAAAAACAAGAAACTACTAACCCCAATGCTTCCACATCTAAATCATTTTTACAGTTATGCAAAATCCAAACTGGATCTTTAGAGGAATGTTTGTGTTTATATTTAGAATAGATATCTTCTAAATAAATTTTTAATTTTGAATAATTCAATATAAATTAATGAAAAAAGCTTTTATTACAGGTGATAATGCCGGTTTAATTTCAGAGTTAAAAGAATTTTTGAAAAATAAATTTGAATTTGAAAATTCTGCATCTCAAAAAACTGAAATTGCATTTGAAGTTACAAATTATGATAGGGATTTAAAATTTAAAAATCTGAATGATATTGAGAATCATGTTCCAGAAAATGCCGTTATAATTTCATCAAGTTTGTGTATTCCCCTTTCCCAGCAATTACGATTTGTCAAAAAAGTAAATCGTTTATTCGGAGTTGGGATTTATCCAACTTTTTCTTCTGCAAAAAATATTGAAGTTACTAAATCAAACCTAACTTCACCGGAACTTACAAATGTTATTACGGATATTTTTGAAAATTCAATTTGGGTGGAAGACAGAACGGGATTGATAAACTTAAGAATAATTTCATTAATTATAAATGAAGCATATTTAGTTCTCCAGGAAAAAACAGCAGATGCCAAAGATATAGATATTGCGATGAAACTTGGAACAAACTATCCGTATGGACCGATAGAATGGAGTGAAAGAATCGGATTAGATTTGATTTATAATATCTTACAATCAATGTATAATGAATATGGCGATGACAGATATAGAATTACACCATTATTAAAAGAAAGATACTTAGAATATTCAGTTTTAAAAAATAAAAATTAATCAAATTTAAATTTCAGACTAAACGCAACGGAATTTTTTGATGCTTTGTTCAGATTGAAAATTGAAAGAATATTGTGAGTTCCAAAATCGAAAATTAAATAATCAGTAATAACTCCAAATCCCATACTCAATGCAAGATTTTCAGAATCCCCTATTACAATTCCTGTTCTCGGTATAAAATATTGATTTAACAAAAACTCACCCCCAAGAAAAAATAATGGTTTTGTAGATACTCCTGCAACATTATCAACCAATCCCTGATAATATTCAGCAGTTACATTTGCTCTCTCAACTGAATTTTTATAATAAATTGCATCATAAATTTTATAATTCAGACCAATCCTGAATGTAGTTGGCAAAGTTTTGCTATAATTCGAAATTGGTGATTCGGTTCCTTCAATTAGATTTAACAACTGATCATATTGTTCAGAGTTTGCAAGGTCTGTAATTAAAAAATCTCCCTTATATAAATATTCAGTTGGTGTTTTATACCAGTTTACCCAACCGATATCTGTAACACTTAAACCGACATTTACTTTATTACTGAATTTAAAATTAAAACCTATGTCAAAACCCATTCCAAATCCTGCGAGTTCTCCAAATTCCGGAAACTTTATTTTTTGATTATCACTGCCGATTCTTGAACTTCTAAATCTCATTAATCCGTCAGCTTTAATTTTACTGCTATCATCAGTATGAATTTTCAGATTGTTACTTTCAACACCAAAGTTATAATATCCGAGTTGAGGTTTTACTGAAACTCCAATGCTGAAATTTTCAGCAAAACTTTTGAACAAATTCGGCAGTTCTTTTGCAAAAGAAATATTTATTTGTCTTATCCAGCTTGCATCAAGGTCAAACTCAGAATAATCATAAGTTGAATTCTTTTTATTTCCATAAAGTGCAACATCGAGAGCATCCTTTGGCAGGAATGATAAACCGGAAATTTTATCTTCCAATGAAATTGCAAAAGTCCCAATATTTTTTTCACGAATTAGTAAACTAAAAAATTTAAAATTTCCTCTGAAACCTGTGGACGTATTTCCTGCTTCGGACAATATGTTTTCTTTATCAGTATTTGTCAGAAAAACCGGGTTACCGTTGTTTCCGGAAAAATATTTATTATAAAAATCGGCACTTAAAAAATCCGAATTAAGCATATATCCCGCAGATGTAAATAATGTGAAATAATAATTTGATTTATCATATTGAGAATTTAAAACAAGATTTGCCGGATTATTATTTAATGCGTTAAGCTGAAATGTATTTGAAACAGAAGCTCTTCCCATTGATAAACTTTTTGGGTTATCGGCATACTGTGCATTTGCAGAAAGAGAAGTAATTAATAATAAGAATAATAATAATTTTTTCATCAGTCAATCTCCACAAAATAAGTTAACACACCGATGCTTCTTATAATAGAAAAATCATTTCCTTTAACCCTGATTATCCCTGCGTTGGGATTAGTAATATATTGAAGTTCAACAAAAACATTTCCAAAACCGAGAATCCTGACGACATCGTCTGCGGAAAGCTCCGACTCTATAACTCTTGTAACTTGACCATTTGGGAGCACCGTTCCATCACTTCCCACATTTGCTGCTGCAATTGTTACAAATCCATCCGGTTCCGGATTTTGCACTCTTTCAGTTAAAACAAGTAATGGGATATTATTTGAATCTGCAATCGTAATTTTTGCTTTCATTTGTAAAGCAATTCCATTTATCAGAGTTGTTGTAATTTTAATATTTCTAATATTGGTAATTTTATCTCTCTGCCTTTGAGTAAATCCGGATTTAATTGTATCTCTGTAAGAATTATAACCTTGTGATTGAAATCTCAATGGAATATCCGCATAAAATTTTGTTATTATACTGTCACTACTGTTAAGGGTTGCATCACTGTAATCAGAATTAAAAACCTGATCTCTTTCGTAATAAACATTAAAAGGTACATTACCGAGAAACTGAAGTATATTACTATTAGTAGCGGTAACAGATAACCGAGCTTCACCAAAAGGTTCGCCGGAATTTCTTCTCGGAATATTTATAGTATAAAATGAATCAAGTGAACCGTTTCCGTCAAAATCATACAACAAACGAACTTTAGCTAAAGTATTTTTATTTTCACCAACAAAATATGCCCGTCTTAGTGTAATTTGAGATTCAGAATAATTTTTTATAATGAATTCAGATTTTTTTATGGTTGAGATTGTAATTGGGGTAGTTGGTGCGTTAGTACCGAATGGTTCATTAATAGTATCTCTCACATTTCTTGAAGTTATCGGTTTCACTTTTCCTGATACAAAATTAACAATAGTTTCAGTTATAGAATAATCAAATGTTGTTAATCCGTTTTGCGACGCAGTGGTACTGATGTTAAAAAAAAGAGTATTTAACTGTTCATTTCCATTATCAACATAATATTCACCAAGTGGAATGTTAAAACTTAAACTTGAATTAGCATTTACATTTCTTGTTGTTGTATAACTTTGATTTGTTTGCTGATTTTTTAAATTATTTACTGTTAAAACAAAACTATAAGGAAAACTATTAGGATTATTAAATTTCAATAAAACCTGACCGCTTGTAAAAACTGCTTTTCTCACAAAACTTGAATCATCAAAATCTAATGACAGAACAGTATCTCTGTTAAAAACGATGGTATTTATCGTTTTTGAAATTCCGTCAAATTTGAGAGATGAACCAATCTCATCTCTATCATCAACAGTCGCAATCAGGACAACATCATTGCTAACAGAATCTATATAAAGATTTTGTTGTTTCTTAAGCATTTCAGCGACCGAATAATCTCTGCTGACAAATGAAAGATTACCTTCAACCTCCCAGTTAGGTGCAACGAAATCTTTTATCTGGCATGAACTTATAAGAATAAAAAATACAGGAAAAATGTAAAACAATTTTTTCATTAAGGAACTATTATGTTTTTTTGAAATCATCAATTGTGTTTTTTGCTAATTCTTCAAAATCAGTATTCTCATTCACTTCTAACCATTTTATTCTTTTATCTTTTCTGAACCATGTCATTTGCCTTTTTGCATATCTGCGAGTGTTTTGTTTTATCATTTCTTTCATTTCAAGCAAATCATATTCTCCATTTAGATATTTAAAAACTTCTTTAACACCAACAGAGTCGAGGGAATTTAAATTCATTTTATCAAAACCTTTTTCTTTGAGAATCTTTATCTCCTGAATTAAACCATCATTTAACATATATTCAACTCTTGAGTTTATTCTTTCGTATAAATATTGCCTTTCAAGTAATAATCCATATTGAACGGGAATAAAATTGATATCTATTTTTTCCTTTTGATAATCAGATATTTTAACTCCGGAAACATAATAAACTTCCAATGCTCTTATTACTCTTCTGAAGTCCTGTGGGATTAATCTGCTCGCAGAAATTTTATCAATTTCTTTTAGTTCATTATATAAAAATTCAATACCCTTCAATTTAAGTTTTTCGTATAAACTAATTCTAATGTTTTCATCCGATGCATCATTTTCAAAAAATCCGTCAATTAATGATTTCAAATAAAGTCCGCTTCCTCCGGTAACAATAGGAAATTTATTTTCTTCAAACAACTCTTGAATTAAAATCCTTGCTTGCTTACCATATTCACCTGCATTAAAACTTTCATCAGGGTTCAGTTCGTTAATGAAATAATGTTTGATTTTTTTTTGGTCAGCTTCTTTTGGGGAACAAGTAGCAACCTGAATATATTTATAAATTTGACGGGAATCAGCGGATACAATTACACTATCATTGATTTTTCCGGCTATTTTGAGTGCAAAATCTGTTTTTCCCGAACCGGTAGGTCCGGTAATAACCATCAGCTTTTTCATCTTTTTGAAAGAACAAAAATTTGTTTAATGTTTTCAATTCTTAGTATTTTCACTAAGAAAATCAAACAAACAAATATAACTATAATTAATAATTTTAAAAACAAATTATGCATATCCAATATAAAAAAACCTGAAATGAAAATAGAAACAGAAATAATCAAAAATAGTATCTTAGAAATTTCATAATTAATTTTATAAAATTTCTGTGATACAAAATACAGACTAACAGCCATGATAACATAACTTATCAAAGTTGAAACTGCAGCACCTATCATATTAAATTTCGGGATAAGTAAAAAGTTGAAAATCACATTCGCAATTGCTGCTGCACCTGTAATATAAGGCAAATATTTTGTTTTCTTTTTGAAATATATACCCGGCATCATATTGATATATAATCCGTTGAATAAATAAGCCATTAAAATAATGGGTACAATATATTGACCGGTTCTGTAACTTTCGCCAAACATCATAATAATATCGTTCAGAAAAACAGAGGTAACAAGACAGATGAGAGAAGCGGCAACTACAAACAAAGTTGTAACTTTGGAAAATAACTTTTTAGCATCCGGATCTTTAGCATTATTTAAGAAAAAAGGACGCCATGCAAAATCGAACATAGTTACAAATATCATCATAATAATACCGAGTTTATAGTTTGCAGTGAATATACCGGTTGTTGACTCATCTGTTAAATAAATCATCATAGGTCTGTTAATAACCTGAATAATATTTGCACTAATTCCTGCAGGGATGTAAGGCAATGAAAATTTTATAATTTCATTAAATAATTCTCTGTTAAATTTTAATTTCAAATTAGGAATTATATCAGGCAATAAGACTATGAATGTAATCACTGATGCAACGAGATTACTTATTAAAATTGCCTCAATGCCAAATTTAAAAATTACAATTAGAATAATATTCATAAGAACATTAACAACAATATTGATAATTTTTATTATTGAAAATTTGAGAGGTTTTTTATTTAATCTTAGGTTTGCAAAAGGAACAAGAACTATAGCATCA
The DNA here is from genome assembly GCA_002455255.1 of Candidatus Tepidiaquacellales bacterium UBA6667. Taxonomy (GTDB): domain Bacteria; phylum Bacteroidota; class Ignavibacteria; order Tepidaquicellales; family Tepidaquicellaceae; genus UBA9002. The sequence continues at coordinate 17,020 of DKKL01000061.1, read as the reverse complement.
AAAAATAAAATTAATGCCGTATATTTTATTAAATCAAAATTAGCTTCAGTTACTGAAAAAATTGGAGCAAACAATCCCGGTATGAAAAAGATAATTGATGAAAGTAAAAGAGAATTTATTGCTACAGTAAAAAAAGGAATGGAAAAATTTTCTTTTTTATCGCCTATTTCAAGAAATGCAGAAAATCTGAAAAATCCTGATTCAAGACCGAGTGAAAAAAACACATTCAGTATAGCAATATATGCGAAAATATTTGATATGACACCATACTCAGCGGGCGGAATAAAATTTGTATAAAATGGTACAAGCAAAAAATTTAAGAAACGAGCGACCATTGTGCCTGTTCCATAAATCAAAGTATCTTTTGAGAGACTTTTTATTTTGCTTATCATCAATTAATTTAATTTTAACTAAAATAAAAAAAGTTATTCCGAAAATATCGAAATAACTTTTTTATATTTTATATTGTACAAAAAATATCAGTTTTTAAACCTAATATTAACTGAACCTGAAGTCAGTAGATTATTTGAACCGTCATATACATAGACATTGTAATTTCCCGATTCATAAAAAGTATATTTTTTCCAGAACCAAGTCCAGTTTCTTTCTGTATCCTGATAAACAGTTTCAAAAAATGTTTCATAACCATTGTTATCAACTTTATAAATTGCATACGATACAGATCTTGATTCTAATTCCCATGGCAATCTGCAAAGGAAATACAAATATCCGCCACTGCTTGAAATTGTGAAAAGTGTTGCTGACTCGATAGCATATCCGTCAGCATCAACTCCTTCACAGAAGTATAAATTTTGTGCTTTAGATTCTGAATAAGAAAAAGAGGAAATGAGAATAAAAAGTAATAAAAAAGTTTTAATATTTAAAAATTTATTTACCATAATCTCATTTAAAGATATAAGGCAGGAAAAGTTCCTGCCTTATTGTTAATAATTTAGTTTTTTGAGATAATCTCAATAAGTGAGCTTGCAACAGTTCTGTTGTTTTCATCAAGTAAGAATACTCTGTAAATTCCCGGTGAATCAAAGCTTAAATCATCTCCGGCAAAGTATATATAATCCATTGATGGTGAAACAGTGTAAGGGAATTTTTTATTATACTCAAAAGTATTTGTTCTGCAATTATATTTATCAAACTGAATAGACACATTTGATAAACCTAATGCACTTGATGCTTTAACCATAACAGTCAAATAGCCGGTTGTAAATCTGTCACTAATGCCGATTTCACCTAATGATGAATTATACTCTTCGCAGAAATATAATACCGGGCTGCTTTGAGCTTTTACATCTGAAGTGTTAAACGCAAAAATAGTTGCAAAAATTGCAAAAATAAAGAGGAATTTGAAATTTTTCATTAATTTTCCTTTGTTTTTAATTAGTTTAAAAAAATTATCTCAATAATTTAAGATTATTTAGATACTACTTCTACTTCACCAGATAGCATCGGAGTTCCATCAGTTTTTTGTAAAGTTACTTTATAAGTTCCCGGTGAAGAAAATCTTAATCTGTCTTTATCCTGGAAATATGTATAATCCCAGTCAGGTTGAATATCAAATGGAACAGTGTCCATAATTTTTTCGCTGATTTTATTTCCGTCAGCGTCTTTAACTTTTGTTAATCTTAACTCTACTTTACCAACGCCTAAAGGTTCATCTGTCTTAACCATAACAGTTAACCAACCGGGAGTAAATCTATCACTCACCCCGATTTCTTTACCTTTGTAGTCTTCGCAGAAATATAATTTTCCACCTACACCACCGGTACTTCCGCTGGATTTTGTATCAGAACTTTTTGTATCGTCTGATGATTTTGTGTCAGATGATTTTGTATCAGAAGTTTTATTTTCTGATGTTGTTTCTTTTTTAGAATCATCTGATGAAGATGTATCTTTTGATTTATTACAAGCTAAGATAACACCAACAGAGATTACTAATGCTATAAGAAACGCAAATTTGTTGTTTACACCCGGCATAGATTTATTTTTTAATTTTGAAAAGTATTTAAATTTACTTCAAAACACAATTTTATTCAAGATAGAAAATCAAATGCAATATCTATTGATTTACTTGAATGTGTGAGTGATCCTGATGATATAAAATCAATACCTTGAATTTTTGAATACTTTGAAATATTTTTTTGATTTATACCACCTGAAATCTCTATTTTAAATTTTTTATTTATTAATTTTATTGCCTTTTTAACATTTTCGATTTTAAAATTATCAAGCATTATTCTGTCAATAAGTCCGATTCCATAATCTAATGCGATTTTTAACTCTTTCATATTTTTTACTTCAAGCTCAACTTCGCATTTTGTTTTGTTTCTTATTTCCGGAAGTTTTGAAATTACATTTTTAATTCCGCCTGCTGCTTCAATGTGATTATCTTTGATAAGTATCATATCATAAAGTCCAAATCTGTGATTATCACCTCCACCATGCTTAACAGCTAATTTTTCAAACAGTCTGAAATTCGGTGTTGTTTTTCTCGTGTCTAATATTTTAGTCTTATTATTATCTAAAAGTTTTTTGGAAATATAAACATTAGTTGCTATTCCGCTCATTCTTTGAATAATATTCAGTGCGGTCCTTTCACCTTTTAATAAATTAATCGTATTACCTGTAATTTTTGCTAATATTTTCCCTTTTTTATAAAAGTTTGCATCTTTTGAATAATAAACTATTTTAATTTTTTTATCCAAAAGAGTGAAAACTCTTTTAAATATTTCCAATCCTGAAATTACAGCATCTTCTTTTAGCAATAATACAGCTTCTGAAATTTTTTTATTTGAGATTAAATTTTCTGATGTTATATCACCGGATTTTATATCTTCATTTAATGCGGATAATATTAATTTATCAATTTCGATATTTAGATTTTTTTCTGCTGCCAAATTAAATTATTTCTTTAATAAGTTTAATCAATTTTTCAGGCGGTCTGGTAGGTTTGAATGTTTTTAAATTTATGAATGAATGAATAGTAAAACCGGTAGTAATTAATTTATCCTGTACTGAAAGTTCATAAAGAATTTTAATTTTCACAGTTGGTAGTTCATTAATCTTTGCTTTTATCTGAATTAAATCATCATATTTCGCTGTAGAAATGTATTTTAAATTTGCTTCAATTACCGGTAATGCAATATTTTCTTTTTCCATTTCTGTATATGGAAATCCGATTTTTCTTAAAAATTCATTTCTTCCTGCTTCAAAATATTCGAGGTACCTGACATTGCTAACCACTCCCATAGTATCTGTGTGTGCATAAAGTACTCTAACATTTGTAATAAATTCAATCATTAGGTAAAAATATTTTAGACAAAAATTTTTCCGGGATTTAAAATATTATTAGGATCAAAATTTATTTTAATTTGTTTCATAAGGTCAAGTTCATTTTGCTTCATAGCTATTGGCAAATATTTTTTTTGTGAATATCCAATTCCGTGTTCACCTGATATCGTCCCTCCTAATGAAACAGTTAATTTAAAAATTTCTTCAATAGCAGGTTCAAGTTCATTATTCCATACATCCTCAGTAGCATTGCCTTTGAGAATATTCACATGAACATTTCCATCACCGGCATGACCATAACATATTGAAGTAATCCCATATCTTTCGCAAATTTCTTTTACACCGGATACAAGTTCAGGAATTTTTGATCTTGGAACAACCGTGTCTTCTTCTTTGTATGCAGAAATTGATTTCACTGCCTCTCCTATACATCTTCTCAATGCCCATATTTCAGCCATTCTTTGATTATCCTCAGCGAGCACTATATCAATTACATTAAAGTTTTCCAAAACTCCGGCAATTGTTTCAATATCACTGTTCAATTGATCTTCATAATTTCCGTCAACTTCTAATAATAGTTGAGCCGCTGCATGATTATTCGGGAATACTTTGCCGAGCTGATCTTCTGCTGCTTTGATTGCCGACTTCTCCATAAATTCAAGTGCTGATGGAATAATCCCTGCCTGAAAAATTGCTGCTACAGAAGCGGTACAATCCTGAATGGAATCATATGCGGCAAGTAATACTTTTTTATGTTTAGGTTTTGGTAAAAGTTTAAAAATTATTTTTGTAATAATTCCGAGTGTACCTTCGCTTCCAATGATGAGTTGAGTCAGATTATATCCGGTAACATTTTTTATTGTTCTTGCACCGGTATTAATAATTTCTCCGGTCGGAGATACAAATTCAATACCGAGAATATAATCCTTTGTTACTCCGTATTTTACAGCACGAGGTCCTCCGGCACACTCAGCAAGGTTTCCTCCGAGAGTGCAACTTCCTCTGCTTGCAGGGTCAGGTGGGTAATACATATTTTTTGATTCGCACTCAATTTGAAAAACTTCTGTGATAACACCCGGCTGAACAACTGCCTGAAAATTTACTTCATCAAGTTCAAGGATTTTATTAAACCTCTCCATTGAAAGACAAATTCCTCCAAAAACAGGCAACGCACCGCCTGATAGACCAGTACCACCACCTCTTGGATAGACAGGAATATTTTCTTTATTAGCAAGTTTTATAATTTCACTTATTTGTTCAGCGGTCTCCGGTTTGACTATTACTTCAGGTGGAAACCTGAAATCTTCGGTATAATCTTTTGAATAAATTCCAATATTGTACTCATCATTTATAACATATTCATCACCAATAATTTTTTTCAATTGAGAAAAAATTTCGTGGGAAATCTTATTATAATTCATTTAGTTTGTCGGCTCCAAAGTCATTTCAATTTTATCTTCAGAATTATTTCTTAAGATTTTCATTGTTACTTTATCACCGACTCTCAGGTCGTTAATTTCATAAACAATATCCTGTTGATTTCTGATTTTAACTCCGTTCACTTCGAGAATTACATCTTCAACTTTTAAACCGGCTTTATCAGATAAACTTCCTCTTAAAACCTGTGTTACCACTACACCATTATTATCTTTCAATCCTAAGTATTTTGCAATGTTTTCATCAATACCTTGTATATTAAAACCTACATTAAAATTTCTTTCAATCTTTCCTTTTGATTTCAGTTCGTCAACAATCTTTTTCACTCTGTTAATCGAAATAGAAAATCCAACACCAATGCTTCCACTGTTAAACTGACCACCGGTATAAATAATTGTATTCATACCAATTACATTACCATCAGTGTCAATAAGCGGTCCACCGGAATTTCCGGAATTAATAGACGCATCGGTCTGAATCATATTTTTATAAACTCTGTTTCCATCTGCCTGAACTTTCATATCTGTAGCACTGACGACACCGACAGTAACTGTAGGTTTATCATTAATTTCAAAAAGTCCAAAAGGATTTCCGAGAGCTATAACCCATTCCCCAATAAGTATATTATCAGAATTACCAAATGGGATATAGGGAAGATTTGATTTATCAATTTTTAACAAAGCAATATCAGTGGTCGGGTCATTTCCGATAAGTTGTGCCTGAACAGTTTCACCAGTAGTAAGGGTAACAGAAATTTTTGTTGCGTTTCCGGCAACGTGATCATTTGTGATTATGTATCCATCAGGAGATATTATAAATCCCGAACCGAGACCTCGAACTACCTGTTTTTGATTTCCCTGATTTCCAAAAAACTGTCTGAAAAAAGGATCGTCAAAAAAAGGATTTCTTACTTCACGAACTTCTTCAACATTGATACCGACAATGGCATTTTCAACTTTGCCAATTGCACGAGTGATAGCGGTTTGTCTATCATCAGAAATTTTTTGTTGCGATTCCTGTTTATCAGATATTGTTGTAAAATTATTAGACTGTGGTTGATTTCCGAAATAAAATTTACCTATTAAAACACCGGAAATTAGAGTTAAAACTGCAAATATTCCTATTGCTAATTTTGTTTTATTATTTGATTTTTGGTTAATGCTCAATTCCATAATTATTTAAATGTTAATTATTAAATCTTGATATATTTAATAGTTACGATTTTATATTAAAATTTGTTTCTCTTATTTTTTAAGTCTTGCTTTTACTTTTCTTTCTATTTCAACGTGGTCAATTTTATATTTACTCATTAGTTGCTGCATAGTACCTGATTCACCGAAAGTATCTTCTACGGCGACATAATCCATTTGAGTAGGGTAATGTAAAGATAAAACTTCAGCAACAGCACCGTAAAGCCCGCATTGCTTTTGATGATCTTCACAGGTAATTACAAGTTCGGTATCTTTAGCACATTTAACTATTGTATCAACATCAATTGGTTTAATTGTGTGCATATTTACTACTCTTGCGGAGATGCCGTCTTTCTTAAGATTTTCAGCTGCAATAATTGCTTCCCAGACAAGAAGCCCATTTGCTATAAGTGTAACATCAGTTCCGTCTATCAAAGTATCAGCTTTACCGAATTCAAACTTTGCATCCATACCGGTAAAGTTAGGCGTTTTATCTCTGTAAAACCGTATGTAAAATGGTTGTTTATATTCGACACATTTTTTGACTGCTTTATAAGTTTGGTCGTAATCACAAGGAGTAACAACGGTCATATGAGGAAGAATTCTCATTATACCGACATCTTCGAGGGATTGGTGAGTAGCACCGTCAGGACCAACGGAAATTCCGCAATGTGAAGCACAGATTTTTACATTCATTTCAGAATAAGCAATTGACTGCCTGATTTGGTCAAAAGGACGACCTGTTGCAAATTCTCCGTAAGTGGAAGCGAAAGGAATTTTACCAACGAGAGCTAAACCTGCAGCTACACCCATCATATCTTGCTCAGCAATACCGACTGAAAAAAATCTGTCGGGGTAAGCATCTCTGAAAAAATTTGTTTTTACAGAACCTGTAACATCACCACCGAGAACAACGATATTTGGATTTTCTTTTCCAAGCTCAACGAGAGCATCAGCAAAACCTTGTCTTGTTTCCTTTAATTCAGGATTTTCAATGTTATACTTCATAAATGTTTTTTATGTGAAATTTAAATGGAAAGTAAAAATACCTTTAAATATTGAGTGTTTCAATTTATAAATGAGGTAGAAACCATTTCCGAAAATCACACCCATAAACCGCCTATCTGTCTTGAGGTCTCAGTTGCCTGTTTTCAAAAATGTATTTTGTGTTTTTATTTCTGAGCCATTTAATTGGTAAAATAATACCAAAAATATTAAACAATATTCCGACAATGATACCAAAAATTATATCCAATGCTGAGGCATTTAAGTGAGATGTGACATAATAAAAATAATAAACAGAGAGTGGCAGAAAAAATAAAACTGAAGTTATCATACCAGGATTATAAAAAGTTTTTCCTTTTATATTAAACACAAAAGTATGAGCAATGAAATTTGCAACTGAAATTATAATTACCGCAGTGCAAAACCAAAGAATATCTTGATTGACGAAAATCGCAATAGAATATAAAACCCATCCGGTAATATTTATAATTAATGCAGAATGAGTATTTAACGGGAATTTGTCGGGTTCCGTGCTTTTATACATTACGGAATTAACCATACCAGGAAAATAACCGGGGAAGCGGTATTCTTCGAACTGATGAAAAAATAAAGATATTAAATTTAAGGTTAAGAAAAATGTGAAAGTTTTTATATCCGGTTTGATAATAAAAAGATATAACAACAATAAAACACCGATTACGGTCCCAATATCAAACCAATGATTTCTAAGAAATTTCATTTAGTAAAATAATTTAAGAAAATTATTTTTTCTATGTTAATTTTGGTTTAGAGGAGTTTGATTATATTTGAAGTAAAATTTATTATAATCATAATTTTTTGACTTCGCAATTACTTCGCGAGAGGATAATGAATACAGTCCTCCCCCTAAATCCCCCTCCAAAGGGGGACTTAATAAAAAATTTTTCCTTGACATAAGCATTTTTGCATAATTCCTTTACAAGAGACTCCTGTGGGAAATCAAAATCTGGATAGGCGGTATGAGTTTGTCTCTGTAATCCTAATCCCGTCTTGTATGGGGAAGGATTTCTTAAACTTAGATTCTACGTCGATTCGCTTCTCAGAATGACAGGAATTTCTTCGCAGGAGTCCTTTGCAAGAGACTCCTACCGAAAAAAAATAATTCAAAAAAATAAAATTTAAAATATTAAAAGTCCTTGACGCAAAACATTTTTTATCCCAATCTCACCTCATAATTCTTATTATTTTCTAACTCAATATTGAAAAACAATTTTTATATTATTTGTTTATTAATTTAAACTAATATGAAATACAGACTTACGCAAATGGTTAAGTCGGCGGGATGTGCGGCTAAGATTTTTCCGAATATACTTTCTGAAGCATTGAAAGATGTTAAATGGAAAACAAATGAAAATGTATTGGTCGGGTTTGACGGCAAAGATGATGCGGGTGTTTATAAAATTTCGGAAAATCTTGCTACGATTCATACGACTGATTTCTTTACTCCTGTCGTTGATGACCCTTATGTTTTCGGGCAGATTGCTGTAACCAATGCTTTGAGCGATATTTATGCTATGGGTGGAACTCCAATTAATGCACTTAATATAGTCGCATTTCCCCAAACAGAAGATTTAAATATTCTGAAAGAAATTTTATCAGGAGGTTCAGATAAAATAAATGAATCAGGTGCTGTGATTATCGGTGGGCACTCAGTTGATATACCAACTATTCTTTACGGAATGGCTGTAACAGGAATTTCAGAACTTAAAAATATTAAATCAAATAATAATGCTAAACCGGGTGATAAATTAATTTTGACCAAACGGCTTGGAACAGGGATGCTGAATAATTTAATCAAGTTTGATAATTTATCAGAAGAGTCAAGCGAATATAAAGAGTTAATAAAATCTATGACTCGATTAAACAAAAATGCTGCTGAAATAATGGTTAAATATAATGCAAATGCATGCACTGACATTACAGGTTTTGCACTCGCGGGACACTCAATGCAAATGGCAAAAGCTTCACAAGTTGAAATGAAATTTTTTATAAATGAATTACCGATCTTAGACGGAGTCGATGAGGCAATTTCAAAAAAACTTTGGACGCGAGGTGATAAAAGTAATAGAGATTATACTGCAAAAAATATAGAGTTTAACGGAAATATTGATGAAACTAAGTTACATATAATTTACGATCCACAAACTGCCGGAGGGTTACTGATTTCTATCCCGAAAGAAAATGCTGTTGATTGTTTAAATGAAATAAAAGATAATGGGGATGAATTTGCAAAAATTATCGGCGAGGTAACAGAAAAGAACTCAAATGGAAAAATCATTTTTGAATTTTAAAAACGATAAGGAATTATTTTCTTTTATCAGGTTTGTAAATATACCGGAAATCCCACCATTAAAATCTATTTTTAAAAAATATAATTTTGAAGAAATTGAATTAAATGAGTTACTTTCAAATATTCCGGAAAAAAGATTTCTAATTATTGATGCAAGATCAGAAAGCGAATTTGAATCCTCCCATTTATCGAATGCAATAAATTTTCCGGTTTTAAATAATTCTGAAAGGCATTATGTTGGGAATTTATACAAAAATTATTCCCAAAAATCAGCAATTTGGTTAGCAATGGAATATGCTAACATAAAAAAGGAAAGTCTAAAGAAATTTATAAATAATAATTTAACTCTCGATTCTAAAAGTGTGTATGTATATTGCTGGAGAGGTGGCGGAAGAAGTAAATATCTCTCAAGTATGATTTCAGATTTATTTCCGAATTTGAAAATAAATATTCTGAAAAAAGGATTCAAAAGTTATAGAAATATAGTTAATGAATTTTTTGAGAACGAGATAAACGATTATAAATTCATTGAACTGACAGGGCTAACCGGTTGCAATAAAAGCAAGTTAATTGAATTTTGCTCAGGTAAAATTCCAACCATTAATTTGGAGAATGCAGCAAGACATCAGTCAAGTTTATTTGGTGATATACCTTACACTTTAAGAGGATTACCATCAATAAAAGATCAATCTTCATTTGAGAATAATTTGTTTAATGATTTCATATTAAATCGGACTTTTTATAAAAAAAGACATTTCCTAATCGAAAGCGAAAGCAGAAAAATTGGTAATTTTAATATTCCAAAAAATTTATTCCGGAAAATTTCAGAATCACCATCAATTTTAGTAGAATCTGAAATTGAATACAGAATAAAAACAATTAAAGAGGATTATTTCGGGAATAATTTAGAAGGATTAGATTTAATAAGAGAACGATTTATTAATAAAGGAGATTTTTTTAAACAACAATTAAGCAAAGATTTATATTACGAAATGCTCGAAGCATTAAACGAAGTGAATGTAGATAAGTTCATTGAATATATGCTGGTTAGATATTATGACATAAGGTATAAAAATAAGGGCAAAAAACCGGTTTTAGTTTTAAAAAATAATAATCTTGAGGAAACTGCGGGTAAGTTAACTGATTTTCTAAAAAATTACGGATATACAGATTAGCTCAGTATATCCGCATAATATTATTTAAAAGCCGAAACTAAAATTTTCAATTGCGATTCATCAAATAATCTTTTTGAACCTGGTGCCGGAGAAGCGCTTTCTTTTCTTGCAATCAATTCTAATTTCTGATGAGGTGCTATATCTTTCATAAGTCTTAGAGCGAGAAATCTCAATGCACCAAAGTTTTCCGGTTCTTCCTGAACCCATGCAACCGTTTTAGCATTTTTAAATTCCGCAAAATATTCAGTTAAAATATCCTGTGGATAAGGATAATATTGTTCAAGTCTGACGAGAGCTACATCATCGATATTGTTTGCAGTTCTATGTTTTAATAAATCATAATAAATCTTTCCACTGCACAAAACAACTTTTCTAATCTTTTCTTTATTAAGGTCATCAAATAAAACTCTGTGGAATTTTTCATTAACAAAATCATATTTAGGAGAAGCAGCAAGTTTTTCTCTTAAAAGACTTTTAGGTGTCAAAATTATCAAAGGTTTCCTAACTTTATCTTTTGCTTGTCTTCTTAGTAAGTGAAAATACTGAGCAGAGGTCGTCGGATTGCAAACGAACATATTATCTTCAGCACAGAGTTCGAGAAATCTTTCAAGTCGGGCTGAAGAATGTTCCGGTCCTTGACCTTCCTGACCGTGAGGAAGTAACAACACTATATCGCTCGGTAATCCCCATTTAGTGTATGAACTTGCAATAAAATTATCAATAATTACCTGAGCACCATTCGCAAAATCACCAAACTGAGCTTCCCACATAACAAGAGTAGTTGGGTCAGCAGTACTAAAACCAAATTCAAAACCCAGTACAGCATTTTCCGATAAAGAGCTATCTAATGCTTCAATCTTTGCTTCGGTTTTAATATTTGTATGAAGATTAATTTCAGTACCTGAGTTCACATCAGTTAAAACTATATGTCTTTGTGAAAAAGTACCTCTTGCACTGTCTTGTCCACTAAGTCTAATAGAAACACCTTCGTTTAACAATGTCCCAAAAGAAAGTGCTTCCGCAAATGCCCAATCAATAGATGGATTTTCTGAATTAAAAAATTCTTTTCTTGTATCAATGAATTTTTTAAGTTTTGGATGTATATTGAAACCATCCGGAATAAGAGTTAAATCATTTACAACTTTATTTAATTCTTCTTCAGATACTTTTGTAGAAATTTTATTTTTGATAGCACTTATTTCATCATCAGATAAAACGAGAGGAATATCAGTTTTAAATTCATTGTCTTTTTTAGCTTTTTCATAATGAACATCAAGATGAGATATTAAATCTTTTTCCATATCTTTATATTCTTCATCTGTAATAACTTTTTCATTCAGAAGCTTATTCTTATAAAGATTTACTACTGTAGGTCTTTCCTTAATAGCCCTATACATAATCGGTTGAGTATAAGCAGGTTCATCAGTTTCATTATGACCAAGTCTTCTGTAACCATAAACATCAATGACAACATCTTTTTTAAATTTTTGTCTGTATTGATATGCAATTTCAGTAACCCAAAGAGTTGACTCCGGGTCGTCTCCATTCACGTGAAATATCGGTGCCTGAACCATTTTCGCTACATCAGTAGCATATACAGTTGACCTGTAATCAACAGGAGAAGTTGTGAAACCGATTTGATTATTAATAATAATATGGATAGTTCCACCCGTGCTGTAACCGTGCAACTGAGATAAATTCAAAGTTTCAGCAACAATTCCCTGCCCTGCAAACGCAGAATCACCGTGCAATAATACCGGTATTACTTTTTGTTTTGCATCTTCTCCAAGTTTAGACTGTTTAGCACGAACAACACCTTCGACAACAGGGTTAACAAATTCAAGGTGACTTGGGTTTGAGGCAATTCCAACCTTAATTGTTTTATTATTTAAGGTTTTATAATCACCCGAAGCACCTAAATGATATTTCACATCACCTGAACCTTGCGGGTTACCTGTTTCTATATTCCCTTCAAATTCTGAGAAAATCGCTTCCATAGATTTTCCGATAATATTTGCGAGAATATTCAATCTTCCTCTGTGAGCCATTCCAAGCATTATTTCTATTACATTATCATCAGCGGCAAGATTTAAAATATGATCGAGCACAGCAATAACGGTTTCGCTTCCTTCAAGAGAAAATCTTTTATGACCGAGATATTTTTTATCAATATATTTTTCAAAATATTCCGCCTGCATCAGTTTATACAATAACTGTTTCTTCTGTTCATTAACAAAATTTGGAGTATTTTTTACTGATTCCATTTTTTCCTGAAGCCAAAGTTTTTCTTCAGGATCTTGGATATGCCTGTATTCAACACCAATTTTATCACAATAAGTTTTATAAAGTATATCAAGTATATCCCGTAATTTTTCTGTCCTTAAACCTGCAAGACCATCAGTAATAAACTCTCTGTCATAATCCCAAATAGTAAAACCATAATAAGAAGAATCCAACTCAGGATGTGAATGAGCAACTTCAGAAAGCGGATCGAGATGAGCAAGCAAATGTCCTCTAACCCTAAACATATTTATCATCTGAATAACTTTTGCCTGTTTTTCAACCTCACTTAAATTCTGAATAGCACCGGATATATCAGTATTGTTATCTTTTTTCCAATAAACAGGAAGAACAGCAATTTTTAAGTCTCTGAATATTTCATCATAAAAATTTTCTTTACCTAAAAGTAAATCACTAATTTTTTTAAGAAACATACCGGATTCAGCACCTTGAATAATTCTATGATCATACGTTGAAGTCATATTCATAACTTTAGAAATTCCAAGCGTATTTATAACATCAGAAGTAACCGCCTGATATTCAGCAGGATAATCTATTGCTCCTGTTGCTATTATTGCACCCTGCCCTAACATAAGGCGTGGGTTAGAAGCATTGGTTCCTATAGTGCCGGGATTAGTTAATGATATTGATGTTCCCTGAAAATCTGAAACTTCTATTTTATTATTTCTTGATTTGTTAATTATTTCATTATATGCATCAAAATATTCTGAGAAATTCATCTTATCTGCATTTTTAATATTCGGAACTATAAGACTTCTTGTTCCGTCTTTTTTTTCAAGATCTACCGCTAAACCAAGATTTACATTTCCTTTTTTTATTAGAACCGGTTCATTATTTAATATACTGAATGCATTATTCATAACAGGAACAGAACCAATCGCTTTTATAATAGCCCACCCAATAATATGAGTGAAAGATATTTTTCCTCTGCCTGTGTTTTTCAGATGTTGATTTATTATAATTCTGTTTTCCTCAAGTATTTTAACCGGAATTGTACGGAAAGTAGTAGCAGTAGGTATTGATAAACTATTATTCATATTATCAATAATTCTCGCACCTGCACCTCTTATTACAACTGCTTCTTCTCCTTCGGCAGGTTTTGGCATATTAACCGGAAGTTGCTTCACAACACTGCCGGTTGAATCTGATTTTGATTGAGATTGTGAATGACCATTATTAGACAATGGAGCAGAAGTTTGCTGTACAAAATTCAAATCTGTAACATCAAGATCACTGAAAAACTTTTGCCATTTTTCATTTACAGAAGACGGATCTTTTTTATATTCAGAAAACAAATCCAGCACAAACCATGTGTTTACACCGAATTCGGAAATTTTTTCTTTTTGCTGTTCTGTTAAATCTTCAAGTCTCATAAAAATAATTAATACTTTCTTTTAATTTTCAAATTAAATCAGACAGGTTTGAATTGTTCAAATGCCTGTTTACAATTATTACAATAATGAATTGCCCTGCACAAAGTAGGACCAAAGGGAGTTTGCATATTAGTATTATCTGATTCACAAAACGGACATTTAACTTTTTTAAAAATATCAATTTGTACGAGTCCGTTAATATGAGGAGGAGGTGCAAACCCCGATTCTTTTAAAATCTTTCTCCCTCTTTCGCTAATTAAGTTTGAACTCCATTGCGTATCATAACTTACAGAAACCTCTTTATTTTCAAAAGGTAAATCCTTAATAGCACTTTTTATATCTTCCTCCATAACTTTCAAAGCCGGACATCCGGAAAAAGTTGGAGTAAGAATTATTTTCAGATTTTTATTTTCAATTTCAATTCCGGTAATAACTCCAAGGTCAACGATAGATAAATTGGGAATTTCCGGATCTTTAACTACCTGCAATATTTCGAGAATTTCTTCTTTATCCATTATTTAAAAATACTATTTTATTCACCATTCAGCTTCCGGATCAATTCTATAAACTTCACACATTTCATCTAACAATGGTTTCAAATATTCTGTATGATATCCTTTCCGACCGCCAAATGATGGTATAATTTCGCTTAACTCAGGAACCTTTAAACCTGCATTTTGCAATACAAACTGAATATGTTCATACCATCCTGATTTTAAATTTTCTTCACCTGTAAAAACTCCGGAATTCATTAACAGTTCATCATACTCAGATGGTTCAAAAATACCTAATGCTAAAGGCATACACTCGTTTAATGAAGTTTGCATCCTTGCTTTACTTTCTTCTGTTGCTTTGCTCAACTGATCTATCCAAACTTCAGAATGTAGAGTATGGTATCTTATTTCACCTCTGAATTTTTTTGCGAGGTTAGCAAGCGGTGCAAATGAAGAGTTAATTAAAGAATTGTATCGTAATGCTTCAGCAGCATCAAAAAGAAAATGTCTCATTAAACTGAAATCATATTCTCCGATAGGATATTCAACAAAATGGCAACATTTATATTCATTTTCATTTCTTGTAAATGCAAGTGTATCAGGATCTTTTTCATCCATTTGATTTAACAAAAGGTATAATGCTTGTGCTTGGCCTAACTTATCCTGTGCCATTGAAGAAAACGCAATATCTTCTTCAAGTATAGGACCGAGACCTGTCCATTCTGAATTTCTATGCCCTAAAATTAATTCATCATCAGCCATTTTAAAAATCAAATCCTTAACACCTTTTAGTTGTTCTTCATTTAATTCTTTATAATCCGAATAAATTTCAGTTTGACTGCTCAATCTCTAATTTCCTTTTTTGTTTTGCTTTTTAAACTTATTAATCTTATCCATAACTTTATATCCACCTGCTTCTCTATACACTTTTTCTGAATTCAGTTCAAACATTTCTTCTTCATTTTCTGTAACGCTGAAAATGTCGGAAGTCTTTGTTATCCAAATCCCCGTAATTTTATTTCTTCTTCCAAATTGTTCTTTGGCAAGTATCCATGCCATTTCAGGATTTGGAGCATGCAAAGAACCCACATGAGAATAATGTTCACCTCGTTTATTCTGAGCAAAAACTTCATACGTTTGCCAGTGGTCAAGTTTTTTTAATACTTGTTCGCCTGTTTGCGAATCCTTTTCCTGAATTTCTATATTTGCACGAGTTATTCTCGGATCGATAGATTTTATCGGCATATTATATAAAACAAAATGCCCGCGAAAGCGGGCATTTATCAATTTTAATTTTTATAATTAACTTAAAGGTACAGAATACATTTCATTTCTGTTTAACAAAGCTTCCCTTACCCATTTTCCCTTTTCTTCAGACATTTTTCTCACAGCAAGTCTTTCGGCATTACAAGGTCCGTCACCATTTATCACTCTTTTAAATTCTTTCCAATCCGGTTCAGTATATTCCCAAGTTCCGGTTTCTTCATTCTTCTTTAGTTTAGGATCAGGGATTGTTAATCCTAAATCCCATATTTTCGGAACATACATATCAAGAAACTTTTGTCTCATATCATCATTACTTGCCATTTTAACTTTCCATCTCATTAGAGTTTCAGTGTGAACAGAAATTTTATCTGAAGGACCGAAAAAATGCATAATCGGAGGCCACCATCTGTTGAGAGCTTCCTGAACCATTTGTCGCTGTTTTTGTGTTCCGGTTGCGAGGAAAACTACATTATCATGACCATATTTCAGATGGAAAGATTCTTCCTGGCAAATTCTTTCCAATGCTCTGCAGTAAGGTCCATAAGACCCTTTTGAATTTGCAACCTGATTTATAATAGCTCCTGCATCAATGAGCCAAGCAATAATTGCAGTATCAGCCCAAGTAACAGCAGGATAATTAAAAACGTTTGAGTATTTTGATTTACCTGAAATTAAATCATTTATCATATCTTCACGGGGTTTGCCTAATGTCTCAGCAGCACTGTAAAGCAATTGAGCATGACCAACTTCATCTTGAACTTTTGCCATAAGTGCAAGTTTTCTTCTAAATCCCGGTGCTCTCGTAATCCATGTTCCTTCAGGTAATGCACCTATAATTTCAGAATGAGCATGTTGCTCAATCATTCTTATCAATTGTTTTCTGTATTCTTTTGGCATCCAATCCGTCGGTTCGATTTTTTCACCGGCTAAAATTCTGGCTTCAAATTCCGCAAGTTTTACAGGATCTTCCTGAATTTCATTTTCAGGTTTTTCAAAAATATTTCCGCCACCGTACATAATTATTTTAAGTTATTTATTATTAAATATATTACTTAGAACCTTAATTTAATTAATAAAGTTTTGATTTGAAATGAAGAAAGTTTTCTGAAATTAATTGATTTTCACATCCGTCCAAAACGATGCA
>DKKL01000011.1 GCA_002455255.1 Candidatus Tepidiaquacellales bacterium UBA6667 | reverse complement strand
GATGAGGTCGGCCGTGGCCGGGGCGAGCACGATGAGATCCGCGTCGAGGCCGAGATCCGTGTGCGCGATGCGCGAGCCGCGCGAGGTCTGGAGCGGCTCCCAGAGGGACTGGGCGACGGGGTGCTCCGAGACGACCTCGAGGGAGAGCGGCGAGACGAACTGGGCGCCGGCCGCGGTCAGCGCGACGGTCACGTCGGCGCCAGCCTCTTTCAGGCGGCGGACGAGCTCCGGGCTCTTGTAGGCGGCGATGCCGCCGGCCACGCCGAGGAGGATTCGTTTGCCTTCGAGCAGACCCATGGGTGTCCTTTAGACGGCTCATGGCCGCTCGACAAGGCCGGAAGGGGCCAGACCCGGTCGCTCGCTTGCGCGGGGCTGGGTTGTCGGCGAGGGTCGTCCGGCACGCCGTGCGGTCGCCGCGGGGCCTGCGAGCAGGCGGCGAGCGGAGGCTTGGATGAGCACGAGCGGCGAGACGGTCATCGGGGACAAGCGGGCGCGCGTCTACTTCGTGCTCGCGTCGATCAACATCGCCGCGCTGATCATCGCCAACGTCATCGGGGTCAAGCTCTTCCGCTTCGAGCTCGACGTGGGTTCGGGCCCCTTCGGGATCGAGCACACGGCCGGCATGCTCGCGTTCCCGGTGACCTTCCTGTTGAACGACCTGATCAACGAGTTCTACGGGCGCAAAGCGGCGCGCTTCATCGCGTGGGTCTCCTTCTGGATGGCGCTCTTCGGCTTCGTCCTCATCAGCGTCGCGCGGGCCTTGCCCATCATGGAGGGCATCCCGGGCACGGCCGACGAGCGCAGCTTCGAGCTCATCTTCGGAGGGTCCGCGCTCATGACGCTCAGCTCGATCGTGGCGTTCCTGCTCGGGTCGCTGCTCGACATCGCGGTCTTCGGCTTCTTCAAGCGGCTGACCGGCGGGCGCTACGTGTGGCTGCGCGCGACCGGCTCGACGGTGGTCTCGCAGCTCTTCGACAGCTTCGTCATTACCATCCTGTTTTTCCAGGTGGCGCAGGGACTTACAGGGGGTGAGGTCGCCTCTCTCGACTTCGTCATCAGGACGGCGCTGACCGGCTACGTCCTGAAGTTCGTCATCGCCCTCATCCTGACGCCGCAGATCTACCTCGGCCGCTGGCTCATCCGTCGGGTCGTGGGCCTCGAGCCGCTGCCGACCGAAGACGCGAAGACCGCGCCATGACGTGGCCCAGCGGTCGAGACGGGGTCGCCGCGGGTCGCGGACGGACCCCGAGTTTTTGCTTGCGCGCCCAGCGGGGCCCGTTTACAAGGTGCGCCGCGTCGCCGATGTAGCTCAGTTGGTAGAGCAGCTGATTCGTAATCAGCAGGTCAGGGGTTCAAATCCCCTCATTAGCTCAATTTATTTCATTAAATTTCTTCCCACCTAATCCTCTTGAAATTCTATTTTTTTATTTTTAAGTTTTAGAAAAATTAAACTTATGAAAAACTTCGCCCTTTTATTTATTTTTTTAATTTTTAATTCTTCGGTTTCTGCTCAGGATTCTATTTCTCATAGATTTTTTCCGTTAGAAGTCGGTAATGAATGGACTTATTATAATTTTACTGAACTGCCTATCAGTTCATTTAAATTCAAAGTAAAAATTACAAAAGATTCAATCATCGAAGGGAAAAAATATTTTTACTTTACACCTTCATATTTATCTACATATACAGGTTGGGTTAGATATGACTCTGCTTCAACTTGTTTAATTAAAAGAGCGGACGGAAACGGTTGTGGTATCTTTCCTAATGATAAAATTATTGATAGTCTAAGTTCTGCAGTCGGAAGACAAATAAACTGTAATCTGAACACATTTTCGATTAGAAGATGTATTCTTTCTATGTATCCTGCCGGTCTCTTGGGTTTTACTAATAAACATAGAAAAATATTTCTTCATGATGGGTTAACTTATGCAAATGCAGAATATATGACTGATGTTGGTTTGATAAAATACTGCTCAGGCGAACCTCCTCCATGTAGGAATTTTGCTAATCTAACCGGTTGCGTTCTCAATGGCATAGTTTACGGAGATACAACACTTACAAATATTATTACGATATCAAATATTATCCCTGATAAATTTGAACTAAAACAAAATTATCCTAATCCGTTCAATCCTTCAACCAATATTTCCTTTTCAATACCAAAAAGTTCAACGGTATCTTTAAAAGTTTTTGATTTAAACGGTAAGGAAGTCATCTCCGCTATCAATAATTTATTTTATAATGGAGGTGAATATTTATATTCAATAAATATGTCTGAATTTCCGTCAGGAGTTTATTATATAAAACTTTCATCTGAAAATTCTTCTTCTACACGAAAAATGATTCTTCTAAAATAAAAAAAGGGGCTTTCGCCCCTTTGTAATCTTCTTACTTTATCAATATCATTCTCTTTGTTTCAGTAAATCCTCCGCTCTCTAATCTGTAAAAATATATTCCGGAATTTAAATTTCTTCCGTTAAATGTAATTTCATACTCTCCCGCAGTCAATTCCTTATTCATTAATTCCGCAACTTTTTTTCCAATTACATCATATACTTTCAAAGTCGTGTACGAACTTTTCGCAATTCTAAATTTTATCTCAGTCGAAGGATTAAATGGATTGGGATAGTTTTGACTCAACGAAAATTCACTTCCTTGAAAATTACTTGTATTAGTTACTCCCGTAAGTGTGCTTATTTTACTAATAAATCCTCTCACATCAGAAACCGATACATCATTTAATCCGGATACAAATATTTCATTTCCCAATCCCATATTTAAATTAAATGGTCTTATTCTTTGATCTGTTACAGAATTTAAACTAACACTCCATAGCGAATCTCCCGCAGTCGTGTATGCACGCGTCTGCATAGTATTGTTTGGAGATTCATGACCAAGTGCTCCGGTTACATAAACTGTTCCGTTCAATGTTACTTTCACATCTGTGAACATATCATCATTAAAAGACTCCAATCTTTTTCTGAAAACTTCCGAACCTGAATTAGAATTTAATTTTACCAAAAATCCGTATCCGTAGTTCGGGGCATCGGCTCTTTGTCTTCCTGTTATATATACATCATTGTTCAAACCCGTTGCAACATTTCCGGCTAAATTTGTTATAAATGCCTGATCAATTCCCGTGAAGTATGACCACTGAAATACTAAATTCGAATTATATTTTACACATGCGATCACATCTCCTGCCATCGCACTTTGATAACTCTTACCATATAAATATATATTCCCTGAATTATCAATTGCAGATGAACTTAATATATCATCGCCGTTTCCTGTTCCGTTAAAATATACTATACTCTGATATACTCCTGAACTGTTAAATTTAATTAATCCGTAATTAAAATTAATTGAACCTGCTATCTTTACCGTTGACGATACATAAATATTTCCTGAATTATCAAACATTATGTTAAATCCGTTTTTCTGAAATTCTGCATTGCTTGCCGGTGCATATGTGGTTTGCCAAATTAAATCACCATTGGAATTAAATTTAGAAATTATATATCTCGTTTGTGTAAATCCCGGAATATTATTTATCCCAGCAAGATAAATATTCCCTGCATTATCCAATTTCATATCATACCATTCCACATAACCTACATTGTCGTTAATACCTGTATATCTTTTCCAAATGCTATCACCGGTTGTGCTATATTTTGCTAAGTATCCTTTGTAATTATAATTTGCACTGTCAGTAGCTCCCGCAACATAAAAATTCCCTGAGTTATCCGCTTTTATTGAATATGCTTTTGTTCCTTTCCAGTTCGGAACTTTTACAAACGGACCAAATAAATTACCTGTTGTTATCATAGTTCCTGAACTATTATACTTCCAGAATCGGGACATCGTAGGTATTCCTCCTGCAGTTGAACCACAATAATAAATATTACCTGAATTATCAGTTGCCGTATTTGCAAATTCTGTGAAAGACAAATTGTTAAAAAAGTTTGTCCATTGAGTGCTTTGACTGAATGAATCGCGATTTATTATTAATATGTTAATTAACATANNTTTAAATTTTTTTTAAAAAAAAGAGGTATGGCAAATTTTACCATACCTCTCCGACAGCATAAAAGAAATAAATCATTCCCTTTATGTTTTTTTGTTAAAATTTTTTTGCTGTCTGTGTTTTTAAGAATAATCATTTTAGTTATGCTGTCTGACGCAAATTAATCAGCATAATTTATTACCCCAAGTAAAAATTCTTATAAAATAAGCTGTATTTTTATATTTTTATATCATAAGTTATTAATTTTTAGTAATTTATCTGAAATTTCAGTAAGTGCATAATTCCAAATTATTTTCACTTTTAAAATCATTTAACGAGGATGATTTTAAGTCATTTCGCAATTTTGTTAACTCTCCTTTTTATAATTCAGGTAAAAATCTTATAAGACTCTATGAAGTAATATATAAATATCGCACTGATCTCGATAATAAAAATTTAAATAAAGAAGTTGTTTTTAAAAAGCTCGATTCAAAAAGTAAAACTTATAATCATCAAATGATGAAAAACTATATGTCTGAACTTTTTGATCTCGCTTTGCAGTACATATCTACAAAAGCTGTTCAGAATTCTAATGAAGAAAAAATTCTGACAATTGAATATCTGCATAATGTTAAAAATTTTGATTTGGCAGGTAAGCTGATAAACGCCGAACTAAAAATTTATGAAACCGAAACTGATATAAACGAAAAATATTACATTAATAAATTAAGAATTCTTGACCTTTATCATAATCAATTGATTTATACAGGAAATCGGGAGCTTGCTTCAAAAGTGCTTATTAATATTTTTGAAACTCTTTTGAAATATCAAACTTTAACTCTATTCAAATGTCGGTTCGATCTCGAAACCATCCGTAAAAAAAAGGAATTAAAAGAAATTCATCCTCTTGAAATTTCTTTGGATAAATTTATGGATTATGGTTCTTTTTTAGACTCAAACCCATCTCTCGAAAAATTCAATATATTTTATTATGCTTTTCTTGCAAGAATTAATAATGAAGATGAAGAGCTTTATAAAAAACTTAAAGAATTAATTTATAAATATATTGATGAGTTCAGTATGGAAGAAAAACATAATATGGGTACATTTCTTCTGAACTTTATCTATGGAGGTTTATATAAAAAAGGAAAAAAATATAATGTTGAATCTTTTGAGTTAAATAAATTTTTACTCGAAAAAAATATTTTTACACTTGGCGATACTATCGAGTTTGGCGAGCAGACTTTTTATAACATCGCAAATAACGCATTGATTGTCAAAGAATACGATTGGCTCAAAAAATTCATAGAAGAAAATTATAAAAAATTAAATTCCGAGTTCAGTTTGAATTTATATAATTATTTTTACGCTTTTATTAATCTCTATCAGAAAAATTACGATAAAGCTCTTACGCATCTTGCAAAGGTTGGTTATACTGATGATTTTTCAAAACTGGATATTCGTGTTATCAATATGATGATATATTATGAAATGCAAGATTATGATATGGCTTTGCGAAGTGTTGAGTCTTTTCGGCATTTTATTTCAAAAAAAGATTTAATTGTTAATCCTGTTTATGAGGAATATTTTCATAAGTTTATAAAATTTTACTCCAAACTTTTAAATGATAAAGCTGCAAATAGGGAAGTTGACTATGCCGTTTATGCCGAAGCAAAAAAATCAGGTCCGCTTATGTATCGTGAGTGGCTCCTCGAAAAACTCGAAAAAGAAATAAAATAGTTTTTACTTTATTCTCTCCAATCTTCCTTTTCGTTTCACAATATTTTTATAATCCCATTGAATTTCCTTTGATTTTTTTAGCCACCGTCTAAGGTCTTTCAGGTTTATCTCATCTGCTGATGTATATCTCGCCTCAGCCGCTTTAAAACTTCCTTCCTTTGCAAGTCCTTCCTCTTCAAATGACTGTCCGCTCCAAAATAAAAGTCGTACACAGTTTTTGAGTTTACTGTAACCCGCTATTGGGTTTCCGTCAAGAAACCAAACAGGATGTCTGTGCCATATTTTATTTTCCGCTTTCTTCAATGAATTGTTTATTTCATTGGCAAGAATTTCACAAATTTCAAAATCAGATTCACCAAGTGATTTATTGTAAATTATTATGTCTTTTGATATTTCCGGCATTTATATAAATGTTAAATTTATTTTTCACAAATTTCTTTTAGTTTGTTCAGAGCTTTTGGCCATGCTGTATCAAAAAAATCTTTATACTCATCCACAGTATCACACTCAACTCTCACCGTAGTAACGCCTCCATCTTCTTCAAAAAAATAATTTTCCAAACTGCCCGCCCATTTATCCACCGCTTCTCCTTCATTAATCTCATTATCACCGTCTAATACTCCGATATGTTTTATCGAAACATAAACATCAGGAATATTTTCTTCAATCACTGAAACCATTCCTCCTCTTTTTCCGGTCGAGTCATATNNGTCATATCCGACAAAAAGCATCTTAGAACCTTTTTGCCAATCACCTTCAACGGTTGATGACGGGCTAAACTCAGCTGTCCATTCATTATAAGTATCTCTCGAGTCCAATCCGAGCATAGTCCTGTAAACTTTTTTTGCATCCGCATTTATTTTAATTTCAAATTTTATAGTTTCCATATTATTTTAATTTAATTTTGTTCGGTATATTTTTTAAAGTTATTTAGAATCGCTTGCCATCCATCCCTTTGCATTTCAATCGGATTTGAGCTTTCTGCTTCAAAACTTGTTGTAACTTTTGTAACGCCATCTTTATTTTCAAATGTCGTTAAAACTTGTCTTTCTTCATCCAATTTGTAAGAAATTTCTTTCTCAGGATTAATGTTTGTATATGTAGCGGAGAAATCAAATCCAAAACTTCCGTCTTTTGCTTCCATTCGTGCAATATATTTCCCGCCAATTTTCAGGTCATTGCTTGCCGTTGGACAGCACCAGTCGTCAGATGCAAAATTCCAGTTAACAATATGTTCCGGCTTAGTGTAATAATCCCAAACCTTTTTTAAGTCAGCATTTATATCCGCACTAATAGTAATTTGAGTAGCTTCCATTAAATAGAATTAGTTAAGTTAATAATTAAAGAAGAATTACAATTTAAAATAATTTTATATTACTATCAATTTATGAACACATCGGAATAATTGTAAAATAACTTGTGTTCACTTCCGCAGAAGTCTCCTTTCTCTCCCGCAGTAGTCTCTTGAAAAGGACTCCAGCGTATTTATATATGATTTTTTAATTAGTGCACTTCAAATATTCAGTAACCATTCGTGTAATTCGTAAAAATAGTGAAAATTCGCTTGCTCTTACAGGGTAGTGAGAGTTTTATAATCAATTTCAAATTAGGTACTGTCATTCTGAAGGAGCTTGCGACTGAAGAATCCCATTATAATCTTAAAAGATTTCCTTATATTCAAAACTACAATCTCTCCCGTAGGAATCTCTTTTAAAGGACTCCTGCGTGTTTAAAAATTATTATTTTTAATTTTTTAACCCTAACTCTTCAGCAATCATTTGTGAAATTCGTAAAATTCGGGGAAATTCGTGGTGAATCTTACAAATAAATTATTCAAATTCTTATTAAATTAACAATCGTTATTTTATTAACATCATCCTCTTAACATCCGAAAAATCATTTGTTACCAATCGGTAAAAATAAACTCCGCTTGTTAATCCTTCTGCAGTGAAGTCTGCTTTATATGAACCCGGTTGTAAAATATCACTCACAAGAGTTGAAACTTCCTTTCCAAGCATATCATAAACTTTCAAAGTTACAAACCCCTGCTTTTGAATATCAAACTTTATTGTCGTCGTCGGATTAAACGGATTCGGATAATTTTGCATTAACAAATATTTTTCAGGCATTTCGTTAGATATGTTTTGAATACCAACTGATTGAGAGTATTTGATAGTCGCAAATGCACTTGTTTCACTTAGAATAGTACTATCACTATAACCCGTTACATAAATGTTATTAAATCTGTCAATTGCAATAGAATTAGGCCAATCATTTCTGTTTCCAGAGCCATTATAAGTTTTAACCCATTGCTCAACACCTTCAGAATTATATTTTATTGTAGCATAGTTATAATTTGAGTTAGAACATACTGATGAAGAACCTGTTACATATATATTATCATCACTATCGATAACTAATTCGGTAGCATAATCCCAACTATTTGAAGATCCGCTATATCTTCTAACCCATTGCTGTACTCCATCAGAATTGTATTTAATCGTGGCAAAGTCCATTTCAGAATCATAACTTTCGCTCGTGCCGGTAATGAATACATCACCTTTAGAGCCAACAGCTATCACATTAGATTCATTTAAAAATCCATATTCTTGCCCTAAATATTTAGATGCCCATTGTTCAATACCATTCGATGTATATTTTATTGTAATATAGTGCATAATAAAAGGAGCAAGTTCTTGAATTTTACCAGTGATATATACATTACCTTCTTTATCCAATATAATATCATGGCCAGTGTTTGAACTATTAATTTTATCACAGTAATATTTTATCCATATTACTTCACCAATTGAATTATATTTTATTGTTGTAATGCAAGCATTTGATAAGTTTTCATAACTAGATCCTGTAATATATATATTCCCAAAATCATCAATAGTTATTGCATTTGAAAAATCAACAGAATTTTGAACACCGTTATATCTTCTTACCCATTCTTGTACGCCATTAGAATTATATTTTAGTGTAACAATATCATAACCACTATCAATTCCTCTACTTGATCCAGTTACATAAACATTTCCTGAAGTATCAATTACTAAATCTTTTGCATCATCTTCAAGGTTAAATCCATCATATCTGTTAACCCATTGTTGAATACCTTGTGAATTATATTTTATGGTAGTAATTCTACAATTATAAATTTCAATACTATCAACACTAAATCCTATTACATATACATTACCTGAATTATCTATTGCAATTCTATTCGCATAATCATTTTTATTAAAAGGACCATTGTACCTTGCGACCCACAATTGTAAACCATTAGAATTATATTTTATTGTAGCAAAATCTAATCCTGTTCCGTTTCCTAAACTATATCCTGTAATATAAATATTCCCATCATTATCAACCACAACATCGGTTGCTACATTATTCCCATATCCAAAACCGTTATATTTCGCAACCCATTCTTGAGAAACATTTTGTGAATAGACCAATTGAGAGGCGGAAAACAATATAAAAAACAGGGCTATTGTTTTTAATGAGTTTTTCATTTTTAAAATTATTTTAATTATTTTTTTTATCGGCATTTCTGATTTTCTTATTTTATTAACATCATCCTCTTCACATCCGAAAAATCATTTGTTACCAGTCGATAAAAATAAACACCGCTTGTTAATCCTTCTGCTGTGAAATCTGCTTTATATGAACCCGGTAGTAAATTATCACGCACAAGAGTTGAGACTTCCTTTCCAAGCAAATCATAAACTTTCAAAGTTACAAACCCCTGCTTTTGAATATCAAACTTAATAGTCGTGGTCGGATTAAATGGATTCGGATAATTCTGCTTCAATGAATACTTACCGGGAATTTCGTTAGATATGTATTGAATATTAACAAGCTGAGCAATTTTAATTAAAAGCATATCTAAACCTGTTCCGACACCAATACTGCCACCTGCAACCAAAACACTATTATTTTTGTCGAGAGCTATTGAGCTTGGCATATCAGACATATTTGCAGTTCCGTTATAGCTGATTTTCCATAATTCAGACCCATCAGTACCATATTTAATTGTAACTATGTTAAAATTATCTATACTTACAATACTTCTTCCTGTTACATAAATATTTCCATACTTATCAAGAGTTATTGCGGTAGCTATATCTTCGGAATTACCAACTCCATTATATTTTTGTACCCATTGCTGCACACCATTTGAATTATACTTTATTGTAAGAAAATCAATACTTACAATCGGGGTAGTTGAAACACTTAATCCTGCTATATAAATATTTCCTAAACTGTCAAGAATCATACAAGTTGGAGCATCATTGCTACTATCCGGACTTTCATATCGAGCAGCCCATAACATATCACCATTTGATTTATATTTAAGCGTTATAACATCCGTAAATTCATTCGATACAAATCTTTTATGCCCCGAAATAATTAAATTATTATTAATATCTACTGCTATATCAATATCCGAATCAATCCATTTGAAATAACCTCCATGATTGTATCTGCTCCAAATAAAATTTCCTCTCGTATCATATTTTACTATTTGTATTAAAATATAACTTTCGAAACTTACACTATAACCTGCAACATAAATATATCCGTTGTTATCAATGGTAATTGCTCTTGCTTCATCATCTGCGAAATGAATTTCAGAATAAAATGTAACCCATTGTCGTACACCTTCTTTATTATATTTAATAGTAACAATATCACTATTATATTCATCTACATGCATATTTCCTGTAATAAAAATATTCCCTAAACTGTCAATTGCCATGTCTTTTGCTTCATCATTATGATTATACTGACTGTTATAAACTGCCACCCATTGCTGAACTCCATTATTATTATATTTAATTGTTACAATGTCCTTATAAGCTCCTAATTCGTTACAAGACCCGGTTACATATAAATTTCCGTTTTTATCAATTTTAATTTTCCTTGCAACATCATTGGAATTTCCTATATGGTTATATTTTACAATCCATTGCCTGACACCAAAACTATTATATTTAATTAAAACATAATCATAGTTAGTAAGTGAATCATAAGCAAAATTTAATACATAAATATTATTTTGCTCATCTATAACCATATCTTCAGCTCCATCAATATTATTGGCTGAACCATTATATCTTTCAACCCAAGCAATATCCGGAACTTGAGAATAGGCGAATTGAGAGGTGGANNATTATTTTTTTTATCGGCATTTCAGGCTACCTTAATTTATGCTATTATATAATAAAATAAATATTATTGAGTGTCAATCCACGAGAGAATAGGGAATTTTTTCAATGTTTTCGATTGTCCTGATTTATTTAAATCTGATTCTTGATATGTCGTTTTGATTGCTTATAAATTCTTATGTTTGTGAAATTCGCTTAATTTGATTGCCCTTTCGGGTAGTGAGGATTAAATTTATATTTTATAGATTAATTAAATTTTCAATTCGTTTCCACTCCCGCAGGAGTCTCTTGGANNNAATTAGTGAAAATTCGTGGTAAATATTTTATAGTGGTGAAAATTAAATCCAATTTAGATAAAACTTACATTTTTAAAACAACATTTGCTTTCTTTCTGCCGGTGTCTGTGTATCTGTGGGCTTCGACTATTTCCCCGAAAGGATAAATCCTGTCAATTGCAGCGTCGAGCTTTCCGCTATCAAAAAGTCCTGCCAAAAATTCCAATTGCGTTATGGTTTCCGATGCAACATCCATTCCGCCAACAGTAATTAATTTCCCGGAATCGTTTAATAAACCCTTACATTTATTTTTTGAAATTTTTCCAACCGCATCAAAAATTAAATCAAATTTTTCATTCACTTTGGTAAAATCTTCCTTATCATAAAATATTTTTTTCTCAACCNNACGCCAAGACGGGAGAGCAAATCATTTCCGCTTTCGCTTGAAACGGTGGTAATATCAGCATTGTAAAATTTAGCAATTTGAACAGCAGAGCTTCCGACAGAGCCCGTAGCACCGTAGATCAAAATTTTCGAATTATTAAGATTATCAAAGTTTGACTTTATTGTTTTGTGTAAAAAATAATGTGCAGTTTGTCCGCCAAAAATAATAGCAGCCGCTTCCTCGTGAGTAGCGTTCGCAGGTTTTTTTGAAATAATTGATTTTTCCGGAAGAGAAATATATTCAGCGTAAGTTCCAAATTTAAAGCCCGTCATCCCAAAGACCTCATCACCTGCAGAAAACTTTTTTACATTTTCGCCAACGGATTCCACAACACCGGAAAAGACATTCCCCAAAATTTGTTTTCTTGGTTTAGAAAAGCCGACGAAAAGCTTCATAAGAATTTTCTGATATCCTGTTACATCAAGCCCTCTGATTCTGACATCACCGGAGTTAACCGCAGTCGCAAAAATTTTAATGAGGATTTCATCTTTACGCGGAACAGGTTTATCAATTTCAATAAATTTCAATACATCGGGCGACCCATAAGCCGTGCAAATAACCGCTTTCATAAGATTAGATTTTCGTAAGTGATTTGTAATTAAAAGTGTTTGGTAAAGAATAAAATAATTGTTTATTTAATTATTTACTAGAAATCCATAAATTTAATTCCAAAAATTTATCAATTAAAATATCCCTTTTGATTTTCTCAATCTCTATTTTAGTTTCAGAACTCTGACAAATATTATAATTATCTATTATAGCATTTATAATTGACTTTTTAGTCTCATTTATGTCATATCCTAAATAAATTTTTTTAATTTTAATTTTTACAAAAGCATGTTTTTCATTACTATTAACCTTTTTGAATAATCGGATTTCACACTCATTCTTAAATAATTCTACTTTATGAGTTAAAATTATTTTTGCCTGTTTGATTTTACTTTTAATCTCACCTATTTTATTTTTAATAGTATTCAAATAATTGTTTTTTTCTAAATACTTAATTTCTTTAGTTTCAACATCTTTGTCATCTATTACTTCAAATTCAATAGCGAAACCTTTCCCACTATTTGAATAAAATATCCAATTATATAAGTTATAAATATTGTCAAAATTATTATTTCCTTCACCAGTAATAGAATATTTATTAGTTGCTGAACAAATCCTCAAGGAAAGTTTACTATTTCTTATATTATTAACTAATATATTTTCGTATGAGCTTGCATTATAATATCCTTCAAGAGGGTCATTAAGTCTGTCAAATCTAGCGGCATATAGTCTTTGATTTAAGAAAATGTCTAACAAATACTCCATATTATCGAAATTTCGGAATTTGTAGTAGGTATCTTTTTGTGTTGGATTTTGATGTAGCACTATGTTTTTGTTATTTGATTTTGTTGGCATTTGGTTAAAATTTATACTGCTATGTTGTTATCATAGAGATGGGATTGAAAGTTGATGAATGATTCACGGATTGTCTTAATATCTCCAAGTTCTCGTTTTGCATCATCAAGAGCATGATATTTAAGGGTTAATAGGTCGCCGATTTTAGCGTCGTCAAGTTCATCAACACCTTCATTAACATATTGGTTTAAAACAAAATTTAAAAATTCCTGTTGTTTGGAATCATAATTTATTAAATGAATTTTTGCGTTGGTTGCTCTTTCAGTTCGCTGAAGTATTTTAGAATTAAATGCAATATAAGAAAGTACATCATATAAATCGCTTCTATCAGCGTTTAATAAAGTTTGAAATTCTGTTAATTGCACTCTTGTAAATCCTTTATCCGATAAAGCATCAAGAAGAATTTTACGAGTGTCAGGTTTACTCCATATTTTTCTTAGTTCATCTTCGTTTTTAAATAGTTCAGGTAATGTACCAAATAGCGAACGCAAAAATTCTTCTGCAGAAATTGGTTTTCCGTTAGGACTATAAAAAGAAGTCTTTACCATACTTTGGAATTGTCTTACTTTTCCATCCGAAAGTTTTACTTTGATTATCTGGGGAGGAGGTGGATTTGGAGGAGGAGGGTCAGTAATATCTCCGGTTGGATCGTCATATACTCCATCGCCTTCTTTTACACAAACACAATTAATTTCTTTACAAATCGGACAAGGTTCCGGCTCTATTTGTTCTACTTCTTCCGGTTCACCATCCCATTCCTTATCGTGGAAATGATTATGAGCTTCTACAAAATCAAAAATTGTGAAGAAATCTTTCCCGTCAAACAAACGGGTTCCTCTACCGATTATTTGTTTAAACTCGATTATTGAATTTACAGGTCTAAGTAAAACAATATTACGGACATCTCTCGCATCTACTCCTGTGCTTAACTTTTGAGAAGTTGTTAAAACAGTTGGAATATTTCTTTCGTTATCCTGAAAATGCTTTAAATGTTGTTCACCAATAAGACCATCATCAGCTGTTACTCTATGGCAATAATCAGGATTTTGAGATTTAGAATATTGATTAATCAAATCACGGATAGCCAAAGCGTGATTTTGAGATGCACAGAAAACGAGAGTTTTCTCGTTTTGATTTATATGATTTAAGAGAATTTTAACTCTGTATTCTTCACGTTGTTTTATTTCAATAATTTTGTTCATATCAGCTTCAACATATTTTTTATCTTTATCTATTATTCCGGCGGTAACGGTATCATCTGAAGTATATATATATTCATCAATTGTAGTTTTAATTTCTTTCACTTTGAAAGGTGTAAGATATCCATCATTTATACCTTCTTTGAGAGAATAGATATAAACAGGATTACCGAAATATTTGTAAGTATCGTTGTTATTTTCTCTTTTTGGTGTTGCGGTTAATCCAATCTGATAAGCAGGGGAGAAATATTCAAGGATTTGTCTCCAAGTGCTTTCGTCATTAACTCCACCACGATGACACTCATCAATTATAATTAAATCAAAAAAATCTTTTGGGTAATCGCCGAAATAAGGAGAGTTATCTGGACCGCTCATAAAAGTTTGGAAAATGGTAAAAAAGATACTTCCGTTTTTTGGGACTTTGCCTCTTTTTTTAATCTCATCGGGGCTAATTCTCACGAGAGCGTCATCTTCAAAAAATGAAAAAGCATTGAAAGCCTGATTTGCAAGAATATTTCTATCAGCGAGAAATAATATGCGTGGAGTTCTGAGACCATCTTTGTTAATGTTCCATTTTGTATTAAAAAGTTTCCAGACAATTTGAGTAGCGATAGCAGTTTTGCCCGTACCAGTAGCGAGAGTTAATAAAATTCTGTTTTGATTATTAGAGATTGCCTCGACAGCATTATTAACGGCAAGCTCTTGATAATATCTTGGTTGCCATAAACCACCGTTATTATTAAAAGGAACGGAGAATAATTTATTTTTCCATTCATTTATATCATCATTTTGTTTTTCAGATTCTTCAAAGGTCATTTGCCAGAGTTCATCGGGGGTAGGAAATTTATCAACATCGTTTTCAATACCTTTGTGCATATCAATCTGATAGATATTTTTTCCGTTTGTGCTATAAGTAAAACGGATGTTAAGTTTGCCTGCATATTCTTTTGCTTGTCCGACACCTTCGGTATAATATTTATCAATACTTTTAGCTTCGATAATAGCGAGGTTTAAATTTTTATATTGCAAAAGATAATCTGCTTTTTTGGGTTTAGTTCTTTTGCCTTGACCGATAAGGCGACCGATGGAGATAGGGTATTCTTCTCGGATACGGCTACCGGAAACGGAACCCCAACCGGATTTTCGCAAAGCTGTAAGTATATATTCAGTTCTGGTTTCGGATTCGTTCATAAGTTTAATATTATCAAATAAGAATCAAATATAAAAGACTTAAATATGATGATTTTGGTTTAATTTTCTAATTGCAATCAAATAACAATCAAATAATAAAATAAACATAAATTAATTAAATTTTATTTTTAATCGTTAATAAAAATTGGATCTTTTAATTCTATTTTTTCTATAAGTGCAGATAATTTTATACCTTTAAACTCATAGTTCAAAAAATCACTCATAATTGATTTGATATTATCATTGCTCATCAAGTTTGATTTAAACATTGGCATAATTTCATTTTCTCTTAAAAGAAACAAATTTTTATAATTTTCTGCTGACGAACTAATGTTTAGATTGTTATTGTAAAAGAATATTAACCAAATTACATTTCTAAATATATAATATGCACAATCATTCACTTCTTTGATTTCAAACAACACTTCTAATTCATTTAATAAGGATTTAATATCTAAATTATGACTTCTTATTTTAAAATAAACTACAGGTTTAGTAATTTTTATTGTAATAATTATAAATATTATTAACAAAAATTGAAACCAATTATCCTTAAAACAAGTCATAACTAATCTTGTCATTGCAAAAATATTTTCTTGTTTTCTTAATGATAAATTACTTTTATTAAAAATTATAATAATTGCTTTTAAAAAATTCTCTTTAAAATATACTGAATTTATTTTTGTTAATATATCATCGAATTGATAATATTCATATAAATAATAAACAAAATTATTTGTATTAGGTTGTGGAAGAGTATATTCTAAGTTTATGAATCTACGAAGATATTCGTCTGTATTTATATCAGGGCTTCCATAAAAACCTTTAATTGAAGATGCTAAATGTATTTTATCAATAGATAAAACAAAAACAATCCCTTCGACGGAGAAGAGATGTTTTATTTGTTCCAGAACTTCAACAGCATAATCAGGACGGCATCTGTCTAATTCATCAATAATAAAAACTAATGGTTTATCTTCAGTTTTTTCTTGAATAAATTTTGTTAATAAAGATCTAAATTCATTAATATTTTTTTTCTTTTCATTATAAATGTTTACTTCATTTGTAAAAATTTCTGTAGAACTTTTAATTATTACTTCCACAACATTTGCAAAATCTTCTGAACCACTAAGTTTATTAGAAATTCCCTTTGCTACTGCCGGTAAAATATTAAATCCGATTTTTCCGGCTTTATCCATTACTTTTTTAAATTTCGGTTTACTTTTAATAATCGGTTCTAATTCAGCTACTAATGCAACTAATGGGTTTGTATCAAAATCATTTTCCCAAGCGTTAAAATAAACAGTTTTAAATCCATTATTGCTTAGATATTGTTGCCACATTTTAACAAAAGTTGTTTTTCCCGCGCCCCACTCATTGTTAATTGATAAAACAAATCCATCAGGAAATGATTTAACGATTTGAGTTAAATTCATTGCATGTATATCCCGTCCTAATTTGCAATTTTGAAATGGATTTTCATTTTTAAGTTTTGGGATGTATAAATCGTTATGTTTTATTTTCATAATATACTCTTTTAAGTTTTTAGGTTGCCGGAGAAGGCTTTTTGTAAAATAGATTTTTTTAGGGATTCTAAGTCAGAAAGTTCTTGTTTATAAATGTTTTCGAGTTTTTGAGTTTCAGAAAGAAAAATATATATTC
The DNA here is from genome assembly GCA_002455255.1 of Candidatus Tepidiaquacellales bacterium UBA6667. Lineage (GTDB taxonomy): Bacteria > Bacteroidota > Ignavibacteria > Tepidaquicellales > Tepidaquicellaceae > UBA9002. Next base: position 56,067 of record DKKL01000011.1, on the reverse strand, counting down.
TGTGAATTAATATTTTTTGATCTGGGATTGATTTAGGAAATGAAATGCTATAATTTTCAATCCATTCTTTAGAGATTCTTCTATGTCCTACAGCTCCTTGCATATTATTTTTCCCTTCATTTTTAAAATTTTGCGTTGCTAAAAAATAAAAAAGATATTCAGGTAATAAATCATTATTGCATCTAAAAACTATAAACTCACTTGATCCGAAACCGATACGATTAATTAAATTTTTAACAATTCCTAATTTCCCGTTTTCAAAACAAGGAGTTATCTTTGCGAGTAAAACATCATTATCAGAAAAATAAGTATAGCTCTTTTCCACTTCTTCTAGTTTTCTTAACTTCTTCGGTTTTATTTCATATTGGAATCTTTCTAAATCTGCCATAGGAAGAAAAGAAACTAAATCAGATTTATCTAACTTATTCTTAATTTCATCTTTTGATGGTTGAATAATGCATATTTCTTTAAGTTTTTTGGTTTGCCAGTTTTTGCCTTTTTGGGTGAAGACTTGGTTTAGGTATGACTGGAAGAGTTGTTTTGTGTTGTTTAAGTTTTGTTTTGTGATTTCAATTGCTTTGTCAATATTTTCGAAACATTTATCTAAGATTGAAACGATGTGATTTTGTTCGGTGAGGGGTGGGATTAATATTTCATAATCCTTAATCATAGGAACAGTTAGTTGTGGAATTGATGTCCCACTATGTATAAAATCAATAATTTTTAAATAATAAAATAAATAGTCTAAGTATAATTCATCGTAATTTTTAGGTGTAACAACAATTAATCTAACAACAGGATAAAATGGTTCCAATCTTTTTACAGAATACCCAATTGTTCCTCTCGCAGAAATCGTTATACTTGGTTTTGCTACTTTTAAAATATTGGTGTAACCATAAAGTCCATTGTTCTTTTCTCCATTTGCATAAATTGGAATAAAATATTCTTTATTTGGTAAATCAGAAAAGTTACTTTTAGGTACATCACCACCAGCAGAAAGATCACAGACATCGCCGAGTTTTTTTATTTCCCAACCTTTTTTCATATTAGTTTTGAGATTGAGTTTAGGATTTGTTCGGTTTCTTTGTTTAGTGTTTTCATTTCGGAAAGTATTTCTCTTGGTTCTCTTTGGTCTGTTTCTTCTTTTCGGTTTGGATTTTTTACGCTTAAATCAAAAGTGGTTTCGTCTATGTTTTTTATATCAACAAGCCAGGAATTTTCAGTGATTTTTTTTGATGAACTTAAACTTATAAAATCTGAAAGGTCGTTATCATTTAGTAATGAAGTTTTTCCGAGACTTCTTCCAGGCGTAAACTGGTAATACCATATTTTTTTTGTCGGTTCACCTTTGGTGAAAAAGAGAACAACGGTTTTTACACCTGCACCAAGGAATGTTCCGGAGGGCATATCTAAAATAGTATGCAGATTGCAATAATCGAGTAAATATTTTCTAAGCGAAACGGAAGCGTTATCTGAATTACTAAGGAAAGTATTTTTGATTACGATACCAGCTCTGCCACCGGCTTTTAAACTTTTAATTATGTGTTGCAGAAAGAGGAATGCAGTTTCACCGGTTTTGATTTCAAAATTTTGTTGAACTTCAGGTCTTTCTTTTCCACCGAAAGGTGGATTTGCGAGAATGACATTATATCTGTCTTTTTCCTGAATATCTCTTAAGTTTTCAGCGAGTGTATTAGTATGTAAAATATTAGGTGCGTCAATACCGTGAAGAATCATATTCATAATACCGATGATGTATGCGAGATTTTTTTTCTCTTTGCCGAAGAAAGTATCATCTTGTAAAGTCTTTAGGTTAGAAGTTGTTTTATCCATATTGTCAAACATATACTGGAAAGCTTCGCAAAGGAAACCAGCACTACCGCAAGCTGGATCATAAATTTTTTCTCCGATTTTAGGATTGATGATATTAATGATAGCACGGATTAGAGGTCTGGGAGTGTAATACTGTCCGCCGTTTCTTCCGGCATTTCCCATATTTTTAATTTTGGTTTCGTAAAGATGGCTAAGCTCGTGCTTATCGGCAGAGGATCCGAAAGGGAGTTCATCAATGAGTTCGATAACTTCTCGGAGATTATAACCGCTTTTGATTTTATTTTTCAGTTCGGTAAAAATTTCGCCAATTTTATATTCGATGGATTTGGGATTATCAACGGATTTTTCTTTGAACTCAGCAAGATAAGGAAAGAGTTTATTATCAACAAACTCGACAAGGTCTTTACCCGTTAATGCTTTGTGGTGGTCAATTTTTCCATCGGGAGATTTAGGTGCAGCCCAAACATTCCACCGGAATTTTTTATCGAGTATGTAGTTATATGTTTTTCCTTTAAGTGCGGCTTTGTCGTTTCTTTCATCTTCGAGCTGGTGAAGATAGCGAAGGAAGAGAATCCAGGAGGTTTGCTCGATATAGTCGAGTTCGCTATCGGCTCCGGCATCTTTGTAAAGCAAGTTATCAATATTTCTAAAGGTTTGTTCGAACATTATTTTTGTTAAGAGTATAGATTAATATGATAATTATTTTTAGTTTTAAGCAGGCTTTTATATTAGTTTTTTTTAGGTAAAGTTAATTGGCGCGATTTGTATTATTTAATTTAATTTGAAAAATTTTCGTTAAAATGATTCCTAAAGTATTTTTTAAATATATATTTTTAATTAATTAAAAATAAAAAAAGAGGGGTGGCGCGGGCTAAGAGACTATCGGTAACCATCCTATAGCATTAACCTATTTAACGTCACTCTCTCCATGAATATAAGGTTTAATTAATCACTTTGTTTAAGATTGGTTAGTTCTATAATTTATAGTTATGAATCAATCATAACTTGAGAATAAGTGTCAACTTTATCTCGCAAATCCAAAGTGCGAGTCTTCCGGGTTCTTAAATGACTGTGCATCTCAGATTATCCAGAAATTTCTCTTCTTAATTAAATGATATTATAATCATAAAGACGCGCCCCACTCAAAAAGGCTTCTAATTTTCATTATTGCCTCCTTTCGGGAACTTACCCCTTTAATAAACAGCTTAATTGCTGTTAAACAAAATTAATAATACAAAAATTTAAAAGCAACATTAACATTTTCAAAAAATTCATTAAAATATCACTGTTGTGAAATTATACAAAAATTTAAAGGTAACAATTCTACCCCCTCACACTCCCTTCTCAAAAATCCTATACGTCTTATAAATCTCTGCTCCGAGGTTTTTTGCGGCTTGTAACATTGCAAAGTTATCTTCCAAGACCCAGCTTATCTCTGCTCCGCGATAGTTTTTCTTTTTGCCCATCCTTATTGTGTCGCGATAAAATACTGCATCTATTCCCCGTTTCTGATATTCTTTTACTACGCCCATTATGATTACGCGTAACTGATTTATTTTTTTCTTGTCTGATAAAAATTTAAATATGCCAAATGGAAATAAACTGCCATCAAGTCTTTTGGTTGCCTGGTTCAAATCGGGCAATACGAGTGTGAAACCTATCGGCTTTCCGTTAACTTCTGCAAACTCGACAAAATCAGGATCTACGGCGAGCTTGAGATTTTTTGCCACGAAGTTAAACTCGGCTTCGGTCATTGGTACGAATCCCCAGTTTGCACTCCATGCGTTGTTATATACTTCTCTCACTTTCTGAACTTCATTTCCGAAATCTTTCATATTCACTTTTCTGATTGTTATTTTTTCCCGTTTCAATACCATATCTGCTATTCTGTCTAACTTTGCCATCATTTCTTTTTTTTCTATTACTTCTGTTCCTATCCAGAACGCATATAAATCTTTTGCTTTTTGAAATCCTGCTGTCTCTAACAGTCGTATATAATATTCAAAGTTATATGGCATAAGCAATACGTTTTGTTTGCTAAAATTATCCATCAATAATCCGCACTCGTCATTCATTGATGGATTTACGGGTCCGCGAATTGATGTCATTCCTTTTTGTTTTAACCATTGGGCTGCTTCGGTGAAGAGGAGGTTTGAGACATCGGTGTCGTTTATACATTCAAAAAATCCGAAGAAGCCGACTTTGTCGTTGTAAAATTCGTTATGCGATTTGTTTATTATCGCTGCTATTCTTCCTGCTATTTCTCCGTCTTTGTATGCTAACCAAAGTGAAATTTCTGCGTGTGTGTAAAACGGATTTTTTATCGTATCAAGATTATTCTTTACGTCGAATTTTAACGGGGGCACCCAGTTAGGATTTCCTTTATATAGTTTATATGGAAAATCTATAAACTTTTTTTTGTAATAGTTATCTTCTACTTTTTTTAAATATATTTCTGACATATTATTTATTTATATAAATAAAAAAGGACAGGATAAATTAATTTCCTGTCCTTTCCATAAAAAATTTTAAGCTTCGTTTTTATTTATCATTTTGAAGGTTAGTGCCGCGAGGATTGCTCCTGCGAAATTTCCTACCAAATAAATCCAGATATCACCCCATGAGCTGAGACCAAGAAAACTTATACCTATTGCTACTGCAGGGTTAAAAGCTCCGCCGGAGATTGAACCGACTGCATAAGCTCCTGCTGTTACTGTGAAGCCGATTGCGAGACCATAAAATGAGTTTCCGGATTTGCTGTCGAGTGTTGCGACATTTAGCACGACGAAAACGAGTGCGAAGGTGAAGAGGACTTCGACCAAAAGACTTGCAGGTGCGTTATGTGAGATTGCTGTGATGGTGGCTCCTGCTTTGAAATATTTTATGACAACGCCTGCGAGAACTGCCCCGAGAATTTGCGATGCCATATAAGGAATCATATCTTTGTATTCGCATTTACCTCGCATACAAACGCCGAGTGTAACTGCGGGATTGTAATGTGCTCCGGAGATATGTCCGCCGGCGTAAATCATTACCATCAGGATTGAACCGATTGCTATTGGTGCTGTTCCTGCTGGTGCTGCCGGTGAGTTTGGTGCATCAATGACAACCATACCAATTGTTAAAACTAAAAAGAAAGTACCGATAAATTCGACTAAATACTTATTCATTTCTCCTCCTGTTTTGTTTTTTTGTTTGAGTTATTTTTTTTTATAACTATACTGCTGAATTTTTATTATAAATTCTAATTCAGTTCAAACTTCATGTAATAATGTTTCGATATGTCCGGGCACTTTCACCTTCTCCCATATTTTTTCTATTTTTCCTTTTTCATCTATTAGGAATGTTGTCCTTTCTATACCCATATACTTTCTTCCATACATACTTTTCTCTTTCCACACTCCGTATTTTTCCAGTATATCTCCTGTCTCATCTGATAATAAAGGAAAATTAAGTTCATACTTATCTTTGAATTTTGTATGTGACTTAATGCTGTCTTTGCTTACGCCTATTACTGTTGTATTTTTAACTGTAAATTTTTTTATGTTATCTCTAAAAGCACACGCTTCTTTTGTGCAGCCGTCTGTATCGTCTTTCGGGTAAAAATATAATATAAGTTTTTTACCTTTAAAATCTTTTAGACTATATGTCTTTCCGTCATCTGCCGGTAACTTAAAATCAGGTGCCTTATCTCCGGGTTTTAGCATTATTAAATTTAATTTATTAAAAATCTTTTTATTGAAATATAACTTCCGATTACTCCAAGCAAAACTCCTGTGATAATCACAAACAAATAGTTAACGCTCAGTATATTCAGTGTCAGTTCTGAATATGTTGTCTGTATAATTACTCTGAATACTATTGTAACAAGTATAAAAAGAAGACTTCCTAACAATCCCTGTATCACTCCGTCTATCAAAAATGGTGTTTGGATTAATCCTTTCGTTGCTCCCAGTAATCTTTTTATTTCTATGTTTTTTCTTTTTGCTGAGATTACAAGTCTGATTGTATTTGATACCAAAAAAATTGATGCAAGTATTACTACTATAAGAATTATCAGATTATAAAATAAAAATGAAGATGAATTTGATTCTATAATCTCTACCATCTTTTTGGGATAGGCTACTTCTGTTATATACGGATTTTTTACAAAATTTTCACTTATCTTTTCGATTTTTTCTTTGGATTTATATTCATCATATAAATTTATCCTNNCTGATGCGGGTAGGGGATTATACTCAAGTATATCTGTCATCTCGCTTCCGTTTTCATCTTCAAATATTTTTAGTGCGTCATCTTTGCTGATGTGTTTTATACTTTTTACACCGGCTGTCCTTTTCAATTCTTCTTTCAGTGAGTCTAAACCTGATTGAGAAATTTCATCTACTAAATAAAATTCTATCTCAACTTTATCCTTTACGTTTTTGATTATATTTCCTGATTCTATTGATATGGTATAATAAAGCGTTATGAGTAATAATGAAATCGTTATCGTTAGTATAGATGCTAATGTGGATAGCTTTGCCGCATTTAGCGAGCGTAATGATTCTTTAAATATATATTTTAAATTTAATCTCAATTAATTTATCTTAACTTTTCCCAACCGATTTTATTAAAACTCCAAAAAATTACTCCGCCTGCAAGTAATCCTATTGCAATAAATAATATTCCGAGCATATATTCTCCAAAAATAATTTTACCCATACCAAATAAAAACATATAAACCATTATTATTCCCATAAACCAATCTAAAAATAAATATCCGTATCCTTTGTCTTGTTCGACTTCCGGTGCAAGCTTTCTGAATCTTTTCCAACCAATTCCACCGGGATGTACTCGTTTGTAAAACTCAAGTAACTTGTTTGATTCTACCGGTTTTGTTATAAACGTTGCTATTAACCATACTGCTGTTGTGATTGGTACAATTATGTATAATGTATTCGGGAATGAAACATCAAAATTTCCAAAAAACATAATTCCATATACAATGAATGGAACTATCGTCGCAACGATTTCACTGACGGCGTTTACTCTCCACCAATACCATCTTAGAATTAAGACAAGCCCAAGACCTGCTCCGCATTGAATTACAAATCCCCATGCATCTGAAATATTATTCATTTGTGTTGTTACTAAAACTGAAAACAACATAAAAATTATTGTGGCAATTTTTGAAACATTTACGTAATGTTTCTCAGTTTTATTTTTTGCTATGAATCTTTTGTAAAGGTCATTTATGAAATATGATGTTCCCCAGTTTAAATGTGTTGCAATTGTTGACATATAAGCAGCAAAAAAAGCTGCGAGCATCATTCCCTTTAGTCCAACCGGCAAGTAATCATTCATCGCTCTAACAAATCCATTTCCTTTTTCTGTCATTGATAAATCAGGATATAATACAATCGCACACAATCCTACTATTATCCATGGCCACGGTCTTATGCAGTAATGTGCTATCTGAAAAAACAATGTTGCAAGTAATGAATTTTTCTCATCCTTAGCACTCATCATTCTTTGTGCTATGTATCCACCGCCGCCGGGTTCTGCTCCGGGATACCAAGATGCCCACCATTGAATTCCGATAAATGCAAGAAATGTCGCAAGTGTAATGGCAAGAAATCCACCTGTATCTGAGACCGGTGTTTCATTTGAAATTACAGGAGTAAAGCTTAGTGCCCAGTCGGGAAGTTTTGCCTGCAATCCTGAAATTCCTCCGATTGCCGGTTCATTGATTACTATAATTGATAAAATTATACAGCCTGCCATCGCAAGTATAAACTGAAATGCATCCGTTACTGCCACTCCCCATAAACCTGATATTGCGGAATATATTGCCGTTATCAGCATACACGCTCCGATATATATCAACACGTTTGATTCATTCACATATTCCGGAAACATCCCAAGTAAAATTTTCATCATTGCAAGATTTACCCATCCCATTATAATAGTGTTCATTATTACACCGAGATATATGCTCTTAAATCCTCTTAGAACTGATGCTTCTTTGCCGGAATATCTGAGTTCAATAAATTCAACATCTGTTAATATATTTGCTCTTCTCCAAAGACGGGCAAAGAAAAAAACTGTAAGCATTCCGCCGATTAACATATTCCACCACAACCAGTTTCCTGCTATTCCGTTTTTACCGACAAGTTCAGTAACCGCAAGAGGAGTATCAGCAGCAAATGTTGTTGCTACCATTGAGAGCCCTGCAAGCCACCATGGCAATTTCCTTCCGGAAAGAAAAAAATCTTCCGTGCTTCCGCTTGCTCTCTTTGAATATTTCAGCCCGATTGCAAGTGAAATAATAAAATAAGCTACTACTATTACCCAGTCTATTATCTGCATTATTAAAAATTTTTCAAAAGTAAGTAAATTAATTCCTTTAAAAAATCTAAATAAAAAATTTTATCTTGTGGTGTATAAAAACATCTACCACGAATTTTCACTAATTTGACTAATTACACAAATCAAAACGTAAAAGAGAATTTTTAAATTAATTCGTGCAATTCGTATAATTCGTGTTAATTCGTGGTTATGGTTTTCAATATATTTTTTATAGCGATGTCATCCTGAACGAAGTGAAGGATCTATTCTTTATATCTATTTCATACAAATAGGAGTAAAATGTATTAATTCGTGCAATTCGTATAATTCGTGTCAATTCGTGGTTAAGGTTTTCAATCAATCAGAATAAAATATTTAATACATTCCAGGTGAGTAGTTATGAATATAAGGGCATCAAATATTCATAGATTTTAAATTTTTAAATTTAGATTTTGATTCAATAATTAAAAATCATTTAATCTTCAAATGAAACTTAAGACTATTATTATTTCCTTTATTGTTTTGTCATTCTTTACAATCACTTACATAAACCTTACCGCTTTTCCTGATGGCATAACTGGCTTCACAAAGAAAAACGGTTTTGACTTTGGTTGTGGTTGCCATGGTTTAGATCCTACTCCAAACACTAATGTCAGAATACTCGGACCTAATCAGGTTGGTGCAGGTCAGTCAGCTACTTTCCAGATAAAAATTTCAAGACCTTCATTTGTTGCTGCGGGTATTGATATCGCTACAAGTCGCGGAGAAGTTTTATTATCTTCTCTTGACACCACTTTAAGAAGAGATACATCAACTGCAGGTGGATTTGAATTAACTCACAAATTCCCAAAACCATCTTCAATGGATACTGTTACCTGGACTTTTACTTATAAAGCTCCGGAAACTGTCGGTGTTACTGACACTATCTTTGCTTCCGGTAATGCTGTGTTCTTAGATAGCGGTTCTTCAAATGATTTTTGGAATTTTGCTGATAATAAAATTATTAATGTCGTTGTCGGTATAGAAAATAATTCTTCCGTTATAAGAAATTTCACTTTAAATCAGAATTATCCAAATCCATTTAACCCGACTACAAAAATTTCATTCACAATTCTAAAATCTGATGTAATTTCTCTTTCGCTGTATGATATCAGCGGTAAGGAAATAGCAAAATTGATTGATAATAAATTATATAATACCGGTGAATATAGTATGGAATTGAATTCAAATAATTATTCAATGGCAAGCGGTGTTTATTTCTATAAACTTCAGACTTCGGATAATTCCCAAATTAGAAAGATGGTGTTGAATAAATAAATTGTTTTTTCATTGTTGTTTTTTTAATAAAAAAGCCGGCTTCAACCGGCTTTTTTATTTTACAATTTCTTCACTTTTCACTCCCATTGAGTACTCCTTCGTACTCCATTCCCATTCTTGAAATTCCTATAAATTAGTACTATTATAACTTTCCCGCAGGGGACTCCTGCGAATCGTGAATCGCGTTTTCCATTCCCATCCGTGTATTTCCTATAAATTAGTGCTAATTCGTGGTTGATTAATTTTCCCGCAGGAGTCTCCCGCAGGGGACTCCTGCGAAACGAAAATTGTTTATTCCATTCCTATCCGTGTAATTCCTATAAATTAGTGCTAATTCGTGGTTGATTTCTTTCCCCGAAAAAAATCAAACTTCCTTCTTTGGAAACTTTAACGAAAGCAAAATTGATAAAAGCAACGTTCCTAATATTACTATCAATGACGTTTCAACGGGAATTACACTCTTTCCGAAGTAATGGTTTATAACCATTTTCACACCAATAAATATAAGTATAAATGCAAGCCCGTAATTTAAAAAATGAAACAGCTTTACAAGTCCCGCAAGTGCAAAATATAAAGCCCTTAAACCAAGAATTGCAAATATATTTGAACTGTAAACAATAAATGGATCTGTGGTAATAGCAAGTATTGCAGGTATTGAATCTACCGCAAATATTACATCTGTCGTTTCTATTATTATTAAAACAACAAATAAAGGTGTGGCATAAAGTAATCCTTTGATTCTTACAAAAAATTTATCCCCGTGATATTCTGGTATCACTTTCATAAATCGTTTGAATAATCTTAATATTGGATTCTTTTCAGGTTCTAATTTTTTATCTTTCTCAAATGCTATCTTTACTCCTGTAAAAATTAAGAACGCTCCAAAAATATAAATCATAAATGCAAATTCTTTTATCAGTGCTATTCCTGCAAAAATAAATATTGCCCTGAAAAATATTGCACCTAATATTCCCCAAAATAAAACCTTATGCTGATACCTTGCCGGAACTGAGAAATATGTAAATACCAAAACGAATACAAAAAGATTATCTACACTGAGTGATTTTTCTACTAAATAACCTGTTAAAAATTTAAATGCAGCATCGGTGGATGTACCTCCGTCAGGTGGGATGTAATATAAATAAATGAAGTAATTAAAAACTAATGCTAAAAAAATCCAGAACGCACTCCAAAGAAGTGCTTCTTTCATTTTTACTTCGTGTGATTTACGATTAAAAACTGCAAGATCTAAAATCAGTAATATTACAATAATCGCATTGAATATTACCCAGAATGATGTGTTGTTGTCCATTAATTAATTTGCAATTTATATTTAAATTTTCACTCTTTAAAGTCAGCATTTTTATTATTTTTTTGCTGTTCCCAAATTTCACACTTACATTATAATTTATATTTAATTAATATTGTATTCCTATTTTTTAATAAAAATAATTCCAAATTTAACTGACTATTGAAGATTTTTTACTTTTTATCGCTAATCTCCTGTGTCTTGTTTTCATCGTTTATACTTAAACCTTTAGGTATTTCTGATGATGTTAATAACAAATTTACAAGTGTTGGCAATATCGCTATGACTGTTACTAATTACGGTACCATAGGTAATGGTTTTGTGAATTTCCCAAATCAACCATCTTGCCAGTATCCAAAAGGTTCCGGTATTGAAAATATGTTTCTGGGTGGTATATGGGTTGGCGGATATAAAGAAGGTCAGTTAAGCGTTACTACCGGAGCCATTGACGTTTCTGCTGCTTTCAGAAATGAAGGATTTGAATTTACAAACGCTCCGGGTTCCGGAATACTTGAAAGGTCTTCACTCCCAAATTCTCCATTTTTCAGACCCGGCTCTGTTTCTCATCAGGATTTTGTAACTGATTTCTTTGATACCAATTTAACTGCGGGTGGAACTGTAATTCAAAATCATAATCCTCTCGGTATCAAGGTTCTGCTCGAAACTTATACTTACGATTTTAACTATGCTAATTTTTTTGTATTACTAAATTATAAAATCGTCAATATAGGTTACAGAGGAAATACATCTCCCATTGATAGTATTTACACCGGTTTATGGACTGACTGTGTTGTTAGAAATACTAATATTACTCCTCCCGGCGGTACTTCTTTTTATAATAAAGGTGCAGATGGATGGATTGATACTTTGAGAATGGCGTATGAATTTGATTATAACGGTGATCCGGGTTTTACAAATAATTATATCGGAATAAAACTTCTCGGAACTTATCCTAAACCATATAAAGAAGCTACCAGAGAAAGAACTCATTTCACCATCTGGCAGTTTAGAAATACTACTGACCCAATTTATTTTTCCCCTACTTCTGATGCTGCAAGATATTCTAAAATGCAGGGTTTCCTTTCAGGTACTACAAGAATTGATACTAACAGAATAAATTTCTTAAGACAAAATCCGGGAAATCGTTCTACTCTCGTTTCCTACGGACCTTATGCCGATACTACAGGAAATTTATATTCACTCAGATATATTCAGGATACTTTGAATGTTGTTTTCACTGTTGTTTGTGCTAAGAAAAACGGTACTGACCCGATGACTCTTGATACTGATTTTCAAAAACAAATTTTATATAATAATGCCGCTTGGGCTCAAAGAGCATATAACGGTGAAGATAAAAATGAAAACGGAAGACTTGACCCGGGTGAAGATTTAAACGGAAATTTATTTCTTGACAGATATTTGTTGCCTTCACCTCCTGATAATCCTAAATTAAGAACTGTTATTGACAGCAGAAATGTTTCTTTATACTGGAGTAATAACGGTGAAAATTCCATAGACCCGATTTCAAATAGAAAAGATTTTGAGGGATACAGAGTTTACAGAACTAATCCCGGTGCAGAACTGGAACTTACCGGTGATATTTCTTCACAATTCCGATTAATAGCAGATTTTGACAGTGCTTACAATAATTATTTTAATAATACAGGATTCGGTTTTATAAAGCTGGACTCTCCTAAATTATTTGAAGGTGATACAAATAAATATTGGTATAAATTCGATTTTCCAAATCAGTTAAATGGTTTTCAGTATTTATATACTGTTACCGCTTACGATAAAGGAGATTCCGCACAAAATCTTGAATCCTTAGAATCATCTTTGTTATCAAATTCTCAGAGAATAGTTGTCGGAACCTTGGCAAATGATAACCCTGATGCAGAAATAGGTGTTTATCCAAATCCTTACTACGGAAGTGCTGTGTGGGATGGTAGTGGAAATAAAAAAGAGGTTTTAAGAAAAATCTACTTTTATAATCTTCCTTCAAAATGTGAAATCTCTATTTGGTCTTTGGCAGGGGATTTAATTGATAAATTTGAGCATAACTCTTTGACCTATAATGGAAGTGATATTGAATGGTTTAAAACTTATGCCGATGGAACTCAGAAATTTGCAGGTGGCGAACATGCGTGGGATATGATTTCAAGACAAGATCAGGCAATTGCTTCCGGTTTATATTTCTTTACTGTTAAAGATTTAAATTCCGGACAGATAAAAAAGGGTAAATTTTTAATTGTAAAATAAATTCAAGTTTTAAAATAAAAAATATGAAATATCTAAAATTCACACCGGTTATAATCTTATCGGTTTTTATTCTCGTTTCTCTTGGTTTCAATGTTGCTGCTATCTGGAATCAGGTAACTATTCCACAAATTCAAACTAAATCTCCCGATTCTCTTGCCGTAGGTAAAGATAAATCTGATATGCTTGGAGATTCAGTAGAATTTGTAGCAAGAGTTATCGCTTCACCGAGGGTTTCTCCTTCTGGTAATGATCAAAGAACTTTATTAAGAGGAACATCAAGCTGGACTTGTTACGTTCAGGATACTACAAATAATTTATTTGGAGGTATAGTTATCAGACAGGGTTCAAGGGGTCCTGCTACTTTACTTGATCAGATTGATACAGGACAGGTAATCAGAGTTAGAGGAAGAATTGAAGAATTTTGGGGTACTAATCAACCGGGTAATGCTTTGGGTTTTTTAACTCAGTTAGCTCTTGATACTGCAGTCGGTTACACTATTACTCCAATAGGTGCTCCATCAAAAAGACCTGAACCAAAACTCGTTAACGTGTCAGATTTTGCTACCGGTGATTATGCTAACGGTGGTACTATTAATTATTTACAAGGTGAAAAATATGAAGGTATGTATGTTGAGTTAAGAAATGTAACTGTTGCAGCCGGTGTGGGTAATCGTCAGCCATGGAGCGTTGTTGATGCTCAGGGAAATAAATTATATTTCAGAGATTTTTCAAACTTCTTTACTACCGATCCTGCTCAAAGACTTGATACTTCTTATACTCATCCCGGTTTCGGAACTGTTGTGAATTATATCAGAGGTGTCATTATAAATGCAAATAATGAAGGTGCGTTCGGAAATCAGGTTCCTTATGCAATAGTTCCTATTTATCCTAATGATGTTAGTTTATCAAATACTCCTCCGATAATCTCTAATCCATCAAGAAATCCCGGTGTTCCAACTCCAAATGATAATCCGCTTATCACTTGCTCAATAACTGATGACGGTACAATCACTTCTGCTCAGATTTTATATAGAATTAACAGGGGTTCATATTCTACTGTAAACTTAACTCCTGCGGGAAATATATTTAGCGGTACTATACCTGCTCAACCTTTAAATACTTTGGTCGAATATATTATTCGTGCTCAGGATAATACAGGTGGGGTCAGAATTTTACCAAACGATTCTGCAAGAGGAAAATTATTTTATTTTGTAAAACAAAGTGATTCTTTATCAATTCAAGATGTTCAATATACTCCTAATAACTCCGGAATTTCAGCTTATAGTAACTTTGATGTAAGAGGTGTTGAAGGAATTGTTACTGCTGATACTTCAGATATTAGAAATTTCAGTTTTTCCGGAAATGGCGGCTCACAAACTTCACCCAGAAGAGTTTATATTCAAAACGGAACCGGTCCATGGTCAGGAATTTGGATTAGTGGTAACCCAACTGATGCACTAAGACGCGGAGATAGAGTTAGAGTGAAAGGTACTGTTGAAGAAAATTTTGGTGTTACAAGAATTAATATTTCAACTCCTTCAAATATCGTTGTACTTTCTTCTAATAATACCGTTCCTGATCCTGTTATTGTTAATTCAGGACAAATTCCAAATTCTGCTCAGGATGGTGATTCATTAGTCGAACGATATGAATCTATGTTAATCAGATTTAATTTCCCGGTTGCTATTTCTTGTATCAATGCGGGTGTTGGTCTTGCTTGCACTACTCCAGAACCTTTACCTGACACTACTTTCAGAAGAAATTTCGGTGAAATTTTAGTTCAGGATTTTTCTAATGTTGCATCAAGAATTGAACTTCAAGGTGGAAATCATAATTATTCAAATAATTGGGATGGACTTGGAAATGTTCCTCCAAATATTTTATTGACTAAAAACGACAGTATATCTTTTGTACAAGGTATCTTATATTTCTCTTTCAGTAACTGGAAAACTGTTCCAAGAAGACCTACTGATTTCGGAACTGTAACACCTGTAGGTATAACTTATAATCCTGAAGTAATACAAAATTATACTTTAAACCAAAACTATCCTAATCCTTTCAATCCTTCTACAAGATTTGCTTATTCTTTACCTGTAAATGCAAATGTTACTTTGAAAATATATGATATGATTGGTAGGGAAGTAAGTGTATTGGTTAATCAGTTTAATCAGGCAGGTAGCTACATAATTGACTTCAATGCTTCGCATCTTGCAAGCGGTGTTTATTTTTATAAACTCGAAGCTCTCGGTGTGAACGGTACTTCTTTCAGTAATACAAAAAGAATGGTGTTAATAAAATAATTTTTAGAACAATTAATAAATATTTTCAAATATTAATTTTTGTTTTTTTAATCGTAAGTTTTTCTAATTTTTCAGGATGTTCTGATCCGGTTAATTCTCCGGTTCAGAACTTACCCCCTGAAACTCATCTTACTTTATATCCTGATAGTGTTATCGCTCCGGGAAGTACTTTAAGAAAAGTCAGCTGGTGGGGTGATGACCCTGATGGTTTTGTATCAGGTTATAGAGTTTCTTTTGATAATGTGAATTGGACTTTTACTACGAAACAAGACAGCACTTTTATTTTATCTATTTCCGGCAATGACAGCATTTACACAATTTATGTTGCATCGGTTGATGATAAAGGTTTGGTTGACCCGACTCCGGCATCAAATTTATATCCTGTAATTAATACTCCTCCCGTAGTTAGTTTTGATAATACTTCTTTAATTCCCGATACGACTTTTCCTATAGCAACTTTCAAGTGGAACGGATTTGATCCTGATGGCTCTGAAACTATTAGATATTACTGGTGGGCTTTGAATGATACGAGTAATTTCAAAAGAATTCCGGGCAACATAAATTTAATAACGCTTAATAAAGACAGCGGTATTGCGGTAAATTCTAATAATAAATTTTATCTTAAAGCACAGGACAATGCCGGTGCTTTCAGTCCGGTTATCAAAATGCCTCCTGATTCTACTCACTGGTATGTCAAAAATAATTCTGGGAAAATTCTATTAATTCAGGATATCGCATCAACCAACTTACCTGATGCAATTCCTTATTTTCAAAATGCATTTGATACTCTTAAATTTGATGTACTCGATATTAAATCAAGAAATGGTGCTTTGATTCCAAAAATTATCAACCCAATGTTTATCGAAACATTAAAACTTTACAAATATGTATTATGGTCTTCCGGGTCAGGTTCCGTTGCTGCTTCTGCAAATCTTGATCTTGCTCAGCAAACTATTCCATTTTATTTGCAATCAGGCGGGAAAATATTTTTTACTGCCGGTTTCCCTAACGCTTCAATCACCGGACAAGGTAACGTAATAAATTTTGCACCTGTTGATAGTATAACCTTCTGCACAATTCCGTTTGTTTTAAATTCTGACAGCAATCTCATTTCTGTAAAATCAAATTATCCTTTGATTGGTCCGAGTTCTGCTACGCAGTTTGTAAGAGGTATAAAATCCTCCTCTAACGTTCCTGTTGTATATTCATTTTTCAAAGCGAGCGGTTGTTTTGACACTATTAAAGTTGCTATTAAAGATGTAGTGTCAAATCCTCGTATTATTTATATGTCGTTTCCGGTTTTTAATTTAAATAAGTTTCCGGAAAACTCTAAATCTTTATTCAGAAAAATATTTATAGAAGAATTTGGATATAACTAAATACATTATATCATCATTAATTTTCTTTTTAAGTTTCAATCACTGTTACAGTCAGGTTGATTCTTTGAACAATGGAACTATTTATGGAACTGTTTCAGATTCTTCCGGTCTTCTTCTTGAAGGTGTGGTAATTAAACTGAAAGGAACTTATTATGGTTCTCAATCTGATTTGGATGGCTATTATGAAATTACAGGAATTCCTGAAGGTTCATATACGCTTGAGGTTTCTGCTCTTGAATATCAGACTGTCGAATATACCAATACCCGTTTAAACAACGGTGAGAAAAAAGAATTTAATATTGTATTAAGTTCTTCTTCCTTTACGGTTGATCAGGAAATATTAGTTGTTGGTGACAGACCTTTGCTTGACATTGAAGAGACTTCTTCTAAACATATAATTTCTTCTGATGAGATTTCTAAATCTATTGTTACTGATGTTAAAGATATCGTAACTCAACAAGCGGGAATTGTAAAATCTGATAATGAAATTTTTATCAGAGGTGGAAGAAGTTATGAAAATTCTTATTTACTTGACGGAGTTTCTGTTCAAGATCCTCTCTCAGGAACTGGTTTCGGGCTTCAAATGTCTGCGAATTCTCTTGAAGAGGTTGAAGTTATTACAGGTGGTTATAACGCGGAATACGGACAGGCAACATCAGGTGTTGTAAACGTGAGAACTAAAGAGGGCAGATATGATATTTATAATGTATTTTTATCTTATAAAAGAGATAACCTCGGTTGGTCAAAAAATTCCGGCACAAGTTTTAACACTGATATTTTTGAAATGAATTTTAGTGGTCCGGAACCGCTTACTAAATATTTATTGAAATCTCTCAATATAAATATTCCGGGTGAGATAACTTTTTTTGGAAATTTCTTTATGGGATTTTCTGACGGTTATTATGTAAATGAAACAGGTAAAAAAGCGTCTCAATTAAATTCTTCTATCTTCGGTGGTACTAAATTCGCTCCAAGACAGGATAATAACTGGTATTGGCTCGGTAAGTTGACTTATAGAATTAATCCTCAAATGAAAATTGGTTATTCTTATAATCAATCTGTTTCTATAAATCAAAATTCAACATCTTTACAATCTAATCTTGAATATGTAGAACCTTCTCCGGGTTATCAGTATTTATTTCAGGATATTCTTGATAATGCATTAACTTATACTTCAAACACTAATTTTAATACTGTTACTTGGACTCATACCCTAAGTCCGAATTCTTTTTACGAAATTAAACTTAACAGATTTTTTACAACTTTAAGAGCTGATGCAAATGGAAGAAACTGGGATGAATATCTTGAACCTTTTGATATTGTAAAACCTCCGTTTGTCTATTTCCCGATTGACAGTAACTCAACCGGTATTATTCCCGGTGATGGATTTTATGACGTTGGTAATCCTTTCTCTTGGAGAGATCATTATGTTCTTGAACATTCAATTAAAGGTGATTTAACAAATAATTTTTCACCTAAAAGCAAACTGAAAGCAGGTTTTGAAGCTAACTTTCAGGAAATGCAATTAATTGATATTTACCAACCTTGGATAAAACCACTTGGATTAAATAATGATGTCTATAAAGTTTATCCGGCGTTTGGTGCTATGTATGCTCAGCATAACATAACTTTTAAAGGTATGATTTTGAACTATGGTCTGAGATTTGACTACTGGTTTCCGGGAAAATTTGTGGATGATGCAGTTAAAAATCCTGAGGTTATTACTATTCCTGAAGAAGTACGCTCTGCTTATATGGATGATACTTATGGTTTGTTTGGGCAAAGATGGAAAGGTCGCCTTTCACCTCGTGTTGGAATTTCTCACCCAATAACAAACAACCAAACTTTATTCTTCTCTTATGGTCATTTTTCTAAAAGACCAAAACCTCAGTTTATTTATGCAAAGTTAAATCCTCAAACTGCAAAATCAACTTTTCAAAGATTTGGAAATCCTAATCTCAATCCTGAAACTACTGTCTCTTATGAACTTGGTATTAGAAATCAATTTTCAAATGATGATGTTTTGACAATTACTGCTTATTATAAAAATATTTATGATTATGTGGCTACCAGAAGCATAAGAATTAATTCCGGAAGACTTGTAGGGCAAAGTTTCATTTCATATTTCAATCAGGATTATGCCAGAACAAGAGGTGTAGAAGTGGAATATAAAAAACGAATCGGAGGATTTTTCAGCGGTAAATTTAATTTTACTTACTCTGTTGCTACCGGAAAAAGCTCCGGAGCTGATCAGGGTTATTTGGTTATAACTCGTGGTGCTCAGGATATTATAACTGAAAATTTCTTAAGTTGGGATAGACCTTACACTGCAAGTGCTAATTTATATTTCAACTTTGCAAAAGGAAAAGGGTTATTTGGCTTCGCACCTAATATTCTCGATGAAATTACTATAAAATCGAGAATATTTTTTCAATCCGGAAAAAGATATACCGAACAGATAAGAACCGGAACTTTTGATGACGGAAGACCTGAATATACGCCTGATTTTGATAACCCTAATGGTAAAGTTGGTGCAAATTGGTTTTATGTTGACCTTGATATTGAAAAATATTTCTATTGGTTAAATACTGAATTTACTTTCAGTATAGCTATTTCAAATTTACTTAATAATCGAAATTCAAATATTATCAATCCTGTAACAGGTAGAGCTTATGAATTTGGTGACCCTACTCCAAATGGTTATAATGATCCTCTATACCCGGATTTGCAGGCACCACTTGAACCTTATCCGTTTAATCCTGCAAGATTTTCCGGACCAAGACAGATATTTTTTGGATTTTCTATGAAACTTTAAATTTAATTTATTCTGATTAATAAAATTAAAATATTCTTTCTGTGTATATTTTTTGTAGGGATTGCTGAAAATGCATTTTCACAGTTATTACCTAATCTCGGCGGACAAAGGGTTGGTACTGCATCTTTACAATTCCTGAAAATAGGTAATGGTGCAAGAGGTACGGGTATGGGTGAAAGTTTTGTTGCTGTTTCCGATGATATTTCTGCTTTATACTGGAATCCTGCAGGTTTATCTGAATTTAATGAAAATGCTATTACTGCTTCTTACACTCAATGGTTTGTTGATACAAAATTGCAATATTTTGGTGGTGTTTATAAATTCGGAGGGAATAACACAATTGGAATAAGCGTCAATGCTCTGCAAACTGAGGATATGAAAGTTACGACTGAACTTCAACCTTTCGGAACAGGTGAATTTTTTAGATTTTCTGATATTGCTATTGGTCTGTCTTATTCAAGAAAAATGACAGAACAATTTTCATTTGGTTTTACTGTAAAATATATTGAAGAAAAACTCGGTAATTTAAAAATGAGTGGGGTAGTTGGTGATTTAGGAACTTATTACAAAACAGGTTTGGGAACTTCACGTTTTGCCGTAGTTATTGCAAATTTCGGTGGTCAGATTTCTCCTTCTGGTACGATTACAACAGTTAATGGTAATCAGATTTCAGAATGGCAACAGTTTCCTCCTCCCACTTTATTTAAAATTGGTTTTGCAATCGAACCTATTTTAGATGCGACTAATAGGCTTACCACTTCTATTCAGTTAAACAGTCCTAATGATAATGCTGAAAATGTAAATCTTGGTTTTGAATATGCTTTTAAAGAATTTCTCTTTTTTAGAGGTGGTTATAAAATAAATGTTGATGCTGAAAATTTTTCTGCAGGTGCTGGTTTTAAATTACCAATTTCATTCGCTATGACTCAACTTGATTATTCAATTGCAAATTATAAAGATCTGGGACTTGCTCACAGGATTTCACTTAATTTATATTTTCCAAATTTTTGATTTTGACAATAAAATTAATTAAATATTACTTTTTAGTTCTAACCGGTTTAATGTTCTACTCATGTGGTGAAAAACTTGACCTCTCTCAGTTTCCTATAACTAACGGAGGTACTGATACTACTTTCTCTGATACCACTTATGTTCAGCAATCACCTGATTTCACAGGTTTCAACCAACCGGAAGATATAATAGTTGGAAATGAACCTTTACTTTATATTTCAGATACTAAAAATAACAGAGTCGTTCAAATGGATATTTCCGGTGGACAAATTGGTCAATTATATTTTTTAAATCCAAGAAGTTTAGCTCAAGACAGAAATTTCGATTTGTTGGTTATTGCTGATTCAGTTACAAGTTTGAATGATACTATAAATGTGGTTTACAGAGTTAAACTGGTTCAAGCAGGAGGAATAATAACGTTTGCAGAAAAAATTCCGTTATTTTCAAGTGACCATCCAACTCCAATTTCAAGCAGAAGAAGGAAATTTAGCGGTGTATCAACTTATAATGATAATTCTTTATTAATATCACGTATTGGTCCTGATAATACAAGTTTAATTGACCCTGATAATGCTATCATAAAGGTTTTAGGTAATAATTCATTGCAGAGTTATGAAATTTATTCGGGTTTCCAAACTGCAGGGAACGGAATCTACTCAATAAATCAAACATCATCTTTAAAAACTATCACTAACAGTAATCCAAATTTTATCTTCACAAGAAACACTGAAGATTTCGGATTTAAAGTCCAGTGGTTTGAATATGATAATGTAAATGGAACCTTTGATCCAAAATTTTCTCCGGAAACTAATGCTGATATAGTCAGACTTCAACTTGGAACTCCGCAGGATGTTACTCTCGATAATAATCAAAATGTTTATGTTATTGATTCTCAAAGAGATTCTTTATATAAATTTTCAAATTCCGGAAGACTCAGGAGCGAATCTTTTGGAGGACCCGGCTCAGGAGTAAACAAACTAAATTCTCCCAAAAGCGTTGCTTGGTTTAATAAAGTTTTATATATCGCAGATACAGGAAACAATCGTATAGTTCGTTTTAAACTTTCTACTGATTTAAATTAAAAATTGTCAAAAAATCAAAAGAAAAATATAAAAAAACCCGATAAAATCTATTCGCCATATTATGATTATTCCTTATTTATAATATTCTCAATTTTCATTATACTTCTCACTTCATTTAAAATTACAGGTGATGATGATGTCTTTTGGCATTTAAGCACGGGTAGATATATTTTGGAATCCGGTACCGTTCCCTCTGTTGATGTTTTTGGATTTGTAACTTCAGGTATGGAATGGATGCCGTTCGAATGGGGTTGGGATGTACTAACTTATCTTATATATGAAGCAGGGGGTTACACTGCTTTATCTATAGCAAGAACTATTATATTTCTTCTTATTTTTTTCTTGTATTTTTTAATTTTTAAGAAGTTTAAAATTCCGAATTCTGTAACTTTCCTTATGATGACTTTACTTGCATTCGGTACTATTGACAGACTTACTCCGCGTCCTCATATAATATCTTTACTGTTTTTTGTAATAATACTTTATATCATTATCCAATATAAATATTTCGACAGGTCAAATAAAAAAATATTATATTTTTTACCTGTAATATTTTTATTTTGGGCCAATATGCATATGGGCATAATTGCCGGTATTTTCTTATTAGGAATATGGGTACTCAGTGAAATAATTATATATCTAAAGCCAACTTCTTTTTCTTCAAAAGAAATTCCTGCTTTATCGAAATCTGAATTAACGAATTTAATAATCATTTTTGTAATCTGTATTTGTTTTATGTTAATCAATCCTAATTTTTTCGCTACGTATATTTATGCTTATGAACACACAAAAATGAAATTACTCGAAACGATAAATGAATGGAGATCTCCGTTTGATTCTCAGTTTGGAGGTGGGTTTGTTTCTAATATCTATAAAATATTTCTTTTTTCAGGTATTTTCATTTTATATTATTCCGCAAAAAAGAAAGATTTATTTGCAACTCTTGTATTTATAGGATTCGCTGTTTATTCTGTCAGAGCAGTCAGATTCACTGTTGATTATAATATAATTGTTTCTGTGTTTATATCAATTGCTTTAGGATTTATCATAACCAACCTTAAAGAAGGTAAGTTAAAAAATTTATTAACGGTTAGCCCTGTCCCAAAAGTTATTATCTCGGCTTTCTTAATTTTCTGTATTATTAACTTGCCAAATAATAAACTATATCTTGAACATTTACAATACTATCGAATATCAGGATTTGGTATTAATTCTGAATTTATCCCAACCCATTTATTTGAATTTATTAAACAAAACGATATTCAGAATATTGGTGAACGTCCTTTAAATCATTTTGGAACCGGAGGTTTTTTGATTTGGAATTTTCCTGGTAAAAAAAATTTTATAGACAGCAGAAATCTTAATGATTCTATTTTTAATGAATATTCTAATATAATAGGTAAACGACCGGGATTTGAAAAAAAGTTAAATGATTATAACTTTGACTATGCAATTTATCTTGCTCCGGATCTCGTTAGAGCTCCACAGGAAATGGAACAAACCGCAATTTCATATTTATCAAAATCTCCTGAATGGTCGCTCGTGTTTTGGGATGATAAATCTTTTCTTTGGCTCAAAAATGAAGAAAAATTTAATAACATAATATCAAATTATTCTTATAAATATTTAACCCCATATAATGTGATTTATAATAGAGCTAAACTTGATAGAGCAATACTTGACGATAAAGAAACATTACTTAAAGAAATAAAAAGAAAACAGAATGAAGATCCGAATTCAATTATTCTTAATTCTTTTTTACAAAATTATGCAAATAAATTAAATTAATATCTAAAATGAAAATTAAATTTTTATTTACTTTATTGATATCACTTCTGAGTATAAATTTATACTCTCAGGTAGTATCAATAGCTTCAATCAGGCAAAATGATCCATCAGGTGTTCCTGTATTACTAAACCAGGTTAGAACTGTTGTTGGAGTTGTTTCAGTTGCAAATCAGTTTGGCGGTCCGTCATATATTCAGGACAATACAGCAGGTATTGCTATTTTTGATAATACTTTTTCAACTGCAGTTACTATAGGAGACAGCGTCCAGGTAACAGGTACTATAGCTAATTTTAGCGGACTCACTGAGCTTGTAACAGTTACATATACAATTTTAAGTTCCGGGAGAACTATAACTCCAATTGTTGTAAATCTTCAGCAATTTACAAATCAACAATGGAACGGGTTTGAAGAATATGAAGGAAGATTGTTAAGAATTAATGGTTTAACAACCACATCAACTGGGAATTGGGCTTCAGGTACAAACTATAATGTAACCGATCCAACAGGCACTTATAATTCTACTTTCAGAATTGATAATAATACCAATCTTGTAGGTGCTATAATTCCATCAGGTACTTTTGATGCCATTGTTGTAGGAAGCCAATTTAAATCTGCTGCTCCTTTTAATTCAGGTTATCAAATACTCCCGAGAACAACTGCAGATATAATTCAAGGTGGTGGACCGATAATAACCACAAATCCTATAGAATCAAATATTCAATCTACATCAGTAACAATTAGTTGGTCATCACAAGAACCCGGTACAAGCAAAATCAGATATTTTCTTGTTGATTCAAATTATCAACCGGTAATTTTTACAGATTCAGTTGGAACTACAAATTTAACTACAAGTCACTCTTTAAATCTTTCAAACTTAAAACCCGGAAAGATTTATTATCTGGAAGTATCTTCTACAAATCAAAACGGTACAAG
This sequence comes from Candidatus Tepidiaquacellales bacterium UBA6667, assembly GCA_002455255.1. Classification (GTDB taxonomy): domain Bacteria; phylum Bacteroidota; class Ignavibacteria; order Tepidaquicellales; family Tepidaquicellaceae; genus UBA9002. Next base: position 31,710 of record DKKL01000011.1, on the reverse strand, counting down.
TTTCGCACCTCCTAAATATATTTCCACTTCTTCCTCACCTCAGTCAACTGGTCAAATGGAATTTTATTTTAACAGAAGTGTTGATACAACAATTGCATTTCCAAACAATAAAGCAAACGGGAATACAGATTTCAAAACACGTTTAATTCAAAGAATTGACTCGGCTGTTTATTCTATAGATTTTGCAATTTATTCTTTTAACGACATTGTACAGATAAAGGATAGATTAATTTTTGCATTAATTCGTGGTGTTAAAATAAGAGTTGTTTATGAAAACAGAGAAAATCAACAATTGATTGATGATTTAATATCTGCTGGTATAAGAGTTCAGAAAAGACCGACTACTGATGGTTTAATGCACAATAAATTTATGATTTTTGATGCAAGGGATACCGTGAATGCCTCTAATGATTGGCTATGGGGTGGTTCCGCAAACATTACTGAAAATCAGTTCTATGATGATGCTCAAAATGTTTTTTTACTTCAAGACCAGGCTATCTGCAATACTTTTACAAGAGAATTTGAAGAAATGTGGGGTTCTCATACTGATTTCAATATTCAATCAAGAGCTAAGTTTGGACCTGAAAAATCTAAAAATACACCAAACTTATTTTTTGTAAACGGAAAAAAAATTGAAGTATATTTTTCTCCATCTGAAAATATTGGTACTGTAATTGAAGATTTAATAACAACACAAAATACTTCTTTAAATTTTTGTATGTTTGCTTATACTCGATTTAATATAGCTAATAAAATGAAATCTGTTTATAATCCACCGACAAGAATGGTTAGAGGTGTATTTGACGGAAGCAATGCTACTGATCCGGTATATTTAGAAATGAAAGGAATAGGCGGTTCTTTCCCTTGGAATCCTCCGGCAAAAGTTTGGCTGGATAATGTTCCCGGACAACTGCATCATAAATATATGGTTATTGATCCTGAAACTCCTTCAAGCAATCCAATTGTTCAGACAGGTTTTGCTAATTATTCCAATAATGCTATTTTTAATTCGGATGAAAATATTGTAATCTTTTATGATTCTTTAATCGCTAATATTTATTTTCAGGAATTTTCAAAACGGATTTCTGACGCTGGCGGTACAATAAATATAAATAACATTTCTACTGAAACACCTTCAGAATTTAAATTAAATCAAAATTATCCAAATCCTTTTAATCCNNGATTAACTTTTCATTGCCTGTAAAAAGTTTTGTAAAATTAATAATTTATGATGCATTAGGTAGGGAAGTTGAAACTCTCGTAAATTCTGAATTATCCTCAGGAAGTTATAAAGTAGATTGGAATGCTAATAAATTTGCCTCTGGGGTATATTTCTATACTCTCTCCGGAAATGATTTTATTTCAACAAAGAAAATGTTATTGCTTAAATAAAACAGGGGTCCTTAGACCCCTGTTTTAAAATTAATATGGTTCTCTTAAAATTTCTTTACCTCTTTTTGCAATATTCATCATCTGCTCTAATTGTTGAAAAATGTCCGGGTAATTCCAAAAATTACAACCAACTAAAACTGTTACTCCATCAGTTGGATCATAAGCAGTAATTGTTAGGTAACTTTGATGTGCTCCGTTATGACCATATCCTAAACCTTCCATATAACTAATACCTAATCCATAAGGAAATCCACCATTAGGTATCACTTGCTTCATTAATTCAACATTTGACATATTTATTCCTGCTTGACCAGTTAACAACATTTTTATCCATTTTGTAACATCTCTTGAAGTTGAAATTATATTTCCTTCTGCTACATTTCCGGACATATTATCATATGTTGTTGTAAAATATGTCCCGTTTTCATATAAAAATGAGTTTATTACCGGTTCTGGTATTTGAATGTCTGTACCTTGCCAAACTGAACTTGTTCTGTCTAATTCAAGTGGTGTGAAAAAATTCTGCTTTAAAAACTGACTGTATGATTGTCCCGAAACTCTTTCAATTATTTTACCTAAAATATTATACCCAGTATTTGAATATTTATATTGTCCGGAAGTTGGAGCAAAATTAAATAAATTGTTCTTTGAAACAACACCTACTAACTCATCAAATGTAAATGTATGATATCTGTTATCAGGTAAATTTGTGACATAATCTAAATAATTTTTCCCGGCATATGGTTCCATAACAGTATTCGGTATATCTTGATTTGTGACATCAAAGACTCCTGCTCTGTGTTCCAAAAGTAATTTTATTGTTATCTCATCTTTAAATGGAACATTAAAATCTTCACTTTCCGGAATATATTTATTAGTAGTGCCGGGAATATTAGAAGTTATAAAATCATTTATATTAATTTTACCTTGTTGATGCAATAACATAATTGCAGCAGCTGTAAATGTTTTAGTTATGCTCGCTATCCTAAAATGATAATCTGAAGTATATAGACGTTGTGGATTACTCGATACATAAAAAGTATCTGCATTTGAAATATAACTTAAATAAAAATCTGCAAAAGGACGATTTAGATCTATTCTATAGTAATTTGATAAACTATCAACGAGAGATTCCAGTTTTTCTAATTTAGTGTCTTTATTATTAGATACAGGGTTCGTTTGGCATGAAATGAATAATATTGAAAATAATATTAAGAAAACTATTTTGGTTGACATATTTTTAGTTAATTTTTTATACAATCAAAAAACTACATACCTTATTTGTAAATTTCAAGTTCTAAATTAAGAATTAAATCAATTCATATCTTGTATAGGAACATTGCTTTTAAATTTATTGTTAAAAAATAAATTATTAATTTAATAATATGTTAAAGAAATTCGGAATTACTGTTTTAATTATAATAGGTATAATATTTTTATTCAATAGTCTTTTGATGCCTTGGTATGTGAAGCACACTAATACCACTCTTGTCCCTGATGTAATTGGACTCAATTTTATTGAAGCCAAACAAAAAATTGAAGCAGTTGGTTTAGAAGTAAAACAAGGTGATGTAAAATATGATGAATCAAAACCCATCGGGCTTGTGTTAGAACAAAATCCTCCTGCCGGTCAAAATGTTAAAATGGACAGAAGAATTTATCTTACTGTTTGCGGTGGTGAACAATTAGTTGAGGTGCCTCGTTTGATTGGCAGATCTATCAGAGATGCCAAGTTTTCACTTGAACAAAGAAATTTACAAATTGGTGACATTGTTAAAAAATTCTCATTTGATATTCCGGAAGATTTTATCGTATCTCAAGTCGTACAACCGGGAAGTAAAGTTAGAAAAAATACAAAAATTGATTTAATTTTATCTAACGGTCCTGAACTTGGTAATTTAAGAATTCCGGACTTAATCGGGAAAAAACTTGAAGAAGCTAAAAAAATTGTAACAGATTCTAAACTGAAAATTGGTAAAATAAATTATATATCAAGTAATGATGTTCCTCCGGGGCAGGTATTAGACCAATATCCTAAAAAAGAAAAATCAGCGTACGAAAATACTTCAGTCGATTTGTTCATTTCTAAAAAAATGATAAAAGAAATTCCGGAAATTGAAGAATCTGAAACCGGTTTAGACGAACAGGATAAACCAAAGGAAAATATTAAGGAAGAAAAACAAAAAGACGAAAATAAAAACACTAAAGAACCTGATAATAATTCAAAATCTAATGATAAAGAAAAAAAAACATTGCCTATGAAACGTGAAGAAAAAAATAAAAATGAAAATAAATCGGAAGAAAACTCCGGATTCTAAAATCTATGAAAAAATTTATCTGCCCATCAATACTTGCCGCTGATTTTAAGAATTTAGAAAATGATATTCTGGAAAGTGTAAAAGGTGGGGCTGATATTATTCATTGTGATATTATGGATGGTCAATTCGTTCCTAACATAAGTTTTGGACCTGATTTAGTTTCTTTGGTAAATCAAATTACTGATGTTCCTTTGGATGTTCATTTAATGATAAATAATCCCGAAAATTTTATTGGTAAATTTGCAAAAGCAGGTGCAGATTATATATCTGTTCACATTGAAAATAATAATCACTTACATAGATTAATTAATCAAATAAAAGATGAGGGTTGTAAAGCTGGTATTGTACTTAACCCTGCAACAAATGTTTTTAGTTTGGAAGAAATTATAACTTATGTTGATTTTATTTTGATTATGAGTGTTAATCCGGGTTTTGGTGGGCAAAAATTTATACCTTCTTCACTTGATAAAGTTAAAAAAACAAAAAAACTGATTCTAAAAAATAATTCTGATTGTTTAATTGAAATTGATGGCGGGGTTGGTATGGATAATATTAAAAATTTATCTGATTCCGGTGTAGATATGTTTGTCTGTGGTGCCTCAATTTTTAAATCAGGAAATATCTCAAAAACAACTTCTGAATTGAAAAAATTAATTTCCTGAAATGAATAATGTGTTTTTCAATCAGGATTTTCTTTTTGCCGAAAAAGAAATTTTAAATAAATACAATTTATCCTCACTTAACCTTATGAAATCAGCAGGCATTAATTCAGCTGCTTTCATTAAAGATTACTTTTATCAAAATTCATTTAGACAAGTTATTATTTTCTGTGGAAAAGGTAATAATGCAGGTGATGGTTTAGTAATTGCCGGAAGTCTTTTGTCTGATAATATTCCCGTAAAATTAATTTTATGTTATGAAATTGATTTATATAAAGGCGATGCATTATATAATTTAAATTTACTTCTTAATTCAAACTCAAAATATTTAGAAATTATATCCTCAATAAATAACTTAAAATTCGAAAATTCTTCAAACGAATTGGTTGTCGATTGTTTGTTTGGAATTGGTTTTAAAGGTGAACCTGATAACAAAACTAATGATGTTATCAATCTTATAAATTCATTCAAAAAACAAAATGTAATTTCGATAGATATCCCTTCCGGGTTATCAACGTATAATTCAAACTTAACTGTTAACGCATCTCATACTTTATCTATGGGTGCATATAAATTTGAAACTTTATTTGATAAAGGTAAACTATGCAGTGGAAAAGTTAGATTAATTGATATCGGGATTTCTCAGAAAATATTTTCTGAATTTAATACAAAAAATATTTATAAAATTGAATTGTCGGATTACTCTTCTATAAAAAGAAAGTTAACTGCAAATAAATATTCCAACGGAAAAGTATTTATTTTGGCTGGTAATATAAATTATCCCGGTGCCGCAATATTAACTGCAAAAGCATCTTTTCGTACTGGTTCGGGTGCTGTTGTTTCTGCTCTTCCTGAAAATATATATTCACATATCTCTGAAAATATTATTGAATCTGTAAAACTTCCTCTTGCTGTAAATTCTAATAGTGGTATTAAAAATAATTCCGAAAATTTTGAAAAAATAAAAGATAAAATTCTCTGGAGTGATTGTACAGTTCTGGGTCCCGGCTTAGGAAGGGATGCAGAAACTATGTCCTTAATCATAAAAATTATTGCAGAAATTCCTGGAAAATATATTATTGATGCCGATGCTCTTTTCGCTTTTAATTCAAATATTAAGTTACTAAGAAATTCAAATTCTGAATTAATTATAACTCCTCATACAGGAGAATTTTTAAATCTTACTGGTTATTCAAAAAGTGATTTAGATAACAATATTTATGAATTAACTAAATCTTTCGCTGCTGATAATAATATTAATTTGCTCTTAAAAGGTTCTACATCCATTTTCACAAATGGAAAAATTACCTTGATAAGCAATTTTGGAAAAGAAAATCTTGCTTCTTTTGGAACAGGTGACATACTCTCAGGAATATTGGCTTCCTGTTTTGCAACGTTAAATTCTCCTGAAAAATCAGTTATAAACTCTCTGCTCATTCAGGGTTTATCAAGTGAGTTTTTATATAATATAAATCAAAATTCTATGATTGCATCTGATATGTTAGATGTAATCCCTAAAATAATTCTTGAACTCGAAAACAATACATTTTTTTAAATATCATTTTATCCTTTATTGTTATTTAGTTATCATTTTTATTCAATCTTCAATTCCCGGAAATAATTTTCCAAATCTTGATTTCGATTTTGCGGATAAAATTATTCATTTTTTAATTTTTGCGGTGCTTGCATTGTTATTTTTTATTTCCTTAAAAAATCAATTTAAATATGTTAAATTGAAACATTATGCACCTGAATTTGCATTATTATTCTCAATTTTATATGGAATTTCTGACGAAATCCATCAAAAATTTACACCGGGTAGATTTCCCGATTTGTATGATGTAATAGCTAATTCTTTAGGTGCTCTTTTTGTTTATATTATTATTAAAATTTATTATCACTCTAAAAAACTTGATATAACTAAAAATGATACAACTTCAGGATTTTAATTATATTATTCCTCTTTTGATTATTACTATCGGTGCTACTGTAACTTTAGTAATAGATGCATTTTCTAAAAACAAAAATGTTGTTTTCTGGTTTACAATAGTTACTGTCGTCGCAGCTTTATCTACTGCTTTTATTCATATTGATATTGCTACAATTGTTTTCAATAACTTTATCAGAATCAATATTCTCTCTACCACTTTTCAGGTTCTGATTCTGACCGCAATATTAATCTCTGTTTTTTCATCTAAAAGTTATATCGAAAAAGAAGGAATAAATTTTGGCGAATATTATTCTCTGATGTTATTTTCCGTAATGGGTATGATTTTAATGGTAATTGGTAACGATTTATTACTCGTTTTTTTAGGGCTTGAGTTGATGTCTATTTGTTTTTATGTATTGGCCGGCTTTATGAGAAAACGAATAAAATCAAATGAATCTGCTTTGAAATACTTTTTACTCGGTGCCTTTATGACAGGATTTTTATTATACGGTATTGCACTTATGTATGGCGTTTTAGGTACTACTAATATAAGCACAATTTCTTCTGCAGGTGAATTAATTAAAACGCCAACTTTCTTAATCGGATTTGGATTATTTATGGTTGGATTCTTTTTTAAACTTGGTGTTTTTCCTTTTCAGATGTGGGTTCCGGATGTTTACGAAGGTGCTCCGACAACTATTACCGGTATGATGTCTACCGCTGGTAAAATTGCTGCTGTTGGTGTTATTTTGCCTATTGTTGTATCGCTCGCTTCCAATATTACTACTTTCAGACCGGTTTTTTCTGTTGCGGCAATTCTAACTATGCTTATCGGAAGCGTAATTGCTTTATCACAATCAAATGTTAAAAGACTTTTAGCTTATTCTTCTATTGCAAGTGCCGGTTATATTATGGTTGGTATTGCTTCTATGAACGACTGGGCTTTAAAAGGTATTATTTTTTATCTCGTTGCTTATGTTTTTATGCAATTAGGTGCATTCATTATAATTTCAATTCTCGAACAAAATTCTTCTGACACTAATGAATTTAAAAATCTTGAATTGAATAATTACAAAGGTCTTGCTAAAGAAAATCCGGTTCTTGCCATTTTCTTTACTATTTTTCTGTTTTCTCTCGCAGGAATTCCACCGTTTGCAGGGTTTTGGGGAAAATATTACATCTTCTATGCGGCTATTCAGGCTAACTTAATCTGGCTTTCCATTGTTGGTATTCTAATAAGTGTTGTTTCTGTTTATTACTATTTAAAACTTATTGTGTATATGTGGTTTATGGATTCTGACAATACTGAATATTCTCAGGATGTTTACAGAGTCTCTCCTCTTACAAATTTTGCCGTATCTTTAACCATAGTTGGTACTCTCTTTTTTGGATTATTCCCCGAAGTATTTTTTAACCTTTTCAAAGTGTAAAATTTGATTCAACTCAGATATTCCAAATGGACTCCTTTTTCATTAACTGATGATAAACGTTTGGAAGAGTTGTTTTCTTTTTTTAGTTACCTGCTTATTCAAACAAATGGTGATGTAGAAGATGCTCTCCAGTGGTTAGAAGATTTGAATTCTGAATATAAAATCTTTGATAATAATTTTTCTTTTTCTGATTTTGTAGATGAATTGAAAAAACAAGGTTATATCGCTGAAAAAGATGGTATGAAAATCCTGACTAATAAAGGATCTCAAAGAATCAGAACTGATTCTTTGAAAAAAATTTTTTCCGGAATAAAAATTGATACTACTGGTTTTCACGAAACAAACAAATCAGGAAATGGTATTGACAAACTGAGCGAAATAAAAAAATTTTCTTTTGGTGATTCTGTTTCCAATATTGATTTTACTTCAACAATTAAAAATGCTTTTATAAATTCTTCTATCGATAATCTGACTTTAAAAGAAGATGATATAGAAGTTTATGAATCTGAACATCTGACAACCTGTGCAACAGTTCTTATGATAGATATCTCGCATAGTATGGTCTTATATGGTGAAGATAGAATCACTCCCGCTAAAGAAGTAGCACTGGGACTATCTGAATTAATTTCAACAAAATTTAAAAAAGACAGACTAAGTGTTGTATTATTCGGAGATGATGCTAAACAGGTTGAACTGAGAGATTTACCGTTTATTTCTGTTGGTCCATTTCATACGAATACTAAAGCAGGTTTAAGATTAGCAAGAAATATTCTAAAAAAACAAGGTTCTGTTAATAAACAAATTTTTATGATTACTGATGGTAAACCTTCTGCCATTTTCACCGAAGACGGACGTTTATACAAAAATTCTTTTGGTCTCGACCCAAAAATTGTAAATAAAACTTTAGACGAAGCCGTAGCTTGTCGAAGAGATANNATTAAAATCACTACTTTTATGATTGCAGGTGATTATTATCTCAGAAATTTTATTGAAGAGTTTACAAAAGCCAATAACGGAAATGCATATTATTCCGGACTTGATAATTTAGGAAATTTCATTTTTTCTGATTATCTCAAGAATCGAAATAAAAGCAAGTGAAAATAATTTATTTAATTATTATATCATTTGTTTATACAAATGTTTTTTCTCAATCAAATAATTTTTCAATTAACGAAAAGAATTATACTAATTCATCTCGTGTTAATAAAATTGAATTCTTATCCTCTCCGGAAATTTTCACTCCATTAAAAGCATCTATTTTTGAATCTCGAATCGGCGGTTGGAAAGATTTAAATAATAATCTGGTCAGACTTGACATCGGCTATTCACCTGATTTAATTACTTTTCGAAGTCGTAATTCTGTCTCTGCAGTAGGTGTAGATTTTTTCACTTTTTCGAGTCTAAGAAGTGAATCAAATTTTAAATTTCCGGTTGAAGCAATCGATTATAACTTTGGTGTGAAATATTCTTATTCTAAACATCTTAATAAAAAATTATCCTTAGAGGGTAGATTTCGTTTAGCTCACATTTCTGCACATTTACAGGATGGTTATATTTATCCGAGAACTGATACAATTTTTACTCCCTTTGTTTATAGCAGGGAATATATTGATTTATCAGCAATATTAAATTATAAATATTCAAAAAGAATTTTTATTCGAACTCAGGTTTCTCTTAATTATTTAATTAATTCAAAGCCTGATGAATTTGGGAAATTCTATCTGCAATTTGGTTTTGAAAATTTCATAAAAGTTTATAAGAATTTTAATTTTTATTTTTCAAATGAATTCAGATTAGTTAGCGTAAAATCTTCTACCAATCTTAATTATAATCTTGAAACCGGTTTTAAAATCGGTGGTTTAAATAACAGGGGATTAAGTCTTTTTTTTACGCTTTACGACGGACAGGATTACAGAGGTCAATTTTATGATAAATATTTGAATTATAAATCCATTGGTTTTACTTTTGATATATAAACAATTTAATTTGATAAAAAACATCTTTTTAATATTTGTTGCNNCTATGCCGTTTCTCAAACTTTTACTAATGCTGTATCTATCACAGGTGATGGTAAAGGGTTCATCTATGTACTTGATAAATCCCGAAATGAAATAACTAAACTTGATTCTAATTTGAATATTATTAAAAAATCCGGTGATTATGGGTGGGCTTCCGGACAGTTTATATCTCCAACTTATATTGATGCCTCAAGTGGACTTGATATTTTTGTTTCAGATGGAAATAATTATAGAGTTCAAAGATTAGATTTAAATCTCGCTTTTATATCTGAACTGAAAACTAATACTATCACTTTCAATCCTGAATTTCAGTTTAATACTCCAGTCGCTACTTTAGTTATTAATTCAAATAATTTATATGTTATTGATAATGATAATAAAAGAATTGTGATTTATCAAAACGGTGAAAAACCTGTGAATTCATTCGGTGATTTTAAAACAAGTTCTGTTCCTTTAATCGAACCGGTAAAAATGCTTAAAGATAATAACAATCATATATACATTCTGGATAAAGGTTATAATAAAATTTTAATTTTTGACAGCTTCGGAAGTTTCATAAAAACAATTGAACTTGATAATATAAAAACCTTTTCAGTTTATAATAATAAAATTTATATTGTTAAGGATAATGATATTTTTATTTATGATCCCGACAAAAATGCTTTCAACGAAAAAATAACTTTACCTGTTGAATACAATAATAAATTATCTGATATCTTAATTTATAACTCCGAAAAGTATTTTATTTTAGAAAAAAATAAGTTAAGTTACATAAAACCTTAAAACATTATGGCATATTCATTAAACAAAGTACAACTCATTGGTAATGTCGGAAAAGAACCCGAATTAGCGTATTCTCAATCAGGAACTCCGTATTTAAGATTTTCTGTAGCTACAACAAATAGCGTAAAAGATAAAAGCGGAAACTGGAAAAACAAAACAGATTGGCATAACATTACTGTTTTTGGGAAAACTGCTGAATCCGCACACAAAATATTAAAAAAAGGTAGTAAAGTTTATATTCAGGGAAGACTTTCTAACAATGAATATGAAAAAGATGGAGTGAAACGTTATACTTATGATATTATTGTTTCAGATTTCAACGATATAGTATATTTAGATAAAAAAGATACTCAGAATTCCAGCGACGAACCAACTCCATCTGCAAAAGATGAAGGTGATGATTTACCATTTTAATAAAACATAAGTTTCATACAAAATACACTTCCACCTGATTTTATAAATTCAGAGGTATCTGTTTCTATTATATTTAACCCTAATATTATTGCATCTGATTTAAATTTTTCACTACCTCTTTGAACAATTACATTTTTCCCGTCAGGTGAATGATTATTACATACAAAGTTTTTTTCATTCTCTTCCTTTTCTGCATATATAATTTTGGTATATAATGTTTTAAACAATTTTAATGTATCATCATCAAATGCCGATTCGTCAATGACTATTGTATCTCTGTTTATAATTGAAAAACAGGTATCTAAATGATATAGCATTGAGTTTTGTAATTTTATTTTAACAATCTTTTTTCCGCTTATTTCTTTTAAATAATCATAAATCTTTTCATCTGTTCTGTATCCATATCCTCCAAATATTATATCTCGTTCATAATCTACTATACAATCACCCATAGATTCAAAATAATCGATGTCCTCCGGAGTATAATAAATAATATATCCGAGTTCTTTATAAAATTTTTCAAAATATTTCACCTCATCCACTCTTTGATGATTTTTCATTTTACTTAACAAAACACAATTTTTACCTTCTGTATTTTTAAATGGAAAAGATTGATTTGCAGTAAAAACCATATCCGGTAAGCCATCAACGGGCTCTATCAAATGCACTTCAAATTTTAATTTTTCATAAATCTTTTTCAATTCTAACCATTGATTAAGTGCATCAACTTTATTGAATTTATTTATGTTATTCTTCATAAAGTCATTACCTGCATAACTAATGTCAAAATATTCAGGTTTACACATTAGTATTTTATTCGGTATCATACTTTTATTTTTTAATATAATTTTATTTAATAATTACTAATCTTATTGTGTGTTTACTTTAGAAAAGAGTGTACTAATTGATTGTCAGATAGAAGAGATTTTTGATTTTCATTGTGATACAAATAATCTGCCGTTAATTTCTCCAAATTACATAAAAGCTACGATTATTAAAATTGATAAACCTGTAAGACTTAATTCTGAAATAATCTTGCAAATTCTTCAGTATAATTTGATTAAAACAAATTGGCATATTAGAATATCTGATTTTGAAAAAAATAAAATAATATCTGATTTGCAAATTAAAGGTCCCTTTAAATTTTGGGAACATTCTCACATATTTGAATTAATAGATGGTAAAGTTAAAATGACTGATAAAATTAAATATGAGTTACCTTTCGGATTTATAGGAAAAATTCTAAATTCACTTTTCTTTAAAAAACTTATTCATAACCAGTTTGTTTTCAGACATAAAAAAACCAAAGAACTTTTTGAAAAAAAATAATATGATTAAATATTTTCTATTAATTTCCGTAGTTTTATTTTCTTCGGATTCACTGTTTGCTCAGGATTATAACTCGATTACTTCCTCATCAGTAAAATCCACTGGATTAATTAATACTTATAAAAACAATGACGATTATTATTTTGAATTTGATAAAAGCATTATTAATAAAACTTTTCTGCTTTATAGTACCAATTTAACTTCTATTGATAACTTAAGTTTTTTTGCCGGATTTCCTCTAAGTGAAATGATTATTAAATTCAAAGAAATAAAAGGTGCTTATAACATAATTCAATATGGAAACAGAATTTTACCTGACACATCTAAATTTTCTAATTATAATAATGAAATAACTTCTCGATTTGGACCGTTCAAAATTGATGCAAAACAAAATGAATCTGATTCTGCAAAAAAACTTTCTAAAATAAATCAGTTCTTTGAATCTGATATACCTAATCTTCAGTATATTTTTCAATCATTAATGGGTGGTTATTATACTATAAATTCTGAACTTACTTATATTGAAAGTGTTAAAACTTTCCCTTCTAATATTGAGATAACTGTCAATTATGTTTTATCATCTCAATCCGCACCTAATATGTCCGTCCCTGACTCAAGATCAATAAATTTTGTCGTTAGATATTCATTGGTTGAAATTCCTGAAAATAAATCTTATATACCGAGATTTAATGATAATCGGGTAGGATATTTTACAGCAGAATTCAAAAACTATTCTAAACCTGATAGAAAATCAGAATATACTTCTTATATTACAAGATGGGACTTAAGAAAGAAAAATGATTTTGAGACAGTCTCTGAACCGATTAAACCTATTGTGTTTTGGATTGACAGAGCAACTCCACCTGAATATAGAGATGCTATTAAAAAGGGTGTTTTAATGTGGAATAAAGCATTTGAGAATATTGGATTCAAAGATGCTGTCAGATGTAATATTCAAGATGATTCTGTTTCTTGGGATATTGAAGATATCAGATATAACGTTATAAGATGGCAATCATCTTCTGTTTCAGGTCTTGCCGGTGTAGGTCCTTCCATTGCTAATCCATTTACTGGTGAAATTATCAATGCTTCGGTATTATTAAATTCTGAAATTATCGGATTTTTAAGATATGAAAAAGAACTTGCTGATATTATTAGATTATCTAAACCTGGTGAATTTAAAGACACCGAAAATAAAATTTTTAAACTTCTCGAAAGATCCGGTAAAAATAAACATTCGTGTAATTTCTCTGCGGCATCGCAAATGTATGCAAGAAATTCTTTAATTAAAGTATTGACAGATTTTGAATTTCAAAATGAAGATGTTATTGTTAAAGAATTCGTAAATAATTATCTCACTGATCTTGTTGTGCATGAAGTCGGTCACACTCTTGGTTTACGTCATAATTTCAAATCATCAACTGCATATTCTTTTGAACAGATTAGTGATTCAAACTTTACAAAACAAAATTCCATTTCTGCTTCCGTTATGGATTATAATCCTGTGAACGTATCATTGCCCGGCTCAAATCAAGGTCAATATTGGTCAAGTACGATAGGGAATTATGATATGTTTGCAATTGAATATGGATATAAACCTTTCCCTAATATTAAATCTCCTGAAGATGAAATTCCTTTTTTACTTGCTGTCGCTTCCAAATCTTTAGATCCATATAACAGATATGGTACTGACGAAGATGCTTATGATATGTTTTATCCTACCAGTCTCGACCCATTAACTCAAATCTTTGACCTTGGAAATTCTCCGTTGGAGTATGGTAAACAACAAATAAACATTTCTCTCGATTTATTTATTAAAATTCAAAATTATTTTCCTCAATATGACAGAAGTTACACTCAGCTTACCGGTGTTTTCAAATCTGTTCTGTATGGATATTTTTCTGGAAGTAATTTTGCGTCTAAATATATCGGCGGAGCTTACATTTCAAGAATGAAAAGTGGTGACTTATCACAAGATAGATTTCCTTATGAACCCGTTCCTTTTAACGAACAAACTGATGCTATGAATTTAATTATTGAATATAATTTTAATGCTGATAAATATTTAAATTTCTCGCCGGAATTTTTAAAACAATTACAACCAAATTCAGAAGATTATAATGCGTTATTTTTCTCAGGCGGAAGAATGGACGTAGCCCTTGACGAAATAATTCTTAACCAGCAAAAATGGATTTTATGGAGATTGTTCCATCCGATAGTTATGGGAAGATTAATTGACCAGGAAAAAATCTCTTCTTCTTCATTTACTCTGGAAAACTTATTTGAATCTGTAAAATCTGGTATTTGGTCTGAATTAAAAAATAATCAAACTATACCTGTCAGAAGAAGAAATTTACAAAAGGCTTACATTGATTATGTTATAAAAATTCTTTTAAAAACTGATTCTGAAATGCCTGAGGAATCTCGCTCTCTCGCTTTTCTCTATCTCACTAATCTAAAACGTGAAATTTCGTCTAAAAAAACTTCTGATATTTATGAGGAATTTCATCTTAAGGAATGTTTGGGTAGAATTGAAAAAGCAATTAACTCTGTTTTCATCGATTCTGTTAAATGACTTACATTGAATTTTTAATATTTTTTCTAATTATTCCAATCTTGTTTTTTCTTGTAATACTTAGAAAATACATTACTAAACCTTATATAATTGTATTAATTTCAACATCTTTAATTGCTTTTATTGCAACTTCTTTCTGGGATAATTATGCTGTTTATAGTAATATTTGGATGTTCCCACCTGAAAAAACTTTAGGCATTTATTTTTGGTATGTACCTCTTGAAGAATATTGTTTCTTTTTTTTGCAAACATACTTAACAGGTTTATTGCAGTATTTCATTTTATTTAAATATAAAAAACTAAATATCAACAATATAAATCTCAATTCTTTTACCACCGTTGTTTTTTGTTTAATAATTCTTAATTTTTCTGTAGTTTCGCAAGAGGAAATTATAAAACTTCCTTTTGGTAAATTTAATTACATTTTCCATCTTTTTTCTTGGGCTGGTTTCTTTATTTTAATTCAGTTTATCGCAGGATGGAAAAAAATAATTAATAATATCAAAATTGTTATTTTACCTGTATTGATTATGACTTTATACTTTGCTGCTGTTGACTCAATTGCTATAGGTAATGGTATTTGGTATTTTGATCCTGAGCAAACTTTAGGTTTTAAAATCGGTAATGTACCTTTGGAAGAAATCTTGTTTTTCTTTTGTACAAATTTGCTTGTTACTGAATGTATCGTCTTACTTTTACCTGAAAAATATTTGTTAAATAATAAAAATAATGTATAAATTTATACTTACTGAAATTAATGAGTCAGTTCTTTCCATTAAATTAAACAGACCTGAAGTTTATAATGCTTTTAATGAAGAAATGCTTTTGGAACTNNGCTTTTAAAAATGCCTCTCAGGATGATTCAATCCGATGTATAACCATTACAGGTGAAGGAAAAGCATTTTCTTCTGGACAAGATCTCAAAGATTTCACTGATAAAAAATCAACTTTTAAAGAAGCATTAGAAAAAAAATATAACCCTCTGATTAATCAGATAACTTCAATTCCAAAACCTGTTATTTGCGGTATTAATGGTGTCGCTGCCGGTGCCGGTCTTTCAATTGCTCTCGCTTGTGATTACAGAATTGCTGTCGAATCTGCAACTTTAATTGAAGTTTTCATAAATGTAGGGCTGGTTCCGGATTCCGGTTCTTCTTTTTTTCTTCCCAAAATTATAGGGTATGCAAGAGCTTTTGAAATGTGTACTACTGCTGATAAAATTCCTGCTAAGACTGCTCTTGAATGGGGTTTAGTAAATAAAGTTGTTAGTAGTCAGAAAATTATGACGAAACTACTTTCTCTAACTGCGAAGAAATATGCTTCTATGCCTACAAAATCAATAGGGATGATTAAAAATATATTAAATATTTCATACAATTCAGATTTGAATACTATTTTAAATTTAGAAGGTGAATATCAGAATATTGCTGGTAATTCAAATGATTATAAAGAAGGTGTAAACTCATTTTTGGAAAAAAGAAGACCAATGTTTTCAGGAACATAAATCAATTAAGCAGGTTTATAAACTATGGGTATAAAAAATAAATTATTATATATATTTGTCGCTTTTTCGCTATCTTTAACTTCTGTTTCACTGCTTCAAAGTTGTGGTGCAAATATATTTTCTGAATCTGATGATGTCGCAATTGGAAGAGATGTTGAAATTCAAATCAAAAATGATCCTAAACAATTTCCTATTTTAACTAATAAACCGGAAATTACAAATTATGTATCTAACTTAGGTAAAACTATTCTTAACAGTTCACCTTTGATTCAATATAAAAAAGTTTTTCCTTATGAATTCAAAGTAATTAATGATACTATCGTTAATGCTTTCTGTACTCCTGGTGGATTTATTTATGTTTATACAGGATTGATAAAATTTCTTGATAATGAAGCAGCTCTTGCAGGTGTTATCGGTCACGAAATCGCTCATGCAGAAAGACGTCATATGACTCAAAGATTAACTGCCTATTACGGTATTAATACAGTCTTAGGTTTAATACTCGGTAATAATCCGGGAATCGGAGCACAAATTGCCGCTAACTTGTTCGTAGGTTTGGGTTTCCTTGCAAATAGTCGTTCTGATGAGATTGAAGCTGATAATTATTCAATTCGCTATCTGACTTCAACCGGTTGGTATCCCGGTGCTATTGTCTTTTTCTTCGATAAAATTAGAGAAAAACAAAAACGCGACGGTTCTACTCCCGGTGGTTTAGAAAGATTGCTTTCCACTCATCCTCTTCCACAGGATAGGATTGATAACGTTAAAAGTCAGTTGTCTATTCTGAAAATTAATCCTGATCCTACTAAAGGTTTAAATATTACTGAATATCAAAGAATAAAATCACTATTACCATAAAAAATTGAACTTTAAATGAATATAAAAATGAAAATCAATTTGAAAAATCTATTACTTGCTTTTTTATTTCTCTTTACAATCTCAAACTTTGCATTTGCCGATCAGATAAATGATAAAGATTTTAAATTTAAAATAACTATTCCTTCAGGTTGGGAAAAAACTAAATCTGAGGAAACGGCGAAAAAAGATGCTATCTCTTATTCATTCAATAGGGTGGATGGAAAAAATGCTTTAATGATAATAGCATTTAAAGTGAATGCTGTTAAAGAACTGGATGATTTAATATATACTCTTGAAAAAGATTTTACTTTAAAAATTCCTCCACGTTCAGGTGAATATGTAAGTTTTGATAATGGAACTTATGACGGCAAAATTGGAATCTATAAAGATAATGAGTTTACTGAAACAATTTATTATTATAGGACAAAAAATTCTGAATCTAATAATTTTGCATATATGGTTAGATTTATAACTCCTAATGCTTATTATAACGCTGATTCAGAATCTGAAATTAAAAGCATCACAAGTTCTTTTGCTCCTACAAACTAATTTAAAAAAGGATTATGTTTTATTTCATAACCGGCAGTTGTTTCTTCCATATGACCGGGAAATAAAATATAATCCTCTTTTATTTCCTTAAATAATTTGTCTTTAATCGAACTAATCAATAAATTATAATCTCCTCCGGGCAGGTCTGTTCTGCCAATTGATTCTCTGAAAACTACATCTCCACAAAAAACTAATTTATTATTATCATCAATGTAACATATACTTCCAGGTGAGTGTCCCGGTGTATGTATTATTCTTAATTCTGTATTCTTTAAATCTAATTTATCACCTTCATTTAATATCACATCTATTGCAGGTGATTCTTCAATCTCCAATCCATACATAACACCTTGTTTCACTGCATTCTCTATTAAAAAATTATCTTTATCATTACCATATATATCAACGTCAAATTTATTTTTGGAATATCTATTACCAAGTATATGGTCTATATGTCCGTGTGTTAATAATATTTTTTTTATGTTGATATTATTTGTTTTCAATATATCATCCAATTTTTTCTTTTCTTCAGGAAAATATACCGCAGGGTCAAATATTACTCCATCTCCGCTGTTTTCATCGTAATAAATGTATGAGTTCATTTGAAATGGATTAACCGGAAATTTTATTACTTTCATATAGTATTAAATTGATTTTACTTTTAATTATAAATATTTTACATAAAATTAATGAGTGATAATGACAAAGTCAAAATAATTGTTTCAAACCGAAAGGCAAATTTTCAATATGAAATTATTGATAAATTTGAAGCAGGTTTGGTTTTAACAGGGACGGAAGTTAAATCTCTCAGAGAAGGGAAAGCTAACCTTCAGGAAAGTTTTGCTAAGTTAAGAAAAGGTGAAATTTGGTTACTAAATTGTCACATTAATGAATATAAATTTGGAAACCTTAATAATCACGAACCAACTCGACCAAGAAAACTGCTTTTTCACAATTATCAGATTAAAAAAATTAAGACAGCTTTAGAACAAAAAGGATTAACTCTCGTACCTTTGAAACTCTATTTTAAAAACTCAATCGCAAAAGCGGAACTCGCTCTTGCAAGAGGTAAAAAAATATACGATAAACGGGAAACAATTAAAAAAAGAGAACAGGAAAGAAATTTAAACAGATTATGAACTTATTCCCTCCGGTAAAAGAACAATTTGAAATTATTAAATCAGGAACTGTAGATATCATTCCTGAAGATGAACTTTTAAATAAACTTTATAAATCCTATAAAGAAAAAATTCCATTAAAAATTAAATTAGGTTGTGATCCTTCTAAACCTGATTTGCATATTGGGCATAGTGTTGTGCTTAACAAACTCAGGCAGTTTCAAGATTTGGGGCATGAAGCTATATTAATTATAGGTGATTTCACTGCAATTATTGGTGACCCTACAGGAAGAAAAAAGGCACGTCCTCAGCTTTCGTTTGAAGAAGCAGTGGAGAATGGTAAAACTTATTTTGAACAAGCCGGTAAAATTTTACTAAAAGATAAAACTAAAATTGTAAATAATTCACAATGGTTATCAAAATTATCTCTCTTAGATTTAATTAATTTACTCGGAAAATTTACCGTTCAGAGAATTTTAGAAAGAGATGACTTTGAAAAAAGATTGAAGGAACATCAAGAAATTTCAATGCATGAAATTTTATATCCAATTATGCAGGGTTATGATTCTTATGCTATTGACGCTGACGTAGAATTAGGTGGTACAGATCAGAGATTTAATAATCTTGTCGGGAGAGATATGCAAAAACGATTTAATAAAGAACCTCAGGTTGTTATTACCATGCCGTTGCTGGAAGGTACTGATGGAAGCGAAAAAATGAGTAAATCTCTTGGTAATGCAATAGGGATTTCTGATCCTCCGCTAGATATTTTTGGAAAAACTATGTCTATTCCGGATATACTTATTTTTAAATATTTTCAATTGGGAACTCACTTATCTTTAAGTGAACTCGCAGAAATTAAATCTCAACTGGAAGATGAAAAGAATAATCCTCGTGATTTAAAAAGAAAACTTGGTTTTGAAATTGTAAAATTATATTACGATGAAGATACAGCTAATAAAGCAATTGATGAATTTGATAAAATCTTTATTAAAAAAGAAATTCCTGATGACATAAATGAGTTTGATTTAAATATTAATGATATTCAGTTATCTAAGTTGCTCGTTGAAACCGGATTAACTTCTTCTTTGACCGAATCAAGAAAAATGATTGAGCAAGGTGCTATCCAAATTGACCAAAAAAAAATTATTGACGTAAAAACCATTATTGACCAAACATATCCTTCTGAATTCATTCTTCAAAAGGGAAAAAGAAACTTTATTAAAATAATTAAAAAAATACCTGAGGAGTAAGACATTGTTTAAACCAACCAAATTATTTTTTACCAAAGGTGTCGGAAGACACAAAGATTATCTGCAATCTTTTGAACTTGCATTAAGAGGTGCAGGTATTGAAAAATGTAATCTTGTTATGGTATCGAGTATCTATCCTGCCGGTTGCAGAAGAATCACAAAAAAACAAGGTGTAAACCTAATCGAACCGGGTTCTATCACTTTTTGTGTGATGGCACGAAACTTTACAAATGAACCAAATAGGTTAATTGCTTCTTCTATTGGGGTTGCTTTACCGTCTGATGATTCTCATTATGGTTACATTTCTGAACATCATCCGTATGGTCAAACCGAAAAAGTTTCAGGTGAATATGCTGAAGATCTCGCTGCCACAATGCTCGCTACTACCTTAGGAGTTGAATTTGATCCTGAAAAAGCGTGGAATGAGAGGGAAAATGTGTATAAATCAAGCAATAAAATATTTAAATCTTTTAATATTACTCAGTCCGCTGAAGGTGATAAACATGGGCTTTGGACTACAACTATTGCTTGTGCTGTAATGTTACCTTAAATATATCAAAAAATACAAAACTCCATCAATTACTATAGTTTTTGATGGAGTTTCATTTAAATTATTTTAATAATAATATCTTCTGGGTTTTATTATAATCTTTTCCTGTAATTCTCAGAAAATAAACTCCCGAATTACGTTTCCCGGCATTCCAATTTAATCTGTGAATTCCTTGATTTAGGTTTTTATTCAATATCGTTTCTATTAGTTTCCCTGATATATCATATATGTTTATTTGAATAAACTGTGATGTGTTTAATCCAAACTCAATCGTTGTTTCCGGATTAAATGGGTTAGGATATACATTCAAAATACTGTAATTAGTGATGCTTAACTCTTTTGTTTTTATATCTGTTACGGTTCTGAATGGAATGTAATTTACATACCCTAATGCAAGACTGTCATTTCTGTGGAATATATGTGCTTCAATTGAATCCTGTATTGTCGTTCCCCAATAATTATTTTGCGCATAAATTGAATCCGGTGTATTGTTAAATAAATCATAAATTTTTCCTGTATTCCAGTTTCCATAAATCTGATTTAAACCGTTATCTGATGTATCTAAGTTAAATACATTTCCCAAATTTGGCTTCGCTGTTCCTTGAATTGTTACTCCCCATAAATTTCCTCTGATATAATTTCTTTTTATTATTGCAACTAATGTAGAGTTACCACTTAAATTTATACCACTCCCACCTAATGCAGGATTTCCCTGTATGTTATTGCTGTCAATTATATTATTATTTATAACAGCATTTATATTACCGCTTAATAATGCAATTCCATATCTGTTAAATTTAATTTCATTATTTTCGATTATTACATTGGCTGACCCAACTGCTAACATTGCTATCCCTCCGGCATTTGTATATAAACCTCTAATCTTGTTTCCTCTTATAATCATTGGCGGATTGCTCAGTGTTGCTCCCCAGTTTATTTGAGGAACATTTGCATTGTTTATATTATTCTCATAAATTTCATTATCTATTATCTGCGGTGATGATGCAATATTTGCACCTGACTGAATCGCTGCGACTCTGTTTCTGAATATTTTATTGTTTGAGATAATGGCATTTGACCTGAATATTGAAATTGCTGCGTTTCCGAAAGTGCTGTTTTGTGTATTATTTCTTATTATACAATTATTAATTAACATATCACAATCAAGCAATCTTATTGAATTTCCATACTCCATAATCATTTTTTGTAAAACTGACGCATCAGCAAATTCATTGAATCTGAACCCAAGATATTTTGCCACTGTGTCCTGTGCCGTTATCTTTACAGAATCCGGTGGCATAATTTTCAATGTACCATACACATCTATAAATACTGATTGTGCTAAACGTAATATTCCGTTGTTTAGTATAGATACCGTATCGCTTGCGGAAATTATAAGTGTATCATTTATATTGTAACTTCCTGATGAAAATGTAACAACTCCGCCTGAATTTACTACAAGACTATCCAAATTCCATCTTTTATTTGTTCCTGGTGTTGAATAATTTGCAAATATTTCTGAATTCATTGCTGCTAAAAACAATACTAAATAAATAATTTTTTTCATTAATAATTATTTGAATTTCTATAGATTTTATAAATAACTAACTTCAAATTACTTCTAATAATTTTAATTTTCAGTTTATTAAAAAATGACAATTGATTTCAATAAAATACCTGATTTGAATCCGCTATATATCGATTACATTTCAGATTTTACAAAACTAAGTAATTTTTTTGAATATAATTTCAATTCACAGGATGATTTTAAAAAATGTATTCTCACAAAAAAGGAATCGTATAATAGTTCAGATATTAACAGAACCGATCTTTCAATTCTTTTACATAAACAAAATACTTTCTTCAACTCCTCTCTGAAAACTTTTGAAAATATAAAATCACTTGAAGAAAGCAATACTTTCGCTGTAGTTACAGGGCAACAGGTTGGCATTCTATCAGGTCCATTATATACTGTATATAAAGCAATAAATACAATCCAACTTGCTGAAAAGCTTAACTACGAATTTTCTGAGTATAAATTTGTTCCTGTTTTCTGGCTTGAAGCTGATGATCATGATTTTTTGGAAATAAACAATATTAATTTAATTAATAAAGAAAATAATCTGGTAAATGTTAAATATTTTGAGAATGGAACCGAGCAGGAAAAATATTTAAAACCGGTTGCAAATATTTTAATTGATGAATTTTTTAACTCTTTTAAAAATGAAGTCTCAAATTTACTTAGCAAAACTGATTTTTCTGAAGAACTTGAAAATAGAATTGATAGAAGTTATCGAATTGGTACTCAGTTAAATACTGCATTTGCAAGATTTCTAAATTCATTATTTGATGATTTCGGATTAATCTTATTTGACCCGACCGACCCTGAAGCAAAATCTATCGCTTCACCTTTGTTTAAAAATGAATTAAACTCATTTCCTAAGGTTTGTGAAATTGTAGTTGATACTTCTGCTAAACTTGAACAGTATTATGAACCACAAATTAAACCTAAACCGCTAAATTTATTTTATAATTATAACGGTAACCGATATTTATTGGAACCAAAAGATGATTCATCCATAGGATTGAAAAATTCACGACAAAAATTTACTGTCGAAGAATTAAATGATTCATTAAATGCGGATGCTTCTCTCTTTAGCCCTAATGTTATTCTTAGACCAATCGTTCAGGATTATATATTTCCAACTGTTGCATATATCGCAGGTCCTTCCGAACTTGCTTATTTTGCTCAGTTCAAAGGTGTTTACAATCATTTTGATATTCCGATGCCCGTAATCTATCCAAGAACTTCGGTAACTCTCATTGAAAATAAAGTTAAAAATTTCATAGATAAATATGAAATTACATTCACTGATTTTTTTAATTCAAAAGAATTAAATGATAAACTTTTAAAAATTTCAAATGTAGCAAATATTGACGATATTTTTAACAGCTACATTGATGAAATTAATGCTACAAACTATAAAATGGAAAATATTCTCGAATTAATTGATAAAAATCTTACAATTAATTTTAAAAATAGAAATCTTAAAAATATAGAAGGTCTAAATCCTCTTAAACAAAAATTTCTGGATGCTCAGTTAAAACAAAATGATGTTGTTTTTAAAAAATTGAAATCTATTTTAGTCAATGTTTATCCCGAAAATAAATTGCAAGAAAGAGTTCTCAATATTTCTTATTTCATTAATAAATACGGATTTAATCTTATTCGTTTTCTGAAAGATAATATTAAAATAACCGGATTTGATCACCAATTGATTGAACTTAATTTGATTAACGAGAACAATATTGCATCAAATAATAATTGAATATACCTAAAGAAATATTAGTAGTTAGGTTATCTTCACTTGGTGATGTTATACTGACTTTTCCTTTTTTAAAACTACTTAAAAAATATTATCCTGATTATTCAATTTCATACCTTACAAAACCTGAATTTTTACACGTTATAGAAATGAATCCGTATGTAAATAATATTTTAAGTTATTCTCCTAAAATTAATCTCAAGAAGTATGATATTATTTTCAATCTTCAGAATAATTTAAAATCTAATTTATTAATTTCAGGTAAATCTGATAATATATATTACTATAAAAAAGATAATTCAAAAAAATTTTTACTTGTAAAATTCAAAGTAAATTTATTCAATACAATTACTCCGGTTTTTTTAAAATATATTCAATCTATTCCTGAATATATTAATCTAACTCCTGATGAAAAAAAATTTTCCCTTACTGAATTATTATTTATAAAAACTTCAAAGATAAATGAAAAATATATTGTAGTTTCTCCTTCGGCAAAACATTTTACAAAACGTTACCCAAAAGAAAAATTTATAGATTTATTAAATTTATTAAACAAAAATTTTAAGGTAATATTAACCGGCAGTAATTCTAACGAGGATACTGAGATTTGCAGTTATATAAGTTCAAATGTCTCAAATTCACTGAACTTGTGCGGATTACTTACTATTCCTGAACTTTCTACATATATTTATTTTTCTGAATTTGTGATTTCAAATGATAGTGCTGTAATGCATCTCACTGAGGCACTTGGAAAAAAAGTATATGCTGTTTTTGGCTCAACTGTTAAAGAGTTTGGGTTTTTTCCACAACTGGAGTCTTCTGTAGTTTTTGAAGTTAATGGTTTGAAATGTCGCCCATGTTCACATATCGGAAGAAGCTCTTGTCCTGAAGGTCACTTCAAATGTATGAATGATAATCCTGTTTCAACAAATCTAATAAAAAACTTATCAATTCAATAACTTTAAAAAATAAAGAAGAAAAAAGATTATTAACCGGTCATCAGTGGATTTTTAGCAATGAAATATTAAAAATTGATGGAACACCTGAAACCGGAGATGTCATTTCACTTTTTTCTTATTCAGGAAAATTTTTAGGTAAAGGTTTTTTTAATAAAAATTCTTTGATTTCTTTTAGATTAATTTCTAAAGATAATATCGAAATTAATTCAGATTATATTATAAATAAAATTAAAGAATCAGATAAAAGACGATTGGCTGTTTTTCCTGATAGACTTTGTTATAGATTGGTTAATAGTGAAAGTGATTTATTACCCGGTCTGATTATTGATAGATTTCAAGATAATTTTTCATTTCAGATATTTTCTGCCGGAATGGAAAATTTCAAAAATGACATTATCTCATTTCTCAACCGGCATTACAATGCAAACTCTGTAATTGAAAAAAATAATAATAATTTACGCATTCTCGAGGGCTTGGAAAATTTAGAAACCGTACATATTAATAAAACTGACTTAAATGAATTTTTGGTTAATATTGATGATATAAATTATTCAGTTAATTTAATTCAAGGTCAGAAAACGGGCTTTTATTTAGATCAATCTTTAAATCGGAAATATTTAAGGAATTTTATTAAACCAAATCAGAATATACTTGATTTATTCTGTAACGNNTGTATGGTTTTGCTCTCAATGCTTCTCTCGCTTGTTCGGATTGTAAAATCACTGCAGTTGATTCTTCTGATTATGCAATTTCTAAAGCAATTAAAAATTCTGAATTAAATAATTTTAAAAATATAAATTTTATTTGTAAAGATGTTTTTGAATTCCTAAAAGATGATGATAATATTTATGATGTTATAATTCTTGACCCTCCGTCTTTCACTAAATCAAAGAAAACAATTGAATCCGCAGCAAAGGGATATGAACAGTTAAATTCTGATTGTCTATCAAAACTAAAAAGTGGGGGACTATTGTTCACATTTTCCTGTTCTCATCATATCTCAGCAGAAAGATTTTTAAACATCATATCTAAAAGTTCTGCTAAATCAAACCGACAAATTCAAATAATTCATTTTTCTGATTGTTCTTATGATCATCCGGTTTTACCTCAAATGCCTGAAACTAAATATCTTAAGGAATTTATTATTCGTGTAATTCAATAATTTACTTTCATTCGGGTTTAATCGTTAACATTAATGCTGATAATTTCGGAATTTCAAATATGTATGTTTCATTAAATGGTGTAATACTTTCATAATTATATGTTCCTGTTAATATACCGTCATTTGTTGCATCATAGGTTTTCCCTGACAATCTCACTCCAATCGAATCATTATATAAATCTGTATTTAATCTTGTTAATTCTCCGGGTAATTGTAAACCTGAAACTTTTAAGTTCACAAAACCTCCTGATATTTCATCTTTATTTATTATTACAATTCTTATATATCCTAATGAATCAATTGTTGACCAACATTTTAAATTAATTTTAGTTTCAATTTCAGATTTTATAAGTTTTGCTCTGTTTTGTGTTGCTTCAGAAAACAATACTAAACCATATTGGGCTGGATTTATATTTGCAACTGTTTTATTATCTTTCCAGAAAAAATTAAATAAATTTATCCTGTCAAATTTTTTGTTATGTATATTTATTCCTGAAATTCCTGCATTAAAAAATTCAAACAAAATATCTGTCATCCAAAGTGATGTATAAAATGAATTATTTAATTTTGAATATTCTTTTTCTGATAAGTTAAATTCCGTCAACCTGTATTTCAAATTCGATTCTTTTGCAAATTTAACAAACTCACTGATTTTTTCAATTTCAAATCTTATTTTAGTCTCAGAAAGTAATTCCTTTATATTAAATGGTTTATTAAAATAATAATACTTCTGTGAAATTATTTGTATGCTTTCTTTATTTTTTTGTATAAATTCTTTTAAATTATTAAGCCATTCTTCTTCACTAAAACCGGGTGCGGCTATCTCCGATTTTGTCTGAATTAAATTTTTTAAAGCAATTAAAAAGTTTGAATATTCAATGTTATATTTCTCAAAATTCCAGTCATTTGATTTTAAACTTATTATATTATTGTTTTGCAATGTGTAATAATTTTTTGAATATAAATCCGGTGACTCTCCAACTTCATATGCTATTATACTGTTTTTAGGGAATAATTTTCCCGATGCAAACATCCAGTCTTTTGATAATTTTACATCATGCATTGAAAAGTTGGTACCTAAAATAAATTTAACTCCGCTTTGTCTGGCAATTTCTGTCATTGCTGTAATCCAATCATAAGTTATATCATAATATATTCCTTTAGGTTTTTTTAATCCGGATGGATTCCACCAACTTATATCGGCACCTTTTGATATTCTCAAAACTCCGGCTCCGTTTCCGTAAATTCCCATATTGCTTAATAATCTCACAAAAATCTGATTTATACCTGTTTCTGCATTTCCAGTAAAGTAGGGAATTGATTCATAATCAATTGATATTCCCATGAAATTTTCGGGAATTGTATTTGACGTTTGTTCTGGATTGACTTTAATTTCAGCTATAGGATCATTTTGAATATTTTCCTTGCTATTTCCGGAATTAATACTGATAAATACAAATAATATTATTTTATAAAAATAAAATTTATACATTTAATCATTAATACAATTTAATTAGTTTTAAGAATGTCAACTCGAAAAGTAATTTCTAATAAATCTGATAAATTCATAGAATTAATCAATAATGATTTAGATTCTAATATGTGGATTGTTAAAGTATCAAAAAAATTCTTTTTCTTTAAAAAATTACNNAATCCATTATATAAAATTTATTTAAAAAAAAATTATAAAACAGGGCAAAATGCCCTGTTTTTTATTGCAAATTAATTATACTAAATATATTATATTATTATTAAATGTATATTATAAACGGAAATAATCTTAATATTCATAAAGTTTTTGAGATTATACTTAATAATGAAAAAATTTCTTTATCAACTGAATCTATTCGTAATATTAAAAAATCTCGGGATTTAGTAAATAAATGGGTTAAGGAAGATAAAGTAATTTATGGTATTACTACCGGGTTCGGAGAGTTTAAAGATGTTAAAATTTCTTCTTCTGAAATTAAAACTTTACAGAAAAATTTAATTATTTCTCACAGTACAGGTGTCGGAAAATATATACCTGATGTCATTGTTCGTTGTATGTTATTACTCAGAATTAATTCTCTTGCAAATGGATTTTCCGGAGTTCGGATTGAGTTATTAAATAAACTTATCGAAATATTTAATAAAAATATTATTCCTCTTATTCCTTCTCAGGGTTCTGTCGGAAGTTCAGGTGATCTTGCACCTCTTTCTCACCTTGCTATGTGTATTCTCGGTTTAGGAAATGCTAAAGATGGTAATCTAAAAGATGGTAAGATTTATTCTGTAAAATCGCTTTTCAAGAAATATAAAATTAATCCTATCGAACTTGAAGCTAAAGAAGGTTTAGCTTTAATCAATGGTACGCAGTATATGAATTCATTTCTTGCAAAATGTGTCCATGATTCATATATACTTTCTAAATTATTTGATGTTTCTGCCGTTATGTCTCTTGAAGCTCTAAGAGGAACAGATAAAGCATTTGACAAAAAAATTCAGGATATCAGACCTCATAAAGGACAGATTTCATCAGCATACAATTTCCGTAAATTAATAAAAGGAAGTAAGATTTTAATTTCTCATAAAAATTGTGGAAAAGTTCAGGATGCTTATTCTTTAAGATGCATGCCTCAGGTGCACGGTGCTGTAAAGGATACTTTAAATTATGTTAAAAATATAACGGAAATTGAAATGAATTCTGTAACTGATAATCCGTTAATTTTTGCTGAAGACAATATTCATTTAGAAGGTGGAAATTTTCATGGTGAACCTCTTGCATTAGCCGCTGATTTTCTTGCAATTGCTATGAGTGAACTCGGAAATATTTCAGAAAGAAGAATCGCTCGGCTTGTTGATGGCAATCTAAGCGGTCTTCCAAGATTTCTTACTAAAAATGGAGGTCTCAATTCAGGTTTAATGATTGCTCAATATACTGCGGCTGCTTTAGTNNTTAGTCAGTGAAAACAAAGTTTTATGTCACCCGGCTTCTGTTGATTCAATTCCTACAAGTGCTAATCAGGAAGATCATAATTCAATGGGTTCTGTTTCTGCCAAAAAATGTTATGATGTTATTAACAATCTTAAAAACATTGTTGCAATTGAATTTTTATGTGCTTCACAGGGACTTGATTTTCTATCTCCGTTAAAATCAGGTAAAGGTATTCAAAAAGCCTTTGATATTATAAGAAATAATTTACCTCATATTTCTGATGATGTTATTGTCTCTGATTACATCTCTGAATTGAAAAAAATTATCTTTGATAANNAATTCTTTTATTACTGAGATAGAAATTGTTTGTGGAGAATTAAAAGTATAACAATTTGAAATTTTTCAAAAACATATCCGGAAAAATTACTCATCTCCATAATAAACTGTTATTCTCAAGTAATTTTTATGAAAGAATTTATTTTTATCTTAATGGTCTATATAGAAAATTTGATAAAGATCATCTTTGGGTTTTGTCTTCGTCTATTGCCTTCAATTTAATTATTTGTATTCTACCTTTTCTTTTAATTCTTTTAACTATTCTTGGTATATATCTTGATGCTTCAAATGCTCTTATTAAATTGAGTGATTATCTGAATAATATTTTGCCGGTTATGCCTGATTTTAAAGATAAAGTAATTTCGACTTTGATTGATAAAACTCGTGAATTAACAAGCAATACTTTTCTGACAGGGGCAATTGGTATTATTGGTTTATTCTGGACTACAAGTGGATTGTTTAGTTCTATGCGTGATGTAATGTATAAAGTTTATGATTTATATGATGATACAAATTATTTTCTATCTAAATTAAAAGATTTTTTTTTAGTTTTATTAACTTTAATCCTGGTTTTAGTTTCAATCTCTGCTACTTCAATTTTTCAATTGCTTCAGTTTTTTTCAGAGTGGGTTTTCGGTCAGGAAATAATATTATCCTTTGTTCAGTCTTTACTTTCTGCTTTGTTCACTTTAATTGTTACTTTTCTTTTGTTTTATACAATTTATAAACATGTACCTCATTTTAATATTCCGAGAAAAGTTGCTTTTGTCTCTTCCTTAACTGCCGCTATTCTGTTTGAAATTCTAAAATTTGCATATACATATTATCTTTTGAATTTCTCTAATTTCAGTAAAATTTATGGCACCTTTGGAGTTATAGTTGCTACTTTACTTTGGATTTATTATGTTTCTGTAATTTTTGTTATCGGTGCTCAAACCGGTAATCTGTATGTAATTAGAAATAAACTTCAACTTCAAATTTCAAAAAAATAATGGAACAGAAACGTTTATATAGAACTATTGAAAATATTTACAAAGAAGCTCCTAAACTTAAAACTAATGAAGAAATTATGGAATATGTTCTTCACGAGTTAATTAAAAATGAAGAAATAAATATTCGTGGAGGAAGAATTTGGAAACTTGCCGATGATAAGAAAAAATACATATTGATTGAACAGGCTGGTGATGTTGAAATTATTGAAGATCATTACGAAGTTGAAGTTACTGATTATAACGTCTTTAAGGATATTGGGAAATATCGTTCTGTCGTTGCTGAAGAAACTGATAAATATCTTATCAAAAAGGGGATTTATCACTACTCGGCTACCGGTGTTGGTGAACGATATAAAATTAGACCGCTCAAAGATGATGAAGATTTCTATTTTCTTTATCAGTATCTTATTGCTCTAAATCCGGATAGATATGACGATGATTTAATAAATACTCTGAATATTGTCAGCACTACCTTAAGTTCAATTTTACGTTCACGAAGAATAGAAACAAAAGCTCTTGAAAATATTGAAGATCTTGAAAAAGCAAGAGAGATTCAAAGAAGTATTCTG
Organism: Candidatus Tepidiaquacellales bacterium UBA6667; assembly: GCA_002455255.1. GTDB lineage: Bacteria > Bacteroidota > Ignavibacteria > Tepidaquicellales > Tepidaquicellaceae > UBA9002. Next base: position 769 of record DKKL01000011.1, on the reverse strand, counting down.
CCTGAACATGAATATAAATTTGGAAATTATGAAATTTTTGGAGTTTCAATACCTGAAAAAATAGTCGGAGGTGATTTTTTTGATTATCTTTTATCTTCTGATAAGGATATTCTCGGTGTTGCCGTTGGAGATGCCGCTTCTAAAGGTATTTCTGCTGCTGCACAAGCTCTTTACGTCTCCGGTGCGTTAAAAATGGGTGTTGAGTTTGATATAAAAATGACAACTCTCATTAAAAAAATTAATCAGTTAATTTATGATACTTTTCCGTATGAAAGATTTGTAACTTTGTTTTATCTTGAATTGTTTAATGATACTAAAGGTCTTTGCCTATATATTAATGCAGGACACAATCGACCTGTCAGTTATAAAGCAATTTCAGATGAAGTAATTGAATTATATACTACAGGACCTGTTTTAGGACCGGCACCTAATCAAAATTTTTATTATGAGAGATTTAATTTTGATGTTGGCGATGTTATGTTGATTTATTCTGATGGAATTGTTGAAGCAGCTGATAAGGATTTTAAGTTTTATACTGAAGAACGACTAATGAAAGTATTAAAAAAATATCATGCTCTATCACCTAAAGAAATTTGTGAACATATAATTGAAGATGTGCAGACTTTTTCAGCCCATGGTGCATATTCTGATGATAAAACTCTCGTGGTTATAAAGCGTTCAAAATAATTACTGCTTATTTAATTAATATCATTTTTTTCGTATCAGCGTAATTATCTTCTGTTATTAATCTGTAAAAATATATTCCGCT
>DKKL01000052.1 GCA_002455255.1 Candidatus Tepidiaquacellales bacterium UBA6667 | reverse complement strand
AAAATTTATTTTGGACAGCTGTGGAATTAAACACCTTCTTTGAAACTTTTCAGACGCATTTCAAGACTTTGGCGATTTTCATAATCTCCAAATTCAAAAATTTTTTCAAACATTTTTTCCGCATTCACTTTATCCCCCCTTTTCCAATAAATTTTACCCAATTCAAAATATGCTGTAGGAATGTTGAATTTTTCCCGTTCACTTTTTAGTTTTGTAACTCGCATAAAATAATCAAACGCTAAATCAATTTCTTCGTTCATTAAAAATGAAGAACCGGATTCCATAAATATTCTTATTTTATCCTCGTTTGAATTAAACACATCCATTTCTTTTGAAGAAATTAAATTTTTATAGAAATCAGCACTCTCTTTGAATTTTCCGGATTCTCTCAAATTCATCCCCTTGATTAGAAGAACATCAAGATTTGAAAGTGGATTCGCTATCCTATCCTGTGCAAATTTGTAAAACATTTTTTCACCCTCACCGTCTCTTTCATCTATAAATTTTTTTCTGACAAGTTTAAATTTTTCCAATGCCTTACTTCTGTTACCTGATAGTTCATAAGCCATTCCGAGATTATACATTGTAATATTATATCTGTCTTCATCTACCACATGTTTCAGATGTTCTTCAAGATATTTTATCGCATTCTCAAAATCGTTTCTTTTGAAATATGCATTCCCAAGTAAAGCATAACCTCCTTTGTTAATTTCATTTTGCATACTACCGGTGTTTAATCTTAAAGCATCTTCTATTATAGGAATTGTTTCATCTGTTTTTCCGGTTAATTGCAAACTACCGGCATATAGAATTTTTATTATTGGGCTATTAGGAAACTGATCTAAAATTTCTTTCATCATTTTTACTGTTCTTTCATCTTTTGCTTCTTTTTCCTGAACAGAAAAAAATGCTAATGCAATTTTAGAATCAGTTTTTGTAAATTTTCCGTTTTGTGAAGATTTCAATAACAGTTCATATCCTTCTTTAAGATTTCCATCAAAGCCAATAAAGTTTAACAACCATTTAAATTTTTCAGGAACAAAACCGATTGCAATTTTGTAAAGCCCCAAACCCATATACGCATCATAATAGTCAGGTTTCCGTTTTATTATATCAGTCAATATAGTGTAACCATCGCTACCGTTTGAAGCTGCCTTCAACAAACTTTTGTTAAGTGTCAGTAACAATAATGATCGGTAACTGTGTGATTGACCTTTGTAATACAAAGCATCAATATCATTTTCATTTTTATCTAAAAGTTTGTCGCATTTTTCAATAAGTCTGTCGGAAGCATCCATATACTTTTCAAAAATAATTTCATTTCTTGTTCCTAATGCTTCATAAAAATATACAATAGACTCATAGAAATAACCATTAATTTTATTTGGATACTCTTTCTGTAATTGTTTAAATTTGGATATCGCTGAAGGGAAATTCAGGTTATATATGTCTGCCAATCCTGAATTGATAAGTTCATCCTCCGTTTGGGAATGTGATATATCAGATGTAAAAAAAAATGCTGTTAAAATAAATAAAACTAAAAAATATTTCATCTTGTTACGCAATATCTAACATTATTTTAAATCAAAAAATTCAAAAATTTGTAATTATTGAAATTAAATATATCTTTTTTTTATTAAAAAACCTGCTTAAATTGTATATTATTAAAAAAATAATCAATAAATGTCTAAAGTAATATTCGAAGTTAACTATCACATCAAACCTGAGAAGAGAAATGAGTATTTCGGAATAATAGAAGAAATTAAAAAATTAAATTCATCAACCGGAATTGATTATTCAGTTTACGAAAACAAGAAAAATTCAAATAATTTTTCAGAAATTTATGTTTGTAATTCGGAAGAAGAATTTGATACTTTGGAAGATAAACAAGGAGACGCAATTTTAGATTTAAATGATAAAATAAACTCTCTTCTTTCAGATGCAAAAGTTTCGTATTCTACAAAATACGAAATCTGATTTTATTTACAAAACTTTTAACTTTAAAGTAGTGTTAAAATTTTTAACACTACTTTTTTTTTATATTTTACGAAATTATAATAACAAATCTTACACGATAATCTGACTATTGAAAAATCACTTCAAAAATATTTCAAATAAATTTTCTTTTAAAGGTGTTATGAATCTTTCAAAAGAAAATATTGTCAAACTCGGAATAGGAATTATAACTTTGTTAGTGATTAGCTTAATGCTTCCAAGTTATAAAACTATAGATACAGAATTTGAAGTTGGAACTGTTTGGTCAAATGAAGATTTAATTGCTCCTTTTAGTTTTCCGGTTTACAGAGATGAAGCTGAATATGAAGAAGAAAAAAAACAGGTTATAAAAAATTTAGCACCGGTTTATGATAAAATTCAAACACCGTCACAAAATCAACTCTCTTCAGACCTTAATTCAACTTTTAATTCTTTGGAAGAAATTTTAAAACGCGGAAAAGTAATAGAAGATTCCAAAGAAGGTGATATAAATTCACCGATACTTAATGAACAGAAAAAAGAACTATTAATAGATTTCACTCCGGACGAATGGATTACTTTATATAAACTGTATAATAAAAATCTTGGAGAAACTGAACCTGATTATCAAAAATATAAATCTGCTGTAATTCAGAACATACTCGAAATATATAATAATCCGATTTTAAATACTGACTTAAGTTCTATTTCTTCTGGGAGAATATCAATCAGATTAAATGATAAAGACCCTCAGGAAGTTGTTGATGTAAAAGATTTTTTTGATGATAATAAAATCAGAACAACTCTCAGACAAAGAATTAAGCAATTAACACAAAATGAAGATTTATCTTTAATTTCCGAAGAGATAGCAAAAACTACTGTCCTACCTGATTATGTTTTTAATAAAGAAGCAACTGACAAAGAATTATCAAACAGAATTGACAGAATACCCAGAACTTTTGGTTTTGTAAGGGAAAATGAAAGAATTATTTCAAAGCACGACCCCATAACAAGACAGGCGAAATTGAAACTTGATTCGTATAAAAAAGTGAGATTGGAAACTCTTGGTGTCCATGATTATTTTAAACAGTATATCGGGAAATTTCTGAACGTTCTTATTCTTTTAATTATACTCGGTTTATTTTTGTATTTTATAAGAAACAGAGTTTATAAAGATAATCTGAAATTAACTTTAATTTCGTCTTTAATAATATTCATTAGTTTTATTGCATATATAAGTTTAAAAATATCTGTTAATGCACCGGTTGAATTATTAATATTTTCATCTGTTGCTGCCATTATGTTAACAATTATTTTTGATTCCAGACTTTCTTTTTTCACAACTGTCATCATTTGTTTTTTAATCTCTGCTGTCAGAGGAGGTGATTATACTATTGGGTTTATATCATTCACAGGTTCTGTCCTGGCTATATTTTCTGTTAGAGATATTAAAAACAGAAATCAAATGTTCCGATCTTTCTTCTTTATACTGGCGGGGAATACTCTCGCAATCTTAGCAATCGGATTAGACAGAACAGAAGATACAAATAAAATTTTACTTGAACTTTTGTTTGGAGGTATTAATGCAATAATGTCTCCTATAATCGCTTATGGATTATTAATTTTTTATGAAAGAGTTTTTAATATAACAACAGATTTAACTTTAGTCGAACTTTCAGATTTTAACCATCCTATGCTTAGGGAATTATCCTCTAAAGCACCTGGTACATTTCATCACAGCATAATTATGGGAAATCTGTCAGAGGCAGCGGCGGAATCAGTTGGTGCCAACAGAATTTTGGCTCGTGTCGGTTGTTATTTTCATGATATCGGAAAAACTATTGAACCGGAATTTTTCATAGAAAACCAGATTGATAAAATTAACCGACATGATGATTTACCTCCTGAAAAAAGTGCTGAAATAATTATTTCTCATGTTTCCAAAGGTATTGAGCTTGCACAAAAATATAACTTGCCGCAGGTCTTGATAGATTTTATACCTATGCACCACGGGACAACTCTTGTTTCTTATTTTTATAATAAATCAAAAGATCAGGAAAATATATTTCCTGAAAATGAAAAGGTTTACAGATATCCAGGACCAAAGCCACAAACAAAAGAAACAGGTATTGTGATGTTAGCTGATTCTATCGAAGCATCAACAAGAACCCTTGAAGACCCTTCTCCGGAAAAAATAGAAAAGAAAATTATTGAAATTATAAGGTTAAGATTTGCTGAAGGTGAACTTGATGAATGTGAATTAACTTTGCGTGATTTAACAAAAATAAAAAATGCCTTTCTGAAAATACTTATCGGAATTCATCATCACAGAATTAAATATCCTGAGAAACATAAAGAGTTACCTCAAATAAACAAAGAAGTTGAAAAAGATTAAGTCAAATGATTTTAATTTAAATCTGAAACTTTTCAATAATTTCTTAAGACTCGAAAAATCCCTATCCGAAAATTCAATCAATTCATACAATTTTGATCTTAATAAACTGTTTGAATATCTTGAATATAGAAATATTATTGATGTAAATAATATTTCTGAATCAAAGCTCAAATCATTTATTAGTCTTCAAAAAAAACAATATACGAGGGATGATAAGATAATTTCCGAAAAAACTATTTCAAGATATATTTCTTCTTTTAAAACTTTTTTTAAATTTCTTGAATCTGAAAATATTATATCTTCTAATCCTGCCGAACTTATCGAAACACCAAAGATATTGAGAAAGTTACCTGATATATTAACGTATAATGAGATAACTGAAATTCTCGAATCTGTAGAACTCAACACCTCAGCAGGTATCAGAGACAGAGCAATATTAGAAACAATGTATGCATGCGGTTTGAGAGTCAGTGAGTTAATAAATCTTGAAATAAACAGAATTGATTTTGATGATAAATTTATAACCGTTACTGGTAAAGGTTCAAAAGAAAGAATAATACCTGTTGGTAAATATGCTTTAAATTATATAGAAACATATATTGCTGAACTAAGAAATTCTATAAGAAATCATAAATCATCAGATTTTCTTTTTCTGAATTTAAAAGGAGGTAAACTTTCGCGAATGGCAATTTGGAATATCGTGGATAAATATACTCGTAAAGCAGGAATAGATAAAGATATTCACCCCCATTCATTTAGACATTCATTTGCAACACATTTATTGGAAGGCGGTGCAGATATTAGGATAATTCAGGAATTGCTTGGACATGCTGATATTTCTACAACACAAATTTATACACATCTTGATACTTCATATTTAATAGAAGTTCATAAAACATTTCACCCGAGAGCTTAATTTTTAATAAATAAAAAAAATGAAACCGGGCTATTAAAGTGAGGAGACTCTGGAAGAAAAAATTCTTCCTGCCCGGTTTCAAGTTATTAATCACATATCAATATCTCTGTTTTAACTTCCTTTTTCATTTCAGGACTTATAACCGGTATTCCAAGATTCATACCTCTTAATATTAATAAGAGAGCTACTAACGTGAGAAATACAGGAGAAATTTTTGCAAATCTGTTACCAAAATATTTTTTTAATCTGCTTCCATAAACTGAAACACCCATCATAACCGGTAAAGTACCAATTCCGAAAAATAACATATATATCATACCGGAAATTTTATCACCGGTAATAACAGCACCACTTAACGCAATATATATAAATCCGCAAGGCAACAAGCCGTTCAATATCCCGGTTATAAATACTGATTTATATTTTCTAATTTTGAAATTTTCTGCAATCTTATTTTTCAAAAAATTTAAAAATAATCCGATTAATTTAATTTTTAATATTCTGGATTGATTTAAATAAATAATTACACCTGCTAACAATATTAATCCGCTTATAAAAGAAAAATAATTTTGAAATTTGTCCAAATAAATTCTCTCACCAATAATACCTGCAAAAAAACCAAGAAAAACATAAGTAAATATTCTTCCGAGATTATAAATAAATTTACTCAAGATTAGATTATTTTTAACTGTGGGTATGACAATAGCAATTGGTCCGCACATACCAATACAGTGAACACTTCCCAATAAACCGATAAAAAAACCTACTAATATTATTTCCATTAATTAAAAAATGAATCTTCTATTTTAAAATCTTGTCCATTATATGACCAGTAAAGTTTGATTCTCCAAAACCCATTTGAGTATTCATTCAGATTAAATTCAATTGATTTGTTTCCATCGGTAATTAAATCAAATGTTTTATCCTGCTTATCATCTGAAGGTTTGTAAAATATAACTCGACCGCTGTCAGGAATAGAATTTGCCGGAAACTCAATCCGCAATGTTCCCGGTGATTTTATAAATTCAGGATTTTCAGAAAGTTCAGAGGTATTGTTGATCTTATCTATTTCATTTTGATACACTAAATCTTTTTCATAATAATTTTCAGTCACCAAATCGATTTTCTGACTCATTGAGATGAAAACCAAAGACATCATCCCGGCAATAAATATCACGATAATTAAAACTGTTTTTGTTCCCCAACTCATATTATTGTTTTTTAATTGGTGCCATAAATGTTGTTGAGATTTCATCAATCTCTTCATTTCCGGATAACACTTTAATTTCTATTTTATCAGATGTACTCTTAATTGCATCCTTATTTTTAGAAATCATTAATTTAATATCTTTGTGACTCATAGGTGAAATTATACCATCTCCGGATAAAATTTTCAGTTCAATTGTTCCATCCTCAGATTTAAAAAAAATATTTTGTTCGTCAAAAGTTTTGTTATAAATTTTTACATCATAAATATTTGCAATTTTATTTTCCGGCATTTCCTGAAAAAACATCCCGGGTGTTCTTAATATATTTACATTAATATCTTTTCTGTTAACTAATAAGATTGTTAAAAGACCTATTAAAATAATTAATACACCTGTGTAACCGGCAATTCTCGCTGTAAATCGAAAGGGTTTTTTTTCTTTAATCTGATTATAAGATGCATATTTGATTAAATTTTTTTCAAAACCAACCTTATCCATTATATTATTGCAAGCATCAATACAAGCAGTGCAATTAATGCACTCCAATTGTGTACCATTTCTTATGTCAATCCCTGTCGGGCAAACATCCACACACTGAAAACAATCAACGCAATCTCCATCTGTCCTGTTTGTTTCGCCTCTTTTAATATGACCACGTGGTTCACCTCTTTCAAAATCGTAACTTATAACAATTGAATTTTTATCCAATAAAACTCCCTGAAGTCTTCCATAAGGACATGCAAGTATGCAAACCTGCTCTCTGACTAATGAAAAAACAAGAAAGTATGCTGTTGAAAATCCTGTGATTGCTATCAATCCTGAAATGTGATTTGCAGGATTATCAGTAATTATTCTTATTAATTCATCTGTCCCGATTATATATGATAAAAATGTATTTGCTATTACGAATGAGATAACAAAAAAAATTGAATATTTCAGAATACGTTTAAAAAGTTTTGCGGCATTTAGTTGTTGTTTTGATAATGATTTTTGTTTGTTTGCATCTCCGTCAATTAGATATTCAATTTTTCTGAAAACCATTTCTAAAAAAATTGTCTGTGGGCAAATCCATCCGCAAAATATTCTTCCGTAAATTATTGTAAATAAAATTAAAAATACAATTGCAGTAATTGCAAATATTACAATTAGATAAAAATCCTGCGGACCAAATGCTTTCCCAAAAATTATAAATTGTCTTTCTAAAATATTAAATAATATAAATGGATGACCATCTGTTTTTATCCAAGGTAATCCAAATAAAACTAAAAGCAAAAACCAACTTAGAATAGTTCTTAATCTGTAAAATTTACCGGATGGTTTTTTGGGATATATCCATTTCCTTTTTCCTTTATCATTAAGTATTGATATCCTGTCTCTGTAAATATCTGCGGTCTGCTCTTTCAAGATGAAACTATTTTATTTTTGTTGAATCAGTTTTCAGTGAATCATTCTTCCCAATTTCTGTACTGTCAATATAAATTACACCTTCAGGTGCTTTTGCATTAGGAGGATTTGTTCCTTTAAAAGTCAAAATGTAGTTTGCTACATCCTGCATCTGTTTAGGATTTAACTGTGTTTTCCAGCTAATCATCCCTTTTGCAGGAACACCATCACGAATAATCACAAACAAATCTTTTATACTTCCTCCATGAATCCAATAATCATCGGCAAAATTTGGTCCCACTAATCCTTCTCCGTTATTTCCATGACAGGTTACACAATTCTTCAGATAAATATCCTTACCTTTACTTAGTGTGCTTTCATCTGTCATCTTTGCCACAGTATTTTCATTTATAAACACTCCTGATTTTATCAGCTCAGCTCTCTGCATTTCAGCAATTACCATTTCGTTATTATATTCATTTGCAGGTAAATCTCCGGAGCCGAAAATATGATAGTGAAAAACATAAATTACTGAAAAAATTAACGATGCAATAAATATATAGTTAAGCAATGGAGGTAAATTGTTATCAAGCTCCTTTATTCCGTCATAGCTGTGATTTTTTAAATCTTCATCTTCTTCCTCTGTATTTATTGACATAAATAAATTACTAATTTTAAATTTCCATTTTTTCTTTTCAACAGTTTCAGTTTCATCAGAAAACATTAGTGCTTTAAAAATCCAAAACACCATCACTCCAAGAATTAAAAGCATAATGTATGGTATTTTTTCAGACATATCATCAGTGGTTGTAGTTGTAACAGGTGAATTAGATTGAGAAACAACTTCACCTGCTAACCCGAGTATAAATACAAAGAATGCTGTATTAAAAATTTTAAATTTCATTTTTAAATATTATTTTTTCCGTTTTTAAAATTTAGTAATTCATCATTATTCTCTTCTAAAGGAAGATTTTCCATTTTAGAAATGTAATCTTTTTTTACTTTTATCATCCAAATTACCATAACAATAAAAAATATAAAAAAAGTTGAGAGGGCAAATATACCGTAAAAATCAACACCTTCAGTTTTTTCAAATATAAATTTATACATTATTTTTGATTTTGTTTTATTTTATTACCTTTAATATCTGTACCTAATCTCTGCAGATAGGCAATTAATGCTATTATTTCTTTATTTTGTTCTGCAGGAGCTCCGTTTTTAATTAAATCTTCAGTAATTTCAGCTGCTTGTTTTTTAAGTTCATCATTTGCTATGTTTTCATATCCTTCAGGATAGGGAACTCCTATTTTTCTTAAAGCAATTATCTTTGCAGATGTTGAACTGATGTCCAATTCCTGAGTAATAAGCCAGTCATATTTAGGCATATTAGAACCAGGTGACATCGACACAGGATCAAACATATGGTTAAAGTGCCAAAGATTAGGATACTTTAATCCGATTCTCGCCAGGTCTGGGCCTGTTCTTTTTGAACCCCATAAAAATGGATGGTCATAAAC
>DKKL01000023.1 GCA_002455255.1 Candidatus Tepidiaquacellales bacterium UBA6667 | reverse complement strand
AAATTTATTTTGGACAGCTGTGAAGAGAAAATATAAAAAGAGAATTGTTATAATTGGAAATTTATATGAATGAATAAAGTCACTTGATAAAATAAATATTTGCTGTTGAGAGCAAGAGATGAAAGGATTAAATTGGGAATTATAAATTATATAGAAAAGTTACATCCGAAAAAATTATTTTTGATAGATGCGATTGGTGGGATGATAACGGCGTTTTCTTTATTTGTGGTATTGAGAAGTTATGAAGAATATTTTGGAATGTCGGGGGAAGTTTTGGTTTATCTTTCGATTATAGCGATGGTATATAGTTTTTATTCGTGGGTTTGTTATTTTATGATTAAGGGAAAATGGAATCGGTTTTTGAGGATTATTGGAATTGCGAATGTGATGTATTGTTTGATAACTATGATTTTGGTGTTTGTATATTTTCAAGAGTTGACGGTTTTAGGGGTTGGATATTTTGTATTTGAGGGAATGATTGTTTTTTTATTAGGGGTTTTGGAGTTGAGGGTTGGGGGAGGAGAATGATTAAGAAAATTAATTTTATTATTATAAAAAAATAAATTTTTACATTATGATTGATAAAGATAAAGTATTTCCAATTGAGGGTTATGGTAGGTTGTGTTTTTTGAAGAACATAATTAAGAATCCGAATATTATTGTCGGGGATTTTACATATTATGATGATTTTGAGGATGTGTATAATTTTGAGAATAATGTTTTATATCATTTTGATTTTATAGGGGATAAGCTGATAATCGGGAAATTTTGTGCGATTGCATCGGGAGTTAAGTTTATTATGAATGGCGGGAATCATTTGGTTGATTCGGTTTCGACATATCCGTTTGAAATTTTTGGAGGTGAATGGAAAGATGCAATGAAAGGTAAAGAATATCCTTATAAAGGGGATACCGTAATTGGGAATAACGTTTGGATTGGTTATGATGCGGTGATTATGCCGGGTGTGAAGATTGGAGATGGTGCGATTATTGGAGCGAAGTCGGTAGTTACGAGGGATGTTTTACCTTATGAGATTGTTGTTGGGAATCCTGCGAAGGTTGTTAAGAAGAGATTTTCGGATGAGGAGATTGAGCAGTTGCTTGAGATGAAGTGGTGGGATTGGGATGTGGAAAAGATTGCTGAGAAGTTGGAGTTTTTGACCGGGAAGAAGGTATGAGGGAGTGGGTTATTTAAATTTATATGGTTACGCAGGAGTCCTCGAAAATAGAATGCTTGGATAGACTCTTGTGGGAGGGATGTGAGTAATTGTTTTTAATCACGAGATTCTTCGTCGTTTCGCTCCTCAGAATGACATTGTATTTACTTACGGGATTCTTCGTCGCTACGCTCCTCAGAATGACATTGGTGTAAGGGGGATTTCAATTAATTTGTGGGATTAGAATGATTTTGGAATATTGTTTCGCAGGAGTCCTCTGCGAGAGACTCCTGCGGGAGAGTTGGCTACTCAGAATGACATTGGTGTTGAGTATCGGTGGAGTCATCGAAAATAGAATGCTTGGAGAGACTCTTGTGGGAGGGGGTTAGTTATTGTTTTTACTCACGAGATTCTTCGTCGCTTCGCTCCTCAGAATGACATTGGTGTTGGGGAGATTTCAATTAATTTGTGGGATTAGAATAATTTTGGAATATTGTTTCGCAGGNNTTCGCTCCTCAGAATGACATTGGGGTTTAATCACGAGATTCTTCGTCGCTTCGCTCCTCAGAATGACAGAGGGGTTGAGATTCTTTTTCGATATAGAGTTATTGAAAGTTTAGGTTTTGAGTTTTTTCTTTTTGGCGGCCGGGAACAGGACGTTGTTTAAGATTAATCTGTAGCCGGGAGAATTTTTAAAACGTGATAACTCTGTCGGTGGGTCGCCAACAGCGTGCTGATAATCTTCCGGATCGTGACCTGCAAAAAAAGTGAATGTTCCTCTGCCAAAATTTCCGTGAACATATCTGACTAAATCTGTTCCTTCATTCATAGCAAGAACGGTAACAGAAGGTTTTAACTTATCTTTTCTAAATCCCGAAGTCTGCCCGAGAAATCCTTTTACTAAATTTGTATGACTCTGAGTCAGCATTGAAGGCACAGGATCAATCTTTGCTGAAAAATCAATAAGATTCATATAATCACTATACTCTCCTACCATTAGGATATCATTTGTCGGGTCAATATCTGAATATTCATAAACATAAGGATTCAATTCTATTTTGAAATTTTGGAACGCAATTGTCTGAGAAAAATCTAAACGGGAATTTGCAAGTTGGTCATAAGGATCACCATCATACATTACATCTGCTATATCAGTATTTTCAGTAGCGAGAGATATATCAAAAGTATCAGTAGCCGAGCACATAGTAAAAAGGAAACCGCCATTAGCGATGAATTCTTTTAATTTTTTTACAACAGATCTTTTAAGGTCAGAAACTTTTTTGAAGCCGAGCTTTGCAGCCATATCTTCATTTATTTTTTTCTGCTGGAGATACCACGGGGATGCACCGAAAGTGCCGAAGAATTTCCCATATTGCCCTGTGAAATCTTCATGGTGCAAATGAAGCCAGTCATAACTTTTTAGTTTATCCTGTAAAACCTCTTCATCCCAAAGTTTTTCATAAGGAATACCTGCATAGTCAAGAGCAAGCTGCACTGCGTCATCCCAAGGGAGAGCGTTTGGAGGAACATAAACCGCAATCTTCGCAACTTTTTCAAGGTGAACGAGTTCCATATTTTTTGTTTCATCCTGAACTTCAGCATAAACCTGTGCAGTTGCAGTTCCGCTTAATGGTTCGAAATATACACCGTTTGTTTTACATTCGTTTGCAAGGTCGTCAGAATAATTAAACATAAACGCACCGGCACGATAGTTTAAAAGCCAGTCGAGTTCCCTATTATTAAGCAGATGTCTATACGCAATTCCATATGCTTTTAGGTGGTCAGTCTGTACCGCGTCCATTGGGATAAGAAGTTTTGTTTGGGTGTAAGAGACAGAGTTTATGAATATTAAGTGGAGAAATAAAATTATAAATTTGTTCAAGTATTGGTTTGTTTTTGTTTTAGTGTTTTGTGACTTATGTTTTTTTGTTACGAGATTCTTTTACGCTTCGCTGTTTATAATGACAAGTTTTGTTTTTCTGGGATTCTTCGTCGCTTCGCTCCTCAGAATGACAGAGGGGTGAACTGGGATTCTTCTCCCGACATGTCGGGATCAGAATGACAGAATTGGTAATTCAGAATGACAGAATGAATTAAGGGATTCTTTGTCGCTTCGCTCCTCAGAATGACAGAGGGGTGAACTGGGATTCTTCTCCCGACATGTCGGGATCAGAATGACAGAATAGGTAATTCAGAATGACAGAATGAACTAAGGGATTCTTCGTCGCTTCGCTCCTCAGAATGACAGAGGGTTTTCTGGGATTCTTCGCACGATTTGCCTATAATGGGATTCTTCTCCCGACATGTCGGGATCAGAATGACAGAGGGTTTTCAGAATGACAGAGAAGGTTATTCAGAATGACAGAGAATGTGAAAGAACAATTTAATTGAATAAACAGATAAATGAAAATATTAGCAATTGAGACATCTTGTGATGAAACATCGGTTTCAGTATTACAAGATAAAAAAATCTTATCAAATATAATATCTTCTCAATTATTCCACTCCGAATGGGGTGGAGTTGTTCCCGAAATTGCATCGAGAGAACATATTAAAAATATTTCTATTGTGTGCGAAGAAGCAATTAAAACTTCAGGAATATCCAAAGATGAGATTGAGCTTGTTTGTGCAACCTCTACTCCCGGGCTTATTGGAGCTTTGCTTGTGGGATATAGTTTTGCCAAATCTTTCGCATTAGCAAAAAATATCCCTTTCGTTCCTGTCAATCATATACAGGCACATTTATATTCCGTATTTATAGAAAATGATTTTCGGTTTCCATTTCTTGGACTAATTGTTTCCGGCGGGCATACACTGCTTATACAAGTGGATGATTTTTTTAAACACAAAATTCTCGGTACTACTCTCGATGACGCAGCGGGTGAGGCATTTGACAAAGGTGCTAAAATTTTAGGGCTTGGATATCCCGGCGGACCGATAATTGATAAATTAGCAAAAAGGGGAAATAAAAATTTTCACTCTTTTCCAATATCAAAAACAGAAAGTGAGTTTGACTTTTCATTTTCCGGAGTAAAAACTTCATTGCTAAATTATTGGAATAAACAAAATAAAAATTCAGAACAGGAATCTGTTATAAAAGATGTTGCTGCAAGTTATCAGGAAACGATATCAGAAATGCTTTTCAGAAAAACCATAAAAGCCGCAGAAAAATTTGATATAAAAACTATTGGAATCTCCGGAGGTGTATCTGCAAACAGCAGACTCAGAGAAAAATTTAATTCCCTATCCAAAAGCGGTTATAATATTTTATTTCCTTCATTGCAATATACGATTGACAATGCTGCTATGATAGGATTCACTGGATATCTGAAATTTATGAACTCTGAAAATAAAAATTATTTTTCAACTGAAAGTTTTAAAGAGAAACCATTAGCAAGAATTGAAATTAAAAATTTTTAAAATAATTATTTAAGAAGAATCATTTTTTTTGTTGCTGAAAAACCTGCGGTAACAATTTTATAAACATAAACTCCTGAACTCAAATTTTTTGCGTCAAATTCAAATTCATAACTTCCGCTTTTTAGGTTTCTATTAACCAGTTCTGCCACTTCTCTTCCATTTAGATTATATACAGACAATCTGACAAATTCACTTTTAGGTAATGAAAAATTTATTTTAGTAACAGGGTTAAAGGGGTTTGGATAATTTTGATTAAGTTCATAACCTTCGGCAAATTCTGAAATGGATTGGATTCCAACACCAGAGGGAACATTGAAAACAATTCTTCTCGGAGCTATACCAGTCGCGAATGAATTCTCCTGCACTCCTGCAGAATTATAAATTCTTAATGCTCCGTTTACTACAAATGATTTTGCATCAGCAACGTAATGTTTGTTCATAGAATAATCATAATTATATCCGTAGAAATATACATTTGCAGGATCAGGATTATTAATTATATCAGTTACTTGTTTTGATATCAGATTTAATTTTGATATTCCGTTAAAGTAATTTATATAATAAACATCGTTTGAATTTCTATCAGCAGTTAAGTCATCCTCAAAACCTGAACTTAACTGAAAAGAATCTAATCTCTGCAAAGAAACAGGATCAAATTTATATATTCTCCCTTTATCACCTGAGCATCCAATAAAAACTTTGCCATCATTTGAAATTGCTAAACTGCTAACCTCAGTTCTGAAAAATACTCTTGAAATTGCTGAATCATTTTGACAGTCAATAACCGAAATAGACGAATCCTGATCACCTCCAAATAAAGAATTGTTAGCAACAATGACCCTGTTACCAACTGAAACAATCTCCTGAGGATAGACTCCGACAGTAATTTCCTTAACAGTATTAAAAGAGTTTAAATCTAAAACAATTACTTTACGAGAGGAACCGTTTGTAGTATATATTTTTCCGTTTGAAATTGCGAGAGAATAAGGATTTACACCAAAAGATCTCGACATTACAACAGTACCATTGGTATCAAGTTTGTGAATTTTACCTTCACCTCCGAAACCACCCTGCTCCAACAAATATAAATAATTCTGATGATAGATTAATCCGTCAGGATACAAACCTAAATTACCCGGAGTGAAAATATTACCGTTATAATTATTCTGTAAAATATTATACATTCCAAGTCGTGAACTGTTGGAACTGAAACCACCTTCGCATAAAACGTATGCTTTAGAAATCTGAGCTGATGAAGTTCCGGAAAGGAATAATGAAATAAAAACAAGAAGAAATTTTTTGATCATTTTATTATAAATTATATTTTAGATTTAAATTTAAATTATAGTTTCTCAATGGCATCGGGTAACCGGAAATTATCTGATAATCAGTATTTGTGATATTGTTGAGTTCTATTTTAAGTTCAGTGATTAAAGAAAACACTCCGAATGAAAATATTAAATTAGCATCTAATAAATTAACCGGAGATAAAGAAACGAGATTTTCCTGATCAGAAAATCTTTTTCCGAGATTTGAAAAAAATATATTTAAAAAAACGGATTTATAATTTATTCCCAAGCTTGCTTTCACTTGCTGTTCAGGGATATATATCAACTGTTTATCGTAAGTCAGGTCATCATCATTACTTTTATTTTTCTTAATTGATTTGTTTGAAGTAAAGTAAATTTCCGCATTTGTTTTAAAATCATTTGAAATATTTTTGGAAAGTTCGATACCAAAATTGAAAATATTCGAAACAGATTCACCAATATTAACGGGAGACCATATAAAATTCCTTTGAGGAATCCAGATTATTCTATCAGTAAATTTTATTTTGAGATATGAGAAATTAATTTTATAATTGATAATATTTTCGTCTGCATAATTTAAGCCAACTTCATAATTATCAGATGTTTCCGGTTTGAGATTGGGATTTCCGCCTTGTTTCCAGTAAAGAGCATTAAAAGTTGGGGCTGAAAAGTTATTACCAAGATTGCCCCTGATGTGAAAATTTTGTTTTTGAAACGGTTTATAATTTAAGCCGATTTTATAAATCCATACAGATTTTTTTAAATCGGAAATATATTCATACCTAAATGAGGGGAAAAATTTTAAACTGTTAAAATTAAATTCAGAAGCGTTAAACAAACTGTAAGTCATTCTTTCAATATTAGGTTTCAGCTGATTGCTTTCCAATTCTGAAAATTTTATTTCTAAACCTGAAGTTGAAATAATTTTATTAAATTGAATAGTAACTTTATTAATATTAGAAGCGGTAATATTTTTATAATAACTGTTTATCACAGGGATAGTAGTATAGTTCATCAGATTATTCTGATAATTTAACTCAGAATTAATTTTTACATTACCGGTATAAAGAGAAAAATTCAGATTATTATTCCAGTTTTTATCAAGTTGAATTGTTTTAATCGGTTGGTTTCCTGTTTCGATGGAAGGAATTTCACGATTAGAATTTAGATATGAAGAAGTTAATTTAATTCCGAACTTTTGATTTTCCATTCCTGCAGAAAATGAATAATCACTTAAATTATATTTTGCAAACTCTCTCGTTTTCAAATTTTTCACAATTCCATTATCAAAATAATATTCAAAATTATTATCAGATCTTGAATCGGAAATATAAAAGGAAAAATTCAAATCTTTATGAGAATAAGTATTTGACAAAGAAATTTTTCGTGTGTTATATGAGCCGTATTCGGAAACTAAATTTATGACTCCGGAATTTTTTGATTTTTCATCAGTGATAATATTAACTACACCGGAAATAGCATCAGACCCATACAATGCGGAATATCCATTTTGCATCAGTTCAATTCTTTTTATGTTATCCTTGTTTATTAATGATAAATCATACTGACCATTCTGAACAGAATTTAATTTAACACCGTTAAGTAATATAACGGATTGTTCAGCACCTAACCCGTTAATTGAAATAGACTGAAGCGATTGATTTCCGTAAGATTTAATAAAAATTCCGGGAAGTGAATTTAAGATTTCTCCGACATTTTTTCCATTTCTTGAATTGATTTCGTTTTCGGTAAGAATATAAACATTGGATGGAGCATCAGATATACTAATGCCATTATAAAAACCGGTAACTTCAATTTGTTGGTTGAGAGTGACAGTATCTTTTTCAGAATATTTAATATTCAAATCGCTACTGCTTTCCTGCGAAAAGGAAATACCGATGAATGAGTAAAAAAATAATATGTATGAGATAATAAATTTCAATAAATAAAAAACTCCTGATTCATTTTATAACCTCATACAAATAACGAAGGACAGAAGATATAAAAGAAAACAGGAGTTTTCTAATTATGTCATCAAAATCTTTTCCCACGAAGATTTGTATGAAAACAATTTTTAGGGCAGGTCTCCTGACTCAGAAGCGATTTTCAGACCGCCTTCCCATTTAGTTTAAACAGTGGCAAATTGGTCTAATTTTCTTCTTTACAGTTGCGTGGACAGTTCCGGATTTTAACCGGATTCCCTTTTAATGATTTTCCTTGCGAAAAATCAAACCGTTAAATTGAATTTATTAAAAAGAGCGTTCTACAAAGATAAAGATTATAAATTTAATTTCAAAATGAAGGTTGCACCAATGTCATCATTATTCACAAAAGAAATTTCAGCATTAATTTTGCCTGAAAGAATTTTAACCAAATATAAACCTAAACCAGTAGTTGATTCACCCATTGTAGGGGAGGCTGAAAGTCTGACAAATTTTTTGAACAATTTATCTTCTTCTTCTTTTTTTATTCCCGGTCCGGAATCTTTCACTTTAATAAAAATTTCGTTTGCAGTTTTTTCCACATTCACACTAACTTTTGAATTTATCTGTGAGTATTTAATTGCATTAGAAATTAAATTAATAATAATCTGTTCAAGATATTGTTTAATGGTAAATATAGAAATATTTTCAGAATAATTAAAACTTAACTGAATATTTTTATCAACTAATCTGTGACGAAACTTAGAAATAATTTCATCAATCATTTCTATAACATTCACTAATTCCTTTTCAGCGGCAGAAGACTCAGACTCAATAGACTTTACTCGTAAAAGTGATTCTAAAATACTTATAGCTTTAGTAGAAGTTATTCTGATATCACTCAAGTAACTCATTAATTCTTCATTAGAAAGATTTTTAAAATCATTAATTGTATAATCAGAAATGGAATAAATATTTGCAAGAGGTTCTCTCAAATCGTGAGATAAAAATGAAACGAAATCATTAGTCTCCTTAACAACTTCATTTAATTTTTCGGTAAGTTCAGTAAGTTTAATATTTTTTTGATTTAGAACATCAAATTCTTTTGTGTTTTTTTCAACTTCAAACTGAATTAATATAGAGTCTGCTTTTTGTTGCCTATCATCCTGTTTAATTTTCTCATTTAAATCCCTGTATAATCTTAGATATTTCAGAGAATTTTCCTTATCTCCTATTTCAAAATAAACATCTGAAAGCAATGCTAATGAATTAACCATTTCGTTTTCAAAACCGAGTTCCTTTTCAAAATCAATTGACTGTAAATGATATTTAATACTTTCATTGAAATCTTTTTGTTTAAATTTTATTCTTGCTAAAATAGTTGTAGAGTAAGCGAGAGTTTTCAAAGCGTTAATATCTTTAGAACCATTATAACACTCCAATGCTTCTTTTTCAGCCCTTTCGTAATCACCTAAATTATAATATAAATCAGCATAATTTGACTTTGCGATTAGAAACATAAACATATCACCGATTTCAATATCAATCTTCATCGCTTCTTCAATAAGCTCTTTAGTTTTTTCATAATTTCCTTTAGCTCCGAATGAGGCTGAAAGATTGCTTAAAGTTTTTGAAAGTAATTTTTTATTATCGGTTTTACGAGCAATATCAATAATTTTATTTCCATACATTATGGATAAATCATAATTCTTTAAGTAATAATAAATTGCTGCAATATTACCAAGACTATTAAGGATTCCATTTTCATCATTTAATTTTTCTTTTAAAGCCAAACTTTTAGAATAATAGTCAACTGAAACATCAAGATTACCGAGATTAGAATAAATAAGCCCTATATTATTATAAGACTGAGCCATCCCAAGTTCATCATTAATTTTAGTTCTCAGTTTCAGAGCTTTTATATTTTTTTCGAGAGACTGTTTAAAATTGGAAATTTCGTAATAAGATAAAGCATAGTAGTGATAAATTTTTGATTTTAACAGATCGTCATCAAATTTATCAAGGATATTTTCAGCATATTTGAAAGATAGTATTGCTTTATTCGCATCAGAGTTTTTCAAATAAAACTGACCTGAGATGAGCATACTTTCGGCAATGCCTTTGAAGTAACCAATTTTTTCCGAATCGGAAAGGGCATCATCGGATAAATTTAACGCTTCATCAGGTGCAGAACTTAACTTTTCTTCTGCGAGTTTAAGAATAGACTGTATGTGATTTATTTTATCCAGAAAACGGCTATTTACATATAAAAATAACTATTTATTTTGATATTTAATATTAATAATTCTGTTTATTTTTGCAATAATGGCAATAATAAAATTTCAAAACCAAAAAAATTTATTTTGAGATTAACAAAATTTACCCTTGCGTTATCAATCATATTAACATTTTTTTTATCTGAGATATTAACCGCACAAGTTTGGACGATAAGCGACGGTCCTTATAAAGGACAAATAAATGATTTTGATATTTCATTCACCAATCCTAATCTTGTGTATATAGCCAGTACGACAGGAATATATAAAACTACAAATGCAGGAGTGAATTGGAGAAAAATGAGCGGAACGAATGTAGATAGGATTTCACTTTCACAGCTTAATAATAGTTTTGTAATAACGAATAAGGAGAGGTCATTTGACGATGGAGAGACCTGGCAATTGATAACGGCAGTAAATTCCAAACAGATGAAACATAGTCCCGGAATTAATACAGTTGTATATTCCATATCAGCAAGTAACAGAATTGAGAGGACAACTGATTTTGGGAATAACTGGAATGTGATAGATGATTCAGCGGGGATATACGGGGAGTATAAACAGATATTTACAGACAAGAATAATGACCAGATAATATACAGCTTGAGTGAAAACGGTTGGCTGAATAAAAGCACAAACAGAGGAAATACATGGCAGAGAATAAAGTTTGCAGCAATTCCGGCTTTTTATATGGCGGGGACGGTTGACCCGAATAATTCACAAAGATTGATATTAGCCGCGAGTGATTCAGTTTATGTATCGGTTAATGGTGGAATTACATATAGTGTTTATAAAAATAATTCTACTTCAAGACCGAAGTCAATAAAAATTGATTGGCAAAACGGTAATAATGTATATATGATAAGTTGGTTCACATTTGAGCCAAAAAGTTTTTTCAGGTCAACTAATGGCGGGCAAACATTTATTTCAACATTTGGTAATGCATTATCAATGGCAGATATAAAAACAGTGAGTGACGGGAAAATATATTTAGGAAGTGCATTTGCAGGAATGATGAGAAGTAACAACGGAGGATTATTTTTTAAATCGGTGGGATATGAATTTATAGCAAGTCAGGGAATAAAAGCAGTTACTGAAAATATAGTTTATACTTGGGATGGTGTAGCGTATTATAAGACAGTTGACGGAGGAATGAACTGGACAATAATACAAGGGACAGGGGGATTTTATCCAGATGCATTGGCAATAAGCCCGACTGATCCCAATAAAATTTACATAGCAAATTTTTCAAGTTTATCAATGAGTTCGAACGGGGGCACGGATTTTACCAATACATTAATCGGCTCGATAGATGCAGTGCAGGAAATTTATTTACGATCTGATAATGCAGATTTGATATACATAAAAGGATTTTCGGGAACATCAGTACAACTTATAAGGACAACAAATGGCGGGAGTTCGTGGGGATTAATTACACTACCTAATGCTACGAACTTCTGGAATTTGAGATTGAGCAATTCAGAGCCGGGAGTAATGTATTATTTCCCTGATACATTTAATAATTTATTATTATACAGAACGACCAATTCAGGATTGAACTGGACATTATTGAATTTGCCTTTACAAGGGAATGAAATAATTTATGATGCACAGGTGGACGGAACGGGAAGATTATTTGCAGGAGCATTAAGTTTTTATGAATCAACGAACCGTGGAGACAGTTGGACGAGGAATTATAATTATTTATTTCCGAATCCGCAGGTGTTTGATTTTTTTATACAGCCGGGAGTAACCTCAAAAATTTATTCAATAAATCCGAACAATAACAGATTATTTGGGACAACAAATACGGGAGTGAATTGGTATGCGGTTAATAACAGCGGATTGCCCGGAGATTATCAGTTTTTATATGAAGCAGGGATTTCTTCAAATGGAAAAGTTTTTGTCTCAACAGAAAAAGGATTTTATAGTGGGATACCGACATTAGTAAATATGGAAGGAAACACAACCGAGATAACAGAGAGATATGAATTATTTCAAAACAAACCAAATCCATTTAATCCGGAAACGGAGATTAAATTTAATTTACCCGAAGCGACGGGAATTACTTTGAAAATATACAATATTAAAGGACAGGAAGTTTTGAATGTGGCGGAAAATGAATTTAAGAATTCGGGAATACATAAAGTCTATATTAATATGGGCAATTTCCCGAGTGGGATTTATTTTTATTTACTGAAAACGAATAAATTTGTTAAAGCGAAAAAGATGGTGTTGGTGAAGTAGGGGTTGATTTGAGTTTATCTATTTTTTTCTATTTTTAAAACGATTGACAGATAAATTAGGAATAATAGAACCGCGACTATTAAAATTTGTAAATTATAAGTAAAATTAAAATATGAATTTATTATTTGAAGTAATGCTAAAAGAGACATAAAAGGAAATAGAAAATAATTTATTTTTTTGTGTTCCCAACCCATTATATTCAATCGTTGATACAAATGGGATCTATGAGCTTCGAAAATTTTTTCTTTATTAATTAATCTTCTGATAATTGTAAATAGACTATCGGATAAGAAAAACCATAAGAGTATTGAAATTGAAAATACTCCGATTGCAGAGTTTTCGAATGCATAAAATGGTAAAACCGCAAAAATATATCCCAGACTATAAGCCCCGGCATCCCCCATAAAAATTTTAGCCGGAGGCCAATTGTGAAACAAAAATCCAAGAATTGCAAAAAACAAAATTAAAGAAATATATTCTGAGGATAAGTTAAATCCAATTAAAAAAATCGAGATACATACAATTAAGCCCTGAATAGCTGCAAAAGCATCAATTCCATCTAACCAATTATAAATATTGATTACACCAACAATCCAGACAACATTTAGAATGAACGCCAAATAATAATTTAACTGAAAATTTAAAGGTTCCGGAAAAGGAAAATTTTGAAACGGTTGATTGAAATGGATAATATAAATTGCAATAAGAATTTGAATTAATAACCTAATTTTAACCGGCATTGGCTTAAAATCTTCGATTACACCTAATAGAAATATCAGTATAAGACCAATAAAAAAATGAATATCAAATATATTAATTTCAAAAAAAGAAGAAATTATATAAACAAATATGAAAGATAATATTAGAGGTATTCCCCCTCCTCTCGGGGTTGGAATTTTGTGAGATGACCTGTGATTTGGGAGATCTAATAAATTTTTTCTATTTAAAAATTTGGTGAAATATAAATTACTATAATAAGAGAGAATAATTGTAAATATGGATAAAAAAATTATTAATGTATAATTTAGATTACTTTCAAAAAGATTCATATAATCAAAAATATAATTTTTAAAATTGTAAAAATAGTATGAAATTTAAAATTCGGCATAGAAGTTGTAATATTTAAATCGTATTAGAATACCCAGCCAACGAGATTGCTAACCTACTTATATATATAATAGATAAATTTATTATTTAAATTAAAACTTTAAAAGTTTGGCACGAAACTTGAGATTATATAATTCAAAAATCGGGCAAAATGAAACAAATTTTTAAAACATTAATTTTATTATCACTTTTACCGATGACTTTTTTACAGTCACCGGGGACCGTAATGGCAACCGGAGACAATTCGGTAAATTTACAGTTGTTAGTACCTCAAACAGGACCTAACAATTCTGTTGCAGTAGAAAAAACGATGACAGATTTGTTATCAAGTTCAAATGCAACAAATGTTTATGGAGTAGATTATATGGTAAACGGTACTAAAGTTGCTACTTTAATAGCAGCGACTACGAACTCCCCTACCATTCTAAATATATCAAAACCTGTTAGCGACAGGTTATTGAATTACAGTCTTGAAACACTTGAATTAACCATGATAGATACGAAGGAGTTTTATATAGGAAAATTAGTTAAACCCTCTATACAGGCAAATGATATATTGATTTCATTTTGTGTATTTGAAACACAGACTCAATTTATAATAGAAAATAAATGGACTAATGATGAATATTTTGCACCACAGGGAGCAATAAATGTTTATAATTTTCAAATTTGGAGCAGTTCAAATGTTAATACAAAATATTTAGTAGAAAAAGTAAAAGAGAAATTATCAACAATAAAACCTGTAGAATTTTTATACTCAACACAGAAAACACCTGATGTATATATAGAGAATGCTTATTATGACCATAGTGGAAAGATAAATCTGAATTTTATAAACGCAGGAAATCAACAAAACATAACAATAAAAATTGTATATATAGATGAGTTTGGAGAATCACAGACAGAATTAATGCAAAATGTTTGGATAGGAAGCGGAGCGACAAATAAGATTATAAATCAGGGAGTAATGCTAAATGCAAATATATTCGTCACCAGTGCGACCGGATTTAAGGATGCAGTATTTATAACAGGAGGTTCATTTTCTCCACTTGCAGGTGCAAACTCAACAATACAAGAATTTGAACATACAATAAGGACAAACAGTCCGATTTATTATGACAATATAATAAAATTAGCAGGTGGTGCGAGACTTAAAGGAATACTTAACGACCAATTGACAATATTAAGAAGTTTAAAGCCGGGTTGTGAGCCAATGAATTTAACAGCACAAAAAAGTTTAGCATTTGAAGTATTTGGAAATGGAAAAATGACAATATTTTTAGAGTGCATACACAACGGAAATATAGTTTACACAGCACAATATATAACAGTGAACGGAAACGCTATGATAAGTTTACCATTAAACATTTTCAGAGTTGGCAACTCCCCTGTTAGTTTATCAGATGTAAAAGTAATAGGATTTCAATTAGATAAAGGGATAAATCCAAATATAACAAACACCGAATTTAAAGTTCAAAACATAGTATTTACCGACAACCCGGTTTCAATAACAAATAACTCAATAATCTCAAACACATATCAAATGTCACAAAACTTTCCAAATCCATTCAATCCTGAAACTTCAATAAAATTAGATATACCGATTTCAGGAAAAGTAACTTTAAAAGTATATGATGTATCAGGCAAACATATATCAACACTGATAGATAAAACAATGCAACCAGTGAATAATTTTGAAGTAAAATTTAACGGAGCAAATTTACCATCAGGAGTATATTTTTATTCACTACAGACAGAAGGAAAAGTAATTACAAAAAAAATGATATTACAGAAATAAAAAAAAATAATTTCACACAAGATATTGTTTGAATTAACACAAACAATATAGCCCGAAAAGGTCGTTGAGAAATCAACGACCTTTGTTTATTTTAGAGGAAAAAATAAAATGCAACCATTAGATACAGTCTGGATTATACTTTTAGCTTTTATAATTTACTTTGTTTACTTCAAAGCAGGTAAAGAAGAGAAGCAAAAAGGTAAACAGTAAATGTGTGAAAGAATAAGATTATTTTTCTCAGAAATTTTTAAAGGGAAAGATACAAAAGAAACAGCGGGAGAAGCGAAATTGTTGCCAATTAATAAAGCTGAGTGGACTATATTATCGAATGGCTCGGGAGAGATTGATTTTGCAAACGGAGCGGTAAGATTAAAACCGAAAGCAGCGATATTATCATCATACAGTACTGATAACGAATATGGTGCTTGGATTATCAGCAAAGTAAAAGTGAAAAATTTCAAAGTTGATATAGAAGTGAATAACAGAAGACAACTGAGGCAGAACTTACAACCGAGAAACTTTGAAGTATTTTGGTTTTTCTTTAATTATTTACCGCAGGAAAATTTAAAAAAGAGAACAAATTATTTTATACATAAAACAACTCAGGGTTTAGAAATTGGGAAAGCATTTGATTCATACGGACAAACATTTTTATCAACTCCAAATTTTCCGGATTTACAAATGAACAAATGGTATAAATATACATTTATAAAGAACTCACAGAAACTTACAATTAATATTGACGATAAGAAAGTATTTGAATATAACTTTGCAAACAATGAATCGGAAAAACAATTGATTGATGAGGTTGGACATTTAGGAATATATACAGAAGATGCGGAGATAGAGGTGAGGAAATTTGGATTTATTCCGTTATGACAACGATTTGAATTTAAAGTAAAATCATTAAAAGTTAAATTAAAAGAAAAACAAATATGAAGATATTAATTCCAACAGATTTTTCGAAGCAAGCAGATAAAGCAATAGACTTTGCCGTAAACATTTCAAGAAAATCAAAAAACACAGAATTATTTTTATTACATACTTACATACCAATACAAACAGGTTTTCTAAGCAGGGATATACAGAAAAAAGATGAAGCGATAACGAGAGAGAGACTTGAAGTGAAATTAAATTTCATCACAGATAATTTAAAAAAGAAATATAAAGGAATTAAGTTAACAACGAACTTGGTAAGCGGTGCAAATCCGGAAGCGATTACAGACTTTGCGAACAAAAAAAGAATAGATTTGATAGTAATGGGAACAAAAGGAGCCAGCGGAGTGAAGGAAGTATTGATAGGGAGTGTGGCATCGAATGTAATTAAATCTACAACTAAACCGGTAATAATTATTCCTGAAAACTACCATTATAATGGAGTTAAAAAATTATCGTTTGCGACAGATTACAGAGATGAGGATATGAATGCACTTTTNNACTTAAACAATTAAAAAATATTTCTGATGCTATTGCGGCAAGTGTAGAATTGGTTCACTATTCAGAACCGGAGCTGGAAGAAGCATTAGAAAATTATAAAATAAATTTTTACGGTCAAAAAATAAAATCAAAACATAAATTTAGAAACATTACTTTTAAAAGGATTACAGGTGAAGATTTCAATGATACGCTTACAAAATACGAAAAGCAAAATAAGATTGATATGATAGCAATGGTAACATACAGAAGAAAAGGATTTTTAAATTTAATTTTTGACAAAAGTTTAACCAAAAAAATTGCCTGTCATACAAAAATTCCTTTGTTAGTATTACATTAAAAATTAATAAAAATAAAAAAGGGGATATAAATCCCCTTTTCTATTTTAAAAAAAATCTGTGATGAATTAATTATTTCATCAAAATCATTTTTTTCGTTTCAGAGTAATCATTTACCTGAATAGTATAATAGTACACACCGCTGGCGATATTATTCCCATTAAAAATAGTTTCATAAGTACCAACATTTAGATTCTGATTTACGAGAGAATTCACAAGTTTACCTGAAATATCATAGATATTAACTTTTACAAAACCCGGTTTAGCAATATCAAATCTAATTTTGGTAACCGGATTGAATGGGTTTGGATAATTTTGATACAAAGAAAATTTTTCAGGAACAACATTACTTATGTTGTTAACAGATACAACACCGGGTGTTATATAAACTTTAAAAATTTTATTTGATGCAGTAGTTCCGGTTCCTCTGCCCCTTTTAGAAGGGTCATACATTTGATGAGTAAATGGATTAGTAGATGGTGCTTCAGTTGCATCAATACCTCCGTAAAGATGACCAACAAATGTTCTGTTATTCAATGAGTTTAATTTGATTACAGAATTTTCATACATTGGAACAGATTGGTCAACAATAAATTCCATTTCAGAGCCGAGATATTGATTTTGTGGAATTCTTATAGGCAATAAAGAATCTTTGTAAGTATTATTTCCGAATTTAGTAATTACAGAAATCAAATTTATAAAAGGAACGCAAGGACCATTACAACCGGCAGTATCTATGTAAGGAATATTAGTGTTCGTATCTACAGTATATAAACTTATTCCACCAAAAAATACATTACTCATACGATTATTAACAGAATCGTAAATTCCTATATTTCCACATTCATAATGAGAAAATCTTTGTGAGAAACTATTATCCTGTGTTACTGATGATAACGAGATATTTACGGGATTATTCCAGGTTGATTCATCTTTAGTGAATACACCGCCATAAATTCTTAATTCAGGTACTCCTAAAGAATTAATTACATTAACAACATTTAAATCTCTTCTGTGTAAGATTGCAGGATTATTTACTGCTGAAAAATTTGCGATTGATAGATTTACACCATTATCAATTATATTGAATTTTCTAACTTCATCAGTATAAACCTGTACACCACTTTGTCCTGACTGAGTAAACCCATATCTACCGGTGAATTTATGTCCTACGCTAAGTACATAAGTATCACCAAGTTTTTCAAGTGAGCCACCTGTAACAGCTAAATTTGTATCAATTATTGAACGGACGAACGGAGCAATAGTAGTACCGTTAACAATAGCATTCATTATCCCGGAAATATTAACAGCAGTTAAACGAGGGAAAGTAATCATAGAATCTCTACCACCTACACTAATAGCAGAATCTTTTCCATATCCACCTACTATATACATAGTATTTCCATTAACAAAAGATTGCATATTTGTAGATCTCAACTGATCAGCAATATTCATAGGTAAATCCAAATACATATTTCTTGACCATTGAGTATCGGAAACCGGGTCATACACTATCATAAATTTATTTGCAAAGGCAGTAGGAAACGCTGAGTTATCAGGCGGAGAAGGAAAATTATGCAAACCATTTGTTCTTCCACCGATTAAAAGCCATCTTCCATTTAACTGAGCAAATTCATAAGACTGCAAGCCGGGAGCATTAACTCTTTGAAAGGTTTCAATTTCAACATTAAAAGATACAGTTTGTTGAGAAACAGCGTTATTGTAATTTGAGAAAAGAAATAAAGCAATGATAAACAGAGAGAGGAATATTATTTTCATATAGAGTTTTATATTTTTATAAAATTAAAAATAATTCTACAAAAATAAATCTAATAATAATTATTTTTTAATATCTAAGGAAAGGGCGGAATTAAAAAGCAGATCCGATTATCTCGGATCTGCTATTAAAAAATTATTTTACGAGTAACATTTTTTTGGTTTGAGTGAAGGATCCGGCTGTTAATTTATAGAAATAAGTACCGGAATTTAATTCAGAACCATTAAAAGTAAATTCATACTGACCGGGGTTTAAGTTTTCATTAACCAAAATTTTAACTTCTCTACCGAGCATATCAAAAACTGATAATCTGACAAACTCAGAATTCATAACAGAAAATTTTATTTTTGTTTCCGGATTAAATGGATTCGGATAATTTTGAGAAAGCTCATATTTATCAGGTACATTAGAAGACGTATTTGAAATATTAACAGCACCAAAAGTTGAGCTCATAAAGAGAGCTGCTGTAGCTTCAGTTCCAATTTCTCCAACGATATAACCGGCATGAGGATTAGGAAGAGAAACACCATAAAGATGACGAGTTGTAGCAGGCATCATCGTTTGAAGACTCCAAGTTTCACCATCATCAGCTGACCTTATGATAGTGCCATTATCTCCAACAGCAACTACAGTATGAGTTCCGACAGTGAATACAGCATCAACATCACGGAGATGTTCAGTAGTTAACATATGATTTTTGATTTCCCAAGTAAGTCCTGCATTTGTAGTTTTTAAAATTCTACCGTTATTACCAACAATAATAGCAATATCAGAAGTTAGAAACTTAACTGCATTTAAATAATCATATATACCATATTGATTTAAATTAATATATTGCCAATTCACACCGGCATTAGAAGTTCTATATACTCTTCCATCGGTTGCAGCAATTATTGCAGTGTTGTTAAATATATACTGTGTGGAAAAATCTATACTATGCATTGTGAACGGAATTTGTGTAATCGGAGGAAACCAAACATTAGGGGCAGGGGAAATATAAAAAGCACCATCAAAACCAACCGTCCAAACACGACCATCAGGTCCGAGTTTAATACTTCGAAGATGTTTAGTAAAATCCGGAAAACTATTTTCAACCCATGTATTGCCTTCATCTTGAGACAGGTAAACTGCTCCATAACTTCCACAAGCAATTATACTAACCGGTGAAAAGTGATGCACTGAGGTGAACCATTTGCCGGGAACATTTAAAACGACATTCCAACTCTGACCGAAGTCAGTAGTTTTTAAAATGGAACCCTGCTCACCAACTGCGAAGCCCATATTAGGTGTAAAAAAACTAACATCGAACAATGAATATGGGAAGTTTGTGTTACCCGATGACCATTGGGCAGAAGAATAGTTTACAACTACAAAAAGAAGTAATGAAAGTAGTAATTTTTTCATAAACTTAAGTTTAAGATTAGAGCAATAGATTTTATAAGTAAAGTTATATCATTCAAATCTAAAATTCAACAATAATAATGCTATACGTGAGTAAATTAACTCTTTTTTATGTATTTTGTAATTTGTTAGGATTTCGGATTTTTAGGATATATAATCCGAGGAAAGTTAATAATCCATTGAGAAGAAGGATTTCAAAACCGAATTTATAACCACCGAGCAAGATTGTTGAATATAAATTTAATATATAACAGAGAATTGGAGAGATTAAGCAAACGAGCCAAACAAATTTATCTTTAATATTAATTTTAGTGAACATACCAAAAGCGAATAAACCGAGAAGAGGACCATAAGTATAACCAGCGACTGTGAAGACAGCGGTTATTACGGCAGAATTATTAATTTCTCTAAAAATTATAATTATGGCAAGCAATATGACAGCAAAAGAAATGTGAACTAAATGACGAGTTCTTTTTTGTTTTTGGGATTCATCATTACTATTAATTTTTAAGAAGTCTATACAAAAAGATGTAGTAAGAGTTGTCAAAACTGAGTCGGCAGATGAAAAAGTTGCAGCAGTGATACCAAGAATGAATGCAATTGCGGCAAAGATCCCGAGTTCATTAAGTGCGAGCATTGGGAAAAGTTCATCCGTTTTAGCTGGGATTTGAATACCTTTAGTAGTTGCAAAGATAAAAAGCAAAGCACCGAGAGAAACAAAGAATATATTTACGACTACACTTATAATGCTGTAAGAATAAATATTTTTTTGAGCTTCAGGAAGAGATTTTACCGATAAAGTTTTTTGCATCATATTCTGGTCAAGACCGGTCATAACGATTGCGATAAAAGCACCGCTTAAAAATTGCTTAAAGAAAAAATTCTTTTCCTGCCAATCCCAAAAGAAAATTTGAGAATATTGCGAGTCTTTGATAGTTGAAAACATTTCAAAAAATCCCAAGTTCAAAGAACTTGCAATAACGATTATAGAAAGAATAACACCTAAGAGAAGAAATCCGGATTGAACTGAATCAGTCCATACGAGAGTTTTGATACCACCTTTGTAAGTATAAATGAGAATTAAAATTATAATAATAGAGGAAGTCAGCCAGAATGGGACTCCCCATTTATCAAAAATAAAAATTTGCAAAACAGCAACTGAAATATAGAGACGAAAGGCAGCACCTATAAGCCGAGAGATAAGAAAGAAAAAAGAACCGGTTTTTTCTGAAGTAGAGCCAAATCTTTGACAGAGGTAAGAATATATAGAAACGAGATTTAATCGGTAATACATAGGAAGCAGAATTTTTGCGATAACGTAATAACCTAAGAGATACCCGAGAACAATTTGAATGTAAGAAAATTTATCATTTCCTACGGCACCGGGGACAGAAATAAAAGTAACACCGGAGAGTGAATCCCCTATTAATCCGAATGCCACAAGATACCACGGGGATTGTTTATTTCCGATGAAGTAAGCTCTGCTATCAGCTTTTTTCCCTGTAACATAAGAGATTGAGAGCAAGATAGCGAAATATACAACAATACAAATTAGAATTATTTCAGGAGCCATTAAATACGATTGAGAAATTGTAAGTTTTAAAATAGCAAAATATAGGAAAATTATAATGTTATTATTGAGTGCATATTTGAGAATTGATTAATGTGGGTATGAAGAATTGGTTTTTCGCTGGGGGGTGGGATTAATTCAACACGAATTAACACTAAATTTACTAATTACACGAATTGAATAAATTGGTTACTGTTAGTATTATTCCGATGTTGAAGTTCAATTATAATTGTATAAAATTTTATCCTCCCCCTAAATCCTCTCCCGACAAGTTCCCGAAGCATCGGGACAGGCAGGGACAGGCAACCAAAGGGGGACTTTTTTTAGATTCTTCGCTGCGATCAGAATGACAAGTTGCTTAGTTCTTTCTCAGTAGGGGCTGGCAGAATGACAATGTTTTTTTATCCTCCCCCTAAATCCCCCTCCAAAGGGGGACTTTTTTTAGATTCTTCGCTTCGCTTAGAATGACATAGGATAGTATTTTTTTTATAATAAAAAAAAGGGAGATTATTCTCCCTTTTATGAAATGATTTAGAATAAAAATAAAATTCTTTATGGAATAGTAAAAGTTCGTGCGGTAACTTCTTGTGATTCAGACAATGAGCCGGAGAAATTAGAAGAAGAACCATTTAAAATAGTTCTTACATTAAAAGATTTATTTACCCCTCGATAATTTTTAACTTTGACTTCATAGTTTCCTGAAGGTATTGATGGAGTTGTGCTGTAAATATTTTCGATTGCATTACCGAGAGGATCAGTCCAATCCCTATCAAGAGTGAAATTTGTTGAAGTTCTAGCAGAATAAAAAATATGCAATCCATTTGGTCCGTATAGATGTAAATCAAGGTCAGCGATAGCACCTGCGGAATTAATCCAAGTAAGAGTTGCCTGAAAAGTACCGGACCCGAAAGGTACAGTCGGAGGAGGCCAAGCACCTGTTCCGGAAGGTCTTCCCTCAACCCAAGTTCCTCCAGGAGGTATAGTGAAAGGTACATAATACTGTGCATCATAAG
This sequence comes from Candidatus Tepidiaquacellales bacterium UBA6667, assembly GCA_002455255.1. GTDB lineage: Bacteria > Bacteroidota > Ignavibacteria > Tepidaquicellales > Tepidaquicellaceae > UBA9002. The sequence continues at coordinate 6,794 of DKKL01000023.1, read as the reverse complement.
TTCTCCAACCATTGAAAACAAGGGGGTCACTAACAGTTACTGAAGCAGGAATTGTATAAGTAAAAATTTGAGTAGCGGGTCCTGTGCAGATTGATTTAGTTACCCAAAAAGAAATTGTTCCCTGTGGGACAATTGCTTTAGTTTTATATTCCGGGCAACCTAAGAAAATTGGTCCCATAAAAACGCTGCCTATAAAACCATTAGAGTAAAGACTTAGAATGGAAGGTTTTTCAGGTGATGCACTCTGCACAGTTAAAATAAAATTAGTAAAAGGTTCCATCATATCAAGCACACAACCGCCTTGTCTGAAATCAGAAGAATTATCAAAAGAATTATTTCTTGTTAAGACATAGTAACCTAAGCTCAATACGTCAATGCCTATTCTTTTATTAATCGTATCAAGAGTTGAAGTAGGTACAATTTGCCAGGACTGTGAAACAGGTGAATAAGATAAAACACTCAAACCATTTGGGGAGGATTCACCGGATGCCGGGAATAAAATCTGGATAGGTCTTTCGAAATTAAACGCTTCAGGTCCTGCTTTGAGATAATTCCCTATCACAGTATAACCGGAAGGGACATTTGGAATACCGGATTCAATAGTATTAGAAGTATTTAAAGAAAAAATAACTGTCCCATCAGCACCTGTATTAAGTTTTGGGACATCACCGGCTTCAACCACGAGAGAAAAATTATTATGGTTCAAAGTACCGCCGGAGCTTGAAGTGTATGTTGCAGTAACGCCATCACCATCATCTCCGCCAGGGGTAACAGGATTTTCTTCTTTAGTGCAATCACTTGCAACAAATGAAAGAGATAAACAGAAAGAGATTAAGAACAATTTTATAAAATTTTTCATATTTATTAATTTTAATTTTTATAAAAAAATGGACTTGCCCTCAAACAAAAAAATAAATTAATTAAAATTTAAATTGTTAAGGGCAAAAGTCCGCCTCTGAGAGTGAGGGATTGTAAAAATGAAATATTTTATAAATTTAATTTTAATCATTTAAAAACTCTCAAAGGCAAAAATTTTAAACAAAATTAATATTAATATTCAGATATACAAAAGAGAAATTCTATAAAATGTCCATGAAATTTTACATTTGAATACTAATTTAGTATTTAAAATAATATATAAAATTGATTAATTTTCAGAAATAGAGAATAATAATGTCCAGAAAATCTAAAGAAAAAAAACAAGTCCCGGAAAAGAAATCTAATCCTATAAAATGTGATTTCATAGATATATTAAAATTATTTAACAGAAGAGAGTTATGGAAATTTGAACAGTTTATAAAATCTCCGATGTTTAACAAGCGGAAAATTTTAATAAATTATTTTATGATAATGAAAAAATATTATCCGAAATTTGACAATAAAAATTTTTCCAAAGAGAAAGTATTTTCTGAATTATATCCTGAAAGAACTTATAAAGATGATATATTGAGGAGGTATAATAATTGTTTAAAAGATTTGGCGGAAGAATTTGCCACATATAATACATTTACGAGTGATAGATATGAGAAAAAATTCAGATTGCTGATGTTTTTTATAAATAAAAAGTCCGACAAATTTTTTACAAAGCAATTTAAAGATATAATAGAATTCACAGATAAATACGGGAAAAGTGATATAGATTATTTCAACAAGAAGTCGATTTTAACGGAGATATACAGATCATTTAAACTAAAAGATGACCCCACATATAAACACAGCGGATATGAGGAACAAATAAATTACATTTTAAAATATTTTTTAAATTCAATTTTAAGATTATATGGATTTGCTGAATATGAGAGGTATTTTTTTAATAAAAAATATGATTTAAAATTTTTGGATGAAATAAAAAAAATGGTTTTAGAATCAGATTATTTCGGTTCAAAGAGTATAGAAATATATCATAAGGTTTTAAATCTATATAATGAAAACAATAGTGATAATAATTTGAATGAGGTAAAGAATCTTATTATAGAAAACGGGAAATTATTTGAACGGGAAGAATTATTTAATTTATATATACATTTATTTAATGGTATAAATATTTCAAAACTAAAGACTAATAAGGAGTATAATGAATTAGAGTTTGAAATTGCAAAAAAAATGGATGAAGATGGACTCTTGATATTTAATGGGGTTATAGATCCGGGTTGGTTCAGGGGAATATTTTTTAAATATTACAATGCGGGGAAGACAGGAGGGGCAATAGATTTTTTGGAACGATATAAAACTAAAGTAGCAGGAGAGTATAAAGCGGAGACGGTTCATCATTTATATGCTGTGATAGATGTTCATAACAGGGATTATGAATCTGCCCTTGAACATCTTGGAAAGGCATCATATTTAAATATAAATGATAAGTGGGCTGTGAAAAATTTATATCTAAAAATTTATTATGAAACAAACAGGTTTGAGGAATTTTTATATGTATCAGACAGCATAAAACATTTGATTTCAGAGAATCCTACCTGGAGTGAAAATATAGTTAAGCCAATTAGAAATTTTATAAATTTAGCGGGAAGATTGTTTAGAGTTAAGATTGGTGATAGCAAATTAGATTCGGGGGAAATGGAAAGACAAATAAGGGAAAGTGAAACGATTGGAAGAAGTTGGTTGCTGGAGAAGGTGAAGGAACTTGACGGATGTAAATAATGGAAGGAGATGGGATGGTTTTTGTATGGTTGGGAATTTAGAGGGGAATTAATTTTGTTTCGCGGGGATGCGGTTGGAATTAACTCACCACGAATTTACACTAATTTTACTAATTACACTAATTGAATATTGTTGGTTACTGATAGAATTTATCCATTTTAGAAACTATATATTATAAAATAATAATCCTCCCCCTAAATCCCCCTCCCGACAAGTCGGGACAGGCAACCAAAGGGGGACTTTTTTTTTAGATTCTTCGCTTCGCTCAGAATGACATCGTTTAATTATCGGGATTCTTCGGTCGCAAGCTCCTCCCCGTAGGGGCAAGGCAGAATGACAAGTTGCTTAGTTCGTTCTCAGTATGGGCTGGCAGAATTGCTTTGTTTTTTTATCCTCCCCCTAAATCCCCTCCCGACAAGTCGGGACAGGCAACCAAAGGGGGACTTTTTTTAGATTCTTCGCTTCGCTCAGAATGACATCGTTTAATTATCGGGATTCTTCGCTTCGCTCAGAATGACAATGTTTCATTATCGGGATTCTTCGCTTCGCTCAGAATGACATTGTTTCATTATCGGGATTATTCTTCGCTTCGCTCAGAATGACATAGTTTTTACAAATAATGATTTTATGAGTTTAATTACTCTTAAATTTAGTGGTATATAAATATTAAGTTGTTATATTAAAAAGAAATTAATTATTTTTAGAAAAAATAAAAGCTTATGATTAAATTAGCCGGTTTTATCGGAATTATAGATAAGTTTTCTCTTCTTAAATACATTTCCAAAAAATTTTTGATATTAATTTTTCTTGTTATAAATAATGTAGGATACACACAATGGGTCGAACAAATTAATCCTATAGGATCTCAATTACTCGATATATTTTATTTGAATTCAAATACCGGATATGCCTGCGGGAACGGTATAATAAAAACAACAAACGGCGGAACGAACTGGTTTGCATTAACAGATCCGTTACCAGTTACTGATGAATATACTATACATTTTATAAATGAGAATACAGGATTTGTTTCAAATGTTGATTTTTTCAGAACAACAGATGGAGGATTAAACTGGTCTACGATTTATTCAGGTGTTGATTTTAGCGATATAAATTTCATAAACGCTACAACGGGAAGAGCGACAGGATTTATAGGCAGAGTTTATGTAACTTACAACGGAGGTGATAGCTGGAGTATGGAATATGATGGCGGGAGCGATACATATGAATCAATATATTTTGTAAATGCTAATAGCGGATGGCTATGCGGCTGGGGCGGGAAAATTTTAAGAACAACGAATGCAGGAGGTAACTGGATTGCACAAAGTTCAGGAACTGCTTCAAAACTTTACTCAATATATTTTTCTGATGTCAATAATGGTGTGGCAGTAGGAGAAAGCGGAACATTTCTGAAAACAACAAACGGTGGAACGAATTGGGAAATTGGAAATAGTCCAACAGGCAATAATTTAAGAAAAACAATATTTTTCAGCACAAACTTAGGATATGTAACTGCAACAAGTGGAGCTTTTTTTACAACAAATGGCGGGACGAATTGGCTAAATATTTCACCGGTTGTATCAAATTTTTATAATCCTCTGAATTTTGTATTTCCAAGTACATTAAACACAGGAGCGATAAATGTATATAAATCAACAACAGGGGGATTGAATCTTGCACCGGTTTCAAATTTGACCGGAACGGCAGTATCTTCTTCGCAAATAAATTTAAGCTGGACTGATAACTCACAACATGAGGATTATTTTTTTATAGAGAGAAGTACAAATGGTTCAAGCTGGACACTCATTGATTCAGTTCCGACAAATACGACTAATTATAGTTCAACCGGATTGGCAGCATACGTTGGATATTATTTCAGAGTCTATCCAAAAAAATCTATATTTTACGGAGGAGTAACAACAACACCGATTGTTTATACATTGTTAGGTACACCTACATTGAATACGCCTGCAAACAATACTGTATATAGTTCAACAGGTGATGTCGTATTTTTATTTTGGAATCCCGTAGATAATGCTAATTCTTATACTTTGGATATTGCAACAGATTCGATTTTTAGTAACATTGTTTATACAACAACAGAGTTGGGAATGATATTCAAGCAAATACCAAACGGAGTTCATCAAAATTCAAGAAAATATTATTGGCGGGTGAAATGCAGCAACAGTAATACACAAAGTTTATATTCAGCACACAGATATTACAAAGTTCAATTGCCTGATTATGGGAATAATAATGCAACGGGAAATAATTTATATTATTTTGCGAACTCGACTGCAGGGGCGAATCCTTCACCAACAAAACCGAGCTTTAACTGGAGGGATACGACGGGAAGCGTGAATTTGATAGTTAATCAAACCGGATTACCGACTTACGGGAATATTGATAACGGATGTTTTGTATTGAATAATGTTTTTGGTTCAAATCAAACAAGATTGTTTGGTCAGAATTTTAATTTATTGGATATTGGAACGAACGGATTGATGTCATATATTAATATAGATTTTTCATTTATAACACAACCGCCAAATACGGGATTACCTATAGTAACTCCGAGGAGTGCCATATTTGCATTTTGGGGTGATTTATATTTTCAGGAACCGAGTGTTCCGAGCAGGTTATGTTATAAATTAACTCCGAATGAATTGATTGTAACTTATTCAAAAGCAATCCTTAAAAACATTGATAACAATATTGATACAGGAAATTATGTTTCATTTCAGATTGTGATAAATCATTTACCCGTAAATACGCAAAATTCAAAAATTGAGATTTTATATAATTTTGATGAGAGCGGAAGTACATTTAAAAATAATTATACGAATAACACTCTTCGACAGCATTTGATTGGATTGCAAGGATTGGAAGAAGAGCAGCAGATAATGGTGTACAGACATTTTAACAGTTCACAGTCATTGAGTTATGCGGGACCGATTTTTGGTTCTAATATGGCATTGGCATTTGCTCCTAACAATACTTCCCTACCGGTTGAGTTGATGAGTTTTAGTTATGGAGTAACGGGGAATAAGGTTAAGTTGGATTGGTCAACAGCAACGGAGATTAACAATGAAGGATTTGAAATAGAGAGAATGAATAATGGAGGGGTTGATTGGGTTAAGGTTGGGTTTGTGAGCGGAAGCGGAACTGTAAATGCGAGGAGGGATTATTCGTTTACGGATGCGGGATTGCAAACAGGTAAATACAGATACAGATTAAAGCAAAAAGATTATAATGGTAATTTTGAATATTTTGAACTTTCGGGAGAGGTAGTTGTTGGCGTTCCGGAAAGATTTGTATTAAGTCAGAATTATCCGAATCCATTTAACCCTTCGACTAAGATAAATTTTGAATTGCCTGTGTCGGGTGAAGTGAGGTTGGTAGTATTTGATGTAACGGGTAGGGTGATTTCAGAGTTGGTGAACGGAAGACTTGAGAGTGGGTATTATAATTATGAGTTTAGTGGAGTTGGATTATCGAGTGGAGTATATTTTTATCGTCTTGAAGCGGTGGGATTTGTTGAGACGAAGAAGATGGTGGTTGTGAGGTAGGGGGGATTTGATTAGAGAGGAAATTGTAAGTTAGGATTTAGCAGGAGTCCCTTTCAGNNATTCTTCGCTTCGCTCAGAATGACATTGGAGATTCTTCGGTCACAAGCTCCCTCAGAATGACAAAGTGCTGAGATTCTTCGCTTCGCTCAGAATGACATTGTTTCATTATCGGGATTCTTCGGTCGCAAGCTCGCTCAGAATGACAAGTTGCAGTTTATTAGATTTTAAATGAAATAAAAATATGTGTCATTCTGAACGTAGTGAAGAATCTCTTGTTTCGGTTAATGAGATTCTTCGCTTCGCTCAAAATGACAAGTTGCTTAGTTCGTTCTCAGTATGGGCTGGCAGAATTGCTTTGTTTTTTTATCCTCCCCCTAAANNATTCTTCGCTTCGCTCAGAATGATAATTTATTGGATTCTACCGATAGGTTTTGAAAGAATGACAATTGAATTTTTTTGGAATAAAAAAAGCCGTTTTGAGGTTAATCAAAACGGCTTTTGTGTTTGTGAGTCCGGGTGGTCTCGAACCACCGACCCTCTGCTTAAAAGGCAGATGCTCTACCGCTGAGCTAC
>DKKL01000050.1 GCA_002455255.1 Candidatus Tepidiaquacellales bacterium UBA6667 | reverse complement strand
CGGCGAGACGTTTGGCACCAACCTTATATGAAACCCTTTTCAGGTCATTAGTAAATCTTTTAAATTCATGAACTTTTTTATTTCTTTGTGATTCACGAATATTTTGGATTAATTGAGGAGCAACGTTTTTATAAATACTTACAATATTTTTAAATTCAGAGTTACCATTATTGAAACCACTGCTAAGGTCAGTAATTAAAGCTAAATCCAAAAGCAGACTAATTCTTGGTTTTCTGTTTGATGTTTTTATTTCACCAATTATGATAGATTTCCATTTATTAATAATTTCATTTAAATCATCCATAACAATAGGTTTACTGATATAATCATCCATACCTTCGCCAATGAACTTTTCTCTGTCACCGGTCATAGCATTAGCCGTCATCGCTACAATTTTTGGTCTTCTGAAATTTTGCCAGTGATTAAGGATATATTTAGTTGCTTTTAACCCGTCCATTTCCGGCATTTGAATATCCATAAATATCAAATCATAATGTTGCATATTCAATTGTTCAATCACCTCTATACCATTTGCGGCAACATCTGCATTGTATCCGAGTTGTTTAAGAATTTTAAGAGCGAGTTTTTGATTTAAAAAATTATCTTCAGCAACAAGAATTTTCAGATTTAATTCCCCTTTATCATTTAAATCATAAACGGGATCTAACTTTTCAGTTTTTTCGATTAATTCTTTTTCATATAAATTCATAATTATATCAAGTAAGAAGGACTGCTTAACAGGTTTATTGATATAATATGAAAATATATCATTATTATTTGCGTTATCAGGTTGACCAAGCGAGCTTAGCATAATCATAGGAAATTTTGCTTTCGAAATTCTTTTCCTGATTTCTTCACCAAGCTTTAGTCCATCCATTTCAGGCATTTGCATATCAATAATTCCAAAATCAAAAGGTTCATTTTTATCAATTAAACTGAGAGCTTCTTTACCGGATTCGACAGCTTTAGGAATTAAGCCCCAACTTTGAGTCTGCAGAGTTAAAATTTGTCTGTTGGTTTTATTATCATCAACAATCAAGACACGTTTATTATTTAATACTGAGAGTTTAGATTTCAGATAAACCCGAGCGGGAGTAACAGTAGAAGGCTGAACTTTTATTGTAAAATTAAAAGTAGAGCCTTTTCCGACTTCAGATTCTACCCAAATTTTTCCATCCATTAGATGGATTAACTTTGTGCATATACTTAAACCAAGACCTGTACCGCCGAATTTTCTTGTGATAGAAGTATCAGCCTGAGAAAATGCCTGAAAAATTAAATCAAGTTTTTCTTTAGGAATACCGATACCGGTATCTTTGACAGCAAATTTAAGTTCTATGCTACCATCATCAAAAGTATTACTTTTTGTAACGTTAATAAAAACTTCACCTTCATCAGTTAACTTAACAGCATTTGAAACAAGGTTTACGAGAATTTGTCTCAAACGTGTAACATCACCGATAATAAAGGCAGGAATATTTTCATCAATTAAATGGAGCAAGTCAAGTTTCTTTTGGACAGCTTTAGCCGCAAGTAAGTCATAAGAATCTTCAATACATTCTCTTAATTCAAAAGGATGTTCTTCCAGTTTCATTTTTCCCGATTCAATTTTAGAGAAATCGAGAATATCATTAATTATAGTAAGAAGAGTATCCCCACTCATTCTGATAGTTTCTACATATTCCTTTTGTTCGGGATTTAATTTAGTTTCGAGCAGAAGACCTGTCATACCAATAACCCCGTTCATAGGAGTTCTGATTTCGTGACTCATAATAGCAAGAAATTCAGATTTTGCTTTTAAAGCAGTTTCAGCATCTTCTTTTGCTTTTATCAGGTCAAGTTCAAATTTTTTTCTGTCAGTTATATCTGTTAATATACCGGTTGAACCAACAAAATCATTATTATCATCAAACAATAAATAACGATGATATTCTACAACTTTAATAGATTTATCTTTTGTGATAATTCTAAATTCACCTTTATCTAAATTTTCATTATCACTTAATAATTTTTTTATAGAATTAACGATTTTATTATGGTCTTCCGGATGAATAAATTCTTTTTTATGTTTGCCGAGAGTTTCATTTTGAGAAAAACCGGAAATTTTTTCCCAAGCGAGATTTACAAATACAAGATTACCTTCTGAATCTGTTCTGTAAATTGCATCATTTATAATGTTTATAGCTTTCTGGATATTTTCATGATGTTTTTTAGTATCAGAAATTAATTTTAATAAAAGATTTTTAATTTCATCCAGGGAAAGATTTAGAAGAGAAATATTATTATTTTCAATATTAGGGTCAATTGAAAGGCAAACCTGAATAAGGATAATTTTGAGCTTTTCTTCCTTTAATTTATCAAATAATTCAATAATTTCATCAGATTTTGCTGATTGCGAATCAGTAAAATCTTTCATTAATTGAATTATTCCGTTAGCATAATCAGGAATATTCACAAAAGACTGTAAATTACTCAGCCAATGATTAATTTTTTTAAAATCATCATCCTGTGAAATGCCCATTTTTGATTTTATTTCTTCGTTTATGAGACTGACCATAATATATCAATTAATATTATGGCAATTAATATGCCAAATAAAGGGTATTTAAGATATTCCGGCTATTTTTTTAAGTTCTTTTATTGTGATTAAGTAATATATGTCTAAGTTTTCCAATAACTTATCAGTATCTACTAAATCATTTGATTTACCCTGTGCCTCCAATTCTTTACAGATTTCGGAAAATTTTCTGCAACCGATATTCAAACTTGAGCCCTTTAAAGTATGAGCAGCTTTACCCATTTGTTCTGCATTTCCTGCTTTATAACTGTCATTAATATCTTTAATTAATCCCGGTGATTGTTCCATATAAACCCCAATAAGCTCAGCAAAGAAAGATTCTTCACCAGGCTCATCAAGTTCTTTTAAACTTTCAATTATTCCGAAATCAAATAATTCTTCTAAATTAATTTCATCCATAATAAAAGAATATAAAATGTGTAAATGACATAAGCTAAAAACTTAAATTCAGAAACTTAAAGAGTTCCTCTTTCTGCCTGTTCTCTTTCAATTGCTTCAAAGAGAGCTTTAAAATTTCCTTTTCCGAAACTTCTTGCTCCTTTTCTTTGAATAATTTCATAAAAAACTGTCGGTCTGTCTTCCACAGGTTTTGTAAAAATTTGCAACAGATAACCATCTTCATCTCTGTCAACAAGAATACCAAGTCTTTCAAGTTCATCAATTTCTTCATCAATTTTACCAACTCTGCTTTGCAAATCTCTGTAGTAGTGAGTTGGAATAGTTAAAAACTCAACTCCCCTGCTTTGGAGTTTCTCCACAGTTTCTAAAATATTTGGAGTTGCAAGAGCAATATGCTGAGCACCTGCACCTTTGTAGAAATCAATATATTCTTCAATCTGAGATTTTTTCTTACCATGAGCAGGTTCATTAATCGGGAATTTAATTTTACCGGAACCATTTTGCATAACTTTACTCATTAAAGCGGTATAATCAGTTGAAATATCTTTATCGTCAAAAGATATTAACTGATTAAAACCGAGAGTATGTGCATAAAATTTTACCCATTCATTCATATAACCGAGTTCAACATTTCCGACAATATGGTCAATTGCTTTGAGACCGGTATCATCAACATTTTTAAGCGACATTTTCCTATGGGTAGCGTCTATAAATCCCGGAAGGAAATGACCGTTATAATTTTTTCTTTCAATAAAAGTATGAAGAGTATCACCATAAGTATGAATAGCAGATTTAATAACTACACCGTGTTTGTCTTCATATTTAGTAGGTTCAAGAGCACCTTTTGCTCCACGCTTAACAGTCTCTTCGTAAGATTTAGTAGCATCGTCAACTTCAAAAGCGATGTCTCTGACTCCGTCACCATGTTTTTTATGATGTTCAGCGATAAAATTATCATCGGTTAAAGTCGAAGTCAAAACAAATTTAATTTTGCCCTGTTCCAACAAGTAAGAAGTGTGGTCTTTATTTCCGGTTTCAAGTCCGGAATAACCTGTTAGTTTAAATCCGAAAGCATACTGATAGTATATAGCGGATTGCTTTGCATTTCCGACGATGAACTCAAGATGATCAATTCTTTTAAGAGGTAAAAAGTCTTCAACTTTTTTCTCCATAATTTCATTTTCAATTTCAGCTGATTTTGACATAGTGTAATATTTTAAATTCTATTAAAAATTGTTTATTATTTTTTATAATCTTTTGGATTAATTCCTAATTTATTAAGTTTTTGCCTTAAGCTTACCGGATGAAAATTAATCGCTTTAGCAGTTGCAGCAANNTATCTTTTATAAATTTGATTTCAAAATCTTTTACAACTTTATCTTTATTTGAATTATAATCATTTTCACCATTTAAACTATCCGGAATCATTTCATCAATAATTTCAATTTCATCAGATTTGATATCAGAATTTATATGATTAATAATTTTATCAGGTAAAAGTTCAGGAGTAACTTTATTATTTTCGCAAAGAATAGAAACCCTTTCAGCGATATTTTTTAATTCTCTAATATTTCCGGGCCAGTGATAATTAATAAGGAATTTTTTAGTTTCATCTGAAATAAGTGTAATATTTTTTCCGAACTGTTTATTAAAATCTTCAATGAATTTTTCAAAATAAAATATAATATCCATTTTACGAAATCTCAAAGCAGGCAAATTAAATTCAAAAACATTTAATCTATAAAATAAATCTTCTCTGAAATTTCCTTCATCAATCATTTCTTTTAAGTTTCTGTTAGTAGCAGCAATAATTCTGACATTTGTATTTCTGATTTTCGTATCACCAACTCGGGAAAATTCTCTTTCCTGCAAAACTCTGAGCAGTTTTACTTGCATAAGCAATTCGATTTCACCAATTTCATCAAGAAAAATTGTACCGTTATTAGCGATTTCAAAATAACCTTTATGATCATTTATCGCACCTGTGAAAGATCCTTTAGCATGTCCGAAAAGTTCAGACTCAAGCAATTGATTAGGAATAGCAGCACAATTTACAACCACGAAAGGTTGATTAGCTCTTTTGCTGTGATGATAAATATATTTAGCAAGGACTTCTTTACCGGTACCATTTTCCCCAGTTATAAGCACAGTCGAATCGGATTTTGCAACTTTGTTAACATCGTTTAGAATTGCTTTAAGTTCGGGACTAATGGTAGCATATTCAAAAGACTTCTCAGCATTTAAATCAGATTTTTCAAGTTCATGCTTAAGAAGTAAATTTTCATTTAAGATAGAAATTTTTTCTAACCCCCTGTTAACAGCCAAGACAAGCTCTTCACGGTTAATAGGTTTGGTAAGATAATCAAACGCTCCTAATTTAATGGCTTCAACAACCTGTTTTACGGAAACAAAAGCAGTAATCAAAACTACAATCAAATCAGATTCAAGTTCAATTGCTTCTTTGGTCAGTTGAATTCCATTCAATCCGGGCATATCAAAATCTGTAACTAATACATCAAATTTAACTTGCTTCAATTTTGCCAATGCTGTTTTACCATCAGTAACTGTAGTGACAGAATGCCCTGATTCCTCAAGGACTTTTTTCATTATAGCTACCGAAGTAATATCGTCATCTGCAACGAGTATTTTTGCCATTTAGTGATAAAAGTGTATATAAATAAGATATGAATAAGAGAATTAGAATTAAAGGATAAGAGAAATCATAAAAAAATTTAAATCAGAACTGTTTTATTCTTCCTTTTTTAACTTTAATAATGAAATTTTTTATAGAATCATTTCCGTTAACAGAAATTCTTTTGATTTCAAATTTATTTCTAATGGGAAGCGGATTAATTCTGTTACCTATTCTAAATGCAAGTTTTATATTATAATTTTTAAAAGCGTCAATCATATTTTGGTACACAGTTGAATTTTCAGGTCTTCCACCGTAAGGATAAGCAAAAGCAGGAGTAAAATTTATTTTTAAATCATTAAGAGTATTTATACTTTGCGTAATTTCATTTTCAATTTCTTTGGACGTTAAATTTTTAAAATTTGTATGGCTAAATGAATGAATTCCAAATTCAAAATTTTCATTTGACATTGTTGAAATCTGAGAAGCAGATAATAACAATTCATTCCCTTCGTCCCATTTGTTTTTATCATTAATAAATTTTACAGGCAGAAATATAACTGATTTGAAATTGTATTTTTTTAAAACAGGGAGAGCGTATTCAAGATTATTTAAATATCCATCGTCAAAAGATATTATAACCGGATTTTCAGGTAAAGGTGAATTGTGATAAACATAATTAATTAACTCAGAAAGAGAAACGGAATTATAATTTTCTTGTTTCAAATATTTTATTTGATCTTCAAACATAGACACAGAGACTGTTAAGTCATCTGAAATAGATTCAGATATTTTATGGTATAAAAGGACAGGAAGACCTTTAGATTCGGGGACAATTAAATTATATCTATATAACAATAAAAGTAAAAATATTACAATCAAAATCCATATCATAAATTTTTACTTTCTCTCAGATTTTTAAGTTTTGCAAGTTTGATTACAGGGTAAAACGCAGAACATAAAGACCATATAAACCCTGTGTAACCGTTAAGAAAATTTCTATGAATGAAATAAGTTTGAAAAAACTGTATTGGAAATCTTAATATGATTTCGAACGAACTTGCTGTTCTTCCTTTAATCAATAAATCTTCAGAAGCGAGAGAAGTATAACGGTTAAATTTTTCAAAATATTCATATAGATTAGCATAGCTGTAATGTAAAATATGATTTTTCAGAGATTCGGTAGCACCTGTTAAGACAACATTTTCGTGAACTTTGGACGAGTTATAATTTCCATATTTTCTGTTAAAAAGTCTGAGATGGAGCATTTTATTTTCTCTTCCAAATTTCATAATTTTTCCGAGAAAAACCAATGTTATTGGTATTAAAAAACCGACAGAAGAGGAGGCGAAAAGTTTATTATGAATTTCATTTTTAAGTTCAGTTGTAATCACTTCATCAGAATCAAGAATCAGTATCCAATCATTATTCGCAAGAGAAACAGCATAATTTTTTTGTTCACCAAAACCATTAAATTCTTTATAAAAAATTTTGCAGTTAAATTTTTCGGCAATTTGCAAAGTATTGTCTTGGCTTCCGGAATCGAGAATAATAACTTCATCAACCCAGTTAAAAACTGAATTTAAAGTATTTCCGATAGTAGATTCATTATTTTTAGTTAAAATTATTACAGATAATTTAATCTTAATATTATCAGAATTATTCATCAGAAAATTTACTTAATAAAAAATATAAAATAACTGAACTAATATATAGCAAAAAGCAGAAACCCTTTTGGAGCTTCTGCTTTTATATTGAAAATTAAATTTCAAAAAAATTATTTTAGCAAAGTCATTTTCTTAGTTTCAGAGAAATTGTCTGCTTTTAAAGAATAGAAATAAATACCGCTGGCAAGACCATATTTAGCAGCATCAAAAGTTATTGTATAATTTCCTGCATCTCTATTATCATTAAGTAAAAAAGCAACTTCTTTACCCGTTGCATCATAAACTTTTAAATTAACATTTGATGATTTTGGTATAGAAAAATTAATTTTAGTTGCAGGATTAAAAGGATTAGGATAATTTTGACTTAAGGAAAAATTTTCAGGTAAAACTGAAGAGTTTGTTCCTGTATTAGTAAGTGCGAAACTTGTTTTAAGCACATAAAGACCGGTAGTCATATCAGATGCGATAATTTTTCCTGATGGGAACATATAAACACCCCAACATCCGTTAAAGTTAGAATTATTATTAGTCGGATAAGTGTCATACCAGGCAACTTCGATTGGGTTTGTCGGGTCAGCGATATCTACCAATCTTACACCTGCGGTATAGTGGGCAATGAGAGCATATCTGCCATAAATTTCAACATTATGAACAATTGCAGTTGTGATACTTGTAGGTAGCCAGTTTCTGACAAAAGTAATATTATTCAAATCCTGAACATTCCAGATTTTTAGTTTACCGTTTGGAGAAGAAGTTTCATCAGTAGTAAGTATATATCTTCCGTCTGTAGTTCTTGCAGAGTTATGAGTAAAAGGATTTGGAGAAGTTTGGAATCTCCTTACTGTAACAGGATTAGCTTTATTAGTAGCGTTTATTATAGTAAGATATCCGGAATAAATATTTGAAGCATAAATGGTATCGTTAATCACACGACTATCGTGGACGTATTCAGTTGTCCATGCACCAATCTGAACCGGAACGAGAGGATTAGCAACGCTAAATATAGTAATTCCCTGTCCATTGAAAGAAGTATTAGTACCGTTAACATATAAGAAAGTTCCGTCTGTAGTTATAGTATGACTTGAGGAAAGAGTACCGGTTTGAAATTTACCTTTGTAAGAAACAGAATCAGGTAAATATTGTAAATCGATAATCTGAATACCGCTGTTAGCCACTTCAGAACCGACATATAAATAGTGACCGATAGGTTTCATTTCTCTCCAGTTATTTGAACTGCTTGCGGCATTAGTAGTAGGCACCCAACCAACTTCACGAATGTTTGCTGAATCTGTAACGTCAACAATCTGAGTACCGCCGTAACAACCGAGAATAGCGTATTCTCTACCATTAGGGGCAACATAACCCCAAACTGCCGAATAACGCTGAGAACCTGTACCCGGACGGGTATTGAGATTCTTAACAAGATACATATTACTATGTCCTAACTGAGAAAATCCCATAGTTGAACATAGTGATATGATAGTGAGAAGGAGAATTTTTAGTTTCATATTAAGTTTATGTAAATAAAGCATTAAATTAATCAAAATAATATTAAAATACTATTTTTATTTTATTCGTTAGGTGTAGTATTATATATGACACGAAGTAAATAGATTGGTTTAAAAACTAATCTTTCTAAAAAGATTGAAAGGTATAACATGAATAACGCGAATGATAAAAAAATATTTATATAAACTTAGCTAAATACAATTCAAATTGTTAAATTTATATTGGAATACTTAGGATTATATTAATCAATATTACAGTTATTTAATTGCAAATTAATTTAATTGTACATATTTTTGTACATATAATAATTATAATTTTATGATAATAACAAATGTCTCAGAGTTTAGAAAAGATTTAAAAAATTATTTGGATAAAGTTTCAGAAAATTTTGAAACATTAATTATAAACCGTGGAAAAGGTGATGGGATTGTAGTAATTAGTTTAGATGAATATAATTCCATTATGGCTACAAATCATGAATTAAAATCTAAAAAAAACGAGGAAAGATTAGATTCAGCGATAAATAAATTACTTTCGAATAAAAAATTTCAAAAAAAAATTAAACTCGATTAATTGAAATTAATATTTGTAGATGAATCTTGGGAAGACTACCTCTATTGGCAAAAAACGGATAAAAAAAAATTACAGAAAATTAATGAGTTAATAAAAGATATATCAAGAAACCCTTTTGAAGGTATAGGTAAACCTGAACCTTTAAAGCATAAATATTCAGGATTTTGGTCACGGAGAATAGATGATGAACATCGGTTAATATATAGAATAGAAGAAGATGAGATTCAAATTGTAAAATGCAGATATCATTATGATTAATTTTTAAAAAAATAAATGAAACAACTATTTATAAATTTACCGGTTAAAGATGTTGAGAAGTCAATGGAGTTCTATTCAAATTTAGGATTTGAAAATAATCCCCTATTTACAGACGAAAATCAGAAATGTATGATGTGGACTGATACGGTTTATGTTATGTTAATTTCAAAAGAAAAATTTAATGAATTCAGTAACGATGAGAAAACGGGAATAAGCGGAGACCAATATGTTTATTTTACATTAAGAGTTGAAACAGAAACTGAACTTAACAAATTAATAGAGAGTGGAATAAAATCCGGAGGTCTCGAACCAATTCCGGCAAAAGATTATGGTTTTATGAAACTTAGAAAAATAAAAGATTTAGATGGTCATATATGGGATTTGATATATTTGGATATGGAAAAATTTAAAAGTTTATAATTATAGTTTAATTACTTAGCCAAAAACATATCTTACTGCAACATCTTAAATCACCTATCGTAGTAATTATTAATATATTTTATATTTAAAATACCTCTATTTTAAATCCAAAAATTTTATTATTAAAACAAACAACATTTAAGAATGGAACAAACTATTGTATCAAATCCCAATAAAGCATTATGGGAAAAAGGTGATTTTACAAAAATTGCCGTAACAATGCGTGAAAGCGGTGAAGAGCTTGTAAAAAAAATNNGAATGACAGTTCTTGATTTAGGTTGTGGAGATGGCACAACTGCAATTCCGGCGGCAAGACTTGGAGCTGAGGTAACGGGAATTGACATTGCGAGTAATTTAGTAAAAGCAGGAAATTTAAGAGCTGAAAAAGAAGGGCTTTCAAATATAAAGTTTTTTGAAGGAGATGCCACTAATTTATCAGATTTACCAAATGATAAATTTGATTCTGTGGTTACAATCTTCGGAGCTATGTTCGCACCAAAACCTAATGAAGTAGCGAATGAATTAGTAAGAGTTGTAAAAAAGAGTGGGAAAATAGTAATGGGTAACTGGATACCGGGAGACCCGACATTAGTAGCACAGATATTGAAAATCAGCTCAGCATATACACCTNNACCGGCACCACCTGAAGGATTTGTTAGCCCGATGCTTTGGGGAGTTGAGAATGAAGTTAGAGCAAGATTTATGAATACGGGAATCAGCGAAGACAATATTAAATTTGAAAAGGATACATATACTTTTAATTTCAACGGAACGCCTGAAGAGTTTGTGAACAATTTCAAAAATTATTACGGACCAACAATGAATGCATTTGAAGCGACGGAGAAAAACGGAAAAGCTGAAGAATTGAAAAGTGAATTGGTGAATTTATTTAACAGTCAAAATAAAAGTGAAGATAAAAACAAAACTTTAATACCGGCAACGTATTTAAGAGTAACGGTTAGCAAGTAATATTAGCAATTTAAAAATTATCCGGTAATAGATTTAAAATTTAATAAATTTGAATTGGTTACCGGATTTTTTATTTACATAAACTAATTGTCATTATAAATAAATTTATTGAGAATTGGTAAATAAAGTATTATTTTATGAAAGAAAATTAATTTTAAGTTTATGGAAAATGAACAGAAAGAATTGCTAACAAAATTAGCAAATAAATTAAAATCTCAAAAGAGAACTAAAAAAGAAGCATTAAAAACACTTCAATCTGCGAAAATATTAGATAAAAAGGGAAATTTAACAAATCATTATAAAAATCTTAGAAAGGTATTAATTAAATCAGATTAAATAATGTATAATTCCAGATCAAATCTATTAATAGGTTTTCATGGATGTGATGAAAAAATCAGAGACAAACTAATATTTAAACCGAATGAAATAAAAAAAAGTCGTGAAAAATTTGACTGGTTAGGGCACGGATTTTATGTTTGGGAATATAATTATAAACGTGCAAAACAATGGGCTGAATACAAAAAAACAATTGGTAAAATTTCTAAACCTTCCGTTTTAGGTGTAGTATTTCAATTAGATTATTGTTTAGACTTTACAGATTCAGAGTATATTGATTTACTTTCCGAATATTATGAACAAATGAAAAAAGATTTTTCCGAAACAGGTCAAAATTTACCTAAAAATAAAAATTTCACTAATGATGAAAATAATGATTTAATTATTAGAGAATTAGATTGTGCTGTGATTGAGTATTTACATGAAAAGATTGATGAGAATATTATAAAAAGTGAATCACGGAAAATTCAATCTAATTTTAAAAGATTTGATACAGTTAGAGGAATTTTCACTGAAGGTGGTCCCGCATTTGAAGGTGCAGGAATTCAAAAGAAAAATCATATTCAAGTATGTATTAGGAATTTAAATTGTATAAAAGGGTTTTTTATCCCGAGAATGTGAATTATTTATTCTACAGCATCTGCGAGGTCATCTCGAAGGTCATTTGCGAGATTTTGAGCGACTAATGAAGTAGTATACTTAATAGCAGATTTAATTTCTTCTTCAGACATAGACATTAACATAAACAAAGAAATAGACCTGCCATAATCAAATGTATTAGTTTTTTTATATGCGGTTGAACCTTTTTTAGGAAAAGGGTTATAAGGTCTTTGATTGTAATATCCCGGATTATAAAAATAATCTTCTACTAAAGGTTGAGAAATACTTTCACTTCTCTGCCATATTTTTTTCGCAGTTTTTCTGTCATAGATCGTTGTTAAAGCAGAGAAATTTGAATAAACACCATTTTCACCGGCACTTAAGACAAATTTATCAAGTCGGGTTTCAACAATAAAATCAGGATTTTGATTTAAACTGTCAACAATTACGATATCGTTATAAGTAGTTAAAATTGATTCAAGAGATTCTGTCAATACTAAACTTACAGAATCGGGATTATAAACTTTTCTTAGTTTGGATTCCACTTCAGAAACTACAAAATAAGTACCTGCATCATAAAACACATTTTCAATTACACCATTTTTATTTCTTTTACGAATAGTATTTACATTTACTTGAACCATTGCCGGAGTATAAACAGGAATAGTTTTAAAGAGGAATTTTTTTTCAGTTAGGTTATATTTTGACAGTTCATTTACAGATGAACAAGAACCTGCCATTAAAGCGATAATTGTGATAAAAAATATTATTTTAAAAAATGTTTTAAACTTACCCATACGATTTAGACAAATATATTATCTTGATAGTTTAAACATCCTATCTATTCGAGATGTTTCATTTTTCATCATCCAATCGTCTTTAGAAAGGATTTCGTATGCTTTTGAGAAATATTCTTTTGATTTATCGGTTTCATTTTTAAGTAAATATAATTCACCTAATTCTTCATAAACATAACCATCCTGTTCATAGCGACCTTCATTTATATCATTTAACAATTCAAGTTGAATATTTAGTGCATCTTCAATTTTGCCAACTTCCCTATTTACCCTTGCAACGCTCCATTTAGCAATTCTAAGACCTTTGTTAGTTTTCTTTTCAGTATGCCAAATAACATTTTTATTAAAATAATCTAATGATTTTTCATAATTTTTCATATCGAAATAAGTCCAACCGGCATTATTATAAAGAGAACCAAGCCATCCTTTAGTTTCTATATCATCTGAATTTTCAGCATCTCGTATAGCAATATCATTCCATTTAAGAGCTTCATCACCTTTTTCGATTATTACCATCATATGAGCCGCATCAACTGCGTGATAATCTAAGTCTCTTTCAACACTTTTCTGATATGCTTCTAAAAAGAAAGAGCGTGATTTATCAGGGTTTCCTGAAGAACGATATGTTCTTCCTCTTTCGAGCATATATCTTACTTCAGCGACCGGTGTGTTTTCATCAAGCATTTTTAACACAGAATCAAGAGTAGAATGAGCATAATCAAACTTAGACCTTAAGCCATAAGTTCTGGCAATTTGAGTGTATAACTGAGCAATTAAATCTTTATCACCTGATTTTTCTATTTCAGGTAAAATATTTCGGAATTTTGTTTCAGTTTCAGAAGGATTATCGTAATCCCAAAGTTTGTCAAATTCAGTGCTATCCATATTAGGACTGTTTAGGTTTAAAATTAAATTTAAAAATAAGAATAATAGCATAATAAATTAATAGAAAAATTTAATTTAAAGTATGAAAAGTACCAAAAGGAATTTTTGATTCCGGAATTTCCTCTAAAGGTAATCCCACTAAATCACAAATTTCAACAAATTTATTCCAGTATTTATAAATTCTTTCATCATTATGTACCTCGTCAATTTTGGAATTTGAAACCCATTCAAAAATTTCAATAACAATTGATTTATCAACGGAAGATTGGCACACAATAT
This sequence comes from Candidatus Tepidiaquacellales bacterium UBA6667, assembly GCA_002455255.1. Classification (GTDB taxonomy): domain Bacteria; phylum Bacteroidota; class Ignavibacteria; order Tepidaquicellales; family Tepidaquicellaceae; genus UBA9002. The sequence goes on along the minus strand of DKKL01000050.1, from coordinate 47,206 downwards.
TTGGTCTATCGGTTACATATCCATTATCTAAAAGAAAAATTCTTTTTTCATTTATCAATAATTTCAGTTCTTCAATTTTATCAGGTTTGACTTTGAAAGCAGCTATAACGAGTTGAGATTTTTCCATTATAATTTATTTATATAAAAAATCAAATATTTCAATATACGATAAATAACCAAAAAGTGACAATGAAATTACCAAAAAAATATTTATCCAAACAGGATTTGGCAAATTATAATTTAATTTTTTTGAATTATTCATATATAACAAAGTAACAGCGAGAAACGGCATAAACAAAGCACCGATGATAGTATAAATCAAAATAATCTGAGAAGGTTTTTGAATAAACTGAAGAATCAAAGGTGCACCCGCAATATATAATAAAAAAGCACGATAATATTTCTTAAATTTTTCATCTGAAAACTCAGTCACAGATTTTCTTCTACTGTGCAAAGATTTCATAAAATCAGAAAACATATATGGAACACCTTGAAAAACACCAATCAAAGAAGAAAAAACTGCACACCAAAAACCTAAGAGGTAAGTCCATTTCAACCAATCACCACCAAACTCATTTAATTTATTAGCAACACCTATCAGAATTTTCTCACCTTTGATTTCATCAGGATGTATTCCGGATGCGATAATTACGATTGCGATACAAAATAATCCTGTAAAGAGATATGCAACCGATAAATCAATTTTTGATTTTTTGAAATCATCAGCAGAATTCCATTTTTTTTCTCTTATCCAATAACTGTAAGAAAGAATTGTTAAACTTCCGCCTACACCACCAATAACACTCAACAAAAATTTTGAAGAGCCGGTAGGAATTTCAGGATAAAAAAGTGAAGTAACAGTTAATCCCCAATCAGGATTTATTAAGATAGCTGATATTATGAAAGTGAAAAACATTATTCCTACAAAAAATTTCATAACTAATTCAAAAACGGAATATTTACTGAAATAAATTAAAAAGAACCCAAAAATTGCTTGGATAACCGACCAAATTTCAATTGAAAAAACTGGAAACATAGCATTAAATGCCAGACCACAACTCGTAGTCAAAGCACCACCGACAATGAAACTCCAAATGAATAGATAACCGATAAAATAATATGAAAATATTTTAGGAAGATTGTGAATCCAACCTTCGAGTAAAGTGGAACCGGTAGCAAATTGCCAACGAGCGATGCCTTCGTTAAGTACATATTTCAAGACAGCACCAAACACGACAACCCAAAGAATAATTAAACCATACTTGCCACCTGCAACAGTAGAAGCCACCATATCACCAGCCCCGACACCAGTAGCAGCGACAATAAAACCCGGACCGAGAGATTTGAATAAATTTTTCATAATATGCGTAAAAATATTAATTATATATTGTTTTTACAAGTATTTAAATACTATAATTTAAAAAATCTCAAAATATATCACAGTACCGTATAACATACTTGCATATTAAAATTAGTTTGAGTATCTTAAACGCTCATTAGAGGAATGTGGATAAATTTTCTAATGAAATGCCTAAACAAAGGTAAGAAAACAACTCAGATACAGCAAATCGCTGTATTACTACGATAAATATAAGTTTTTACAGTAATTTACTCAAAAAAGGGTAAAATACGTTCAAAAATAACGTTCTTTGAAATCCTAAAGGATTCAAATGTGAAAAAGTGTTTTGTTAAATATATTCCGATAAAATAAAATAGGAGATGCATTTTGCGGAAAATCACATTGAGTAATGCAGTATTATTCATTATTGCATTATTTCTAATGAATCCAATTAGTTCATTAAACGAAATAGTAGCTAAACCATCCAACGATAAAATTGGATTTACTCAACAAGGTATTGCTTCGTGGTACGGTCCTGGATTTCAGGGCAGGAAAACAGCAAACGGGGAAAGGTTTAATACACACGACCTCACAGCTGCACATAAAACCTTACCATTTAATTCAATGGTAAAAGTAACCAACCTTGAAACAGGTAAATCCGTTATTGTTAAAATTAATGACAGAGGTCCATATATAAAGGGCAGAATCATTGATTTATCTCATGCGGCAAAGACCGAAATTGGAATGGGTGGTCTTGCGGACGTAATGATAGAAGTTTTAGATCCGGAGACTTTAGAATCAGTTAATAGCACAGAAACAACCTCAAATGTTTCGCTTTTAGAAACCGAATTACCGGAAAACACTAAAGTTATCATCGAACTCACACGAGATGATGAAGGATTAGTATCAAACAACCAGTTTCAGGATATAGAAATAAACGAACTGTTTGATGCATTAGAAAAACTACATATCAAAGTCATTAGTCCGGGCGCTGATACTGCGACACTTAATTTAAACGCCAACCAAGAGCTGATAAATTTAGATATCACTAAAAAAGTTAAATCTTTAAGAGGGTTTACCTTTTTGCTCGGGCAATTTTACACAAAGGAAGAAGCGTATGAACTGATTGGTAAACTTGAAGCCAACGAATTTAAAACTTTAATGATTAAAGAAACAATCGTTGACGATTCAAGTGTTTTTAATGTTTATGCAGGTCACTATGAATATAAGAATGAATCACGAAGTGATAAACGACGATTAGTAAGAATGAACCTTGACCCAATGATATTAAGAATTGGCAGTTAATAATAAAAAAGCCCTTAAAATTATTTAAGGGCTTTTTTTATTTTCAATTCCGAAAAAATACAATTACTTGTAAAAATTATTTTCAAAATCATATTCCATTTTATAAATCCTAATTGATTTATATATAGCGTTAGCAATATTATTTAGCCCTTTCTCAGAATTAAGATATGCTTCATCAGAAGCATTTGAAAGAAACCCACATTCAACCAAAACAGCAGGCATAGATGCACCATAAAGCACAACGAAAGGTTCCTGTTTTATTCCCCTATTAGTCAATCCGGTTTCTTTAACAAATTCTTTCACAAGTATTTTTGCCATACGTTCTTCATATTTATAATTTGAATAAATAAAAGAAGAAGCTTTTATGAAATTGATTGTTGAATCTTCTTCGTTTCTTTTAATATCTTTTAAGAATAAATTTTGTAAAAGAGTAAGTTCTAAATGTTTATCTAACCGTTTAGGATCAAGAATATAAAATTCAAAACCGGTTTTCTGTTCAGGGTCATCTAATTTTTTAGAATTGCAATGGATGCTTATAAATAAATTTCCTCCGTTTTCATTTGCAATTCTTCCTCTTTCCTGAAGTTCAATAAAAGTATCATCAGAGCGAGTTAAGACAATATTTAAATCTTTATAATTATTTTCTAATAATTCTTTTACTTTGAGAGTTATTTTTAAATTCAAATCTTTTTCATAGGTTTTGTTTACACCTATGGCACCGGGATCTTTTCCGCCATGACCGGCATCAAGAATTACCGTAGATAAAATTTTTAAATTCCTCTGAGGTGATAAAGACTGAGGAAATAAAGATACAAGTAAAATCAATATAAAAACCGAATATAATTTTTTCATCTGTAGTTTGTGAACTGAAATGCGAAATCAAGATTTCCATTTTTTAAAATGCTCATTACTTCTTGCAGGTCATCTTTAACTTTTCCTGTAACTCTAACCTGTTCATCCTGAATAGTTGCCTGAACTTTTAGTTTACTTTCTTTAATTAATTTAACAATAAGTTTAGCATTTTCTTTTTCAATTCCCTGCTGAAGAGTAATCTGCTGACGTGCAGAACCCATAGTCCCCTGCTCGATTTCGGAATATTTCAATGCTTTTATAGAAATTCCTCTTTTTATTAATTTGTTTTGTAATATATCATTAACCGATTTGAGCGAAAATTCATCTTTTGTACTTACTTTGATTAATCTATCTTTTTTATTGAGTTCAATTTCAGATTTTGAGTCTTTGAGGTCATACCTCTGAATAACTTCCTTCAATGCCTGATTCACAGCATTATCGACTTCCTGTAAATCTATTTCGGAAACTATATCAAACGAAAATGTATTTGCCATAGAAAATTTGTTTTAATTAATTATAAACAATTTAAATAAATAATACAAAAACTTAAATTGAAAAAGTTTAATAAATTGCTTATTTTATATATACTTATAATAAATCTATCGGAGAAAATAAATGAACCTTTTAAATAAAAAGTTTATTAATTCTATTTTACTATTAACATTCCTATCATTTGGAATTTACATATACGGTTGTGCTTCCGCAGAGACAACAACAGGTAAACTTGCCTATCAGCAAAAAGATTATGCAAAAGCAGAAGTAGAGTTGAAAAAAGGACTTCAAAAAAATGCTAATGATGGCGAAGCATGGTATATGCTTGGTGTTTCACAGATTGAACTTGGAAAATATTCAGATGCAAGACTTTCGTTTGAAAAGGTAAGAAGTCTCTCACCACAATATTCACAGGATGCATTCAGTTATTGGGCTTTGAAATATAACGAGGGTATAAACAGTTTCAATGCAGGAACAAAATCACTTGGTTCAAAAGACAGTGTTAATGCGGCAAGAAATTTCAGACAGGGATTAGAAAAATTTAATGCGGCTGTGAACATACTTCCCGACAGTGTTTCAACATATCAGTTAATAGCAGATTCATATTTATATCTTGGACAAAATGATTCGGCTTTGGCAATATATGAGAGTATCATAGAAAAAACAAAAAGTCCGTCAGATGCATTAGGAATTGCAAGAGTACTTTATCAATCAGGTGTAATATCAATGACAGCAGAAAAATATGATGATGCGATTTCAATTTTCAATAAAATTAAGAATTTATCATTTCTTGACAAGAAAAGTGAATATTACGAAGTAGCATTGTTCAATCTTGGTCTTGCAAATTATAAAAAACTTGAAAGCACATCAGACAATGCAACAATGACAATTTTATCGCAAAATATGGTAGATAATTTAGAACCATTAACAATGCAAACAGAGAACAAAGATTTATTGAAAGATTCATATCAGTTATTAGTTGTAGCATATGATGTTTTGGGAAATGATGCGAAAAGAGATGATGCACAGAGCAAATATAACGCTTTAAATCAATAGTTTTATGGAAAACGTTCAACCAAAAAAGAGAAGTTTCTTGCCCTGGTTTTGGGGATTTTTTGGAGTTGTTTGTCTGATTCTTATAATTGGAATTTTTGCATTATTTGTAATATTCTTTATGAGAATAGATAAACAAAAAGATTACTGGGTAGAAACGGAAGGAACCGGCAAAGGTAAGATAGCAATTGTTGAACTTAACTATACGATATTTTCGAGTGAACAAATAGTAAGGCAATTTAAAAAATTCGGTGAAGATAAAGAAATAAAAGCAATACTTTTAAGAATAGATTCTCCCGGCGGAGGTGTTGCGGCTTCTCAAGAAATGTATGAAATTATAAAATGGGTAAGAGATGAGAAGAAAAAACCTGTAGTTGTTTCAGTAAGTTCGATAGCAGCAAGCGGTGGATATTACGCAGCTTGCGGAAGTTCTTATATCATTTCAAATCCAGGTTCTATGGTAGGAAGTATCGGAGTGATTGCACAGTTTATTTCAATAAAAGATTTAGCGGATAAACTTGGAATTACAGAGACAACAATTAAAAGCGGTGATTTAAAAGATGCAGGAAGTCCTTTCAGGCAAATGAATGACAGTGACAAAGCATATTTTCAAGATATTATTATGAGTTGTTATGATCAGTTTTTTGATGTTGTATCAACCGAAAGAAGAATAGACAGTTTAGCACTGAGTACGATTGCTAACGGAAGAATATTTACAGGTGAGCAGGGATTAAAACTTGGGCTTGTGGATGAATTAGGAACGTTTGAAGATGCAATAAGAATAACCGGAGAAAAAGCCGGTATAGAAGGAAAGCCACAGATTGTGAGAGAAAGAGAGAGAAGAAATTATTTTGATGTACTTTATGAAAGTATGTTTACAAATGAGTTAAAGGAAGTAAAAGATGAGCTGACAAATGAATTTGTTAATACACCTATTTTGCAATACAAATTTGTAAAATAAAATTAATTAGAGATGACAAGAGCACAAATTGCAGCAAAAATTTCGGAAGCAACCGGTTTGAGCAAAAAAGAAACCGAGATAGTTGTAGAAGGGTTTATAACTTGTGTAATAGACTCTCTTAAAAATAATGAAACAATTGAGATTAGAGGATTTGGTACATTTAAAAACAACATAAAAGATCCGAGAGAAGCAAGAAACCCAAAGACAGGTGAAAAGGTAATGTTAAAAAAGAGATATATACCTCATTTCAAAGTATCAAAAGAATTTAAAAAAGTAGTTCAGGAAAATTTAGAAATTAAATAATTAAAGGAGTAATATATAAATGCCTTGTGGTAAAAAAAGAAAACGTGCAAAAATGTCAACGCACAAAAGAAAAAAGAGATTAAGAAAAAACAGACATAAGAAAAAAATAAGATAAGTTTTAAGTCTTAGATTTTGTTAAGATTAATTTGAATAATGAAGTTTTGATTAATTTCAAAACTTCATTTAAATTAATACCTGACTTTATTTTATTTTAAGTTTCAAATCTTATAAATTCACAGATATTTAGAAAGCAAACTACTCAGTTTTTCCTTTCCATATATAACAGCAATATTTGGCAGTTCCGGTCCGTGTTCTTCGCCAGTCAATGCTATCCTCACAGGTTTAAACAGATTTTTTCCTTTTACACCGGTTTCTTTACCGGTATCGTTCAGCATTTGTTTAAAACCATCTACAGTTAATTCATCTGAGTTTTCTACTTTATCTTTTAAAGTTTTAAAAACTTTCAAACTGTTTTCATTGTAAATTAATTCCTTAAACTCATCCGGTATTTCAAAATTTTCTTTTGTAAATATTTTTATTTTTTCCGGAATCATATCTAATCTGTCAAGATAAACACGGATTGTATTAAGAATAAATTTAAGTTTTTCGGTATCATTTAAATCCAAACCGGAATTTTCGAAGTAAGGTAAACTTAAATCGAATAAATTATCCAAATCATAGTTTTTAATATATTCATTATTCATCCAGTTAAGTTTATCAATATTAAATACTGCACCGGAAGATTGCACTCTATCGATAGTAAAATTTGAGATTAGTTCATCCATTGAAAATATTTCTCTGACAACCCCATCTTTTTCAGAAGGATGCCAACCAAGCAAAGCAACAAAATTTATTAACGCTTCTTTTAAATATCCTTTATTTATAAAATCTTCAACTGCTACATCACCTTGTCTTTTACTAAGTTTAGATTTATCCGGATTAAGCAATAATGGAACATGAGCCATTTGAGGAATATCCCATCCAAATGCATTATACAATAAAATGTGTTTCGGTACAGATGTAATCCACTCTTCACCTCTGATTATGTGAGTAATCTTCATTTCATGGTCATCAATGACATTAGCCAGATGATATGTAGGGAAACCATCAGATTTTAACAATACCTGATCATCAACCTGATTAGAATCAAATTTAATTATACCCTTCACTGCATCAGTAAATTTTATTTCTTGATTGAGTGGAACTTTGAGTCTAACAACAAAAGGTTTTCCAGAATTTAAATTTTCGTTAACTTCTTCTTTTGTTAAATTTCTTGCACGTCTGTCATAAGCGGTTTGTTTACCTTCAAGCTGTTGCATTTTTTTCATTTCTTCAAGTTCTTCCGGAGTTTCAAATGCGTAATATGCATAACCATTTTCTATTAACTCATCGCAATATTTTTTATATATACTTAGTCGTTCGGACTGATAGTATGGACCGTAATCCCCTTCCTTCATAGGACCTTCATCATAATCTATACCGAGTTTTTTTAATACATTTATTAAATTTTCAACGGCACCATCAACAATTCTTGTTCTATCAGTATCTTCAATTCTAATTACAAATTTTCCCTTGAAATGACGAGCGAATAAGTAATTAAATAATGCTGTTCTTAACGAACCAACATGAACAAAACCTGTGGGCGATGGTGCAAATCTGACTCTTACTTCTTTTTCTGACATTTAATTTTTACCGATTATTAATTATTAAGACAAATTCACCTTTAATTTTCATAGAGGTTGATTTTTTAATTACATCCAATACTCTTCCTCTAATGAACTGCTCAAACATTTTAGTTAATTCCCTTCCAATAGCAATTTCTTTATTTCCAAAATGTTTTGCGACTTCAGTGAGCAATTTTAATATTCTATAAGGTGATTCATAAATCACAATTAAAGAATTTATTTTTGAAATTTCAGACAAAGTTTTTTCCCTGCCTTTTTTTTGTGGTAGAAAACCTTGAAAATAAAAATTTTTAATTTTAAAACCTGATAAAACCAAAGAATGAATTATAGCAGACGAGCCGGGAATAGAATAGATTTTAATACCCTTTTCAATACACTCAGAAACCAATAAACCACCCGGGTCAGAAATACAAGGAGTTCCTGAATCAGAAACTAAAGCAACAGATAACCCATCTGAAATTTTATCAATAATTTCATCCAACCTGATTAATTCATTTCTTGAATAATAACTTGTAAGTTTATTTTTTATCTGATACTTAGAAAGAAGTATTGAAGTAGTTCTTGTATCTTCACACAAAATTAAATCAACATTATTTAAAACAAATAATGCTCTAAAAGAGATATCTTCAAGATTTCCGATTGGTGTTGATACTATGTATAGACAACTTTTTTCAATTTGCAGATTTTTAAACTTATCAGGGTTAATATAACTAACAATTTCCATTAGAGAACAATCTTTCTCAATTTTGAGGACAAGAAATCAATTGAAAGAACGAGACCTATAATTGTTATTAATATAATAGATACCTCCTGATATCTAAACAACATCATATACTGATTTAAAAGAAAACCAATTCCACCGGCACCTACAAGACCAAGAACAACGGCGGCTCTTATGTTAAGTTCAAATCTGAAAAGGAAATATGAAATAAAATAAGGCATAACTTGAGGCAACACAGCCCAACGAATAATTTCAGATTTGGAAGCACCAACTGATTCTAAAGCTTCAACCGGACCTTTATCAATAGTTTCAATAGATTCATAAAACAATTTACCGAGCATTCCTATAGAATGAATTGCCAAAGCCAAGACACCGGGAAATGGACCTAAACCAACCGCAGAAACAAAAATTAAAGCAAAAATCAGAATATCAATAGAACGGGTAACATTAAAAATAAGTTGGGTGAACCATCTAAAAATTTTACCAATGATAGAAGATTCGCTTGTTAAATTTCTCGCAGCAAAAAAACTTAAAGGAAAAGCAATTATAGCAGATAAGATAGTACCTATTAAAGCAAGTTGAATAGTAATAACCACAGCATCAAGCACTTGTGGGAAAATAGAAAAATCCGGAGGGAAAAGCCCCGTGAGGAATTTCCACATATTCGGAAGACCTTCTATGAGTTTCGGCAAAGAGAACTCAACAGCACCAAAAGAAATAAACACCACTTGTAACAAAACAATAGCAAGCAATATTTTATTTAGTTTTTTGGTAAACTCAAATTTTCCAGTGTTTTTTAAAGTATCACTATTCATACTAAATTTTATAAATTTTCAAGTTCTGTTTTATCCTGTTTATAAATATGTTCAATTGTATGATGGTCAAGTTCATCAGGTTTACCGTCAAATACAATTTCCCCTTTATTAAATCCGATTATTCTTGTAGAATATTTTTTGGCATACTCAATAACGTGAACATTAAGAAGTATAGTAATATTATTTTCGTAATTAAATTTTTTAAGTAGACCAAGAATTACATCAGAGAGTTTTGGATCTAAGGAAGCCATAGGTTCATCAGCTAAAATAACATCAGGTTCTTGCACAACAGCTCGAGCAATTGCAACTCTTTGTTGCTGACCACCGGATAGATTATCAGCTCTAACCCTGATTTTTTCTATTAATCCGACTTCATTAATATAATGTCTCGCTTTTTCAATATCTTCTTTGGAGAATTTCCCCAAAACATTTTTCCAAACGGAATTATACCCTATCCTACCGATTAAAACATTATTCAATACAGAAATATTTTTAACCAAATTGAACTGTTGAAAAATAAACCCTATTTTTTTTCTTATATCTCTAAGTTGATTTTCACTGTAGTTAGTGATATCAATACCATTGAAAATCATTTTTCCTTCTGAGATTGTATTCATACGGTTTATACATCTGAGAAAAGTTGATTTTCCTGCACCGCTAAGACCTATGACAGAAACAAATTCACCTTTTTCAATTTTAACGGAAACGTTTTTCAAAGCATAGACTTCTTTTGTATGGTCAGTTGCGGGATAAACCTTAGATAAATTGATTGCTTCTATCATTTTTCAGGTTGAACATTTAAAATTTTTCCGGCTTCACGCACAATATCATATTCTTCAGAATTAGCTCTTACAAAACTTTCCCTGTCAAAAGATTTGATAATTTGTTTACCTTCTTCAGTTTTAGTAATATTCAGAAGAAACTGAACAATTTTTTCTGTTTTTTCAGGATTAACGGTTTTATAGTCACTTCTAACAGTGAAAACATCCATAGGAATTTTTTCAGTATAATAAATTGCTTTAATCATTTTAACATCCGCAGAATCTTTAAGATATCTATCCCAAGCACCACTTATATTTTCATTATCATTGGCAAAAGTTGCCCCAGCATCTACTTTTTTATTAAATACAGAAAGTACGACAGCATCATGACCACCGGCATTAAGTTCTTCGCTAAAAAAAGTTTTATCATTATCGTTTTTAAGTATTCCTTTTTTTATTAAATCAGCTTTTGGAAAGATATATCCCCCTGCAGAAGTTGGCTGAGCCCATGCAATTGATTTCCCTCTTAAATCCTGAATTGATTCAATACCTGAATCTTTCCTTACGATTATAGCACTGAAATAATAATCTTTACCCTGTCTTGTAGTTTTCAAAAGTAATTCAGCACCGGCAATTTTTTCCGCTTCAGTAAAAGCAAACGGCGGAAAAGTAGCAAAATCAACCTGTTTAGATTTCATCGCTTCGATAAGCGTATTGTAACTGGTTGAAATAAATATTTTTACATTCAGCCCTGTTTCCTTTTTAATCATTGCAGCAAGATTATCAGCATTAGTTTGAACTACATCAGAATTTTCTGAAGGTACAAACCCAAAAATTGCATCGTAGTATTCCTGCTTTTCAGTTGATTGTGTGAACATCACATAATTTAGAAAAAGGAATAAAATAAAAAGGATTACTGTTGTTACCGGTGATTTCAATTAAAATGTTTTAAACAATATAAAGAAATTAGATATGAATTTAAGTTATGATTAAAATCTCAAAAAATTAACTGATAATTTATTTTTTTATTTTTAGAAAATTTTCATATAAATGCCAGTCACCTGAAGTTCTGATAAGATTAAAATTTTCAAATGACCTTGAAGTAGAATCTCTTGTCAGTAAATAATCAACGTCAGCATAACCGGGAGGATTGTACACTTTAAATATATCAACCCAAGCATTATGAGGAGGCAGAATATTCATATCCACACCTTCTTTACGTCTGATAAAAGAATATCTATAGTCAAGATTTCCATTTGCAGTTATTCCTTTATTCCAAATGGTGTAATAATTTTGAAAATGAATATAAACGTAACTGTTACGAAATTTAGCATCAAACATTAATCCTGCCAGAGTATGGTTATTCTTTACAGGGAAGATTTCTTCCGAGAAAAATCGAGATTCTTTTTTAAAATCAGAAAAATAATCAGATGATACATAAATATGTAAACCAAGAACTACCAAGCCGAGATAAAAATATTTTTTAAAATTAAAATATTGAGAAAAAATACTAAGGAATATTACAGAGACAATCATAACAAAGATGAGAAATCTTTGATAAATAATATTTTGACCCGGAATGTTATCAGGCAGAATAAAAAATAATATTAACGAAATGAAACCGAAAACAAAAAAATACTTATTATTACCTTCTAAAATAATCAAAGATATTTCGTTTCGCTTTTTAAATAGAAGATAAATCAATGGAATAAATATAAATAAAGAAACTGATAATGTAAAAATTAAACCAGGTGTTTCAGGAATCCAATAAAAATTTTCAAGTACGCCTAAATCTATAAATCTTTGATAATAATTTATCCAAAAATCAGAAGTATAATATCTAAACAGATATTGAGCTAATCCCTCGTAATGTTCAGACGCATCCGATGAATACGATATGAACATTAAAATAATAACCGGTATAACAGCGATTAGTTTTTTATGAATATTTCTGAAAAAAGAATGATAATTCATCAATCCAAATACAAAAAGCATTACTAAAGCATAAATCGCCTGTTGGAAATGAATAAAAAACAACAGAATATTTAAAAACATTAAATAGAATGTGTATTTATAAGTAGGAGTTTCAAAAAAATCAACTAAAAAGAGCAGCAATAAAATCAGAAATGGAACAGAAAGAGTATATCCGACAAACCCAAANNAAACAAAAATGCAAACAGAGAATATCTGATGTCCCCTTTTAATTTTTTGATAACAGCCAAAATTGAAACCGGGAAAAGCAAAACGTATAATAAATAATAAATTTTATTTGCAAATTCAACTGACGGAAATAGAGAGGAACTTGTAAAATATAAATGGAAAGTATTTGATTTAACTTTATCAGGAATGTCATAGTATTTATTAAATTCGTTTCCCGGTTCATCGTAATACTTNNTTAACAATAGTAGCGGCAGAAAGATGGTTAGGCAGATCAGTGAACGGTAATATCTTCATTGAAATCACCCAATACATATTGAGTAAAATCAAAAATGTGAATATTAAATAAAATATTTTATAATTAGATTGGATATTCAATTGAGATATGTAAAAATAAATTTTTGAAATCAGATAATAAATTTAAATCGTATGCTTGTAATAGGTAAAAATCCGGTTCTTGAATTATTAAAATCTAATCCTAAAGAATTTAATAAAATAGTTTTATTAAAAACATTAAAACCAGAAGCCAAATCAGTCAGAATTAAAGAGATAGCTGAGGAAAACGGGATTCAAGTATTAATGTTAAGGACAAGAGAATTTTTAAATTTTTTTGACAGGAAAAATAAAGATGAAGGAATCACACAAGGAGTAATAGGATTCATAAAAGATTTCAAGTATGCCGATTTGAGGGAGATAGTTGAAGGGGCATCAGAAATAAAATATCCTTTATTACTTTTACTGGATGAAATCACAGATCCGCATAATCTCGGAGCAATCATAAGGTCGGCAGTTTGTTTAGGTTGTGACGGAATAGTTATACCCAGACATAACTCCGCAGAGGTAAATCATACAGTATTAAAAACATCTTCAGGTGCTGCAAACAAAATTAAAATAGCAAAAGAAACTAATCTGGTGAATACGATAGTTTATCTTAAAAAACACGGTTATTTTATAATGGGAACAGATTTAAAAGCAGATAAATATACTTATGAAAGGGATTTTAAAAAACCGATAGCATTAATCCTTGGCAGTGAAGGAAAAGGAATGAGAGATATACTAAAGAAAAATTGCGATGAATTAGTAAGAATTCCAATGACATCAACATTTGATTCGTTAAATGTTTCAGTTTCTGCCGGTGTAATATTATATGAATCATTCAGGCAGAAGCAGTTTGGCTGAAAGAAATTTCTTCATTAAGTATTTTGATAGAATCTAATCGAATTTCTGAATTATTATTTGATTTCCAGTTTTCTTCTGCGAGGAGTTCATTTTTTATATCGTAATAACTAATTTTTAATTTATCACCTTCAAGTTCAAGATTTGCAAATCCATTAAACCCTAAATCAGTGTTTTTAATCTTAAATCTTGACCTGTTATCAAAAGCGATTACTTTTTCTTGATATTTTGAAATACCATTCACAATTTCAACAGGCATTCCACCATTGCCGATACATCTTCCGTAAACGTTCACATTGTTTTTCAGACAATTTTTATCATAAATTGCAAGTCGGTGTTCATGTCCCCAAAACCAAAGAACTTCCCTATCTCCAATAATTTTTTTTAACTGTTCCCCCGGCTTTGGAATATCTTCTTCAAATGCAGAAAAATTCTGATGATGCGATAAGAAGATAATGCCTCGTTTATCGTTTTTCAGATTTAGCGTATTCTCTAGCCAATTTAATAATTCGTTTTCAAGTTTACATTTACCGGGATATTTTATCTCAAGCAGTGGCAGCCATAGTGAGTTATATGCAGTATCGAGAGCAATTATTCTCCAATGATTATTTTCCAAACAAAAATAACTTGCCTTTTGCCCAGTATATTTTTCAGTTAATTCATCATACATTCCAAGTGTTGGGAGTAAATCTCTGAAATAGGAAATTCCTCTTGCATACATTTCGTGATTTCCATTTAGAGCAAAAGAACCTTTCTTACCTCTATGCCATGAAGAATTTTCAAAAAAATTATTTGATATTTCTTCTTTAGTTCCGACGTAGTAAGTATCACCAAGATGAATTGTAAAATCAGGATTATGTGATTTAATTATTTCACCGATTTTATCAGATTCCGGAGTATCAGATGCCCAATCACTTACAAGGGAAATAAGATTTTTATCTTCAGTTAATTTATAAATACCTTTGTCTTTTGAATCGTCATTAGGATTTTGATAGTTTTGAAATGGATGTTTTTTTCCGATTCTGTTTACAAAATAATGCCAAACACCACTAAGAACACCATACTTAAAATAGTTATTAAGTCTTCTAATCGCATTATATTCACTTAGGTTAAGTTCTTCAGCAATTGCTAAATCTGTCTTAATATGATTTTGAAGCGGGCTTCGCTTAAGATTTATGTATTCTTCAAGTTTTCTTTTCAAGAGTTAAAGTGTAATGATTATTTCAACAGAACAAGTTTTTTAGTTATTCTGTAATCACCTGAATATAACACATAAAAATAAATACCTGAATTCAAATCAGAAGCATTTAAAGTATATTCAAACTCCCCTGCACTTAATTCCAAATCTAAAAGATTTTTTATTTCTCTTCCTCCGGTATCGTAAAGTTTTAAGGAAACTTTTGACTGAGTTGGAATATCAAATTTTATTTTTGTTACCGGATTGAATGGATTTGGATAATTTTGATATAAATTAATATTATTTGGAATTTTTGTAGAAATATTATTTACATTAACTTGCTGAGAAAATTTCACAACTGCATAATCATTATTTGAAGAAATTCCCCTACTGTAACCGCCGGCATAGATAAACCTGTTATTAACAATCACCATATCATATAATAAATCAGTTTTAAAAAAAGGTCCATTGTAAGTAATGTTCCAAAAGAATTTTCCATCGGGTTCTAAACAAACAATATTGTAATCATATTCACGATTAGTAATCCACGAATAACCACCGAGATAAACTTTACCGAAATCATCTGTTTTTACAGAAAAAGCTCTGTCAATCCATAGTGTAGGATGATTATAATAAGTAAACCATTGCTGAACACCTGAAGAATTATATTTCACAACAAGCATATCCAGATTATTTGGCGTACTTTTGAATCCGTCACCGGCAACAAAAATATTTCCTGAATTATCTATATGCATAGAGAAAGCACGTTCCGTGCTGTCAGTAGGTCCGTTATATTTTGCAATCCAAGTTTGATTTCCGGTTTCCGAATTGTATCTGATTGTAGTGAAATCATTCCGAGTCATAATATTATATGAATAACCTGTTATGATAGGATCTCCATTTAATATTTTAATAACAGTCGGGATATCATCTCTGTTTGAAGTTCCGGAATATCTTTTAGTCCATAAAGTATCACCATTAGAATTATATTTAATTGTGAGATAATCTCTATTAGTCCCGACACCAAAACTTTGCCCCGTTACAAAAACATTTCCGGAATTATCAACAGCAATTGAATTTGCCTGATCATTATTATTACCTGTCCCGTTATAAGTTTTTGACCAAATTAACTCACCACCTGCTGAATATTTCAAAGTAATAAAATCATCACCATTAGAGCCCATCCAATTTCTTCCGCAGATATAAATATTTCCGTTAACATCAGTAGTAATCGCACGAGGTTCATCAAAGAAACTACCGGGTCCGGAAAATCTTTTATCCCATAGAAGATTTCCGTTATTATTATATTTTAAAACAACAATATCATCACCGGTACCGGCAGATGGTGCTGTTACTATTATATTTCCGGATATATCAACAGTTATTCTAACTTGTTCAGTTGTTTCATTAATCGGGGCAGGTCCATATTCAGAAATCCATTCGATTGTTCCGAGAGGATTATATTTTATAGTTACAATTTTTCTTCCGGAATTCATAAAAGCAAAACCTGTTGCATAAATATTACCAGATGCGTCAGCTTCAATATCATAACAAAAATCATTTCCGGAAGTAGCACCATTAAATCGGGCAGCCCATTCTTCTTCCGGAGCGTATTGTGAAAATACATTATTTTTGCTTATAAAAACAACAATAAATGCTATAAAAACAATATTTATAATCTTTTTGGACATATAAATTCAACATATATTGAGCAAATACTGTTCCAAAATTTTAATTTCTTTTACTTGGAAGCGGGATATTATATTTAGCCATTAATTTATAAAGGTGGCTTCTTTGAATTTTAAGTGCATCGGCAGTTTGCGAAACATTATATTTATAATCATTCAAAATCTTTTTAATAAACATTTTTTCAGATTCATTCTGAAATTCACTTAGAGGGATATTTTTATTTAATAATTCGGTGAGCTCTTTAGATTGTCCTGAAGAATTTATTTCGATATCTTCGGCATTAATGACATTTTTATCAATTGAGATTAATAATCTTTCCAATAAGTTTTTAAGTTCACGTATATTTCCGGGATATCTTAATTCCTGTAAAAGAGATACAGCATTTTGAGAAAAATTTTTCAGAGGAATATTATTAAATTTACAGATTTTTTCAGAATAATATTTAATAAGTTCCGGAATATCATCAGCCCTATCTCTTAATGGAGGAAGAGTGATTTGTAAAACATTAATTCTGTGAAATAAATCATTTCTGAATCTGTTTTCATCTATTTCGATATTTATTTCTTTATTAGTAGAGAATAAAAATCTGATATCAATATTTATTTGACTGCCGTCAAATCCGGAAATAAATTTATTTTCTTCCAAGACCTTCAACAGTTTTGACTGAACATCTGAATTTAAATTACTAATTTCATCAAAATAAATAGTGCCACCTTGAGCTTCTTCAAATTTACCTTTTACGGGAATCCCCTGCCGACTAATGTATCCGAATAATTCATTTTCAATCTCATCGGGGATTAAGTTTGCACAATTAATTTTAACAAATGAATTTTTTGAACGTTTAGAATTTAGGTGGATTTGTCTTGCAACAAGCTCTTTACCGGTACCGCTTTCACCATAGATAAAAATATTTGAATTACTGTCCGAGTATTTAGTAATTAAATCCCTAATATGATTTAAAGCCTGAGAGTTTCCGATAATTTTATAATTTTCCAAAAGTTCATTTTGGATTTTCTTCAATTCATCTTTTGCTTGTTTAAATCTCACAGCATTTTTGATTATTAATCTCAGTTCGACCAAATCAGGCAAAGGTTTTTGTAAAAAACTATATGCACCGGATTTTGATGCTTCAAAAGCCGTTTCAACGGTTCCATGTCCGGAAATCATTATTACTACATTATCTTCATCCAACTTCATAATTTCAGTTAAAACTTCAAGACCATCCATTCTTGGCATTTTTATATCAAGCAAAATTAAATCAAACTTTTTATCAGACAGCAACTTCAAAGCTGAATAACCATCAGTGCAACCGGTAACATTATATTTTTCTTTTTTTAGTATTAAAGAAAGAGAGTCTATAATGCTCTGCTCATCATCAATTATTAAAATATTACTCATTTATAAATTTTAAAAAGTTTAAATTTATCAGTTTCAATAAATTAACAACTATTTTTTCTGATAAAAAGCAAAAAGGAACTCCACAAATAAATTTTATAATTCAAGGACAGTAACACCCATATCACCTTCATTCCAGTTTCCAAGTCTGAAAGACAGTACATCTTTATTTTTAGAAACTATTTTTTTTACCTCATCTCTGAGTTTACCGGTACCTTTTCCGTGAACAATAGTAACCTCTTTAAGTTTGTTAAGTTTTGCGTCACGAATATATTCTTCCAGTATATCATTTATTTCTTCAGAATATTTTCCTCTTAAATCTAATCTGTTAGAAAACGATTCAGTTTTAATCTCAACACTTGAGCCGGTATATTCTTTTCGTGATTTTATTTTAACGGCTTTTTCAAGATCAGATTTTTTTGATTTAATCGTGATTCCATTAACATTCAAAATTACAGTCTCATCTTTTACTTCAATAACTTCACCTGTAGTTTCAGTATTTTTAATTTTTACAATTTCTCCGGGATTGAGTTCAATTATTTCTTCATACTCATCTTCTTCAGTTTCAAATTGAGAATCATTTTTGATTAAATCTTGAACTTGAGTTTTAAAATCTTTTCTAATTTCCTTTATATCGGAATTTTTATTCTCTTTTAAATCCTTTACGGTTTTTTCAATTAAACTGTTAGCTTTAGAAACTATTAGTTTTGCTTCTTCTTTAGCATTTTTGAGAATTTCTTTTTTTTGTTTTTCAAGTTCTTTTATCTTTGAGTCATAAATATTTACTAGTCCTTTGAGTCTGATATTTTCTCTGTCATATTCATTTTTTTGTTTTTCGTATTTTTGTTTATCACTCATCAAATCCTTTATCAAATCTTCCAAATTATTGTCTTCAGTATCAACAAATTCTCTTGCCTTGTTTAAAATACTACTCGGGTAGTTAAATTTTCTTGCAATTTCAAAAGTGAAGCTTTGCCCGGGAACACCTTCAACAAATCTAAAAGTCGGAGATAAATTTTCCATATCAAATTCAAGTGAACCATTTAATATACCTTTATAATTCAATGCAAGTTTTTTTAATTCGCCTATATGAGTTGTTACAATGGAAAAAGATTTTTGTTCTGTAAATTTCAAAATCAATGCTGAAGACAATGCAGAGCCGAGATTCGGATCAGTGCCACTACAAATTTCATCAATAAGTATTAAAGAATTTTCATTTGAATTATCAATAATTTGTTTGAGTGAAATCAAATGAGAACTAAAAGTACTTAAATCATTTTCCAAAGACTGTTCATCACCGATATTTACAAATATCTTATGAAATATTTTTATTTCAGTTTCAGGATGAACAGGAATAAGTAATCCGCATTGAGTCATTAAAGATAAGAGACCAAGCGTTTTTAAAGTGACAGTTTTTCCTCCGGCATTTGGTCCGGTTATAATTAATGTATTATTTTCAGAAGTTATATTCAGATTTAACGGAACGACTTCAGATTTTTTGTGAGTTTGAATCAGAATCGGATGATACGCATCCTTTAATCTGATGTTGTCAGAAAAGACAGGTATTACAGCATTTATATCCATAGCATACCTTGCTTTTGCCTGAATGAAATCAAGTTCAGCAAGATTAATTAAATTATTTTTCAAATCATTACTAATCGAAGCAATTTGTTTTGAAAGTTCAATCAATATTCTTTGAATCTCTCTTCTTTCCTGCATTTTCAAATCTGTAATTTCATTGTTCAGTTCAATACTTTCATTTGGCTCAATAAAGACCGTTGCCCCACTTGTGGAAGAATTATGAATAATTCCCTGAACTTTCCTTTTATTTTCTACTTTAACAGGGATTACAAGTCTGCCATCTCGCTGAGTAATAATATCATCCCGTGATAAATCTTTTTCAGAAAAATCTTTTAATATTTTTGATAAAGTTTTTCTGATTCTTTCTTCAGTTGCGAGAATATCTTTTCTGATTTTCCTGAGGGTATTTGAGGCAGAGTCTTTAACATTTCCATCGGAATCAATGGTGGAATCAATATTATGTTCTATAATTTTATCAGAAAAAAGTAATTTTGAAAGATTAATTAAATATTTAAATTCATCGGATTTTTCAATTGAAGATTTTATAACCGTTTTAACCTCTCTCGAAGTTACAAGTAAATTCAGAATTGAAATATATTTTAAAGGTTCTAAATAATTTCCTTCAATTTTTATAAGGTCAAGATCACGATAAATATCCTTAAGTTTTGATAATTCAAAAAGTCCTTCCGATTTAGTAAAATTAATAACTTCATTAGTTTTTTCTAATTCAATTAAAATCAAATTAATATCGGTAAAAAATTCCAACTGATTAATTTTATCAAAATTCAAATCAGAAGATGAATAGAAATGAAGTTTATCAGTTATTCTATGAAATTCTAATTTATTTTTTATGTCAGTTAAATTCATTTTAGTTTGATTTAATAAAAGTTAAACCGTCAATAAATTGTTTAGTAAAAGGCAGTTTTTCAGAAATAAAATTGAACATTTCCGGAGCAAAATTTATAACTGTAGAATATAAATTTGATTTTAAAATAACAGCTTCCGGAATAAAGTCAACTTTATTCAGCATAATGAGAATAACGCTTGCAAAAATCATTCCCTGAATAACTCCAAACAAAACACCAAGCAATTTATCAACAAACGAAGTAATAGTATGGATGTTAGATATTTTAGATGCTACATAAACAGCTAAAAAATAAAAAATCATAACAATAGAAACGAAAGATATAACATTAGTTAAAACATCGAACCAATTAAACGACTCAAACAATTTGGACAGTTGAGTATAATACTTTGATGCAAAGAATAAACCGGTAACAATACCGGCAAAAGCAAATAAATTTTTTAAAAATCCTGAACGCAGACCAATCAATGCAGGTATCACGATACAAAATAATATAAAAATATCAATTTGATTCATTAAATAAAAAAGGGGCTAAAAGCCCCTTAAAATTGTTATATTTATTTTACAACCATTATGCCGGAAGCTTTTCACTAACAATCTGCTGAACCAGAGTTCCGTCAATTTTTCCTTTTAACTCTTTCATAACAGAACCCATAACTTTTCCTTTATCTTTTGCTGATACTGCACCTACTTCCGAAATTATTTTTTCAATAATTTTTTCAGCATCTTCTTTAGACATCTGTTCGGGTAAATATTTTTGCAATATATCAATTTGCTTTTTTTCTTTTTCAGCAATATCATTTCTACCTGCTTTTTCAGCCATTTCAATTGCTTCTTTTCTGAGCTTAACCTGTTTATTTAGGAGTTGAATTTCTTCATCTTCATCCATTTCCCTGTTCAAGCCGGATTTATCCATTTTTAGAATTTCAGCACGAATTGCACGTAAGACTTCTAATTCTTCAGCTCTTTTTTCGAGCATTGCAGATTTTAAATCAATATTTATTTTTTCTTTTAAACTCATTAACTGTTAAATTTTTCTACCTGTTGAATATATTCTGATTTTGGATAGTCAGTCTTTAAAACTTTAATTAATCTTAAAGCAGATTCTTTATCTTTTGCTTGAGAATAATTTCTAATTGCATAATATAAATATTCATCATTAACTGCGATATCTTTATTATAAGTGGCAGCTTTTTCAAATTGTTTAGCTGCATCAAGATAGTTATTGTTAGCTTCATAAACAGCCGCAATGCCTGCTAATGCAGCAGCTTTTAAAATTACATTTCCACCACTGTATTCTTTATAATATTTTTCTGCATTTGCAAAATCTCTCATATAATAATAACTGTTAGCCAAAAGAATTGTAGCAAGTTCACCACTTGGAGTGGAACCGTGCTCTCTAACAATATACAACAACCCTTTATAAACATTCAAAGAATCGCCATTAATTGCATTTTGATAATTACCAACATCATAAACTGCCTGCACTTTAGAAAGTTCAATGGCAGCAGTATCAGCGGAAGCACTTTTTTTGCTGAAATATATAACAACAACTGCGACAATGACAACAATACCCGTTAAAACTCCATATACAACTTTTTTATTCTTATCAAAATAATCACGTGCATTATAGAAGAAAGCCATTAATGCATCTTCTTTATTTGTTTTATGTTTCAACTTAAATTAAATTTAATTTATTATAACATAAAAGATAACAATTTCAAACATTATTTTAAATGGATATATCTTTATATCTTTAATAGTTAAAAATCACATCCGTCCAAAACATTTGAGAACTTCACAACGAATTACCACGAATTAAGCAAATTTCACACATAAGACAAAATAATTTTTAATATTTGGACATTATTCCAACAAATGAATTTAAATTGATTGTGACATATCCGGGTTAATACTTAAAGATATATATTTAATTTCATTTAAAAATGCTTATAAAAGAGGTATATTTAATGATATGCATTTTAATTTATCAAGAGGGTTGATTCGATTAGATGGGAAAGATTCATTAGATTTATTAAACAGACTAAGTACAAACAAAACAAACCCACTAAGTATCAATCAATTTGTAAATACAGTTCTTTTAAATGAAAAAGGCAGGATTATAGACCTTGTAACAGTATTTTATTTCGGTGATTATGTTTTGCTTTTAACATCATCCGTATATACACTAAAAGTTAAAGAATATCTTGATAAATATATTATTATGGATGATGTAAATGTTACAGTAATATCGGACAAACTCAGAGTAACGTGGGAAATAAATTCAAATAATACTGAAGTTAATAATTTTATTAACGAGGATGGAAAAATAGCTTATACAGATAATTTATTTTTCAATAAAAAAATTACGATATACCTGAATGAAAGTTTTGAAGAATCAGTAAATTCAGATTTTGAATTATTCAGAATTGATAATATGATACCTGTTGCACCAAACGAACTGAATGAAAATACTAATCCACTTGAATGCGGATTAAAAAGTCTGATTTCTTTTTCGAAGGGTTGTTATATAGGGCAAGAAGTAATCGCACGACTTGATGCACAGGATAAAATTCCAAAAAAAATGAAAAGATTTGAAAGTGAAGAAAATGTTAAACCGGGTTTCAAAATATATTATTCAATAAGCGGAAATGATGAAAAGAAAGAATGTGGAGTGATTACAAGTTTTGAAAAAAACAAAGGACTGCTTTTCATCAGAAGTGTTACATTAGAAGGAAATTACGATTACTATTCAAATACAAACAATAAATTTAACAAAATAAACTTTAACTAAACAATGTTAGAAAAAATCAAAGAGTATCTTGGAAAAGATAATGAAGGTTTATTAACTCATAATTCAAACACGATTTCAAAAGATATGTTACATTTACCCGGTCCGGATTTTGTTGATAGAATTTGGAAAGATTCAGACCGCTCAATTCCTGTATTAAGAAATTATCAATCATTATTAAATCACGGAAGACTTGCGGGAACGGGTTATGTATCAATTTTACCGGTAGATCAAGGGATAGAACATTCAGCAGGTGCATCTTTTGCTCCAAATCCAATTTATTTTGATCCTGAAAACATTGTTAAACTTGCAATAGAAGGTGGATGTAATGCTGTTGCATCAACACTCGGAGTGTTAGGCTCGGTTTCAAGAAAATATGCACATAAAATTCCTTTTATATTAAAAATTAATCATAATGAATTTTTATCATATCCGAATAAGTATGACCAGTTATTATTTGCAAATGTAAAGCAAGCTTTTGATATGGGAGCAGCGGCAATCGGAGCAACGATTTATTTTGGCTCGGATGAATCAGGAAGACAAATACAGGAAATTAGTGATGCTTTTTCTTATGCACACGAACTCGGAATGGTAACAATACTATGGTGTTATTTAAGAAATTCTGCATTCAATGTGAAAGGTGATAAAGATTATCATACAAGTGCCGATTTAACAGGACAAGCAAATCATCTTGGGGTTACGATTGAGGCAGATATAATAAAACAAAAACTTCCGGAAAACAACGGTGGATATAATGCATTAAAATTCGGAAAAACTCATAAATATGTTTATGAAAAACTGACAACTGATAACCCTATTGACTTAACAAGATATCAGGTTGCAAACTGTTATATGGGCAGGAACGGATTGATAAATTCAGGCGGAGCATCAACCGGAAAGGGAGAGTCAGACTTACAGGAAGCGGTAAAGACAGCTGTGATAAATAAACGAGCCGGAGGTATGGGTTTAATATCAGGCAGAAAAGCATTCCAGAAACCAATGGATGAAGGTGTAAAACTTTTAAATTTAATTCAGGATGTATATCTAGAAAAAGAAATTACAATAGCATAATCAATTTAATATTAACAATATGAATAAACCAAAAAAAGTAGCTTTAAGAAAACATCGAAAAAACAAGATTAAAAGAAAAGAAAAAATCAAAGTAGCTAAAGCACAGGCAAAGAATAAATAAGAAACATTATATTTTTATTTTATAAAACCCGCATAATAAAATTGCGGGTTTTTTATTTTATTTAACTTGAAAAAATTTTTAACAGTAATTTATTTAACATTTTCCGCAGGATTGACTCCCGTTGCCGCTAAATTTGTAACTGCTGAAATCTCTCCCCTTTCACTTGCATTTTTCAGATTTGGAATTGCTACTTTACTTTTGTTTCTGTTTTTCAAAATAAAAGGAATATCATTTAAAATTGAGAGAAAGGACATTTGGTATATAGTGATGCTTGGTGCACTTTGTATTCCTATAAATCATTTTTTTTTTCTTGTAGGAATTAAAATGTCAACTGCATCAAATTCCGGAGTGATGTATGCATTAACACCAATGATTGCATATTTATTATCAATATATTTAAAAAACGAAAAATATGATTTAAAAAAAATATTAACCATTTCGCTTACAATTATAGGAATAATAATAATATTTTGGGAGAGTTTAATTCAAAGTCTTGAGCAACAAAACAATTTATTTTTAGGAAATATACTGTTGTTTTTTGCGGTTTCAAGTTGGGCAGTTTATATCACATTATCAAAAAAAATGATAGATANNTCACTTAAAACTTCGACATTAGCATTTATAGCGGGAATGATTTTATTTATTCCGCTTTTTATTTATGACTATCCTAATTTTAGTTTAGATAAACTTTCGGTTGGAGGAATAATCGGTTTTATACATCTTTCAGTCTTTGTAGCATTTTTAGGATATTTTATTTATTCTTACTCAACTAAATTTATAAAAATAAGCACACTTGCAACATTGACAAATTTATCACCAATTGTCACAATTGTTTTTTCATATTTTTTACTCGGAGAGCAAATGACAGTTTATTTTATCACAGGTGCTATAATAACAATAAGTGGAGTATTTTTAACACAAATATTCAGTGAAAAAGAATTAAAAAATGATTAGAACAGGAATAGCGGGAACCGGGCATTTAGGACAATTACATCTTAAACTTCTGAAAGAAATTGCTAAGAAAGATAAAGATATTGTTATTTCAGGAATTTTCGATATTGATAAAAAAACAGCAAAAGAAGTTTCTGATAATTTTGAAGTTAATTTATTTAATTCAATTGATGAATTAATAAATAATTCAGATGCTGTGATAGTAGTTACATCAACGAAATCACATTTTGAAATTGCAGAAAAAATAATTACAGCAGGTAAAAATATTTTTATCGAAAAACCTGTAACTGAAACTATTTCACAGGCAGAAGAATTATTAAAATTAAAAAAATCCGCACAACAAAAAATTCAAGTCGGACACATAGAGAGATTTAATCCTGCAATACTTGCATTGGATAAATATGATGTTAAGCCCTTGTTTATAGAATCACACAGAATGGCACAGTTTAATCCACGAGGTGCTGATGTTTCAGTAATTCAGGATTTGATGATTCACGACATAGATATTATACTTAAACTGATTGATTCAAAAATAAAATACATCAATGCAAACGGAGTTGCAATACTTACAGATTCGATAGATATAGCGAATGCAAGATTAACCTTTGAAAATGGAGCAGTGGCAAATATTACCGCTTCAAGAATTTCTATTGATAAGATGAGGAAAATGAGAATTTTTCAGAAAAATGCTTACATATCAATAAATTTTCTTTCTCAGGAATCTGTTATTTATCATTTAAAAAATGCTGAGGATGTTAAAAGTATTTTCTCAATAGATTTAGGAAATAATAAAAAAGTTGAACGTGAAAAAGTGACAATACAAAAAATAAATCCTATGAAATATGAACAGGAAAAATTTTTTGAATCAATTAAGAACAATTCATTAGAAATTGTAACACTTGAAGAAGGCAAAACTGCTTTAGAAGTTGCATCTGCAATCATTTCAGAAGTTGAAAATTCAATTCGATTTATAAAATCAAGGAATGATATATAATATGAATTTAAATGTGAATTTCAGAAACGATAATGAACTTATAGAAGATATTTTTAAAGTTGCAAAAAAAAATAAATTTGAAATTTTTTTAGTTGGCGGATATGTTCGGGATAAAATTCTCGGAATAGAAGATAAAGATATTGATTTTGCAGTTTTAGGAGATGCGGTTAAGTTTTCTCAAATTTGTTCAAAAGAATTACGAGCGGACAATATAACTTCATACGGCAGATTCGGTACTGCAATGTTAGGTTTAAAAGGATACAAGATAGAATTTAACTCAGCGAGAAAAGAAAGTTACGGAAGAGATTCCAGAAAACCCAATATTGAATTTTCAGATTTAAAAGATGATTTATCGCGAAGAGACTTTACCATAAATACACTTGCAGTAAATCTAAATGAATCTGAAAAAATAATTGATATATTTGACGGATTAAAAGACATTGAAAACGGAATAATTAAAACGCCACTTGACCCTGAGAAAACTTTTGATGATGACCCACTAAGAATAATGCGGGCAATAAGATTTTCTTCACGATTTAATTTTAGAATTGAGGGAGATACATATAAAGCAATTGTAAGAATGAAAAACAGGTTAAAGCCGGATGATGTAGTTTCACAGGAAAGGATTACAGATGAATTTTTTAAAATACTTGAAACTGAAAAACCATCAATAGGGCTTGATTTACTTTTCAAAACCGGAGTGATGGAAGTTATATTTCCGGAGATTTCAACACTTGCTGGAGTAGATCAAAGACAAGATTATCACCACAAAGATGTATTTTACCATACATTACAGGTTGTTGATAATATTTCTACAATGACAGATAATGTTTGGTTAAGATTTGCTGCACTTATGCACGATATAGCAAAGCCGGCGACAAAAAAATTTATTGATGGAACCGGATGGACATTTCATGGACATGAAGAAAAAGGTGCACGTATGATGAAAAAAATATTTTTAAAATTAAAATTGCCCAATGATAAACTTTCGTATATAGAAAAACCCGTGAGAATGCATCTGAGACCTATACCACTTGCTTCAGATTCAGTAACAGATTCTGCAATAAGAAGACTTGCTGCTGATGCGGGAGAAGAACTTGAAGATTTATTGACATTATGCAGAGCGGATATAACTTCAAAAAATCAAAATAAAGTATCAAGAATACTGAATAACTATTTAATAGTTGAGAAAAAAATTCTTGAAGTACAGCAAAAAGATAATTTAAGAAATTTTCAATCACCTGTGAAAGGTGAAGAAATTATGGAGATATGCGGATTGAAGCCATCAAGAACAGTAGGGATTATAAAAAAACAAATTGAAGAAGCAATACTTGAAGGAGAAATTCCGAATGAATATCAGCCGGCAAAAGAATTTTTATTGAAAATTAAGGATGATATTTTAAAGACTGCACCGGAGAGTGATAAAAATACCGGTGACTCTTGAGAGCCACCGGAAGATTGAAACGTCCCATCCTCGCGCCTTTTAAAGAGGAACATTTCTTTCAAAATCACATCGATATAATTATTTAATCAAACTCATTTTTTTAATTTTCAGATTGCAATTTAAGTTTATAAAAATAAAACCTGAAAGTGAAACAAAACTTGGTAAATATTTTTTCATATCTAACTCCTATAAATTTTAATCAAAAATATTTTATTTGAATTAGTTTTACAAAACTAATTTTATTTATTATTAAAATTCATTAAACAGGTAATTTTACTATAAAATCAATTTATAGTATATTTTCAGTGTATTTATGGTTATTTTTGAAATAATCATTAAATTCCATTGAAAGCTTCAAACGAATTATTTTTATTAATAAAATCTTTATCAAAGACCGAAAAATCATATTTCAAGAAAAAGTCATCAAATTTTATCAAAAACAAAGAAAATTATTATGTTAAAATATTTAACTTAATTGATAAACAAACTGGGGATTTAAAAGAATATGATGAGGAAAAAATCAAGAAACAATTAAAGGATAAAAAGTTAGTTAACAGCTTGCCTGTTTTTAAAAATTATCTATACAATGAAATTTTGAAAACACTTGCGATGTATCATACCGGTACTAATAAAAATCTTGAACTAAAAGATTATTTAAAGATGACAGAAGTTTTATTTCAGAAAGGTATGACATCACAATGTAAAAAACTTCTGAAAAAAGCTAAAGAATTTGCTTATAAAAACGATAAACTTTTAGCAGTACTGGAAATTTTAAATTGGGAAATTAAGATAAACTTAAATCTGCTTAACTATGGTGTTTCACAAAGTGAGATAGAAAATCTTAATGAAGAAGCAAAACAGATAACATTAAAAATATTAAATCTTCAGGAGTATCAGGATTTACAATTAAAATTCACGCTTTTAAATCAAAAGACAAAATTTTTAATTCCTGATGAAGAATTAAAAAATGAATATAAAAAATTACTGAAAGACAAATTACTTAAAGATGTAAATAATGCACAGTCATTTGCAGCCAAGAATATTTTTTATCAGATTCATTTATTATATTTGAATTCAACTTCTGATTATAGAATTGGTTATGAAATTTGTAAAGATTATGTAGAGTTGATAGAAAAAGACAACAAGATAGAAGATAATAAAAAAAGTTACTTATCAGCTCTTAACAACTATCTCATAAGATGTTTATACCTAAGAAAATTTGATGAATTTTTAACTTCATTTGTCAAATATCAGAGTAAAACACTTACTGCTCCTGACATTCAGGCATATCTGCTTTCATATAATTTAAATTTATATTATTATCAGTTGACGGGAGATTTCGAGAAAGCAATTTTACTTTTTCCTCAAATTGAAAATGATTTTATAAGATATAAAGGTCGTTTTCACAAAATCATTCAGCTCTACTTATATTATAATTTTGCATATTTATTATTTATAACTGAAGATTACAATAGATGTATAAAATATTTAAATCTAATCTTAAATGATGAGCAAATAAAAGCAAGAGAAGATTTGTTGTTCTTTGCTAAAATTTTATTTTTGCTTTCACATTATGAACTTAGAAATTATGATTTACTCGAAAGTCTAATCAAATCATTATATATTTACATTTTAAAGAAAAAGCGGATGTTTAACTTTGAAAATAATATTATAAGGTTTTTTAAAAAACTTGTGAATATAACAGATGAAGAATCACTCAAAGAAGGATTTTACTTACTGAAAAATGAATTGATAAAACAAATGAAGAATCAGACTGAGGAAAGGACACTGGATTATTTTGATTATGTATCCTGGCTCGAAAGTAAAATCACTAATACCCCATTTAAGAACATACTCCATAAAAAATCCAACAAATAATTTATTTGCAAATGATTTGCAATATACTTGATAATTGTTTTGATAATTTTTATTTTGCAAATGATTCGCAACTATGAAACACGAACTATTACAAAAACTTGATTTACTCGGATTATCAGCATCTACAATATGTGCTGTTCACTGTGCATTACTTCCCTTTGTTATAGTAATGTTACCGCTCATCGGATTAGAATTTCTTGCAAATCCTGTTATAGAATACAGCGTTATTGCATTAAGTTTTTTCATAGGACTTTTCACTTTAAAGTCCGGCTATTTTGAACATCACGGAAAGTTAACACCTTTTATTCTTTTTTTATGTGGACTGATAATAATTATAATCGGACATTTATTTTTTCATACACACGATCACCACGAAGCAGAACATTCTCATTTTTTATCTGATGAAATTTTGTTTTTGATGATTGCACCAACCGGAGCCATTTTAATTGCGTCTGCACATTTTATAAACCGTAAATGGACAAAAACAAAATGTTCAAAAAAACACTAATCCATTTTTTAATTTTAATATCTTTTATTTATTATACAGGATGCAGTGATAATCCTGTTACACCTGAGATACATTTTGATGCAGAAGGAATGATGTTAGTCAAAGATAACGGAGACACTGTAATGTATTTTTTCAGAGGTGATTTAAAACAAGGATTTGACACACTAAAAGTTCCAAACGGAACTATCACACCTCATCTAAAAGTATTTTTTCTTGATAAAGACAGAAACAGAATAGATCCACCGGTAAGCAATTCAAATTATTCACTTGGTTATGCGATTTCAAATCCTTCAGTTATAAGTGTATTTGTAGATAATCCTTCCAATACATTTGAATTTCATTTAAGAGGATTACAAACCGGAACTTCAAGTATCAGATTCAATTTATTACACGGAAATCATTCTGATTTCACAACTACATTTATACCTGTAATAGTTGATTCGAACATAATCGGAGAAGCAATTGGTTTTAAGATTACTTATGAAAAATCAGGAGAGGTTATTTTTGATTATCCCGGTTCAGGAATGGGCACAGGTTCAGGATTTACATTAGCCATTGGAGATACAACAGAACATGCTGTAATACAATTCTATGACAAAAAAGGTAACTTATTCACTCCACCATATCCTCAATATGACATAGCAGGATTTTTTCAAATGTCTTCAATTGCTACATTTATAAATGAAGCACCTGATGAACCTTTTGTGTTCAGAACAGTTGGCAATTCATCAGGCAATACTAAACTTATTATAAATCTTACGGAAGGTTCAGAAACATTATATACAACAAATCCGACAATTGATTTCACGGTAACTCCATAAATTGATAAAGATTTCTAAAAATATTTCATACCACTTTAGATATTTTAAAGTGGTATTTTTTTTATTCCTAATTTTGAATCCTTTAGATTCATTTCCGGCAACAACAAACAGTATTTATGGACATGTATATGATTCATATGATTTAAAACCTATCGTAAATGTTAATATTTCCGGAGATTATATAAAAGTAGAAACTGACAGTTCCGGTTTATTTTCAATAACCGGAATTACAGAGAACAAGATTAAAATAAAATTTACACATCCGTTTTATATATCAAAAACAGTTGAGATAAATTTTACTACAGATTCCATAGCGAAAGTTGATGTATTTTTAAATAAAAAAATATTTCAAACACCTGTAATCACAGTAACGGATGAACTTAAAATAAAAAGTTTTTCAGATTATCTGGAACTTACAAATATTCTTGAAGGGAAAGAACTCGAAAGAAACTCAGGTCTTACATTAGCAAACACACTTAAAAATGAAATAGGAATTTCACTTCGGAGTATGGGTCCGGCACCTTCAAGACCTGTCTACAGAGGATTATCTGGAGACAGAATCTTCATCTCGGAAGACGGTAGAAAAAGTCTTGATCTTTCCGGTACATCACCTGACCACGCATTAGCAATAGAAGGATTTACTGCTTCAAGGATAGAAGTATTACGAGGACCAATAGTACTTTCAAAGACAAGCAATACAACAGGTGGCATAATAAATACTGTAAGAAACGATATTCCGATTTTACAAAATGAAGCTTTATCAATTATTGCCGGTACATATTTTGAAACGGTAAATGATGGTTATTTAGGTTCATTAAAATTGGATATACCTTATAATAATTTTAATTTATATCTTGAAGGAAGTAAAAGAAAAGCATCAGACATAGATACACCGGATGGAATTTTAAAAAATACTGCTATAAATAATTACAATTATTCCGGTGGTTTGGCTTATTTGAATGACAATATTTCAACCGGAATAAATTTTCGTGAATTTAATTCAGAATACGGAATTCCAGGTGGATTTATAGGTGCACATCCTGATGGAGTAAATATTACATTAAACAAAAAACAATTCTCAGGTTTGCTTTTATTTCCTAATGTTTCAACTTTAATGAAAAATTTCAGAATAAACTTTTCATACAATAAGTTTTCTCAAACTGAATTTGAATTAAACAATATTATCGGGGCTGATTTCAGAATTTCGGAACAAGAAGTTTCATTAGAAACTGAAAAAAACAATTTTTTAAATTCCGATTTTTCAAAATCAGGTATAGGGTTTGAATATAAAGATTTTAATATTGGTGGATATGTATTTAACCCACCGGTAAAATCATTCAAAATTTACGGCTATGAATATTTTAAAAAAGAATATGATAAATTAATTTTTGAAACTTCCGGAAGATTAGAATATAACCTATTTAGACCACAGACAGATTTTAGATATACAAATGATACCAATATACAAAATAAAAATTTCAATATAATATCACTCAGTTTTTCAGGATTATATAATTTAAATGACAACACATTTATTGCAATAAATCTTTCTAAGACATCAAAATCCCCTACTATAGAGGAGTTATATTCAAGAGGTCCTCACCTTGCCGCATATTCATATGAGAAAGGGAACATTAAATTAGAAAATGAAAGCGGATTTGGAATTGAGTTATCAGGATTTTATTCAAATAAATTCTTAACATTTTCATCAAATTTATTTGCTAATTTTTATTCATATTATATAACTCCAAGAAACACCGGTGATACAAATTTTCAGACATTGTTGCCAATTTATTCTTATCAAGGTTCATCGGCAAATTTTTTCGGATTTGAATCACAGATTGTTTTAAATCTACCTTTGAATTTAAAATTTTTGAATAATATAAGTTTTACAAGCGGTGAATTTTCAAACGGAAGTTCATTGCCAAACATACCTCCTTTGAAATCTCTTTGGGAAATTAAATATGAAAAAAATAATTTTATATTTGGGGTGAATGCGGAAATTGCTGCTGCTCAAAACAGAGTTGATGAATTTGAAGAGTCAACACAGGGATATGGTGTTATAAATTCTTATTTTCAATCAAGTTTATTTACAGGAAAAATTATTCATAATTTTTCTTTATCAATTGATAATATTTTTAACAAAAAATACAGAAATCATTTATCAAGGATTAAGAGTATAGTTCCTGAGGCAGGAAGAAATTTGAGAATAGTTTATAAACTTATATATTAAAAAAAACGGAACCAAACAGTTCCGCTTTTTTAATGATTAATATTCGTGTATAAATTATTTTTTATAAGATATTTTTTTAGGAATAGTGAACTGTCTCATACCTTCAATTGAACCTATAAATCCGAATCCGCTTTGTTTTGCACCAACCCAAGGAGTTCTCGGAACGCCACCAATTCCCTGATTAATTCCAATCATACCTGATTCAATTTTTCGGGATATTTCTTTTGCCTTGTTATCATTTTTCGACCAGACAGTAGCTCCTAATCCGAAAGANNTGATTTGCTTTTTCGATAGCTTCTTCAGCAGAGGAAACTTTTTGAATACACACAACAGGACCAAAAGTTTCTTTTTGCATTATAAGATGTTTATCAGCGAGGTTTGTGATAACAGTAGGTTCCATAAAGAAACCTTTACCATCAATTTTTTTGCCACCCCATAATATTTTTGCACCTTTTCTTTCAGCATCTTCAATTTGATTCAAAATATTTTGTCTTTGACTTTCACTTACAATCGGACCCATATCAGAAGAAGCATCAGTACCGGGACCGGCTTTCCATTTTTTTACATATTCGAGAACGAGTTTTTCAAATTTATCTGCAACTTTATCTTCAATATAAATTCTTTCTACAGAAACACAAACCTGACCGGCATTTCTTAAAGAGCCATTCACGGCATATTTAGCAGCTTTTTCCAAATCTGCATCTTTCATAATAATCATAGGATCTTTACCGCCAAGTTCAAGCACAAGTCTGTTAAGTCTTTTAGCAGATGCCTCCATAATTCTTTTACCAACTTCCTGAGAACCAACAAAAGCAATCATATCTACATCAGAAGTAATCAAAACTTCACCAACTTCCTCAGCACCTTGTAGTAAGTTAACAGCACCTTTAGGTAAATGTCTGTTAAAAACCTCATACATATATTTTCCGGTTAATGGAGTATATTCAGAAGGCTTGAATACGACAGTGTTACCACCTAATATAGCCGGTGAGATAAGAGATTCAGCCATTGCCGCAGGAAAATTCCATGGAGTAATAACCGCGACAACCCCAATAGATGATCTGTGAATTTCAGTAACCTGATCTTTATATGTTAATACCTGAGTAGAAAAAGCTTCTTCAGCCATTTCAATAGCTTCTTCAATACCATACGCTACTGCTTCCGCCTCACCTATTGCTGATTTCAATGGTTTACCCATTTCCATCATAATAATTTCACCAAGAATTTCTTTTTCTTTTAAAAAATCTTTTGCAACTTTTTTCATCATTGCAATCCTGTTTTTCAGTGGAACATTAATCCACAGCCTCCAGGCTTTTCTTGCAAGTTTAATTGCAGAAGCTATTTCTCCATAAGAAGAGCATTTTATCTTTTCAATTAATTCCCCTGTAGCAGGATTAATATCTAAGATGAATTTTTGTTTCATTGTTATCATAAATTGTATTATAGTACTTTTTTAAATAATCCTAAAATTCCCTGTTTCCAGGCAATTCTGTGAGTTACACCGGTACCTTGCTGAATAGTATGTTTATTATCAAGATACCACTGATAAGATCTTATTAATGCCTGTGAATTTGAATATTGAGGTTTCCAGCCGAGTTTTGTTTCAGCTTTTTCAATTGATACGTAAGAATCCGTATCTGCCGTTCCGTAAATCCATTTATATAGTGGTGAAACATTTAAAATTTCAAAAAATCTTAAAGCAGGTTTGACTAAAGAAGCAGGAGTCGGCATAATTCTTGACCCTGTCCCTGCGTATTCAAGCATAGCTCCGACATCTTCTTTAACTGTTTTAAATTCCTTAGCACCTACATTGAAAGTATCGTTTATAGTTTCAAGCGGAAGAGTTGAACAAAGGAAAATAGCAGAAACTAAATCTTCCACCTCAAACAATTGATATCTGTTATTTCCATTACCGATAATTGGAATTTTAACTCCCGACTCAACCCAATCATATAAAATCTGAAAAACACCTAATCTTGCTGTACCAATGAAACTTTTAGGTCTAAGAATGGCAATTGGTAATCCTTTTTTCCTGTATTCTTCGCATACTTCTTCAGCGAGAACTTTGCTTTCACCATAAGGACCAACACCGTGTCTTTTATGTGTTTCAAAGAGAGGATGTACATCAGGAACACCATAAACAGCAGTAGATGAAATATGAACAACCCTGTTAACTTTATTTTTCAGAGATGCTTCCAGAACAATTCGTGTTCCATCTACATTAGTTTCATAAATATCACTTTTTTTCCAAAGAGGTAATGCTGCTGCACAATGAATAACAACATCAGCACCTTTCATCATTTCATCCATTTGTTTTGCATCTCTTACATCACCATATATGCAATTAATTTCAGGATTGTATTCGTTTTTTTCAAATGGTGCAATATCAAAAAATACCGAATTTTTAAAATCAGTTATTTCATTTATGCGACAGGCAATGTGATAACCCAAAAAACCTGCTCCACCTGTGATTATAACTTTCATATTAATATTTATTTAACACTTTGATTACAGAATTTCTCACTGATTTGAATTTCTCTGAAGTTAAGTCAAAAATAATATTTGCTAATTCTTCCGGTGTAACCCATTTTTTAATATCTTCATCGCTTCCCCATTCCCTGTTAGCAGGAGTATCAATAATAGAAGGGACAATTGAATTTGCAAAAATATTATTTTCTTTATTTTCTTCAGATATTGAATTCATAAGATTTATTACTCCATACTTTGAATAACCATAAGCAAATCTTGAGACGGAAGTTTCAAGTGCCGCAAGAGCACCGATGGAAACTATTCTTCCAAATTTATTTTTAATCATATAGTTCAAACACTCTTTTGAAAAATAGAGAGTAGATTTGAAATTCAAATCAAACAGTGAATCAAAATCATCATAACTCATTTCGTTAACTTTACCTTGTTTGCCAATTCCACCGACAGTATTAATCAAAAAATCTATTTGTCCTTTTTCTCTTCCTGCAACTGCATCAATAAATTCAACAACAGAATTTTTATCAACAGCGTTACATTCGAGAGCATATATTTTCTTTAATTCAAATTTTTCCGTTCCTGTCTCTTCAAACACATCGTTGAACTCCTTCATTGTCAATACAGGTATATAAACCTTCATTCCTTCAGCAGCATACTTTTTAACAATATATCTTCCTAAAAAACCAGTACCACCTGTAACTATTACTACTTTATCTTTCAAAAATTCTTTTATAGATTTATGTTATTGATAATTTTCCGAGAATTGTTTTTCTCATTGCACCTGTAACGGAAGGAATATTTGCTTTATTTCCTTTGATAAATTCATAAGCCAGAAATGCAAACAAAAAAGCTTCCTTGTTTTCTGAATTTAATCCGTTTTCATCAAGTATTTTTATTTCAGTTTTATTATCGTGATTAAAAATTTCATTTAGTCTATTCATAATAAATTTATTCTTAGTGCCGCCACCGCTTACAATTATTTCATTCACATTATCATTAAAAAAAGTTTCAATATTATATTTTAAGCAATGCAGAGTAAATTCTGAAACACNNTCTGAAACAGTTCTGACTACATCTTCAGGTTTATGCTGTTTATAATTTTCGATTAACTTATTAAAAATTTCGTTATATAATTCTCTGCCCGTAGATTTTGGATATATCCTAATGTGAAATTTATCTGAAAGAATAAGATAATTTAACAATTCCGGATTTATTTTACCGGAATAAGCAATATCACCGTTTTCATCATAATCTTTTCCGTAAAAAAACTTCATACAAAGGTCAATTAACATATTAGCCGGTCCACAATCGAATGCAATTATATCATCAATTGAAGAATTTTTATTTAGAAAAGTAATATTAGATATACCGCCTAAGTTTAATAAAATTCTGTTTTTGTCATCTGATTTCAGAAAATTAAAATCCAGGTAAGAAGCTAAAGGAGCACCTTCTCCATTCAAAGCAACATCAGCAGTTCTGAAATCACCGATAACAGGGATACCGGTTAAATTGGAAATAACAGAAATATCTCCGACCTGTAAAGTGGATTTAAAATTGTAATCTGAGATTAGTGAATATTGAGGAATATGATGAATTGTCTGACCGTGAGAACCTATCAAATCTATTAATTCTTTGTTAATTTTATGTTTTTTCAGAAACTTATTGATACAATCAGCGAACAAAAAACCGATAAGAAAATTAACTTTGCATACATCTTCCGTAGTTCCGAAGTTATTAGATATTTTGAGAACATACTCTTTTATATCAGGATTAATTGGAAAAGTATCAAAATTTCTTATAATATATGAGATTTTGTTATTCTTTTCAGTAAAATTTGTATAAATGATATCAACAGAATCAACTGAAGTACCGGACAATATCCCAATAACATTAANNGATCAATAAGGTTTAGCATGAAAACTGTAACAAATATAACTTAAATACGAATTATAATCTATGTAAATACATTAACATAAGTCTTGTTAAGTATAAACAGCAATTTAAATCAGAAAACTGTTATGTATTTAATTTTAATTATTTTTTAATGATTTTGCATCAAACAAAACAGCAAGATGGAAGAATTTAATATAGATATTAAAAATAATAACGACATTACAATACTGTATCTTGAAGGGTTTCTTGATGCACATACATCGGGTGAACTGGAAAAAAGTTTTGAAAAATTGATTGAAGATAAAAAATATAAAATTGTAGTCAATTTTGAAAAACTTTCATATATCTCCAGTGCAGGATTAGGTGTTTTTATGGCATATATTGAAACAATGAGGAACAATAACGGGGATGTAAAACTTTCAAATATGAGTGATAAGATTTATAATATATTTGATATGTTGGGATTTCCTATATTATTTGAAATTTATAAAGAAGAAAATACAGCATTGGAAAAATTTAATCAATAAGAAATTAATCATTTTGCAAAATATTTGACGAACGCAAACAAAATAGTGATTTCAAGTTCCACAAAAAATCTTTCGAAAGTAAGAAATTTTGTTGAGAATAAAGCAAATGAATTAGGATTTGATTCTAACGAGATAAATCAGATAATTTTATCAGTGGATGAGGCGTGCACAAATATTATTAAATACACACACAATTTTAATGAAAATGAAAATATCGAAGTAATTACAGAATTAAAAAACAAAGAGTTCAGAATTATAATGAAATATAAAGGTCGTGATTTTGATCCAAATAAAATGCAAGAGCCCAATATGAATGAATACTTTAATAATTTTAAAGTTGGTGGACTCGGCATCCCTATGATGAAGAAATTTATGAATAAAGTAGAATATATACACGTAAACCCTGATATGAATTCATTAACACTGATAAAAAGTATTCAAAACACCCGCTAAAAAAACCACAAACTTTCCCTCGAAATGGAAAAAACAAATTCACTTTCCAAACAACTCGAACTAAACTCACTGATAGAATTTTCTCAGCTAATCAATAGCAACCTCGATTTAAAATTTATTCTCGGTAATATTCTTCTGAGCATAATGGGGAAAATGATGATTTCAAAAGGGATTGTATTGATTAAAAAAGATACAGAAACAGATAATCATATTTTTTGTATAGAATCAATCAAAGGGATAAAAATAGAGGAAAACGAAAAGGAATTGGAAATTCAATTTCCCAAAGGGGCATTTTTTGAAGCTGAAGAAATTACAGATGAAAAAGGAGTTAATTTTTTCCGCAAAAACAATGTGCAGTATTTTTTTAAAGTTTATTTTGGGAAAAAATTACTTGGGCTGTTATGCTTGGGAAAAAAAGTTACCCCTCATATAGGATTAACAAAAAGCGAAATAATTTTTATTGAAACGCTTTTGAACTTATCTTCATCCCCAATTGAAAACACGATAAAGTTTAACGAGATAAATAGATTAAATGATTCATTAAGTACAAAACTTACTCAGTTAAAGTCAATGTTTGAGCTGAGCAAAGAATTCAATACAAATTTTCGTGAACGTGATAAAATACTGAAATTACTCGGATTTACTCTGCTTGGAAATCTTGGTATCAGAGATTTTGCAATTTTTACTCGATACCGTTCAGATAATTTTTATCTTTTATATTCAAATAAAGTTCTTGACCTCACGGAGATTGATTTATCATATTTTAATGAAATAAAAAATCCTTCATTACTGAGCAATCTTAGTAAAAATAATTTGTTTGAGTTTTTAATTTCTAAAAATTATGAATTATTAGTTCCTACTATATCCAATAACGAAGTACAGAATATAATTTGTCTTGGGACAAGATTAAAAAAAGCCCCTTATAGGCAAAGCGATATTGAATATTTACAATCTATTATTAATCTATCGGTTATCTCAATAGAAAATGCACTCTTGTTTCAGGAATATCTTGAAAAACAACAAATTGAAAACGAACTTAGAATTGCAAAAGATATTCAGGTTGCACTGCTACCAAAAGAGATACCTGATATAAAAGGATATGATATTGCTGCATTGAACATTTCCGCATTGCATGTCGGAGGTGATTATTACGATATAATTCCGATTACAGATACCAAAACAGCAATAGTGATTGCGGATGTTTCAGGCAAAGGAACACCGGCAGCACTTCTGATGTCAAATATACAATCAGCGGTTCATTCATTTTTAAAATTATATGATGATAAAACATTTGACTTATCAATGATAACTTTAAAAATAAATGAACTTATATATGAAAACACATCACCCGAAAAATTCATAACTTTCTTCTGGGGATTGCTTGATAATTCAGACAATACATTTACATATATAAACGCAGGTCATAATCACCCTGTATTTTTTAATAACAACGAAGTGAAATTGCTGGATAAGGGTGGATTGATGATAGGGATAATGAATTTTGGTATTAAGTATGAAACAGGAACTGTGAATTTTGAAAAAGAAGATGTATTAGTATTGTTTACTGATGGAGTAACAGAAGCACAAGACTCAGATAAAAGAGAATTTGGTGAAGATAATCTGATTGAACTGATAAAAGGTAATTCAGAAAAAACATGCGATACTATAATAAATGAAATTAAAAATGCAGTTGAAGGGTTTGCAGTTAACTGCAAACAATTTGACGATATAACCCTGATAGCAATAAAGAAAACTTAATCTTTATCCATCCAGATTTGATTTTTATCTCTTAGAATAATCTGATATCTGTTTTTTCTTTTTTCAAGTTTTCCCATAATGTAAACATAATTTTCAGTTATATCATCAAGATTTATTTCATCAAGAATTCCTGCATGCTCTTCAAAAATTACAATTTCAAATCTATCTTCCTTCGTTACCGGAATAGTCATTAAATAAGGGAATCTGTTTCTGAGCAATTCACCAATACTTCCAAACACAATCACTTCCTGTCCAACGTAATTTTCTAATCTTTTATATTCATCAGTTTCAGAAATATTGAAATGATATTTGTTTTCTTTGTGATATTTATCAAAATCTTCCAATTGAGTAGCCCTGAAATTCCACCATTTTAATCTGTCTTCATAATCGGGATATTTTTGAGTTGTATCGTTCCAAATTCCAAGTTTGTTTTCTTTAGCATAGTTCTGAGCTTCAACAAATTCATTATGAAATCTTTTGCTGTTACCATATTTATTAAAATAAGGAGAAATCCCCTGCTTCACCGCTTCTATGTTATAATTAATTTCTTTACCGTTTTTAATAACAATCATATAAGCGAGCCATCTGTTGAAAATATCTTTTTCTCTTACTAAATCATCTTTTTCAAGTCTAACATAATCAACATCTTTCATAAATTCTTTAGCCCATTGCCAAGAATCATAACCAAACGGAGAGTCTGCCTTCACGGGATATTTTGAAGAATCTTTTAAAGTATTGTAATATTTATCCCAGTTTTTTCTAAGTTCATCAACCTTTTGACTCGCATTTTCATCTTTGAAAGTTTCTTCGGTATCGAGGAACTGAAGTCTTGCAGAGCCATCAAGTTTATCAAATCTGAAAGTATCCCCATCCACAACCTTAGTAACTTTAAATTCACCAATGATTAAATTGCTGTCAGTCTGAGCGGCAGCAAAATTATAAATAAATAGAAAAGTTAATACAGAAGAGAGTATAAAAGTCGGAAATTTTTTTGAGAAGGAAATATATTTCATAAGATATAATTATAAATAAAAAAGGGGCTACTCGCCCCTTTTAATATAGTTGAAAAATTTTAATTAATATTTTGTGCCTTCAGAAACAAAAGGAATCA
Organism: Candidatus Tepidiaquacellales bacterium UBA6667; assembly: GCA_002455255.1. Lineage (GTDB taxonomy): Bacteria > Bacteroidota > Ignavibacteria > Tepidaquicellales > Tepidaquicellaceae > UBA9002. Next base: position 5,841 of record DKKL01000050.1, on the reverse strand, counting down.
AAGCAAGGTGTCTTGCTCTTTTGATAGCAATAGAAAGTTTTCTTTGCATTTTAGCAGTAGCACCGGTAATTCTTGCAGGTAATAACTTTCCCTGTTCGTTTAAGAATCTTGTAAGCAATCTTGTATCTCTGAAATCAATATACGTATCAATACCTCTTTCTTTGAAAGGGTCTCTTTTTTTAGACTGAAGATTTTTTTTAGCAGTCTGTTGCGTTAATTTATAGTTATTTTTGTCGTTTGGTTTAAGCTTTTTCATTAATAATTTAAATAAATCTAAATAATATAATAACAAATATACTATTTTCTAATGTTTTTTTCAATGGAATATTACATATTTATTTAACTATTATCGAATTAAATCCCATTCTTGCTTAATTTTGTCGGTTGTTTTAGAATTATTCAAATCTTCTTCTTTGATAAATTCAGCAAAATAACCGCAATTAAGACAAACATATGTATCCAATCTGAACCACTTAAAACTTGAAATGGCTATAGTGCTTCTTTCACCCCTTGTGGCATTATTTTTATTCGAATAAATATTATTTGATTTACAAGTTGGACAGGATCCTTTTTTTATTTCACTCTTATCCATAATTTTATTTTTTTAAATATATTGTGTTTACGACATCAAGGAAATTGTTTTCAGATTTTAATAATGTAAAACCGGTTTTTTTTGCAAGTGTAATGAATTCATCTACTGTTAAAAAATCTGAAATTGATTGGTTTAAATATGAATATGCTTTGGTTTTGCTTTTGGAAAGGAAATTTCCTACCGCAGGCATAACTTTTCCGCTGTATAAATTAAATATTTTTGCTTTGACTGAATTAACTTTAAAAAAATCAAGTATCACTAATATTCCGTTTTTATTCATTACTCTATAAATTTCATTCAGTGCTTTCTCAAGTTCGTAAAAATTTCTTACTCCAAAACCTACTGTTACAACATCAAATGCATTATCCGTAAATGGCAGTTTTTCTGCAGGTGAATTTACTGTGCTTAATTTGTTAGACTTAATTTTTTCTCGTAATACTTCCAACATATTATCAGAGATATCACAGGCATAAATCATATCAGGAGATAGTTTCATTAATTCTTTTGTTAAATCACCGGTGCCGGCTGCGAGATCTAAAATGATTAGTTTTTTAAAATCAAATAATTCAAGATTTTCTCTTATTCTGCTTCTCCAAATCTTATCTATATTCAATGTGAAAAAATGATTAAGAAAATCATACTTAGGGGCTATCTCATCAAACATTGATGAAATTTTATCAGGTGATTTATTTAAATTTTTTTTTGACTCAGGCAAATTTCATAGATTTAACCGGTTCAAATCTGGATGCAAGGTAAGATGGGATTAATGTTGCTAAAAAGCATAACACTAAACTAACAACTGATATTAAAACGATTATCTCCGGCTGAATTATGATTGGGACTGATTTCATATAATATAAATCAGGCAGTCTGAAAAAATTAAATTTGAGTTCTGCGTAACATAAGGAGAGACCTATTATATTACCTGCAACTACGCCTATTAACCCGATTAATAATCCGTCATAAATAAATATTTTCATAATTCCGATATTGCTTACGCCGAGAGATTTTAATATTCCGATTGACTGAGTTTTTTCTAAAACTAACATCAATAAAGTTGAAACAATATTAAATATTGCTACAAGAATTATTAAACTTAAGATTATTGGGGTTGGTGCTTTTTGTAAATCAACCCAGTTAAAAAGCGGTCTGTAAAGTTCAAACAAAGATTTTGGATAGTATGGATAACCCAACATTTTTTTTAACTGAAATACTACGTTACTTGCTAATTCTATGTCATTAAGTTTTAATTCTATACCGGATACGTTACTCCCCATTTCAAAAAGTTTCTGCGATGAAGGAATATCCGTATATATAATTAAATCATCATAATCACGCAAACCTGTTTCATATATTCCTGAAATAATAAACTGTTTTATTTTTGGTTGATTTAGCGGTGAAGGAATACCATTTAATCCGAAAACTATAACTTTGTTTCCTGTATCTAATCCTAATTTATCAGCTAATTTTTGACCTATCAAAAGTCTGCCGATGGATGAATCAACAGGTGATAGATTAAAACTTCCTTTAATAATTTTATTTCGAGTTGTTGACAAATCATTTTCTACGTCAATCCCTTTTAATAATATACCTTCGATATTATCTTTATATCTTATGACGGCTTCTTTCTGAATAAATTTAGAAATTCCCGTTACACCATCAACTTCAGATTTTATTTTTTCAATTGCGAGGTCAGCATCACTGAGACCTTCCTGCTGAAATGAATTAATCTGAACATGTGAAACTAACCCTGCAACTTTATCCTTAATTTCTTTTTCAAATCCATTCATAATAGAAATTGCAATTATCAAAGCGGCTACTCCGAGAGTTACCCCAAGAATAGAAACGTAAGTGATAAAAGATACAAACTTTGAATCTTTGTTTGCGAATAAATATCTCTTTGCTATGAATATTTTAAAGTTCATATTAATCTGAAAGTAAATACGCTCTTATGAATTCGTCTATTTCGCCATCCATAACAGATTGTGTATTACTGGTTTCGTAGTCTGTTCTGTGGTCTTTGACCATATTATAAGGATGGAAAACGTAACTTCTAATCTGACTTCCCCACTCAATTTTTTTCTTTGTTTTGTTTACGCTATCAAGTCTGTCAAGTTCTTTTTGTTTTTCAATCTGATATAATTTTGATTTTAACATTTTCATAGCGTTCTGTCTGTTTTGCAACTGTGACCTCTCCGTTTGGCAACCGACTACAACACCTGAAGGCAAGTGAGTGATTCTGACGGCAGTTTCAACTTTATTAACATTCTGCCCGCCTGCACCACCTGAACGGAAAGTATCAATTTTTAAATCAACCGGATTAATTTCAATTTCGATTGTATCATCAATTATTGGAGTGACGAAAACCGCAGCAAAAGATGTGTGACGTTTTTTGTTTGCATCAAACGGAGAAATCCTCACTAATCTGTGAACACCGTTTTCTGCTTTTAAAAATCCGTAAGCAAATTCGCCAAAGACTTCAATGGTAGCACTTTTTATTCCGGCACCATCTCCATCAAGTCTTTCGATCAATGTAGATTTGAAATTATTTTTATCACAATATCTGATATACATCCTTAGCAGCATTTCAGCCCAATCCTGAGATTCCGTTCCTCCTGCACCTGAATTGATTGTGATAATGCAATCACGAACATCATCAGGATCGGATAACATTTTTCTGAATTCAAGTTCATCGAGATGTTTTATAAATTTTTTTAGTTCATCCTGAATTGCAGATTCTGCTGAAGATTCATTTTCTGATTCTGACAGTTCGATTAATAATTCAACATCTGAATATAACATTTCGACTTTTTTAAAATCATCAATCCATTTGTTCAGAGAATTAATTTCCTGCAGAGTAGTTTGAGCTTGTTTTTGGTCGTTCCAGAAGTCGGGGGCTTCTGTTTTTTGTTCGAGTTCTTTGACTTTGAAGACTTTTTGGTCTAATTCAAAGAAACCTCCTTAAGTTATCCAACTTAGTTTTATATTCTTTTAATGTATATTTCTGTTGTTCAAACATATTATTTTTCTATCTCCATTTTTAATAATGCTGATGCAAGTGTTTTCCCCTGTGCATCAAGTTTCAGTGACACTGTTCCACCGCCACCGAGTGTATTGTTTAAAATAAAATTAAGTGCATTAATATTAGGCATTTCATATCTAATCACTTCACCTTCACAAATACCTTTGAAAAACTCTTTTACACTTTCTGCCGTTACTTCTTTTTTAATTAATTCATAATCTTCTTTTTTATAAGCGATAAGCCCTATATTAGCCGCATCACCTTTATCACCGCTTCTACCGTGACAAATTTCTCTAAGTTTTATTTTCATATTAAATTTTTAAGTGCTTTATTTTCTTCTTTAATTCTTACGGTTAAAATGATTGCATTCAATACTGTAAACACAATTGCAATTAGATACAGATTAAAAATCATTGGGATTACAAATATTTCACAAATTACTATTACATAATTTGGGTGATTTATGATTTTATAAATCCCTTTTTTAACTCTTTTAGAACCGGGAATTAAAATTATACGAGTATTCCAGAATTTTCCTAAAGTGCTGAGAACGTAAACTCTGAAAAACTGGAGTATGATAAAAATTACCAAAAATAGATAATTTATTGTATGCAGAACAAATTCCTTATCGCTTAAGAAAAAATCTACCGGAAGAGAGATTAAGAATAAAGCATGCATAATAACAATATATTTATAATGAGATTTACCAAATTCAACTCCACCGTTATTTAACAAATAATTTTCGTTTCGTTTAGAAATGAAAAGTTCTGTTAATCTCTGAACAATCAAAAAAATATATAATATTATAAACAGCGTCATAAATTTTTCATTTTTAGTAAATTTAAATCAAGCGAAAATCCGGGACCTAACGAAGCCATTAGACCAATTCCGTTTTTAAATCCTTTTTTTAAAAATTCATTTAATACATACAAAACTGTAACGCTTGACATATTTCCATAATTCTTAATAATATTAACTGTATTGTTTAAATCTTTTTCAGTGAGATTTAAAGATTTCAAATATGCATTTATTACTTTTATACCACCGGGATGCATAATATAATTTTTAATATCGTTTACGGATAATTTATTTTCATTAAGAAATTTTTTAATATCCGGTGCAATTTTTTTGTTCACAAGCGAAGGAATATCCCTTGAAAAAATAACTTTCAAACCACTTTCTGATATATCCCAACCCATAACATCTTTTGTGTTATAATATAATTTACTTTGCGAATTTATCAATTTTATTTCATACTTTGAATTTTTTAATTTCACATTATCTCCTGTTACGATGCAACAAACGGCACCATCAGAAAACAAACTTGTTGCCACTAAATTACTTTTAGAAAAATCATTCCTGATAAAAGTGAGTGAACAAAGTTCTATTGCACAAAACAAAACTATCGAATTTTTATCAGACGAAGCTATTTTGAACGCTTTGTTAATCCCTGATACACCACCTGCACAGCCCAAACCCCAGAGAGGATATCTGTTAATTTTTTCATTTAATTTTAGTTTGTTAATTATGAAACTGTCAATTGTAGGGGTTGAAATACCGGTGGAAGTTATGAATACAAAATCCGTTATTTTTGATTTATCAATTCCGGAATCTTTCAAAGATTTTAAAATAATTTTACATAAAACCTCTGTTGATATTTTATTGAATAAATCATTTTTTTCTTTAAAAGATTTATTGTTTTCAAAAAAAGAAATGGGAACGCATAAATTTCTGGTATTGATAAGTGAATTATCAAATACGGAAATAAGTCTTTCAGTTTCTTTAAACTTTGACCGGAATAAATTTTCTGCAAATTTTTTTAAATCTTTTTGATTTATTTTATACTTAAAATCGTATGTTTGCAGACCTGATAATTTTGGCAAACTATTTTTTTACAGTTAAGTTATAGGAAATTTTTTACAAATTAAATTTATTATTAAATTAAAAATCATTTTATAAAACAAACTTAAAAAAATGACAACAAGAAGAGACTTCATCAAAACATCATCTGTTGTTCTCGCAGGAGCTATGGTGACTCCTAAACTTTTCAACGTTAATTTACTTAACAAACCAAATGTCATAATAGTTGGTGCAGGATTGGCCGGTTTATCAGCGGGAAAAATATTAAACGAAAAAGGTGTGAACGTAAAGATACTGGAAGCAAGAAACAGAATTGGTGGCAGGGTTTTCTCTTATGATGTTGACGGATTAGTTATAGAACTTGGGG
>DKKL01000012.1 GCA_002455255.1 Candidatus Tepidiaquacellales bacterium UBA6667 | reverse complement strand
CATCGTTTTGGACGGATGTGTTACAATTCAACAAATATTTTCCGAATTGGTTTGAAATTTTAAAACCTTTAAAGTATTTTTGATATTATTCTAAAAATATCACGCATAAATGTCAATAAAAGTAGAAAATTTAACTAAATACTACGGAACACAAGCCGCTGTTAATAATATTTCTTTTGAAATTAACAAAGGTGAAATTGTAGGTTTTCTTGGACCAAATGGTGCAGGGAAATCAACAACAATGAAAATGATTACAACTTTCCTCACTCAAAACGATGGTAAAATTTTTGTAGAAGGTATTGATACTGAAGTTGATTCACTTGCTGTGAGAAAGAAAATTGGCTACTTACCTGAAACAAATCCTCTCTATCTTGATATGAATGTTGTTGATTATTTATACTATGCTGCAGAGCTTGACGGTATTCAAAAATCCAATGTTAAATCAGCAGTTGAAAACGTTATTGAAAAATGCGGGCTACAGGATATGACTCACAAAAATATCGGACAGCTTTCAAAAGGTTATAAACAAAGAGTTGGCTTGGCTCAGGCAATGATAAATGAACCGGATGTGTTAATACTTGATGAACCTACTTCAGGGCTTGATCCTAACCAAATTATTGAAATAAGAAAACTCATCAGAGATCTTGGAAAACAAAAAACTTTAATTTTATCTACACATATATTGCAGGAAGTTCAGGCAACCTGCGACAGAGTATTAATAATTAACAATGGGGAGATTGTTGCAGACGGTACCCCCGAATCTCTACAATCTCAGTTTAAAGGTCAGGTTGTAATTGAACTTACTGTTAAAAAAGATCAATCTACAAACAGAGAAAAATTATTACAGGAAATTCGTTCTATCAAAGGAATTGAACAGGCAAGATTTGAAATGGAAGATTCAATCAGCTGGAAATTCCATTTATCATGCAAAAAAGGAGCAGACATCAGAGAAGAGCTCTTTAGAAAAATTGTATCCCTAAATTTAGTAATTCTCGGGTTGTATCAGGAAGAAACTTCACTTGAAGATATCTTCAGAAAACTTACTCAGAATTAATTATAAATTATCTTAACTAAAATTTTAAAAATGAATAATATTCTAACGATTGGTAAAAAGGAATTAAAATCTAATTTCTTATCACCTGTTGCTTATATAGTAATTGTTGTGTTTCTGATTATTACAGGTTGGTTTTTTACCAGTAATTTGTTTTTAGCCGGTGTAGTTTCAATGAGAACTGTTTTTGAAATTATTCCATTCATTTTTCTGTTTTATGTACCGGCTATCTCTATGCGAACATTCTCAGAAGAAAAAAAATCAGGTACCATTGAACTGTTATTAACCAGACCGGTAACAGATGGAAATATTGTTTTAGGAAAATTCTTTGCAACTTTAATGCTTGCAGTTTTTACTCTTTTACCTACCTTAATATATGTTTTTTCTTTGACTTCATTAGGTTCGATTGACGTTGGTCCGGTGTTCACTTCATATCTGGGGTTAATTCTTATGGCAAGTCTTTATATCAGTATCGGTATATTTTGTTCGTCTTTAACTGAAAATCAGGTTATTGCATTTATAATTAGTTTCTTATTGGTATTTATTCTTTTTATGATGGATAAAGTATTAGTGTATTTACCGGTTGGGTTAGCATCAATTTTAGAATTCATTTCAACCGGATCGCATTTCTCAGCTCTTGCTCGTGGTGTGGTGGATTCAAGAGATGTAATTTATTTTGTTAGCGGAACAATCCTATTTTTATTATTAACTAAATTTTCTGTTGAAAGAAGGAAGTGGTCATAAAAAAAGTCTATGAATAAAAAAGATTTAAAAAATCAGGCTATAATAAAATTATTAATTTTTGCTGCAATTATTGTTGCGGTAAATATTATCTCTACTCAGGTTTTTACTAGAGTTGATTTTACAAAAAATAGAACTTATACACTTTCACCAATCAGTAAAGATATTGTTGGAAAGTTAGATGATAAAATGGTTGTGAAGGCATATTTTAGTGAAAATTTGCCTGCTCCTTATAATAATCTGAGAAGACAGGTTATGGATATTTTAAGTGATTACAGAACTTATTCAAACGGAAATTTGTCTTATGAATTTTATAATCCGACAGGTGAAGATCAATCTGATGAACTTGGTACTGAAGCACAAAAATATGGAATTAATCCTGTTCAGGTGCAAGTGGTGGATAAAGATAAATTTGAAGTAAAATCTGCTTATATGGGTTTAGTTTTTCTTTACGAAGGAAAACAAGAAACAATTCCATTTATTCAGTCAATAAATAATCTTGAATATGAAATTACTTCTAAAATCAAGAATTTAACTGTAAAACAAAAGACAGTTGTTGGATATTTAGAAGGTGATGGAAGTTTAGATATTTCTAAATTGCAGCAGATTTCAAAAGGTCTTGGCGATCAGTTTGATCTTAAACCAATTAGTTTAGGTCTTAACCGAGCTATACCTGATGATGTAAAAGTATTGCTTGTTCTCGGACCTACAACTGTAATTCCGGAAAATAAGAAATATATGATTGATCAGTTTATTATGAGAGGTGGAAATGTTGCTTGGTTAATTCAAAAAGTTACTCCAAACTTTCAACAGCAAATTATTATTGGAAATGTTGTTGATGATGGTTTAAGTGATATGTTATTAAATTATGGGATTAAAGTTGAAACTGATTTAATCAGAGATTTACAATGTGGTCAAGTTACCGTTCAATCTCCAATAGGAATACCTATTGCCGTAAATTATCCTTTCTTTCCTGTAATATCTAATATTAATAAAGATATAACTTCATTTGCAAATATTCCAAGTTTAACTTTATCTTTTGCATCATCAATTGATTTGAATGCTACACAAGGGAAAGATGTTAAAGCTGAATATTTACTGAAATCATCTGATAAGTCTGGTAAAGCAGAAGGATTTTTTATTTTGAATCTTGAGCAATTTCAGAATATGAATAAACAAGCAGCAGATACTTTATTCAATAAACCCGGATATGTACTTGGTGCTGTTTACAATGGCAGATTCAAAAGTTTTTATGCCGGTAAACCTGTTCCAAATGATACTACCGAAGGTTCAGGACCATTAACAGTACAGCAGATTAATGAATCAACTAAAGAATCCAAAATGGTAGTAATAGGTGATGCTGACTTTATAAATGAAGAGCAAAGACCTCCACAGGATAATATAAATTTCTTTTTAAGTATGGTTGAATATTTGGCTGATGATGTTGGTTTGGCTCAGATTAGAAGTAAGGAATCTTCAGATTCACCAATCGAAGATGTTACTGACGGAACTAAAGCATTTGTTAAATATTTTAATTTAATTTTTCCTCCGGCTTTAATGCTTGTTATTGGGCTTATTGTCTGGCAGAGAAGAAACAGAAGAAAAAAAGAATTACAAACAAGTAAGTAAATATGAAAAATAATAAAATTTTAATATATGCAGTTATACTCGTTGGTTTAGTTTTAATTGCATATTTTTTAACTAAATCAGACGGTAGAAAAGATTCTACTGATAAACTTAAATCAGAACAATTTTTTAAGATTGATTCTGCTTCAGTTGATAAATTAGAATTTGATAAAAACGGCAAAAAGTTGACAATAGCAAAAGTTAATGGTTTATGGAAAATTATTGAACCTGTTGATTATCCCGTAAATCAAAATTTTGTTGCAAGTGCAATTTCAGATTTAAAAAATTATTATCTCGAAAGTGTAATATCTACTAATCCTGCAAAAAAAGAAAACTTTGGATTTAATGATACTTCAATAACAAAAATTACTGTTTATCAAAATGGTCAATTATCCGGTTCATTTTTAATCGGTCTCGGAACTTCTGCACCTGCACAGACTTATTTGAAAAGGGTTGACACAGATACTATATTTTTAGCTGAAAAATTTTTACAAAATAATTTTGTAAAACCATCATTTTCCGACTGGCGTGATTTGTTGATTTTTTCTGTCCCATCAACTTCCATAAAATCACTCGAATATAACTTTGGTGATGAATCATTCACTGTCAGGCAAGATTCAATAGGAAGTTTTTACATTGGCGATGTAAAAGCTGATTCTAATGTTGCATCTTCTGTTTTTAGTTTATTTAACGCTTTAAACACTCAATCATTTTTAGACTCTACTCTTGCACCCGGAACAAAATTCCATGCAACTTTGAGAGTTAACTGGGATAAAAATACTGATTTTAATTTCTTAGCATCAGGTGATTCAACTAATACTCAATATATTCTTCAGGTTTCAGGAAATAATCAGTTGTTTAAATTTGATCATAATCTCGGAAATATGATTTTGAAACGAAAAGCAGAATTTTTAGGTTCTAATAAATAGATTAATTATAAAATTTTGAGTTAATTTAATTTAGAATAAAAAAACATTATATTGCTTAATGCTCTCACTATTACTCGTAATATTACTTAGTTACTTAATCGGTTCAGTTCCTTTTGCTCTGATTGTTGGTAAAGTATTTAAAAATGTAGATATCAGAAATTACGGAAGTGGAAATCTTGGTTCTACAAATGCTATGAGAGTTCTCGGTTTACCTCTCGGATTACTTGTGCAGATACTTGATATTGCAAAAGGCGTAATCGCTGTTTTAATTGTACCGTATATTTTTTATACACAGTTACCTTTCCCTAATGCTACAGGTTTTGAAGATATGACACTGGTAAAAATTATTGCCGGTATATCTGCCGTATTAGGGCACTCATTTTCTGTTTTTGTAGATTTTAAAGGTGGTAAAGGAATCAACACTGCCTTAGGTATGTTAATAACAATTGCACCCGTTGATACTATGATTAGCGTTGCAGTATTTATTTTAATACTGCTGTCCTCAGGTTATGTTTCATTAGGTTCGATAGTAGCTGCAGCTTTTTTCCCATTAAGTATGTTTACAAGAGAAAATATTTTTCACGCTGATATTTACGGTTATAATACACTGATATTTTTTGTTTTAGGAGTGTCTTTATTATTGATATTTAATCACAGGTCAAATATAAAACGATTGTTATATGGAAATGAAAACCGATTTGATAAACTTTGGAAAATACGATGGATAAAAATAAAAACTCCCTTTAAATAAGCAATTATGGAAATATCCGTTTTAGGAGCCGGCGGTTGGGGAACCGCAATTGCAATCCTCCTTCATTCAAACGGACATAATGTAACCTTATGGGAATTTAATCCCGAATATGCCCACACTTTAAAAACTCACAGAGAAAATTTTTATTACCTGCCAAATATTAAAATTCCGAAAGATATAGAAATTACAAATGACTTGTTAAGTGCAGGTCAAGGGAAAGAAATGCTTGTTATTTCCACTCCAACTCAATATATCCGCTCAAGTCTTTCACCTTTATCAAATATAGATTTAAGTAATTCAATTATTACAAGTGTTTCTAAAGGTATAGAAATTGATTCTTTGAAACTTGTAAATGAGATTATAAGCGACGTATTAATCAACTCAGACAAAGAAAAAATTTCATGTCTGAGCGGACCATCACACGCTGAGGAAGTTGCAAAAAAAATTCCAACTGTAGTTGTTGCTGCAAATAATGATTTGAAAATTGCAAAAAAAATTCAGTCAGTTTTCTCAAATGAATATTTCAGAGTTTACACTTCAAAAGATGTGATAGGAGTAGAGTTAGGCGGAGCGTTAAAAAATGTAATCGCGATAGCAACCGGAATAGCAGTAGGAGCGGGCTTTGGAGATAACACCATAGCAGCAATAATGACGAGAGGGATTAATGAGATAATGAATCTTGGTTTAAAACTCGGTGCAAAAAAAGAAACATTTTTTGGTTTGTCAGGTATAGGAGATTTGATTGTAACATGTTCTTCAAAACATTCACGAAACAGGTTTGTAGGAGAACAAATAGGAAAAGGGAAAAAATTAAAGCAGATTTTGGAGGAGATGAAAATGGTAGCAGAAGGTGTTTCAACAGCAAAATCAGTTTACCAGTTATCTCAGAAAATGAGTATAGAAGTACCAATATGTATTGAAGTATATAAAATACTATTTGAGGATAAAGACCCCTCAGAAGCTACAAATCAGCTAATGTTACGAAGTTTAAAAGAGGAATAAAAGAAAAGGAACATAATTCGAAAGAGTAAAGTTAAATAAATTGTAAATTAAATTAAATTTTTGTAAATTATCCAACTTCGTTCTTATTCTCAATCACACCTAAAAATTAAATTACAGATACTTCAAAATTAGTATTGAATTTTCAGAAAAATTTAATTATATTTGTAATTCTTGTAATAAGAAACACGTTCTTTAACACAAATAACACTATAAAAGCGAATTTATAGTGTGCATAGACTTTGAAAAGTAAAACCTTGCAGACAGGAAATCAAAACTCCAAAAGTTTAATTACTATGGAGAGTTTGATCCTGGCTCAGGACGAACGCTGGCGGCGTGCTTAATACATGCAAGTCAACTTGAAGTTCGGTAGCAATATTGAACGGATGGTGGCGCACGGGTGCGTAACGCGTAGGTAATCTGCCCTAAGGCCTGACATAACTCCGGGAAACCGGGGCTAATATCAGATGATGCAGCGGCATCTCATGATGACAGTTGTTAAAGCTTCGGCACCTTAGGATGAGCCTGCGTCCCATTAGGTAGTTGGTAGGGTAATGGCCTACCAAGCCCGCGATGGGTAGCTGGTCTGAGAGG
>DKKL01000015.1 GCA_002455255.1 Candidatus Tepidiaquacellales bacterium UBA6667 | reverse complement strand
GTTTGTGATTGTATTTGTGATGTCATCACTACCAAGAATACAAGAGAGATTTTAAAAATATTTTTTTTCAAAAAATTTATCATTTTAAAAGTATCATTTTCTTAGAATCCCGAAAATTATTTGAACTTAAAGTATAAAAATATACCCCCGAAGGTAAATCTTTAGCATTGAAGCTATAGCTGTATTTACCTGCAGTTTTGGTTTCGGAAATTCTTTTTATTTCTCTGCCGTTAATATCATAAATTACTAATTCCACAAATCCATTTACAGGCAAAGAAAAGTCTATCTTCGTTTCCGGATTAAAAGGATTTGGATAGTTTTGCTTCAACTCATACCCATCCGGTATCTCAGATGAAACATTTGAAATGTTAGTTGTCGTAATTGTATCGGTATATCTAATTATTTCATAATTAAAACTCACATCATTAAAGACCATAAAGTACCCCATATATCTGCTACCGCTTCTTTTAAACTTAATATCATATATTGTGTGATAATTTTCAGTTCCTAAAAATTTTGTCCAGTTTATACCGTCATTGCTCGACTTATAAACTATTGTATCTAAATTTACATACCAGATGTCAGAGTTATCTATCCACTCAAGACCAAATGGTCCGTTCGCGAAAGTGGCAACTTTAGTCCAGGTAGTTCCGCTATTTGTGGTTTTGAAAATATTTGTGGAATCACTGAATAGAGTTGCTAAGCCGGTTTTACCGTTCGATTTAAATTGAACTTGTATCACACTGTGGATTGATGCTGGAAGTGTAGAAATATTCCAGTTATTTCCACCATTAGTCGTGTATAAAATTCTTGGTATAAATGTTACATTTGGCCATAAAAATCCTGTTAATCCGAAATAAATATAATTATTATTTGCAATACATCCTGAAAACTGAAGCCCTCTGTGATTTGGTCCTAAATCAATCGAAACAGTGTCCCATGATTTTCCTGCATCTCTTGTTGAGTATATTAACGCACGGTTTCCAAATCCGGTTGGAGGGTCACATAAAAAATAACCTATATCAGGATTTTCTTTTGAAAACATCAATCCGTTTATAAATCCGCCTGAAGGAACTGTAAGTTTGTTCTCCCAATTTACTCCGCTGTTTGTTGAGTAAAATAATTTTGTTGCTGATGTAAGCCAAACATTATTAGAGTCAACACCCCAAACATTTATAGTCCTGCCGTCTATTCCTAATGTACTTAAACGAGTCCATATTCCGGCATTATTTCTTTTGTAAAGAAATGTTTGATTAAAGAATCCATCCCATGTCTGACCATATACAACAGATGTATCAACAATGTGAAAATATAATGGTGAAAAATTAGATGTGCTAAAAGATGTATCTTTAACGAATTGCTGAGCATTAACCTGCCCTGCCACAAAAAACAATAATATAAATGTTAGTATTTTCATAATCTTCAAATTTACAACAAATATAGGAAGATTAAATTAAAAATACAGAAACATTTTTTGCAATTTGTGAAAAAATTTTAGGGGATATTTCTATCCCCTAATTTTATATTATTTAATTAATAACATTCTTTTTGTACTCATAAAATTCCCGGCATTCAGTCTGTAAAAATACACACCCGAAGATAATTCACTTGCATTAAATTGTATTGAATAATCCCCAGCAGATTTATATTCATTTACAAGTTTTGCAACTTCTTTTCCTGTAATATCAAATACCTTTAAAGAGACATTTGAGGCAGAAGGAATAGAAAATGAAATGTTAGTAATAGGGTTAAAAGGATTTGGATAATTCTCATTTAATTTAAAATCACCTACCTCTGATTTATTTACACTTAATTGAGCCATAAAGTATCTTCCATTTGTAAGCAAAATGAAATTTGCTTTTGTTTCTGTTATGTTTTCATTATTAAATGTAAATGAAAGATCTTCATTTCTGTTAATACTTACAATATTATTGTCAAGATTTGAAATATATTCAGTAACATCACCAAGTACATTATGTTTGGCATTAGATAATGGCAATTCTGTAATTGATATCGGCTCTTCCGCAGTTGTTAAAAATGCCTGATCAATTTCTATATCTTGGTCAAAAATAATTTCAGCATTTCCGATTCCGGATTGTAATTTCACACAAACTAAATTATCATTATGGCGTGTATAAATATTTGCAAATTCTTTTTCCCAAAGATAGATTGTGCCAATTGGTAATTCTTTGTTAATTATTGGAGCTTTAACTCTCATTATTAAATAACTATCTCCATTAAATCCTCTTAACACATTATTATCAATTGTTAACTTTGTTCCTTGGCTAACTTCTACGGTTAGATTATCATAATCATTTAATTCTACTCCAACATCTCTGGATTTGTCTATTATAATTCTACCCGGATATTCGGGCTGAGAATAAGAAATTATTTCCCCATCTTCAGTAACCGCAGCATTACTGTTTCCGTTTACTTCAACTTTTAATAATTTAACCATATCTAATTCATTTAGATATTCATCAGGTTCGTGTATTCTCAAATTTATTAAAGAATTTTCTTTTAGTTCAGGATTGTTAATTACATAATAATCATCTATGAACTGTTCAGGATTAGATGGTGATTTTAATAGTAAAGAATTCTCATTATAAACCAATCCATTTATATCCATTTCTAAAGTAGGACAACCTGTTAAATTACATTGATTTGGATAATAAAAATATAATTTACTACGCTGTGAAACTCCCAATGAATTTGAAGCTCGGCATTCTAAATAGAATACAGGTGTATTAGAATTTAATTCACTCTCAGAATTTGTTCTATTTCTTAGTATTCTAACATAATTTCGAGAAGGGTCACTTTCTATGTCAAAATATTTTGGAACATTATAAAATTCCCAATGATAAGTAATTGTACCGGTTCCTTGAGCAAGATTGCAATATACTCTCGCCTCTTGATGTGAAGGACACATAGGATTAGGAGTTTGAGATAGATTTTGAATAATAGGAACTTGATGATTTACAGCTTTATATGAAATTACTGCGTTTTCCGGTGAACAAGGCCACCAGTCTGAGTTATTACTTGCTTGTCTTTTATAAACAAAAGTTATTAAAGTTGCACTGGTTTCTGTTTGGCTTTCTACATACCCCCAAAATTTCTGATTCTGTAAAACGCCACCATTAAATCCATAACAAAGTTCAGGAATAATTTCAATATGTTCATTTGAATTTTTAGAAATTGTTCTTGTAACTTTATATCTGATTGCATTCTCGTGAGTTGTTGCAATTGAACCATTACAATTATTATTTTTCCAGTTTATATTAAACTGACCTTGGTTAGATATCTCGGAACCCGAAAATCCATATAAAGATTTGACTCCATCATTGCAAACTTGATTATTAGGATTTGTTCCTCCACCGGCAGAATGATAAACCCTAAAATATGCATAATGAGTTTCACCTGAACCGGCTGGTTGATCACTTGCGTATATATTAACTTTTAATATTGCATTTTTATTAAAACATAAATTAGGAATTAACGAGTTTATATTAATATATCTCTTAACAATATAATTTGGGTTAGATATATGTGTTATATATAAATGACCTACATTATGCTCTACTCCATTTTGAATTATAAAATAATCTACATAATAAGTAGTTGGGTCTATAATTGGAATTGGATCAATATCCACGACAGTGTATAAATAAGCATCCGTAGTATTAGCCTCTGTAAATACATGAGTTGGATAACATTGTAATTTTGATATTTCTAATAAATGACCTTGCCAGCTAAATGCTGAAGAAATATTAAGTGCTAAAAAGCAAAATATAAAATAAATTGTTTTCATTTTTTTTAATTTTTTTGTTTTGTAAAAAATGTTTATTTTAATACAAAAGGGCGGACATCCTTATTTATAAGGAGTCATAATAAACTATTTTTGCTCTCCAGGCATTAGTTTCTTGACTTTCACTTTCGTGAAATGCTTCGCTCTTTTTTTATACTGATTTCCTGATTATTTTTTTATTTCTATGGTGGCATTATTGAATCTCCTTTTTGTAAAAATTTTAGTTTTAAAAAATCATGGCTAAGGGTATAACCAAATCTCTCACTCAAAATTAATATTTCTCTTTTTAAAATACAGAAACATTTTTTCCCGTTTGTGAAAAAATTTTTATGAAGAAAAATCCCGTTGTTTTTTATTTTAACTATCTCTCAACTGATGATATATCGGCTTTCAGACGATTTGTCAACTCCCCCTATCTGAACTCTAATAAACAAATTATTGCTTTCGCTGAATATCTTTACAGAAATAAAAATACTNNTACTTTTAAATCTAAATCCCTCACCAAAGAAAATATTTTTGAAATAATTTATGGTGAAGAAAAATTTAATGATGTGAACTTTCGCAAATTTATTTCCGAACTCAAAAAATGTTTTTTCCTTTTTCTAAGTTCAGAAATATTTTATGAAGATAATTTCCAATATTATACAAACCTTATCCGCTCTCTCGGAAAAAAGAAAATGATAAAGGAAATCAGAACTGTGCTACCTGATTTTGATAAACTGCTTAAAAGACAATTTGCAAAAAATTCCGATTACTATGAAACGGCACTCAAATATTACGACAGCGAATATTATTATAATTATTTTTACCTGAAGTCCTCATTCTCAGATTCGCTTATCTCTCTCAACGATACTCTCGATTTTAATTTCTGTTTTGAAAAACTTCATCACTATAATTTACGGTATAATCATAACATTTCTTCCTCCGGTAAATATGATTTAAATATTTCTTTCTTTAATGAAATTTTAAAATTTGTTGAAACCAATCTGCCTGTCATTAAAAAAAATCATCCAAATTTATATCTCGTATATTTAAATTCGCTTTATTTCATCAAAAACGGAGATGAAAAAATTCTTGACGAATATTCATCTTATCTTAACAAGTCCTCGAAATCTTTCGATAAAAAAACAAATCATTATTACTTTGTATATCTCGTTTCACTTTATATGTATAAGCTGAACAATAGGGAAGTCAAATACAGAAAAAATATTTTTGATTTATTTAAAATTATGGTGGATAAAGATTTTTTTATATCTGGTGATTACATTACCGATACGGAGTTTAACAATGCTGTGGCAATCGGTATTGCTATGAAGGAGTTTAAATGGGTTGAGATGTTTATTAAAAAATTTTCCGGCTTGCTGGATAATGAATATTCTGATAATATTATTTCGCTTAATCTTGCAAAGTTGTATTCCTTTAAAAATGATTTACCTAAAGCTCTCAGTCAACTACAAAATATAAATAATAAAGATCCGTATTCTTTTATTCATTCTAAACTTTTAACTTCTAAAATTTATTTTCAGCAAAATGAATTTGAGTTAATTAAAACTATCGCTACTTCTCTGAATTTTTATTTCCAAAGAAATAAAAAAGTTTCTCTCGAGTTTAAAGAAGCTGTTGATAACTATTTTTCTTTTTTAAATAAAATCATTTCAGCCAATAAAAATAAATCTGTATTAAATAAAATTAAATCAGAAATAGAAAAGTTTAATAAAAACATTTTTTACAGAACCTGGCTCTTGGATTTTGCAAATGCATTATGAGCATAAAACAAAAAACCCGCTTTCGCGGGTTTTTTTATAACTTAAATATTTGATTTCTTTTTATTTTATCACCATCATTTTTTTCGTCTCTGCAAAACTTCCGCTTTGTAATTTATAAAAATAAATTCCGC
>DKKL01000037.1 GCA_002455255.1 Candidatus Tepidiaquacellales bacterium UBA6667 | reverse complement strand
ATTTATTTTGGACAGCTGTGATTGATTTTATTAAGTATAATATCTCTTTTCCCAATCTTGACACCTGATGAATCTTCATCAAATGCTACAATTCCATTTCCGCCTTGAAAATTCAAATTTCCAGTGTATTTCTCGGTAACTAATGGATCATCTTTAAATACATAATCATTTATATAAAATGGTTTTGAGTTTTCGTTTAGTTTTACGACTGAATGAATGTGAGCGGGAAAATCGTTTGTAGGATATTGAGCAGGTCTGATAGTATGAATTTCACAATAACCATTTTCATCAGTTTTATTCCATCCGTGAAGATAACCCGTCCACTTATGGATACCTTTTTCATTTCCATTTTTTGGGTAGTAACCGTTTTTATCAGTTTGATAATGAAATAAATATGCGTTTGGTATTGGAGTTATACCATCCGATTTTAATAAACGGGATTTTATTATAATTCTCATTCCACTCACAGAATCATCGGCAATTTTTACTTTGGAAGAAACATTTTCCGGCATATATTCAAAATGGCAATTTATATCATCTCTGTCCGGGTCATTACACGTATCTGAGTTGAGATGAATTATATCTTTTTGATTCAGTTTAATATTGGAATCTGAACATGCAAAAATGATTCCGAAAATTAGACAAGGGGAAATTATCAGATAAAATATTTTTATCATAATAATTTTTAATTTAGAAAGAATATTTGTAATCGAGTGAAAATGCGAATTTTCTGGTAAGCCCGTCCGGTCTCACTTTTCTTGAAACTACAGGCATTCCATAACTGAGTACTAATGAACTATTTTGGTCTAATATATAATTCATAAAGAGATTTACATTCAAGGTTAATCCTGCAGAACTATCAATTTTCACTTTTTGACCTTGTATATTTGTATAATGATCATCTGCCAAATGAATAACCGGAAGGATTCCCGGAGTTATATAAAAATTATCAGTTGCTTTGAGCTGATATGTAAATCTAAAAATAACATCTGCTGCCCTTTCAAATCTATTTGTGGATGGAAATCCCTGTGCCTGAGAATTTGAGGGATAATCGGAAGTAAGGAACTGATTATTATTATGAGTAGAAAGTGGTTTTTGATACCCGCCAAAAATTCCTAAATTATTTATTTGATATCCAACTCCGAAAATCAAATCAAACGTGCCTAATGAATTTTGATAAGCCATTGGCAAAGGTAATCCATTATTCATTTTATCAGATTTATTCAGTGGAATCTTAGCTCCGATAGTAAATGATAATTTTGTTTCTGAATTATAAGAAACACTAATAATTGCATCTGAAAATCCCGAAATGGAAGCAAGCTCACCCGAATTACTTTGGAAGTTAATTTTTCCGTTTACACTCCAGTTACGGTTAATAATTCTGTTAAATTCAAGGTAAGGAGTATAAATGTTAATAGCACTGTCACCTCTTCCATAAGCCACACCTACGGTTAATTGATTTTTTGCAAAAGGAATTTCAACATCAGGTTTAAGAGAATGAATAGAGCATACTCCGGCATCACTGCAACCTTGAGAATAAACTTTGTTTGAATTGAATATTATTAATACCGAAATAACCAATAATACAATTTTCATTTATTACTCAATTTTAAAATTAAAAGTGTTTCTTACAAAATAATCATTTTCATCTTTATATTTTACTTCTTTTTTTATAGAAAATTCATTTTCAGAATACTTATAAGTGAACCTGAAATCAGCTGGTCTGTTATTATCTAAACCTTCTTTTTCAGTAAACATTGTATATTTGCCTCCATATTCAACTGAAAATGAGACAATATTTTCATCTCCAAATTTTTTCCCGTCTTCCGAAAATGATTTTAAATAAATGGAATTTGCCTGAGGTTCATCCGGAAATTCTAAAGTAACTGAATAATCATATTTTGCTATATTGTCCAATCTTATATTTACAGGGATATTAACGTCTTTACCGCTTGAAAAATCTTTGTAAGTAAGAAATCCTTTCCAGTCTTTTCCTGAAATTATATCAAAATTATATTTTTGTTGTGAATATAAATTTTGTTTGCATATAGAAATGATAACTAATAATAAAAAAGTAAATTTTTTCATATAAAATTTTTTAATAATACGCTTACCATAACATTAAGTTATAAAAAAAGTTCATAAATTAAATTTATGAACTTTAGATTAAAAAAAATTAAGTATGAAAATGATTTACTCAGTTACAGTGATAGTACCTGATGCAATTATATTTCCATTGCTATCAAGTGCTCTAACAGTCCATTCAGCCGGGACTTTAAGGATTGATTTTTGCCAGAAACAATTAGTTCTTGCCGGGATATCGAGTGAATTAGAAAAATCATTAACACCATTTTTAAAAATATCAAAAGTAACAGAAGTGTTTTCGGAAGTTTCCGTTTTAAGATTTACAATGCAGCATACTTCCGCACCGGAAGACCCCATTGAAAAAGTTTTAGAAGTTCCGGTTGGGACACAATCAGAATTTACCTGAGAGCTGAAAATTATAGACTGAGCATTTGAGTTTTGAATAAATAGAAATGACAATACAAGAAATGAAAATGAGAATAGAATTTTTGAAACCATTTTTTTCATTTAGTTTTGGGAAAATTTATATTAATATACAAAAATCTAATTGAAAAAATTATAATAAAAAAACCGCAGGTCGGGGGGAGATCCGAATCCTGCGGTTGGTTTTATGTGTCACGCTTTCAAACGCAAAATTATTTGTAATTAATCCTAACTGATCCCGAAGTTAACAAATAGTCATAACAATCATAAACATCAAACGAATAGTTACCCTGTTTGTAGAAAGTTATTTTTTTCCAGAACCAAGTCCAGTTGTTTTCAGTATCAACATAAATAGTATTATCATAAGAACCATCTCTGTAAATTTCAAGTCTTACAGATCTGCAACCTATTTCATATGGCATTCTTACAAGTGCATAAAGATATCCGCCTGATGAACTGATATTGAAAGTTTTTGATGAAGTGATGGGATAACCGTCCGCATCTACACCTTCGCAGAAATATAAAGTTTGTGATGAGGCAGTGTTAGCTGCGAAGAACAACGCAACTAATGCAAAGCTTAAAAGTACTAATTTTTTCATTTTGATCTCCTTTTGTTGAGTATTTTTTTTGTTATNNCTTGTTATTTTTTTTAATTCTGTTTGTATAAATTCTTCATTAACTGAAATTAGTTTAATACCTTTTTGAACAAAAAAATTGTTTCTCTCGGATTGATATTTATTAAACCTTTCCCCTTTATTTTTTAATTCAATTCCGAGTTTAAGTTTTTCATTATAATAATCTAAAACATATTTACCCATAACATATTGTCTTTTGAATTCTGTTTCAGAATTATTATAATTTTTAAGTATTAACCAAAGTATCTTTTCATTTATGTTTAACATAAACAAAATTACTTTTATTTTGTTAATAGTACAAACAGAAATATTTCTGATTGTGAGTAAATATTAATTAAATGAATTCTGCAGTTATCCAAGTATTAAAAACCTTTTCATCTGCTGAAATCAAAGAGTTTGATAAATTTGTCAGATCTCCTTTCTTTGGTGGAAGCGAATATATTTATACTTTTTGGAATATTATAAAAAAACATCATCCAGGATTTGAAGGAAAAAATTTCAATAAAGAAATAATTTTTAAAAAACTTTATCCCGGAAAACCATTTAATGATGGAACGATAAGAAAACTTTCTTCTGAGTTGCTGAAACTTGCTGAGGAATTTATAAAGATTACTGAATTCCGGAAAACTAAAATCGGAAACCGATTTTTGCTTATTACTTACAACGCAAGATATCTTTATAATATGTATGAAAACCTGTGGGATGAAACTATAAAATTTTATAATTCAAAAAGTGAATTTGATTTTTTAAATCTTATTGAGCTTCACATTTTGCAGATTTCACGCGTGCAAAATGTCGCTGACAAGAAGTCTCCCCGAGAATTATTCAGCGAACGTATGAAATATTATGGATATATGATAGTCTATAACTTAATCATATTAATGCAGGAAAGAATGAGAAGGTATCTGTTTGCAGAAATTTATAACTTCAAACATCAGAATATCGCAGAAGAAATCTGTGAATTAACCGACTTTGAGCGAAATATAAAAATAATTATAAAAAAATTTCCTCAGTTTCAAAATTTACTTTTTTTTAATTATAATCTTATGAAAGCTTTTGAAGAACCTGAAAAATCTGAATATTTTTTTAATTCAAAGAATATAATTAAGAAAGATAAAAACATACCCGGAAAATCACTTTACTTCTATTGCAGTATTATGATAAATTTTTGTCTGAAATACAGAGACACTTATAAAATTGCAGATTTAAATGAGCAAATAATAGAGTTAATTGAACTTTTAATTAAAAGAAACTGCATAGTTCAAGAATTATCAAATACGATTGAAAATGCTTTAATTGAAGTATATGTTGATTTATTAATTCAAAAAAACAAGATTAAAGAGGCTGAAAATTTTATCGAGAAATATAAAAAATTTATTAAGGATGATATAAAAGAGAATGTCTTATTACACAGCTATTATCTATTTGCATTTCACAAAAAAGAATACGAAAAAGCACTGGAAATACTTTCCAGAATGAAAGAAGTTAATAAATATGATAAAATAAATTTTAGAATCTTCAAATTAATTTTATTGTATGAACTTAAAAGATTTGAAGAAGCGATATCTGTAGTACATTCAACTGAAGAATTTCTGAGGAATGACAAACTCATTGCGAAAGATTTAAAAGAACCCACAAAAGTTTTTATAGAATATTATAAAAAATTATTGAAATTGAAAATACCATTTAGTAAATCTGATGAGAGAGAAATTAAACATTTTTTATCAAAGGAGAAGAGATATCTAAAAGAGAAAAAATGGATAGAGTTGAAGCTATCTGCATAGAAAACTCATTTTAATAATTATTTTGACTTTAGAATTATAATTAATTGTAACTATATTTGTATTAAATTAAATAATAAAATATTATGGCATTAGTATTCCCTAAAATAATTCTTATAGGAAGACCGGCATCAGGTAAATCAGAAATTATAGATTATCTTAAAAAATCTTCTGTAGTAGTAAGGCAAGAGAGATTCAGAATGGGTGATATAATAGTTTTTGATGATTTTCCTATGTTATGGACTTGGTTTGAGGAAGATGATATTCTTGAAAAAAAATTTAATTTACCAAGATTGCACAGCACCAAAGACGGATATTTCAAAGATAAATCAATGTGGGATTTACTGATTGAAAAAATAAATCTGGAATATGAAAAAAGTGTGAAAGATTTAGGTGAAGAATATAAAGATATTACAAGAATATTTGAATTTGCGAGAGGGACACAGCACGGCGGATATAAAGAAGCTTTTGACAGATTATCTGATAATTTGCTTAAGGGAGCATGTGTTTTATATGTGAATGTATCTTATGAAGAATCAATCAGAAAAAACAAGAAAAGATTTAACCCTGATAAACCTCACAGTATATTAGAACACGGACTCGAAGAAGAAAAAATGGAAAAGTTATACAAAGAAGATGATTGGGATGAATTAACCAAGAACTCGCCGACACATTTGAATATAAGAGGAATAGAAATTCCTTATGTAGTTTTTCAAAATGAACAGTCAGTAACTGAAGATTCTAAACTATTAGGACCAATTCTTGAAGAAACATTAAATGAACTTTGGAAATTATATTATAAAGTTGGCGGATTACCGTTATAATAAAACACGGGTAAATAATCACCCGTGTTTTTTAAAAATTAATTTAATCTTTGAATCTTTCTTTGAGTTGTACCGGTTCTGATTTTTTCTTCATTTTAAGATTTAAAAACTCAACAAAAACTGAAAATGCCATTGCAAAATATATATAACCCTTAGGCACATGAACGTGTAACCCTTCCACAAGCAAAAGCAATCCAATCATTAATAAGAATGATAATGCAAGCATTTTCAAAGTAGGATGTTTGTGAATAAATTCACTTACTTTTTTTGCAAAAATCAGCATAACTACCAGTGATAATAATACTGCAATTATCATAATTGAAATATGCTGAACCAACCCAACAGCTGTAATAACAGAATCAAAAGAAAATACGATATCTAAAAGTATTATTTGAAGTATTACGGAACCAAAAGTTGAACCACCTGATTTTTTATCTGCGGATTCTTCAGGACCTTCAAGTTTATTATGAATTTCCATTGTGCTTTTAGCGATAAGAAATAAACCTCCGCCAATGAGAATCAAATCTCTGCCTGAAACAGAAAAATCAAAAATTGTAAACAAAGGTTCAACCAAACCAACTATCCAAAAAATGAAAAAGAGAAGTACAATTCTAAAACCGACTGCTAAAGCTAATCCTAATATTCTTCCTTTTTCCTGTTGCTCTTTTGGTAATCTACCGGTTAGAATGGATATGAATATAATGTTATCAATACCAAGAACAATTTCCATTACTGTGAGCGTCAGTAATGAAATATATGTTTCTGATTGAAGGAAAATTTCCATAAATTATTCTATTCTGATTTTGAGTGTTCTGAAATAATTTTTGATTCAATTTCTTTAGGGACATCTTCATAATGTGAAAATTTTCTTTTATATGTACCTCTACCCTGAGTTAAACTTCTCAACTTTGATGAATATCCTGACATTTCAGAAAGCGGAATTTGGCAAACAATTTTTTGCAAATGACCTTCAGTTTCCATTCCATTAATCCTTCCTCTTCTTGAAGAAACATCACCTGAAATCGCACCCATAAACTCTTCCGGAAAAACTATTTCAACATCATAAATTGGCTCAAGGATTACAGGATGAGCTTCTTTGAATCCTTTTTTAAATGCCATTGAAGCAGCAATTTTAAAAGACATTTCATCGGAATCCACTGTATGAAAAGAACCAAAATGCAACGTTACTTTCACATCAACCACTTTACTACCAATCAACACACCATTTTCCATCACTTCTGCAATCCCCTTTTCCACAGCCGGTATAAATCTTCCCGGAACAACCCCTCCGACAATAGCATTAACAAATTCAAAGCCACCCCCTCGAGTTAAAGGTTCAATTTTTAAATGAACATGACCAAACTGACCTCTGCCTCCTGATTGCTTTTTATGTTTATATTCGATATCAGCAACAACAGTTCTAATAGTTTCTCTATATGGAATTCTGGGATCTTCCAAATCAACTTCCAATCCGTATTTATCTTTAATTCTGTTTATTATTGTCTGAATATGAATTTCACCTTGACCACTTATAATAGTCTGACCGGTTTCAATATTATGAGTGATAATAAAGGTAGGGTCTTCTTCATGAGCCGAATGTAAAGCAGTTGCAATCTTATCTTCCTCACCTTTTTTCTTGGCTATTAAAGCCATAGAAATATTCGGATCCGGAAATAAAATTTCATTTAAAACTACCGGATGATTTTTAGAACTTAAAGTATTGTTAGTATGCGAATCCTTAAGCTTGACTACTGCCGCAATATCACCTGCTATTACTTCACTAACTTCTTTTCTGTCTTTTCCATTCATCGTAAACATTTGTGAAAGCCTTTCACCTTTGCCCGTAGCTTCATTTATTAAATCCATTCCCGGATGCACTTTGCCTGAATATACTCTGAAAAATGAAAGTTCACCGATATTTTTTTCAGAAACAGTTTTAAAAATAAATATTGTCGGATCATTATCTTTGGTAGCATTCACTTCCACGATTTCTTTCGTTCCAGGTTTAACCGCCTTTTCAGGTTTTCTGTCTGTTAAAGATTCAGTATAGTCTGCGATAAATTCGAGAATTGATTTTACACCAATCCCCTTTTGAGATGCACAACAAAATAAAGGAAAAATTTGTCTTGTTCTTAATCCATCAAGTAAACCATTGTGAATTTCTTCATCGGTTAGACTTCCATTTTCAAAAAACTTTTCCAATAATGTTTCATCTTCTTCGGCTATATTTTCAACGAACATCTGATGATATTCATCAGCTTTTGCTTTCAAATGTTCGGGAATTTCATCTTCAGAATANNCTTTTTTAAATTTAAGTAATTTCATTCTTGCAACATCTACAATAGAATCAAAATCAGGACCGGGATTTGCAGGAAACTGCATTACAGTTACTTTACTTCCAAAACTTTCTTTTAATTGTGAAATAATATTATCAAAATTTATATTTTCCTGATCAAGTTTATTAACAACAAAAATAATATCATTGTGATAATAATCAGTATATCTGAAAGTAATTTCTGTTCCCACTTCTCTTCCTTTTACAGCATCTACAAATATCAGAGAAGTTTCAGTTACTCTAAGTCCTGAAACAACCTCACCAATAAAATCCATAAAACCCGGAGTATCAATAATATTAAGTTTTATATTTTCATTTTTTGAATTTTTGAAATGAGTATTCATCACAGATGAATTTACTGAAATTTGTTTTTCAGTTTCATCTTTATGATAATCACTTACAGTATTACCTTCCTCAATTTTGCCAAGTCTGTTAATGACACCGGTTTGATACAATACCGATTCAGAAAATATTGTTTTACCCGTACCGCCATGTCCGATTAAAGTAATATTCCTGATATTGGATGGTGAAAAGTCAGCCATGAGTTACTCCTTAGTTTGATTTTGATTAATTGTTAAACTTCCATTTAGATTCATATAGTTTAAAGGTACTGTTATACCTTTTATAGTTAAATCTTTATTTATTTTAGTCAGTAATTCACTTTTTACAAAAAACTGAGATCTGTCAAGTAAATTATTATCAACCCAGTAAAATGCTTTGAGCACAATATAATTAGGATTGAATCCATCAAATAAAATCATAACTGCCGGGTCTTTTAAAACTTCAGTTGAGTTATTTATAGTATCAGAAATTATTTGCATAGCCATATTTATGTCAGAAGAATAATCAAGATAAACCTGAATTTCAAATCTTCTTTTTCCATCTTTGGTATAATTAATTAATGGATTATTAATCATCATTGAATTTGGTATGAAAACATCAAATCCATCAAAAGTTTTTAAATGTGTATATCTTATATTCAAAGTTTGTATATTACCTGTTATATCATTGACGACAATTGTATCACCGGTTTTAAATGGTCTGTTAAAAGCCATAATAATTCCGGCAAGGAAATTTTCGATTATATCTTTAAAAGCAAAGCCAATAACAATAGCAGAAACTGCCGCTCCACCTACAATACCTGTTAAGAACGTAGCTAACCCGACAATTTTAAGAAAAAACATAAATCCGACTGCCATTACTCCATATTTCACAATCGTGCAGATATATGAAATTAACAAAAGATCATCGAGTTTTTTAATAAGGCGTCTTCGAGTGATGGATATAATTATTTTTGCTAAAAAATAAAAGAACACCAATACTGCTAAACCTAATAAAAATTCCGGAATAAAATCCAGAATTTTTAACCACATTTCCTTCAGTTTTAATTGATAGTCTATTTCCAATTATTTATAGAATGATAAAATTCGAAATACAGAATATGAAGATAATATTCATTTTTAATAGTTTAAAGTTATTTTATTGAAAATGATTTGTTTATGCTGAATTAAAAATTAACAGTGAAATATATAATTTAATAAATAACTTTTATGATTAAGATTGTTTATTTTCAGAAAAAAAATTAAATGTCAGAAAATAAAAGAATACTTATCACAGGTGCTGCAGGATTTCTTGGTTCACATTTGTGCGATAGATTTATAAAAGAAGGATACAATGTAATTGGAATGGATAATTTATTAACCGGATCAATGGATAATATTGAACACCTTTTTAAACTTAAGGAATTTGATTTTTACTTTCATGATGTAACGAAATTTGTACACATACCCGGAAAGTTAGATTATATATTACACTTTGCTTCTCCTGCGAGCCCAATAGATTACCTTAAGATGCCAATTCAAACTTTAAAAGTAGGTTCACTCGGAACTCATAATTTATTAGGACTTGCAAAAGATAAAAAATCCAGATTTTTAATTGCCTCAACTTCTGAAATTTATGGAGACCCTGATGTACATCCTCAAACTGAAGAATATTGGGGAAACGTAAACCCGATAGGACCAAGAGGAGTTTATGATGAAGCAAAAAGATTTATGGAGGCAATGACAATGGCATATCATACTTTTCATAAAGTAGATACAAGGATTGTGCGAATATTTAATACATACGGACCAAGAATGAGACTTAATGATGGAAGAGTTTTACCAACATTAATTGGGCAAGCAATTCGTGGCGAAGATTTGACAGTATTCGGTGATGGAAGCCAAACAAGATCATTTTGTTATGTAGATGATTTAATAGATGGAATTTATCGATTGCTGAAAAGTGATTATACAAATCCTGTGAACATAGGAAACCCTGATGAGATAACAATAAATCAGTTTGCAGAAGAAATTATAAAACTTACCGGAACAAAACAAAAAATTATTTATAAACAATTACCACTTGATGACCCAAAGCAAAGACAACCGGATATAACAAAAGCAAAAGAATTGTTAAATTGGGAACCTAAAATTTCAAGGGCTGAGGGATTAAAAATAACATATAAATTCTTTTTGGATAAAATTGCAAAAGAATCAAATTAATGTTAAAATATTTTAGATCTAAAAAACATCGGGAAATAGAAGCAAAGCTAAAACCTTTTGCAAAAATATTTGATGATGAGTTTCGCACAAGAGATCAAAAACTTGAAGAACTTGTCTATCTATTGGAAACGAGTAACTTAGATTCTGAACAATTGAATTATTATAAAAATAAGATTGATGAACTGATAAAAACAAAAACAATTGATAAAGACATTAAAGAATTTGATGATGTTATAAATAAAGATAAAGATTCAAGATTGGAAATGATAGAAGATTTTGAGTTTTTGCTGAATACATCTGATTTCAACAGTGAAGATGCACTTAAATATCTGAGAAAAAACAAAAGTAAATTTATTTTAAATATAACAATCGGAATTTTTTTTATGATTCTCGGATTAGGGATGATAATTTTACCTGCACCTAAATATTTTGAAATGTTCACAATTTTTTGGATAAATACCGAAGATGGGATTACACTAATGGATATTATTGCCGGAATAATCGTATTATCAGGGATTTGGATTATCTTAAATTCTTCTAATAAATTTTCATCTAAATATTAATAAATGAAAAATAAAATTGCACTTATAAATATTGATATGCAAAAAATTTATTTGGAAAATATTGTCAGCACTAAAGAAATATTATCTGTTTGTGAATATATTAATTATACCGCAGATATATTGAGAAGTAAAAATCTTCCCGTAATTCATATTAAAGATATTGAAAATATAAATGATGAGAACCGTGAAATGTATGAAATCATTTCAGATATCAAAATTTCAAAAGATGAACTAATTATTGAAAAAAAATATAGTAATTCTTTTTGGAATACCGATTTGGAAAATGTTTTAAAATCTAACGGAGTAAATTTTTTAATTCTTTGCGGATTTTCAGCAGAAAATTGCGTTTTATTTACTTATAATGGTGCAATAGAAAGAGATTTTAAACCTGTAATTTTACAGAATGGAATACTTAGTTCTAAAAATGATATTATTCAATCGACATATAGAGACAGAGAAATTATATCATACTCAGCAGTGCAATATATTTGCGATCAGTTGTTCTAAAAATCCAATCTCAGCCCAAACCTATTCACATTTCCGAGATATTTGTGAGTATTAAATGAATAATCCAAAGCTACATATTTATACTTTATACCTGCACCGGCAGAAAATGAATTATATGTGGTATTATATCCGCTTCTAATTGCGAGAATATCTTTGAATAATAAATATTCAGCTCCGATTGCAAAAATTTCATCTTTCCCGGTTTCGAATATTGCTTCAGGTGAAATTTTTAACTCAGGTATAGGTTTGTAAACAAATCCAAATTTTACTTTTGTATTATAAACGTCCTCAGAATTATTAATCTTAACTTTTGGAGCAATCAAGTCCTGAAACAAAAGACCTACCGTTATATTTTTATTTACATTAGAATAAACACCAAGATCTAAACCCCAACCGCTTCCAGAATATTCAGCAAGTGATTGATTTAAAAATTTAAAAGACCCGCCAATATTCAGATTATCTAAAAAATATTTAGTATATGAAAGATAAAATACAGATTGATTACTGTTAAAATTTATCCCGGTGGGACCTGTTTCATTTTCAACATAAGGTATATCGTTTACACTCATATATACTACTCCAAATCCTACAATTCCAAAATCAAAATTATTCACAATACCAAAAGTACCGTAATTTACTCCATCAACATCATTAAACAATTTTGAATACATACCCGTAATTGAAGTAGATTTTATATTTATCATACCACCGGGATTATAAAAAATTGCAGACGCATCATCTGCAATAGAAACGAACGCCTGCCCCATTGCGTTAGCTCTGGCTGAGAATCCATTTTTCAAAAAAGCACCCGGCTCACCACTATCCTGAGTTTGTGATTGAAGATTTGTAAATATAAATAATATAAATATTGAGAAAATAAATTTTTTCATCTTGCAACTCCCATCTTTTGATTCTTGGAATAAGAAACTCCATTCACTTTTGCTTCTACCTGAATTAAATATATACCGTTGGCAACTATAACATTTTTACCATTTTTTAAATCCCAGACATAATCCCAGTAAATTCCATTTTTATATAATTCTTTTTTTGAAACTTCTTTTACAAGCTCACCACCGAGATCAAAAATTCTCATTGTTATTTCTTCTGAATTAACGGGCAACTCAATCCTGACTGTAGTTTTATCTTCTGTTACAGGATTCGGATAATTGAAAATCCTTCCCAACTGATCCGGTTGAGGAGGTGGTGAATAATCACTTTCATCCCACCTTGTATTTCCTATATTATAACCAAATGATTGCCAGAAAACTTTTGAACTGCTGTTTGAATTTGTAAATTCAAATCCTCTTATTGTTTCATCATACGATGCCAAAATCAGGTCTAACTTACCGTTACCATTTATATCTCCTATAGCAGGGCTTGAGACTACCCAAGAATTGAAAAGTGGTATTGAACTCGTATTTAATTCATCTATAAATCCCTCATGATCAATCACAAGAGTTGCCCCCATCATATTTGAAATAATTATTTCTGCAAAATCATCACCGTTAATATCAGCAATAACCGGAGTTGAAAGAATACTTGATACTCCTTGAAATGTCCATTGAGTAGAGAGATTTTCACTGTTTAAACAATGGATAACTCCGTCTGTAGATGCAATTATAATATCTTTCGTTCCGTCTTTATTAATATCATAAATCACAGGAGAAGTAATAAATTCATCAGCTAATTTTTTCCGGCTAAAAATATTTCCATCTGAATTGAAGATATAAATTGTACCACCAGAAGTAGCTAAAATTATTTTATTTGTACCATCCTGAAACTTTGAAACGATTGGGGAAGAATAAACCAAATTATCAAGTTTTTGCGGAAACCCACGCAACACTTCTCCGTTATTTGATAAAACGTATAAATTACTATCAATAGTACCGGTTATAATTTCTCTGGAACCATCATTGAATAAATCAGCAACAGCAGGTGAAGGCAAAATTAAAAGACTTCCAAATGTGTCAAATGATTTTTGAATTGTTTTAGGGAATCCTGAAATTAAGTCGCCTTGTAAATTGTAAATAAACAATTTTCCGCTACCGGAAAATACAACAATATATTTTTGACCGTCTCCTCTTAAATCAGCAATTACAGGTGAAGATTTAATTGGACCGTCTGTATTGACGGGAAATCCCGGTAAAGTTTTTCCTGCAGAGGTTACACAATATAGATAGCCATCATCAGAGCCAAATGCTATAATACTCGCTCCGTTATAATTTGTATCTATCGCAGGCGTTGAACGGATAATTCCTCCGGTTGGAATTGGAAATCCCGGTAGGTTTTCACCTGAAGAATTAAATCCATATAATCTTGTATCCAAACAGCCAATAAACACTTCCATATTTCCGTCACGATTCACATCTGCTATTTTCGGTGAACCGAAAAATTTTCCGATAGTGTCAAGAAATATACTTTGACCTCTGTAGTTGTCAGTTTCTGTATGAATGAAATTTTTAAGCGTAATTAATTTATTATCCTCTTCCACGATTCTTCTTTTCCATACTTTTGAAGTATCAGGGTATTCATACCAGTCATTATTTATAAATTCACCGCTAATTATGTAATCTTGAAACTCCGGATATGCCACCCATATTGGGAAAGAAGGTCCTTCATAAGGCCACTTCCAGTCAAACGGAACTTTATACCCTAAAGCAAGAAAGTAACTATACAATGGTGTATTTAATATAACATTGTTATCAACATTTTGAGTATTGCCTGCTAATCCTGATATTGACGCAATATGTATTTCATTACCATATTGAGTTAAAATCCAAGGGTCAATTTTTTTATCGTCTAACTCATTAATTAAATTTAATCTGTCACTAAACGTTACTTCAAGTTTTGCAGTCCAACCTTTTACCGTAAAATTTTGACCAAAAAAAGTATTGGTAGCAAACATACCGGGTGCAGGAGGAAGTGCTTTTTTTGTAGAATTAAAAATTTTAACATTGAAATTTCCGGAGTTTTGTTGATTCGAAAAACTTTCATCTGTTACAATATTTCCGAGTGAATCTCTAACGGTTAAAGTCGAAGTTGAATTTCCTAACAGCTTCAGTGTTAAATAAAATGAATGATCAAATGATGACCCACGAGCGAGGGATTCTATATCAAAAGTCGCTTTTGTAAGTCTTCCTAATGAATCCCCTTGATAAGTTTGAATTACCCCGGCAACCCAATCGTTAACATCCCAGTCATTCCATGAACTGTTTTTGAGATCTTCAAACGCAGTTATATATTTTTCTGTTTTTATATAAGCATTGTTGTTTTTAATTTTTAGAACTGATGATGCCTGTGATGTCAATGTATCACTAATAGTCTGACCTAAAATATTTGAAATCAAATTAAATTCTGTACCGTTCGGAATAGGGCTACCATTCGTAAAATTGGAAAGTGCCGAAACTACAACGCTAAAATTGAGACTGTCATTAGGGTTGAAAGTGAAATTATTCCAAACAATATTTTTACTGTTATTGCCTCCTGCTGTGACTGTTCCTGAACCCACATTCCCCTGAGATTGAGTTGTTAAAGAAGATGAAACAACATTAAAACCATCCGGAATAATAACGGTTAATTTTTTAGTTGTAAAATTATAACCGGAATTTTTTGAAACACCTGAATAAGTAACATTATTTCCGGAATATACTGAGTCAAAATTTAGTTTTGAGTTTATTGACAGATTGTTTGCAACTGAACTTGTTGCAAAAGAAAACCAAGAATTATACCAGCTTGAAATTCCCGTTACAATTGGAGATGATGAGGTTATTTTTAAATAAGGTTGCCTGCTGCTTTGAGTAAGAGAATTATAAGTATTGCTATTCACTTTAAAATCATAATATCTACCGGCGTTTATTTGAAAATTTGTATTAATCACACTTCCATTAGTTGCTAAATCTATAATAGTAACATTTGCATTGGCATTGGCATATAAAAACAAATGAGAATACCTTGTTCCATAGTTAGACCCGGTAAAAGGATCTTTACAATTTGACATATCTCCCGGTTCGGGTAACCATAATGTAAAATTTTGACCTGCTTTATCTCCGTTATCTGAAGGTGTAAATGCATATTCATCATTTCTGCCGTTGTTATTTCCTGATTCAAAATAATTACATTGAAATAAAGAAACATTGCCTCCGGTTGCTTGAACTCTGAATAATGGAAATTGATCATTATTGCCTGCCAGCCAAGTTTGATATCCATTCTGATTCAAGTTATAATCACCAATGTTAATCCATTGCCCATCAGATGTATTTAATCTGTCTAATTTTACATTTGTATTATTATTGAAACTTACAATTTTTAATTCCTGCTCCCCCTTTTTTTCATTTGGAATGGCAAAATAAAAAAAGTTATCCAAAGTGGAACCTTTAATACCCGGAACATAAGACCCGGAATGTCTGGTTGACTGATAAAGAGAACCAATCTGTACAGTTACAGGTTTATTAGTTATTAGAAGGTATGTTTTTCCATTATCAAGTGCATTTCTCCCGTTAGTTTTAACTTCTAATAAATCCTGTTTTGTATTTAAAGTTGTTGAAAATTTTATATTTGTTGAATTCAGATTTACTCTTGCTACACCGGTAGAATTTTGTGCAGAGACTGTAATATCTTTTAATGTAATTTGTGTATTATCTTCATAGGCAAATACATTTAAATCCCTTTTGGAAGAGACTGATTGTGGAGTATATAAATAAAACACAGTACCTTTCATTGTTCCATTATCAGAAACAGCAAACTCTTGTGCATTATCTCCCTTTACAAACTGTCCAAAAATAACCGGTTTATTTGATTCTAAAACAAAGTAATCTCCATCCCACTTACCTCCGGCATCATCATTTACAGACCCATCTTTTATATATCTGATATATGTCTCACCAAGTCTTAATAAACCGGAATATGAATCATCATTATCACCATCAGCGTTATCATCTTTCAGATTGATATATGTGGAATCATAAATTGCTGTAATCATAACAGCTACTTCTCTGTTGGTGTTTGCAGCATTAGGAGGTACGTAAAGTTGGAATTTAGTTCCAACACCTGAAGCCAATAACTCACCCGAAATACAAAGAATTAAAAAGAAAAATAATTTTTTCATAATACTTTTAATTGTTTTACGTTCCAAATTTCATCAGCATATTCTTTTATTGTTCTGTCACTTGAAAATTTACCTATTCTCGAAACGTTTAGAATAGATTTTCTCGTCCACTCATCGGAATTTTTATATAAATTTTCTACTTTTAATTGTGTATCAATGTAATCTCTGAAGTCTGCGAAAAGGAAATAAAAATCTCTATTAATTAAATCATCAATCAGATTTTTGAAAATTCCCGGTTCATTTCTGTTAAAATAATTATTTTGAATCATATCAATTACTTTTTTTAAATCCGAATCATTATCATAAAATATTTTAGGATTGTATCCGTTTTTTCTAAGTTCTAAAATCTCATTATCTTTCAATCCGAATATAAAAATATTTTCTTCACCAACTTCTTCCTTTATCTCAATATTGGCACCGTCTAAAGTTCCAATAGTTAAAGCTCCGTTCAATGCAAATTTCATATTACCGGTGCCGGATGCTTCAAAACCGGCAGTAGATATCTGTTCTGATAAATCTGAAGCCGGAATAATTCTCTCAGCGAGTGAAACGGAATAATTCTTCAGAAACAAAACCTTTAACTTATTTCCGACTCTTGAATCATTATTCACTACGTCTGCCACACAGTTAATCAATTTAATAATAACTTTTGCTGTGACGTATCCCGGAGCTGCCTTACCTGAAAAAATTATTGTTCTTGGTACAACATTTTCACCTTTTAAAATACGGTTATAAAAATGGATAGTGTGAAATACATTTAATAATTGACGTTTGTATTCATGAAATCTCTTTACTTGTGAA
This sequence comes from Candidatus Tepidiaquacellales bacterium UBA6667, assembly GCA_002455255.1. Lineage (GTDB taxonomy): Bacteria > Bacteroidota > Ignavibacteria > Tepidaquicellales > Tepidaquicellaceae > UBA9002. Next base: position 58,567 of record DKKL01000037.1, on the reverse strand, counting down.
TCGAAGAGTGAATCAGGGTTTATCTTAATATTATATTTTCCTTTGATATATTCAATTAAATTCAGTTTGTTAGCATATTTTATTTCTTTCCATAATTCTCTGAAATTTTCATCATTTTGATATTTTTCTATTTCTTTTAACTCACTTAAATTATAAATCCAATCATTCCCGATTTTTTCACTGATTAAATTTGATAATAATGGATTTGCCTGTTTTAAAAATCTTCTTGGTGAAATTCCATTTGTTTTATTATTAAATTTTTCAGGAAATATCTCATAAAAATCTTTAAAAATTTGCTCTTTAATAATTTTAGTATGCAATTCAGCAACACCATTTACCGAATGACTGCCGATAATAGCAAGGTTTGCCATTCTTACAAATTTTTCATCACCTTCACGTATTATCGAGAGTTTTTTTATTACATCTTCATTAAAATTAAATTTCTCTTTTGCAAAATCAAGAAATCTTTGGTTTATTTCATAAACAATCTGAAGATGACGAGGCAATAAAAATTCAAAAATACTTACTGACCATTCCTCTAATGCTTCAGGAACTATGGTATGATTAGTATAACCAAAAGTATCTACAGTAATTTTCCATGCAGTATCCCAGTCTAAACCTTCTTCATCAATCAAAATTCTCATCAAATCAGGTATTGCAAGAGCAGGATGAGTGTCATTTAATTGAATAGCATTTTTTTCTGCAAAATTTGTAATGCTTTTGTTAAGTCGTTTGTGATTTTTAATAATGTCTTGAAGAGTTGCATTCACGAAAAAATATTGCTGCTTCAACCTCAATATTTTTCCTGACAGTATAGAATCATTTGGATATAAGACTTTAGAGATAATTTCTGATGCACTTTTTGATTCGACTGCAGACATATAATCACCTTTATTGAAGTCATTAAAATCAAATGCATCAGTAGCTCTTGCTCTCCATAGTCGCAGGTTGTTAACAGTGTTGTTTTTATATCCAGGAACCGGTACATCATAAGCAACAGCATTAATTTCTTCAGATGGAATCCAATCAAATTTTAAATTTCCAGAATTATCAATAAATGATTTTACAGAACCGGAATATTTTATTTTATAATTCAGCTCATTTCTCAGAATTTCCCAAGGATTTCCCGTTTTAAGCCAGTTATCCGGTTTTTCGATTTGATTGCCATTTTCAAAATCCTGTTCAAATATTCCATATTCATATCTTATTCCGTAACCATATGCAGGTAATTCAAGCGTGGACATAGAGTCAAGAAAGCATGCGGCAAGTCTGCCTAAACCACCATTTCCAAGCCCCATATCATGTTCACTTTCTATTACATCCTCAAGACTGAAACCGAGTTCGTTTAACATTTTATAACTTTCATCATATAGGTCTAAGTTTATTAATGTATTACCAAGAAGACTACCCATCAAAAACTCTAAAGATAAATAGTGAACTTTTTTTACATTGTCCTCAGAATATTCATGTTGAGTTCTAATCCAGTTTCTAATAAGTTTATCTCTTATTGCTAAAGAAAGTGCTTTTAAAAGATCATTTTTAGTTACATTAGATTTATCTTTTACTAAATCAAATTCAAGATGTTCAAGAAATTGATTTTCTAAATTTGTTTTAATATCAATACCTTCTGTAAAAAAAAGTGATTTTTCAAATTTCATAATTAATATTTAATATCTTTTTTAAAAATATATTCACCAAGTCTTGGAATTTCTTTTTTAAATCTTTTGTATATAGATTTGAATAATCCGCCATCAATTTCCAATCTTCTTGCAAGTGTCCATACTGATGAATTTTTTGTTTTAACTAAACTAATTTTACCTATTTCAGAAAGTTTCAATGCCATCCAACCGTCTTCCCATATAGTTCTCTCTAAATTGAAACCACCGACTTTAAAAGCATCTTCTCTTCTAAAACCAAAATTAAAACCCATAACATTTAAATCTTCTCTTCTTTTTCTTCTTAAACTGAACAATGAGTTAGAAACCATTTCATAAACTGCCATTACAGGTCGTGGAGTTTTCTTCGGTGGAATGAATGAATATTTCCCGTAAGCACAGGTTACTTCTTTATTACTTAATGCTTCAACAAAACCATCAACCCATGTAGAAGGATATATTGTATCTGAATCAGCACAAAGTTCAATTCTTCCTTTTGACATTTCAAGACCCATTTGTCTTGTAAAACTAATTCCCTGTTTTGGTTGGAAAAAAGATTTTACTCCGCATCTGTCAAGCAATTCCTGAGTTTTATCAGTTGAATTATTATTAACAACTATAATTTCAACATTATATTTTGTTTCAATGAATGAAAGTGAGTTTAATGTTCTGGCAAGATTATTCTCTTCATTCCAAGCAGGTATTACTATTGATACATCAGGATTCTCACAATGAAATTTTTCAAATCTTTTAGAAATCGAGGAATAAAATTCATTTGATAATCCGTTGACTCCTTCATATCTAAACATATTTTTTTTAACCCATTTGGGAATAGTAAAATCTCTCATTATTTTTCTATTGAAATTAAATTGTATGATGTTTCATCAAACTGCCTGCATTTATTGATTATAGCAATAGCAACAAAAAATAATAAATTTGTAGGGTATTGACCAATTGCTTCTTGAGGAAAATTAGCAATTGCCAAACAATATAAAACCGTTAACATTCCTAAAGAATAATTTTTCAATTCCTTATCTTTAATTCTGAAGTAATCCTTAATTCCAAAATACAAAACTATAAATATCATAAGCAATTGTAAAAACAAACCGACCCATCCCATTTCCACTGCTGTTCTGATATATCCGCTATCAGGTGGAAAATTTGCAAGTGGTGACCATGGTGAAAATTTTTTTCCCCACTCCCCTGTTGCTCCCATTCCGCCACCGAAAGGATGAGATTGAATATAAGGTTGGATAAATGCCTGATTTTTTATTCTTGTCTGATATGATGGATCTTGTGCAGGTCTGAATGCGGATTGTAACCTGACTATTTCAGGATTAGAACTGGGAATAACTAAAATGACGCCTAAGGCAAAAACAGCAAAAACTCCGAAGAGCATTAATTTTTTATTTAAAGTGATAAATGAAATAAATGCTAATGCTGCCACAGGTAATACGAATGCAGCTCGAGTACTGGAAAATAACATTGCCATCATCATAAGAATGCCGGATGAAAAATAAAATAATCTTAATATTTTTTTATATGGACCTGTTGCTAATATAAAGCATAAAATTCCTGTAAAAGCAACCAAAAATCCGAAAATCATAGGATCACTGAAAAATGAAAATTTTCTGAATTTACCTGCCTGAAAAAGAAGTCCATATCTTTCAGGACTTTCCATAATCCATTGAGTTTCAAATGGTAGAAAGCCGACATATTCCTGAAAAATCCCGTAGAGTGCCCCTATTAATGCTAAAACAATCCAAAGATTAATTAAAACAGTTATAAATTTTTTTGACTCAATAGTATATAATAAGATAAAATAAAAAATCATTATTCCGGCTGCACCTCTGATTGTATAAACCCAGGCTAATCTTGATTCTGCAAACGGATTTGCACTCTGTAATAAATTATAGACTATCCAGATTAAAATTATTTTACTTATAGGATTATTTGCAAATTTCCAGCTTTTAGTTTCAATTTGTTTAACAAACATTCCAAAAAATAAAAGAGCGATAAATAAATCCATTAATANNATTAATATACCGACTTGTAAATCTCCGGAAACTCTTTTGATACCTAAAATGAAAAATGAAACAAATATTGTGAAAACAACACCAAACTTAAGATTAAAAAATGATGCAATAGCCGATGGTATCCCTACAACCAAAGCGAGAGCAACAATTGCACCAATTAATCCGAAGTTTGAAACTACTATGCTCATACAGACAGTAATTGCAAGTAAAACTAAAATTCCAAACCAATTATAGAATTTTTCCTGAACAATTTTTTGATAAATCCAAAAGCCGGACCTCTCAAATACAGATTTGTCACGTAAAGGATTTTCAATATTTATAATAAAATCATTCATCATAATTTTACGAAACTATCTCTTTTAAAATGCCATAAAAATGTTTTGAAATATATTCCAATTTGGTTTGAATCTTCATCGGTTGGTTTACCCGTTAATTTATGGAAAACAAAACTTAATGAGAATTTTAATATCCACAAAATCATATATATATAAGTTCTGATTCTATAAGTAAGATACACGGAATATGAATAATGTTTTTTCAGAAAAAGATAAAAACTTTTGTAATTTTGAATAAACATTTCAGCACGTCTTTGCCTTGAGCTTGATTTTCCATAATGGATAATTTCTACATCGTGTAAAAATATTGCTTTATAACCGGCTCTTTTAACTCTTATATAAAAATCCATTTCCTCCGCATAAATCCAGAATCTGTCATCAAGCATCCCTACTTTATCTGCTACTTCCCGAGTATATAACAAGACCGCACCATAAGCCCAGTCAATTTCTCTTGTTTCACTATGATCCCAAAAAGTCATAAACGATTTTTTTGTATTTAGTTTTGAAAACAAATCAGCAAATAATCTATTTTCAAAAAACGACCTCCAAATATTAAAAAAATCATTGACTGATTTTTGTAAGGTCATATCATCATTCAATAATTTACATGTTATAATTCCAATTTTTTCATTTTTATGTAAATATAAATAATCAATCATTTTATCAATCGCATTATTGATAATAATAGTATCAGGATTTAAAAGTAAAATATTTTTTCCGACTGATATTTTTATTCCCTGATTATTTGCCGGTGCAAATCCGTTGTTTATATTATTAGCAATTAATTTCACATTCGGAAATAATTCTTTAACCATATCTGCTGATTTATCAGGGGAGTTATTATCAACCACTATGATTTCATAAGAATATTTTACAGTTTCATTTATAACAGATTGGATACAATTTTTCAAAAGTTCTTTTGTATTCCAGCTTACAATTACAATAGACAAATCAACAGTCATATTATTTTCATTATTTAAATCAGTATTGTTCATTTAAAAGAAAACAATTTTTAGAAATAAACCGATACATGTAATTAAACATAAAGCAATCGCCATTTTTTCTTTCAGTTTATCTACAGTTGAAATTTCAACATCAGATTTTTTTTCAATTTTTATGTTACTTTTTCCCATTTGTTAGATTCAAAATTATATTTCTTCAGAATTTTTGCCGGATTACCGGCAACCACACTATAAGGTGGTACATTTTTTGTTACTACACTTCCGCCGGCAACCACGGAATGTTTACCAATTTGTATGCCTGATAAAATTATTGAATTTGCTCCAATCCAGCAATCATCTTCAATTATGATTTTAGATTTAGTTACTTGCTGATTCATTATAGGTATTTCAATATTTTCATAACTGTGATTTAATCCTGACAGAACAATATTTTGTGCGAGCATTACATTATTACCAATTTGAACCGGACCAATAATTACATTTCCTAAACCAATTCTTGTTTTAACACCTATAATGACATCTCCGACTCCATTATTAACAGTTGCAAAATCTTCAATTGTAGAATATTCACCGAGTTCAAATTTATTAAATGGTAAAACATCCATACGAGTCCATCTGCATATTTTTGAACCTTTACCCTTTTTATGCTTAAAAGGATTTAAAAACCATTTGACCCACAATCTTGGTCTTGCTTGATTTTCCGGGATAATTAATCTATGAATAAACTTTTTTAATTTTGGATTCGATATTATTTTTTCTTTAATTCCCATTTCTCTGTTTATAAATGTAATTAATCGCCTTATAAATTTCCTTTACATTATTTTCCCAAGTATGTGATGAAGCAAAAGCTCTTCTTTCAGATTTTTTAATTTCAGAATCTTCTTTTAAAGCAATTTCAATAAGTTTTGCATAATCCTCTTTTTTGTTTGCTAAATAAGTATAATCAGAAAAAATACTCATTGCAATTGTTTTAGTAGCAACTACAGGTTTTTCCATTGCCAAATACTCATCAATTTTTCTTGGATAGTTACCTATTGTTACTTCATTTAACAATTGCGGATTTATACAAATATCAAAAGAATTAATATATGCAGGCAATAAAGCAGAATCCTTCGGTCCTGTAAAATGAACATTTTTCATATTATGCAATTTGCTGTTTTTAAATGTATCATCTTCAGGTCCTACTAAAATTATTTGCCATTCTGAATTATAGTTTGCTATATACTCAATTATTTCTATGTCAAGTCTTAATGTTAGTAAAGCACCAACATATCCGATTCGAGGGTGAGAAATATCTTTTACATCATCAGGTTCACCTTTAATCAATTCTTTGTTAAATAAACTCAGGTCACATCCTTGTCCTACATAAAATGAATTTGGGTTAAATTTTTTACAGTATTCAGAAAGATAAGTTGAATTTGCAACGGCTAAGTCAGATTTTCTGATTAACTCTGCTTCTATTCTTACCCCATGAGTTTTAAAATAATCCATAACAATCATATTATCTCTGCTGTAATAAACAGATATATCAGGTTGCAGTAACTCTTTTAAATAAAAACTCCTGAACATATCACTGTCATTAAACAAAATAATATTTTGAAAATTTAATTCATTAATTACTCTTTTTATTTCATTTGCAAATTTAATATTATTTTTTTTATTCATAAAATCAAAAATCTTAGATATCTTTATCCAATTAGAAGATGTTAACTTAATTTTAGGATAAAAAGTCCAGATATTATCACCAACTTTTAGTAAATCTTTTTCAGAACCTGCTATTATATTAAGTCTTTTTTTAACTTTTTCATCATTCTTATATCTTAATACAGTAATAGTATCTAATGGAGGATTTACATATAATACTCTATTGTGTTTGGCAAACTCTTTGGCAATATTTATATTATTGCTTCCAATATCAACATCCCATGCCTGCTGCCCTACTACCACAATATCTCTGTTATTTATAATATCTGTCAACTTTTACTGTTTAGTTTTAATTATTTTATTTTTGATTACATTAAAACCTTCGATATAAAATTTATACATATAAATGAACGAATGATGAGTTTTCACACCAATTTCTTTTTTCAGTATAATTTGATTAATTATAAAAAATATAAATAATGAAATCATAGTTCCTATTGCAGCACCAATTGTTCCAAAATTTGTAATGAAAATATAATTTAAAATTATATTTATTACTGCAATTAAGACAAGCAACTTAAAATTTATATTTGGCTTTCCTATAGAATCCATAACAACACCAAATTGTCTTCCAAAAGGTTGCAGAAAAGTACCGAGAATAATTAACTGAAGAATAGGAATTGAAGAATAATACTGATCTCCTGCTATTACCCAAATAATCTCTTTTGTGAAGAGTAAAGTAATTATAATTATAGGGATAATCATTGCCAGCAAAAGACCTACTGAACGTTCATATAAATAACAGACAGATTGCTTACCTTCAGTTTCAATCCTTTTTGCACTCTGCGGAAATACTATTGCCGCCACTGCAGACAATGGAACTTCAACAAAATTATTAACACGAGCTGCAGTGTTATAAACCGCAACATTTTTTGGTCCTAATAATGAACCTAACATCATCTGATCAATACTTGAATATATCATAGAGCTTACATTGGTACCAAAGACATATTTTCCGTAATGAAAAAGTTTTTTAACCCAAACCCATTCTATTTTTTTTGATATTCTAAAAAATTTTTTGACAAATGGATATGAAACCAATGTGCCTAATGTAGCACCGATTGTCATTAACCAAACAATTTCATTTAAAGAAATATTATATCCTATAATCACTGATACTAATATTCCTGTAAAAAATATACCTTGCCTGACAAGAGAACTGTAAAAAATTCCTTTGAAATCGAGATTTGCCTGCTGAATAAAATTAAACTGATAAAATGGAACCAAAATAAGAGTTGTGATGCAATACAGATAAAACATATTTTTAAGATCGGGAGATTTCCATAATTCACTTAACGGATTTGCTAAGATTAATAAAACTATAATGAGGAAAACTGCAATTAATACATTCAACGTAAAAGATGCACTAAGTATTTTAGGGTATTCCTCTTCAGAAGCAGATGCTGAATATTTTATTTGAGCATTTTGAATTAATCCGTTTTTACTTACCTCAATTAATGATGAGACCGTCAGAAACAAAGCATATGCCCCCATTTCATCTTTATCAAAAGTTCTAACTAAAATAAAAAAACTTCCAAATCCGGTAAAAAGATTTGTAACTCTTTGCAGAATAGTATAAACACCTGATTTCATCCAATATGAATTCTTGGAAAATGCCATATCTGCTAATTAGGATTTATATAATTCATTATAAATAGATTCATTTTCCTTTATTAAATTTTTCAGATTAAATTTTTCAATAACTGTTTGTCTTGCGTTTTCTTTTATAAATCCTAAATTAATTTGATTATCATAAATATAATTTATTTTATCAGCCAATACTTCAGAGTTGTTGACAGGGATTAAAAATCCATTATGATTATCAACAATCGCTTCATCTGTTCCACCTATATTACTTCCGATACAAAATCTTTTCATTGACATTGCTTCAAGAAGACCTAACGGGACAACTTCCCAATATGATTGCAAAACAAAAATATCAACCGAATTTAAAACTTCTTTAACTTCAGAGGTAAAAGTTGAGAATGTAATTTTATCTTCAATGTTTAATTTTTTTGCCAAGTTAATACATTCAGCTTTTAGTTCACCATCACCAATCATTAAAAATTTTATTTTTTCATTTTTTTTAACCATTGGAATAGAAGAAATAAAAGTTTTAGGATCTTTTTGAAATGTAAATCTTGCCATAAAACAAATAACAAAATCATCATCTTGGAATCCGAGCTTTCTTTTATAAGTCAAATCAGGAAACGGTTTATATTCCTCAGTGTTTATGCTATTGTAAATTAATTCAAATCTCCCTTTCGGAACCATCTCTCTTGCTGTTTGAATATCATTTTTTGAGCCGCAAATAACCACATCAGATCTTTTGATTAAAAATTTTTCGGAAAACTTTCTTAATGCATATTTAATCTTATTTAAACCCGGATGAAAAGAATAACCATGAATTGTATAAATTGTTTTTTTATCAAGATTTCTTGCTGGCATAAGTGTGTTTGAGCAAGCACGAGTTCCATGTATATGAACGAAATCAATATTTTCATTTTTAATAATTTCACTAACCTTACGATAAACGAAAAAATTAAATGGAGTGTGTGTGATAATTATATATGTTTTTATTCCGATTTCATTTAATTTTTTTATCATTTCACCATCGGTAAAACTTAAAACAATTGGTTCATATTTTTCCTTGTCCAAATTACTTACTAAATTATATAAATATGTTTCACCTCCTCCAAAATTTCCCTGTCTGATTGTCTCGAGTATTCTTATTTTCTTATTCTTTGTATCATATCCTAAAACATCATTTATGGATAAAAATTTTGTGTGAGCAGTTTCCATAAATTCTTTGTTCGATCTCTTCCGTCTGATTAATGCTAAAATTTGATTGAACATAAATAATGGAATCGCGGGTAATGCTTTCCATATTTGTTTTTCAACTTTAGTCAGCATCAGCACAAACAGTATATTCAGAGCAAACAGAATTAATGCAGTTATCCATACGTAAGCAAAACTATTTAGTAAAATGGCATTTAAAGTAATAAAAAAAATTGAAATCAAAATCTGGATAAATAACGGAGGTGATGCTGAATTTATTCCAAAATAGAATCTGTTCCAATTAAGAGAAATAATTCCTTTGAACATTAACCCAATTGCTGTTCTTGCATATAAAAAATATGAATTAATCCATCTTGTTCGTTGTCTTTCTACCTGAGATGCGGTTGCAACTTTTTCATCAAAAATAAATGCATCACTTGCAAATGCAATTTTAATTCCTTCAGATACCAAATGTGCCTGTAAATCCTTATCTTCTGCTACTATTACTTTTCCATCTGATATTGATTGTGAATAGCTGTTTAAATTTTTTAAATATAAATCATATTCAATTCCCATTCCGCTTCCGGCAATAGTTGAGGATGAATTGATTTTAAATGGAACATATTTAGTTGTATAATTATAATAGTGTTCACTCATTGCATCAAGGCAAGCATAAAACGAATCTAAATTTTTAGCAACTCTTCTTCCCTGAACCGCTTTATATCCGTTTTGAAAATATTTATTCATTTTATTTAAAAATAACGGATGGGCTAAGTTATCCGGGTCAAAAATTATAATTGCACTATGTTTATATTCAAAGTTTTTAATTGCGTATAGAATTGATTTTACTTTTGAACCAAGCTTTATTTCTGGTTCCAAAATTTTTACTTTATCTGAATTAAAATTAAATTTTGAAACATCACATTCATCTGCAACGAGATATATTTTATAATTGGTGTAGTTTTGATAAAGTAAAGATTCTACGAGTGGAATACAAATTTCAGTTTCTTTGTAGGCGGTAATAATAATCCCAAAATCTGTTTCGACCTTGGGATTAGAAGATAATTTTTTCTTTGGAAAAAATAGTGATATGAGAACACTTATAAATGGAAAAAGAAGTATGCAGATAAAGATAAACTGCAGCAAATACAAGATATAGGTGAGTATCACCATAGGTTAGAATTATTTATGATACCTGAGTATCTTTTAATTTCTTCTGACTCAGATTTCGCTTTACTATTTTTTTCGTATATTTTCTAAACCAACTTCTTTTCTTTGCTATATCGCCATAAACTTCTTCAAGATATTCAGTAGATAGATTATTTAGAACTGCACCGGCAAATTTATCACCGAATGAAATCAATGCATCAATCGAATATTTATCTGAATCCTCTACTATTGAATTCGCTGAAAAAACAGCTATTATTAAATCAGATATGTTTGATAATTCTTTTGCATCAGAATGTTTATTTAGTGCAGCTCCTTCCATCATCACTAAATCATAACCGTGAGTTAAATTTACTATTTTATTTTTAAAATTCTGCAAACCACCAAGTTCATCCGGAGAGTATGAACCTCCCCGACAACCAACTACATCTATATTATTCATAGATGTTTTTGAAATTGCATTATCAACACTAACTAAATCTTCAAGGAAATCTTCCAAAGAAGGAGAAGCACCAAAATTAATTGTTAATGAATTGTGAGAAAAATTAGTATCAATTATTAATACTTTTTTGCCGATTAATGCAAATGAATATGCTAAGCATGAAATAACAAGAGTTTTTCCGGTGTTATCTTCTGTGCTTGTTGTTAGCAGGAATTTCTTTCCGTTTAGTTTCTCTGAAAGTGAATACCTCATAGAACGAAGCAATTGTCGGAACAATTCTGATTCAGGATCTAACTGAGATTCACTAAAAATATCTTTTAAATTAATTTGAGATTTTTTTACTCTGTTTAAATTTCCTAATAATTCAAGATTCGTTATCTTAGTGAACTGTTTAGGCGATTTTAAAGTCTGATCTATATATTCCAAAACAAAAATTAAAACAACTGACATTAGCAAACTGACAACTCCAGCAAGTATCACGGTTAACATTTTCTTGGATGCTTCGGGTTTATTTGCGGGTTCCCCAAACTCAGTCTGTTTCATAGTTTCCACTAAATTCATATTATCAAACCTTGCCAAATTATATTTATTCAAAATCATCAAATATACATCCTGAGCAACAGTTATTTCTCTTTCATATGCAGAAATTTCTGCTTCTTTGGGAGCAAAACTCATAACTAACTGGTTTAATCTTCCTAATTCTTTATCCATTGATTGAACAGCGTATCTTGAAATTTCTAGGTCAAGTTCATATTCAATTCTTTTAACTACTAATTCATCTTTTGGAGCATTAGGATCCATAAGAAATTTATCAGAGGCAATCGTGATTTCCGCTTCAAGTTGTTTTTTTGTTTCTATTAATTGATTTTCTATATCTTTGTCATCTAAACCTTTAGTAATGTATTCATCCGTCAATACTTTTATTCTGTCTTTTAAAGATACTATTCTTTCATTATATGGTCGTGCATCTGCTTCAAAATATAATTTTTCTTTTCCCGTAAACTTATTATCAATTAAATCAATTGCTTCCTTAAGTGCCGGAATATTTTTATTCTGTTGTTCCCGTGCAAGTTCAAGTTCAGATTTCTGATCAACCAATGCTTTTGTCTGTTCATAAAGATTAATTACACCATTTGCCATTTTATATCTTTTTAAATCATCTATCTTAGCATCCAATTCTTGTTTCTTTTGCTCAGCCAGGTCTGCAAAGTAATTTAATGCAACATCACTTTTTATTGCAGTAAGTTTTTTAAAATATCTTATAAATTCCAATATTTCAGTGTTTACAACAAACGCTGATAAATCTGCATTTTCAGATTCAAATTCAACTTTAATAAAATCACTGCTTCCTTCTCTTTCAACTTTCATTTTTGTCAATAGAGAATTGTAATCATACTTCATACTTTCGAGCAGTTCGATTATCCCACGCTCATCAGCAATGGCATTTGTAAGCGATTGCATAGAATCAATCTTATAATCCAGAATTTTTAATACATTAGTTTTTGCTTCCTGATTTAAAGTAAGCATTAACTTAGAAGGTTCACGGAATGGCTTTGAAGTTGATAAATCATTTTTTAATAATTTGAACCCCACTAAATCAATTACTTTTTTTGATTTCATTAATTCAATGAGATTTCCAAATTTATTTTGAATATCAAACTGTTGAAGTGCCTGCCCTTCTGCAGTTATGGAAAGCTGAGATTCATCTGTGATTCCTGTTGCTAACTGTGCAGTAGATTTATACACATCCGGCAAATTTTTCACAAGGAAATATGTAATTATAATGGCAATTACAGGAAGAATAAATAAAATTAATTTTCTTCTTAATAAAATTTTTATAAAATTTACAATATCCATTATTTAAAAATATCCTCCCATCTTTTACCGAGTATCTCTTCAAGAGAAGCTTTTGTGAACATTAAATCTCCTATTGATACTGCTTGTCTTTCCTGATTATCTGTATAAACTCTTAATGCGTTGTTATAGGTCTCCAGAGTAGTTTCTCCATTTTCATAACGATATCTCACGAGCATCAAAGTTGATTGAGCATCATTTACCGCCTCAGACCTGATTCTTAGCATTGCTATATTTTGTTTATAAAGTGCATATCTTTGGATAACCTGTGTTCTGATATATAACCTGTGATTTAATAAATTTGCATTTGCAACCAAAACCTCTTCTTCTGATTGACGAATTACACTCGGAACCCTGAAAAGTGAACCGATATTTACGCTAATTCCTACTCCAAACCTTTGCAACCTTTCAGTGGATTGGACAGATGAATTTGTATTTGAACCGCTCGGGTCAAAAGTATATGTAAAATTAAGAGCATCTAACCACGACCATCGTGATTGGTGCAGTTCTTCTTCTGCCTGAATCTTTTTACTTCGGAATAATTGGGGCATAGGATTATTTTCCCAAGCAAGTTTTACTAAATATTCAATAGTATCGGTAACAGGAGGCTCTATCTCTACTATGCGATTAGTATCAATTTGAGAGTATGCAATATTAGAACTTATAATAAATAGCAGTAAAATAAACTTCATAATTTATTTAGTTAACAGGATTTCTACCTATACTGAAATATTTAAAACCGGATTCTTTAACCTTTTCAGGATTAAAAATATTTCTTCCGTCAAAAATTACTTTTTCTTTTAACTTCGAAGCAATTTCTTCAAAATCAGGATTTCTGAATTCATTCCATTCAGTTAATATCAAAAGAGCATCAGCATTAACCAAAGCATCTAATTCATTTTTACAATAAGTAATTGTATCTTTTAGATAATAATGAGCCGTTTCATGAGCTGCCGGATCGTAAGCTGAAACCGTCGCACCATGTTTTAATAACTCGTTAATTATAATTATTGCAGGAGCTTCTCTCATATCATCAGTGTTTGGTTTAAACGCCAATCCCCAAATTGCAAAATGTTTACCTTTAATATTATTATCATAGTATTTTAATAATTTATTTACGAGTACTAATTTTTGAGATTTATTTACTTTATCAACTTCGGTTAAAATTGTCATTTCAGAATTATTTTCTTCTGACGTTTTAATCAAAGCATTTACATCCTTTGGAAAACATGAACCTCCATATCCAATTCCTGCGAATAGAAATCTTTTTCCTATTCTATTATCAGCACCCATTCCTTTTCTAATTAAATCTACATCAGCACCTACAACTTCGCAAAAATTTGCAAGTTGATTCATAAAAGTGATTCTCATTGCAAGATATGAATTAGCAGCATATTTTGTAACTTCTGAACTTGCCGTGTCCATTTCAATTATCGGATTTCCCTGTCGAACAAATGGTTCATACAATGTTCTCATTTTATCAAATGAATTTTTGGATCTGCTTCCGATTACTATTCTGTCAGGTTTCATAAAGTCATCTACTGCAAAACCTTCTCTTAAAAATTCAGGGTTAGAAACAATATCAAAATTATTTACACCATGATCAGAAATAATTTTCTCAACTTTTTGTGCAGTTCCAACCGGGACAGTGCTTTTATTTACAATTATTTTGAATTCTGAAACATTATTTTCTTTTAAAATTTTACCAATCTCATCAGAAACTTTCATTACGTATTGAAGATCAGCAGAACCGTCTTCACCTTGCGGAGTTGGAAGGCATAAAAATATAATTTCAGAGTTTAAAACTGCTGATTTTAAATCGTCTGAAAAAGTCAGTCGTCCTTTATCAATATTCCTTTGGAATAATAAATCAAGTCCGGGTTCATAAATAGTAACTTCTCTATTTCTTAATTTTTTTAATTTTTCTTGTGAGTTATCAATACATATAACTTGATTTCCCATTTCTGCAAAACAAGTACCGGAAACAAGTCCCACATATCCGGTGCCAATAATAGCTAAGTCCATACTTTAATTTTTATTAATTATTGATGACAATTTATAAAATTTTAACTTTAAATGAAATCTTTATCAATTTCTTTAAATTTTTTGTTTAATTTATCTTTTTCCGATATATTTTTAATTTCAACTTTCCAATCAATGTTTAAATCTTCATCAAAAAATATAATTCCACGTTCATCTTTTTTACTGTATGGTGCAGTACACTTATACATAAAAATTGCATAATCACTTAAGACAGAAAATCCGTGTGCAAATCCCGGAGGAATCCAAATTTGTTTATGATTTTCTTCACTAAGCTCAATCGAACACCATTTTCCGAAAGTCGGAGAATTAAATCTGATGTCAACCGCTACATCAAGAACTTTTCCTTTTATAACCTGACAAAGTTTTCCCTGGGCAAACTCACCAATTTGGTAATGCAAACCTCTTATAGTTCCATATTCAGATTGTGAAATATTATCTTGTACAAAATTTGAATTAATACCGATACCATTATATTTAGAAACTGAGTAAGATTCAAAGAAAAAACCTCTATTATCTTTGAAAATATCCGGCTCTATTATCTTAACATCCTTTACATTTGTCTCTGTTACTTTCATCAATCTGTTTCTTTAATGAATTTCTCTAAGTATGTTCTGTATAATGATTTAGGCATTTCGTTTATAGCGATTTGTAGCTTAATTTTGTCTATGAAATTTTGTCTGTATGCAATCTCTTCAAGGCATGCAACTTTTAAACCTTGCCTGTCTTCTATAACACCAAAAAAATTAGATGCCTGGAGCAAAGATTGTGGAGTACCGGTATCTAACCAAGCAACACCACGTCCTATTTTTTCAACCCTTAAAGTACCTTGTTTGAGATATTCTTTATTAACATCTGTAATTTCAAGTTCTCCTCTTGGAGATGGTTTTAAATTTTTAGAGATTTTTACAACTTCATTATTGTAAACATATAATCCGGGAACAGCATAATTAGTTTTTGGCTTTTCAGGTTTTTCTTCAATTGAAAGTACGTTACCTTCTTTATCAAATTCAACAATACCATATCTTTCAGGATCATTTACTTTATAACCAAATATTGTAGCTCCATGATTATTTTTAATTGCATGATAAAAGAAATCAAGTCTGCCATAAAATATATTATCACCGAGAATTAAACTAACACTATCATGACCTATAAATTCATCACCAAGAATAAATGCTTCCGCAATTCCGTTAGGAGCTGATTGCACTTTATAAGATATAGAAATACCAAGTTGATTTCCATTTCCAAATAATTCTTCAAATACAACAATGTCTCGTGGTGTTGTNNATTTCCAAACAATTTTTGATATTGAGGAATTGTTTCTTCGTTTGATATTATTAAAATATCCGAAATACCTGCCAACATCAACACCGATACAGGATAATAAATTAAAGGTTTATCATATATCAGTGTTAACTGTTTACTGTAAATTTTAGAAATCGGATACATCCTTGATCCTGCACCACCAGCGAGGACAATACCTTTCATTAAATAGCTCCTTCTCTTTTTATTACTGATTTAAATGTTTCAAATAATACTTTTAAATATCCTTTGTATGTTTTAAACTCTCCATATTCTCCAAGATATTGCTTATCTTTATAATCAATATTTTCCATTACTGACTGCATAGTATCGTGAAGAGCTCTTTCTTCTGCAGTGAGGTTAGACCTTCCCCTTGCCTGCCAAAAACCAGCTAACCCAAGTTTTCCCTGGAATCTCACTTTTGCAGTTTCGGACAAATCAAGTAATTCATTTCCCGATTCTGATTTCAGACCTTCATCCAGCAATTCTTTTGCTTCATAAGTAGGTAAAGCCCAAATCCCAACTAAACTCATCTGCCCTTTCAAAACATTCCAAAATAATGGCAATTCATCAATTGAAGTTTTTCGCAAGAATTTTCCAATTTTTGTAACTCTGGGATCATTTTCAATTTTTCTAAACGGACCTGTTTCATATTTATTTTTCAAATCTTTAACTCTTTTATCAGCATCAACATACATAGTTCTGAAGACATAATATTTTACAGGTTTTTCCTTAATAAAAACATACCAGTGATTACCTTTTTTTTCAACTTCAGGTGCTTTTAACCTTTTTGAAATATAAAAAACCGGACCTTTTGATCCTATTTTAATTAAAATTGCAACAATCAAAAACACCGGTGATAAAAACAGTAAAGCAAAAAAAGCAACAATTCTATCAGTTGAATTAATAAGAAACTGATCGAACCTTGTTTTAAATGGAACGATGTGATGTGATTTTAATACTTTATCATCATCAATAAATAATCCAAAATTATTAGGAACACTTAAATGATAATTTTGATTTACAACTGATTGTTTTATCTCAACTTCTTTACCCACATAAGTATTGCTTAATATAACACTTTCACTTAATATTGCATTTTCATCAATATATACTTCATCCCCTATTACTAAAGGACCTGTTAGTTTAACACCTTCTTTAATTTCGCATTTTTTACCGATAAGAATACTTCCCACCGAATTTGCAAATACATCTTTATCAATTTTAGATGATTCATCTATTTTCACATTATTTTTAACAGCAAAACTATCAAATCCAAAATCTTTCACTTTTCCGGAAACAACATCCAGATTTACCTGCCAATAATCTTTTAAGCTTCCGATATCATTCCAGTCAAATTCTGACTGAAAAGCATAAAATGGATAATTTATTTCTAATAACTTCGGAAACAATTGATAACCAAAATCATATTCTTCTTTAGCAGGAATTAAATCTAAAATTTCCGGTTCAAAAATATATATTCCGGTATTAATTAAATTTGATAGAGCATCTTCTTTTTTTGGTTTTTCCTGAAATTTTAAAATTCGATTATCATTATCAGTTACGACAACTCCAAATTTTGAAGGATCTTCAACTTGTTTAACCCCAATAGTTGCCTTAGAATTTTTCTCCTTATGAAATTTTAGCATCGAAGTGAGGTCAATATTAGTAAACCCATCGCCGCTTAAAACAACAAAAGTATCATTAAAAAAACTCTGAACTCTTTTTATCGCCCCAGCAGTTCCTAATAACTTTTTCTCCAGTGAATAAGAGATATTTATACCAAAATCTTTGCCATCCTTAAAATATTTGTCAATATTTTCAGGAAGATAAAATAAATTCATTTTAATATCTTTGATATTATGTTTTTTACAAAGAATTACGGTATGCTCTAAAGCTGGTTTATTTACAATCGGCAACATCGGCTTAGGAATAGTCAAAGTAAGCGGAATTAATCTTGAACCAATACCTGCCGAGAGTATAAACGCTTTCATATAAATTCTTTTATACTTTTTTTAAGGAAAAAAATATCTACTTCATCTTCAGACCTTGTATAAGAGAAATGTTCAGACAAAGAAGTTATCAACATAATTCCAAAATGTTCAGGTAAATTTTCAATTTCCGGATTTTCCTCCGGTAATTTTATACATTTAAAAAACAATTCTTTTTCACCCAAGACCTTACATATAACTTCATTTTCAGAATCGTGATATAAAATAAATTCATCATTATGGATTTCAGCAGGATAAGGCGGATAATATGATAAATCTTTCTGATGTGATAATAATTTCACAGGTTTTATCATAAATCCTTTTCCAACTAACTCAATTTTAATTTCCAAATGATTATTTACTATATCATAGGTAATTTTTATCTTCTCGGTTTTTCCATGCAACACACAGTTCGAGAATAGTTCATAAATAATCAGTTTCAAATCGGTCATAAATTCAGTTTCCCGAAATTCATTTTCAAATTTTATTCTTGACCTTGAAAATGCCTCAGTAACATCACTGACAAAATGAATATTCTCAATCTTTGATGGAACATACAATGTAATTTTATCCATCGGATTATTTTTTTAAATTAAAAACTGTTAATAGCGTCTTGTTTGTTATCAAAGATTTCAAAAACTTTATATAATCTTGTGAGTTCAAACATAGCTCTAACAGGTGGTTGCAATTCAACAACTTTGATATCACCTTTTATAGAGGTAACTTTTTTTAAACCTGAAACAACTGCTCCTAAAAATGAACTGTCAACAAATTCTACACTTGATAAATCAAGTATAATTTTCTTTTTTTGTTGATTATCAATCACATCAAATAAAAAAGCTTTGAACTCTTTAACGACATCAACAGTAGCTCTTTTTAAATTGATTTTGATACAGGTTACCCCGTTTTCTTCTGTTACTTCATAGTTCATATTAATTCTCCTTTGAATTTATATTCGTTTTACCTTTTCCCAAATTACTGTTTGTTCACCTTTGATAAATCTGAAAAAACCAAACACTGCAGCAACATTCATCAAAGTCAGTACATATGGAAGATAAAACACTTTTATTTTTATTTTTTTACTCTCTAATAAGTATCCAATAAATGAACACATGTAAAATAAAATTTGAATAATTAAAATATAAGTATAAAATATTGGATTTATGAAACTTAAAACTATATTTAAAAGAAATATAATTGGCAATAAAAATGGAACAATTGCCCATCTTAAAACTCTGTGTGAAACATATTCAAAAGTTACAACTCTGTAATAGAAAGGATTTAATAATTTTTTTAACCAAACAATTGCCTGGAATCCACCGGCTGCAATTCTCACTCTTCTTTTAAATTCAGATTCCATATTCAAACTTGGTTCTTCTTCAGCATATGCGTTCGGTTCATAAATTATTCTGTATCCTTTTTCAACGAGCTTCATAGACAATACAAAATCTTCAATAATAGCATTTTGCGGAACGCCTTGCTCCCAAAGAGATTTTCGTATAGCAAATATTTCTCCCGCTGCACCACATGCGGTATATAAATCAGAATCCTGTTTTTTTAAATATGATTCATATTTCCAATATAAACCTTCGCCGTCACCACTCGTTGATTTATCATTTGACTTAACTCTCTTTTCTCCTGCAACACATCCGACCGAAATATCAGAGAAATGTTTAACAAGATTTTTTATAGCATCTGAATTGAACATACTGTTTGCATCGGAAAACACAAGTATTTCTCCGGTTGCAATATTTACAGTCCTATTAACCTGCGAAATCTTACCTTTACGCCTCACATCTTTAGTTATAGATACTCTCAAATCTGATTGTTCAGTATTAACTTCCTTGTTAATTTTGTCTAATTTTAATTTTGAATTTATTGTTATATCGGCAGAAGAAAATTCATTTTCACTAAGTGTTTCTGAAAATTCTTCAATCAGTTCACTCCTGCTTTTATCACTGCTGTTTTCAAATGGTAAAAATTTTACATAAATTTCTTCATCCTTTGATGTAACACCTTTTATTTCTACCTCTTCCAAGAAATGTTCATAATATTCATTTACGGTTTCATCAGTTTCACTGTCAGAATCAAAAGCAACTGCAAATATCACTTCAAGTTTTTCTTTAGGATAATCCAATGAATTTGTATTGAGAATCTTTTCCCTGATTAGTTCTTTAGTCTCTCCTGATGCTGATATAATCAATGTTACCGTAGGATATGATAAATTTTCTGTCACAAGTTTATCTTTTTTGTTTAAATATGAATTTTTTGGTTTAGGAAAAAGAATTTTTAGAAAAGGTATTTTATTTATAACTGTTATAAGTATTCCATATCCTACATATGAATAAATAACAATAAAAAGGAATAAACAAAATAAAATTTCTAATATAAACATATATGTTAGTTTCTTTTTATTCCGACTAATGTTACATCATCATCATAATTATTCAATGTGTATTCAACAAATTTTCTCTTTAACAATTCAAATTTATAATTATCATCCGTTTTTTCTTTTAAGATTTCAATAGTATTGTTCATTCCAAAAGATTTTCCTTCCGGATTTCTTGAGTCAATAACTCCATCTGTAAATATTATCAGTTCATCATTCTTATCCATTTTAATTTCAATGTTATCATACTCACCGTCTTCTGAAACACCTAACAATAAACCTGATGATTCAAATTGCTCTACCTCTCCGGTTTTATCTCTGTATAGCAAGACAGATAAGTCACCCGCTCCTGTATATTGAATGGAATTAGTCAGGTTATCAACAATTATGCAAGTGACAGTACTGAAAATCTCAGAAACTTTTGCATCTTTAAAAATTGCAGAGTTCACATTAGTCATTATCCCACCGGCAGTAATATTATGAATACTGTTAATAGCTACTCTGATAGCACTTCTCAAATATCCAATAAAGGAAAAAGTAAAAAACCATGCTCCCCATTGTTTACCCATAACATCCCCCACAATAATTACCATTCTGTTTTCATCGATTTGTATATAATCCAAAAAATCTCCACCGGGCATTCCTTTGTATGGGATATTTAATTGATTGATTGAATAACCCTTTATTTGTTTTGCTTTATCAGGAACAACTTCAATTGCAACTGAAGATGCAACCTGTTGCAATTCCATTATTGATTTTTTTCTTTCTTTACTGATAGTATCAAGAATGTTTTTTACTTTGATTGCTATTAGTTTTGGATTTTGTGCTTTAGAAATAAAATCTTTTATGTCCATATCGTAACCTTCCAATATGGCACTTTCTTCATCTATAGAAGTCAAAAATATAAATGGTATTTCTTTTAGATAAACATCATCCAATAACATTTTCCTAAATTCAAATCCGCTTACATCCGGCATCATTAAATCTGACAATATCAGATCAGGTTTTAGTGTCCTAACTTTATTCATAGCATCAGTAGCATTACCTGCTTTGATTGGTTCCATACCGCTTCTTTCAAGTGTTGATGCTATCATAGTTTGAAGCAAAGGATCATCATCAAGGATTAAAACTTTATATTTTTCATTTTCAATATTAAATTCTAATTTCTGCCTTAAACTGAACTGTTTATAAATCTCGACTCGTTTTAATAGCGATTTAACTTTTAATAGCAATGAATCAACATCAACTGGTTTTGTTATATAATCATCTGCACCCATATTCAGTGCTTTATTTTTATCTTCCATAGTATCGCGGGAAGATACAAAAATAAAAGGAAGAGCTTTATACTTTTCTTCCGCTCTCACTAAATTGCAAAATTCATATCCATCCATATCTTCCATCTCAATGTCACATAGAACTAAATCTACATTGTTAAGATGTAATAATTTTAAAGCTTCGGAAGCTTTATCAGTCTGGATAATATCAAAACCATTTTTTTCCAAATGTTTGGTTATTATTTTACGAGTTACGATATCATCATCTATTACAAGTATATCTTTTGTGTATGAGGACATAATTTAATTTTTTAATTTAATAACCTAATAAATAATCTATCACTTTACTAACTTTTTCAGGATTTGGTAACATTTCATTTTCTAATAAAGTATTAAGCGGAACTGCAGGAACATTGGCAGAACCAATAAATTCAACAGGTGCATCCAAAAATCTAAAGCAATTTTTTGATATCCTTCCTGCTAATGACTCAGCAAATGAATTTAGAATTTGTTCTTCAGTAAGTACAATACATTTACCATGTTTTTTTACTGTTTCATAAATTGCATTTTCATCAATAGGGTTAAGTGTTCTTAAATCCAAAATTTCAACATTTCCATTGAAATTTTTTGAAGCATTCAATGCCCAGTGAACACCCATTCCATAAGTGATAATGCAAAGTGATTCTCCGTTTTCAATTGATTTCAAATCTGCATTTTTAAAAATCCTTGCTTTACCAAATGGTATTATATAGTTTTCATCCGGTTCGATTGTCTTTGCCGCATCAGTACCGGGAACCTTACTCCAATATAAACCTTTATGCTCAAACATAATAACAGGGTTTGGATCATAGAAAGCAGATTTCATCAAGCCTTTCATATCTGCTGAATTTGAAGGATAAGCAATTTTGATTCCTCTAATAGGTAAAAAACTTGATTCGATACAATCTGAATGATATGGTCCACCGCTCCCATATGCACCAACCGGAATTCTTATAAGTGAAGATATAGGAAATTTACCACAACTTAGATAACATGACTTAGAAAGTTCAACAACTAATTGATTCATTCCTGCCCAGGCATAATCTGCAAATTGAATTTCAACAATAGGTTTCACTCCAACTGCACTCATTCCTGCAGTTGACCCAACGATATATGCTTCCTGAATAGGTGTGTTGAATACTCTGTTATCACCATATTTCTGTGCAAGCGTAGCGGCTTCCCTAAATACTCCCCCAAGTCTTTTCCCTACATCCTGCCCATATAAAATTGATTCAGGATGTTTTCTCATAACTTCATCAATCGCATGCAATGCAGAATCAACCATTATAACTTGTTCAGTTCTTCCAGCAGGTTCTCTTTCTCCAGTTTCTTCAATTACCGGTGTTTCCGCAAATTCGTATAGATACAAACTGGAAATATCAGGATCTTTTGCAGAAACTGCTTTTTCAAAATCAGATTTAACTTTGTCTTTTGCTGATAATTCAATTTCACTTAAAATTTCTTTGGAAACACCTAAATCAAATAATACAGTTTTAAGTTTTGGTACCGGATCATCTTTATAATGTTCTTTTAAATCTTTTTCAGTTCTATACCATTCTTTTCGAACTCCTGAAGTGTGATGACCTAACAAAGGAACCGAAGCATGAAGTAATACCGGACTTCTTTTTCTTCTTATGTATTCAAATATTTCTTCAATTTTCTGATAGGAATCTATAAAATTTGACCCGTCAACTTTTTCTCTTTTTAATCCCTTGAAACCAGCCGCAAACTCATATGCATTCATAGCTCTCATTTCATTTTCATAAGCAGATATTCCCCATTTATTATCCTGAACAAAATAAAGTATCGGAAGTTTTTTTAAAACAGCCATTTGAAATGCTTCTGAAACTTCACCTTCAGTAACTGACCCATCACCTAATGAACAAACAACTATTGGATAATTATTTTCTTTTAATAATCCGGATTTTTCTAAATAAGATAATCCATGAGCCATACCCGTAGCGGGTATTGCCTGCATACCTGTTGCAGAAGATTGATGAGGAATCGTAGGGAAACCTTTTTGTTTTACTGAAGGATGATTATAGTAACTTCTTCCTCCCGAGAAAGGATCATCTCCTTTAGCCAATAATTGCAGCATTAACTGATAAGGTTCAAAACCAATACCTAACATTATTGATTCATCTCTGTAGTATGGAGAGAGATAATCATATTCTTTGAGATGAAATGCAAGAGCAAGCTGAATTGCTTCGTGCCCTCTGGAGGTTGAATGTACAAATTTACAAATTTGTCTGTTCTCGTCATACGTTTCAGCCATGTTAACAACAAGATTCATTTTATAATATGCTTTTTTTAATATTTCAATATCAATTTCTGACATTAAACTGAGATCCTTTCATTTATATATTTTCGTGATAAATAAACCGTTAAAATAACAATTAAAAACAAGAGTACACCATAAACTGCACCAATACCGGTGTTATACATTCTCAACTGTGAATATATTTCAATTGATACAGTTCTTGTATTATATGTATATAGCAATATAGTTGATACAAACTCTCCCATCGAATTAATAAACACCAATAATGAACCATTAATAATTGAAGGGAGCAATAAAGGAAATGTAATTTTAAAAAAAGTTTTAATTTTACTTGCACCAAGAGAATAAGAAGCTTCGTTAAGGTTTGTATCGAAATTTTTTATCCCTGTTAGCACTGATTGAGTAAAAACAGGAACATTTCTAATAGTATAAGCAATTGGTAAAATCAGAAAAGTACCAATTAAAGATGAAAAAGTAAAAATGTTAAATGAATTAAAACTTAAAATTAACATAATAGCAATTACAGTTCCGGGAATGCCATATGGCAATGAAATAAATACTTCAATAAATTTATTTAAAAAACTTTTTTTCCCTGAGATTGTCAAAGATGAAATGGTTCCAAGAAACAAGCATATAATAACTGTTATCAAAGCCATATAGAAACTATTAAGAAAAGGTTTATATATGCCTTCCTCAGAAAAAAGTTTAGTATAATTCTGCAAAGTCATAGATTCATTAAAAACATTTCTTAACAACGCACCTTCAGGAATAAATGACAGATATAACAAAGTAAGCAAAGGTAAGGTTATGAATAAAACCAAAATTGATAAGAACAATTTGTTAAGAATACCGAGTTTGTTTTTACTTAATTCACTTAATACTCTCACAGTTCCTTTTATTGTATTAGTATTCTCGTTTAAGTTTCTAAATTTTGTAAAAATATATAGACCAACTAAAGATAACACAGTGAGAATTACAGAAAGGAACGAAGACAGCTGAATGTCACCGTTTATTTTAGAGTTATAAATTTCAGTTGTCAAAAATCTTGAATTATCTGCAAAAATAAAAGGAGCTGAAAATGAAGCCATACTTGCCATAAACACTATAATAGAAGAACTTACTATTGCAGGATAAAGGAATGGTAATATAATCTTAAAAAAAGTTCTGAATTTTGAAGCACCTAATGTAATTGATGCATCTGTTATATTCCCGTCAAGTTTCTTTAAAGATGCAGATGCAAAAAGGAAAAAAAACGGATAGAAAGAATATAAATGAATTAACAAAATTGCATACCAGCCTTGTACAGGATTTAGTTTGATAAAACTTAAATAATTATTAAAAAATTTAAACATTAGCCCGTTATCACTTACCAAATATAGAAAAGCAACAGTTCCTATTATTGGTGGCGTAGCAATTGGGATTAATAAGAATGAAGTTAATAATGATTTTAATTTTATTTTATAAAAATGTACCAGATATGCAAGATATACACCAAGTATTAAACTAATAATTACACTTAATATTGATAATGTTAATGAATTTAAAACTGCTTCATAAATATTAGGGTTTGAAAGATAAAGTATTATATTATTTAAATTTATAAAACTTTCTAAACTTAAATTATAAATAGGAAATAAAATAAATCCGATTATAAAATAAAAAATCAAAATTAATGATAATATTTGAAATAAATTTTTTTTCAATTTAATTCAATAACCTTAAATTTATCTTTTGCAATTATTAATTTAACTTTATCGTTAATTTTAACATCATAATTTGATTCATATGGAATAACTGATTTAAAGATTTTGTCTCTAAATTTCAATAAAAATTCAGTAAACATTCCGCTGAATTGAATATCCGAAACAACTATATCAGAACTATCTTCATTTTCAAATCTTAAATTTTCCTGCAATACACTTGTTACCTGATTTTCATTAATTTCTAAATTCAATAAATTTAATGATTCTTCTTTTGAGAAAATATTTGAATGACTGATAAACTCTGCTGTGAAAATGTTTGCAGGATTATTATATACCTCCGTTGGTTTTCCTTTTTGCATTATTATACCGGAATTTAGAACTACCATTTCATCACTTAAAGATAACGCCTCTGATTGATCATGAGTTACATATACTGAGGTTATTTCTGATTCATGTTGCAGTCGTTTTAGTTCAGCCCTTGTATCTATCCTCAAAAGATAATCAAGATTTGATAATGGTTCATCAAACAAAATTAATTTCGGTTCATTAATAATAACTCTTGCAAGCGAAACCCTTTGTTGTTCCCCCCCGCTAAGTGAATATACCGGAGAATTAATTTTTGAAGACAACTGTACTTTGTTTAATATATCAATCACCTTTTTTTCAATAACTGCTTTATCAAATTTTTTAATTTTTAATCCGTAAGCTATATTTTCAAAAACATTCATATTTGGGAATAATGCATAGTTCTGAAATACTATACCCACATCTCTCTTTTGAGGTTCAAGATAAGTAATTTCTTTCCCGTCAAGAATAATTCTGCCTGTGTCAGGTTTTTCCAATCCTGCAATAATTCTTAATAATGTAGTCTTCCCACAACCACTTGGTCCAACAATAGAAAAGAACTCGCTTTTTTTAACTTCAAGATTGATTCCATTTAATACATTTATTCCATTAAATGATTTTGAAATCTTTTCTAAAATTAAGAATGACATTAATTGCTTTTACTTTTACCTTTTATATCCATATCCCATTTTTTCATCCATTCTGACTCTTTTTCTGATAATAGATTCCAATCAATTTTCATTTCATTATAAGTTAACTTTTTTAACCATTCAGGTTTTAAATTCTCGTCAATATCCAATCGCGATGGAATTCTGTAAAATTTATTTGCCTGATATGCCATACTTTCTACTGATGTAATAAACTCATAAAATAATTTTGCATCTTCCTGATTTTTAGAATTTTTTACTAATGCAATTCCATCTATAACTACAACAGTAGATGGTGTTAGGAAATTATAATCAAATGGATAATTATATAAAGCAGATTGAAGCAAAATATCGGGCATGTTCCAAAGTGTCACAGGTGTTTCTGCTGATGATAATTTCAGATACATTTGCGTTGGATCGGCAGCATAGCTGTTCGTATTTCTATCAAGCTGTTTTAATTTTTCAAAACCGGCTTCTTCATTGCCGTTATTTTTTACAGAATTTTCTATAACAGAAGAATAAATTATTCTCATAGTACCTGAAGCCATTGGATTTCTGATTACAATTTTTCCTTTCCAGTTATCTGTTAACAATTCATCGAATGAATCCGGTGCTGTCTCTTTATTCAGAACGTTTTTGTTAAACGCAATTACTTCAGGTGTTAGGAATGTTCCATACCATTTATCATATTTACTCTTATGATATTCTGATACTTTATCTGACCAGGAAGGTTTATATTCACTCAATAAATCTTCCTTTTCAGCTTTCATAAAAAGTGTTGAAGGTGAACCCCACCACAAATCTGCCTGCGGATTATTCTTCTCGTTTCTAATTCTATCATAAACTTCCTGTGAACCCATATCTAACCATTGAATATCAATCTCAGGATGTTTTTCTTCAAATCTTTTTTCAAATTCTGTTAATAATTCTTTTCCATGTGGAGAATAAATCACCACAGCCCTTCTGTCAGAATTGACACAACCGGCATATATGAATATGAAAGTAAAAAATAAAATTAATGCATTAATTATTTTCATATTCCTTTTTTTCAAATTTATTTTCTTTAAGTAATTCAAATAATTTTTTCACTTTATCAATTTTAGAATAATCATTTAAATCAAAAAAATAATATGTTTCCAAATCTCCTGAGTTCATTAATAACTGCATAGTTCCCTGCGATTTATGCTCGGCAATTAACCAATTAACAATAATCTTATAATTTAACCTGTCGTTGAATCCAAATTTTGAAGTTCTGTCAAATTGAAAAATCAAACTATCATTTGTAAAGGAAGTTAAAGGAAATTCTTTTAACCCTCTGTAAAAGTAATTTGTGTCTGTTATATTTCTCACAGTTCCACCAAGAACTACCGGTCTGATATTTTTATCTAATTCATTTACAGATTCCAGTACTAAAATGCCTGTAGAACTATGATGGGCATGTGTTGTATATGAGGGTAACAATACGAAAATATAATCATAATTTTCTTTTTTTATCAAGTCGGTTATAAATTTTTTTACATATTCCACATTCCAAACGCTGTCAAGAACTTCATTTATATCATTCGTATATTTATGATCTTTTTGATTAAGGTAGTAGTAATTTTTTACTCCAACAATTTCTCCTCCTGATTCAAGTTCTTTTTTTCTGATTTCGGGAAGATGTTTTCTTCCAACTTCTTCATCTGTTAGTTCTAAATCATATATATTTTCTGAGAGTGTAGAATACTTAAATCCACCTTCGCCATTTGTAATTAAAAGGTAATCAACCTGACCACCTAAATCATTTGTAATTTTATAAACTGTTGCGGCAAAAACTGCATCATCATCAGGATGAGCAATTGCAACGAGAACTTTTGGTGCTGATTGAGAAAAAAGTAAACTTTGGCTAAAAAACGTTAATATTAAGTAAAAAATAGAAGATTTTTTTGACATAGAAAGTTAATTTACTTAATATTAAACTTATATTTTAGTCATTCTATTTAGATTTTAAATATAAATCCCGTTTAATTTTAATCCTTTAAATTCTTTCGGATTTATACCTAATTTTATAATTTTTTGTCTTAATGTAACGGGATGAAAATTTATATCCCTTGCAGTTGCAGTTACATTTCCTTTATTCATTCTTAGGAATTTTTTAATGAAATTAATTTCAAATTCTTTTACTCTTGCACGTTTGTTTTTATTAAAATCATTGGATGCAATCGCTTCTTTATGGTCTTTTCCGTGATTTAATCTTTCAGGTAAATAATCTGTCGTTATCTTTTCACCTTCGCAAAGTATTGAACATCTTTCTGAAATATTTTTTAATTCAGTTACATTGCCGGGCCAAGAATAACTTAGTAGCATTTTTTTAACATCAGCGGATATATCTTTTATCACTTTATTGTTTCTTTCGGAAAATTCTTTAACAAATTTTTTGAAATAAAAAATTATGTCATCAGGTCTTTCACGCAATGGTGTTAAGTGAAAATCAAATACGTTAATTCTATAATATAAATCCTGAATAAATTTTCCTTCCCTGATTAAAGTATCAATATTATCGCTTGTTGAAACAATTATTCTTGCATTTGTTGTCTGAGTTTTGGAATCCCCTATTCTTGAAAATTGCTTATCTTTCAATACTCTTAGAATTTTTATTTGAACAAGCGGATCAATCTTTCCAATTTCATCAAGAAAAATTGTCCCATTTTCTGCTATTTCAAAATAACCTTTCAAATCTCTTGAAGCACCTTCAAATGAACCGGCAATATGACCGAACAATTCAGATTCAAGAGATTGTTTTGGAATTGATGCACAGTTTACAACTACAAAATGTTGTTTTCTTCTAGGTGAATTAAAGTGAATATATTTAGCGAGTAATTCTTTACCGGTTCCCGTTTCACCTGTTATTAAAACCGTTGAGTCAGAATTAGAAACTTTTTTTACTTCAGTCAAAAGCATTTTTAATTGCTCATTATCTGTCAGGAACTCCTGCTTATCTTCCACTTTTTCAAGTTCATATTTCAACAATATATTTTCTTTAATCAATGAAAGACGTTCTATACCTTTTTCAACAGAAAGTAATAATTCTTTTTTATCTACAGGTTTGGTTAAGTAATCAAATGCTCCGATTCTGATTGCTTCAACTGCGGATTTAATAGTTCCGTATGCAGTGATCAATATTATTATTATATCCGAATCAATTTCAAGTGCCTTTTTGGTTAGTTCAATACCATTCATATCAGGCATATTTAAATCGGTAACTATAACATCATATTTGATTTTTTTCATTTTTGTAAGTGCTTCAAAACCGTCTGATACTAATGTAACTTCATTATCAGCACTTTCTAATACTCTTTTGATAATTTGTTGTGAAGTATTTTCATCATCTACTACTAAAATTTTTCTCATAGTTGATTTACTGTTTTTGTTTGTTTTGTTAGTTTATTTACTATTTATTAATTAGATATAAAATTAAACTAAATAACAAATGATTCAACTTATTTATTGGTTTAGATATAAGTAAGTTGACTTATTTTTAATCCAAGTGAAATTACAAACAATTTCTAATTTTTTACCTCAATTTTGATTTATATTTTAACGATTTTTGAAAAATGCAAATTCTAAGACATTTTATTTTTGATTTTGACAGCACTTTTGTTAACACAGAAGGCTTCGATTTACTTTTGGAAATTTCACTTAAAAACGATCCGGAAAAAAAATTAAAGATTAAACTGATTCGTGAAATTACTCAAAAAGGAATGAATGGTGAAATATCAATTTCAGAGTCTTTGTCTAAAAGAATTTCATTATTAAATGCCGGTACAGATGAAATAAATCAAACAGTTAAAATATTAAAGAAATCAGTTTCTGCCTCCATAAAAAGAAATAAAAAATTTTTTAAAACTAATTCTGGAAGTGTATATATAATTTCTTCCGGATTTAAAGAATTAATAAAACCGGTAACTGATGAGTATTTCATTTCCGAAGAAAATATTTTTGCAAATAATTTTATTTTCAAAAATAACAGGATTACAGGAATTGATAAAAAAAACCTTCTTGCAAATAATAAAGGTAAAGTTGAAGTTTTAAAAAAATTAAATTTAGCAGGTGATATTTTTGTTATAGGTGACGGTTATACAGATTATGAGTTAAAGGAAGCCGGAGTAGCAAAAAAGTTTTTCGCATTCACAGAAAATATTTTCAGAGAAAAAGTTATAAAAAAAGCTGATCATATAACACCAAGTTTTGATGAATTTTTATATTTAAATAAATTACCAATGAGCATTTCATATCCTAAAAACAGAATTAAAGTATTATTGTTGGAAAAAATAAATGAGTCGGCAATAAACAAATTTAAAAAAGAAGGATATCAGGTTGAATCTGTAAATCATAGTTTAACAGAAAAAGAATTAATTGATAAAATCAATGATGTCTCAATTTTAGGCATAAGATCTAAAACAATTGTAAGCGAAAAGGTTTTTGCAAATGCAAATAAACTTATGTCAATTGGTGCATTTTGTATAGGTACTACTCAAATAGATTTAAAATCTGCAATGAGAAAAGGTGTTGTAGTGTTTAATGCTCCGTTTAGTAATACAAGGAGTGTTGTTGAGCTTGCTCTTGGTGAGATGATAATGTTAATTAGAAAAATTTTTGATAAATCAAATTCATTGCACAATGGGATATGGAATAAATCATCAGTAAATAGTTACGAACTGAGAGGAAAGACGCTTGGGATAGTCGGATATGGAAAGATTGGTTCTCAGCTTTCTGTTCTTGCTGAAGTGCTTGGGATGAATGTTTTATACTATGATGTAGTAGAGAAATTATCATTAGGTAATGCTCGAAGATGCAGAACTTTAAAAGAATTGTATTCAAAATCTGACATAATATCTCTCCATATAGATGATAATCCTGAAAATCTGAATTTTATTTCAGAAAGAGAATTTAAAATGATGAAACAAGGAGTCATTTTTCTTAATTTATCCAGAGGATTTGTAATAGATGTGAAAGCTTTAAAAAAATATATACTGAATGGAAAAATTTCAGGTGCTGCAATAGATGTATTTCCATACGAGCCGGTTTCAAATGATGAGAAATTTATATCCGAATTACAAGGATTACCAAATGTTATATTAACTCCTCACATAGGGGGAAGTACTGAAGAAGCTCAAATAGACATTGCAAATTTTGTTCCTTCAAAGATTATAAATTTTGTAAATAAAGGTGATACTTCATTTAGCGTGAACTTTCCTAATTTACAGTTACCCGAACTTAGAGGTTCGCACAGATTAATTCATATTCATGAAAATATACCGGGAATTCTTGCAAAAATTAATAACATTCTTGCTGTGAGAAAAATAAATATTATAGGGCAATATTTGAAAACTAATGAAGACATCGGTTTTGTTATAACAGACATTGCCAAAAAATATAATCCTGAAGTATTAAATGAATTAAAAAGAATTGAACATACAATAAAATTCAGAGTCCTATATTAATGATTAATAAAAATATATATCTCACACCGGGACCGACAGAATTATACCCGTTCATAAATAAATATATTCAGCAAGCAATTGATGAGAAAATTTTATCTATAAATCACAGGAGCAACGAATATATTGAAATTCAAAAAAAATTGGATTCAAATTTAAGAGCTTTAATGAATATCCCGCAAACTCATTCTATTTTTTTTGTTTCTTCAGCAACTGAATGTATGGATATACTTATTAAATCAACTGTTAAAGAAAATTCATTTCATTTCGTTAATGGAGCATTTGCTGAAAGATTTTATAATATTGCCAAAGAAAACAATAAGAATGCTACAGAATTGAAGGTGGAATATGGCAAAGGATTTGAAAATGTAACACTTGAAAACAATCCGGAACTGATAGCATTCACACAAAATGAAACCAGCACAGGAGTTTATATAAATCCTGATTATATATATAATATAAAAAAACTAAATCCTGATTCTATTATCGCAGTTGATATTGTTACATCAGCACCTTACGTTAATCTTGATTATTCTGTAATAGATGCGTCGTTTTTTTCGGTTCAGAAGGGATTTGGACTACCGGCTGGTCTGGGAGTTTTAATTGCAAATGAAAAAGTTATAAATAAAGCTAAGGAATTAAAAAAAGCCGGAATTTATACAGGCAGTTATCACAATATTCTCTCACTAAAAGAAAATCATGATAAGTATCAGACAACTGAAACACCTAATGTATTAAATATTTTTCTGTTAGAAAAAGTAAGTGCTTCAATGTTGACAAAAGGTATAGATTTAATAAGGAAATNNGATGAAGTTTCTAATTTGGTATATAATTTTTTTGATGAATATAAATATAAACCTTTTGTTACTGATAAATCTCTACGGTCACCAACAATAATTGTAATTAATACAGAAAATTCAAATTCAGAAATAAAATCGATTCTTAAAAGTAATGGGATAATTGTAGGTTCGGGATATGGAAAATATAAAAATGAACAAATCAGAATTTCAAATTTTCCCGGACAAGGTATTGAAAATTATACGAAATTAACAAACATATTAAGTAAATTCTGATAATTTTCTTCACTGATATCTTTATGAAAAACTATTCTTAAATAATCATAACTTCCGGAAGATATCAAAACTTTCATATCTTTAAATTTATTCATCAAATCAGTTTTAGGATATTTGGGATGTTTGAAGATTATTATATTAGTCTGAACTAATTCCGGATTTAAATCAAAACCAAGTTCAAATAATTTTTTTGCAAATTCTTTTGCTCTGTCGTTATCTGTCTTTAATCTTTCAACATTATTCGACATAGCATAAATTGCTGCTCCGGCAAGAATTCCCGCTTGTCTCATTCCGCCGCCTAGAATTTTTCTCCACTTTCTGGCTTTTTCTATAAATTCAAATGACCCGCATAAGATAGAACCAACAGGACAACCGAGACCTTTTGAGAAACAGAAAGATATTGAGTCAAAATAAGTTGCATACGTTTTCAAAGTAATTTCAGTTTCAGCAATCGCATTAAAAATTCTTGCTCCATCAAGATGAGTTTTAATATTCTTCTCTTTTGCCAAAGTAGAAATTGACTCAATGGATTCTATTGGCAAGATTACACCACCGGCTCTGTTATGTGTATTTTCTAAGCAAATTAGTTTTGTTACCGGGAAATAATATTCAGTTCCTCTGATAAAATCTTTTATATCATCTGAATATAATATTCCATTGTTTCCTTTTACGGGAAATAACTGGACGTTTGAGATAACTGAAGGTGCAGCGGTTTCATAGTTTAAAATATGTGATTCAGATTCAACAATTACTTCGTTGCCCGGTTCAGTATGACATTTAATAGCAAGTTGATTTCCCATCACACCTGTTGGTACAAACAAAGCATCATCTTTACCTGAGAGTATCGCACATTTTCTTTGTAAATCATTAACAGTAACATCTTCCATAAAAACATCATCACCAACTTCAGCAGCCATCATTGCTTCAAGCATTGGTTTATCCGGTTTTGTTAATGTATCTGATCTTAAATCTATCATATTTTATTTAAAACATTTTCTCCTGATCACTTTTACTGTCATCTACAACATTTGCAACAGCAGAAATTGTATCGCCTTCTTTTATTCTGATAAGTCTCACACCTTGAGCATTTCTACCCATAACCCTTATATCTTTCATATGAATTCTAATCAATATACCTTTGCTTGTTATTATCATTAAATCATCAGAATCTGTTACTTCTTTTATTGATAAAAGTTTACCGTTTTTATCTGATGTTTTAACAGTCTTCACACCTTTACCGCCTCTGTTAGTAACTCTGTAATCATCAAGCTCACTTCTCTTTCCAAAACCTTTATCAGTAACTACCAATATTGATGAGCTTGCTCTTTTTACTGCGACTAAACCTACAACGAAATCACCTTTTGCGAGATTAATACCTCTGACACCGGTAGCAGTTCTTCCCATATCTCTCACCGCTGATTCATTAAATCTTATTGCCTGCCCAAAGTGAGTACCAATAAGCAATTCCTGATTTCCTGTAGTAATTCTTACATCAACAAGTTCATCTCCGGAATTTAGATTAATTGCAATAATACCGTTTTTTCTTATGTTAGAATAATCTTCAAGTTTAGATTTTTTAATAACGCCATTTTTTGTTACCATAGTAATGAATAATGGTTCTGTAAAATCTTTTACCATTACAAATGCGTTAACTTTTTCATCTTTATCTTTTTCTATAAGTGAAAGAATTGATTTACCTCTTGAAGTTCTTGAACCTTCAGGTAGGTCATAAACTTTTAACCAGTAACATTTACCTTTATCAGTGAAAAACATTATATACTGGTGGGTTGAACCAATAAACATATGTTCAATAAAATCTTCATCAGTACTTCCTGTTGAGGCTGCTGTAATTCCTTTACCACCTTTGCCCTGTGCTTTATATGATGTAACAGGTATTCTTTTTATGAATCCTTTATTTGAAATTGTAATAACAACATCTTCTTCTTTGACAAGTTCTTTCAACATATCTTCATCAGATATTTTTCTTGCATCATAAACTATCTGAGTTCTTCGTTCATCACCAAATTTATCTTTGACTTCATTAAGTTCCTGAATTACTATTTCCCTTCTCAATTCATCACTCGCAAGAATTCTTTTTAATCTTTCAATTGTTTTCAGTATTTCTTTATATTCATCTTCAATTTTCTTTCTTTCAAGACCAGTTAATCTTTGCAATCTCATATCGAGAATTGCTTTTGCCTGAATTTCAGAAAGTTTGAATTTCTTCTGTAATGCTTCTGAAGCTGTCGGTGCGTCTTTGGATTTTCTGATTACTTTGATTACTTCATCAATGTTATCCAATGCAATTATATAACCTTCCAGTATATGTGCACGTCTTTCGGCGGCATCAAGTTCAAATTTGCTTCGTCTGATTATAACATCTAATCTGTGATTTATGAAATGTTCCATCATTTGTTTAAGGTTTAAAACCTTAGGAACACCATCAACCAGGGCAAGCATAATGATTCCAAATGTAACTGACATTTGAGTATGCTTGTATAAATTATTTATTACAACATGTGCATTTGCATCTCTTTTTAAACCTATAACAATTCTCATACCATCTCTGTCTGACTCATCATTTACTGATGATATATCTTCTATCTTTTTTTCTCTTGCTAAATTTGCTATTGATTCAATTAATGAAACTTTATTTACCTGATATGGCAACTGAGAAACGATTATGTTCTGTTTACCATTTTTTTCCGATTCAATGCTTGCAACAGCTCTTAGATTTATTTTTCCCCTGCCTGTATTATATGCTTCTACTACCGGGTCATATCCATAAATGATTCCACCTGTCGGGAAATCAGGTGCTGTAATGTGTTTCATCAGTTTTTTTATATCAGCATCCGGATTTTTTATCAGATAATTTATACCATTTATCACTTCAACAAGGTTATGAGGAGGGATATTTGTCGCCATTCCAACTGCGATTCCGTTTGAACCATTAACTAATAAAGTTGGCAATACCGATGGCAAAACTGATGGCTCTTTTAATGTGTCATCAAAGTTAGGTACAAAATCTACAGTGTTTTTATCTAAATCTCTTAATAACGTTTCCGAAATTTTTGCAAGTCTTGCTTCTGTATATCTCATAGCCGCAGCAGAGTCACCATCAACAGATCCAAAGTTACCTTGACCGTCAACCAAAGGACATCTCAAAGAAAAATCCTGAACCATCCTGACCATTGTATCATAAACTGCCTTATCACCATGTGGATGATATTTACCGAGAACTTCACCAACTATTCTTGCTGATTTTTTATAAGGTCTGTTTGGAGCAAGACCAAGCTCATTCATTCCGAATAATACCCTTCTATGTACAGGTTTCAAGCCATCTCTTACATCAGGCAAAGCTCTTGAAACAATAACAGACATTGAGTAATCAATGTATGATGATTTCATCTCATCTTCAATATTTACAGGAATAATTTTTTCGTTAAGCATTATATAATATTGTTATGGAAATATAATTTTTATTAAAAAGTGGAATTAATTTACAAAATACGCATTTTTTGGGGCATATTCAATGTAAGGAATTTTCTTTATATGGTAAAATTTATCGGATTTATTAACTGAAATTATTTATGCTATATCAATATACTTGGTATCTTCAGAAATAAATTCAATAACCTTTTGCGTATCAAGGTCAATTATTACTGCGGATAATTTATTATTATAAACAGCACCCGTATCTAAATTAATGTAATATTTTTTTTTATGCTCAGGAGATTTAACAGGTGTATGACCAAAAATTTGCAGTTTGTTTAGTTTCACGGGTTTTTCTCTTGACCAGATTATTTTTTCCTTATCTTCGTAAGAGTGAAAACCGGCATGTGAAATCATAATATTTTCAAGTTCAATAAAATATGGCAAAGTTTTTAAAAATTTCAGATGATTCTCTCCATTAACTGCTTCATAATATTCATTTATGTTGCTTCCATCCTTAATATCAAAATATGATTTTGCAGTTTTTTTTCCGCCATTTCTGAAATGAAGTTCAATTCTGTTAACATTTGGTCTTTCTAAAACATCGAGCAACATTATTTCGTGATTACCCAAAACAGGTTTTATATTATTATCAATACAAAACTCAATTACCTCTTTTGAAAAATTTCCTCTGTCAATCAAATCCCCTACTGAATAGATTTCAGAAGTATAATTTTTTTCNNAGATTTCAGAAGTATAATTTTGTATTTTTTCATATAATGCTGATAAAGTATAAAAACATCCGTGTATATCTCCGATAATTGCGACTATATTCTTATATTCCATCAGACAATTTAATTTTTTTAATAAGGTTTATAAATGAATAAATATGTATTCTTATTAAACTCATTTTAAATAATTCTA
Source organism: Candidatus Tepidiaquacellales bacterium UBA6667 (assembly GCA_002455255.1). GTDB lineage: Bacteria > Bacteroidota > Ignavibacteria > Tepidaquicellales > Tepidaquicellaceae > UBA9002. The sequence continues at coordinate 20,711 of DKKL01000037.1, read as the reverse complement.
ATTTAATTAGACAAAATAATTGTTTTTAATATATAAGTTACATTATGAACAAATTAAAAGTATATAAAGCATCAGCCGGTTCAGGTAAGACTTTCAGATTAGTATGCGAATATTTAACCATCGCATTAAAAAATCCGTATTGCTTTAAAAATATACTTGCTATAACATTTACTAACAAAGCAACTGAAGAATTCAAGAAAAAATTATTTTATTATCTCAATGGAATTTTAGAGAAAAGTAATAATGGTGATATATCAGCAATGAAAGCTGAACTTAAAAAGAATTTAGATAAGAAACTGAATCTTGAGGAAAAAGCAAATCTTTTAATGAATTTAATGCTCCATAATTATTCAGAAATTGCAATTATGACTATTGACAGTTTTTTTACGAAGATTTTAAGGTCTTTTGCGATGGAGATGAATTTAAGTTTTGCAAATAAAATTGTACTTGATACATCAAATGTTTTGGATGAAGTAATAGATAAATATTTCAATGAACTTTCTGAGAATACTGAAGAAGTAGATATTTTAAAAACATTTCTGGAACATAAGATTTCAGAAGGAAAATCAAGAAATATTGAAAGTAATTTAAAAGAAATATGCAGTGAATTATTCAAAGACAGATATTACATTTTAAGCCATTTAAATTCTATTACGGGTGAGTATATAAAATTCCTTCGAAACCTGATTGATGAATTCCGTTTAGAATTAAAAACAATAACTAAAGATATTCAGCAAATTCTCAATCAATTTGGTTTAACCGTTTCAGATTTCACCGGTGGTTCCAGAGGTTTTATGAATACAATTATAAAATTATCAAACGGTGAAATAGAAGGGATAGATTTAGACAAATGGTCTAATATATCTGACTCAGATGACTGGAGTAGTTCAGAATTTAGAAAACAGAAAAAAGATATCTCATTAATTGAAAATGCCAGAGAAAAGAAACTTCAGAAAATAGTTGACGAAATTTACAAATTATTTTCCCTGAAATATCAGGATTATATTATTTCACAATTTATTCTTGAGAATGTTTATTCCGTAGCATTACTCAAAAAAATGAGAGAAAGAATTGATAATTATCAAATTGAAAACAAAGTAACAGTAATAAATGAAATTAACAGAATAATTGAACGAATCATCAGTGATAATTATTCATCACCATATATTTATGAAAAAATCGGAATATATTATCACCATATTTTAATTGATGAATTTCAGGATACTTCAAGAATACAAATTGATAATCTAAAACCACTTATTATAGAAATTCTAAGTACCAACGGTAATGCAGTGATTGTCGGTGATGAGAAACAATCAATTTATAAATTCAGAGATGCATTTCCGGAATATTTTATTCAAATAGATAATATTTTTAAAAATTCGATGGTAGAAGTCGAGTTTATAAATATAAAAGAAAATTTCAGAAGTGCACCTGATATAGTTAATTTCAATAATGAATTTTTTAAAAAATTTATTGAAAATGAAACTGAACAATATATAAAGACTGCATTTAATAATATTGAGCAATATTCTGTATTAGATAATAAAGGTTATCTTGAATTTCAGCTATTGGACAATGAAAAAAGCAGATCTCAGGATATCTGGAAAAATAAATCATACAATCTACTCTATGAAACTATAATAAAACAAAAGGAAAAAGGATTTAAATATAATGATATATTGATACTTGTTGACAGGAATAGTCAAGCGGAAGAGATTATCACCNNGTAAAAAAAATAATTTTGAAATTGTTTCAATCGAATCTTTAAAACTTTTGAATTCACCTGAAGTAATTTTTATAATTAATTTTTTGAGATATTTGAATGATTTTAATAACGAAGTAGCTGAGTTTGATATTTTGTATTATTTATATAATAACAAATATCCTGCTTATAAAGATTATAAACCGGAAGATTTCAGAAATAAAGAGAAAATCAGATACATTCAAAAATTTGATAAAGAATTTGAATCGCAGATGGTTAGTTGGACAAGAATGAGTATTCAGGAAATAATAATGAAAATTTCTTTAAAATATGGTCTGTTTAATACATCAGGGAAATTTATATTTAAATTGATAGATATTTGCATTAAGTCAACAGAAGAAACCGGTGGTAATTTAACTTCATTTATAAACTACTGGGATGAAAATAAGGAAAAATTTTCTATATCAAGTAATGAAAACGAAAATGCTGTTGAAATAATGTCAATTCATAAATCAAAAGGATTACAAAGAAAAATTATTATTATTCCTTTATGTGATATTAAATTTGAACCGGACGGAAAATTTGATTATTACTGGACAAAACATCAGTTTAAAAATGAGAAAGAATATGATGTGTTTATTAAAATGACAAAAGAAATTTTCAATCTTGATGCGTTTAATAACAGCTCTGCAGAAGAAAGAAAAAAAATAAGGCTTGATAAAATTAATAAACTATATGTAGCTTTCACAAGGGCAGAGCAAAAACTATTTGTATTTTCAAAGAAATCATCTGACGATAAAAAGAAATCGGTTGAGAATAATTTTTCAAATGCAAATGAAGTAATAAATAAATTAATTCCGGAAATTAGTAATATTCAAAAAGAATCCGGAGATGGTAAATATACTATCGGTAAAGATTTTAAAAATAATGCTGAAAAGTCAAAACCCAATACAGATAACAAAACAATAAGCGGATTTGATAACATATTGAACTGGCGAGAAAAACTTGTTTTTGAAAAATCTGATTATTTGAAGTTTAGTGTTTCTGATGGATTGGATAAAACAAACTATGGAACAGATTTCCATAAATTGTTTTCAAAAATAAATTATGCTGAAGATTTGACACCCGCAATTAATAGTTTAGCATCGTTGGAAAATTTGGATGATGAACAGAAAAATGGAATGAAATTGGTTGCACAAAATATATTATCAAATATAAAAATAAAAGATTGGTTTAAAGAAGATAGCAATACAAAGATATATAAGGAAAAATCCATAATTAATAAAAATGGAGATGAGATAAGACCTGACAGAGTTGTAATAAAAAACGGGATTGTAGATATTATTGATTTTAAGTCAAGCAAAAGTAAAAATCATTCAGAGCAATTAAAAAAATATAAAAAATACTTCGTAGAAATGGGTTATAAAAAAATAAACACCTTTATTGTTTATTTAAATAGTAATGAGGTGGAAGAAATCGTATGAAAAATTCATTTCTAAAAAAAGTAGCATTGGAATTTTTAAATTCAGGAAACGATGTAAACTCTACCGCATTTATTTTTCCTTCAAAACGTGCCGGATTATACTTTAAACGTGAGTATGCAAAAATTCAAAAGAAGACTTTATTTGCTCCTGAAATTTACAGTATGAATGAATTTATTTATTCAATTAATAATTCTGAAGAATCTGAAAATATAATTTTGAATTATGAACTTTTTAAAACATATAAAAAATNNTATTCAGTTGAATTTTACAATAAATTCGAAAATTTTTATGAATTTGGAAATGTGATACTTGATGATTTTGATAATATTGATAAAAATCTGGTTAATACTGAAAATTTATTTAGAATCATTAAAAATTACAAAGAGATTGAAAACATTTTCTCCAATCCTATTGAAGAAGATGAATATTTAATGACTTTTAAAAAAGCAATGGATTCAAATTCAGGTAAAATCAGTGAATTCTATTTAACATTTTGGAATAGGATATATGATTTATATAATGAATTTAAAAGTAATCTATCAGATAAAGAAATATATTATGATGGGATGTTATACAGAAAACTTGCCGAAGATACAGACATAAATTCAAAAATTAAATTTAGCAAATTATATTTTTGCGGTTTAAATTATTTATCACTTACTGAAATAAAAATTATAAATAATTTAATTAATTCAGGTAAAGCAGAAATATATATTGATGCAGATAAATATATTTTGAACAATAAATTTCACGAAGCTTCAAAATATTTAAATCAATATGCAAAATGGTTTAACATTACAAATGAATCATTGAAATTTGTAACAGATGATATTTTAAATGAAAATAAAAACATAAATTTATTCAATATCGCATCTGACTCCGGTCAGGTAAATATTTTAAACAATATTTTAAGAAATGAAGATATGGATAATGAGGATACTGTTTTGATTTTACCTGAAGTAAATCAACTTGTCCCTGTTTTGAATTCTATACCTGATAATTTTGGCAATTTTAATGTTACTATTAATTATCCGATTACGTTTACTTCAATAAATAATTTTATAACCGGATATCTTGATTTACTGAATTCCATAATCAAAAGAGAAAATGAGATTTATTTTCCAAATGATTTATTGTTTAATTTTTTGTTTCATCCTTATATAAAGTATATTGATACCGGAAGTTTTTTTAAATTTAAATACGAAAACAATAAGTATTTAATTTGCAGAAATGAAATTGTGAAACATTTAAGTAATAACATTTCTGCAACGATTAATGAATTTAGAACTCTTGAAAAAATATCCGATAATATAATATATATACTTGAATTAGTTTATTCATCATTAATTAAATATAATCAGAATGATATTGAAAGTGAGACAATAGTTAAAGTTGTGAAAAATATAAAATATCTGAAAACAATAATCAAAAATTCAGATATATCACTTGAAATGACATCATTTAAAATTTTACTGAATGAAATACTGAATAATGAGAGTGTTTCACTAAAAGGTGATCCGTTAAAACGATTACAGATAATGGGTATTTATGAGACAAGAGCATTAGACTTTAAGAATGTGATTTTTCTAAATTCAAACGAAGGGTTTTTACCACCTGCAGTTAATTCTCAAAGCATTATTCCTGCAAATTTGAAAAGATTTTTCAGAATGACAATGCCTGAAGATATTATAAATAATTATGCATATATGTTCTATCGATTATTAAATAAATGTGAAAATCTGTATTTGATTTATTCCACTGATGTAAGTTCTGATTCCAAAGAAGAAAGCAGGTATATAAAACAAATTGAATATGAATTTAAAAATTTCAAAAACATAAATATTTATAAAACTAACTTTGAGTTACCGGAAAATCAAAATGTTAATAAATTTGAAAATATAATAATTGAAAAATCCGATAATATTTTAAAAATCCTAAATGATTACAAAGAAAAATATTCTGAGTCAGATAAAAAAAAGCAAAAATGTTTCTCTGCAAGTTCATTGAATACTTACAGAGAATGTTCATTAAGATTTTTTTATGATTATGTAATTAGATTAAAAGAACCTGAAGAATTGACACTGGAAATTGATGCTGCTGCATTTGGGACACATATTCATAAAATAATGCAAAAAATTTATAATCCGCTTATAGGAAAAGAAATTAATAATGAATACATTATTAAAGAATTAAAATCACTTGATGAAACTATATATGAATATTTAAATGATCAATATGAAAATATTGATTTAAATAAAGGGAAATTTATCTTACAGAAAAAAATGTTGTATGATTATTGCAGATTAATTTTAGAAACTGATTTGGAATATGCACCTTTTGAAATTTTATTTCTTGAGAAGGAGGAAGAAATTGAATTTTATGTTAATGAAGATATCGGGACTGTAAATCTAAAAGCAAAAATAGACAGAGTGGATATAAAAGACGGGAAAATTCGAATTATAGATTATAAGACCGGTGGAATAAATTTTTGCAAGGAAGATAAATTTGATTTAATGTTTGAAAAAAATGACTTTAATGCACAATTTCAACTTTATTTTTATGCTTTGGTTCTTGAAAAAAATAAGCAATATAATGTTTCAAACAATCTAAGCATAGGTGTATTTTCACTGAGATTGGGTAATTATGGAATCTTATTATTAGATGAAACGTATAATAATGAAACTCGAATAAGATTTGAGAACAAATTGAAGGAATATTTTGTTCAAATATATGACACAAAAAATACTTTTTCAAAAACTGAGAATATTGTCAATTGTCAATACTGCAATTATATAGACAATTGTTTAAGAAATAAAAGAAACAATGAAACCTGAATATATAATATTATTTGACGGAGTTTGTAATTTTTGTAATTCAACAATAAATTTTTTGATTGACAGGGATAAAGAAAACAAATTTAAATTTGGTGCTTTACAATCAGATGCAGGTCAGTATTATTTAAAAAAATTTGGATTGAATACAGATGATTTCGATACTTTCGTATTGGTTAACGGTGATAAATTTTACACTAAATCTACAGCCGCATTAAAAATTTCAAAAGAATTACCCGGTTTATATAAACTCTTATATGCTTTTATAATTATCCCACCTCCATTGCGTAATTTGGTATATGATTTTATAGCAAAAAACCGTTATAAAATTTTTGGTAAAACAGATTCCTGCCGAATGCCAACACCGGAATTAAAAGCAAAATTCCTGAATTAAATTTATTTTATTAAAAGTCCTTTTTTTGTTAGTTTAATCAACTTTTTATTATAAGTATATTATAAATATGGTAAAAAAACAAAAATATATTGTAACATCGGCGTTAACTTATGCTAATGGATATACACATCTTGGACATATCGCAGGTTCGATTCTTCCCGGAGATTTATACGCAAGGTATCTGAGATTAAAAGGTGAAGATGTAATTTACATTTGTGGATCTGATGAATATGGAACAGCAATTGAGATGGCAGCAATTAAGGAAAATCTTACACCCGAAGAAATAATTGATAAATATCATAACTCAAACAAAAAAGCATATAGTGATTTATTAATGTCATTTGATATTTATTCCCGAACTTCAAATGATATTCATAAAGAAACTGCCCGAGAGTTTTTTTTAAATTTGTATAATAAAGGAATTTTATATTCTAAAACTGAGAATCAATTGTTTTCAATCAAACTTGATAAATTTCTTGCTGACAGATTTGTAGAAGGCACATGCCCTATTTGTGGATATGAAGAAGCTCGTGGTGATCAATGTGAAAATTGCGGGAATAGTCTTAATCCGCTTGAATTAATAAATCCAAAGGCGAAACCTACGGGTGATACACCAATAGTTAAAGAAACTACAAATTTATATTTTCCTTTATCAAAATATAAAAATGATTTACAAAAATGGATTGAAAGCAAAAATTACTGGAAACAAAATGTGTTAAACTATTGCAAAGGATTGTATAAAACAGGGTTGGTGGATAGATCAGTAACGCGTGATTTAAAGTGGGGCATTCCTGTTCCTGTAGAACAATATAAAGATAAAGTTATTTATGTATGGATAGAAGCCCCGGTAGGATATATTTCGGCAACTAAAGATTTGTTTATTGAAAAAGGTACTCCTGATAAATGGGAATCATATTGGAAAGACAAAGAAACTAAGCTCATTCATTTTTTAGGTAAAGATAATATAATTTTTCATGCTGTAATTTTTCCTTCTATGTTAATGGCTCATGGTGATTACGTATTGCCTGATAATGTTCCGGCTAATGAATTTCTGAATATAAATGGCGGAAAATTTTCAAAGAGTAAGGGAATTGGTTGGACTGTAAACGACACTTTAAAACTTTTTAAACCTGATGTAATAAGATATGCAATTGCTGCAAGTTTACCGGAAAATAAAGACAGCGAATTTTCATTTGATGATTTTGTTACTAAAAATAATTCTGAATTATCTGATATACTCGGAAATTATATAAACAGGGTTTTAGTTTTTGCAAAATCAAAATTTGATAACGAAGTTCCAAAGAGGATAGATGATGAGAATAATTTATTTCTTGAAACTGTTAAACTATATAAAGAAAGAATCGCTAATTTATTTGATAACTATAAATTTCGCGAAGCATTAATTCAAACCATGAATATTGCCCGTGATGCTAATAAATATTTTAATGACTGCGAACCTTGGAAGATTTATAAAACTGATAAAGAAAAATGCGGTCATATAATAAATGATTGTTTACAAATATGTTATTCACTTTCAATAGCTTTTTCTCCTTTTATACCAGAAGCAAGCGATAAAATTTTAAAAATGTTGAATGCTAATAAGGAAAATTTTAAATGGGATAGAATAGGTGATATAAATATTAAAAGCGGGCATAAACTCGGTGAGAATGAAATACTATTTCCGAAAATTGAAATAGAACAGGAATCAACAGAAAAGGAATCAGTAAGTAATTTTAACCTGATAGACATAAATGATTTTAAAAAAATCGAAATGAGAATTGGTGAAATAGTAAATGCTGAAAAGATTGAGAAAAGCAAAAAATTATTGAAACTAAAAGTAAAAATTTCAGATAAAACAAAACAAATTGTTTCAGGTATATCTGAATATTATACACCTGAAGAATTAATCGGCAAAAAAATTGTAGTAGTTGATAACCTAAAACCTTCGAGACTAATGGGGATAGATTCGGAAGGAATGCTATTGGCAGCAAAAATAAACGGAGAATTGAAAATAATAACAATAGATGGTGATATTAAGGATGGAGCTGAGGTTAACTGATTGAAATATAAATTTAAAAATTTTATTTATGATTTCTCAGTTAGAACGCATCTAATGGCAATTCTAAACGTAACGCCGGATTCATTTTCAGACGGAGGGAAATATTATGATGGTAAATTAAAACTGGATAAGATTTTGAACGATGCAGTACAGTGTGAAAAAGATGGAGCAGATTTTATTGATATAGGTGGAGAGTCAACCCGACCCGGTTCAGAAAGTATTTCAATAGACGAAGAGTTATCAAGAGTTATACCCGTTATTGAAATCTTAAAAAATAAAATTAAGATACCGATTTCAATAGATACTTATAAAAGCGAAGTAGCAGAGGAAGCATTAAAAACAGGTGCGGAAATTGTAAATGATATCAGCGGATTTAAATTTGATGAAAAAATTTCAAAAATAACGGCAAAGTATAATGCGACCTGCATATTGATGCATATAAAAGGAACACCAAGAGATATGCAGAAAAATCCCGAATATAAAAATGTTTTAACTGAAGTTTATGATTATTTGTCAGATAGCATAGATATTGCAAAGAAAGAAGGGATTCAGCAGATAATAACTGATCCCGGGATAGGCTTTGGTAAAACACTTGAACAAAATTTAACTTTAATTAAAAATATAAGTTTATTCAGGAAACTTAATTGTCCGGTATTACTTGGTGCTTCAAATAAAAGTTTTATTGATAAGATAACTCCAACTGAAGTTTCTGAAAGATTATCCGGGACTATTTCAGCCAATGTATCCGGAATATTCAAAGGAGCAAATATATTAAGGGTGCATAATGTAAAAGAAAATTTCAGAGCAATGAAAATTGCAGATGAGATAAAATTCAACACAATATGAAAAAAGAAGAACCAATAGAAAAAATTGATTTTGATGAATATGCAGATGTGTATGATAAAGTTATGGAAGAAGATTTGAAGTTTTTCGGTGAAGAAAATACATATTTCGCTGAATATAAAGTAAAGATTGTACAAGATTTAATAAAAGTTAATCCGGATAAAATTTTAGAATATGGTTGTGGAATTGGAAGGAATATAAAATTTTTCAAAACTTATTTTCCGAGTTCAGATATTGAAGGTTGTGATATATCACAAAAAAGTATTGACTTGGCAAAAAAGGAAAATCCGAATATCAATTTTTATTTAATTAATGATGAATTTATTAATTCAAATCTCAACAAATATAATTTAATATTTATTTCATGTGTTTTTCATCATATATCTCCTGAATTGAGAAATGATGTAATTAAAAATATTAATAAATTATTAAAGCCAAAAGGAAGTTTATTTATATTTGAGCATAATCCCTATAATCCTGTTACACTAAAAATTGTAAAAGATTGTATTTGGGATAAAGATGCCATCTTACTAAAACCAAAAGAAACTAAAAAACTAATTAGAACAGGAAATTTAAATGAAGTTAATTTTAATTATACCTTATTCTTCCCTTCTCAATTAAAAAAACTCAGATTTTTAGAAAAATATTTGAAAGGTATTCCATTAGGTGGGCAATACTTTATTCAAGCGGAAAAAGTTTAAAACCCTATTTAGTAAGTTTCAATTCTCTGTCATATTCTTTCTTATAATCAAAAACTTCTTTTATAGTTTTGAATATTACAGATGGTCTTGCACCGGTAGAAATGCCATCCAATCTTGGAAGATGTAATACACCAACTTCTGTTACTTCATAATTCAAAAGTTTGGCTTTTAACATTATCTCAGCATCAATAAAAGCATCAACAGAATTAATTTGAATTTTTTTAAATAAATCTGCTTTAAATATTTTGAACGCACAATCAATATCCCAGTAATGAATATCGAAAAGCAGTCTCAATAAATAATTATAACATAATGATGTAAACTTTCGGTATAATGAATATTGTTTATGTTTTCTATACCCTACAACAATATCTGAAAACGGCAATAACGCAACAAATTTTCTCAACTCATCAAGATCAAACTGATTGTCACCATCAGAATAAAAAACATAATCCATTTTAGCATTCAAAAATCCATCCTTCAAAGTTGCACCATAACCCATATTTTTCTTATGATGTATAACTCTCACTTTTTCAAACTTTACAGCAAGTTCATCGGCTACTTCACCGGTTCTGTCCGGGCTTCCATCTTCTATAATTATTACTTCATAATCCTTCAATTTTAAAGATTCTAAAACTTCAACAGCTTTAGTTACAACTTTTCCGATATTTCCTTCGTCATAATAAGCAGGAAAAAAGGCAGTGATTGATATTTTTGAAGTATCAAGCATCTGATTATCATTAATTAAAATGCTGCTGTTTATCATTAGATAGGAATTGTTAATTTTCGGTAATATTCTATAGATTTTGATATTCCATTCGGCAAATCATGTTCAGGCATCCAGTTGAATTCAGATTTTATATTTTCAATATCCAACACGTTTTCAGGTACATCAATTTTTCTTGCTTCTTTATATTCCACATTCATTTTTTTTTCTGATACATTTTCTATTACATTGATAACCTGATTTAAACTATACCCTTTGCCAGAGCCCAGATTAAAAATATTATTTTTAGTTTTAATAGAAAGTGCATTTACTAAAGGTTTAACTGCGTCTTTAATATATATAAAATCTCTTATAACACTTCCATCACCCCATATTTCAATTTTTTCATCTTTAAGATGTTTATTTATCATAACAGCAATGACACCTTGATTTGAAAAAGGATTTTGCCTTTCACCGTATGGATTTGATAGTCTGAATGAAGTATAATTCAGACCGTAATTTTTATAAAACAGATATAAATAATCTTCAATAGTATTTTTAATTATTGCATAAGAAACTAATGGTCGTCTGGGATGTGATTCTTTTATTGGAGTATATTCTGGGATTCCATAAACAGTACCACCGGAAGAAACAAAAATAACTTTTTCGATATTTAGTTTAATACAATCATCAAATAATCTCAATGAAGAAACAAGATTAGATTCTATATCATATATCGGATTATCATTAGAATTACCCGGAAGAGTTGAACTGACAAGGTGGAAAACAAAATTAATTCCTTTAAGAGAATTTTTTATATCAACTTCATTATTGAAATCACCTTCAATAATATTAACTTTTTTAGCAAGGTGAAGGATATTTAACTTGGAAAAATTCAGCTTATCAAATATTGTAACGTTATATCCGGAGTTTAGTAATTCTTCAGCAAGATGAGAACCTATAAATCCCCCACCGCCATAAATGATACAATTTTTATTTTCTTTCAAAGACGTATGCCTGGAACCTTCTGTCTGTTGCATTAAATTGTTTTAATAATGTATAATCAGGATTATTAATTAAATCATTGATATTCACATCACTACCCCATTCCGGTCTGAAGCCATAATGATTTTCCCAAATTACTATTGAACCTGATTTAATTGAATTTAAATTATTCTTATTTATAGAGTTTATCTGATTTGGATTTATATCAGACTGAACTGAATAAAACTGTAAAATTGAATGGTTTGAAAAGATTTGTTTCGATTTGATTTCAGGAATTTCAGAAATAAATGAGGCAACTTCTTTGACTGATAAATTTTCTGCTGATAATTTTTTTGGCTCATAAATTAAAAATAACGATACAATTGATAAAATTATGTAAGCAGTAGATAAATTGTTTATATAATTTACTTTACTTTTTGAAGAGAACATAAATGTAAAAGCAATAATGGCAATTATAATAAAGAAATTTTTGTAATCGGAAGTATCAGTCAAAATAAATCCATCAGTAGTTTTTGAAAGAAATATAAAAACAAGAAACGCAAATACACCGGAAATTATCAGGGCTTTATTTTTGTAATTATCATCAGCAAGATTATTCAATCCGATAGTTGCAAACAAAGCACACACCGGTGATATATGAAGCAGATATCTCCAATTTCCCGGATTCGGTCCATCATTAATCATAGTCAACATCTGAATAATAAATACCGAAATGAAAATTATATAAAATAAAAAATATTTCTTTAATATTAATTTATCCTTCTTTAAAAAACTAAAAAATCCGATTAAGAAAAGTGTAAGACTGACAGGACCGACTATGTAAATATAAACTTTAAAATAGTGCATCAGTCCTTGTGATTTATATTCTAATCCTGCAACTTTACTCATTTCCGTCATAACAAACATTATATCTCCGGTTTTTATATATCCCAACAAATTATATATAACGGGAAATACAAAAAGGATTAATGCGGGTAAATATTTTTTATCACGAATGAATAAAATTAAAAATACGACAATCAGTAAACCCAACTCTTGCCTTATCGTAAATACATAACCCATTAACAATGCACTTAATATCAAATATTTTTTTTCGTAACAAATCAAAACTAAGATTAAACATAATGCAGTAAAAATTTCAGAATATGAACGGAAAGATAAATCAAAAAAAAGTGGCTGAAAACCGAGCAATAATGCACCAAAATATGCAAACTTAACCTGATAAACTCTAAGTAAAATGTATGTTAAAAATACAGTAGTTGATGCGATTAATGCATTTGTAATCAAAACTGCATCATAACTTATCAATGCAGGAACAACGAGGAATATTTTATATCCGGGTTTAGGATTATTTCCGAGTATCGCAAACGGATCACTCCAAAACTGAATCATATTAAGATATTGACCTATCTCATCATCTTGATAAAAGCCAACAGAATATCTGCTTGAAATAAAATATATAACTGCAAATATCGGAATTACGAGCCAAAAATATTTATTAATTAAATCTAAATTATCATATGAAACAGCCTTCTCCGTGAGAGGTAAAGATTGTTTATTTGTTTTAACTTTACTCAATTAAAAATGTAAATGATTTTTTTCAATTAGTAAAATAGATTTTAAAAAAATTTTATTCAATTTAATAATCTCTGTCAATTAATTTAACTTTAATTACGGACTGTTAAAGATTATATTTATATATGTTTTACAGATTATTAGGCGATTCTGTCCAAATTAAGGAATTAAATGACACAATCAAACAGATTGCTCCAACTAATATTAGTGTTTTAATTACGGGTGAAAGCGGAACAGGTAAGGAAGTCGTAGCTAATCTTATTCATTCTCAAAGTAAAAGGAAAACAAAACCTTTAATTATTGTTAACTGTGGTGCGATTCCCGAAGGTATAATTGAAAGTGAATTATTCGGGCATCAGAAAGGTGCATTTACTGGTGCGATTGAAAGCAGACAAGGTTACTTTGAAATGGCGGATACAGGAACAATATTTCTGGATGAAATTGGTGATATGCCTTTAAAAACTCAAGTTAAGTTTCTCAGGGTTTTAGAAACAGGTGAATTTATGAGAGTTGGTGGTAATAAGAATATTAAAGTTGATGTCAGAGTTATCGCTGCTACCAATAAAGATTTAAAAAATGAAGTTCAGGAAAAAAATTTCAGAGAAGATTTGTATTACCGTTTAAGATCTATCAATCTGATTATTCCCCCTCTAAGAGAAAGAAAATCTGATATTAAAGTTTTATTTTATTTTTTCGTTCAGCAATTTTCAAGAAATAATAATCTAACATTTCCGGGTATTGATGACGAAGCAATGGATTATATTATGAACTATGTTTGGACAGGAAATGCAAGAGAGTTGAAAAATTTTATTGAAAGTATTCTCGTGTTATATCCGGGTCAAAAGCTAAATTTGGAAAATGTAAAAAAACATTTACATCCTGAAACAGAATTTTCGTCTCCACTACCGGTAATCGTAAACAGGACACAATATGAAAATTATGATAAGGATTTTTTTATAAGAGCACTTGCCGAATTAAAATCGGATATTATAGACATTAAAAATTTACTGAATAAACAGGAAATTATTAAAATTAAAAACAGTGTTTCATCAGATGATTTTCATATTCCAAAATCAAGAATTATGAATATGAATACCGATGAATTTGAAAAAGAATATCTGAAGTTTTTACTAAGTAATAATAATTGGGATGTTAAAAAAGTTTCTGCTATTTTAAATCAATCATTAAGAAGTGTTTACAGAAAAATTAAAAAACACGGGATTAGATTTGAAGATTAAAAATTTTCATATTTTTATTTCAATACTTTGTATTTCAATAAACATAGGTTGCGGTGTATATGGCTTTAGAGGTAACAACCCTCCTGAAGGAGTCAAAAGTTTAAACATTCCATTATTTGAAGATGTTAGCGGATTTTCTGAAGCAGGGATTAGAGAGTCATTTACTGAAACTCTAAAAAACTTGATTGTTAATGATAATACCTTTTTGCTTGTTGACAGAACAATTGCCGATGGCTCAGTAACCGGGACAATCAAAAGAATTTCTGACGATCCTCTGGTTATTTCGGGAAATGAAACAGTAACAAAAAGAAAAATAACTATTGATGTAGAAATAAATTTTCAAAATCTGAAAAAACAAAGATTGATTTGGAACCGAACCTATTCAGACTGGGGTGAATATAATTCTGATAACACCGGATTTTCAAACAGAGATGCAGGGATAAGAGAAGCGACAAATAAGATTTGTAATAATATTTTAAACGATTTAACTTCTAACTGGTGAAAATGGAAATTGAAGAGATAATTTTAATAACTTATATAATATCGCTTACGATACTTTGTTTTTTTAGTTTTCACGGTTTTACAATGATTTATTTTTACTTTAAAACTTATAAAAAGAGAACTGATGATCTGACTCATGATGATTTGATTTTAAAAGAATATCCTTTTGTAACAATTCAGATACCTCTGTTCAATGAAAGATATGTAATCTTAAGATTAATAAATGCATGCATTAGAATGGATTACCCAAAAGAAAGAATTGAATTTCAAATTCTTGATGATTCAACGGATGATTCTACCGAGATTATATCAAAACATATTGAACCATTAAAAAAGCAAGGATATATAATAAATCATATTCACAGAACTGACAGAACAGGTTATAAAGCAGGTGCTTTAAAAGAAGGATTAAAAACAGCATTGGGTGAATATGTTGCAATTTTTGATGCGGACTTTATTCCAAGAAAAAAATTTTTACTAAGAACACTTCCTTATTTCAAAAAAATTCCGAAACTCGGACTTGTACAGACAAGATGGGAACATTTAAACCGAGATTATTCAGTATTAACTAAAACTCAGGCAGTTGCATTGGATGGACACTTTGTGATTGAGCAAGCAGTACGAAACAGAGCAGATTTTTTTATAAACTTCAATGGAACAGCCGGTATTTGGAAAAAAGAATGTATATTGGATGCCGGTAACTGGGAAGCAGATACTTTAACAGAAGATTTGGACTTATCATACAGAGCACAAATGAAAGGTTGGAAATTTAAATATCTCGTGAATTTTACTTCACCTGCAGAATTACCCGCTGAAATTAATTCTTTACGGTCTCAGCAATTCAGGTGGACAAAAGGTGCTATTGAAACTGCAAAAAAAATTTTCCCAAAAGTTTTGAAATCTAAAATGCCCATCAAATTAAAATTTGAAGCGTTTATTCATTTATGCAGTAATCTTGCTTATCCTTTTATACTCTTATGTGCCATACTTAATTTACCGGTTATGCTGATAAAACTTACAGGAAATTTTGATGATGTTTTCAAGTTTATGTCAATTTTTATATTTGCGTTTATAAGTTCATTTATTTTTTATCTTTATTCACAAAAAGATATCTATACTGACTGGCAAAAAAGAATTATTTATTTTCCGGTATTTATGGCTGGTGCTATGGGACTTTCTGTAAATAATACTAAAGCTGTATTTGAAGGTTTGATAAATAAAAAAAGTGAATTTGTCAGAACTCCTAAGTTTAAGATTACGAATGAAAACGACTCCTGGAAGGGTAAGAAATATGTTCCTAAAAAATTGAATTTTATAGTTTATATTGAAGCATTACTTGCAGTCTATTGTTTTGCCGGTTTAACGATTGCTATTGTAAATGCTCAAATTGCGGCAATACCATTTAATCTTATGTTTTGTTTAGGTTTTGGATTAATTTCATTTTTGTCAATTAAACAAGTTATCACATCAAACAAATTAATGAAACTGAGTGAACAGTCTTGAAAGTCATATTAACAATTTAAAAGAAAAGCTGGACGAAGATTATTTTTCACCTTCATTTCTTAGACTTGCAAATATTTATTACTTAAATAATAAATTTGAAGATTGCATTAAGATGTGTAAGATTGGCATCGAACTTTTTCCTGATTATATCACACCGAAAATTTTATTAATCAAAGCATTATTAAAACTCGAATATGTGAATGAAGCAGAAGCTGAACTTGCTAAAGTTGAAAATAAAATTCAAAAAACTGATATTTATGAAATTTTTAAAAATAAAATTAATTCTCTAAAGAAAACTGCAACACAGGAAAGGATTTATTATCCTGAAGAGTTCGACAGAACTACGGACTACAAGATTATTGAGAAAAAAATCAAAAAATTACTAAAAACTCTGAATGATTCCGGACATTATTTTGAAGGCAATATCATTGATAATCCTGAGATTTTTAATGAACAATTGGAATCTAATATGTATGATACATTTATAGAAAAATTATCATCAATCCGTATTAATAAAGAATCTCAGGAAGACAATATTGAATATCAGGGTGAAAATAATAATAATGATATAGATAGTTTATTTTCAAATATGAAAATTATCACAGAAACTTTGGCTGACATTTATGCTAAACAGGGAAAATTTAAAGAAGCATTTAATGCATATAATTTTTTACTAAGGGCAAATTCACCATCTAAGCAACGAATAGAAGAAAAATTAATTGCATTAGAAAGAAACTTTATAAACGATGCCGAATTTTGAATAATAATTTACCACATAAAAAAAGATTTAAAGATAGAATTCCATCTTTCGCGTGGATTCTGATAATGATTGCCGGAATAATAGTTGGCATTGGTTCTATAATCGGGATTATAGTATTGATAGCAAATGTTGAAGGAGTTGCTTCGATAATATTTTTAATACTTGGTGTTTTAGGTGCCGGAATTTTCAGCAAATCTCCTCCTATGAAAAGTTCATTTGGTATAGGTATTTTTGTTGGATTTTTTGCTCTAATGGGTGCGAGTGTTGATCAAGCAGGTAATTATTTTTATAATAAACCAGTTGAATATATTTTGTGTCCTGATGGAACATCTCTGAACAGAAGTGTTGATGTACTTCATCCCGTGCCGGGGAGAACTGATATGATTCAGGATTTCACATGTTTTGATTCAAACAATCAACCGGTTGAACGTCTGAATATGTTTGCTGTTATAGGAATTAGATTTTTTGAATACGTTTTAATCGGTTATTTGCTATTGTTTTTGAGAAATTTAATATGGCGTTTTAGAAGTAAAAAAGAAAAAGGTATTACACCAAGTTAATTCTCATTTTTATTCAGGTATTGAAGGGTTTACAAATAATACTTTTTCTCTTTCCATTAATACACTGCCTGATTTAAATCCCTTCTTTTTCTTTATAAATTTTTTTTCACAATACGCAACGGGTATATTCTTTCCGTTTCTTGCTTTGCTGTAGTATGCAGCAATTGAGGCAGCCATTTCAACAAATTTTTTGTCAGGATTTTCATTTTTATTTGACCTCTTCAGCACAGTATGTGAGCCGCTTGAACCTCTCACGTGAAACCATAAATCTTCAGGATGAGTATATTTCATTGTTAATAAATCATTTGATACACTATCTTTACCAACCCAAACTTCGTAATTTTCATTTAGAATAAATTTTCTGAATTTTGAGGTTTCATCTTGTTTGTTATTTCTGATATTTTCTTTTTCCATTTTTTTAAATCTTTCTTTACTTAATATCTCAAACTCATCATTTAAAACTGATAATTCTTTTTCCAATTTGTCCAATTCATTTTTTGCTGTTCTGATTTTATCAGAAAGCAATCCTGAGGACTTTTTTAAATTTTTATATTTTTCAAAATACTTTGAAGCATTTTCTGCCGGAGTTAAATCAGTTTTAAGTTTTACAGATTTTTCTCCGTTACTAAATTGGGTATCTCCTGGTTTTATTAAATGAATGTTTGCCAAAATGAAATTTCCCGTCTGCATTAGTTCATCAGAGTTTTTACTTTTAAACAGTTGAGTTTCAAGGTTCAGAATTTTATTCTTAAGGGATTTTATTTTTTTATTAAGATTATCTTCTAACGATTTCCTGATTTCATCATCTCTTTCAAGTTTTTTATTCTTAATAGAAAAATTATATATTAATTCATTAATGTTTTCATATTCTTCAACTAAAGAATTATTTTTTATAAATGATAATTTCAAAGTAGAATCTTTTATTAAATAAAATCCTTTCACATCCAAATCAGCCGTTGATTCATTTTTATTGTTTTCATTTTTAAAAATTGAAATTGTGTTATTTAAATACTCCGTTTCATTTTTATATGAATCTGTAATAATATTATCTTTTAAGAGATAACAATTGGATTTATTTGTAAAGAGTTTNNCAAGATAAATACATATTAAACGGTCATCATTTAATATTGAAATCTGATTGATTCTTAAATCTGTTATTCCGGTGAAAAGCGATACAACATTTTTTTTTGATTTGCCATAGCGGTTTTTAAGAATTAAATATTCATAATTTTTTTCAATAGAAAATTCCAGAAACATCTCATTTTCTAATTTGAAAACAAGTATATTTTTTTCCTGTGTGAAAACTTCAAGAATTTTTAAACCTGAAATTTTCTCATTTAAAAATTTCGATTGTAAAACCAATATAGGAAAATGATTTATCCTCATATCAGTAAAATAAATTTATGTTTGGGTTAAATAAAGAGAAAAGAAACAGGTTTTATCAGGATTCTTTTAAAGCTTCAGCACCTGAAACAATTTCAAGAATTTCTTTTGTGATAGCTTCCTGTCTTGCTCTGTTATACAGCAAGTCGAGTTCTTTAATTAGGTCAGAAGCATTTTTAGAAGCCATTTCCATAGCTGTCATTCTGGCACCTTGCTCTGCTGCATTAGATTCCAGCATTGATTTCCAAAGTTGAATGTTAAGTTGTTTTGGTATTATATCGTTTAAAATACTTTCTACATCCGGTTCATAAATGTAATCAAGTTTTTTGGATTTTTCGTCTTTCGATTTTTCTTTTCTTACAAGCGGAAGGAACTGTTCAATTTTTACAATCTGTTTCATAACAGATTTGAATTCATTATATATTATTTCTACTCTGTCATATTCTCTGTTTAAATATCCTTTAACAATTCTGTTCACAATTTCATTTGATAAATCAATATTCAGATTATTAAAGACACCGGTATAACTTTCAACCAAATTTACATCTCTATTCTTGAAAATATCAAATCCTTTTTTTCCGATGCAGATAAGTTGTGCACTGCTGCCGAGTGATTGAAGATGAGTAGCAGCTGCTTTTATTAAATTAGTATTGAATGATCCGCAAAGTCCTCTGTCTGCAGTTACAAGAACAACAAGTACATTACCACCAACACGTTTTTCCATTAAAGGGTTTACAATTTTATCTGTAGTGGATAGCAACTGAGTTAATAATTCATTTAGTTTCAAAGCATAAGGTCTTGCTGATGTTATTCTTTCCTGAGCTCTTCTTAATTTTGCAGCAGCAACCATCTTCATCGCTTTCGTGATTTTTTGAGTGCTTTTTACCGCATGAATTCTAACTTTTATTTCTTTAAGTGTTGCCAATTTTTAAAATTATAACTTTTATTTAGTTGCTAATAAATTATTGCAATGATGATTTAAATCTTTCAGAAAATTCAGATAATGTTTTCTTTAACTTCTCTTCTGTTTCTGCTGACATTTCTTTTTTCTCTGCTATTTCTTTTAATATATCCTGGTTCATACTTGTCATTTGTGATAATAAATCGCTTTCATATTGTTTAACATTTTTCACAGGAATCTCATCAAGGTAACCTTTTGTTGCCGCATAAATTATTATAACCTGTTGCTCAACCGGTACGGGTGAATATTGTTTCTGTTTGAGCACTTCAACTAATCTTTCACCTCTTCTTAGCTGTTGCTGAGTTGCTTTATCAAGATCAGAACCGAACTTAGCAAATGCTTCAAGCTCTCTGAACTGTGCAAGTTCAAGTCTTAATGTTCCCGCAATTTTTTTCATCGCTTTAATCTGTGCATTACCACCAACCCTTGATACTGAAATACCTACGTTAATCGCCGGTCTGATACCTGCGTTAAATAAGTTTGGCTCAAGATAAATCTGACC
>DKKL01000039.1 GCA_002455255.1 Candidatus Tepidiaquacellales bacterium UBA6667 | reverse complement strand
GGTGCCAAACGTCTCGCCGAAGTTTGCTTTAAACTTGAAAAAATTGATTCTGTAGAGGACTTCTCAGAATTAGGTAAAATTATTGACCGAGTTCAGGATATATACGATATGACACTCCTTGAATTAGAATCCGTAAATTAAATTTTTTTATTTATAAATGACCTTGATATGAAATTGTTTATTTTTTAATAATTATAAATAATCACACCTCATAACTACCCCAAATTAATTCGTTTAATTCGTTTAATTCGCGTGCCCCTATGGGGTGATAATTCGCTTGCCCCTACGGGGTGGTGAAATTTATACTCGTTTTATAAGATTGTTTTGAAATTTACCCCCCCCAATCTTTTGACCTCAATTTATCCCCAATTTTAAGTATTTTCAAACTTACTCAAAAATTTCAATCTATTTAATGAATTATAACAAACGAACACATACTTGTGGTGATTTACGATTATCAAATTTAAATAACGAAGTTACTCTTAACGGTTGGGTTGCAAAAAAACGCGACCTCGGCGGACTTATATTCATAGATTTACGAGATAGATACGGCGTAACTCAACTAAAAATTACTCCAGATAAAAAACAACTTCACGATATTGCTTCAAAACTCGGTCTCGAATTCGTTATTTCTTCAAAAGGTATGGTCATTAAAAGAGAAAGTATAAATCCTAATATACCAACAGGTGAAATTGAAATAGATGTGAACGAACTACAAATTTTAAATGAATCTCTGCCTACTCCTTTTATAGTTGAAGATGATGTAAAAGCTTCCGAAGAATTAAGATTTCAATATAGATATCTTGATTTAAGAAGACAAAAAATGGCTCAGAATCTCATCACGAGAAATAAAGTTTTCCAAACCGTACATAAATTTTTTGAAAAAGAAGGTTTCATTGAAATTGAAACTCCAATTCTTATGAAATCAACTCCCGAAGGTGCCAGAGATTATCTCGTCCCTTCAAGAATTCATAAAGGTAAATTTTTCGCTCTCCCTCAGTCTCCGCAAACATATAAGCAAATCCTTATGGTTGCCGGTATGGATAAATATGTGCAAATTTGTAAATGTTTCCGAGACGAAGACCTTAGAGCTGACAGACAACCGGAATTTACTCAAATTGATCTTGAAATGAGTTTTGTAGATCAGGATGATGTATTTAAAGTAACGGAAAATCTTATGTATAATATTTGGAAAGATGCTTCAGGTATTGAGATACAAACCCCTTTTCCTAAATATACTTATGATGATTGTATAAAGTATTTTGGAACAGATAAACCTGACCTTCGAGTCAAAGGTGAAATAAAACTTCATCACTTAAATAAAATTTTTACAAATTCTGAATTTGCTCCTTTCAAAGATGCTTTAACTAATAATGGTTCAATATCCGGAATCTCCGTCAAAGATATTCAAATCAGCAGAAAAGTTATTGATGAATTAACTGAATTTGTTAAAAAATCCGGATTTGGCGGTTTAGGTTATTTTAAATTTTCTAATAATGAATTTTCCGGTCCTCTTGCTAAATTCTTAAGTGATACCGAGAAAGAATCCCTTATCGGTGAATTTGAATTAAACTCTGATTCTACTGTTTTCATTCTCAGCGGTGATTATAAAAAAGTTTGCGAAACTTTGGGCTCACTCAGATTAAAAATTGCAGAAACTTTCCAATTAATAAATGAAAGCGATGATAAATTTCTTTGGGTAACTGACTTTCCGCTGTTTGCATTTGATGAAGAAGAGGGAAGATATGTAGGGGAGCATCATGTGTTCACATCTCCAAAACCTGAATTTGAACACTTGCTTGATTCCGACAAGAAAGAAGAAATTCTCAGCATAAGGGCAAACTGTTACGACCTTGTTTTAAACGGTCAAGAGCTCGCAAGCGGTAGTATAAGAATTCATAATTACGAAATGCAGAAAAAAGTTTTTAATCTGATAGGTCTCTCTGATGAAGAAGCCAGACAAAAATTTGGATTCATACTCGATGCATTTAGATATGGAGCACCTCCTCATGGTGGAATCGCTCCCGGACTTGATAGAATTGTCGCAAGACTTTGCGGAGTAAAAGATATTCGTGAAGTAATCGCTTTCCCAAAATCAACCAGTACCGCTTCGCTAATGGATGAAAGCCCGAGTATCGTCAGCGATAAACAATTAAAAGAACTCAGCATAAAAATCACTTCCGAAAAATAATCTTTAACCACTAATTACACTAATTTACACTAATTTAAATAAATTCTTTCCCGCAGGAGTCTCTTGCAAAGGACTCCTGCGTTTACCATCCCCCAATCCCTCAATTAGTGCAATTCGTTTAATTCGTGAAAATTCGTGGTGAAACCTCTCCCTCTCCCGCAGGAGTCTCTTGAAAAGGACTCCTGCGAGTTAATAAACCCCACCCCCCAATCCCTCATTCATACAATTCTTCTAATTCACTTGCCTCTACGAGGTGGTGAAACATTTTGCAAATTAAATTCTCTATGGAAAGCATATAAACCTCTCTCCCTATTATTTGAATTTTAATTCATTCCTATATGTTGTATCTTAGTAATCAAACATTTAAGGAGATAAAATATTTTGAGCGAAACACTCGAAAAAAACAAAGTAAAACCATTATATAAAGTTAAAGATATAGGACTTGCAGAGTGGGGAAGAAAAGAAATCCGACTTGCAGAAGCTGAAATGCCCGGTCTTATGGCTATTAGAGAAGAATATAAAAAATCTCAACCTCTAAAAGGTGCCAGAATTGCCGGCTGTCTTCATATGACTATTCAAACCGCTGTATTAATTGAAACCCTAAAAGAACTCGGTGCAGAAGTTACCTGGTCTTCCTGTAATATTTTTTCAACTCAAGACCACGCAGCCGCTGCTATAGCCGCCGCAGGTATTCCCGTTTACGCTTGGAAAGGTATGAACGAAGAAGAATTTAACTGGTGTATTGAACAAACAATATTTTTCCCGGACGGACAACCGCTTAATATGATTCTTGATGATGGTGGTGATCTCACTAATATGGTTCTTGATCAGTATCCGGAACTCGTAGCCGGAATTAAAGGTATCTCTGAAGAAACTACTACAGGTGTTATGAGACTTTACGAAAGAATGAAAAACGGAACACTTCCATTGCCTTCTATCAATGTTAATGACTCTGTTACAAAATCAAAATTTGATAATAAATACGGATGTAAAGAATCTTGCGTTGATGCTATCAGAAGAGCTACCGATATAATGCTTGCAGGTAAAGTTGCCGTTGTTGCAGGTTATGGTGATGTTGGTAAAGGTTCTGCCGCTTCGCTAAGAGGTGCAGGTGCAAGAGTTATCGTAACAGAAATTGACCCTATCTGTGCATTGCAGGCAGCTATGGACGGTTACAAAGTTACTACTATGGATGAAGCTGTAAAAGAAGCTGATATAGTTGTTACAGCAACAGGTAATTTCAGAATTATTACTGACAGACATTTCAAAGCGTTAAAAGATAAAGCAATCGTTTGTAATATCGGTCACTTTGATAATGAAATTGATATGGCTTGGTTAAATGAAAACTACGGTAATTCAAAAGTTGAAATTAAACCTCAGGTTGATTTGTATAACATAGACGGAAAAGATGTTATTATCCTTGCAGAAGGAAGACTTGTAAATCTCGGTTGTGCTATGGGTCACCCGTCATTTGTAATGTCAAATTCATTTACAAATCAGGTGTTAGCTCAAATCGAACTTTGGACTAATCATTCAAATTATGAAAACAAAGTTTATGTATTACCAAAACATCTTGATGAAAAAGTTGCAAGACTTCACCTTGAAAAAATTGGTGTAAAACTTGAAACTTTAACCGATGAACAAGCCGATTATATTGGAGTAAGTGTTTCAGGTCCATATAAAACTGACTTATACAGATACTAAAATTAAATCTAATATTTTTTAAAAAACATAAAAAATCCCGAATTTTAAAATCGGGATTTTTTTTTGATTAATTCTCCATCCAACTAATTCAATTTTTGTTTATATATTTCAGAATAATATTTTAAATTATTTTAGTTTAAATTATCTCGCTAATTTAATTTATATATGCCGGTTAAACCTAAATTTTCTGCGGTTAAATCACAAATCAACGAATTTGAAAAACAATTCACTGATAGGGAAGAACTGATTAAAGAATTTAAAAATATTTTAAATTCTCTTCCGTCGGCTAAGATAACTATCCTTAATTACTTCGGAATTGGTGGTATAGGAAAATCAACTCTCATAAAAGAATTTAAAAGTATTGCAAATAAAAAATATCCCTCTTCTGTTATCGCTTCTCTCGATTTTGACCTGAATATTTTCCGTGAACCGGAAATTGCAATTTACTCACTTCGAAAAGAACTAAACGATAAAAATAAAATTGAGTTTCCTTCATTTGATATTGCTTATTCTGTTTATTGGCAAAAAACCCATCCTCAAATCGCTTTCACAAAAGAAAATATTCCGTTCTTTGAGGAGGGTTCAATCGTTTCAAATCTGCTTTCATCTGTCGGTGGTATTCCTGTTATAGGGTTAATTCCTGTTTTAACAGATGCTTTCAAAAAAGGGAAAAAATTTTTTAAAGATTGGTGGACTAAAAGAGGACAGAAAGAACTAAGCCAGTTACCATCTCTCTCCGCAAAAGAAATTCTCGACCGGCTTCCTATGTTTTTAGCATTTGATATTAATGATTATCTTAATAAGAAAAATACAAAAGCTGTTATTTTCATTGATACTTATGAAGCATTGTGGGAAAATATTTTTACCGAAGGCGGATTTTTTCTTAGAGATGAATGGGTTAGGGAACTAATTGCTAACTTACCTCAGGTTTTATGGGTTATCTCCGGAAGGGAAAAACTTAGATTTGCAGAAGTTGATTCTGATTGGAATGATGTAGTAATCCATAATTCTGTAAATAACTTTACTGAAGACGACACTCGCTCTTTTTTAAAATCTTGTAAAATTTCTGATACTTCCGTACAGGAGATTATAACTAAAGCAAGTAAGGGAATCCCATATTATCTCGACCTCGCAGTTGATACTTATTATCTGGTTCAGGAAAAGTTTAACCGTAACCCTCAACCTGATGATTTCGCTTCCAATAATTCTCAGGTTTTAAATAGATTTCTAAGATATCTTGATAAATCAGAAATCGAAACTTTAAAGCTTTTATCCGTTCCCCGATTTTGGGATTATGATTTATTTAAAAAATTAGTATCCGAATTTAAAACTTCATATCCCGTTTCAGCTTTTAACAATTTAAATCGTTTCTCGTTTATCAGAGTTAATGAAAATTCTAATATACCGGATAATTATACTATGCAGGAACTAATGAGGAAGGGACTTTACGAGAGTTTATCCGATAAACTAAAATACGAAATTCATAAATTCCTGTTTGAACATTACAACGAAAAATTAACTAAAATTGATAGTAAAAATATTTCAGATGCAGAAATAATTTCTCTAAACGAAGCTTTTTATCATGCCAAAAACTTTCTAAACTTAAAAGATTTTTATGATTGGTTTTCAAATATTGCAGGAGTTTATAACTACGCCGCAAAATGGAATATTATTCTGCCTCTGTATGAAGAATCAATTGCTATTCTAAAACCCAACCTAAATGATTTACCGGAACAATATTCAAATGCAGTTATAAGATGCAGTTCCATAATGTATAATCTTGGGAATTTTAAAACCGCTTTATCACTTATTGAATCAAATTTTGATATTATAAAAAATTCTGTTCCTGAAGAATCACCCTCTTTCACTGCAATGCTAAATACTCTCGCAACTAATTATTATTACTTAGGTATGTATGATAAATCAAAAGAAATTTATCTCAAAGCAATTGATTTAAGAAAAAAAGTATTCGGTGAAAATCACAGAAAATATGCTGATGTGATTGATAATCTCGCTGTGTTATATAACAAAGCCGAGGAATATGAAAAATCTATTGAACTGCATTTAAAAGCAATTGATATCTATAAAAACACACTTGGTGAAAATCATATTGATTATGCCGATGCATTGAATAATCTCGGACATACATATTATTTTATAAATAAACATACTGAATGTTTAAATTTATATTTACAAGCAAAAGAAATTTATATAAAAAATTTAGGTACTGAACATCCAAAGTATGCAATGATTATGCATAGCTTAGGAGAGTTCTATTTTTTTATGGAAAATTTGGATAAAGCAAGTGAATATTTTATAGTTGCATACAATTTAAGAAAAAAATTATTTGGTGATTATCACTTCCATACAGTATTCTCACGAGTATATCTAATTTCATCCACACTTTCTGAGAACAATTTAAATGAAAGTGAAAAGTCACTGCTTGAATCAATTGAAACATTTAAATCAATACTTGGCGAAAACCACTCTTATCTTGGCTATTCATATTATTCTTTAGCTCGTCTAAAATTTATGCAAGAAGAATATTCCCAAGCTAAAGATTTAATGGAAAAGACTAAAAGTATTTATTCAACAAGCGGTGTCCACGCAGAGAAAAATATAAAAGAAATAAATGATTATTTAAAAGTCATAGAGTCAAAATTATCAGAAAAAAATTAAATTATTTTAAGTATTTTAGTACATTCGTGTTTTAGTTTTTTTGTATTTTAGAATTTTAATAGTGTAA
>DKKL01000029.1 GCA_002455255.1 Candidatus Tepidiaquacellales bacterium UBA6667 | reverse complement strand
AGAGCACAGAGTTGAGTTTAATGCAGGTAAATTATCATCAGGAGTTTATTTTTATAAAATAGTTTCAGGTGAGTTTATGGATGTTAAAAAAATGCTTTTATTGAAATAAATATGAAATATATAATACTAATAATATTTTTATTTTTAAACTCTTTGAATGTATTTCCCCAATTTACTCGTCAGTGGGTAGCCAAATATAACGGGCCCGGGAACTCCAGTGATGAAGCCAAGTCCATAACAGTTGATGTTTTTGGAAATGTATATGTAACCGGAGAAAGTACCGGAGGAGGGACAGGTGGTGATTATGCAACAGTTAAATATAATTCAGTCGGAGTACAGCAATGGGTTGCCCGATATAACGGTCCCGGGAATAATATTGATAAAGCAAATTCAATTGTAGTTGATGATTCAGGAAATGTATATGTAACCGGAGGAAGTATTGGAAGTGGATTAGATTATGACTATGCGACTGTAAAATATAATTCATCCGGGGTTCAGCAATGGGTTGCCAGATACAACGGTCCGGATAATATTTTTGATTATGCATACTCAATAGCAATTGATAACTTAGGATTTATATATGTTACGGGAGAAAGCCAAAGAAGCCAGACAGGATTAGAAATTACGACCATAAAATATAATTCATCAGGGGTTCAGCAATGGGTTTCCCGATATATTGGATCTTTAAATGAAAATGCAAATTCAATTAAAGTAGATGCATTAGGTAATGTATATGTAGCCGGAAACAGAGGTAATTTAAGTCATACAGAATATATTTCTTTAAAATATAATTCGTCCGGAGTTCAACAGTGGGTCGCTATTTATTCCGGTGGAGAAAACACTTTTAGTAATTATAGTGACCTGGCCATTGATGTTTTAGGGAATGTTTATGTTACAGGAAGTAGCCGAATTAGCAATTTAACAGGATTTGACTATACAACTGTGAAATATAATTCATTAGGTGTTCAGCAATGGGTAGCAAAATATAATGGTTTAGAAAGTGGTCCGGATTATGCAAATTCCGTAGCTGTTGATGCTTCGGGGAATGTTTATATAACAGGAAATAGTCGTGGGAACGGTACAAATTATGATTATGCAACCGTGAAATATAATTCATCCGGAATACAAGAATGGATTAATCGGTATAATGGTCCGGGAAATAATATTGATCAGGCAAATTCAATTGCAGTTGATATATCCGGAAATGTTTATGTTTCAGGAGAAAGTTTTGGAACGGGAACGAATTTTGATTATGCAACAATAAAATATAATTCATCAGGAGTTCAGCAATGGATAGATAGATACAATGGTACCGGAAATGGATATGACTATGCATCATCTATAATTATTGACGCTTCCAATAATGTATATGTAACCGGTGGGAGTTTGGAAGGCGAAACATATTGGGACTTTACTACAATAAAGTATTCACAGTCCACAGGTGTTTCACAGATATTAAATGAAATCCCTTTATCATTCAGTTTAGAACAGAATTATCCAAACCCATTCAATCCAGTAACTAAAATCAGATTTTCACTGCCTAAAAGCTCTTTTGTTAAATTAATTATTTATGATACATTTGGGAGGGAATTAGAGACAATTTTTAATGGTCAGGTAAATTCAGGTTTTTATGAGGCTGATTGGAACGCTGTTAATTATTCAAGTGGAGTTTATTTCTATCGCATAGAGTTTTATTCGGAAAATTTAGTTTCGGGAGAATTTACTGATGTGAAAAAGATGATTCTAATCAAATAAAAAAATACTAATATATAGGTTCCTATATGGATAATTCAATCTTGTATTTTAAAATAAATATGTATATTATTATTACGAAATATTCTTTATTTAATAAATTTTCAACAAACAAATGAAAAAGCTTTTCGCACTTTTTTTCATCATTACGATTGGTTTTGTTACTTTTACAGGACAAAAATTCAACGATGATGAAAGGAAATGGGATCCGGATCCTCGTTATACCGGTTTAGTTGTAACAGGATATACCCCACTTCCCCAGCTAACTGAAAATTATATTGTCAGTAGCCAACCAAGAGTTGACGGTCCGTTTGTAATTTCAGCGAATTTCAGACCTTATCCGACAACTAATACCAATCAATCAGAAGTAATTATTACAAGGCATCCAACCAATCAGAATATTCTATGGGCTTCTTGTAATATGACAACTATTGGAGGTACTTTATTTATCAGTGAAGGTACTTATGTATCAACAAACGGAGGTGCTAACTGGTTTGGTAGTGATACCCTTGCAGGTGCACCAATCGGTAATCACGGAGGTGATCCGGGTCCTGCTATTGATAAAGACGGTAGATTACATATGACTCACTTGGGATATACTACATCAGGTATGTTTGCAAACTATTCAACTAATAACGGATTAACATGGTCAAATACTTTTACGATTGCTTCAGGTTCACAAGATAAAAACTTTGCGGGAACAGATGATGCTCCATCTTCACCTTATTACGGAAGAACATATTGCGTTTGGAGTTGGTTTCCTGTATCTGCACCGTGGGCTGCCGTATCTTACACAACCAATGGCGGAGTTTCATGGTCAACACCTGCACAAATTAACACACCACCTGCAGGACATTACTCACAAGGAACTGATATCAGAGTTGGACCAAACGGAGAAGTTTATGTATGTTGGGCAGCTCCGACTTCTTCATCACCTTTTACTGAAGACTATTTAGGTTTTGCAAAATCAACTAATGGTGGTGTTAACTGGACTGTAACTGAAAATGCTTATGATATGAATGGTATTAGAGGTACTTTTTCGACTAAATCAAATATCAGAGTTAATGGTTTCCCAAGAATTGATGTTGACAGAAGCGGTGGAGCAAGAAACGGATGGATTTATGTTGTATCAGCAGAAAGAAATCTTTCACCTGCCGGTACAGATCCTGACATTGTTTTACACAGATCATCAAACGGTGGAACAAACTGGTCACCGGGTATTAGAGTGAACCAAGACCCACTTAACAATGGTAAATATCAATGGTTCCCAGCGATTAGAGTTGATGAAACAGGTGGAATCAATGTTGTTTATTATGATGACAGACAATGTTTTGCTACTCCTTCAGATTCTACAGATGTTTATATGTCAAGATCAGTTGATGGTGGTAATACTTGGACTGATGTTAAAGTTTCTGACGGAAGATTTAAACCGGGTCCAATTACCGGATTAGCCGGTGGATATCAAGGTGATTACATTGGTATTACATCAGGAAATTCTAAGGTATGGCCTGTATGGGCAGACAAAAGAACAGGAATTTATCAGTTATTTACAGCATCAGTTACAGTTGCAAATAATCCTTTAAATCCTTTTAACTTACAAACACCTGCTGCCGGTGTTACTTTAAATTCGTTACCCGGTGGTTCTACTTTATATAATGTAACTTGGGATACATCTGCTTTAGGTTCATCATATAAATGGATTTTCGGTTCTCCTAATGCTACAAACAGACAAATAACTTTACCATCCGGTACAAACAGTCTTTCCTTTACTGCCGGTCAACTTGATGTTATTCTTGCAAACTTAGGGGTGGCACAAGGAAATCAATTAGTCGGTCAGTGGGATGTATGGGCATTTAGACCAAATCCTCCTCAAAACGACTCGTTGAAAGCTTCTAATGGTCCAAGAGCAATTACATTAAGAAGAGCAGTTCCAACTAATACACCTGTTAATTTAATTTCACCACCGAATAATTCAACTGTTGTAACTTCAGTATTTAACAGTGGTAATGTAAATATTAACTGGTCAAAATCAGGAGAAGGTGTAACTTATAAATGGATGTTTGACGCTCCTAATTTTGCAGGTGCACCATTACTAAGCTACGCTTCTAATAATAACGGATTTGATACAAGTTTAACGATTGTAAATTCAACACTTGACGGAATACTCGGCGGACTCGGTTTAAATCCGGGAGATTCAGTTGTAGGTCAATGGAGAGTATATGCGTTCAGAAATGCAACAGATTCTGCAGCATCTAATCAAACTTATAATATTACTTTCAAAAGACAAGCAAAAGGTGATGTTGTTGTAGTTTATGATTCAACCGTTGCAAACTGCAGAATCTCAAGAGATTCAATCATTGCAGGTCTTAACGGAAGAAGTATAACTTATGATTTATTCAACAGAGGTTCAAACACAGCTACATTGGGTATTTCTTTCAGAGGATATAAAAAAGTTATATTACTCGGTGAAGGAACATCAGTAGCTTCTAACAGAATTAAAGATTCATTAAAAACATATTTATCATCCGGTGGAAGTTCAATTCCAACAAAATCTAAACTGATTATTTTTGGTGAAGATGTTGGTTATCACTGGGGCAGAAGTGCATCAACTTATTATGATTTAGATTTCGTTTCCAATACACTCGGATGGACTTGGGTATCTGACAGACCAACCGGATCAACCGGTCCTGAAGGATTAAGAGGTGTTGCGATTAATGTTGGTTTAAAAGATTCAACTTCAGGTCCATGGCCTGATGTACTTGCAAAATCAACCGTACCAAGTTTATCATACTTGTATGAATTTACAAGAGTACCGGGCAACTACAACGGTGTCGGAAGAATGGCAAATAATTTTAATGTCGCAACTTTAGGTGTTGATTTTGAGTCATTGAAAAATTCAATTGGTGGTGCTTCAGGTTCACCACAGAGAAGATGGTTATATGGTGCATTGGATTATGTTGATCAGTTAATTCCTACGAATATTGAAGATCCTAATGGAATTCCGACAGTTTACGAGTTATCTCAAAACTTCCCGAATCCATTCAATCCTGTAACAAAAATAAATTTCTCAATACCAAAACAGGGAATGACAACATTGAAAGTTTATGATGTTACAGGAAGATTAGTGGCTTCTTTGATAAATGAAATAAAAGCTCCCGGATTCTATTCCGTTAATTTTGAAGGAACAGGATTTGCTTCAGGTGCATATTTCTATAAACTTGAATCACTTGATTTCTCAGATGTAAAGAGAATGATATTGGTAAAATAAATGTTTTTTAAATTGTTGTTGTTTATAAAAAACCCGGTCAAAAGCCGGGTTTTGTTTAATAGTTCGTTTTGGGAGGATTTGTAATTGAAATTCAAAACATTTATATGTAGTATTTTACTTTTAATGAGTTTAACATTCATTACGGATGAAAGTATAGCTCAGTGGACACCGATGTCGAACGGTTTGGGAAACGATAAATTTATTTCCGCTATTTCAAAGAGTGGGAATAATATTTATGTATCTGTATTTAACGGTATATATAAATCTACAAACAACGGCAAGGAATGGATCCGTACACCAATGGGAAATTTAAGCACTATTTATGTAACAGCAAAAGAAAACAATGTATATACCTCTGTTTATAACGCTTGTAACAATTCAAGCGGTATATATCACTCAACTGATTATGGAGAAACTTGGAAACAAACCTCTATTTATGAACGGTTAATTCCTACAATTGCAGTAACCGGAAAAAATGTATTTGCCGGTAGTTGGTTGTGCCTTCATCCCGGAGGGGTTTATAAGTCTTCCGATAATGGTATAAACTGGGAAAATACTCTTACAAATCTTGATATTGAATCTTTATTTCTCAGTGATACTATATTGTATGCCGGTGCAGTCAATAACCCTTTTAGTTCAGGCGGTTTATATAAATCCACTAATATGGGAGTTAACTGGTTATTTTTAGGTCTTAATAACAGAAGTATTCTATCATGTGCTGTAAGCGAAGATAAAATTTATGCAGGGACTTTTGCTGGAATTTTTGTTTCTACGAATAATGGCGATAACTGGACTCAAACATCTTTGAACAATCAATGGATAAGATCAATTGTTGTCAGTGGAGACAATGTCATAGTAGGCACTGAACGGGGCGGAGTTTTTTTGTCAAGAAACAAAGGAATAAACTGGGTGGAGAGGAATGAAGGATTAGATACTCTGGATGTAAGATGCCTGCTTATCTCAGAAGATTTTGTTTTAGCTGGAACCAGGGGTAAAGGTATTTACAAAAGGAGTCTTTCGGAGATCGTTAATGTAAATCAATCAATTGAACTATTTCCTTCTGATTATTTATTATCTCAAAACTTCCCGAATCCATTCAATCCTGTAACAAAAATTAATTTCTCAATTCCAAAACAGGGAATGACAACATTAAAAGTTTATGATGTAACAGGAAGATTAGTGGCTTCATTAATAAATGAAATAAAAGCTCCTGGATTCTATTCCGTAAATTTTGAAGGAACAGGATTCGCTTCAGGTGCATATTTCTATAAATTAGAATCACTTGATTTCTCAGATGTAAAGAGAATGATATTGGTAAAATAACAGTTTTTGAAATTTGTTGATGTTTATAAAAAACCCGAACTAAGTTCGGGTTTTTTATATGTGAAAATCGGACTAAAATGGTCGTATTTAGATTAAATAAAATTGATTATATTTGTATATGAAATATTTAATTGGAAATCCTGATATTGGTAAAACTTACAGAGTTGAATTCAACAAAGAGTCTGTTTATGATGCCGAAATTCTTGAGCATGAAGGCGGATGTTGGGCAAAAGTAAAAGTTGTAAAGGTTTTACCATCCAAAATGGAAAAAAGCTATAATACCGGACAAATATTCGATATAAAACTCGGTATGTATGATCTTCTTGAAATCTGAAATTATATCTACTGATGAGTTTGAAAATTAACAGTGATATAATAATAGACAGAAATGTAATAAATCTCGGAATTTCTCAGCAGAAAATGATTAGGAACGGATGGGGAGAAGATGTGTTAGAAAATACATCTACAGAAGTTATATATTATGAAAATGATGGGCACAAAATAAAAGGTTATTTATCCTACCCAAAAGATTTAAAAGAAAAATATCCTTTAATAATTTGGAACAGAGGTGGCAGCAGAAAATCCGGTATGATTGATGAATTCTTAGCTTGCGGAATGTTTGGCGAAATTGCAAACTGGGGATATATTGTATTGGCAAGTATGTATCGTGATGAAGATGAATTTGCAGGTAGAGATGTGGATGATATATTAAAGCTATTTGATATTGCAGATAATATTGAAAATTGTGATTCAAAATTAATTGGTATGGAAGGTTGGAGCAGAGGCGGACTTATGACTTTTCATATTTTAACAAAAACCAATAGAGTTAATTGTGCTGTTATTATTTCCGGATTAACTGACATTACAAATCACACATTGATGGAAAAAGTTTATTTTGATATTTTTGGCAGTGAAGATAAAAATGAATTTATGAAAAGAAAAATTCAGAGATCACCTTTATATTTTGCTGAAAACATTGATGCAAATGTTGATATGTTATTAATTCACGGCACAAATGATGAACAAGTACCTCACACAAATTCATTGGAAATGTATGAAAAATTAAAAGACCGAATGAGAAACATTGAATTAGTATTATACGAAAACGGAGATCACTATTTAAAAAAATTCAGAAAAGAAACTTCTGAGTTAAGAAAAAACTGGTTTAATAAATATTTAAAAAATACAATTGTTTAAAATAATCAATAACATTAATAATAACTCAAATAACTCAAATAACATAAGGAGCAATGGAATGTACGATCCAATAATGGTTCAGCCGATGCGGGAAGAAGCCGTAAGAATCGGATTTAAAGAATTATATACACCACAGGAAGTAAAAGAAGAATTTAACAAAGAAGGATACACATTTGTATTCATCAATTCAGTTTGCGGATGTGCTGCAGGAAAAGCAAGACCCGGATTAGGTTTAGCAATTCAATGGGCAAATGAAAACAATATATTACCTGATAGATTAGTAACAATATTTGCAGGAATGGAAAAAGATGCTGTCAATGAAGCAAGAACTTATTTCGGAAATTATCCTCCATCTTCACCACAAATGGCATTATTAAAAGACGGTAATTTAGTCTCTATGATTCAAAGACTTGAAATTGAAAATAATGATGCATATGCTGTTGCTGATAAGATTAAAAGCATTTTCTCTGAGAATATTAAGAAAAATGAAACAGTTTAAGTAAAAAAACTGTTTTAAATATAAATATCAAAAAATGCCCGTATAATTTCGGGCATTTTTATTAAAAGATATAAAAAAATTAAACACTTTTTAAAGTTTAAAATTTTAAATAAATTAGGTTAAACAAACATTAAGAATATGGATAGTAATTTCTCAAACAGAGTGCAAGACGTAATCAGACTCAGCAGGGAAGAGGCTATAAGGTTAGGTCATGATTATATCGGTACAGAACATTTATTACTCGGTATAATTCGCGAAGGCGAAGGTATCGCTGTAAAAATATTTAAAAATCTTGGCGTAGATTCTGCAAAGATTAAAAAACAAGTTGAAGAAACCGTTAGGCAAACCGGCGGAACTCTGACTGTTGGCAATATTCCACTTACCAAACAAGCAGAAAAAGTTTTAAAAATAACATATTTGGAAGCTAAGTTATTCAAATCTGAAGTGATAGGCACTGAACATTTATTGCTTTCAATTTTGCGTGAAGATGACAATTTAGCAGCACAAATATTACACCAGTTTAATATAAACTATGATACGGTAAAAAATGAACTGATGAATATTTTAAGCGGTAAGCCATCAACAACAAGTCCAACGGGAGGAACCGGGAAACAGACAGGTGAGAAAAAACCTGAAAGGACAAAAACACCTGTTTTAGATAACTTCGGCAGAGATTTAACTAAGCTTGCATCAGAAAATAAACTTGATCCTATAGTTGGCAGAGAAAAAGAAATTGAAAGAGTTGCACAGGTTTTGAGCAGGAGGAAAAAAAATAATCCGGTACTTATCGGAGAGCCCGGTGTTGGTAAAACTGCTATTGCAGAAGGGCTTGCACTTAGAATTGTGAACAAACAAGTTTCAAGAGTATTACACAATAAAAGAGTTGTAACATTAGATTTAGCAGCATTAGTTGCCGGGACTAAATACAGAGGTCAGTTTGAAGAGCGTATGAAAGCAGTTATGAATGAACTTGAAAAAGCAAAGGATGTAATTTTATTTATTGATGAACTTCATACAATAGTCGGTGCAGGTGGTGCAAGCGGTTCGCTTGATGCTTCGAATATATTTAAGCCGGCACTTGCAAGGGGAGATTTGCAATGCATTGGAGCAACCACTCTAAATGAATACAGGCAATATATTGAAAAAGATGGTGCTCTTGAAAGAAGATTTCAGAAAATAATGGTAGAGCCGCCATCGGTTGAAGAAACAATTCAGATTTTAAATAATATTAAAATCAAATATGAAGAACATCACAACGTTCAATATACAGAGAAAGCATTGCTGGAAGCGGTAAAACTAAGCGACAGATATATCACAGACAGATTTTTACCTGATAAAGCGATTGATGTAATGGATGAAGCCGGAGCGAGAGTTCATTTAGCAAATATAGTAGTTCCGGAAGATATTTTGAAATTAGAAGCGGAAATTGAAAAAGTTAGAATTGATAAAAATCAGGTAGTAAAAAATCAAAATTATGAAGAAGCAGCTAAACTGAGAGATAAAGAGAAAAAATTATTACATGATCTTGAATCACTCAAGTTAGATATGGAAATTAGATCTCAGAATAAATTTTTTGAAGTTAACGATCAGCACATAGCCGATGTGGTCGGTATGATGACAGGTGTACCGGTAAATAAAATTGCTCAAAGTGAATCTTCAAGACTTGTACATATGGAAGATTATCTCAATAAAACCATTATTGGTCAAGATGATGCAATTGTTAAAATATCAAAAGCAATAAGAAGAGCAAGAGCCGGCATCAAAGACCCGAAAAGACCTATTGGTTCATTTGTATTTTTAGGACCGACAGGTGTTGGTAAAACTGAACTTGCAAAACAACTTTCTAAATTTCTTTTTGAATCAGAAGACTCTCTTATCAGAATAGATATGAGTGAATATATGGAGAAGTTTAATGTATCAAGATTAGTAGGTGCTCCTCCGGGTTATGTAGGTTATGAAGAAGGCGGACAGCTTACTGAAAAAGTGAGAAGGAAACCATATTCAGTTGTATTACTTGATGAAATTGAAAAAGCACATCCTGATACCTTCAA
Organism: Candidatus Tepidiaquacellales bacterium UBA6667; assembly: GCA_002455255.1. GTDB lineage: Bacteria > Bacteroidota > Ignavibacteria > Tepidaquicellales > Tepidaquicellaceae > UBA9002. Next base: position 61,190 of record DKKL01000029.1, on the reverse strand, counting down.
TATTTTATTGCAAGTACTTGATGACGGAATTTTAACAGACGGACTTGGAAGAAGAGTAGATTTTAAAAATACGATACTTATAATGACTTCAAACGTTGGTACAAGAGATATTAAATTAGATAAAGTTTTTGGATTTGGAGATCAAAAAGATTTAGCTAAGTATGATAAAATGAAAACTTCAATTGATGATGCAGTTAAGAGAGTATTCTCACCGGAGTTTTTAAATAGAATAGATGATCTTGTAACATTCAGACAACTTGATAAAGAAGATATTATTAAAATTGTTGATGTAGAATCTGAGAAATTACTAAAACGACTGAAAGAACAGAATATCGAAGTAGAAATAACTCCTGAAGCAAAGGAATTTCTTGCTGATAAAGGATTTGATGTAAATTATGGTGCGAGACCATTGAGAAGAGCAGTGCAGAAATATTTAGAAGATCCACTAAGTGAAGAAATTTTAAGAGGACTTGTAAAAGATGGAAGCAAAGTAAAAGTGAAATATACTCAGGGTATGGAAGAGTTGGTTTTTGTTGACGAAGCAGATCATATAATTCAAATTGTTGACGAAATACCTGAATCAGAAAACAGTGAAGAAATAAAACAAGATAACGAAAGCAATAAATCTTAAATGTCAGTTAACACTAAGTTAAACGCAAGAATTACCGCAACAGGACATTACGTTCCTGATAATGTTATAGAAAATAAATATTTTGAGTCTTACTTAGAAACATCAGATACCTGGATTAGGGACAGAACAGGAATTTATGAAAGAAGGTGGCTTGATAAAGACAAACCAACTTCATTTATGGCGATAAAGGCAATAGAAGACTGCCTTAAAAACAGTAATACTACACCGGAAGAAATTGAACTGATAATTGTAACAACTGTAACTCCTGATATGATGTATCCTTCCACTGCGTGTGTAATCCAAAACCAAATGGGTATGAAAAATGCCTGGGGATTTGATTTATCTGCGGCTTGTTCCGGATTTTTATTCGGACTAAATACAGCAGCTCAGTTCATCAGAACCGGAGTTCATAAAAAAGTAATTGTTGTCGGAGCAGATAAAATGTCGTCAATAATAAATCCTGAAGACAGAAACACAGTAATTTTATTCGGAGATGGAGCCGGAGCTGTGCTATTAGAGCCGACAGAAGATTTATCAACCGGAATACTTGATTCAATTTTGCATATTGATGGCTCCGGAGAACAATATTTAAATCAAAGAGCAGGAGGAAGTTTACATCCGGCAACATATGAAACTATTGATAAAAAAATGCACTACGTTCACCAGGAAGGAAAAGCAGTATTTAAAGTTGCTGTGATTGGTATGGCTGAAGTATCTTATGAAATTATGGAAAAAAATAATTTGAAGAGTGATGATATTGCATGGCTTGTCCCTCATCAGGCAAATTTAAGAATTATTTCTGCGTGTGCAGACAGAATGGGGCTTGGCATGGATAAAGTAATGGTGAATATTAACAAGTATGGAAATACAACATCAGGTACAATTCCTATTTGTCTTTCTGAATGGTATAAAAATGGAAAGTTAAAAAAGGGCGATAACATTGTCCTGGCAAGTTTTGGTGCCGGATATACTTGGGGTGCAATTCTTGTAAAATGGGATATCTGATTAAAATGAATTTAAATGGATTTTGTTGAACTAAAATCTCCTTCCAAAATTAATGTCGGTCTAAAAATAATTAATAAAAGACCGGATGGTTTTCACAATTTAGAAACTATTTTTTACCCTGTTAACCTGTTTGATGTTATAAAAATTGGCATCGAAAAAACGGAACATCCTTATAATTCTGTAATTATAAATCCCGATAAACCATTTGTTCCTCATGACAAAAAAAATTTTTGTTACAAAGTTGTAGAAGCATTTTTTGTTGAATACAAAATCACATCACATTATATAATTCAGATAAACATAGAAAAGAACATTCCCGTCGGTGGAGGGCTTGGAGGCGGAAGTTCCAATGCAGGAACTGTATTTCGATATTTGATTGATTATTTTAAAGTTGATTTGAATAAGGATTATGATAAGATAATTAATATAGCTCTTTCAGCCGGAAGTGATGTACCATTTTTCGTTTTAAATAAGCCATGTTATGCAGAAGGAAGAGGTGAAAGAATCAGGGTTATAGAAAATTTTTATTTAGATTATGATATTATCTTAATCAGTCCTGATATACATATCTCAACAAAGTGGGCTTTTGAAACTCTTGGATATGGAGTGAACGAATTGCACGATTCTATAATTTCAAAAATTGATAAATTTTATCCGGATTATCCCGAATACTTTGAAAATGATTTTGAAAGTATAATTTTTAGAAGATACCCTGAAATTAAAAAAATAAAAGATGAATTAATATCTTATGGTGCTGTATTCGCAAGCATGAGCGGAACAGGTGCTACTGTTTATGGATTGTTTAACCGCAACCGAAATATTCAAATCGGTGAATTTGATTCTTTTTATAAAAAGGGATATAAAATTTTTAAAACGTAAAAGAAATATTTCCAAACGGAATCAGCATTCTTTTCCCGTTTTTTACAGAATAGAGATTTTTTGTTTCGATACTGCTTTTCATTTTTATTTCATTATTAAACATAGATACGCTCCATGCAGCATCGGCAGCACTCAGCAGGTGATTCAATATTACACCTGTAATTGATAATGATGCCTTATCATAATAATCATTAGCATCCTGACGTACTATCATATAATTATCAACCTGTGTAGGTCTATAAGTAAAATAATTATTTCTTGTTACAACATTTAAATCAGACCAACTCCAACCGGCGATAAAACTTTGGTATTTTCCTATAACTTCATAATACTGCTGAGCTCCGAAATTTGGCAATGAATGTGAAAAATTCTGCTGTTCAACTACGTTAACCTGTCTTCTTAAAGTTTCCTTATCAGCAGTTAAATCAAGATTGCTGGCACCTGAAAAATTTTCACGTTGCAGCCATCCTGCATATTTATATATATCCCAATTTTGATTAGCAATTTCTTCATATTCAGTTGTTTTGTCATCACCTTTTTTATCATTCATAAACTTGAAAGTCCAGAGACCGACTTCAACTGCGAAAAATGCAGCCGCTTTTATATACGATTCTGCATAAAACTCACCGGCACCGGGTACTATTCCGGATAATACTGCACCAAGAACTGAAGATTTTTCTTTCCTTGCATTATTTAACTTTATTGATTCATTGTTTTTGGAAATGAAATTTTCTGTTGATAGAATTTCAGAATTTGAAATAGTATTTGATAGTTCGAGTTTTTCATTTTGAGAAAAAGCGAAATTAACAGAAATGGATAATAAACCGATTAAGATTAATGTTTTCATTGTTTAATAATGTTAGTAAAAAATTTTGCTTAAAAATAAGCCGTTCGAAGGTAAATAAGTTGTTTTTAGCTTTTCTCCTGAAATGAATTTGCTTTTAAATTCATCAGGATGAATTTTGTTCCGTCCAATATCTAACAATACTCCACCAATTGCTCTAACCATCGAGTGAAGAAATCTGCTTGAAGAAATACTAAAAATTATTTCCCCTTTAGATTTATTTTCTTTAAAATATATTTCGGAAACGTCACATTTAAAGTCGAAATTATCAGAAGTATTTTTACACAAAGAACGAAAACTTTTATATCCGATTAAAACCGGAATGACAGAATTAATTAATGAAAAATCAGGATTAAAATAAATTCTGTGGAAATATTCTGAATAAACTGCTTTTTTTACTGTAGTAATCTGATAAAAATATTCTCTTTTATATGCATCGTGCCTTGAATTAAAATTCAGGTTTACTTTGTTAACAGATTTAACAGTAATATTTCTTGGCAAAATCCCATTAATGGAATAAAGAAAAATATCTTTTTCGATTAAACTTGTTGTCTTAAAATTAGCAACCTGATTAAGAGCATGAACACCACTGTCTGTCCTACTTGAACCAATTAAAGTGATTTTTTCTTTAGTGAGTGTTGAAATAGCATCTTCAAGAATTCCCTGAATAGTATTGTTATCGTCTTTTTGCCTTTGCCAGCCGTTATACTTGCTGCCATTATATTCAATTACAATTTTGTAATTGTACAAAACTATTAAAACCCTTTAGTGAATGTTAAACTCATACCATCTATTTTATTATTAGAACCTTTTAGGAACTCAGTTTGGAATTTTGAATTCTTTAAAATAGTTGTATTTGAATTTGCAAGCAGCAATGAACTTAATGCACTGGTCAATCTGTTAACTATCAAACCTGTGGTAAAAATTATTTTGGTGTTAAAAATTCTTTCGCTTTTCTTTCGTTGAGTTTCAAATGTTCCCTGGTCTGCTGCAGAGTTCCAATACCAATAAAATTTTTCTACATCATAAACTTTGTCAAACTCACCTCTGGCAAGTTTATCATTATTATAATCAAATATATTCATATAAAAACCTACATTGGTATAATATTCATCTTCTGTAACAGAAGAATTCGCTCCTGAATATTGTATAGCGAACTGTCTGGCATCATCACGGACGGCATCACCATAGACATTTAGCCCAATCAGTCCGAGCCATGAAGCAGCTTCTCCGGCAACAAAATATTTCCCAACATCCATTCTATTCAGGTAATAATGACCTGCACCTGGGACTACAAGTGATAATATCATCGCAAGCCCGCCTGATTTATTAGAAGACTTTACTATTGTTTTTTTGAGTGTATCTGAAACGGAAGATTGGTTCAGAATTTTATTTGTAAGCTCAAGCTCACGGTTTGGATTATCCTGCTGTGAATATGCCGGATAAGTTGAAAGCATCAATATGCTTAGTGATAAAAAAATATATTTCATTTATTTGTTTTCCCTTTCAATTGCCAAGTCCATTTTCTTTTTGAACTCTTCGGGTTTTAAAAAACCGGTAACTCTTAGATCTCTATATTCTTCTCCTTTTGAATTCATAAAAATTACAACAGGCAAACCAAGTATTCCGTATTTATCTGTAATTTCAGGATTTTCCTGAGTTAAATCAATTTTAATATTAGACTGNNTTTGAAGACAAGTCTATAATTTCTTTATCTGTATAAGTAAATTCATCTAATTCTTTACATTGAGCACACCAATCAGCCCAGAAATCAATTATAACGGGTTTCTTTTCTGCATTTACTGAGGTTTCTATTGATTGTACTGATTTATGATAAACCCAATTATATTGTTCACCAGCATTTGTGGGTTTTAAATCCCACGTTCCCCAGACTATTGCTAATATTGCAATGATATATTTAATTTTAGTATAAACTTTTGATGAAAAACCATTTTTATCTATTAAAATTAAATAAGCACCGGAAGCGATAACGTAAACAGGGAAGAGTATATTATATATTTCTTTAGGGATAACCGGAGAGAGTGTGTTGATAGCCATTCCGAATAGAATAAGTCCAAAAATAATTTTAACACTTATCATCCATTCACCTGAACGGGGAAGTTTGTTCAAAGCACTTGAAGAAGCGGCTAAGAAAATATAAGGAAAACCGAGACCCATTGCCAAAATAAAAAACATCAAAAATCCTGTTACGGGATTTCCTATTTGACCGACATATAATAATAAACTTAATACAAAAGGTCCTATACAAGGAGCGGCAATGAAACCTACGAGTAAACCCATTAAAAATGAACCGAAATATCCTGACCTGTTTTTATTTCCTGCAAGGGCGAGTTTTTGAGGAACGCGAATTTCAAACAACCCGAACATTGAAGTACCAAGTATAATTAAAATCAGTGCAACACCTATTATTACCAAAGGATTTTGCAAAGCAGTCCCGAGCAAACTGCCGGTAAGTGCGGCAAATAATCCAAGTGCTGAATAAGTTACGGACATACCGAGAGAGTAAGACACTCCCATCATAATACTTTGACCTTTGCTTCCGCTTGACTGTGCTCCGAAGTAGCTGATTGTTATTGGGATTAACGGATAAACGCAGGGAGTAAGGTTTAAAGCCAACCCACCAAGAAAAATGAGGATTAATGCAACGAACATTCCTTTTTCTTCAACGAACTGAGCAACTTGATTTTCGTCAGCGGGAGCTTCAGTTCTCACATTTTCAGTAAGTTTAGTTGAAGTTGATTCTTTATTGTTAGATTCAGATTTTAATGATATTGGATTATTAAATACGACTTTCGAAATTTCTGAAGTGTTTATCAGGTTTCCAAGAGCTGAATTATTTATTGTAACGGGAACATCAAAAGTAATTGTTTTTGGAGGATAGCAAACTTTGTCATCACATGCCTGATAATAAATTTTCAGAGGGATATTATAATTTCCGTCAGCAAGTCCTTGTTTAATTTTAAATGATAAACCTGTGTAAGTTTCACCTTCATAAACTTTCACTTTAGTTTCGCTGAACTCAAATTTATATTCTTTATCATTTGGAAAATAAACTGTTTCCAATGTGAAATCTTGTGAAGGGGAAGATATGGAAGTTTTTATCAGTGAAGGATCAGAAACATTAATTGAATTAATGTGAAATTTTTCTTTGATAGATAATTTCAGAGCAATAAAAACGGAATCATTAGCCGAGTAAGATGATTTATTCAGAAATGCTTCCGAATTAACATATTGCGAAGACTGAGAAAAGGATAATACAGGTATTAAGAGGAAAAGAAAAACGAATTTTATTTTATTGAACATAAAATCGGATTGTGAATAATGTTATATTGGTATAAAGTATTAATGAATCCTTAAAAATAATTCTGTATTATTGTAATTTCAATTCATTTTGAGTTATAAAAGTTTCGTAATGAGAGAGAAATTTTGAGGTGGTTATTAAGATTTTGAAATTTGGTATTTGAAGGAACTTTTGAATTTTGAAAATTACATTTCTCAGAAACTATTGAGATATTAAAATTCGTAATTCGCAGAAGTCCCCTTCGGGAGACTCCTGCGGTAGTGGGGAAAGTAAAGTCCCCCTTTGGAGGCTAGTCCCGATTAATCGGTAGGATTCAAGCCCTGTCGGTTGAGTGAAATTAAGTCCCCCTTTGGAGTGGAGGGGGATTTAGGGGGAGGATTCAATTCCTGTCCTCTCCCGCAGGAGTCTCTTGAAAAGGACTCCTGCGATATAGCATCTATTTAATCAGAAATCTCCTCCTTAAAATAAACTTTATGAGACTTCAACAATATTATTGAATATTTCCTTATACATTTAAAGATAATTCTTTAATAATCAATAAATTAAACTAAGTATCTAATTAACTATACTTTAAGTTTAAATTAAAAAAATAATTATTGATAGAAACTTAATTTCACTTAACTGTGTTTAATATAAAGAAGTTAATCATTTATAGAATTACTTTAAAAAAAACAGCTAAGTAGTAATAACACTTGACTTTTGTATTGTTTTTGAGTTATTTTTGTATATAGATTAACCTTAAACCAAGGATAGAGTTTGAATAAGATTCTGAGAATTTTAAGATAACTCAAAATTAAACCTCAAAAGGAGATTAAATTTGAAACCAACAACGAAATCAAAATCAAAAAGTGAAAATCCGTTGAGCGAATTGATTGATGATGATGTTTTTAATACGTTAAAAAAATACAAATTACTTGATGAAAAAGCGATCAGAGATTATAAGATCAGACAAATGTATAAAGATATGAGAAGAGAAATGAGTGCGGGTGAAGCAATTGATAAAATTCAGGAATTATTCCCTTATCTTCAATTTGATACGATAAGAAAAATCGTTTATCAGGTATCCAAATAAATCTATACTGTTAAAATTGTAAATATTTAAGCCGTTTCGCTTACCACGGAACGGCTTTTTTATTTTACTTTATTTATTATTTAATAATTTGGAAATTTAAACTATGAAATATAACAACCAAATACTTGAAGAATTATTAGTGAACTTTTTAAAAAATGAGATTCACAAAACCGGATTAAAAAAAGCAGTTATAGGACTTTCCGGTGGAATTGATTCTGCGGTTTCGACTTATCTGACTGTGAAAGCATTAGGAAATGAAAATGTATTATGTTGTCTGATGCCATATAAAACCAGCAGTAAAAACAGTCTTGATGACGCTTTACTTTGCGTTGATGATTTAAAAGTCAGACATAAAGTGATAGAAATTTCCGGAATGGTGGATTCTTACCTTGATGAAATAAAAGATGAAAATATTACAAATGTGAGAAAAGGAAATATTATGGCGAGATGCCGTATGATAGCCTTATATGATCATTCAGCTGCTGAGAATGCTCTTGTGATTGGGACGGGTAATAAAACTGAAATTTTGCTGGGTTATACGACGCTCTTTGGTGATTCTGCTTCGGCAATAAATCCGGTTGGAGATTTATNNCAATTGATTGATTTAGCTAAACATTTAAAAATTCCACAATCTATCATTGATAAAAAACCATCTGCCGATCTTTGGGAAGGTCAGACGGATGAAGCAGAAATGGGTTTCAGTTATGAAAACGTGGATAAATATTTATTTTTAAAAATTGATGAAAGAAAAAGTGAAGATGAAATAAAAAAATACGGATTTGATGATGAGTTTATGAAAAAAGTTAATAAAATGATTATACGAAATCAGTTTAAACGGCTTCCTCCGGTAATCGCAAAAGTTTCAAACAGAACTGTTAATATAGATTTCAGATATAACAGAGACTGGAATATGTAACAATTTTAAATTTTTACAAAATGAAAATTTTAATTTCAGTTTTTTTAATATTTTATAGTTTCACAATATTTCCTATAAATTGTGTTGCACAAAATAATTTTTATAAAAACGGAATGGTCAGTTCTGCTGATGAGATTGCATCTGAAATCGGAATTGAAGTTATGAAAAAAGGCGGAAACGCAATAGATGCATCTGTTGCAGTTGGTTTTGCTCTTGCGGTAGTATATCCCCAAGCGGGAAATATTGGCGGAGGCGGATTTATGGTGATACATTTAAACGATGGCAGAAACACTTCAATTGACTATAGAGAAAAAGCACCATTGCTTTCACACAGGGATATGTTTCTGGACAAAAATGGGAATGTAATTGATGGTTTATCTACGACAGGTCATTTATCAGGTGGTGTTCCGGGTTCTGTAAAAGGATTGCTTTTTGCTTTGGAAAAATACGGAACAATGAAAAGAGAAGAAGTTTTAACATATGCAATAAATCTTGCTGAAAACGGATTTGAAATCAGTCCAAGACTTGCTAAAGTATTAAACGAATATCAGAATCAATTTTCAAAATTTCCTTCTACGATGAAAATATTTGGAAAAAATTGGAAGGCAGGCGATTTGTTAATCCAGAAAGATTTGGCAAATACTCTTCGCTTAATTTCAAACTATGGTGCTGAAGGTTTTTATACCGGATATGTTGCTGATAAAATTGTTGAAGAAATGAAATTATATGATGGATTGATAAGCTATGAAGATTTATTAAAGTATGAAGCAAAAGAAAGAGCTGTAGTTACGGGGACGTATAAAGGTTATGAAATAATTTCAATGGGACCGCCGAGCAGTGGAGGAATAAGTTTAATTTATTTATTAAATATTTTGGAGCAAGAGAATTTGGGAAAATATGGATATGGAAGTGCAGATGCAATAAGTGTAATGACAGAAGGAATGAGAGTAGTATATGCAGACAGAAGCGAACATATGGCTGATATAGATTTTTATGAAGTACCGGTTAACGTTTTAACTTCAAAAGAGTATGCAAGAAAGAGGTTTGATAATTTTGGAAACGATAGAGCAAGAAATAGTGATGAAATAAAACCGGGAAACATAGCGAAAGAAAAAGAAAACACAACTCACTATTCAATTGCTGATAAAGATGGAAATTGTGTTTCAGTAACTACAACGATTAATGATAATTTTGGAAGTAAACTTGTGATAGAAGGAGCGGGTTTTTTCCTGAATAATGAAATGGATGATTTTGTTTCAAAACCCGGAGTGCCTAATATGTTCGGTTTGCTCGGAAGTGAAGCAAATTCAATTTCACCCGAAAAGAGAATGTTAAGTTCGATGACACCTACCATAGTATTAAAAGACGGAAAACCTTTTATGATAACCGGCTCACCGGGTGGGGGTAGGATTATAACTGCGGTATTGATGAGCATAATTAATGTAATAGATTTTGGAATGAATATCGTTGATGCAGTTGATAAACCGCGATTCCATCATCAATGGTATCCTGATGAAATACAAGCAGAAAATGGTATGCTATCGGAAACTGTTAGAAAGGAGCTTGTTAAACGCGGATATAAAATTAATGATTTCAGAGATTATGCAAGTTTAGACGTAATAATTTTTAATGACAATGGTGAAATGAGAGGTCATTCCGACAGGAGAGGTTACGGAAAAGCAATTGGCTATTGAACAAATATGAAAAAAAATAAATTTCTTGTCAGCTTTTTCAGATTTTATTTTAAAAGGATGTTGGCGAGAAATTTTTACGCAATATATTCAAAAGGTGAAAATGAAGTTATACGAAAACTTTCCGACAATAAAGATAAACCGTTTTTATTTATACTAAACCATTCAAACTGGTGGGATGGCGTATTGATTCCATATCTTGACCTGACATTTTTAAAAACGAATGGGTATTGTCTGATGGAAAAAAAGCAGATAGATAAAAATCAATTTTTCAAAAAAATTGGGGCAATAGAAATCTTAAGAGAAAGTCCATTTGATGCAATCCGAAGTCTGAATAGCTGTGTTGAATTACTAAAAAACAGAAAATCAATTTTATATATTTTTCCACAAGGTGAAATAAAAGAAAACGGATTTGGGAAAAATAATTTCCGGTTTGAAAGAGGATATGAATATATTATAAAAAAAACCGGAAAAGTAATTTTGATTAATTGTCTGGTAAATTATAAATTTATAAAAGAACAGCGACCTGAAATTTTTTTGAATTTTTTTGAAATTCAGGATGTAGATGGAGACTTTACAGGAGATGATTTTATTGCGATTGAAGAAGAAAAATTCAGAACCGAGCAAAAAATTTTTGAAGAAAAATTCGATACAAATTCTCTGAAAGATTACCGTGAAATTCTAAGTGGAAGAAAATCAATAGATAAAAGATAATTTTATATTTATTCTTTTGATTTTATTCGAAGGTTTATAAATGGATGTAGGAATTTGTTTAGAAGTCTTGCAGGTTTTATTATTTCAAAAAACCCGTTTCCTGAAACTGAATCTGAATTTATTTTTAAATCAAATTCAGAATTAAACCTAATGTAAAAAGGACCATTATCAATCAGATTTTTATTTTTTATAACGAGTGAAACTTCAGAATCAGTAATTTGAATTTCCGAAGGATATTCTAATCGCCAATAATTTCTTTTCTTTACGGAATTTATATTGAAATTTTCTTTATGCACAATTAATTTGTCATTTTTATAAATTAAAAATTTATTAAACACTTTGTGAGAATAAATAATCCTAAAAAAAATGATTGTATATTCTTTTAAATGGCATCTGCCCCAAGACCAGTCATCAATATCTTTATAAATCGGTTTATCACTCCAGTTTTTATCTGCATAACCGGTTCCTTCTACTAAAATTTTTTTAACTGAACGTTGATTTTTTGTTGACCTGTCAAGATATATCTTCCCGGAAATCTTACACTTAGGAAATGCGGGATACCATTTGTCAGAGAATTCATCTCCTGAAAAATCTGTATTTTTGTCATCGTTAGTTATCAAAGGAGTTAACTCACACTTTATTTTGATTTTTTTTCCGTTTACCGGGTTAATTAAATTGCATGATAAATAAACTTTTATAACATTATCCGTTGTTACAAAATTAATAGAGTTTTGAGCAATATTGACAGTATATTCATTTTCTGATTCAGTAAATTTTAAATCATTTCTGTCATATTCTATTAAAAAATAATCTAAAATTTTATTCTCTCTGTAAACACATACATTCACGGCACAATAATCGTTTATATTAAATTCATTTCCTGATTCAGTTTTTTTGATATATCGAGGTGAGAAAAGAAATGAGGTAAAAAATATTACTACAAAAGAGTAATCAGAATTTTCATCTATGAAATCAAAATACCACCATTCGTAAGAACCGGGTTTTGATAAATTGTGAGTTTTTAAATCATTTAAATTTGAGGATATTTGCATATATGTTAACTGAACTATATATCAATTACGGAATTTTAATATTTTTAATTTTGATATTTATTATAAACATAATAAATATTTTCAGTATTAAGAAAATAATAAATAACTGCAAAGTTACTGATGCTGATAAGTTGATTAATATTAAAGGGAAAATTTCCGTATTGATACCTGTTAGAAATGAAGAAAATAATATTTTGAAATGTTTAAATTCGGTTTTAAATCAAGAAGGTGTTGAATTTGAATTAATAATTTTAAATGATAACTCCACTGATAATACTGCAAATATTCTAAAAAACATTTCTAATCAAAAGGTAAAAATTATTCATGGGAAAAAACTGGAGCAGGGCTGGATTGGTAAAAACTATGCCTGCCATCAGCTATGGGAAAATTCAACAGGTGATTATTTATTATTCATTGATGCTGATACAGAAATGAAATCAGGGGGATTAAGAAGCGTAATGGATTTTATTCAAAAAGAAAAACCTGATTTACTTTCGCTTATGCCGGAAGAAGAAACAAAAACTTTTTGGGAGAAAATCATCATTCCGATGTTACATTTTACATTTATGAATTTTTTACCGATAGCACTTGTGGAGAAAACTAAGAGCAAAAAATTATCAATGAGTAACGGACAGTTTATGCTGTTCAAGAGAGAGAGTTATGAAAATTGCGGAGGTCACAAAAAATTGAAAAATAAAATTGTTGAAGATGTTTGGTTTGGCAGATTAATGAAGCAAAACGGAATGAAGGTGATAATGGCAAATGGAATAGATGTAATAAAATGCAGAATGTATTCTAATTTCCGGGAAATTTGGGAAGGATTTTCAAAAAATTTATTTCCTGGATTATCATTTTCTGTTCTATCATTGATAAATATTATTTTGATATTCGGAGGTTGTTTTGTATTGCCTGTCTTATTCTTATTAACGGGGTTAATTAACGGAAATTCAGAATTAATTTTAATTTCAGGAATTAATGTTTTTATTCCCGTAATTATCAGATTTTTGCAGGCATTAAAGTTTAATCTGCCGTTAGCATATTCATTTTTGAATTTTATAAGTTGTCTGATGATAATACTAATAGGATTAAATTCATTAAGAATTTTAAAATTTGGAAAAGGTTCTCAATGGAAGGGAAGAATTTATCAAGAGAATGAGATAAAATAAATTATTAAATAAAAATCAAAATAATAGAATAAACAATAGCACCTGTAAGAAATCCTATATAATTAGATTGCCTTTGTTCAGGTATTTCTTCTCTGATAATATTCAGAATTATTCCGCCGGAAAGAAATGCAAACATAATTAGCATTACAGCATGATGAACGTTAAATAAAACACCAACAAACCAACCGGAAATTATCGCAGCGGAAAACACCCATCGGGTATATTTATTATATAAATATCTGTGGTATTCAAATGAATTATAATCTACTATTAAAAGGTGTGTAAACATTGCAAACCAAAAAAGTAATCTTTGTGAAGTTCCTGAAAAATTTTCATCTGCAATGATATATGCAATAAGAAAATTGAACAGAAAATAAAGTAATGTATGTATGAAATAAATGTGATTTTCAGTAGTGTCTAACTGATTGTGATAATCATTGTTTTTTCTGGAAGTGTATGCATAATGTTCAATTCCGTAAAATATCATAAATCCGGCTAACGATATCAGATATATATGATAATCAAAAAAACTTAGAAGAGGTTCATTCAAATTTTTAAGATAGTTTTGCCCGGTTGCAAGTTCAGGGAAAATATGAACAAAAACATAAGCAACAGAAATACCACCGGCAAATGAAATCCAGAATTTTTTATGAATATTTTTAAAATAAAATAAACGGTGTGCATTAATATGTATTAATACAATTAGCAGTATAAGGATAAATGTGAATATATCCTTTGGCAACCCTTCTGATAAGTTATCTAAAAAATTCAAATTTGTTTATGATGTTGTTTTTAACATAAAAAAAAATTAGCAAAATTTAAAGATGATAACAAAAGGTAAAGAAATCAATTGCCGGGTGTATAATATTTTAATTAAAATGATATTTCAAATTTTAAATTAAGTATGTATTTTTAAAAAATGAATTTAAAAGAAACTCACAATTTACCTGAGAAAGTAATTTTCCATATTGATATGGATGCGTTTTTTGCTTCCTGTGAAGAATCATTAAGACCGGAGTTAAGAAAAAAACCATTGATAGTCGGAGGCACGAAAGAAGATGTTCGAAGCATTGTCGCTTGTCCGAATTATTTAGCAAGGGCTAAGGGGGTAAGGACTGCAATGGCTTTAACAAAAGCAATGCAACTTTGCCCTGATGGAAATTTTATTCGCTCGACTCGCGGACTTTATTCTTCATATTCAAAAAAAGTGAGAGAAATATTTTTTAACTATTCACCTCAGGTTCAACCTGTGAGCATTGATGAAGCATATATGGATGTAACAAAAGTATTGCATTTATATAATTATGATCCCGTCATCTTGGCAAATAAAATAAAAGATGAAATTAAAAATACTTTGGATATAACCTGTTCAATTGGAATTTCGACAAGTAAAATTAGCAGTAAAATAGCATCTAAAGAAAACAAGCCGGATGGAATTACATTGGTTCCTTTCGGAAAAGAAAAAGAGTTTTTGTCTGATTTGAAAGTTGAAAGAATTCCCGGTGTTGGTAAAGCGATGTTGCCAAAGTTACAAAAATATGGGATTTATAAAATTGGTGATATTTTAAAATTTAACAGAGAATTTTATGAAGGTGAGATAGGTGATTACAGCGGATTCATCTATAATGTTGCTCTTGGGTTGGATAAAAGGGAAGTACGAATTGAAGAAGAGGACAGAAAGTCATTGTCAAAAGAAAATACATTTAATTCCGATACAAATGATATGAATTTTCTAAGACGGGAGTTGAATATATTATTGGAAAAAGCATGTTTCAGATTAAGGAAAGAAAAACTTCTTGCCAAAACAATTACAGTTAAAGCAAAAGGTTATGATTTTTTGGTGGTGCAGAAATCATACACAAGACCTGTTTACTCAAATTTAGAATCAGAGATGTATGAAGATGTTATGCAACTACTCGAAAGCGTTATGAAAACCGGAAAGAAAGTAAGATTAATCGGTATTAAACTTTCAGAATTAATTGATGAATCTGAATATATACAGGAAGAAATGTTTATGGATGTATCAACAAATAAAAGATTAACTGAAAATATAGATAAACTAAGAAATAAATTTTCCTTTGATATAATTAAATTCGGAAGAAGTATGAAGTGAGGTGAGGGTCTAATTCACAATATTTTTCTTTGTTGTTTTTAAATTTATGATATTTAAACCGCTCACGTAAAATCCTTGAATATATTTTTGAAGTAAATAAATTTGCTCATTATAATAAAGAAATAACCACGCCGCATCATCCGTTACTATTTGTTGTATCTTTGAATATATTCTTATTCTCTCATCCATATTTGTAACTTTTAGTGCTTCCTCATATAACATATCTGTTACCGGATTATTATATCCTACTCTGTTTGGACCATTTGGAGTTATGTTTTTACTATAAAACAGAGCCATAAAATTTTCAGGATCAAAATAATCTGCTCCCCAGCTTGCTCTCCAAAAAGCAAACTTACCGTCTTCCTGATTTGAAAGCAATGTCGCCTGCATCATTTGTTCAAGTTTCAGATTTATTCCTATATCTTTTAACTGTTCCTGAACGGCTATAGCAATTGATTTTTGAATTTCATCGTTACCCGTTACAAGTGTAAGATTTAAACCTTTTCCATTTGGATAACCGCTTTCTGAGAGTAATGTCAGAGCTTTTTCTTTATCATATTTGTAACCGATTATATTAGTATCATACCCGATTAATCCTCGTGGCACAGGACCATAAATCGCAGGAAATCCTCTGTTTTTCAAAACGAATTTTATAATTTTTTCTCTGTCAATCGCATAGTTCATTGCTTGTCTTAATTTTTTATTCCCTGCAAAAGGACCTTCTTTACCTCCCGGAAGATTCGGGTCTTGCATCAATCCAAGAAATACTGTTTGCAACCATGGTTGTTTTACCATTATAAAATTTCTTTCAGAAGCATCAATTAAACTACCTCCATCATCTGTAAGCTGATCATAAGTTTCTGAAGAAGGTTCGTGATAGTCATACCTTCCATTCACAAAATCAAGAAATTCAGTTTCAGATGATTGTGTAAATGAAATTTCAATACCATCAAGATATGGTAGCGAATTGCCCTCACGGTCTTTATCCCAGTAATTTTCATTTTTAGTGAATATCAGTTTTTTATCAACATCCCAAGAAACAAATTTAAAAGCCCCTGTTCCAACAGGATGCTGACCAAATTTTTCACCATAATATTCAACTGCTTCTTTAGGATATACATACCCATAAGACATTGTAAGCAAACTTAAAAACGGAGCAAATGGCGACACGAGGGTTATAATCAATGTACTGTCATTTGGTGCAGAAATACCGGTAATCTCCGTAACTTTTGTACCCGTATCAGATGAATTCGATGCATTAAATTCTTTTGCTCCGAGAATTTTATCTCTAAAAACCCACATACCTCTTGACTTAGTAACAGGATTATTAACCCTTTCAAGACAGTATTTAAAATCGGATGCTACTACTTCCCGGGTTTTTTCAGGAAGGTTTCCGAAACATTCATTTTCGTGAAATTTAATTCCCGATTTTATATTAAAAGTATAAATTAATCCATCTTCTGAAACAGTCCAGTCTTTTGCAAGGCATGGTATAATTTTATTATTCCTGTCAAACTGAACTAAACCTTCCATTACGTTAGAAAGTGCGAAAATTGATTGATTAGAATTTGACATAACCGGTTCGAGTGTCTCAATACCAAGATGTAAATTCATTCGAAAAATATTTTCCGTTGATTTATCCGATACACCGCAAGAAAAAAATAAAAATGCTAACGTAATGAAGTTTAAAATTTTCATAAAAATTTTATATTTTAGAAAGGTTTTGATTTGGTTAAATTAAGAAAATTTAATTGAAATATAAGTTTAATAATATATAATTTAAAAAATGGATGAGCTGACAAAACATAAAATTAGACGTGCACATTTTTTTATAAATAACGACAGGACAATAGAATTTTCCGCTACGGACTATTTAGTAGATTATGAAAATATTTCCGATTTAATGAAAAGGAATTTTGAATTATATGGAGAAAATGAATATTTAAAATATTTTACAGATGGTGGAGAAAGCGAAAGCTACAGCTATAAAGAATTTATCAATAAAATATTTGCATTGGCTGATTTTCTGATTGATAATGGTATATCAAAAGAATGCAGAGTGGCTACTTATTCTCATAACCATAGCGATACTGTAATCTTATACTTTGCTGTTTGGAAAATTGGAGCAGTTGTTGTTCCTATTAATGTGAATGAAGAACCTGATAGAGTTGAATATATTATTGAAAACTCAAATTCAAAATTAATTTTCACAAGAGATGAATATATTAATAAATTAAATGTATTGAAATTAAAAGAGTGTAAAATTATCAGTTTTGAAAAAATTAAAAATGAATTAAATAAGAAGATTGATATTGCTGATGAAATTAATCTAAATAATAAGACAGAAAAAATTGATAAAGAAACAGAGGCAATGATTGTTTATACTTCCGGTACAACCGGTAATCCAAAAGGTGTAGTATTGACACAGTATAATTTAATGGTAGATGCAAAATATATTTCTGAGTGGCACAATGTGAAGGCAGGTGATACGATGATGTGCGTTCTGCCAATTCATCATGTCAACGGAACAATTGTTACAATAATGACGACTATGTATGCAGGGGCAAGACTGATTTTGAATCAGAAATTTCAGTCTGATAAATTTCTTGAAAGAATATCAAAAGAAAATGTAAAAGTTGTAAGTGTTGTTCCTACGCTGCTTGCATTTATGTTAAATTCAAATGAAGACATTAAAAATTATAATTTAAAAAATTTCAGTCATATTATTTGCGGTGCCGGTCCGCTTACCTGCGAACTTGCAAGAAATTTTGAAAATAAATTCGGTATGAGAATCGTACATGGATATGGGCTTTCAGAGACAACTTGTTACAGTTGTTTTATCCCAAGAGATTTGAATGATGAAAATCACAATAAGTGGCAAAATGAATTCGGCTATCCTTCTATCGGGATTGCTATTGATTGTAATGAAATGGATATTCAGGACGATAAAGGAAATCCACTAAATGAAGGTGAAAAAGGTGAAATCGTTATAAGAGGGCACAATGTGATGAAATATTATTTTAATAATGAAGAAGTAAACAGGAAAACTTTTGAATTTGAATGGTTTAGAAGCGGAGATGAAGGGTTTTTTAAATATGATAATTTTGGAGTTAAATATTTTTTCATAACCGGAAGATTGAAAGAATTATTTATCAGAGGAGGCGTTAATATTTCACCTCTTGAGATTGATGAAGTTCTTTCAGGAATTGAGTGTATAAAATCTGCTATATCAGTTGGATTTGAAAATGACTGGTATGGTGAGGAAGTAGGAGCGTTAGTAATGCTGAAGGATGACTATAATAATATTTCTGAAGAAGAAAANNCTTTTTATAAAAGTCCAAAAGTCGTTATTTTTTCGGAAAATATACCTGTTACTTCAACAGGTAAATATCAAAGAAATAAAGTAAAAAATTTATTTGCACAATGGAAAGGAGTACAATTTAAAAAATGAAATCAAATAGATTATTTCTTATTACTGTTATTTTTCTAAGTTTGATGTGCGGTCTTTCTTCTTGCGGAAAAAAGAAAGAAGACATTGATAAGAAAAAAAAGAATGAAGAAAAAAATGAAAAGAAATCTTATCCGTCAGGAAATTTAGCATTTTATGAAATCGAAAATAAAGATGTCAATAAAATAGAATTGCCTAAAATATTAAAAGAAATATCGGGAATTATAATCACTGATGACGGAAGAATGTTTGGGCATTATGATGAGTTAGGAGCAGTTTTTGAAATTGATACTGAGAATGGAGAAATAAAGAAAACTTTTTATCTAAAGGATAAACCGGAAAAAGATTTTGAAGATATAGCTTATGCTAACGGACTTTTCTATATGGTTACTTCAAAAGGTGATATATATGAATTCAAAGAAGGTAACGAACAGGAGGAAGTTGATTTTACGGAATATAAAACAAAGTTGAATACGGCAAATGATATTGAAGGTATAACTTATGATCCCGAAACAAATTCATTCATAATTGCTTGCAAAGGAATGGGAACAGAAAATGTTTTTGATAAAGAAAAAGGATTTTTTAAATTTGATTTAAATACTAAAACATTGGATATGACACCCAAATTCCTGATAAATTTTGAAAATTTTAAAAAGGATTTTAATCCATCCGGTATAAGACTTAACCCTGCAACTAACACTTATTTTGTTATTTCATCAACAGGTAATGCTATTGCAGAGCTAAGCAAAAACGGAGAAGTATTAGGATTTAAAGATTTACCGGGTAAAGTTCATTCGCAACCTGAAGGAATTGCATTTGACAAAGAAGGTAATTTATACATATCAAACGAAGGTGCAGATGGAAATGGAAATTTTATTAAGTATCTGAAAAAAGGAAGTTAAAATTTAACAATTAAAGTATGAAAACAAATAAATATTTGTTTGCTATTTTTGTAATCTTGTTTGTGTTTTTATTTAAACTTAACGATTCAAATGAATTATACGGAATTGAATTAAACAAAATTGGTGACAGTATTGAAGTAGTAGCCGGTAAGGAATATGATATTTCAGGTTTTTCAGAAATATTTCTCGGAAAACATTGGAGAGATTTATGGACAAAACCATTTAAAGTGGAATTATTAAATTTAGAACTTTATGAAGGCGGACTTAAACCAATAAAAAAAGGTGGAGGTATGCAAACTAAAAGTTTAAGGTTTGAATCAAAAAATGGAAAGAAATATAAATTCCGATCAATAAATAAAGATCCGAGAAAAGTCTTGCAACCGGATTTACGTGAAACGTTTATTGCAGATATAATGAAAGACCAGATAAGTGCAGCACATCCCTTTGCGCCGGTTATTGTTTCGGAAATTTTAGATGCTGTAGGAATTTTAAATTCTAAACCTGTCCCGATGTATCTTCCTAAAAGTGATAAACTTGGTGAGTATAATAAAGAATATGGTGATTTACTCGGTACATTAGAAGAAAATCCGGATGATTCACCCGATGTGGAATTATCTTTCGGTCAAGCTGATAAGATAACTGAAACTTTGAAACTATATAAAAGATTGGAAAAGGATAATGATGAACAGGTTGACAGTAAAGAATTTTTAAAAGTCAGATTAATAGACATTATGGTAGGGGATTGGGACCGGCACTATGACCAATGGCTCTGGGCAGGATATAAAGTCGGTGGAAAAACAAAATGGAAACCAATACCAAGAGACAGAGATCAGGCATTTGGTCTGTATGACGGATTATTGCCAATGATAGTAGGTAGAGCAATTACTCAAATAGAAGGGTACGGTGAAGATTATCCACCAATGTATGATTTAACTTTTAATGGCAGATATGTGGACAGAAGATTTTTACCGGCTGTGGAAAAAAAGGATTGGGATTCACTCGCTTTGTTTATCAAAAATAATATTACTGATGAAGTTATCAGAAAAGCCGTTAATAAAATGCCGGTGGAGTGGATAAAATTAAGAGGTGACGAACTATTCGAAATGATAAAATCCCGTAGAGATAAAATTGAGATTGCAAAAGAAGAATATTATGAATTGATAAATAATGTTGTTGATATTTATGGAAGTGAGAAAAAAGAATATTTGGAAATTGTCAATACTGCATGTGATTGTATAAAAGTTAATTTGTATGAGATAAGCAAAGATGACGGAAAGAAAAAAGATAATCCTTTTTTTACTCGAACTTTTTGTCCTGAAGTAACAGACGAATTAAGAGTTTATTTGTTAGAAAATGAAGATTTTGTATCAATAGGAAGTGACGGAAATGACTTAAAAGATGATATACTAATTAGAATAATAAAAGAAAAAGATGATTTAAAATTTGAAAATAGTTCTGGAGGTGATATCAGGGTATATCATAAAAAATTATCTTCGGTTAAAAATGCAGGCAATAATGTTTCTATAAATTACGATGAATTCACCAGGTCAAAAGATGAAGTTGAAAAATATGAACCTGTTACGGAAAACAGAGGATATGATTGGAGAATTGCATTTGCTTCCGGTTATAATCCTGACGAGGGAATAATTTTAGGTGGTGGTCCGATATTATATAAATACGGTTTCAGATATGACCCCTTTGAAAATAAAATGAAACTTACCGGAGCGTATTCCACTTCACTTAAAAGTTTTAATATTGAATATAAAGGTGAGTTTTATAATATAGTTAAACCAATTAAATTAAATTTGAATTTAGCTTTTGATGAGTTAAGTGTAAGTAGATTTTACGGATTTGGAAATAGCACTGTTTTTATTGAAAATAGTTTTAAAGACGGAAGCTATAACGTAGTTAATCAACTGATAGATATCACTCCAGAATTAGAGTGGGAATTTAAGCATCCAAAATCATTAAAATCATCATTGATATTTTATACCGGATATGAGCTGTTTAAGATGAATCGTTCTAAATCAGGTTTTATAGCAAATAACCTAACAGGAAATTTTTCAGAGTCAAAAATTTTAAAATTCGGAATTAATTTAGTTCTTGATATGCGAGATAATCCGGTTGAACCTTATAAAGGTTTTTATATAGATTTATCTGCCGGGTATAACAAAGAAATAGGGCATCTGAAGGATAGTTTTTTTAAAGGAAAACTTGAATTAAGAAATTATATTTCAAATAACTGGAAACGACCGATTGTTTTTGCAATCCGTGCTGTTGCGGAAGTCATTGGTGGGGATCATCCTTTTTATCAATCTGCATTTTTAGGAGGAATAAATTCGTTAAGAGGGTTTAACGAATACAGATTTTCAGGAAATGCAAGTTTATTTTCTCAGGCGGAACTGAGAATTCCACTTGGAGTTATAAATTTTCTGATTCCGGGTGTTATTGGGATTTCAGGTTATTGTGATGTAGGCAGTGTATATACTGAAACCGACCAATTTGAAAAAGTTAATACATCGCTTGGCGGTGGACTTTGGATTTCTTATTTAGACAGAATGTTAAATTTAAGTGTAAATCTCGCTTCGTCAAATTCAGGTTTAAAAGTATATGTCGGCAGTGGAATTTTATTTTAAATTATGCTATCCGAAAAAACGAAAGATAAATTTGCAACAGCAGCAGGGTTTACTTTAATAGGATTAATATTAGGACCGATTCTCGTAATTATATTTTTCGGTTATGATTTTGACAGGATGATTAAAGGAATGGTAGGTGGTATGTTAGTTCTCTCATTTAGTGCGATATTTGAACTTTTCATTTTTCCCGCTTATTTCAAAAAATACAGGTTTATTATAACCGTGATTTTAAGATTAATATTTTACATTGATCTGATTTGCGTAACAGTAATTGTAATTTGGGTTGCACATGAAAGTTTTGTAAATGAAATGGGATTTTTTGATATGATGTCCACTGAAAAGTTTGTTTATTTTATGATTTATGGAGATTTTAAATATATATTTATTGCCGCCGTATTTGCAATTTTGATTGTTGTATTTTTTATTCAGGTAAATAATCTGATGGGTAAAGGAGTTCTGATAAATTACATTACAGGAAAATATCATAAACCAAAAACTGAAGAGAGAATATTTATGTTTCTTGATTTAGTAGCATCAACAGAAACCGCAGAAAAATTTGGAGCTAAAAATTATCATAAATTTATGAATACATATTTTTATGATATTAATGACCCTATAGTCGAATCCAAAGGAGAAATTTATCAATATGCCGGAGATGAAGTGATAATCAGTTGGACAAAAAAAAACGGTTTGGAAAATAATAATTGCATTAATTGTTTTTTTGAAATCAAAAACAGAATTTTTATTTTAAAAGAAAAGTATGAAGAGCAATTTGGAATTGTACCGTCAAATAAAGCCGGGATTCATTCCGGTGAGGTTGTAACCGGAGAAGTTGGTGATTCAAAAAGAGAAATAGTTTTTCATGGAGATGTTATGAATACAACATCAAGAATTCAATCTGTAGCAAAAGAAATTGATAAACCGCTTTTAATATCCGAACATTTATATAATGAATTAAATAGCAAAACCGGATTTAAATTTACAAATTTAGGTGCCTTCAAACTTAAGGGAAAGGAAGAAGAAATTATTCTTTATTCAGTTGAAAAATAATAAAAGAAAATAAAACAGATAAGTATTCTACACTTTATTTTTTAGATATTCGTAAATATCATACTGCGATCTTACTTTTTTATCTGTTGAAGTATTTAATTCAGTATTATCCTGCTTATAATTTATCAATCTTGCTTTTGTGTTGTCTTTTAACTGCAAATTAATCAAATCAATCATTAATGTTCTGAGATTATTACTTTTGAGAGGGAAAGCAACTTCAATTCTTCTCGAAAGATTTCTTTTCATCCAATCTGCAGAGGCAATATATATCTTAGGATTTCCATTGTTATAAAAAATATAAACCCGTGAGTGTTCCAAATATCTGTCAACAATGCTTATCACTTTTATGTTTTCACTTAATCCCGGTACTCCCGGTATTAAACAGCATATACCCCGAATAATTAATTTTATTTTTACACCTGCATTATTTGCCTGATAAAGTTTATTAATGATTTTTTTATCTTCAAGAGAATTCATTTTTGCAATGATGTATGCTTCTTTACCGTTCTCTGCGTTCTCGATTTCAGATTCAATTAGTTTAACAAAAGTGTTTCTCATATTAAATCCTGAAACCAGAATTTCATTGAATTGAAATTCTTTTTTTACAGTTTTAATCTTTTGATTATTCTCTTTATCAACTTCATCATTACTCTTTGCATCATTACTTTGTTTCAAAAACTTAAACACATTTTCTATATCATCGGAAATTTTTTCATCAGAGGTAAAGAATCCAATATCAGTATATATCTGAGATGTATTTTCATTAAAATTACCTGTTGAAAGATATACATAATTTCTTTCGCCGTCATTTTCCAAACGTGTGACTGATGCAACTTTAGAATGGACTTTGATTCCCGGCAGACTGTAAATTATTTCTGCTCCGTGTTCGCTCAATTCTTCCGAATATTTTAAGTTTAACTCTTCATCAAATCTTGCTTTAACTTCTGAAAAAAGTAAAACTTTTTTTCCATTTTTAAGTGCTGTTTTTAAGATTTCCACTATTGAAGAATTTTTGGCAAATCTATACTGTGTAATTTTTATTTCTTTAACGAAAGGATCATTCGCAGATTTTTTTAGAAAGTTAAGTAAATAGTCAAATTTCTGATATGGATATACTACTATATGGTCTTCCTTTTTTATTGCTGTAAATATATCTCCATATTTTTCTATTGAGTTCACCGGGATAAATTCATTAACCGGATATTTGAGAGTTTTATCTTCTACGGGAAAATTAAAATAATCATTAAAGTTATGATACTTTCCACCGGGATACATTTCTGAATCATCAAGCAAAAGAGAATTTCTTAAGTATTTAAAAAATGGTTTTGAAACAGTTTTATCATAGAGAAGTCTGCATGGAAGGTTTGTATTTCTTTTTTTAAGATTTTTTTTAATCTTTTCTACAAGATTTCCTGAAAATTCATCTTCTATAAATAATTCTGCATCTCTGTTCAGTTTAATTTCGCATATCTCTTTCACTTCAAATCCGGGAAATATCAAATCCATATTAACACGGTATATATCGTCTATTAAAATAAAATTTCTTATTTCGGATTCAGATGGTAAAAGAAAAAAACGACCGGTTTTATATGATGGAATTTCTATAATTGCGTATGTACTGATTTTCTTTTCGGAAACTGAATCTTTATTTACAAGACGAACAGCTAAATAAAGAACTCCGTTTTTTAGAAAAATTTTAGATTTATTTTTGGTGAGAATTACGGGGTTAGATTCGTGAAGAAGATTCTCTGAAAAATATTTTTTAAGATAAATTATTTCTTCTTCAATGAGATTATTTTCATTTTTTATAAAGATATTGTTTGCTTCAAGTTCAGGCAGAATTTCGTCATTAAAAATTTTGCCAAACTCTTCCTGAAGTTCATCGACTTTTCGATAAATAACTTTCAGAGTTTTCTGTGCGTTAAAATTAAACTCATCTGATGTCCCTTTTTTGATATTGCGAACAGATTTTAAACCCGCAACTCTCACTCTGAAAAACTCATCGAGATTTGAAGAAAAAATCGCAAGAAATTTTAATCTCTCAAGTAATGGAACATCCGGATTAGATGCTTCCTGAAGCACTCTGTGATTAAATGATAACCAGCTAATTTCACGGTTAAAATATTTATCTTCGATTATATTTTTCATTTGTCTGTAAGCACAATATATTTTTATTGGAAATATTTTTTTGGATATTCAAAAAATCTAAATACTCCGCTTCCAAATTCTATTTCATTCCAATTTTCAGTATCAAATGACACACAAAAAATCCCGCAGGTTGGTATATTGTCAATTGAATAATCAGAAATTGAATTGCAAAAATCGGTCAATTCCGGATTATGTCCGAAAAGAATAATATTGTTGTAAAACTCAGGAGCAGATTTAATCGTTTTCAGCAAATGACCCTTGCTACACAGATAAATTGATTCGTCAATAATTATATCCTTTTTCTTATAGTTCAGTTCTTCAGCAAAAATTCTCGCTGTCGAAAGTGCTCTTATGGCATTACTTGATATAATTAAATCAGGTTTTGAAATATAATTTTTCAAAATCTTCGACATAAACGGAGCATCTCTTTTTCCTCTTTTATTCAATGGTCTCTGATTATCGTTTAAATCAGGAAATTTCCAGCTTGATTTAGCGTGTCTTACTAAGTATAAAGTTTTGATATGTATAAAATTTTAATCTGAAAATAAACTTACCGGATTATGAAAAAAGGCAACAGTAAAAGCAATTACTGAAATGATTAGTCCAAACATAAAAATCGTATAACAAATTCTGAGATATTTATATTTCCTCCCGAGTACCTGTCCAAGAAAATAAAAATCCTTTACCATACTACCGTATAAATATTCTTTGTCTTCCATCATCTCTTTCATACCCCAAGCAAAATCAGGCAAATCCATTTTGAAAAAATTTCCAAAAAACAAAAGGTTTGTTTTTTTATTCAGTATATCATCTTTGGTGAATTTGCCATCTGTGATTTTTGGTCTTGTAACCATAACAGCAAATATTATACAAACTAATGCAACAGCCATCAGTAGAAATGTTGGGAAAATCAGTTCGGGTGCTTTGGGAAGTTTCCTAAGCATTATGGTGATTATTCCGCCAAGTATAAGTGTATTTATACTTATCATAATATTGGCTTTTGTATCAGCCATAGCAGAAAAATCAACGTGTGTTCTCATCACATTCCTAAACATAGTCTCCACGCCTCTGCCGGGAGAATTCTTATCTTTGGATTTACTTTCTTCTTTTGATTTATCAGCGAGAATTTTTTCGTCTTTCAGTTTCTTATTCTCAATTTTTTCAGTCTGTTTTTTTATTTTCTTCTGAATCTTTAGATAATTATCCGTTTTTATTTCATCAAATTCACTTTTCGCATAAAGTGTGTAAAACTTATGCTTACTAAAAAAATCATTATTCTTGTTTAGCCAATCAATTTCTGAAATTTTTTCACCTGTCGTTTTCTCCAGTTCAATTCTCAACAGTTCATTAAATTCTTTGTAGTCTTTATTCCCAAGATGTGAAAGATCTGCATCACGAATTACTTCTTCCATCAGATTTTTTGGAACAACCGAAATCGCTGTTGCAAGGATAAGTTCTTTTACTTTTTTTATTTTCTCGGTGGGATAGTTTTTTGAAGTCAGAAATTCTTCAGCAAATTCTGCTGATTTTTCTTCATGACCTATTTTATTAACAATATATCCTGTATCATGAAACAGTGAAGCAAGTGTTATGAGTTCAAGTTCTGTTTCATTTAAACCGGATTTTTTTCCGATTTTCTGGGCTGCTTCTGTTACTTTAGTTGTGTGTAAATAATTATGATAAATATAATCAGAAGATAATTTATCTCTAAACAAATTGAATACATACTGATTTGCAGATGCAGTTATATCACTGTTTAAATTCATTTCTAAATCTACGAATAATAATTTCTATATTTAATGAAATTATTATTCTAAAAAATCAACAATACCTGTTTCAACATCATATATTGCACCTACGATTTTTATCTTACCGGATTGTTCTAAATCATTTAAAATCTTGCTTCTATTTCTGATTTTATCCATACCAAGTTTTACATTTAATTTTGTAACAATGTTTACAAAAGCAGCATTGTCTGCTGTAAAATCATTATTTGATGATATGAATTTAGCAGAATCAACAGCAGGTTTAATAATATCTAAAACATCTGTTAAATTACCCATTTGAACATCTGAAATAGCACCTCTTATTGCACCACAGTTTGTATGCCCAATTACTAATACAAGTTTTGAACCGACAACTCCGCAAGCATATTCCATACTTCCGATTACATCATCTGTAACTACATTTCCCGCAAGACAATTTACAAAAAGATCTCCAATTCCGGTATCAAAAATTATTGCCGGGTTTACTCTTGAATCCATACATCCCTGAAGTACAGCCCAAGGATATTGACCTTGAGAAGTTTTTTTAACTTCGGTATGATACTCCCTTTCTTTCATCATATTATCTATAAATCGTCCATTCCCATCTTTTAAAATTTCAATAACATCATTGGGTGAAAGAGATTGTTGAAACTCCTGTGATTTTGGAAGTATTTTATCCTGTGCGGATAGATTGCAATATATGAATACGAGTAAAATTGTGATGTATCTTTTCATGCTTTTTTATTAAATTATTAAAAATTATTATAACCAAATATATTTAATTTAACAACTACCTTATATATGAAAACTGTAGTTACAACATTGCTTATTTTATTAGTCTTAAGTGTTTCATTTTACGAAACAAAAGTTAAAATTAAACAATCAGGTGCGATGAAATCTCTTGATTATTGGAATGATTCCAGAGCATACCCTGAAAAGTTAATTCCTGAACAGGGATTTTATGATGCGTATGAGTATGAAAAGTCTATGAATAAAGTCGCCGATAACAGTGTAAATGATACTTGGAAAGAAATTGGACCGCATAATATCGGCGGAAGGACAATTTCTTTGTGTTTTAATCCTGTAAATCCTAATACAATTTATGCCGGTTCGGCTTCAGGTGGTTTGTGGGTTTCACATACAGGGGGAGTTGGAGTTGTTGCTTGGAGAAGAATTGAAACAGGATTTCCTGTAATGGGAGTTGGAGCTATCGCTATGCATCAAAGCGATACTAACACTATGTATATTGGTTCAGGTGAAGTTTATGGATATCAGAACTCAATCGGAGGATTAACAATAAGAACAACAAGAGGCAGTTATGGAATTGGAATATTAAAGACAACAAATAACGGACAGACCTGGAGCAAATCACTTGATTGGAGTCAAAACCAAAGAAGGGGAGTGATGGTGATTAGGATTAATCCATTAAATAAAAATGTGATTTATGCCGGTACATCGGAAGGAACTTATAAAAGTTATAATGCCGGTGGTGACTGGACATTGATAGATACTATGAAAATGGTTATGGATATTGTAATAAATCATACAGATACAAATTATGTTTACCTCGCATGCGGAAATTTGAATTCACCCGGAACAGGGCTATATCGTAGCAGCAATGCCGGAACAAGTTTTCAAAAAATGTCAGGTGGATTACCAAACAGTTGGGGTGGAAAAGCAATTTACAGTATGCACAAAGCAAATCCGGATATAATTTATGTTAGCATAGGTAATGGAAGTGCAACGGGAGCCGGGACTTGGCTTTGCAAAACAACTAACAAAGGAACAAACTGGAGCATTGTTAATACAACTGATTATGCTACATATCAGGGATGGTATTCACATTTTGTTGGAGTCCATCCGACTGATCCTAATTTTGTTATAGCAGCAGGAATAGATGTTTATAAATCTACAAACGGCGGCTCAACTCTTAATATTCAGAGCAGTTGGTCATCTTGGGATTTTGGCAGAACTCCAATTGGTGGACCCGAAGGACCTCCGCAATATTCTCATGCAGATCATCATGCAATTGAATTTCATCCGACTAATCCAAATGTATTTTATATGGCAAATGACGGTGGAATTTTCAGATCTACAAATGGAGGAAATTCATTTGAAGGATGTAATGGAAGTTATCAGACAACTCAATTTTATATGGGGTCATCATCTGCAAATCTTGACTCAATGTTCAGTATAGGAGGTATGCAAGATAACGCTACAGCGTGGTATGACGGAGACCTTGCATGGTATAGAGTTATCGGGGGAGACGGAACAGGTACAGGAATTAACTGGCAGAATAATAATATAGTTTACGGAGCAGCACAAAATCTTCAAACATTTAGATCAACTGATAAAGGATTATCATTCTCAGGTGTAACAATGGGTTCGGGTGGTGTTGTAGGATTTTTAGCTCCTTATATATTAGGAGTAAGCAATTCAAACATAGTCTATTCCGGCAGGTCAATAATTCATAAATCAACAAACGGAACATCAGGATTTACGGCACAAAACGGTGGAGTTGCATTAAACGGAAACAATGCACCACTTACGATGGGTATATCATATACAAACCCGGATATTTTATTTGTAACAACAGCACCGGTTTCAAGCGGAGCAGCAATTTTCAGAACAACAAACGGCGGTACAAATTTTGTGAATGTTACTAACGGATTGCCGAACAGATATTTAACTGATATTGCAGTTGACCCTGCAAATGATCAGAATGTATATGTTACCGCATCAGGATTTGGAAGCGGACATATATATAAATCAACAAACAGAGGAAACAACTGGACAGATATTACAAACGGATTGCCGGATTTACCGACAAATGCAGTAATAGTAGATAATCTTAACAGTGATATAATTTATGTAGGAAATGATTTAGGAGTTTATCTTACAACAAATGGGGGAACGAACTGGCAAAGTTATAATACAGGATTGCCGATAGGTTGTGTAATATATGATATTAATATTGTGCGACTCAGCAGAAAGTTAAGAATTTTCACACACGGTAACGGAAACTACGAGAGAAAGATGTATGATGGGACAGTGTCAATTTCCGGAAGCAATGAGTTAATTAACGGATATGCATTGAAACAAAACTATCCTAATCCATTTAATCCCGCTACGACTATTGAGTTTTCAATTCCGAATACTTCAATCGTAAGATTAACGATATATGATGTATGTGGTAAAGAGGTTGAGAGTTTGATAAACAAAGAGATGAATAGGGGAGAGTATAGAATTAATTGGAATGCAGCAGGTTTACCAAGCGGTGCGTATTTTTACAGGTTAGAAACAAGAGATTTCAAAGAAACCAAACGAATGATGCTCGTGAAGTAAAAAAAATTTTTAAACTGGTTACAAACTAAAAAGGGGCTTTCGCCCCTTTTTGCATATTATAATAATAGTTTATAAATAATAATTCTTAATTCTAAAATGAACAAAATTAATGAGAATATCTTTTATCGTTAACTAACCCTACTAATATCTATTAGTATTTATGTGGATTTATGTAAAAACTTCCTCAATAAAATTTTTATACCCATTTTGTTCTGATTTAAATATTTCTATTTCTGACTGATTAATTTATTGAGTTTATAATGATTGTCTTGTAATGTATTTTACAATAATGTTATCTAGGATAATTGATAAATATAAGATAATTAATAAAATTAAAAACGGTGGTCAGAAAACTGTTTACTTAGCAGAAAATATCGAGACTAAGAATAGAGTAATTTTAAAAGAAGGTATTTATATTCAACAAGAATCATTCGAACGAATAAAGAGAGAAATTGAAACATTAAAAGATATTGATTCTGAATATTATCCAAAAAATATTGAATTTGAAAATGATTCTGAAAACAAAAAATTTTTTGTTATTGAAGAATATATAGAGCATTTTGACGATAATGGAATTGGAATATTTATTAACAATGAAACGGAATTAGTAAAATTACTATTAGAATTAATTGAAGCTTTAAAAATTCTTTGGGATAAAAATATTTTTCATAGAGATTTAAAACCAGATAATATTTTAATAAAATTTAATAAAAAACCTGTTATTATAGATTTAGGAATTGCCAAATTAAAGCAAGAAGCAGATTTAACAAATCCTTTTGCGTATTATGGACCTTGTACTCCAAATTATGCTTCACCTGAACAATTGCGTAACCAATCTATAAAAGTTTCTATGAAAACAGATTTTTTCTTGTTGGGGATTTATATATTGGAACATTATTTTGGGTATAATCCTTTTGATCCAACATATCTATCTGGTACGAATTCTATCCAGGACAATATACTTAATGGAATATATGTTTCACCAAATGTTAACAATGCAGATCCAAATTTTACAAAACTAATTGAATATTTACTTAAAGTAGAACAATATCAGCGTTTCCCTCATTACAAAACTATAATAGAATTTATAAATAAAAATTTTAAAATATGAATATTTTACATCAATTAGGACATAATTTTAATTGGAATTTTAGTGTTTATGATGAAGACGAAGTAGGAGATGGTTTTATTTTATCTCCTATCAATATGCAAATGGATAAAATTAATAAACTCAATATTGATTATAAAATAAAAAGTTTTTTTGACCCACAATTTTATTTAATGTCTGATACCAAAGGAAGCCTGAAGACTTATTCTTTTTTCCCAGGTAATTTGATAAATGGATTTAATTCAAGTGATTTTTCTAATTATGGAAGTGAAATATTAACAAATTGTATAGAATTTCAGAATAAAAATGATTTTAAATATATTGTAATTCCTTGGAGATTTTCTTCGACATTCAATTCAGATTCGTTAAACAAAATAAAAAATCAAATTATTGAGCCATTTGTGAATATATATAAAAATTTAAAAATTGAAAAAAAAATTTTACTAACAGTAATAGTAAATCAACATAATCTGCTAGATGAATCTGATAGAAACTTATATTTAAACTTTCTAACTTCAATTAAAGATATAGATGGAATATATTTGATTTTTAACAATGAATATTCAACTAAGCAATTAAAAGACACAAATTATCTTATAAATGCTCTAAAATTCATTTATTATTTAAAGTTTAATAATTTTGAAGTTCATATTGGCTATAATAATACTGAAGGATTGTTATATAGCCTAGCTAACCCTAATTCAATTTCAATGGGATCTTACGAAAATTTGAGAAGATTTAATGTCAAAAGATTTGAAACTCAAGAAAATAAAGAACAAAGAGGACCTATTCCTAGAATTTATATACCAAAATTATTTCAATGGATCGATTATGGATATATATATTCTTTAAAAGAATTGTATGATAAATTCGATTTAATTATTGATAAAAATAAATATCAAATTGAAATGTTTGATGCAACTTTTAATTGGCACTTTTCAAAACCTCAAATATATAAACATTATTTTACAGAATTTTATAAACAATGTAAATTATTACCTAATGATATTAGTGAACGTATTGATTATTTACATGACAATCTAATAAAAGCAATTAATTTGTTTGAGGAAATTCAAAATGCAGGTGTATTGTTAGATTCCGGAAGTGATGGATCACATTTAAGCATATGGGTAACTACAATAAATATGTTTAAAAAATTTAGAAAGGAACAGTTATGAAGTATTTTTCAGAAATTCAGATGTCTACACATTTTCAAAAAATATTTTTTAATTCTTTTAAAAATGAATCATTTAAAATATTAAAAGAGTTAGAGGGAGTAACAGGTAGACCAGATTTCTTCTTTATATTCAAAGAAAACGATTGTTTAATAAGTACTATTTCAATTGAATTAAAACTAAGAGATTGGAAAAAAGCTTTGAGTCAGGCTTTTAAATATCGATTCTATTCAAATCAGGCTATAGTAATATTAGATTCAAATTATTCTGAACCAGCAATTAAAAATCTAGATAAATTCAAAAAATTTAATGTAGGATTATGTTCTTTGAATAAAAAGGATTGTAAATTAATTATTCATTATGTACCTAATCNNACTAACTTAACAATTCCACTATCCAAATATCATTTAAGTACTTTGTTTTCTGCCTTAGAAAAAAGGAAAGTAAATCTAGATTCTACTGTTATTATTAATAATGAATATGCAAAACAATTTAAGATAAAAAAATTTTTATTGACTTTTCTAAATAATTTAAAGAAAAATAATAACGTAATCCTGGCGACCGTTTGAAATTATAATAAATCAAAATACTATTCTTAGTAAATATCTTATTAATTTTTTGATAATTGTATATTTGCAATTCNNAGAATTTAATCTGACAAAACGCCATTAGATACATTTTTAAATTTTAAAGTGAGAATTTATATTCGCAAGACTAATTATCACTTTTTAAGATTTAAAGGAAACATAATTTGATCACATTCATTTAATTTACTTTCTGTCATGAATGAATGAATGAATGAAATTATAGCCAAAATTTGATTTTAAAACAGATTTATTTTATTAATAGATGAGATCAAAATTTAAAAAATCAATTAATGGTCAGGAACGACTTAAGGATATTAGTAGGACTAAACAAAAGGGGCTTTCGCCCCATTTTGGTTAGTGTTATTTAATAAGGTATTTTAAATTACACTAAAAAATAAAATCAGATTTTAACTGCTTTAATAATTATAAAATTATATATCGAATCCAAACAAAATTCCGAAATAAAATCTCCATTCTTTTCCGTATGTTACTTGTTCGTTCCTGAATTCACGAGTGAACTGATCAAGCCCATACGCTGCATCAAAGAAAATTGAAGTAGGGAATACATAAAATGAAAATGCCTGCAATCTTAACTGTGCTCCTACATCTTTTTTGAAATCACTCAGACTTACATCACTGCCATTCCAGGCATACCCATAATCTCCATAAAGTGACAAATACAATTTATCAAAATAAACCGGTGATAATCTGAAATCAATATTTTGTAATAACGGTAGTCTGTAGGTTACATTTAAACTTGCTGCTCTTCCTCCACCAAGTGAATAAAAAGGATATCCTTTCATTCCCGGTAAACCGGATACATAATAATTATAAAAATCATCCACCTGAGGACCTAATACTGAAGCCCCATAAAGTTTGACTGATAAGGAATGTTCATTGTTAAATAACCCAAATGACTCCAACCATTCACCTTCAACTTTATGAAGTTTATTGCTCTGAAATCTTGAAATTAATCTTCCGTCATCTGTTACTTCAAGCTCGGGATTGATATCAGACAATTCATAATCATATTTTAATTTCACTTTCCTGCCAACAGGATTTATATCAGAATTCTTCGTCGGATATGTAAAATCAAAATTATATTCCAATCCGAATGAATTTGATTTAAAATAATCATCAGATGATGACCTTACGAATATTCCGGATTGAGGAATGACAAATGGGCTTATAATGGATGAATATTTCTGAACAGAATATTTAAATTTAAAATCATGATTTATATTGAACATTTTCCAAGCCATAGAAAAATCAAGTGCAAGCAGATTGTATTCAACACCAACACCAAGCGTATCAACACTCGCAATCAAATCAGCAGTTGTTTTTCTTGTAACATTATACCCTTCAAGTGAAAACTGTGGGACGAACTGAAGCTCTCGCGTAAAAAAATCATGAAAAAACGGAACACCATTGTTATATGTAAATTGCATAAATAAATCACGCTCACCTCGTTTGTTAATAGACGCTCCACCAAAAATTGAAAATCTGCTTAGCATTTCATCAGAATAAATATACAATCCCGGTTTCAAGTCATCAAGAAAACTATTATCTTCGGTATAGTTGTCATATCTCAATACCGGGAAAAAAGAAAGTTGTGTGAACTGGGAAGTATAAGGTTTTGAATTATATTCAGGAATATTGCTGTCATCAAAATTTCTTAACTCTCTCCAGTTGAATTTATTTTTTCCTTCCGAAGACAATGAATCTTCAGATGCATATTTCTCAATCAGCTTAGGAAATCTGTCATAAGAAATTATGCTCCTGTTAGTAGAAATTGAATAATCATTAAACAAAGAAATTTTATAACCGTCTGTTTCATAAGATGAGTAAACAAGATTTCCGTTATTATCAACAGAACTCATAAACGCACCTCCAAGAACATTTGTAAGCTGTTTATTTTCTTTAGTATCAAAGTTATATGAATAAACATTAAATATTCCTGTTTCGCTTGAAGAATAATATAATGTTTTACCGTCAGCTGAAAGTTCAGGATTTCTTGCATCCACTCCGGGTTTATCTATTATGAATTCCATATCACCCGTTTCAATATTTATCTTTGCAAGTTTTCTTGACTCCTTCCAGGCAAAATCAAATATTATATGCTTCCCATCTTTTGTGAATACGGGATTATAAACCTGCTCTCCATCGTTAAACGCTGTTATAGGGTCATTATTTTTCCCGTTTGCATCTGCTATTTGTAAATTTAATGTCCCGTCTTTATTAACAACAAAACAAATCAATTTTCCATCCGGAGAATAAGCCGGAGAATACGCACGCATATTAGTTGTAAGTCTGGTTTCTTTTTCAGTTTTAATATTATATTCATATAAATCAAAAACTGTTACATGGTGAATTGTTGGAGGAGTATTTCTTTTTGCAAAAATTATTTTATTTCCGTCCGGATGCCAGGAATAAGAAGTTGCTACAGGTGCTGTCAAAATTTTAGATTTCTTTGTTGCAACATCATATAGCATTAAACCCGTTGTTCCATAATCAAAATCCTGATTTGACAAATAAGAAATTTTTGAACCGTCAGGTGAAAACTTTGGATAATAATTTGCAAATCCTTTCTTTTCAATAAATTCACCTTTAATTTCTGTTTCTCTTATTCCTGCAACTCTGTTGTTATATTCAGTCTGTAAATATTTTTGCCATTCATTATACAGTTGTTGTCCGTTTATTCCAATCGCATCTTCGCAAGCAGCATCAAAACTCCAGTTAGATAATTCAGCAAGACCATCAGTTATCGTTCTTAATTTATCCTCACCGTATTTTTCCGCAATATATCTTGTAAGTGCAAAACCTGAATTATAAATAGATTCTGCCTTTAAAGAAGTTATAGAAGCAAACTGTCCCATTTCATTCCAAGTCAGCATTTTTGCACCAAGAACCTGCATTCTCAATATCATATCTCTGTGAGCATCCCAGTAATCATATGATAACTGTTGTCTTTGATACTGAGCAGTACCTTCGGCAAACCATGCGGGAACAGTTACACCTGCAATAGGGTATGAAACTATAACATTTGGATATCCATATAATACATCAGGTCTTCTTTCTTCTTCATAGTCAAGAACCTGCAGATAAAAAGCAGGAAGTTCCTGAGCAAATTTCATTGCTGTTTGAATCTGAACGATATGTGTAAATTCGTGTGTGATAACATTTCTAAGCCAATTGTGCGTGCCTCTTAAATCAAAATCAAGAGGTGATGCAAAAATAGAAATCCTGTTACCGAAATAGTCTGCAGCACCGTTTGCAATATCGGAGACATCAGTAATGATAAAAGTTGTTTTAGATGTTGGTTTATGTTGATAGAGAGATGTTATTGGTCCATACACATCCTCAGCAATTTTCGCAACTGTTCTTGCAGTTCTTTCCGTTCCACTGTGATAGTTGATAATAAAATGCTGAGTTTCAATTGTGAACCAGTCGAGTTCCGGGTGAGGGTCAAACTGAGCTTTCACCGAATATGGAACAAAAACAAAAAACAAGAATAAAAGAAAAATATATTTTATTTTAATCATTGATAAAAGAATACTTTAGTTTTAATTTGCAGAAATACAAATAAGTAATAAGTTATAAATAAGCAATGAGATTTGATTTTAAAGTAGGTAAATGTTTTTGCTATCGGGTTTATAAATTAAATTATAAAAATTGCCTATGAATTAAATTGTACAGCAAAATCTAAAATTTTTGACAGTTCTTCAAGTTAAAAAACATATAATATCACTGAAATCGTTAATTGGGTTTTCATCAATCCTTCTTTTAACAATAATGTTATTTTCAAGTTCCGCAAACGGACAGGGAAGAAGGGATTGGGACAGAGGCACCGGTTTCAACTATGAATACGGCGACTCAATTGACGTTAGAGTTAATGATTCTTTACAGGCAATTCAGGATTCTTTGAGAAATTTGCCGGTTGACTCTACAGCGAGAATTAAATATTTCACTTATGATGGTGAATATTCCCCAATTTCAGAAGTTGATGAATATTCACATCCTCTACTATTGGAAAATTCGGGGCGTGTTGAGTTTTCAGTAAAATTTGACAGTTCAAAAGTTATTATTACTGAAACAATACTTGATTTCAATCTGAAAATTCCTCTTGTAATTCCTCTTGATGAATATATTGAAACATTATCTCAGGTAAATCAAAAAAGTATTTTTGACGAAATATTCAGAGAAAAATATCAGGGATTTGTTACTGATGATTTAACTCAACTATTTGAGAAGTTCACTGATATTACAATTCCTCTACCTTTTAAAACAGAAACAATTTTCGGACCTCCTACTGTTAGTTTAAGAATTAATGGTAACATAGATATTACGGCTTCATATCAAAACATAACCGCTGATCAGTTAGTAACAACTCAGGCATCAAACACACAGAATAATATAAACTTCAAACAGGAAGTTTTTGTAACAGCGAAAGGTACAATTGGAGATAAGTTAACTATTGATGCTGACTGGAATACTCAGAGGGTATTTGATTTTGAAAATCAACTAAAGATTAAATATGAAGGTTATGCTGATGAGGTGATAAAAAGAATTGAAGCAGGAAACGTATCGCTCACAACTAATTCCGGATTAATTCAATCTACTCAGGCGTTGTTTGGTGTTAAAGGTGAATTCCAGTTAGGTCCACTTTCGCTTTCGACTGTTTTCTCTCAAAAGAAAAGTAAGCAGGAAACAAAAGATTTTACCGGTGGAGCCGCAGACCAGCAGTTTACTATTAATGTATATGATTATTCCACTAATCACTATTTTATTGATACATTATATAAAAGAAGTTTCTTGGAAAAGTATAACAGTACATCTTCAAACTATACTCCATTTGTAACTGAAAACAGAATTATTGCTGACGAAACTGCATTGGAAGTTTGGGTGCAATCACCACAGACAGAAACAAATAAAAGATTTGCTGTAACTCATATAGATTTACCTCCAATTCCTACGAACGGTTATGATACATCATATTACAATATACAGGAAATTCAAGGTGTGAGATATGCAAGTTTCTTTAAAAAACTGACTAAAAATATTGACTACGAAATAGATGAAGATGCAGGATTTATAACTCTTAAAACTAATATTCCTCAGAACTATGCAGTTGCTATTGCTTATAAAACGCAAAGCGGTTTATCATTCGGAACTCCGGGTTATTCTGTCCAGTCATCCGATACTTTAATTTTAAAACTTGTTAAAAGTAATATAATTGATCCGGTATTAACGCCACTTGCTTGGGAAAAAATGATGAAGAATATTTACAGATTACCGGTATCAAGAATTATTGAAACAGGTTTTGAATTAAAAGCACTATATTTTAATGATGGTATTTATAATCCAAATCTACCGGGAGCGAATAAATCTTTATCCACAATGCTTGATATTGACAGATATACAGGAAATACAAGAACAGGAGGACCCGATGATCAGTTTGATTTTATAAATGGTTTAACTATCAACAGGTCAACCGGTGATGTGATATTTCCGACTTTACGACCATTTTGGGAAAATCTGATTAGAGAAGGTGTTGATTCAGTATTTTATTATTCCCAGTTATACACTAACAGAAAACTTGATGCTCAAAACGCAACTAATGCAAACAGGTATGTTTTACAAGGAAGAGCAAAAGGTGAAGCCGGTTTATCAAGCACTATAAGTTTAGGTCTAAACGTTGTCCCGGGTTCTGTTAAAGTTTTAATCGGGAGTTCTCCTTTAAATGAAAATATTGATTATTCTGTTGATTATACTACAGGTACCGTAATTATCAAAAATGCTGCAGCACTTGCATCTACGGAATTAAAAATAACTTATGAAACGAATGATTTATTTCAGTTAGCTTCTAAAACTCTTATAGGGTTAAGAGGTGATTATAAAATTGATGAAAATAATTCTTTAGGTTTTACTTTTGTAAATCTTAAACAGGAAACTTTAAATGATAAAGTAAGGATTGGTGAAGAACCAACCAATAACTCAGTTTTTGGAGTTGATTTTACATCGAGAATAAAATCAAAATGGCTTACGAGAGTTGTAAATCTATTGCCCGGATATAATACAAAAGAAGAATCTGAGTTTACTCTCAAAGGTGAACTTGCATATTTAGCTCCGGACCCAAATACTAAACGGTCTGCAATTCCTTCTGATAATAACGAGTCAGTAGCATACGTAGATGATATGGAAGGTTCTAAAAAAATTGTATCACTTGGCACAAATTACAGTTCATGGACATTTGCTTCCATTCCTCAGGATATGGATTTAGGTATGAATGATTCATTAAGATTTATGAAAAGAGCAAAACTGAGATGGTATAATCTTCCAAATGCTGCAAATATTAAAGATATTTATCCAAGCAGAGATGTTCAACCGGGACAGGAATCTATTACTCCATTTATCATAGATTTTGATCCTAATTCAAGAGCTACCTATAACTATTCAAATACATATACTCCCGGCGACGGACAATTTTTCCCTAATATTGACAGATCATCTAACTGGAATGGTGTGATGAAATACCTAAACACTACGTCAACAGATTTATTAAACGAAAATATTAATTTTATAGAATTTAATATTCAGCTTGACAGTTCTCAGCTAACAGCACTGAGAACAGGAAAGTTTGTGGTAGAACTTGGAAGATTTTCCAAAGATGCTTTGTATAACAGAATTATGGATACGGAAGATCAGAATAATAATGATATTCTTGAAATTACAGAAGACTTAGGTGTTGATTATAAAACGAATGAAGAAGAATTAGCAGAATACAGATTGATTTCCGGGAATAATGATCCTACTTTAACTGTGAATAGTTTTCCTTTTGGTGACCCTGCAGGTGATGATAATTCAACCGGTACTACTTTTGACATCGACAGAATTAACGGAACTCAGGATAACAGGGATAAAGAAGGTGGAAACAGACCTGACACGGAAGATCTTGACAGAACAAGCGGATCTGTAAGTACACCAAATGTATATTTCAGTTACGAAATTCCTCTTGATACAAATAACAATCAGTTTATATCCGGAAGAGGAAGAAACGGTTGGGTATCTATCAGAGTCCCATTAAATGAATACACAAGCGCCATTGGAAATCCCACACTGAACAATATTGAGTTTGCTAGATTTTATCTTAAAGGATTGTCACAGAGAGTACAGTTCAGTTTATATGATTTCAATTTAGTCGGAAACCAATGGACTAAACCAAATAAAAATGACACGACTTATAATATATCTATTGTGAGTTTGGAAGAAACTCCTCAAATTTACAGAAGTCCTGTACCCGGAGATATATTAAGACAAAGAGTTCAGCAACAATCAGGTCAAAGTTTACTTTCAAATGAAGCATCACTATCACTTGATGTATTTGATTTGATTGATGGTGAAAGAAAACT
The DNA here is from genome assembly GCA_002455255.1 of Candidatus Tepidiaquacellales bacterium UBA6667. Taxonomy (GTDB): domain Bacteria; phylum Bacteroidota; class Ignavibacteria; order Tepidaquicellales; family Tepidaquicellaceae; genus UBA9002. The sequence continues at coordinate 20,211 of DKKL01000029.1, read as the reverse complement.
TGCTGTAAAAGATTACAGAATGCAACCATTAGATTTATTCAGCTACAGAAAACTAAAATTATTTGTAAACGGTGATCCAACTTTTAACTATTCAACTGAAACTATTTTTGATGCATGGATGCTTGTAAGACTTGGAACAGATTCATTAAACTATTATGAATACAGAGCACCTATTCATCCCGATGTAAGACCCGGTACACCTTGGAATCCTCTCAATGAAGTTACGATTGATTTTGCAGATTTGACAGCATTTAAGATTTTACAGGATTCCATAAATAATACTACAGAATTTCCCGTGCCAAACGGTCCGCCGGGATCTTTCTATGTTATAAAAGGAAATCCATTACTTACATCAATCAGACAGATTTCAGTTGGTGTTGAAAAAAACCGGCAGGCGTTTAATGCGAGTATTACTGGAAGCGTTTGGTTTAATGAGATTCGTGTTTTAAATGTAGAAGATAATAACGGTTATGCGTTCAATATAAACGCGGGAGTTAAGTTTGCTGATTTTATGAATTTGAATTTCAATTTTTCAAAGACCGATCCAAACTTCCATGCATTAGACGGTAGGTTCGGCTCTCGGAGAACTTCGCAGGCGTGGGATTTTAGTGGAACTATAAATGTTCATAAATTTTTAAACAATGCTTTGTCTTCTATATTCTCTGAAGAGTGGAAAGATTTTCTGACTCTGCCCGTAACTTTCAGACACAGTGAAGCTATTTATAAACCGAGATATTATCCGGGAACTGATATAGATATCGAAGAAGCAAGAATAAGAAGATATAATCAGATTTTACAGCAAACAGGAGACCCTGTGCTTGCTGAAAGACTCGCAAATAATATTGATCTTGAATCACAAACACTTGAGATTAGAAATGAACTCGGTGTGCAAGGGATGAGGTTACAGTTCCCAAGCAATAATTTCTTTGTAAAAAATATTGTAAACAGGTTTGCATATAATTTCACTGCGACTTTCGGAAGTTCGAGAGATGTCACCTATGAAAAAAGAGATAACTTTGATATTAGAGGAAGTGTTGACTTTGTAACTGATTTTGGAATGGCGGATAATTTAAATTTAAATATCGGAAGAATTTTTAATCTTGGTGATAATTACAAAGAAGGTAAAATTTATTTAACCTTACCATTCTTGCCACTTGCCCCTCTGTTTTCAAATAATTTTAATGCAAGCACTGATTTCAACAGAAACAGGGAAGAAAGAAAACAAAGAGCACTTAACATTGAAGATCCTACAAGCAGAAATTTTAATGCGAACAGGGGATTCGGTTTTGATTGGAAGTTTATTGAAAACTGGATTGTTGATATGTCCGGTAATTACAGATTTAAAGTTGGAAGTGACTTGAGAGAGTTTGAAACTTTTGGTGACAGTTTACAAACTCAACGCCCTGAAAATCAGGTATTGGATCAAATTTTCTTTAATAATGCATTTATTAATTTTGGTAAAGATCTTGACTATCAGCAGACAACAACTTTTAATCCGAAATTTAATATACCTTTTGTAAATAAATTTTTAGATTTTGGTGGTAACTATTCAGTTACTTACGGATGGACTAACCCGAACACTACACAAAACATAGGATATAATGTAGGGTATTCAAATAACTTAACAGCAAATGCCACATTAAAGCTGACAGAAGTTTTAAATATTTTTAAAGGCAGTGGTGAACAGAATCCCGGAAGACTAAGGAGTGCTTCCTCAGATACGATTAAGAGTTCACAGAATATTTTAGATTTGTTTAAAGTATTTGGTACCTTCTTTCCTGAAAATGTAACAGTTGCATTTACACAGGCAAATTTAGTACGAAATCAGGGAGTAATCGGCAGACCGGGTTTTGGTAATTTTTGGTTATCTCCAACTACAAAAGAAGAATTTGGACCATCGAGATTTTATCAGTTAGGTTTTTCTCAGTTTCCGGGAAACAGAGTGCCGGGTTTACAGATTCAGGAAAATTTTGATTTGCAAAATGAAATCTCTCTTACAAGTACGATTTCTCCGATTTTCCCTAATAACATCAGAATGAATTTAACTTTTAAAAAGAAATGGGGATTCAATAACGGTGGTTCATTTATCACAAATGAACAGGGACTGTTGGGAGTTCAAACATCAAAAAGCAGTTCAAACTCAAATTCTATTTCAATATTCTTCCCGGGTGATGTTGAAAACTTTAATTATACACCTTCAGCAAATTCAACTGAAAATATTAATAATATCACTCAGGCGTTTAAATCTGATGTTGGCTCTTTTCCTTTCCCCAACTGGAGTTTATCAATTTCAGGAGTGGAGAAATTTCCGTTGTTTGCCCAGTTCGCACAGGCAGTAAGTATTGATAATGCGTTCAATTCAGATTTCCTTGAAAGATACAGTGTTGATTTAACAAGTTCGTTAATACCTCAGCAGTTATCAATTACTCAAGGATTCAATCCATTGTTTGGAATGAATATTACATTTAAAGAAACTTTCGGAGGCAGTTTAAATGCAAATTTCAGAATCAGTTCTACTTCAACAAATTCTCTTTATCCGGCATCAAGTTTAATTCAGACCACGAAGACAAATGACTTAAGTTTGAATGCAACATTTACTAAATCCGGTTTTGAAATTCCGATTTTTGGATTATCATTACAAAATGATATTTCATTCTCGGTAAGTTTTTCAAAAACAAATAATACTCCTGTTGATTACAGATATTCAATCAACGCTGTTAACAACAGAGAAAAATTACCGGGTAATGGGTCTGTAGTAACAACTTTCAACCCTGCGATTCAGTATAGTCTTAGTCAAAAAGTTCAGATGCAGTTATTTTATAAATACATCAGAACTGAACCAACAGAAAATACTGCGGCAACAATCCCGAGAACATCAAATGAGGGTGGTTTGAATATTAGGATAAGTATTCAGTAGATGATTGGTTATTTATTTAAGTTTAAATGCCTGTTCATTTTTTATGAACAGGCATTTTTAATTCCAATTGTTAAATGAAAAATATAATCAAAACGGAATACAATCCAAAAAAACTATAATATTATTGGATTGTAATCCAAAATGAGTATATAATTTTATAAATAAATGCGTTTTTGGGTTATTTTGCGGGGTATAAAACTTTCAAGAACTAATGTTTATTTTGGTATAACTTTTATCTCTCCGGATTTCAACTTTTCTTTAATTTCAAGAATTTTAATATTCATNNATAACATAACTCACTCCATTATCAGAAATTCCAAAAACTTTTACTCCACCTTTAAATTTACCTTCAATGAAAAGCTTAATAGTTCCATAAACAGCTTCTGTAATTTCTTTTTTCATACTCGTCAGCACAAATCCAGGTGCTTCATCCCACTGATCAAGATCTACACCGATTGCAAATTTTTTAGTTTCTCTTGCTGCTTCAAATAATCCAAGACCGGATAATCCAGAAGCATGATAAATTATATCAGCACCTTTGTTATATTGGCTGAGTGCTATTTCCTGACTTTTACCCGGATTTTTAAATCCATCAGGTGTAACGCTTATATAACTTGTGAATACTTCAACAGAAGGATTTACATATTTAGCACCTTGAGTATAACCTGATTCAAATTTCCTTATTAAAGGACTTTCAACACCACCAATAAAACCTATTTTATTAGATTTAGTTTTCAAACCGGCAATCGCACCGACAAGAAATGAACCTTCATCTTCCTTAAACTCAACAGCGAGAACATTTGACGGAATTTTATTTGTATCTGAGATTGAATAATCTATACACGCAAATTTTTTATCCGGAAAATCTTTTGCAACTTTATCAATATCATCAGTAAAAATAAACCCAACTCCGAAAATAAGTTTAAGTTCAGGTTTCGATGCAAGTTTTCTAAGAGCAGATTCTCTATCTGATCCATCACCCGGATCAAATATCTCAAATTCTATCCCAAGTTCTTTTTGTGCTCGTTCCAGTCCGTTATATGCGGCATCGTTAAATGATTTATCTCCTCGACCTCCCACATCAAACACTAAACCGACTTTCATTTTTTGATTTTCTGTTCCCTGAGTTGAATCACTTGTCTGATTATTTTGATTTTTATTTCCACAGGAAATAAATAAACAGGCAAATGTAAAGATGAAAATTATTCTGAAAATGTTCATTAATTTTATTTTATATTTTTATTCTTCTTTGAATGTATGATGAATTCTGCAACGGGCTTCATAATGATTTTCCGCACCAACCAATACACGGTCGCCCGATTCAGAAATTCTGTGAGTTCTGTTTGCAGGGGCTCCGCAAATTACACAAACCGCCTGTATCTTTGTTATGTATTCCGCAATGGCAAGCAACTGTGGCATAGGTTCAAAAGGTTTTGCTCTGTAATCTTGGTCAAGACCTGCAACGATTACACGCTTTCCTGAATCAGCAAGGTTTTGGCAAACATCCACAAGATTATTTTCAAAAAACTGTGCCTCATCTATTCCAATAACTTCAGCATCAACAGATTTTTCGTAAATCTCATCTGCGTTTACAATTATCTCTGAAGGATATGAATTTGCATTATGCGATGTAATCTCAAATTCTTTGTATCTGTTATCAATTTTTGGTTTAAATACTTTCACGCGTTGCCTTGCAATTTCAGCTCTTCTGATTCTTCTTATAAGTTCTTCAGTTTTACCGGAAAACATACTTCCGCAGATAACTTCAATATGTCCGATTTTTTTAAATGTTCGGATTTGTAAATTTTCGTTCAATGTGGATTGAGTTATTAGATTATTACAAATTTAATTTAAACGAATTTGGTAATAAAGTTTTTAATTTTAGTATTTTTATTTTGTTTTCGGCGTTAATTAGAATTATATCGGCATTTTCTGAAAATTCTGCAATTCTTTGCCTGCAAGCACCACAGGGATAAACAAATTCTTTTGAATCTGCATATATTGCAACTGCCGTTATTTTTTTTATTCCTTTTGATATCGCAATTGCTNNTACTTTTTATTTTTTATTGTTTTTGCAATTAATTCTTTGTAATACTTTTTCAAAATAGAATAGGTTTTTAATTTATAATATATATATAATTATGTATATTATCAAATACTTATTTTAATTTTGGATGCGTAAGAAGAAGATTTACAGATTCTTAGATAAATATTTAGGGATACCATTACTGTTTTTGCTCAGCATTTTTTTGAAAAAGAGACGCAGACTTCCGATTGAAAACATCAGGAAGATATTATTCATAAAACTTGCTGCGATTGGTGATACAATTATTTTAATTCCAACTTTCAGAGCAATTAAAAAAAAATTTCCTGAAGCAGAATTAACTTTTTTATGTACACCGGTAAATTACGAAATTGCTAAAAAGATACCATATTTGGATAAAATTATAAACTGTGATGTTCACGGTTTTTTATATAATCCATTTAAATTATTGTCTTTTTTAAAAGATTTAAGAAAAATAAATTACGATGTGGTTATAGATGGCAGCCAGTGGGAGAGAATCGCTAGCTTATTCACTTTATTTACCAAATCACATTACTCAATTGGTTTTAATACTGAGAAACAATACAGACAGTTTGTATATGACAGAGTGGTACCTCATTTACGAAATAAACATGAGTTAGAAAATTTTCTTGATTTAATTACACCACTTGGAGTAGAAATTACGGAAAGTGATAAGTCTCTTGAATATTTCCTTAATGAAGATGATAAAAAATTTGCAAATGATTTTTGGGCAAAACATAATTTATCTGACAGATTAGTAATTTGTTTTCATCCGGGTTGTGGTGATAACGGGCAACCGAGAGAATGGGAGATTGAAAGATATATTGAATTAGGAAAAAGATTAAAAGTTTATGATGATAATATAACGATTATGATAACCGGTGCACCAAATGAAGTAGAACGATGCAATAAAATAGCAGAAGGTATAGGTGGTAATCTTATCTACACCGCAGGAATGTTTGCTTTGAATAATGTAGTTGCATTGGTGGAAAAGGTGAAACTTATCGTTTGCAGTAATACCGGTATGCTTCACATTGCTTCTTGTGTTGGAACTAAAACTTTAGGTCTTCACGGTCCTACAAATCCTGTCAAATGGGGAAGTTACAACAAAAAAAGTGTTTTGATTCAAAGTGATAAATTTTGTTCACCATGTTTATATCTTGGTCACGAATACGGATGTCAGGCACCTCAGTGTATGGCTCATATAAAAGTTGATGATGTTTTTATTCATATCAGGAAAGCACTAAATCCTGAATTATTTCAAATAACAAAACCGGTTTTTAATAAATTAAAACATGAAAATATAAATTAAATAAATACTATGGCAAAAAACACATTTAAAATATTTGATGTCGTTGATGGATATGGTCACGAGCAAGTTGTATTTTGTTCACATGAAGAATCCGGATTGAAAGCAATTATCGGTATTCACAGTACTACATTAGGACCGGCACTTGGCGGTTGCAGAATGTGGACTTACGCTTCAGATGAAGAAGCTCTAACAGATGTTTTAAGGTTATCTCAGGGGATGACTTATAAAGCGGCTGTTGCAGGTCTGAATCTTGGTGGTGGAAAAGCCGTGATAATAGGCGATTCCAGAACTCAAAAGTCAGAAGCACTTTTCAGAGCTTTTGGAAGATATATTGAAGGATTATCCGGAAGATATATTACTGCGGAAGATGTCGGAACAAACGTTAAAGATATGGAATATGTTGCTATGGAAACGAGGAATGTAACAGGAATACCAATAGAATTGGGTGGAAGCGGTGATCCGTCACCGGTTACAGCTTACGGTACTTATGTAGGAATGAAAGCATGCGTTAAAGAAGTTTTCGGGACAGACTCCTTGAGCGGAAAAAAAGTTATAGTACAGGGAGCCGGAGGTAACGTAGGTCGTCATTTATGTGAACATTTGCATAAAGAAGGTGCAGAACTTATAGTATCTGATATATATGAAGATAAACTTGAACCAATTGTAAAACAATTCGGTGCTTTAATCATAAAGCCGGAAGAAGTTTATTCTTTTGATGCTGATATTTTTTCTCCAACTGCATTAGGTGCTGTCATTAATGACGAGACAATTGATAAACTTAAGGTAAAAATTGTTGCCGGTGCCGCTAATAATCAGCTTAAAGATGAAGATAAGCACGGGCAAGCACTTAAAGATAAAGGAATTTTATATGCACCGGATTATGTTATTAATGCAGGTGGATTAATTAATGTATATTCAGAACTTGAAGGTTACAACAGAGAAAGAGCATTAAAGAAAGCATCAGGGATATATGATGTGATGGCGAGCATTATTGAAACATCAAAAAATGAAAATATACCTACTTACCTTGCATCAAGAGAATTAGCACATAAGAGAATTCAGGCGGTGAGTGATGTAAAAAGATTAAGAGTATATAGAGATTTAAATTTATTTAAAATGAGAAATTTGGGATAATAAATTGCACTCTCCTTAGATTAAAAAGGAGAGTGCAAATTTGAATTATGGAAATAACAATCTGGATTATAGTAGCTTTGATTTCAATCGGAACTCTCGTAATTACCATGCTTACATCGGTTACAAAATGGAGCAATGGATTTGTAAAGAAATATGTGAAGGATGAGGAAAAAGGATTCAAAGTTGATGATGAAAATTCACAAAAGCGAAAATCGGCGGAATAATTAATTTTTTAGGTTGTAGATTTGTGTGGGTCAGTAAGGCAATATCTGATTACAATATTTATAATTTTTTTCAAATCAATCATCTGAATACATTCAAGATTATAAGGGCATTCCTTTTTCCAACATGGAGAACATTCCAACTGAGTTTGGAATAATTTTTCACCTCTGTTATATAAATCTATTTCCTCCCAACAAGAAAGTCCAAACCAGGCAATCACAAATTTTTTCAATGCAATAGCAAGGTGCATACCAAAACTATCACCTGTAATAACAACATCACACAAACTCATAAAACAGGCACCTGAACGCAATCCGAGATTAGTCGGAGTATATACAATTCTCTTTCTGTCTTCTTTTGAAAAGTGTTCGTATATTTCAAGATTTCTTTCAGTATCTTCACGACCACCCAGCAAAACAATTTTCAGATATGAATTTTTTAATAATTCTGTTATTAGGAAAATATGCTGTTCAACTGTCATTTTCTTATTTGGAAAAAGATTTGAACAACCTGTATTAAAACCAATATGATATTTAGTCCTGTCAAAATTATTTTGCAATTTAAAATCATCAATAAATTTCAGTTCAAGTTCAGTAAAATTAAAAACATATTCATCACGTTTATAATCAAGCCCGAAAGTTTCAGTTATAATCTGCGAGCCGCTTTTTTTATTTTCTCTGAATTTTAATTTGTCATCAATACCCATTCTAAAGTTATATAAAGCATCCTCATCAGCAGGATATATCACCCCATCACCATTTAAAACAAAACCTTTTTTTGTAGTTGCATTAATTTCATTTGCAAAAGCACAGGCGTTTATCGCTTTATCACCGTTATAGAGATAATCAAATTCCATATTTTTTAGAATCATTCTTTCAGATTCATTCCATAGATAAACTCTGTCTATAAATTGATTGTTCTCAAGTATTGGTTTGGCATTTTCCTTAGTAAGCCAGTAAATAGTACTTTCAGGGAATTTTCTTTTGATTGCAGGAAGGATTGAAGTGTTTAACACAACGTTACCGAGAGCATCAAGTGAAATAATCAGAATCTTTGTACCAATTCTGTTCTCAATAGAATCCAACTGACAACCGTTTTTAAGACAGTTGTGATATGAAATGCAAGGTTTATAACCTGAAAATTTTTTACATCGTGGAACTGCTATCATTTAAGAGAATTTTGAATTTTTTCTTTAATGAAATCAAGGTCTTCAGTTTTATTTACAAAATCAAGATTATCAGTATCTATAGTAATATAACTTCCATGTTTATATTCAGACATCCATTGTTCATAGCAGGAGTTTAGACTTTCAAGGTAAGAAGTCTCAATGTTTTTTTCAAAATCACGACCTCTCAGTTTTATTTGATTTTTTAAAGTTTCAGTTCCGGCTCTAAGATAAACCAGTAAATCCGGAGGTTTCAGATAGCTTACCATTTCAGCAAAAAGATTTTTATAATTTTCATAATCCCTGTCACTCATCCTTCCTAATTTATAAAGATTCTCGGCAAAAATTTCCACATCCTCATAAATGCTTCTGTCCTGAATTACAGATTCTTTTCTTTCAATAATTTCCTTATGAATTCTGAAACGGTGTGAAAGGAAATAAATCTGCAGATTAAAACTCCAGCGTTTCATATCAGAATAAAAATCTTCAAGATAAGGATTATCAGTCACAGATTCATAATAGGGAATCCATCCAAATTCTTCAGATAAAAGTTTAGTCAGTGAAGATTTTCCGGAACCAATATTGCCTGCGATAGAAACAAATTTTTTCAAAATAGAATAAGAAATTTATAAAAAAAAACCGTCAACTTTACCGAGATAAAGATTGACGGCAGAAAAATTTAAAAAAACAAAATTATGCTGAAACTGATTCTGATACTTTTTCTTCAGTAATAGTTGTTTGATCAACTACCGGTTCAGATTTAACTTGTGCCGGTTCTTTTTTGTTGATTACTAAATCACTTAATTTTTTCTTTTCTTTGATTTTCGTAGCAGCTTTACCTGTTAGGTTTCTCAAATAGTAAAGTTTAGCTCTTCTGACACTACCGAGTTTAAGAACTTCGATACCGGCTATTTTAGGTGAACTGAAAGGGAAAATTCTTTCAACACCAACACCATTAGAAATTTTTCTTACTCTGAAAGTTTTGCTCACACCTGAGCCTTTTATTCCCATAACGATACCCTTAAACTGCTGTATTCTTTCTTTATCACCTTCAATAACTTTTACAGAAACTGAAATAGTATCACCGGTGTTGAAATCAGGAAAATCGCTTCTAATCTGACCTGCAGAAATTAATTTTATTTTATCCATTTTATTATATACCCCTTATCTGATTTTATAGAATTGAACAATAAAAAAGACAGACTTATGCCTGCCTATCTGTAATATAGTGATTACAAAATTATTTTGAAATTCAAAAATTGATAAAATAATTAAATTTGCAGGCGGAAATGGCAATTTTGAATAGTGAGATATTTTTTTTTGGTAAGAAATGGTAAAGAAACGGTCAAGTTTTGGTATAGTTTTAGGAAAAGGATTTGATGTGCTTATGGGAAAGAACGGTTTGGGTTTTATTAACCCATATAAAAATATGGGTATGGATTGAGATTATCAAGGTAAATTAAAATGGATGTCGGGTTGCGATTTATAAAGGAAGAAAATGAAACGCATGAGTCCTCATCGAGAGACTCCTGCGGGAAAGGGTGGTTTGGTTCGTGGGATACTTTGTAGGGGACACGCCATGGCGTGTCCCTACTGATGGATTAAATTCGACTGAAGGAGCAGTGATATTGTTGTTTTTATTTAAATTAAAAGATTCTTCGTCGCTACGCTCCTCCCCATAGGGGCAGGCAGAATGACACGCTGAGGATTTTATAATTTTTTATTTTTTGAGATATATTCTTTGTAGTTTTGATGTCCTTTTTCCATTCGCCATTCTGAAATCAGTTTATGATTTCCGCTGAGGAGTATTTCCGGTACATTTAGTCCTTCGTAATTTTCCGGCTTTGTATAGACAGGGGCATCAAAGATTTCTTCATTTTGAAAAGAATCTGATAATGCAGATTGGGCATCATTTAATACTCCCGGAATTAATCTCGATATGGCATCTGTGAAGACAAGGGCTGCAATATCCCCACAGGATAGTACATATTCTCCAATTGAAATTTCTTTAGTAACAAATTTATCAATGACTCTCTGATCAATTCCTTTATAATGCCCGGCTAAAATAAGAATATTATTTTTCAGTGAGTAATTATTTGCAACTGACTGATTGAATAAATATCCCTGAGGTGAAAAATATATAATTTCATCGTAATCAGTTTTTTTTATTAACTCAGAAATGCATTTAAAAAATGGTTCGGGCTTCAATACCATACCAGCTCCACCTCCGTATGGTGTATCATCTATTTGTTTATAATTTCCATCTGCATAATTACGCAAATCATAAACTTTTACTTCAATAAGTTTTTCCTTTATGGCTCGTGATATTAATCCGTGTTTCAGATTTGACTCAAGTATATTTATATTTGCCGATATGATATCAATTTTTAATGCCATATATGTTTCAAAATTATCATTCTAAAAATCCTTCAATAAGATTCAGGTGAATTGATTTATTTTTTAAATCAATTTTGCTTACAAATTCATTTCGATAGGGGACTAAAATTTCCGGTTTGTCCGGAATTGAAATTTTCAATAAATCATCCGCTCCGTAATTTTCCACTCCTGAAATTTTTCCAATTAATTTATCTCCGGAATACGCATCAAGATTTATAAGTTCATAATAATAAGGTTTATTTCCAGGCGGCTCAAATCTGTCTTTCTCTTCAACAAGCAAAAATAAATTAACTAAATTTTTTATATCGTTTAATGAATCAAGTCCTGAAAATTTTATTCTGATTTTTTCACCGTTTATTTTGACATCATCAATATTGAAAATAAAAAAATCCTTATTCTTTATGAAAATTTTATTTTTTTCATTATAAAGATATAAGGATTCAATTTTAAGAAACCTTTCAGGAAAATCAGTATAAGGGATAACATTAAGATATCCATTTATACCAAAAGGTTTTCCGAGTTTTCCGACAGTAATGAAATTATCGTATAAAAGATCTAAGCTGATATTTATTCTTTTCTGTTTTTATCTGGAATTTCCAATAAAGCTTTTTTTCCGTTTTTTGCTGCAATTGCCGTTAAAAGTGTTCTCATAGCTTTTGCGGTTTTACCCTCTTTGCCAATCACTTTACCGGTTTCATTGTCAGCAACAGTCAGCCGGAATTTAATAGCATCTTCAGTTGACATCTCCTCAACATTAACTGCTTCAGGATTATCTACAAGATGTTTTGCAATAAATTCTATGAATTCTTTCATAGTATTTGCTCCTGTTATATAGTTTAAGAATAAATTCTTTTAAAAACTACATTAACAAAATGTTGATGTGCAATTCTTACAGTAATTTATGCAGATTGTTTTGCTTCAGCATCCCGTTTTGCTTTATTCTCTTTTCTTCTGATTTTTCTTGCTTTTGCTCTTTCGAGTTTTGCAGATTTTCCTGAATAAAAAGTGTTTAAAGCTTCTTCGATTTCTTCAGATGTTTTCCCTCTTTTTTCGAGATTCCATCTTAATAAAATTCCTTCATTCTTGAATAAACTCCTGACAGTATTGGTAGGTATTGCGCCGGTTTTTAGCCAGTGAAGCACTCTGTCAGTATCAAGTTTTACTTCCATAGGTTCCGGATTTGGATTATAGTGTCCGACGGCTTCAATAAATTTACCGTCTCTTGGTGATCTTGCATCAGCAGCAACTACTTTATAAATGGGTTTATGTTTTTTACCCATTCTTTTTAATCTAAGTTTTACCAATTGGTTTTTCCTTTTGTATTTATTTTATCTTATTAGTTAAATTTAAAATTTGCAGGAATATTCATTTTCTTCATCATATTAAACATTTTTCCTTTATTAAAATTTTTCATCATTTTTTGCATATCTTCAAACTGTTTAATAATCCTGTTTACTTCCTGAATCGGGTTTCCGCTTCCGTTTGCAATTCTTCTTCTGCGTGACCCGTTTAATACTTTTGGGTTTTCTCTTTCCTCATATGTCATCGAAAGTATCACCGCCTCTATTCTTGTCAAAACTTTTTCATCTATATCTTTACCTTTAAGTGCATTACCAACACCCGGCAACATTGAAACCAGTGATGATAAGGAACCCATATTTTTGATTTGCTTTAACTGAGAAAGAAAATCATTGAAATCAAATTTATTCTTTTTAAGTTTTTCTTCAAGTTTTTCCGCTTCTTTAACATCAATCTCTTCCTGTGCTTTTTCTACAAATGAAACGATATCACCTTTCCCTAAAATTCTGCCGGCCATTCTGTCAGGGTAGAAAGGTTCAAGAGCTTCCATTTTCTCGCCAAGTGATGCAAATTTTATTGGCACATTTACAACGGCTTTTATTGATAATGCAGCACCGCCTCTTGTATCACCATCAAGTTTCGTAAGAACTATTCCGTCAAAATTGAGTTTATCATGAAATGTCTTTGCAGTATTTACAGCATCCTGACCGGTCATAGAATCTACAACAAATAAAATTTCTGAAGGATTAACAGCAGTTTTAATTTTCTGAACTTCGTTCATCATTTCTTCATCAATCGCAAGACGACCGGCAGTATCAATTATTACAGTATCACGTGCATTTTTTTTAGCATAGTCAATCGCATTTTTAGCAATAGCAAGTGCATCTTTATTTTCATCTTCTGCGTAAACCGGAACTTCAATTTGTTTTCCGAGTATTTTCAACTGTTCAATAGCCGCAGGTCTGTAAATATCGCAAGCAGCAAGAACCGGATGACGACCTTTGTTTTTAATTAGTCTTGCAAGCTTCCCGGAAAAAGTAGTTTTACCCGATCCTTGCAAACCAACAATCATTATAATTGAAGGAATTTCATTTGAAAACTTGATATCAATTTTTTCTGAACCTAGAAGTTTAATAAGTTCATCGTTAATTATTTTAACGATAAGTTGCCCGGGGGTAATGCTTGTTAAGACATTTTGCCCTAAGGATCTTTTTTTAACATCTTCGAGAAAATTATTTACAACTTTATAGTTAACATCCGCATCAAAAAGCACGCGTCTGATTTCTCTTAAAGATTCTTCAATATTTCTTTCAGTAATCTTGCCTTGACCTTTGATTTTTTTCAGTACGGTCTCAAGCTTCGATGATATATCTTCAAACATTATTTACGGTTTTTACAGTATTATGGAAAATAATTAATTTTGATATGTTTTTCAATGAATATATTTGAGTTGGATAATGGATTTTTGAAAACATGTATCTTTTTCCTGTAAGTCAGTGAGTAAGAAAAATTTAAATTATGAGAAGTAGTGTTGATAAATCTATTCCTCTTCCAATCAATTTGTGAAGAGTAGAGTTATAATTGATAGAATAACCATATTTTCGGAAATTTTAAAAAATTTTACAAGTATCAATTACATAATGAAAACTGCGTTAAAAAAAATGTATCAGTCTTCCGGTTATCAGAAGACTGATACTCTTATAAAAATATTTTATTTTATTAACACCATTCTCTTAGTTTGTTTAAATTCATTAGTAATAATCGAATAAAAATAAATTCCGCTTGCGAGTTTTGATGCATTGAAATCATAAGTATGAATTCCAGTCTGCTTCAATTCATTGTTCACAAGTTTTGTTATTTCCCTTCCAAGAATATCATAAATTACAAGAGTTACTTTAATATCCTTTGGAATTGTAAAAGATATTTTTGTATTCGGATTAAATGGATTAGGATAGTTCTGACTTAAAGAATATTCATGCGGTGTTTCTGTTCCTTTTGAGTTATCGCTTTCCGTTGAACCGGTTACTGAGATAATTTTCTTAATGTCATTATTTACAAAGTTAATTTGTTCGGAAATACTTTCAGGTTTTCGTGGTTTTATTGATTCGTTTATAACTCTTTTCTGTTCAATTTTCTTCTCAATGGTTTTCTCCAGTCTTTTTTCTTTAATCATTTCATCTTTGGATTTAGTCTTTGTCAAACTTGGTTCATCAGACTTACTCTTTTTTATTTCAACTACCTTTTCCTCATATTTTTTCAACTCGTTAATTGAACTTTCTTTCGTATCATTTAATGTTTGTGTAACAGATTTTTTGATTTTGTCATCAAAAGTTTCGGAATCGTTTTCAATTATTGCTTTCTTAGCTTCGCTTAGTGAAAATTCGTTTAATTGGTGTAATTCGTGGTCAAGGTTTTTGCTTTTGTCATCGCTAAGTCCGCCTCCTGAACCGCCTCCCGCCAATAGCTGTGTTGCAGAGTAATCCCAACTTGAAACTATTCCTTCCCAGCTGTAAGGATAACTATTCATAAACTGTTGAAAACCGGTCAATGCTGACTGATAATCTCCAAGTTTCACTTTACATTTTTGTATGAAATAATTACACCTTAATACCAATGCTGAATTATATCCATTTGAAGAAATTATCTGTTCAAGTTTTGACTTTAAAGCAGTGATATTTGTATTAACTGAATCATCCGTCATTAATGAAGAATAATACAATGGTTGAATAACATTTATAATCCCTGCCGAATCAATGAAACTGTTCAGCAACTCATTCCCAATTCTTTTAACATCCGATAACTTTTGTTTCCTTAATTTTATTTTTAAAGAATCAGTTTTTGCTTTGTAAATATTTATTTCACCAACTGAGTTTTTTGAGCTAAGCCCACCTCCAAATCCTCCTGATATATTCCACAAAGTATCTGTTATATATTCTGAATATTCTATTAATTCACCACTTATGATTTCAGGTTGTGTGCATTGTAAAGGCAAGAAATTGAAAGAGACATTTGTACTTGCAGTATGCCACTTCACATCATGATTTGCACTTCCGGATGAATTATCAACATAAAAACAATTTTTAGACGCTTGAACATCTCTTGAGACATTATAATCATCATTAAAACTGCCTGTTATATGAAAAACTGAAGAATTATGTGTATAAAAATAATTATACCCTTCATCCAAAGCAGTATATGAATTATCAGTACTTATATTATCACCGTTATTGTTAAACAAATTAAAACCACCAAGCAAACTTTGGTTTATTGTTGATAAATTAACGAGAGAACCACTTGATAAACTTAAATTTGAATTCGATGTTTCCGTATTAAACGATAAATTATTTTTAAACAAATCAATGTGTGTTGCAAGTAAATTTATCGCATTAGGAAATCCATTTATAGTATTTTTATTTATAACACCACCTGTAACATTACTTAAAGATATTGCGATTGTTGAATTATTTCCTTCAAACCTGTTCCAGCTTATATATGCAGGAGTTTGAGAATAGCCATAGTTCATAATGCTTACAGCAGGAACGGAAATTACATTCTCTGCAGACGAAAGATTGAAATAATTTGAGTGAATCAGAATTGAAGGATAAGGCATTTCCTGAGGTGAGTCAAGAAAATGTATTTGAATTGCTCCGCAGGATTCTCTTTGATCTTCAATCGTAAAATTACAGTTTTTGATTATTACATTCGGGCAGTCAACAGCTGAAACCATATATGTAGCATAAGTATTCTCTTGTTTGACTTTTGACATATTAGTTTTTGTGATATGAACAAGTTCGCAATTTTCAAAGTCAAAACCACCCCATTGATTTTCATTGTTATCAGCGCCGTTAATATTTACAGGTGCAGCGTTATGATCTTCAGGGAACGCTCCGGAAATAAAACTTCCGCCGTTTATTGTAAAACCTGCATTGTTATTAAAAATTATATTAGTTCCCGGATTGAGTGTAATATCATATCCTCCATTTAAAACCTCTCCTTTACAAACAATGGATAATCCGTCCACAACTTCATTTGTTACTAATGTTCCGCCCTCTTGCATTACAGGAGCGATTTTGTAAAGCTTACCTTCACCTGGTAAATACCACCCGAAGTCAATTGAATTTACAATGTTTTTGTCAAAAGTTGCAACTGTATTTTCAGTTTCCAGATCTATAATTTTCCAATTGTTAAATCCGGAAAATTCATTTGAGTTTTGGTCAATTTTAATTCTTACACTTCGTCTTCCACCATTTTCCGAGTTATGTGGATAATATGGACTACATCTTCTGTTTTGAATCATTAAATAATTATCAAAAGGATTATCATTATTAAATAAACTTACTTGAAAATAACTATTTTCAGGGTTTTCAGGAGTATTAATATCAGGTGTATTAAAATCAGAAGGTAAAGGATTATATGAAATCAAATCATTTAAAAATGTATTGTTTAGTAACTGAGTTTTTTCTGAATAAAGTCTAAAGTTATAACTGTTAATTTTATTATAATCCGTAAATGATACTAAATGACTTCCCCATTTTTTGTATTTAGCATTAATCTCTACATATTTATCCCATTTGGGTTGACCATAAACATTAGTTTTTCTTTTAACATTTAATCCCGGATCTAATAAACCTCTTGTGTAGTGCGTTGAATCTGAAATGTCACCATATCCCATATATGCAAAGTAAAAAATACCTTTAGCACCGAAACCGATTGCCATATTTGCCATTAACTCTACTTCTTCATTTGTTGGTTCTTTGAGCTTATAAGATGGTGTCCACCACATATGAGACTGATGTAAAAAAGTAAATCTTTTTCCATATTCTCTTGCTAAAGTATCGCAATACTTTGACATAAATAACATTCCGGAACTTCCTTGCCAGGTATCAAGTTGATTTTGAAGCCAACTTTCATAATCGTCAGGGTCAGTTTTAAAAGTTAGTAAACCATCATTTTTACTGTAATTAATACTTGGATTACTCTGATAAATTGGTAAAGTATTTGGTGATTTGCTTTTATATTGTTCACCCCATCCTCCGGCAGCAGTTCCATCACCATGAACACCATATAATGGATAATTTTCCGGTATATCCGTTTCATTTCCATCCATACCATACATCGGATATGGTTCAGGTATCGCATCATCTAACTGTGCTCTTTCAAATAGATAATGATTCATTTCTTCAGGTGAAAAATAATTTTCCCACCAATAAGGAAGCATCACAGTGAGTCCCGTATAATTAAAACATACTCTTAAAGTCATATCAGCATTTGCAGAATCCTTTAAAAGTTTATTAACTGCTGCTATACAAGGAATATGATTAAATTCAAATTCTTCAATATAAGGCAAAGCTTTGGGATATAGACTTTCTGCAAGACGAAGTTCTTTTACAAGTTCACTTATTGTAAATGGATCCTTTAATGTTAACAATTTATATGCGTAATCATCTTCAACTTTAATATAATCAATCCACATATTGCAGTTATTATACCAATAAACTTGAAAATCTGTAAGATTTGGATAAACATAATGATTGGAATCCTTGAACCACATAGGGTCGTTGATTAGAAGATTTGTTAAGGGGGATATTGGATGTTCGAAATATTCTGATATATAAGAACCGTCATAGTAAGTATTATCATCTTCTCTAAAATTTGCAACTTTTAAAATTTGTTCTCTTTTTTCTCCTTTCCAGTTCTTAATAACTATTTTACAAACGTTAGTATTCCAATTATTATTATTATTTGCAAATGCAATATCAATTCTTATTCTTGGCATAATATGCCATATACATTGTTGATCACCAATATAAGGAGGGTCCCAAAAAGTATTTACCTGTTCCATATTTGCTTTTAATCCTGAGTCAATCAATATTTCTGAGTTTGAGTTAAGTGAAGGAATTGGAGAACACTTTTTAACTTTTTCTCCGACTCCCCAGGAACTGTTATCAATAATATCATCAATATAACCATCTGTACTAATACGAGAAAAATCATATGAGTAAAACCAGTAATATTCATTCCTATCAACTCTTTCACACTGATATTCGCTGCTTTGACCGAAGCAATATCTTTCAAATTTTGGTCTTTGAAAGAGGGTTAACATATTATATGAATTAAAATTTGTATTCACCCTGTTTGTAACCTCCGACTGATAAACACTTATATCAGTATTCCAGGAATCGTCAACTTGCTGATTTGGGAAAAACCCTGTCCAACCAAGATTTAAATCAGCGTATCTATGCCAGACATTAACACTTATCTCAGGAAGCTTAGAGTAATTAAAAGACTGATCAAAAGCACCATCCATTGCACCGATAATAAATCTGTTATTTGGGCTTGGAGGGTCAGATACCGGTGTATTTACTATCAGTGAGTTTTCTTTTACTTCAAAACCGGAAAATGAAAAATGCAGAAACAAAGCGACGGTGAGAGTATAAGCAAATCTTATAAGCTCTCTGTTTGATTTTTTTGTTTTCATACAGGTATATATTTTTTAATCTATAATTGTCTGATTTCAGAGCTTTACTTATTTTTATTTTTGAGTTATATTACTTTATAAGCATCATTTTTTTCGTTTCGGTAAAGTTATCTGATATTAGCGAATAGAAATAAATCCCTGACGAGAGATTACTTCCATCAAATTCTACTTCATACGTGCCTGCTGAAATATTTTGATTTACTAACTCTGAAATAAATTTACCTGAAATATCATATATTTTTATTCCGATTTTTGTTTCTTGGCTTTTCACGGAAAATGAAATCTTCGTTTTTGGATTGAACGGATTTGGATAGTTTTGATAAAGTTTAAATTTGATTGGTATTTCAGTTGATATTTGTTTAATATCTACTAAATGTATTATTGTATCTCCTCCGGTAACCGTATGAACTCCATTGAAACTATTTGTCATATCATTTTTTGTACGACGAAACATCCAACCATAATTTTTATTATAAAAAGTGATTATAGAAAACTCACCTGTTACACTATCATGAGGTATTTGGTAACCCCATGTATTTCCCCCATTTGTAGTTATAGGTATTATACTTTTAAAACCCGGGAAAAAATAGCCACCGCTACCCCATATAGTATCTTCATTAACAGCATGGAAATCTCTAAACCCCATAGCTACACCTCCCGAAAAAAATGATTTGAATATGGTATCTTTCCATGTTAAACCTCCATCTGAAGATTTGTACAGATTAAACCCCTGGCATTTAAAGCCAATCAAACTATCTAAGAAAAATAAATTATCAAATCCTCCTGTATTTGGAATAAGTGTCCAGTTGTCTCCGGAATTTGTGGTTTTATAAAATCTGCTTGTTGATGAGGTTCCTCTTGTAATAAATCCTATTCTTTCATTATACATATATATCTTCACCGGATTAAAATTCCCTCCATCGAATTTTCTTGTCCAATTCAATCCTCCGTTGGTTGATAAATATGCACCTCCGCTGAAAAAGTCATCTTCCACACACCATAGAATATTTTCATTTATAACAGCAATATCTTCGTAATCGAATGAAGCTAATGGATTTGGAATTGTAATCCAATTAATACCTGCATTTGTAGTCTTATATAATGTACCATTACTTTTAAATGAAAATTTTGCTGCTGCAAACCCTGTATCTTTATTAATAAATATTATTTTTACAAAATTTCTATTCCCATTGTCTGTCAAACTAACGAACCAGTTATCACC
>DKKL01000031.1 GCA_002455255.1 Candidatus Tepidiaquacellales bacterium UBA6667 | reverse complement strand
GAACCAACAAATGAAGAAGTAGAATTAATGATAAATATACCGATTCATTACGGAGCAAAAGGAGTGTATTATTTTGCATATATGGGCTTTGGGGCTTATACTTCAAATTATTACGCAAGAGGATTAATAAATTCACCTGGAAATATAAGAACAGAAAATTCGTATCAACAATTAAAATGGAATAAATATATTGATATAGGTGAAAAACTTACTGATTGGGGACCAACTATAATGAGTTTTAATCCCGAAAATACAAAGTCATACATATATCATAACGAGAATGAAAGAAACACATTGCTTAATAATAACCAAAATTATATATCCGGAATATCAACATTCCAACCCGGAACCGGTTCATCTGCTTGCAGTGAAGATAACCCTATACAAAATTATGTGAATGACTGCCCGGAGGAAACTTATGTTCAGTTTAGCACTTTTGCAAATAACGAGCCCAATACTAAATATTTTATGATTACGAACAGAAGATGCTCCCCTGCTTATGAAACCGGTTCACAGCATTTTCCAAACGGACTTTACGGTGGAAAAAGGTTAATCAGATTATCAATAAAAAATAATTCTTCAGCTTTTAATGGATATAACAATTGGAAAATCGAGAACATTATAGATCCTACCGAAGTTTATATTTTTAATAAAAATCAGGTTAGCAACATTATACTCACAAATGATTTTAATCCGGCTGAAGGAAGAATTTATAAAATTACACCTATCGTTCAAACAGGTGGTGAATTGGTAGCCGATGAAATTCTTGAAGGTTCAGNNAAAATAATGGTTATAATATAAAGGTTGAGCCAAATTCAACACTGAATTTTACAGATTCAGGAAAAATTGAAATGACCGGAGGTAAATTTATATGTGGTGAAGTAAGAACAGATTATGGTACTGATGTCACTTTTACAAGTTCAAACAGATGGAATGGGATAACATTTAATAATTGTGAATTAGTTGAAATCGGAAGTACTAAATTTGAAAAAGTAGATTCAAATCAAGGTGATCAAAACTTTGCTTTGGAATTTATTGACTGTGATACACTGAAAATCCGCTATTGCAAGTTCATTACTGAAAATGGAATGAAAAACGGTGCAATAAGTATAAATTATTTGCCATCCGAATCTCCCGTTTATCCATTAATTGATTTACTTGGTAATACATTTGACTGTAATGGAATAAGTAATCCATCTGTTCAAGTTATGAATTATGGAGATATTCAGAATCCCGTGCTTATAAGATGGAATAAATTTGAGGGCAATAATAGCTCAACCGGCTTATTGTTAAATAATGTTACGGCAGGTGTAGTAAAGAATAATGTTTTTTCTGAATATCTAATTTCAATAAATGCACTTGCTACGTATATGGATATTTATAGAAATACAATTGAGAATCTTTATTGTGAATATAATCTCGGATTGAATATTGCATCAGGGTCTAATATAAATCTTAATACCGCTTTGAATGGATTTTACATCGGAGGACTTAATAAATTCAAAAATTATCAAAACGGTTCGGTTAATATTCATACAGACAATTCAACATTTGATATAAGCAATGGTGGAAATATGTTTAAGTTAACGGATGGTATTTCTCATTTTGAAGGAATAATGAGTATGGATTATTATTCCTCACCATTTCCTGCAGAACAAAATTGTTTTGAGATTTATGATGCACCTTATTATCCTCCATTTGTTAATGTCTCGTGGCAGGAAAATAATTATGGAATTGTGAATTATCAGTTTGAGCCATATAATTGTGATGAAATCTATCCACAGGATTTTGAATTAATTAGTTATGGTGATATTGACGATACATTATGGACTAAATTCGGTGGTTATGGAGGTGGAGTTTCAAATAAAGATTTGAAAAATACATATTCGACAGTTTTACCACTAAAAATTAAATCAGATAGCTTAAAACTCCAATTAAGAAGAAATAACCTGCAAGAAGTAAAAAGAATATCCAATGAAATTTTAGTCAATTATACAGACAGCATAAGAACGATTGATGCAGTTCAACCGCTTTATTTTGCTACAATGAGAACTGATGATTCTAACCATTCAGGAATTACTACCCTTAAAACCAAACTTGAAAATTTAATCTTAAATAATTCTGAAAACGATGCTCTTGTATTGCGATGTAACTACTTTATACAAAAGTGTAAAGTTAAGCTTGGTGATTATTCTTCTGCACTGTCCGGGTTTAATTCAATAATGCAAAATTATCCTTATAGCTGGGAAGGAATAGTCGCAAGTTGGGATTATGCGTCAACAAATTTGATTTCACAAGGCGGTTCAGGAGGAGGAGAAACTTTTTTTTCTGCACAAAGAGCTGAACTTTCCTATAAACCTAACAGCAATGACCCTAAGAGAACAAAGGAAACTATCGAAAAAACTTTACAAAACGAAAAAGAAAGGACAGAAAAACAGGTTAAAGTTGAAGAACAAATGGTCAAAGAATTAGGAAGAGATGTTAAGAAAGAAACAAATATCAAACAGAACAATTCAATTAAATCTATTGAAAAAAAACTTCAACAAAAAAAAATAATGCAGGAAGTTATAAAGCCAAGAAAACCGGAAACAGTAAATGAACATATTAAATTTGTGAACTCCGATATACAAAAGATTTATTCAAATAGTAATTATAAACTTGGAATTGAGGTTAATAACTTTGTACCCGAGATTTATGAACTGGAGCAAAATTATCCTAATCCATTTAATCCTATAACAAATATTAAATTTCTATTACCTAAAGAAAGCAAAGTAACGGTAGAAATCTTTGATATACTTGGACGCAAAGTTGCACAGCTTGTTAATAATGAACTAAGAAAAGCAGGTAGATATGAAGTTCTGTTTAATGGTAAAAATTTTGCAAGCGGAGTATATTTCTATAGATTGGTTGCTAATGACTTTATTGATACCAAACGAATGATGCTTATAAAATAGAATTCACTAATGCAGGCGTTTTATTGTCTTACTTGATTCGCAATGAAAACATTGGTAATACTAATAATGAATTGTTCTGCTTAGTTTACCCGAAAACTAAACAGAAAATGTACAAGCTTACGAATCAATATTATTTTAATTTTTAAAATTAAAATTACAATTAAATTTTTAATAATAAATTCAAGGATTTGATTACTCTGTTTAATTCATTAAAAACTTTTATAAATGGAGATATATAACCATCAGGAAATTAATTATATTATTATTTTTTTTCGAGTTTTTGAGTAAATCTTAAAATCTCACCTTTTTTGTTTATTTAAATCTTATATATTGCGATATGTCTAAATATATTAAGTCGTTTAAAGTATCTGAAATTTATAATAAACGAGGCAGGTTATTCCAACTTGATGAAGAAACTGAAGTTGCAATTTTCAAAGTTCAGGATGAAATATATGTTGTTGATAATGTTTGTCCTCATAACCACTCACCATTAATGTATCAGGGGTATATAGAAGATAATGAATTTGTCGTTTGTCCGATACACGCCTTCAGATTTAATCTTAAGACAGGTGAACAACCACATGGTAAAGGATGTAAGTTGAGAACTTTTAAATATAAAATAGAAGATGAATATATTTATATCAAAAAACCAACTTTTAAAATTTTTGATTTCGAATTTTAATGAAAAATAAAATTACTGAGATTTGTAAAAACGCAGGATTCCAACTTGTAAAATTTACTAAAGCAGAAGAGTTAACTATTGAAAAAAAATATTTAGAAAGTTGGATTGAAGAAGGAAGAAATGCCGATATGAAATGGATGGAAAAGTATATTGATAAGCGAACTAATCCTTCATTGATTTTAGAAAATGTTAAATCAGTAATTTCATTAGCCTTGTTATACGATACTCCTGTGATTCATCGGGAAGATGAAAACTTACCAAAAATTTCCAGATATGCATGGGGTGAGCGTGATTACCATAAAATTATTAAATCAAAATTAAAACAAATCTGTAATGAAATAGAATTGTTATCCCCGAATATTAAAACAAAATTTTACGTGGACGATGGACCGGTTATGGATAAGGTATGGGCTGTGAGGTCAGGTCTTGGATGGATGGGTAAAAACACGAATGTTATAAATCCGGAGTATGGAAGTTATTTTTTTTTATCGGAGATTTTTATCAATATAGAATTTGAATATGACGAACCGATAGAAGATTATTGCAAAAATTGCAGATTGTGTTTGATTGAATGCCCGACAGGAGCGTTATATGATGAGTATAAACTTGATGCAAATTTATGTATCTCATACCAAACAATTGAAAACAGAAGTGAAATTCCTAATGAGATAAATCTTAACGGATGGATTTTTGGATGTGACATTTGCCAGGAGGTTTGCCCTTATAATTCAAAAGGAGTTTTTACGGATGAAAAATTATTTTTTCCCCGTGAAGAATTAACTAATAAATCATACGATGATTTATTAAATTACACCGAAAAAAAATTTGATGAAACTTTTTCAGGTACACCTATAAAACGGACGAAATATTCCGGATGGATAAGAAACCTTAAAAAAGCAAAATCTGAACTTAAAAATAATTAAAAAAATTTATGAAATTTATATTTACTTTACTCATTTCCCTTGTCGTAGTTAGCAGTTCTTATTCGCAATATTCAAATCCTGAAAGTGTCACATATGACCCTATCGGAAAAAATTATTATATTTCAAATACATTGTCTCAGAAGATTGTTAAACGAGACCAGCAAGGTGTAGTTACAGATTTTGCAACAGTTGGTTCGTCTATTTATGGAGTAACTTATTATAATGGAAATATCTATGTGGCAAATGGAAACAGAATCAGAGGGTATAGCATCGCAACCGGTATGCAAATTTTTTTAGATACGGTAACAGGTGCATCATTTTTAAACGGAATTGCAATTGATTCAACAACAGGTATATTATACGCATCAAATTTTGCTTCAGGCGTAAACGCAAGAATATATAAAGTTAATCTTAATAATGGAGAATCTAACGCCTGGGCAAATCTTCCAAGACAACCAAACGGTGTATATGTTGATAAAGCAAGAAACAGGGTCTTAGTATGTTCATGGGGAGCGAGTGCGGTGATTATGGGGGTTTCATTAAATGATTCCTCAACAGTAAACACTTTGATAACTACACCATATACAAATCTCGATGGAATAAAACTTGACAGGAATGACCACGTTTATATTTCAGTTTATTCGTCAACCGGTTCCGTTGCAAGGTATGATATAAATTTCACTTTCTCACCTGTTATTGTTGCAAGCGGATTTTCAAATCCTGCTGATATATATGTTAACCGATGGACTGATACGCTTGTTGTTCCAAGTGCAAACACAAATACTGTTTTATTTTTTCCATTATCTATTCCCACCAACATTTCAAGCAACAATGGATTTGTAAATAGTTTTAAGCTCAACCAGAATTTTCCGAATCCATTCAATCCTGAAACCAATATTTCGTTTTCATTATATTCAAAAGGATTGGTTAATTTATCAGTTTATGATGTCAGTGGAAAAATAATCTCTACAATTTTGAATAAAGATTTAACTGAAGGAAATTATGAATTTAATTTTAAATCCGGAAATCTTCCATCAGGAGTTTATTATTATAAACTGACAGCAGGTGATTTTTCTGAAGTCAAATCTATGATGTTAATAAAATAATTATGGTTCAAATTGATATAAGTTATGAGGGTGGTTTCCATTGTGTAGCCACCCACATACCAAGCGGAAACATTATTAATACAGATGCACCGCTTGATAACAAAGGTAAAGGTGAAGCATTTTCACCAACTGATTTATTTGCTGCTTCGTTGGGTGTTTGCGGTATTACAACTATGGATATTAAAAATCCTGACCCTGAAAATATAAATCTTGCAGGAACAAAACTTCGGGTTGAAAAATATATGACATCTTCCATACCGAGAAAAATCGAAAAGATAAAAATTATTTATGAATTGTCTTCGGAGATACCCGAAAATAAAAGAGAGGAGCTTGAATCTATTGCTAAAAATTGTCCTGTTGCTTTAAGTCTAAAAGATGATTTAATCAGAGAATATTATTTTAATTATGTCTTATAAATTATTTTTTTCCGGAGGTGATGAATTCACCGGAATCCGCATCAACTCTTAACTGAGGAACACCTGTTTTGCTCAAATACCAAAACCTCCATTCCCATTTTTCCTTTACCGGTTTAAATTCCCATTTCATAATTTTCATACCTAACTCATTTTCGGTTTTTAATTTAGCGGTTTGTAAATCAACATTACTAAAAAACGGATTTAAATTATAATTAAAAGGTCCTTCTGATGACTCTGCCTCAATAAGCTCACAAGTTTTTAAATCGAAATCAAATCTAACTTCTCCACCGTCTTCGGCAATCATTTTTATTTCCCAAAATCCTTTTCCGGCTTTGAATTTTCTTTCAGCTTTTACGATATCACCTTTTATCAAAGCGTTAGCTTTATTAATAAAATCTGAAATCTGAAATTTAGTTAATGTAGTATCAGCTTTGGCTTGCTTTGTATTGAAGCAAATAACTAATCCTGTAATTAATATTAATGTAATAAGAAATTTCAAAATCTATTTGGTTTTTTTACCTGCCTTGTGTTTTGAATTTATAAATGCCCTTGCTGCTGCTAATCTTGCAATTGGCACTCTGAATGGTGAACAACTGACATAATCCAATCCTATATTTTCACAGAAATCAATTGTTTCAGGATCTCCTCCTTGCTCTCCACAAATTCCAACTTTTAAATCTTTTCTTTTTGCTCGACCTTCCCTTACGGCAAATTTAATTAACATTCCGACGCCATCTACATCCACTGTTACAAACGGATCTTTTTCTAAAATATCATATTCAAGATATTTTGGAAGAAAATGACTGGAGTCATCACGTGATATTCCATAAGTCATCTGAGTAAGATCATTTGTTCCGAATGAAAAAAATTGAGCTGAACCGGCAATTTGTGATGCTGTCAAAGCTGCTCTGGGAATTTCAATCATAGTACCGACAAGATATTGTATCTTTACTTTACGCTCTTTCATAACCTCTTCTGCCGCTTTTCTCACAACAGTTTCCTGAGTTTTAAATTCATTTATATGACTCACCAACGGTATCATTATTTCCGGCTTCACTATTATTCCTTCTTTAATAACATTGGCTGCTGCTTCAAAAACAGCTCTCGCCTGCATTTCTGTTATTTCAGGAAATGAAACTCCAAGTCGGCAACCTCTGTGACCAAGCATAGGATTGAATTCATGAAGCGAGTCAACTTTATATTTAATTTCTTCAAAGTTTGTACCGATTTTATCGGCAAGTTTTCTCATCTCGATTTCAGTCTTTGGTAAAAACTCATGTAGAGGAGGGTCAAGCGTTCTTATTGTAACCGGCTTGTCTTTCATTACTCTGAAAATACCTTCAAAATCATCTCTCTGAAATGGTAATAATTGTTTCAAAGCATTTCTTCTGCCTATTTCACTATATGCAAGTATCATTTCACGAACAGCATCAATCCTATCTCCGCCAAAAAACATATGCTCTGTTCTGCAAAGACCAATACCTTCTGCCCCAAATGCAATAGCATTTGCTGACTGATCCGGTTGGTCTGCGTTCGTCCTTATCTTTAATCTTCTGTGTTTATCTACCCATTTCATAAAAGTTTCATAATAACTATATGTAACCGATGAAGATGGTTTCATTGTTTTATCAATCAGGACTTGTAATATTTCAGAAGGTTTCGGTTCAAGTTTTCCAATAATTACTTCTCCTGTTGAACCATCAATTGATATATAATCGCCTTCGTGAACTATCAAATCTTTATTCACTGCTTTCATTGTTTTCAGTAAATAATCAATTTCCAAATCTCCACAACCGGCAACGCAAACTTTTCCCATTTGTCTTGCAACAAGTGCAGCATGAGATGTCATACCCCCTCTTGATGTCAGAATACCTTCAGATGCGTTCATACCTCTGATGTCTTCGGGAGAGGTCTCAATTCTTACAAGAATTACATTTTCACCTTTTGCGGCTGCATTCACAGCATCAAATGAATTGAAATATACTTTTCCGCTCGCTGCACCCGGACCCGCATTCAACCCTCGTGCCAACAATTTTCCGTTTTTTATTGCAATGTTTTTTTCTTTTCCATTAAAGATTGGTCTGAGAAGTTGATTTAACTGTTCCGGCTCTACTCTTAGGATTGCTTCTTCCGGTGTTATCAGTTTTTCTTTTACCATATCCACTGCTATTTTAACCGAAGAATATCCTGTCCTTTTTCCTACTCTGCACTGAAGCATATATAAAACTTCTTCCTGAATTGTAAATTCAATATCCATCATATCTCTGTAATGCATCTCAAGAATTTTTCTTATCTTTTCTAACTGATCATAAATTTTTCTGTTATCTTTTTTCAATTGAGAAATAGGAAGTGGTGTCCTTGTGCCTGCAACAACATCTTCACCTTGAGCATTCATAAGAAACTCACCATAAAATTCATTATCTCCATTGGAAGGATTTCTTGTAAAGGCAACACCTGTTCCTGAAGTTTCACCCATATTACCAAAAACCATTGATTGAATATTAACAGCAGTTCCCCATTCAGCAGGTATATCATTTAGTTTTCTGTAAACAATTGCCCTGTCATTCATCCATGATCTGAAAACAGCACCTATTGCTCCCCAAAGCTGATCCATTGGGTTAGAGGGGAAATCTTTTCCGGTTTCTTCTTTTATTGCTTTTTTAAACTCTTCAACAAGTTCCTTTAAATCGCTTATTGTAAATTCAGTATCAAGTTTAATTCCTCTTATTTCTTTTTTATGTTCTATAATTTTTTCAAACGGATCTTCCTGATTTTTATCTTTCGGTTTTAAATCCATTACTACGTCACCATACATCTGAACAAATCTTCTGTAAGAATCATATACAAATCTTTCATTTCCTGTTTTATCAATTAATGCTTTTGCAGTCTTATCGTTCAAACCCAAATTTAAAACTGTATCCATCATTCCCGGCATAGATGCTCTTGCACCTGACCTAACGCTTACGAGCAATGGATTTTTTTCATCCCCAAATTTTGAACCCATTTGCTTTTCCACTTTTGCAAGGGCATCCTTTACTTGTTTCTCAAGTTCTTTTGGATATTTCTTTTTATTGGAGTAATAATATGTGCATACATCAGTTGTAATTGTAAAGCCTGAGGGAACGGGTAATTTTATATTAGTCATTTCTGCAAGGTTTGCTCCTTTGCCTCCCAGCAGTGATTTCATTGTTGAATTTCCGTCTGCCTTACCGCCTCCGAAATAATAAACGTATTTTTTTGCCATTCTAAAATTATTTTTTTTAAATTAACCGTTTATCAATTTATTGTAAAACTTTAATTGTTGCTCGTTCCGATTTTCCATAATTTTCAATTTATATCGTGGAATTGCTCTTTCCAGCTTTACAGTGATTACTTTTTCTAATCCGTCTCTGTCTATCTTTATATCAATCTCTTCGCCGATATTATATTTGTCCAACACAGATTGCAAATTATTTTTTGCAACCATTTCATCTTCAATAAAAATAATTTTATCTCTGTAGTTCAATCCTGCCTTATATCCGCTTCCTCCTTCATAAACCCTTGAAATCATAATTACTGAATCTGTAATATAGGTGTACTCAACATCGAGAGAAATTTTATCATCATCCGTTAAATTTATCATATCAATCCCTGCAAATGCAAAATATTCTTTCAATGGTAAATCTTTAGTACCTGAAATATAATCATTCCAGAATTCATCCATATTTTTTCCGGAAACTTGTTCTGAAAGTTCCTTTATTCTTGCATCAGTATATCCTTTTTCGGGATTATTTTTGTAATCTTCATAAAGTAATTTTAAAACATCATCAAGACTTCTTGATGCATCTGTTGCCTTTATTATTTCCATATCAAGTAAGTAAGCAACTAATGCACCTTTTGTATAATATGAAATCATTGAATTCTTGGAGTTTTCATCTTGTCGGTAATATTTTATCCAATTGTCAAAACTTGATTCTTCAAGAGATTGTTTAAACCTTCCCTGAAATCTCATTACATCATTTACTTCGTTGTCAAACATATCAAGATATTGATCATCACTAAATATCCCTGCTCTTCTTAAAAGTAGATTATCATAAAAACTTGTCCAACCTTCTGTTACGTAGTGCATATTTGTATAAACTTCAGAATCATAGTTGAATGGTCCTAAAACTTCAGGTCTGATTCTTTTGACATTCCAAGTATGAAAAAACTCATGTGATATTAACCCTAAAAATCTTCTGTATTTATCCGGCTTATCAAACAAGTTTCGTTCTGCAAGAACAGCAAAAGAATTTTTATGCTCTAAACCGCCACCACCGGCTTGAACCAACTGGATAATAAAAGTAAAATCTTCGTATGGCAAATCTCCGAACATTTTTTCCTGAACTTCAACTATTTCCTTAAAATCTTTAACTAAAGTAGTACCTGTATAATTACCTTTACCTGCTAAACAAATGAAATGTTTTTTGCCTGAAACTGTAAACTCTAATATTTCCTGATTTCCGATTTCTATTGGGCAATCAATAAAATCATCATAATTCGGAGCTTCAAATTTTCCCGGTGCAATTAATTTTAAACCTGTTGAAATATTTTTCCAGGTTTTATATGGTTTGATTTCAAGAATACATTTTTCTGACAATCTGTTTTTTACAAACAAGAAAATGTTTGCCCCGTTCAAAAATGCGTGATCAATATTTACCTGGCTTGTCCTTACGGTTAATTCATTACAATAAACTCTGTATCTGAGAATAATTTTATTATTTTCGTTATTATTTATTTTCCAGGTATTTTTGTTAATTTTATTAATCTCAAGTGGTTTTTCAAACTCATCAAAAGCTAATATTTTTTCAATATGCCTGGCAAATTCCCTCACCATATATGAACCCGGAGTCCAAACAGGTAATGAAACTAAAATTTCTTTATTCGTCTCTGCTTGAAATGACATTTCAATATCTGCGTAATGATTTTGAGGTTGGCTAAACGATAGTGTGTAATTTATTTCGTTTTTCAATTCGGCTTTAGTTATTTTCTGAAATAATAATAAAAATAAAAATGTAAATAATATAATCGTTATCTTTCCGGAAGTGTATATCATTTACAATTTTTTATATATCTATAAGGTTTTGTTCTTCTTCTTTAAACAGATTTAAAATTTCTTTTGGTGAAGTTGCCAGTAATAATTTATCTCTGAAATCTTCCTTATTCATAAGTCTTGAAATTCTGCTTAATAGCTTTATGTGTGCATTTAATAAACTGTCTTTACCTACAAGGAGAAAAATAAAATTTACAGGTTCAGAATCTATTGAATCGAAATCTATTCCGGATTTTGTTATTCCAAAGGCAGCCACAACATCAGTAATTTCATCAGTTTTCCCGTGTGGCACTGCAAATCCTTTCCCAACTCCAGTTGATACAATTTTTTCTCTGTCAAAAATACATGCTCTGACTTTTTCTAAATCAATAATTTTTCCCGAATTGTTTGCCAAATCAACCATCATATTGATTGCTTCAGTTTTATCCGCAGGTTTTAAATCTATAGATATTATATTTTCGTTTAAGATTTCACTGATTTTCATAATTTTTATTACTCCGGAATGTATTTTAAAGTTTTCGCTTTATATTCTTCCAATATTTTTAAAGATTTTTGTTTATTGTCTGTTTCAACATTTAAATGAATTATATTCCTGTCTCTGTCGGGAATAAATAATACTGTATCTGTTTCGTTTAGAATAATTCTTACTCCATCTATCAATAATTGTTTTTTGTCTATATTATCTTCCATAAATTTCCGTAACACTTTACCTTTTTCTTCTTTTGGGCAATTAAGATTTTCTTTCACCATATAAAGTCTTTCTGTATTGTTATCAAGTTCCTGAATGTTCACTTCGCTCTTTGCGATTATTTCCAATATTTTTGCAATTGAAAACATTCCATCTGTTGCATATAAAAATTCAGGAAATAAAAACCCTCCCATCACACCGCCAACAAACTTCACATCCTTATCATCACATGCTGCCATCATTGCATAATGTGAATCTTTCACCCTCACCACCTCAACTCCAAATTCTTTAGCAACCAAATCAACTTCATTCGTTGCCTGAACCGGAACAGCAACTTTTTTTACACCGGGATTTGCCTTTAGAAACATCTTTAATACTAAAACAAGAAATCTGTGTCCGTCAAGCTTTACTCCGTCTGAAGTTACCATCCAAATTTTTTCACCACCTGCATCTATCATAAATCCTAAATCATAATCCAATGATTTAATTACATAAGTAAAATTATCAAATGCTTTCTTAAATTCCTGAACTGACCGTGTAATTTTTTCTTTATCAAGATGTGCAGATAACGAAACTATTTCGCAATTTAACTCTCCAAGTATATTAGGAAAAATTGTTGCCGTTATTCCATAACTGTAATCAATAACGAGTTTAAATTTTTTCCTTCTTATAGCTTCAACATCTAATTTGCTTAAATATAAACTCTTATATTTTTCATTTGTCCTTTCAGGAAATGTCATTTCACCAACATCATAAAATGCTGCTCTTTGATATTCTTCTGAGAAAAACAATCTTTCAATAGCTTTGGTTTTATTTCCTGATAAATCTTTTCCGTCTTTATCAAAAAATATTATGTCGGTTGTTGCTTTATCAAAGGGAGATTTTCTTACAAAAATACCTCCTGAACCCGAACCACTTTTCAGCTCTTGCCTTAACATAGGTATTGGAATTACCTGTAAATCTAATACATCAATACCGGCAGATAACAATCCGCTTGATATTGCACGTTTTATCATATTTGATATATCATCTATATCTCTACCAATTAAAATTCGTTTATTCTCACCGACAAACGCACCATAAACAGAGCCAAGCTTTGCAGCAAACTCAGGATTAACCTGAAGATTTGACATTCCTGAAATTCTTGATTCTGTAAACAATTCATTGAAAAATGTATCTTCGTAAATTAAACTTTTTGTAATTTTTGCATTATTTACAATTTTTTTATGATCCCAAATTCTCAAACTTGAACTCACAAAAACATTTTTTCCAAATTCACAATTGTTTCCTATAAAAACATAATCATTTATTCTTGTGTTTTGACCGAAGGAGCAATTTTTTCCGATAACATCAAAGAGCAATGAAACTTTTGAATCAAGAATATTATTATTCCAAAGTACAGAATTTCTAATTATCGAACCGTCACCAATTTTACAGTCATCACCTATAATGCTGTTTTCAATTAAAACATTTTTTCCAATTGTAACATTTTCTCCAATGCAATTTCCATCTTTACCAGTTTCATTAATGTAATGCAAATCTCCTTTTAAAGCTTCAAGATTTGCAATTATATATTCTTCAAGATTTCCTACATCTCTCCAGTAACCTTTGCAATTGTAACCATATAATGGGATGTTTTCATTTAACAGTTTCGGAAACAAGTCTTTTGAAAAATCGTAGTTTTCGTTTTTTGGAATGTAGTTGAAGATTTCTTTATTAAAGAAATAAATGCCGGTATTTATAGTGTCTGAAAAAACTTCAGAAGAAGAGGGTTTCTCCAAAAACCTGACAATTTTACCT
Source organism: Candidatus Tepidiaquacellales bacterium UBA6667 (assembly GCA_002455255.1). Taxonomy (GTDB): domain Bacteria; phylum Bacteroidota; class Ignavibacteria; order Tepidaquicellales; family Tepidaquicellaceae; genus UBA9002. The sequence continues at coordinate 258,535 of DKKL01000031.1, read as the reverse complement.
TCTTCATTTGTTAAAACAATTCCGAATTGCAGAGGGTTTTCGGCTGAGTATAAACTTATAGTTGCGGTTGCATTTTTATTATTATGAAATTTCGCAACCTCAGATAAATCAAAATCGGTTAATACATCACCGCTGATTACAATAAATTTATCATTAATATATTCTTCCGCACATTTTACCGCTCCGGCTGTTCCATAATCAGAGTCCGGTACTATATATTTTATATTTACTCCGTATTCCTTACCATCGCCAAAAAAATTTTTAATTTTTTCCGGCATAAAGTATAAGAGCATAACGTAGTCAGTAATTCCATGAAGTTTAAGCAAATTAAATATATGCTCAAGCATCGGTTTATTAACCACCGGTACCATCGGTTTTGGAATTTCATTGGTTAGTGGTCTTAACCGAGTCCCAAAACCTCCTGCCATAATTACGGCTTGCACGTTATATTATTTTTTTTCGTTTTTAAAATCAAATTTAACATCAGGGGCTTTATCAGATCCTTCCTGTCCTTTAAAATATTGTTTTTCTCCAAATCCGAATATTTTAGCAATTATTAAAGTAGGAAAACTTCTCACACTTGTATTGTATTGCTGAACAACTTCATTAAATCTTCTTCTTTCTACTGCAATTCTGTTTTCTGTCCCCTCTAATTGTGACTGGAGTTGAAGAAAATTTTCATTTGCTTTTAACTGCGGATAGTTTTCCGCGACAACCAAAAGTCTTGATAAGGCACTTGAAAGCTGATCCTGTGCTTGTTGAAATTGCTGGAATTTCTGAGGATCACTCAGGTCATCGGATGTAATATTGACACTGCCAACTTTACTTCTTGCATCAGTAACTTCGGTCATTGTTGATTTTTCAAAATCTGCTACTCCCTGAACCGTACTTACAAGGTTTGGAATCAAATCTGCCCTTCTTTGATATTGATTTTCAACCTGACTCCAGGCAGAATTTACCGCTTCTTCCTGTGTAACTAAGTCATTATATCCGCAACCGGAAAAATTAATAGTAAAAAAGAATCCTGCTAACAACAGGGATATATATTTTATTTTCATAACCATATTTTTAATCAAAAATAGTATTAAGTATAATTATAAACAATTATAAAGTAGAAGTGACTTTTTAAACAAAATTATCATTTCAACTGATTAAACTCGATTTTGTCACCGGCTGAAATTTTATATTTCTCAGATAATCCTGCATTTATTTCTACTACATATTTTGCAGGTTTGACAGACGGAAGGGATACCGTGCTGAAAGGAGTTGTGTTTTGATAAATTTTAACAATATTAAAATTTTTATCTACATATATTATATCAAGTGGAATTTTTGTATTACGCATCCAAAATGACTGAATCTCCTCATTTGGAAATAAAAAAATCATTCCTTCCGTATCTTTCATTGTAGATCTGAACATTAATCCCTGAGCTCTTTCTATATTATCATCTGAAACTTCAGCATCTACTTTATATAATATTTTATTCGTACCGGTTTTTATAAATTTTATTTCTCCCTCTTTTTGAAATACGGTATCAGTCATAGGACCATTATCTAAAGGGTTTTGTGATTGTTGTTGTTGCTGCTGCTGTTGTTGATTGTTCGTTCTTATAACCGGTTTATCTTCTTTATCAAACAAAGTAAAATATAAAACTGCAATTATTGCGATTAAAATTATGGTGATGAAGATTATTTTTGAATTATCTTTTTTAACGCTTTGATTATTTTTGTTTTGAACTTTCGACATATTAATTTTTTAAACTATTAGGTAACATTTTTAAAAAGTGAATGCATTTATCTAAATCAAAATTATAAAAATCTTGTCCCAAATTCAGATTTTCATAATATTTATTTCTGTTGTTAAAATAATATTTTTCCGATTGAATCAGCCATGCCAATTCCTTCAGAAAATGAGACAAAAACCATTTTTCAGTTAACCGTGCAATCCTTCCGTTCCCATCCATAAAGGGGTGTATCTGTGCTAATCTTAAATGTATCATTGCCGAATAATAAAAAATTTCAGTTTCATTTAATTTGGAGTTTAACAAATTATCAATTTCTAAAAATAATTCCGACATATACTTCGTGACATTTTCAGATTCCACTGCGATATAAATCAATCCTTCAGGTGCATAAATCCCCACAGGTTCTTCACGGTAATTTCCTCTTTTTGAATGTATAAGAATTTCTTCAGATAAAATTTTGTGAGTATTCAGAAAATTATTTTCGTTTAATTTATTTTCTTTAGCGAAACTATAGGCACTTATCAAATTTTCAATTTCATCAAGTTCTTTTTTTTTGTTTTTTTTAAGATCATTTTTTAAATTTTTATACGAATTAAAATCAATTGTATTTCCCTCAATATTTGAAGAAAATACTGCTGACGATTCAAGCATAAAATTAAAATCAGTCTCACTGTTTTTCAGTTTCAATTTTTCTAATCCATTTTGAATCTCAACTTTTGAGTCATTTTCAAATTCAGTAAAATATTTATCGGTTAATAATCCCATTTATTTTCTGTTCAAAAAACCTGAAATTCCTTTTTTGCATTCATCGGTCATTCTTGTAATTGCGTTTAAATCTACTGCATAGTCAAGTGCTGACTCCAAACTCATATTTGAAATATTTTTAAACATCTCTTTTGTCAACATCAGTGAACTCAAGGGTAGTTTATTTATTGAATCACAGATATCTTCGGTGAATTTAAAAATTTCATCTTTTTTTACTGTATAGTTTATAAATCCAATTCGTTTTGCTTCTTCTGAGTTGATAAATTTTGAAGTAAGCAATAAATCTTTTGCATAGGTTTCACTCACTCTCTTTAAAAGAAAAATCATTACGATTGCAGGTATAAATCCAATTTTTACTTCTGTATATCCGAATTGGGCATCATCAGAAGCTATAATTATATCACACGCTGATGCTATACCACACCCACCGGCAAGTGCATATCCTCCAACCTGAGCAATTACAGGTTTCTTACAGGTGTATATTGACATAAGCATATTTTTAAACTTCGTAGAATCTTCTTTGTTCTGTAATATATCAAACTCTGAAATTTTTTGCAGATAATCCAAATATAATCCTGAACAAAAGTTTCCCCCTGCTCCGGATATTACAATTGACTTAGTGTTTTTATCATCAGTGAGTTCATTAAAAACAGAAGTTAATTCTGATATCATTTCCTCATCCAGTGAGTTCCTTTTTTCAGGTCTGTTTAAAATTACTTTCTTTGTTTCGTTATAACTTTCAATTAATATTTTTTTGTATCCCATATTATTACAATACTATATAGTTATTATTATTTATATTTACAATTTCTGTTGTAGCAAGAAAATATTTTTCAATATTCTCTTGGGTTAATACCAACTCAGGTTTGTCAAATTTTATTAACTCACCATTATTTATGAGCATTGTTTTGTTTGTATATTTTAAAGCAAGATTTAAATCGTGAATAACAGTAACAACTGTAAGATTTTTTTCTTTGTTAAGATTACTTAAAATATCAAAAATTTCTTTTTGATGATGAATATCAAGATGGGTAAGTGGTTCATCAATAATAAGCATTTTGTTTTTTAAGTTTCCGGTTAAATTAAGCTGCACAAGTGATAAACCAATCAAACATTTTTGCCTTTCTCCTCCGGAAAGTTTATTTAATATTTTATTTTCATACTCCTCAAGTTTTAGCTTTGCAATAACATCTCTTACTATATCCCTGTCCTGTTTCGAATATGAAAAATCAAACTTATCCTTAAATGGAAATCTTCCAAGAAGTAAAAAATCTTTAACTTTAATATCAAATATATCTTCAAGACCTTTCTGAGAAAGGTAGCTGAGATGCTGAGCAAGACTTTTTTTATCTATATCTCTTATATCTTCATCGTTAAATAAAACCTTTCCTGAATAATTAAAAAATATTCCGGCAAGACATTTTATTAACGTTGATTTTCCGGAACCGTTTCTTCCAACAATACTTACAAAATCACCCTTCTTAACTTCAAAAGAAATATTTTTTAATCCGAAAGGTTGTCCGGGATATTGAAAATTAAGATCATCTGCTTGAAGTAACGTTTCCAATTTTATTCTGAAAATTTAAAAGTTTCTGAATTGAAATACCAGTTTAAATCTGCTTGCATTGATTTTCCTGTAAATGTTAACGCTGCTACTCCGGATTTTGAAAATCCTTCAGTAAAATTAACTCCGGAAAAATCATAAACCATATAAGAAACTAAAGGTTCATGTGATACAAGTGCAATAGTATTGTAATCAGGATACTCGTTCAGCATTTTAAAAACTGATTCAGGGGTTGACGAGTGTTTTAGTTCATTTCTGATTTCAACTTCAATTTCCCTGTTAATTTCTGATGTAAAAATTTCCGCAGTCTGTACTGCTCTTATAAGCGGACTTGAAAGAACTAATTCTGTTGAAGAAAGTTTATCTCTTAATTTGCTGAAGATTTCATATGATAGTTTTCTTCCCTTTGTTGTTATATATCTTTTATCATCCGTAGTTACTGTTCCGGTTGAAAAATTAATTGCATCTGTATGCCTTATTATAAAAATATTTTTTTTCATTTAACAGGTATTGCTTTAACAGGATTTATTCCGTTCGTTTCGGTAAGTTTCACTTCTTTTATTTCATTTTCTGAAATTTCATTTCCGGTATAAATCACTCGTATATAATTGGAAGTATAACCTGAAATTGAGTTATCAGGTTTTTTTGATTCAAAAAGAACAGTTTGATTTGTATTTATGAATTCAGAATAAAAATCAAAACGCTTTTTATCGGATAATCTTCTTAAAATTTCACTTCGCTTTCTTCTTTCACCTACATCTACTTTTTCCGGAAGACTTATTGCATTTGTATTTTTTCTTTCTGAATATGTAAAAGTATGTAAATAACTTACAGGCAATGAATTCAGAAAATTATATGTATTCTGAAAATTTACTTCACTTTCACCGGGAAAGCCGGAAATTACATCCACCCCAATTCCTGCTGTTGGAATTTTATCTTTTATTTTTAAAATTAAATTTTCGTAGTATGAAGCATTATACCTTCTTCTCATTAATTTTAATATTTCTGAATCACCGCTTTGCAAAGGAATGTGAAAATGTTTGCAAAATTTTTCTGAACTGCTTACAAGATTTATAATTTCATCATTCAAAAGATTTGGTTCAATTGAACTGATTCTGATTCTATCAAGAGATAATTTCTCAAGTTTGTATAAAATATCTATCAGCTTATATTCAGATCCATTTTGATAGTTGTAATCACCCGTGTTCACACCTGTTAATATAATTTCTTTATACCCCGCATCTATAATTTTCTGTGCATTCTGAATAACTTCGTTCACAGGAAGACTTCTCGATTTCCCACGTGCCAGAGGGATTGTGCAGAATGAACATTTATAGTCACAACCGTCCTGTATTTTTAGAAATGCTCTTGTTCGCGAATCATTATCGGCACTGAATGCAGCATTTATACCTGATATTTCCGCCTCTGGTGATCTGAAAATGCATGAAACATCATTCTTTTCAAAACTGTCTATAAATTCAAACAACCGGAATTTTTCGTTTGCTCCAAGTATAGCATCTACTCCATCTATATTAGAAATTTCTTCAGGTTGCAATTGAGCATAACATCCCGTTACGATTACATAAGTATCAGGATTTTTTCTGAGAACACCTCTTATTATCTGTCTGCATTCTTTATCGGCATTTTCCGTAACGGAACAGGTATTTAAGACAAAAATATCAGATTCTTCACCAAACTCTTTTAAGATAAAACCTTTATTTTCAAATAATTTAGAGATTGTTGAGGTTTCGCTGTAATTTAATTTACATCCGAGAGTATGTAAGGAAACTGATTTCATATATAATCAAAATTAACCATTTAAAAAACGAATAATAATGTATTTTATCGGTTGAATAAGTCTTATGTTTGTTCTGACTTAAAATTTTTAACCTAAATTTAACTACATTTTAATTTTATTTTTATTAATTTATATAAATTTAGTTATGAGAAAATTATTATTATTTCTATTAATTTCAACTCCTGTATTTTTATTTGCTCAATCTGATGAATCTACGCATTTAAACTCAGAAAATTCCGACTCAGGCGACTCTTCAGTTGTTGCCGAAGAACTTCAGGAGGTTATTCCTGATCCCATATTGGAATTTGTAATTTCCACGATAAATTCTGTAAATGAAAAATGGATGGAAGTGAATAATATATCTGCTGAGGGGTTGATAAAAATCAATACCAGAAATATCCAGGAAGAAGCAGATATAGTTGTATCGGTTAAAAAGAAGGATGATTTATATTTTAAAATAGACGGACCTATGGGTATTGATGTGGGAGCAGGACATTTTAACCGGGAAAAATTTACTTTTGCAGATTACTTGAATGATAAAGCATATACCGGAACTACAAATGCTTTGAATATATCTTCACTCACCAAAATACCTGTTACTTTTGACGAACTGATGAATATCATTTCAGGAGGAGCGAGAATTAGAAAATATGATACCGATACCTGTTGGTACACTGAAGAAGGTGAATATATAGTTTTACAGTTTTTATCTGCAAAAGGAACTTACAGAAAATTTTATGTTAATAAAGCGGAGATGTATGTTGACAGATTTATTCATATTAACAATAAAAAACAAATAACGTTAAACGTTCAATACAGTAATTATGTAAATTCCGGAACAGGAATTATTGCAAAAAAGATTTCCGTTAGCAGACCATTTAAAGGTGAATCATTTATATTTACATATTCAAAAATACTGATTAATAATTCTTATTTAAATTTTAAAGTGGATATACCATCAGATTTTTACAGGGTAAAGCTCAAATAATTATTTATATAAATTTATCATTTGAATAAGTCCCGAAACAATCATTTCAACGGCAATTGCCGCAACCAAAATTCCTGAAATTCTTGTTAAAACACTAACTCCATTATCTTTAAGATAAACCTGCATTTTTGCTGCACCTTTAAGTGAAAAATAAACTGCAATTCCGATTATAAAAATTACAACAGTTAACATAACCCAATCAAGAATTGTTGTACTCTGCGTTGCATAAAGTATAACACTGCTGATAGGTCCCGGACCTGCAAGCAATGGAGTTGCAAGTGGAACAATTGCGATATCTTTTTTAACAGGTGTCTGAGAGTTGGCGTTATTATCATCATTTCCCAAAACCATTTTAATTGCAATTAAAAAGATTATAATACCTCCGGCAAGTGTAAATGCAGGAATTGTAATGGCAAATAACTGCAACACGAGTTTTCCGAGAAACAAAGTGAATAAAAGTATCGTAATTACACCTATAGCCGCTTGTTTTGCTATTTTAGATTTCTGTTCTGAATCCATATTTGCCGTTGAACTCAGAAATAATGGAATTCCTTCAAGCGGATTCACCAGCACAAATACCGAAATTAATACTTTTAAATAATAAGTTAATTCTTCCATATTTATATAATGAACTCACAAAGATACATAAAAAATACTTATGATAAATTTGCAAAAGATTATCATATAAAACGAGAAGATAAAGTTAAAGGATTCTGGAATGAATTTATTGAGAATCCTGCATTATTGGATTTATCAAAACAACATTTAAAGAATAAATCAATACTTGAACTTGGTTGTGGTTCGGGAATGTTTATAAAAAAGATTTTGAAATATAAACCAAAAATGATAACGGGTTACGATTTGTCTGAAGGATTGTTAAAAATCGCAAGAGAAAAATATCCTGAAATTAAATTTTATCAAGGCAGTGCAGATAAAACTCCATTCGGAAAAAATCAATTTGATACGGTTATCAGCGGTTTGACTCTTCATTATATCAAAAATCTGATTCCTGTTTTTATTGAAGTGAAAAGAATTTTGAAGAAAAACGGATTTTTTATATTCACTATACATCACCCAATGATGGAGATAACAGAAAAATTTCAAAAAACAGATACTGAATATTTATTGAAATCATATAATCATAATAACGATTACAAATGGAAAATGATGGATGGGATGGAATTGATAAGTTATCATCATACATTTGAATATCTTATTAACGGATTAATTAAATCAGGGTTTGTTTTGGAAGAAATCAAAGAAACCTACCCGACTAAAAACTCAAAGAAAATCAATCCCATAGATTTTGAAAAAGCATCAAAATATCCTTTCTTCCTTGCCATAAAAGCAAAAAAAAGTTAATTATTCTTTAAATTCAAATAGATTATTTTAATATCAAATGAAACTATTATTAAATTACCTTAAAAATTACAAACCACTAATTGCACTGGCATTGTTTCTCGCGACGATTAACCAAACTTTTTCAATGCTTGATCCTTTTATTTTTAGATATGTAATAGATAACTATGCAACAAAGTTTGATCAATACACAACTGAACAATTTCTAACCGGTGTTATTCAATTGCTGTTACTTGCAGTTGGGGCAGCTCTTGTTTCCAGAATTGCAAAAAACTTTCAGGATTATTTTATAAATGTAATCGTTCAGAAATTAGGTGCAAAAATTTATTCGGATGGAATCAAACATTCTCTTGAACTTCCTTATCAGGAATTTGAAGATCAAAGAAGTGGACAAACTTTAGGAGTTTTGCAAAAAGTCAGAACAGATGTTGAAAAATTAATTATGACAGTTATTAACATTCTGTTTACATCACTTGTGGGAATTATATTTGTAGGTATTTATGCTTTCACTGTTCACTGGATTATCGCACCGGTTTATCTTTTGACAATCCCAATTATTGGAATACTTAGTTCTAAATTAAGTAAAAAAATAAAAATTGCACAGAAAACTATTGTAAAAGAAACAACAGAACTGGCAGGTTCAACAACTGAATCACTGAGAAACATTGAACTTGTAAAATCGTTGGGACTATCAACGCAGGAAATTGAAAGGTTAAACGGAACAACAAATAAAATACTTTCGCTTGAGCTTAATAAAATAAAATATATAAGAAGATTAAGTTTTATTCAGGGAACAATTGTAAATCTTATAAGAACTTCCATACTTCTAATGATGATGTATTTCATTTTTACTCAACAAATTACGGTAGGTCAGTTCTTTACATTATTTATTTATTCATTTTTTATCTTCGGACCGCTTCAGGAACTTGGTAACATAATAAATATATACAGAGAAACAGAAGTTTCACTTGAAAACTTTAAAAAGATACTTGATACACCTGCCGAGAAAAAACCTGATAATCCGGTTGTTATTGGTAAACTTAATGATTTATCATTTGATAAAGTTTGTTTTAAACATAAATCAGCAGTTAGAAATGCATTGTGCGATGTTTCGTTTGATGTTGACTTAAGACAAACTATAGCGTTCGTAGGACCGTCTGGTTCAGGGAAAACAACACTTGTAAAATTATTGGTGGGTTTATACAGACCTGAATCAGGTGAAATAAAATATAATGGTATATCATCAAAGGAAATTGATCTTGATGCGTTCAGAGAAAAAATAGGATTTGTAACTCAAGATACTCAGTTATTTTCCGGTACCATCAGAGAAAATTTATTATTCGTAAATCCAATAGCAACTGATGAGGAATGTCTTGATGTATTAAAAAAAGCTCAGTGTGAAAGTTTGTTGGCGAGAGCTGACAAAGGTTTAGATACAGTAATTGGAGAAGGTGGCGTTAAAGTTTCCGGAGGTGAAAAACAAAGACTATCAATCGCACGTGCTTTGCTGAGAAAACCAAATCTACTGGTTTTTGATGAAGCTACTTCTGCTTTGGATTCCATTACAGAAGAAGAAATTAATAAGACAATCAGAAAAGTTTCTCAAAGTGATGAACATATAACAATAATGATTGCTCACAGACTTTCAACAATTATGCATGCCGATTGTATATATGTACTTGAAAAAGGAAACATTGTTGAATCAGGCTCTCATGATGAATTACTTGAAATTAAAGGGTTATATTATGCTATGTGGCGTCAGCAGATTGGGGAAAGAGAAGATATTCAGTTCTTAAATCCTGAAAAAGTTTCATTAAATTAATAAGCGTTTATTTCATATATAAGTGTAAATAACGGAAGTTTTTTTTTGTCAGAAAAGCCATTCCGGTTTATCGGGTGCAATATGTATGGGCTTGCATTCGGTGGTAAAGACTTAATTGACAAACTTACTGATAATGCTCACAGTGAAGGTTTTAAAGTAATTCGGTGCTGGGCATTTGAATCTGTCAATTATGATGATCTTCATTTCCTTTGTGATAAAATAAAATCTCTGAATATGAAATTGATTCTTTGCCTTGCAGACAGATGGGGATTTCTTCAGAGTTATACTGCTGATAAAGCATGGTATGAGTCCGGCTATAAAACAAAATATTTAACTCATATAAAAAATTTAATTGCCGAGTTTAAATCAAGAGATGAAATTATGGTTTGGGAGTTAATAAATGAACCGGAATGTTCGTCATATCAAATTTTTAAAAATTTTGTGATTGACGTATCTTCAGAGATAAAAAAAATTTCTCCAAATCAACTTGTATCAGTTGGTACAATAGGGGGTATTGGTGATAAACTTGGTTCAGTTTTTTCAGTTTTTAATTTTAATAAGTTTAAAGATATTTACTCTGTTAAAACGCTTGATTGTATTTCGATTCATGATTACTCATACGATTCAGGAATTTTTGAAAGACTTGATATATATTTCAGATTTAAAGATAAAAAAACACTCTCCAAAATATTTGGAGGAATTGCAAAATTTTTTGAGTTTTTCTCAAATCCGATTCAGAATTATTTTGTAAATAATTTTAATAAATTATTTTTTGTGCCGTGGACTTTGAGAGGTTTATGGAATATTTATAACTCTATAGATTTAAAAACCTCTGTAGCCATATCAAAACCTATATATGCAGGTGAAGTTGGATTCAAAAAAAAGCATGGAAATTTGAGAAAAAAATTAATTGAACTTGATATCAAAAAAAAATTTGAAAAAGGTATGTCCGGATATGTTTTATGGTCTTTTGAATCACTCGGGTATAACCCTGATGGCCACGATTACGGATTTGATGAATCCGATGGAATTTCAGAAGTTATAAAAAATTTAAACGTTAACAAATCTTGAAAAAAAATTTATTATTGTTGCACGGAGCATTAGGTTCAAAGGATCAGTTTAATAAATTAGAAAGTTTATTGGATGAAAATTACAATATATATAAATTTAATTTTTCCGGTCACGGAGGATTGGAAATTCCAATTTCAAAATTTTCAATAAAATTATTTTCAGAAGATTTAACAGGTTTTATAGAAAAAAATAAACTTTCTGAAGTAAATATATTCGGTTATTCAATGGGAGGATATGTTGCTCTTTATACATCTGCCAATACGGAAATTAATAATCCAAATCAAATAAAAAAAATATTTACGCTTGCAACAAAATTTGATTGGAATCCCACATCTTCTGCCAAAGAAACAAAATTTCTAAATCCTGATGTAATTGAAGAAAAAGTTCCAAAGTTTGCAGATGTGTTGAAAGCAAGACATTCTGATAATAACTGGAGAAAAGTTCTTATTAAAACTGCAGAGATGATGACAGATTTAGGTAATAATCCTGAGTTAACTGATAATGATTTAAGTGAAATAAATATTCCCGTGTTGATTTCTGTAGGTGACAGTGATAATATGGTATCTGTTGATGAGTCGAAATATGTTTCAGGCAAAATTAAAAATTGTGAATTTAAAATTTTAGAAAACACTCAACATCCGATAGAAAAAACAGATGTTGAAATTTTGGCAAAAGAAATTAAAAATTTTATAAATTAAATTAATCAATATGACACCAAGAGAAAAATTTTCATCAGGAACAATTTGGGAAGAACAAGTAGGTTATTCTCGCGCAGTAAAAGTGGGCAATAACATTTATATATCCGGAACAACATCAGTAATCGGGGATAAAATTGATGGAGTTGATGATCCGTTTAAACAGACAAAAATAATTTTGGAAAAAATAAAAACAGCACTGAACCACTTTGGCGCAGATATGGAACATATCGTAAGATTAAGGATTTATTCAACCAATGTAACGCAGTTCGATGAAATAGCACTTGCTTGCCGTGAATATTTTAAAGATTTAAGACCTGCTCAGACTTTTGTAGGCGTGAATGCTTTAGTAGTAAAAGAAATGTTAGTTGAAATAGAAGCGGAAGCAGTTTTATAACTAAAAACTTATTGTTTTTAAATATTTTGAATTTATAATAACTGGATCATTAGTAATCAAAGGTAATCCAAGTGAGAAGGCAACACCAGAAATTAATTTATCATGAAGCTCAGGTATATCAATTATTTTGAATGAGTTAATGAAAGTTTCGATGTTTAATTTTGCAATTAAAAAATTTTGATTTTGTTCTAAATAGTTCTTCAAAAATATCAAATCAATATTGATTTTCTTTTTTTCGGATAGATAACCGATTTCAGCTAAACATATTGGGGGAATATAAATCTTAGATTCTTTGCTTAATACACTTTTGAATATTTTTTTAATTTCTTTATTAAATTTCCTATTTTCGAGCCAAAGTATTAAAGCCATTGTATCTGTTACATATTCATTCAACAGGATACTTTTCCTTATAATTCAGGAATTCATTTTCGAGATGAGTTTGTTCAAATGAATTTAAATTTTTCAAATAAATATCAATATTAGGTTCATTGCCTGATTTGACTAAATATATAAATTCTGCAATTTTATTAATTTGTTCTTCTGATAAAGCTGAAGAATTTTTTTCTATAATATGTAGAAGCTCTTTTACACTCATACATAAATTTATAAACAAAATTAAATAATTACAATATATTTCAGATATTAATACGTGAAAAATACTTCTAAATATGAAAAATACAGACCAAAAAAATTTCTTGGACAAAATTTTTTAACCGACGTAAATATTTCAAAAAAAATAATTTCTTTTCTTGAGATTGAAGAAGGTGATACTGTGTTGGAAATAGGTCCCGGTCATGGTGCTTTAACAAAACTTCTTTTGAATTATGATATAAATCTTACAGCAATTGAAATTGATAAATTTGCATTTGAAGAACTGAGTTTAAATTTAGAAGGCAAAGTAAAAATAATTCATCAGGATTTTTTGAAAACAAAATTATCCGATTTTTATAACGGAAAAAAAATTAAAGTTATCGGAAATATTCCGTATAATATTACTTCACAGATTTTATTTAAATTGTTTGAGAATTATAAAATAATATCAAAAGCAGTTTTAATGATGCAAAAAGAAGTGGCTCATAGATTGAAATCCGTTCCAAACACAAAAGAATATGGAATACTTTCCGTTTTTACAAATTTATATTCATCACCAAAAATTGTATATAATGTGCCTCCGGGTGCATTTTTTCCTAAACCAAAGGTTGATTCATCTGTTGTATCAATGGATTTCAAGGATGATATAGTTGTATTAAAAAATCCTGAATTATTCAGAGAAGTTGTGAGAACTTCATTTAATCAAAGAAGAAAGACTTTAAGAAATTCATTGAGAAAACTATTTGATGAAAAAAATATAGATGTAAATGCAATAAAATTTGATTTGTCAAAAAGACCTGAAATGCTTAACATAATTGAATTTACAGAACTAACGGATGAAATTTTTTCCGGCTTACGTATTGATAATTGATAGATCTGAAAACTAAAATTTTTGAATCAAAAAATTTCATTGCTTTAAAAAAACTTAAAGCACAGGAATCCTATTGCCTGTCCGGAGTTAAAGGTTCTTTAAAGTCCCTCATTATTGAGTTTATTTCTAAATTCCGTCATAAAAAATTATTCATTGTCACATCTGAAAAAGATAATCTAAAAAAAGTATATGATGATTTACAGATTATTTCTGAATCTGAAAATTTATCAGTCTTAAAATCCGGAGATTTAGAGGATGAAGAAATGATTTCACGTTCTCTCACTCTTTTATCTGGAAGTGATGAATTTATTATACTTTGCGACAGTAAGGAATTTTCAAAAAATTATTTATCAAAAGAGATTTTTAAAAGTTCAATTTTTGAAATTAAAAAAGATTTTGAAATTCCATTTGATGATTTAATTTCAAAATTATCTTCTGCAGGATTTGACAGAAAAGATTTTGTCGAAGAACCAGGTGATTTCTCTGTTAGAGGCGGAATAATTGATATTTTCCCTGAATCTCATATTTCTCCCGTGAGAATTGAATTTTTTGGAGATACTGTGGAATCTATCAGAGAATTTGATATTTCAACGCAAAGATCTTTAAAAGTAATTGAAGGAATAAAATTCGGAATGAATTTAACATCCAAAGATAACTTACAAGGTCAGGAAAGTATAAATTCTTCATTAAGTGAATATATTCCGGAAGATTCGATTATTGTTATTCTTGATCCTGAAATAACATTGACCGATGACGATGTAAACAATCAATTATCCGAATTTAATAAAATATTGATAACAGAATTTGAAAATTATTTTTCAGATTTAGTTAAAATTGATAAATCTAATATTTTTAATTTTCATTCCAAATCCCAACCGGAATTTCATTCAAATTTGCGTGCCTTACATTCAGATCTTTATAATTTAATATCAGAAAAAAATGAAGTGTATTTGTTGTCATCTGATAAAATGCAATCTGAAAGATTAAAAACTTTATTGGACGATTTAAATAATGATGAAATTTCCGAAAAAGATTTTGGAATACACTCAGAAAAAAACGATAATATTTCATCAGTTAATGATATTGATATAAACAAAATTAATTTTATTGATGATTCACTAACGGAAGGATTCAGTTTATTTGATGACAACATAACTGTTTATACTGAACATCAGATATTTGGCAGGTATTTCAGACAGCTTAAAAAAAGAAAACTTAAATTCAAAGGAATCACATTTTCAGAGCTTAAAGAACTTCAATATGGTGATTTTATAGTTCATCGTGATTTTGGTATTGCAAAATTTGAAGGACTTAAAAAAATTACCGTTGGTAATAATGAACAGGAAGCCGTAAAACTAATTTATGAAGGTGGCGATTCAGTTTTTGTAAATCTAAATTATATTCACTTAATAAAAAAATATGCAAGCACTGAGGGTTTCGTTCCAAAATTATCAAAACTTGGCGGTGGTGAATGGGATAAAATAAAATCGAAAGCTAAGAAAAAAGTTCAGGATATAGCAAGAGATTTAATTTTATTATATGCTAAAAGGAAATCAGAAACCGGATTTAAATTTTCACCTGACACTCACTGGCAGAAGGAACTTGAAGCTAACTTTATGTATGAAGATACTCCTGATCAGTTTAGGGCAACACAGGAAGTAAAAAAAGATATGGAATCAGGTAGTCCTATGGATAGGTTAGTTTGCGGAGATGTCGGATTCGGAAAAACAGAAGTGGCTGTAAGGGCAGCATTCAAAGGAGTTATGGATAATAAACAGGTTGCAGTATTAGTTCCGACAACTATTCTCGCAGTACAGCATTATAACACGTTCAGAGACAGACTTTCACCATTTGCAGTTGAAGTTGCATGTTTATCAAGACTTCAAAGTAAAAAAGAGCAAAAAGAAATTCTGGAAAAACTGGAAGCGGGTAAAATTAATATTTTAATCGGAACTCACAGAATTTTATCAAAAGATATAAAATTCAAAGATATTGGTTTATTAATAATTGATGAAGAACAAAGATTCGGGGTAAAAGCAAAAGAAAAAATCAGATCAATAAAACCTAACATTGATACTTTAACTTTAACAGCCACCCCTATTCCGAGAACATTAAATTTTTCCATGATGGGTGCGAGAGATTTATCACTGATTAATACTCCACCTAAAAACAGAAAACCAATTCAAACAGAAATTATAAAACTAAATTGGGATAAAATTGCAGAAATAATTTCTTTTGAATTAAAGCGAGGAGGTCAGGTATATTTTGTAAATGATACAATTGAAAAACTATATACACTTGCAGAAAGAATAAAAGAAGAAGTCCCGATAGCAAAGCCGGCAATAGCTCACGGACAAATGGAACCCGATGAGCTTGAAGATACTGTTGTTAATTTTATTGAGAAAAAACTAAACATACTTGTCTGCACAAAAATAATTGAAAGCGGACTGGATATACCAAATGTAAATACTATAATCATTAATAATTCAGACCGTTACGGTTTATCAGAATTATACCAGCTTAGGGGAAGAGTAGGACGGAGTGAACAGCAGGCATTTGCTTATCTTATTTCAGCAGGAAAAATTACAAAACAGGCAGTTAGGAGATTGCAGGCAATTGAAGAATTTACTGAACTTGGCTCAGGTATAAATCTTTCAATGAGGGATATGGAGATTAGAGGAGTCGGTAATCTTTTGGGAAAAGAGCAAAGCGGATATGTTCAGCAGATTGGTTTTGATTTATTTATGAATATTATTGATGATGCCGTATCTGAATTAAAGGAAAGTGAGTTTTCTGAATTGTTTAAAAATTTTGAAGAAGAAAAAGAAGTTAAAGGTGAACAACAACCTAAGCAGGAAATTACAGATAATAAAAATAAAATAATTATAAAGAAATCTGATCCTGCCATAATAGAAAATGATTTGAATGCCTTAATTCCGAAAGATTATGTTGAGAGTGATAAAGAAAGATTAAATATCTACAGAAGATTATATGAAGCAAAATCAGAAGAAGAGTTAACTGATATAAAAAATGAACTAATAGACAGATTCGGAGAATTTCTTGAAGATGTTGAAAATTTATTTGAGGTTATTAAAATTAAAATAAAATCGACGATGTTGGGAATAGAAAAAATTTCGATTTTAAAAAACAATATCTCAATTTACTTTCCAAAACAAAAAGAACATCCTATTTTTGAATCCGATTTTTTTAAAAAATTAATTGAAACAATTTCCGGAGATAAATCACGTAAGTATAATATTTCAGGTTCAAAAGACCAGTTAATAATAGAAATAAAAACGAATCAAAATTCTGATATTGAAAGACTAACTGATTTAAAGAATATTCTTCTACAGTAAAATTTATGTTTAATTTTTTTTTCTATTCAATTAGTTTAAACTAAAAGCAGTATTTATCAAAAAAACGGATTTAAATATCGCAAATGAATTTAAAAAAATTACATCATTTGAATCGTCAAATCCTTTTTCAGTTTTAGGTCCAAAGTATGATAAGACTTCAAAAAAATATACTATTACTTGCTATCTGCCACTCGCTCTTGATGCATGGATAAAACCATCTAATACAAAATCCTCCAAAACATCTCATTATGGTGTTGTGAATATGAAAAGAGTTCATCCTTTGAATATCTATCAGGCAGTTTATGAAAAAGTTTCAGAGCCATTCCAATATAAAATTCAATATCAGGATGAATTTGAAAACCTTATTGAAATTGAAGATGCTTATGCTTACCCAATTCAAATTACTGATTATGATTTATATCTGATTGGTGAAGGCACTCATTACAAAATTTACGATAAGTTAGGTGCAAAAGTAAAAAAAGTTAATAAGAAAATGGGGGTTCATTTTGCAGTATGGGCTCCCCATGCAAAATCTGTTGCTGTGATAGGTGATTTCAATTCGTGGAAAGAAGGGTCGCATCAAATGGAAAACATAAATGATTCAGGTGTTTGGAGTATATTCATACCGGAGATATATGAAGGTGAAAAATATAAATATGTAATAAAATCAAAATTTGATACTACTATAAGATATAAATCAGATCCTTTTGCTTTTCAGGCAGAAGTCCGTCCACAAACTGCATCTGTAGTTAATTCACTAAAAGGATTTAAGTGGAAAGATCAGGAATGGATGAAAGCAAGAGCTAAATATGATTTTAAGAAATCACCTGTGTCAATTTATGAACTTCATCTTGGGTCTTGGAAAAGAGATTATAAAGAGAATGAATTTTCAAACGAATGGGGATTTAAGAATTACAAAACACTGGCACATGAAATTGTAGATTATGCAAAAGATTTAAATTTCACTCACATTGAGTTGTTACCGGTAATGGAGCATCCGCTTGATACTTCCTGGGGATATCAGGTTGTTAATTATTTTGCACCAACAAGCAGATTCGGTTCACCTCAGGATTTTATGTATTTTATTGACCACTGCCACAGAAATGGAATTGGAGTCATTCTTGATTGGGTTCCTGCCCATTTTCCGACTGATGCACATGGATTGAATGATTTTGACGGAAAACAAATTTATGCATACACAAATCCTAAAAAAGGATTTCATAAAGATTGGGGAACTCTCGTATTTGATTACGGGAAAAATGAAGTTGTTAATTTTTTAATTTCAAACGCATTGTTTTGGTTTAGCAAATATCACATAGACGGGATTAGAGTTGATGCTGTTGCTTCAATGTTATACCTAAACTATTCAAGAGAAGAAGGAGAATGGGAACCTAATATATTTGGTGGTCCTGAAAATCTTGAAGCGGTAGAATTTGTAAAAAAACTTAACACTAATGTTCATAAGTATAACAAAGGTGTAATGATGATAGCAGAAGAATCTACTAATTGGTTAGGAGTTACAAAACCTGTTCATCTCGGAGGTTTAGGATTCGATATGAAGTGGAATATGGGCTGGATGCACGATGTTTTAAAATATTTTTCTATAGACCCGATTTACAGAAAATTTAATCATAATCATATAACATTTTCACTTTGGTATTCTTTTAATGAAAATTATTTATTGCCGATATCACATGATGAAGTTGTTCACGGAAAAAAATCGTTGTTTAATAAAATGCCCGGTGATGAATGGCAAAAATTTGCAAACCTGCGTTTATTCTTTGGCTTTATGTATGGTCATCCGGGGAAAAAACTTAACTTTATGGGAAGTGAATTTGCTCAGGCAACAGAGTGGAACTGCGAATGGATGCTTGACTGGGAAATAAAAAATCAAGAATTCAACTCAATGCTGAATCTCTATTTTAAAGATTTGCAAAAATTATATTTAGAAAGTAAAGAGTTCTGGGAAATAGATTTTGAAAGCAAAGGATTTAACTGGATAGATTACTCAGATGCCGAACAAAGCGTTTTAAGTTTCATAAGATATTCAACAAACAAAAAAAGTTATCTTTTATTTGTTTGCAATATGACTCCTGTTGTCCGAGAAAATTATGAAATAGGAGTTCCGGAAGAAGGATTTTATAAAGAAATATTTAACAGCGATGCATTGATTTATGGTGGAAGCGGAAAGGGAAATCTCGGAGGGCTTGAAGCAATTGATAAAAAGAGATTTCATTATAATTACACTTTGAAGCTCACACTTCCACCTTTAGCAATAAATATTTTTAGGTTTGATAAAGATTATCAGTTACCCTCTATTTGATTTGCATTATTAATTAAATACCATCTGTCACCGATTTTTTGAAATGCTAATGGTCTGATAAAATTTTCTCCGTCAAAAGTAGCAATTTTTTTTTCAGTATCTATAAACGGTTGAATTTGTTTTGCCTGTTTTAGAGTCTGAAGAAGTTCTGACCTTTTTGTTGCATCAAAATCAGCCAACATACTGGAAGCTCCTCCCTGTAAGTGAACTAAACGAGGATCCACATATGTATTTAAAAAATCCACATACAAACCCTTTTCCATCATTTCAATCATAGGTTGAATTTCATTTCTAATCTCAGTCCAGTCAATGGAATATTCTTTTGAAGTTGAACATCCTGCAATAATAATTGATAAAACTAAAACAGATAATAAAGAATTTATTTTTTTCATTTTTGAAAATTAGTTTAAGTAAAATTAATTAAAATAAATCTAAAAATATATAAGCCATTATTGTACTGAAAACCAACATTGAAAATCCCCAAATTAATAATTGTCTGAAAACCTTGTTTCGGTCTTCTTCGTTTACCGCTGCAAGACAAAGGGCACCAAGAGTTGAAAGCGGACTTACATCTACCATATGAGAGCCAACGTTTATTGCTATTACAAGTTCTGTAACGTTTACATTGTTAAGTTTAGATATAATGCCCGGAATTAAATTCATAAAAGTCGGTAAAACAACCCCGGAAGAACTGCTGTAAAGAGATATTAGTCCTGTCACAAAAGCGAATATTGAATTTATAAATGTATCCGGAGTATTTTTCGCTATAAAATCAGTAGCCATTATTAAACCACCGGTTTTTTCAATCAACCCAATTAATACGCTTATACCTGTAACAAGTAAAATAGGAGACCATGGAATTTCTTTTAAACTCTTATCAAGTTTACCCAATTTGAAAATTGAAAAAATTATTACCAATGTATATGCACCTAAACCAATCGGGACATTAAAAATTATTACAGATAAAATTAAAACATTAATTAATATCAGTGTAACTAATTGTTTTTTTGTAAAAGTTGCAGGTTTATCAGGAAATTCAATTTGTTTTTTAGAACCAATCTGACGTACTTTGTATCCTTTAAATATAAAATATGCAACCATAGCACTAAATGCTTGAAACAAAGCTGTGTAAACAAAAATTGTAAAATTTAAACTTTCAAGTTCAGGGTTTATATTTTTTAAAAGAGATGTACTGATTATACCTGTAGGTGATACAGGTGAGAAAGTTCCGGCATTAGCACCGGTACAAATCATTATTGAACTGAGAAGCGGATTTATTTTAAACTTATATCCAACGGCAATTCCAAGTGGTGCGATAATTGCTACAGCCGCAATATTTCCGGGACCTATAGCTGAGAGTGAAAAAGTGAATAAAAACAAAAAAACCGGTATTAAAAAACTTTTTCCATGAATTAACCAAATGGCATCTTTTGAGATTTTTTCAAGAGTACCATTTTCATTTGTCATATAGAACAACAACGTAATTCCTACAAGTATCAAAAAAAGTTCATTTGGAAAAACAGAGGTAAGCTCTGTAATGCTGAAACCTGCGGCATAATAACCAATTAATAAAGCCAATGCAATTGAAACTATTCCTGCATTTATATCAGTTCTTAAACTTCCAATTATTATAGCAATAACAAGTGCAATGATTGTAATTAATTCAATTCCCATCTGAACAATTGATATTTGAATTTAAATCTTAATAATATATATATAAATTAATTTATAATGAATATTCAAAACAATCAAACAAATTCAGATAATATAACTAAAATTATCTTACCTGTTAAAGGGCTTTCTTGTGCTTCTTGTGCATCATCAGTAGAGTCTATGCTGAAATCACAGGATGGAGTTAAAGAAGTAAATGTAAACTTTGCCGATAAATCTGCGTTGATAAAATATGACAGTGATAAAATTAATATACCTGATATGCAAAAAGTGATTAAAAGCATCGGATATGAATTGATTGACAATACTCTAATTGATAACAGTAAAGAGAAACATTATAATGAACATACTCATTCATCAATGTCCGGTGATTCTGAAAATGAATTAAAAAAGAAATTTTGGGTTTCAGTGTTTTTTTCAATTCCACTTTTCATCATCGGTATGGTTTTTCATAAAATGAATAATGCAAATTACATTATGCTTGGCTTATCACTTCCGGTAATTTTTTATTCAGGTATAGATTTTTATATAAGAGCATTTAAACAAGCCCTGCATTTTAAATCAAATATGGATTCTTTAGTAGCACTTGGAACAGGTGCTGCTTTTATTCTAAGTGTTGTAAATACATTCTATCCTGATTATTTGATAAATAATGGAATTGAAGTAACTGTATATTTTGAATCAGCCGCTATTATCATTTCATTATTACTGCTTGGGAAATATTTTGAAGCGAAAGCAACCGGAAAAACTTCTGAAGCATTAAAAAAATTAATTAATCTTCAACCAAAAACTGCGATTGTTATAAGAATAGGCAAAGAAGAGGAAATCCCGATTAGTGAAATTGTAGTTGGAGATATTATTTTAATAAAACCAGGACAAAACATTCCGGTTGATGGAGTAGTTACCGATGGATTTTCGGTTATTGACGAAAGTGCTGTAACTGGCGAACCATTACCGGTGGAAAAGAAAACGGGTGATAACGTAATTTCTGGGTCTATAAATAAATCCGGCTCTTTTAAAATGAAAGCAGTTAAAGTTGGATCGGAATCAATGCTATCCAAAATTATTGAACTTGTACGTGAAGCTCAGACGAGCAAAGCACCACTTCAAAAAATTGCAGACAAAATCTCATCAGTCTTTGTTCCTGTTGTGATGGTCATTTCTGTTATTACATTTATTGCCTGGATGTTACTTGCTCCATCGCCAGCGTTTCCTCATGCTTTTATAACTTCAGTAACAGTCCTTGTGATTGCTTGCCCGTGTGCATTAGGTTTGGCAACTCCGACCGCTATAATGGTAGGTATAGGAAAAGCGGCAAATAATGGAGTATTATTTAAAAATGCCGAATCACTTGAAAAGTTAAAAGAAGTCAATTCAATATTGCTTGATAAAACTGGAACTATAACAGAAGGAAAGCCACAGGTTATTTCACAGAAATGGTTTGTAGAAAATCAGGAATTTAAAAATTCTTTAAACATTTTATATTCAATTGAATCACTTTCTGAACATCCGCTTGCAAAGGCAATAACAGATAAATTACATTCTGAAAATCCCGAGAAAGTAAATGTTACGAATTTTCAAAATATTCCCGGAGGAGGAATAATCGCAGAAGTTAATTCGGAAAAATATTTTATTGGTTCAGATATTTTTATCTCACAGAAAATCAATTTTGCTGTTGATATTTCAGATTCTCAAACAGGTTCACTTGTTTATTTTTCCGATTCAAAAAACGTATTGGCACAATTTATCATATCGGATAAAGTTAAAGACACTTCAAAGAAAGCAATATCCGCTCTACAGGCAAACGGATTAGAAATATTTATGGCTACGGGTGATAATAAAAAATCCGCTATTGCAATTGCTTCGCAGGTTGGAATACCTGAATATGATGTATTTGCAGGAGTAACACCTGATAAAAAAAATGAACTTGTAAAATTACTTCAGATAAAAGAAAAAAAGGTTGCAATGGTTGGTGACGGTATAAACGATTCTCCGGCTCTTGCTCAGGCAGATGTAGGTATCGCGATTGGTAGCGGAACGGATATAGCAATTGAATCGGCTGAAGTTGTATTGATAAAAAGTGATTTAATGAATTTAGTTTTTGCTTTCAAAATTTCAAAAGATACAGTTAGAACTATAAAGGAAAATTTATTTTGGGCTTTTATTTATAATGTGATAGGAATTCCGATAGCAGCCGGAATTTTATATCCAATTAACGGATTTTTATTAAACCCAATGATAGCAGGTGCCGCTATGGCTTTCAGTTCCGTTTCCGTTGTATTAAATTCATTGAGACTAAAAGCAGGTAAATGAAAACATTGAATAGCTTAAAATGAAAATAAGTTGTTTGATATTAATTTTAATTCTTCAACTGTCATAACAGAATCACATCCTGCTTCAAAAGCAGGATTTTTTTGATTTAAATTATTTTCAAAATATCCCATAATTTTTTTATGTGATGAATTTGGATTTTTCCTGATTTTATTAATCACTTCAAGAATGTTAGTTTTGTTAAATTCCAAATCAACAAGAATAAGATTTATATTCTCATCTTCCGCTCTCTTCATAAATTCTAATTCATTGTCGTAAGATTCATAAGTAACCTGATGATTTAGTTTTGTTAATGTTAATGCGGTAATTCTCAGTATTTCTGATAAGCTATTGTTTTGAGTAAGATTTATTATTCTTCGTGTCATACTTTTTTAATTTGTTAAACTTATTTTCCAGCCACCATTTATAAGCAATAAGTTTATTATTGTTTAATAACTTAATAAATTTAAATTCGATATTCGCATTAAATTTAGCTTCCAGTGATATTAGGTACAAACATCCTTTACAAAAATTCAACGGCGGTAATTTATATAAATCAGAAAGAGCAGATTCTTTAGTTAGAAAAGTTCTGTAAGTGTTAATCAGATATATTGCATTTTCATAATCCTTGTTTTCAATAAAAATCATTAATCTGAAATCTTTAATTTTCATATTAAAAAAGTAATCATTGTTTTTTATTTTTGATAGGGCTTCCAGCGATTCGCCAAATTTATTATTATAAAAAAACAAAGCAGCATTGCATAACTTTACTGTATCAGTTTGCAACGATTCAGGCAATAACAACCCCCATTTATCAATTAAGTTTTTTGCTTTTTCAAAATCTCTTAGTTGCAAATAAGTTTCTACAGCAATAAAAAGTATAACAAAGTTAATCTTCTCAGGAGAATTATTTTCAAAGAAAACTTTAGCAAATAATTCGCTCTTATCTTTTAAGTATTTTTTATCTCCGCTTAATATACGGTCATTAATGTAAGAGTGTAAAACTGCAAACATATTATTAACTGAGGTTCTGTTTAGTTTATGTAAATTTTTATAAAACAGAGTTTTTAATTCTTTATAGTTTGATATATTTTCGGGCTCGAGATATAATAATATTTTTTTATAATAAAGGATTGAATATTCATTTACCTGATCAATATTCTTTTTTAAAAAATCCATAATATATTCTAAGAATAAATATCTGTGTGTTTTCTTGTGGATATATTTACTCTGATGAAGCAAGTGAGAATAAAAATCAAGAAATTCAGATATAGAATATGAAAGCAATTTATTTTCTACTTTGTTGATAAATTTTAACTCATCAAACTGTGAACTTTTTATCGGTGTAATCATTTCTTCCAAAGCCAATGAATAATCTGAATGAAGATTTTTTATTGAATAAATATCATTTGATAATTCATATTCCAATTTCTTAATTTCACGCAAAGCTAAATCATTTAAATTAAGTTTTTTTAATTGCCGAATGTAATTTATCTTCTTTCCATATTTGTCGTTTCCAAACTCCTGAATTGCCAAAAATAATTTTAGTAACTTTAATAATTCTGAAGTTAATTTCCGGAATGTAATATCGTTATATTTAGCTGTTGGATAAAGTTTTTTATAAATTTCAATTTTATCATTTTGAGTTAACTTTTTGATTGAAAGAAATTTTTTAAACTCAAAATAAAATTTTCTGACATAATTCTGAATTTCAAAATATTCGGAGTTGATAAATTTCTCAAATCGGAAAATTTCAGTCTTATTAAGTTTATCTAAGATTTCAATTGCTTTGCTCAACTCACAAAAATGTTATTTTTCTTGAAAAAACTGTACAAAATATGAATAAAATATTTAAAAATTAACTCACAAATTGTTAAAATTTATTTTGAAAGAAAATTAATTTTAAATAGTTTTAAGAAATTTTTAAATTATAACTATATTATGAAAAAAACATTAATTACTTTAATTTTAACAATCGGCATAACTGTCACTACTTTTGCTCAAACTAAGGAAACCTATCACAAAGAAGCTGTTGAAGTATTAACGGAGGTCTTAAATGCATTTAATAATCCTGATGAGTCTTTATGTGACGAAGTTCTTGTTCAAAATCTAACAGAAGATTATTTGAACGAATCAAAAACCGCTTTGAATGATAATTTCAAAGGTAAAGGTGAATATATTTCATTAAGAGAAAAGATAAGTCAATTGGAATTTCCTATCGTAGTAGTAAGGCAAAACAAATTATACGGTCAGGTTAAGTATGACGGTGTAATGACGAAAGGAATTACATACAAACTTGACGTGAGATACTTACCGCCCAATCATGGTCTTTCAGTAAATTTTGAAGTATTTGTTCCCGATGATGGAAGAAAACCAAAGGTGAGAGATTTTGGAAATATTTGATTAAAACTGATAAAAAGAGGGTATTAATAATAATTATTATTACCCTCAAAAATTCCCGCTATCTTAAGTTTTTTAACTTAATTTTCACTTAAAATTTAGTTAATTTTCCCTCTTGTAAAACCTTCCAATTTATCAAACATAAAAAATATTAATTAAAAGGAGATTCATACTTAATGAAACGTATTGGAATATTATTTGGTCAGGAAAACACTTTTCCACAGGCATTCGTTGACAGAGTTAATTCAAAACTTGATGCAATGGGTGAAAAAAATATCATTGCCGAGTTCGTTACTATTGATAAAGTTATTCAAGCAGATTCTACCCGTTACGCTGTAATTATTGATAGAATTTCTCAGGACGTTCCTTTTTACAGGGGTTTTCTGAAAAATGCTGCTATATCAGGAACCGCTGTAATTAATAATCCTTTTTGGTGGTCAGCAGATGAAAAGTTTTTTAATAATGCACTTTCGATTAAGGTTGGAGTTCCTGTTCCGAAAACAGTGTTGCTTCCATCAAATCAAAATCCTCCTGACACAAATTCAAATTCATTTAGAAATTTAACTTTCCCTCTCGATTGGGAAGGTATCTTCAACTATATAGGTTTCCCTGCATACTTCAAACCATTTGCAGGTGGCGGTTGGAAAAATGTTTATAAACTTGAAGGGATTGATGATTTCTTTAAGGCTTATAATGAAACAGGACAGCTTGTTATGATGCTTCAGGAAGAAATTAAATTTGATACTTATTTCAGATGTTATTGTATTGACAGACAAGATGTTCACATAATGCCATATGAACCAAGAAATCCACATCATTTGAGATACTTTCCTGAAAATCCTAACCGAGATCCAAATCTTCATGCTCTAATTAAAGAATATGTATTAAGATTAAATAATGCTCTTGGTTATGATTTCAATACTGTGGAATTTGCAGTTAGAGATGGAGTTCCGATTGCAATTGATTTCTGTAACCCGGCTCCGGACGCTGATGTAAATTCAGTTGGAAAAGAAAATTTTGATTGGATAGTAGAAGCTGCAGCAAATATGGCAATAAGAAGAGCCATAAACTACAAAGAAGGTTGCAATAACCTCACTTGGGGTGGTTTTATAAAAACTTTTGCAAATGACGAACCTATCGGAGATATCATTAATAAAAAAAAAACTCTGAATTAAACTCTGAAGTCAGTAAGAAAAAAAAGATTTCAAAACCAAAGGATACCAATAAAGAAGTGAAAGTGAAGGTTGTTAAAGAAAAGACACCACGAAAAAAAAAATAAAAGAATAACTTTATGTTATACACATTAGGAATTGAAGAAGAATTTCAAATTGTTGATCCTGAAACGAGAGAACTTCATTCACACGTTCAGCAGATGTTTGATTCCGGAAGTAAGGTTTTAAAAGAAAATCTGAAACCGGAAATGCATCAATCTGTTGTTGAAATTGGTACAAATATATGTAGAGATATTAAAGAGGCTCGTTTAGAAGTTACACGAATGAGAGGAGCTCTTGCTCAGATAGCAATTGAAAATAATATGAGAATTGCTGCCGCCGGAACACATCCGTTTTCTCACTGGCACGAACAGAAAATAACTGATAATCCGCGTTACCACGAAATTATAAATGAAATGCAGGAGACTGCTCGTGCAAATCTGATTTTTGGATTGCATGTACATGTCGGACTTGAAGACAGAGAACTTGGTGTTCAGATAATGAATGCCGCACGATATTTTATTCCTCATATTTTTGCATTATCTACAAATTCACCATTTTGGCTCGGTAGAAATACAGGATTTAAATCCTACAGGGTTAAAGTTTTTGATAAATTTCCCCGAACAGGTATCCCTGATTATTTTTCAAGTGTTGGTGAATTAGATAACTTTGTTAATCTCCTTGTAAAAACTAATTGTATTGATAACGCAAAGAAAATCTGGTGGGATATCAGGTTACATCCGATTTTTAATACGCTTGAGTTCAGAGCTTGTGACGTTACCATGAGAATTGATGAGACTATTGCAATTGCAGCTTTGATTCAGGCAGTTGTAGCTAAGTTACATAAATTAATAAAACAAAATCTCGGATTTAGAATTTACCGTCGTGCATTGATTATGGAAAATAAATGGCGTGCTTCCAGATATGGTATTACGGGTAAACTGATTGATTTCGGAAAACAAAAAGAAGTGGAATTTGTATCGCTTGCAAAAGAGTTGCTTGAATTTATTGATGATGTAGTAGATGAACTCGGTAGCAGGGAAGAGGTTAGCTATATTTTTAAAATACTTAAAGATGGCACAGGAGCGGACAGACAGCTAAAAGTGTATAATGAATCAGGTGGGGATTTGAAAAAAGTCGTTGATTATATAATTGATGAAACTCACAGAGGAATAGTAACACCATTATAATAAATAAATTTTAAAATTATTAAATGTTTTTTTATTGCTTATGAATAATGAAATACAAGATGTAACATTTGACAGCGAACTTTCACAGGGAGCTTTCAATGCTATAAATGCTTGCCTCAGATTAAAACCTGAAGAACGAGTAACCATTATTACAGATAATGAAGATATCGAAATAGCAGCCGCTTTAGCCGCTGAAATAAAAAAAGTTGGCTCTGACTTTTCTGTGATGGTGATGGAAGATTATGCACCAAGACCATTGAAAAATATGCCAAAGCCAATTCTTGAAGATTTGGCAAAATCACAGGTAAGTATATTTTGTGCTCAGGCAAAAGAAAGTGAACTGAGGTCAAGAATTGATATGACGGATGTTGTTGATGCAAATGGAATAAGACATGCACATATGGTTAATATCACGAAGCAAATTATGCTTGAAGGTATGAGGGCTGATTATAAAGAAGTTGATACGATAAGTCAAAAGTTAATTGAAAAAGCAAGACTTGCAAAAAAAATAATTGTTAAGTCAGATAACGGAACAGATATGGTGGCTGAGTTTACAGATAAAATCAAATGGCTGAAAACAAGCGGGATAATTTCTGTTGAAAAGTGGGGAAATCTTCCGGGTGGAGAAATATTTACTTCTCCTTTGAAAGTTGACGGAATATTTGTTGTTGATGGTGTTGTCGGTGATTATCTCTGTGCAAAGTATGGTGATTTAATTAATACTCCTCTGAAAATTGAAATTTCGGATTCGAGAATAACAAGAATGGAATGTGACAATAAAGAATTGCTTGAAGAGTTTACAGAATATACTATGACTGATGAAAATAGTAACAGAGTCGGTGAATACGCTATAGGAACTAACTTGGCTTGTAAAAAAGTTATCGGTAATATTTTGCAGGATGAAAAACTCCCTACAATACACATCGCATTTGGTCATCCATACTCAAAATACACAGGAGCAGACTGGGTTTCAACCACTCATATTGATTGTGTAAGTATTAAATGCTCCATTTGGTTTGATTACGGTGATTCTACTGAACAGGTAATGGAAAAAGGAAAGTTTTTAATTTAAAAATGATTCCTAACCTGAGAAAAAAATATAACTCTGAATTTTCTGAACAGAAGTATGATTCAATGCTTAACTATCTTGATTCGGCTTATAATACACATATTGATTTCAGAATTTCAGAAACTCCGGTATTTTTATCAAATGAATTCAGAGATGCTTTAATTGATGCATCAAATGATATTTTAAATTTTCTTCAGTCTGATAAATTTAAAGAAGCATCTCAGAATGCTATCCCTCCAGGTCTTGAAGTTCCCAATCAATCTTCACATACAGATGTATTGGCAATAGATTTCGCTATTGGTCTTGATGAAAATGGAAATTATATACCTCAGCTAATTGAACTGCAGGGATTCCCATCTTTGTATTGCTATCAGGAATTGTTAAATGAAGCATTTCGGAAAAATTTTGAAATTCCGGAAAATTATACCCATTACTTTAACGGATTAAATCACGAATCTTATATACAGAAAATTAAAGACGTAATCATTGGTGATTCAAATCCGGAAAATGTTATACTTCTTGAAATAGAACCTGAAAAGCAAAAAACTTATATTGATTTTCTATGTACTGAAAAAATGTTAGGAATAAAATCTGTCTGCCTCACTAAAATATCTAAAGAAGGTAAAAAATTATTTTATGATAATGATGGTAAAAAAACCCCAATTGACAGAATTTATAACAGAGTAATTTATGATGAACTAAAAGGCAGAACAGATATTAAATATAATTTCAGATTTACAGAAGAACTTGACGTTACGTGGGTAACTCATCCAAACTGGTTTTTCCGAATCAGTAAATATCTTCTGCCATTTATAAAAAGCAAATATGTTCCTGAATCTGTTTTTCTTTCAGATATTAAAGAAATACCATCGAATCTTGAAAATTATGTATTGAAACCGCTATATTCATTTGCAGGAGCCGGTGTAAAATTTGATGTGACCAAAGAAGACATAACCGATATTCCTGAAGATAAAAAACATGAATATGTATTGCAGAAAAAAATAAAATTTGCATCAGCAATTGAAACACTTGATGAACCCGCAAAAGCGGAGATTAGGATTCTTGCAGTATGGAAAGATAAACCTGAACTTTGTATAAATCTTGTGAGAATGGGAAAAGGAAAAATGATGGGAGTTGACTTCAATAAAAATAAAACTTGGGTTGGCTCAAGTATTGGTTATTTCGAATCATAAATTTATTCCCACCGAAATGTTTTTATCGCAATCAGATATACAATAACCCCCCAAAGAACCAAAACACCAATTTCCGGCATTACATCAATAATAGTAGCACCATCAAAAGATATTTTTCTTAAAGCATTATTTAGATAAGTTAAGGGTAATATTTTGCTGACAGGTTGTAGCCACTCAGGAAAATTTGAGATTGAAAAAAATGTACCTGCAAGCAAAAACTGGGGCAACGTTATCAGGTTTGCAATTGCCGGAACGGAATTTTCGTTTGTGGCAAGCCCTGAAACAACAAATCCAAATCCAAGAAATATGATCAATGCAATTGTACAAAGAATAATCATATTTATAAAAGTTATAAAGCCATTTTCAAGTGTGAACCCGAATACGAAATAACCTATAGAAATTAAAATTACGCTGTTAAAAATTGAAAACACAAGACGGCTTAACCCTTCTCCGCAAACAATTGCAAATTTACTAACCGGTGTTGCAAAAAATCTTTTAATAACTAAAGTCTGCCTTAATATTAAAAATATAAATGCTGCTCCGAAAACTCCTGATGAAAGTAATGCAAATCCGAGCTGACCGGGTAAAATGAAATCAATAGTTTTATACTTTCTACCTTCAATTGTCTGCTCTTTTAGTTCGGCTGTTTTTTTTGTAAGATTGGCATTTGCTAAGTTTACATTGTCAACTATTTTCGAAATTAAAAGTTTTAAAATATTTCCGCCTGTTATTGATGCCGTTGTTGTTGTTAATTCTATTTCATATATATCATCAATTTTTGAAATTTTTATTATTCCTTCTATTGAACCTTTTGTAAGTTCTGAATTTATTTCTTCATCCGTTTTATCTCTGACTATTTTTATTGATTGAATTTTTTGTATTTCAGTATATAAAATATTTGAAGTATCTGAGTTTTTGTCAATCGCTACATCCATTCTGAACCCACCTCCAGAAATAAATCCGAACACAATTATGAAAATCAAAGGAAATACTAAATTAAAAATAAACGCAGTAGGATTTCTGAATAATCCGGTTAAACTTCCTTTAGTAATTGCAAGTAATGCTTTAATCTGTGAATATTTATTCATCTCTCAAATCCTTTCCGGTAAGATCAATAAACACATCTTCTAATGTTGCCTCTTTGATTGTTCTGTTTCTCGTAAATCCACGTTTCAATAAATCCTCAATTAAATTATCAGGTGAATCAATTACTAATATTTTACCTTTGTCAATTATTCCAACCCTGTCACATAAAATTTCTGCTTCATCCATATAATGGGTAGTCAGCATAATAGTTGTTCCTAAATCACGAAATTTCAAAATTAATTCCCATAAATTTCTTCTTGCCTGAGGATCTAAACCCGTTGTTGGTTCATCAAGAAAAATAATTTTTGGTCTGTTTATCAATGTAGTAGCAATGGAAAATCTTTGTTTTTGTCCTCCGGATAACTCCTTAAATTTTGATTTTCTTTTTTCAAGTAAATCTACACTTTTAAGAATTTCCTCAGGATTAACTTCCACATTATATAATCCCGCAAAAAGTTTTATGAGTTCATCCAAATGAAGATTTGGATAAAATCCGGCTGATTGAAGCTGTACTCCAATAATCCCTTTTATTTTTGATTGATCTTTATCAATTGAGAGTCCGTCAATTAATACTTCGCCTTTAGTCTTCTTTCTAAGTGTCTCCATAATTTCTAAAGTAGTTGTTTTCCCTGCTCCATTAGGTCCTAATAGCCCGAATATTTCTCCTTTAAAAACATCAAAACTTATACCGTTTACTGCTTCAAGTTTTTTATAATGTTTAACTAAATTTTTAACTTCTATTATTTTTTCCATAAAATGTAAATAAAAAACCCGCTTGAAAGCGGGTTATGAAAATTCATTATCTGTAATACTCTTCATCTAATCCTTCTAATCCGTAATCCTTACCGGAAAAAATTGCCGGCAACATATCTTTATAAGAACTGCCTGAACCCATTTCATCTTTTGCAATTTTAGAATTTTGATGTAAACCGTCTAAAACAAACTCCATTAATGAAGCAAGTTCTTTTTCTGTTTCATAATACTGAGGATATTTTTTTACAAATTCTTCCAATCCCTTCACTTTTTTTAATTCGTTAATATAATCTTTAAATTTCATATTATCAGATATGTTAATTTTACTCCCGTCCTGAAACCATTCTACTATGTCAAAATATACGCTTTTCACTTCCTTATCATTTTTTTTCTTTCTTTCTAAAGGATCAGGGAAATACTTTTTAAAAATTTCTCTCACCGATTTTGCAATTAACGCTTTTGCAACTTTGACCGCTCCTTCCTGCTCCCCTTCAAAAACTAATTCAATTTTACCGGTTATTCCCGGGATAATTGAATATAAATCTGTTATTCTGACATTTGTATTATCTTCTTTATTCTGTATTGCTCTTCGCTCTGCATTACTAATCAGATTTTCCAATGAGGAAATTGTTAATCTTGCACTAACGCCGGATTTCTGATCTACAAATTCACTTACTCTTGCCTGAAATGCAACCATCTCAATAATTTCTTTGAAATAATAAGGAACATTAATGTTAATTTTTTGATTTCTCTTTGTCCAAGATTGTGATTCTGTAATTTTTATTCCATCATCAAGAATTTTTGGATAATGCGTGGTAATTTGTGAATCAATTCGGTCTTTCAGAGGAGTTATAATATTTCCTCTGTTTGTATAGTCTTCAGGATTTGCAGTAAATACAATTAGTAAATCAAGCGGGATTCTGATATTAAATCCTCTTATCTGTATATCTTTTTCCTGCATTATGTTTAATAGTCCAACCTGTATTCTTGGTTGTAAATCAGGGAGTTCATTTATCACAAATATTCCTCTGTTTGTTCTCGGTATTAATCCGTAATGAATAGCACCTTCGTGTGAATAGTGTATTCTTCTGTTTGCTGCTTTAATAGGGTCTATATCCCCAATTAAATCAGCAATATTCACATCAGGTGTAGCAAGTTTCTCGCTATATCTCTGTTCCCGAGATATCCATTCAATTTCTGTTTCATCACCATATTCAGCAATCAGGTCTTTTGAATATTTTGATATTGGTTGGAATGGATTATCATTTATTTCTGATCCTTTTACAATCGGGATATATTCATCAAGAAGTTCAGGAAGCATTCTGGCAATTTTTGTCTTAGCTTGTCCTCTTAAACCTAAAAGTAACAAATCATGCTTTGCCAATAATGAATTCTGAATCATCGGAATTACAGTATTTTCATATCCGATTATGTTGTCAAAAAGAATTTCATTATTTTCAATTCTTTTAATCAGATTATCTCTGATTTCATCTTTTACCTGTTTAATTTTATAACCGGATTTTTTTAAATCTCCGAGTTTTTTAATCTTTGTAATATCCATTAATTGATTTATCTGAATTCTTATTCATATATCCAAAAGTTATTAGCAGATTTTTTTTAACCGGCAAACTGAATATATGAATGTAGCTGTTCTATTTTTTCTTCCTTTTGCTGAGTATCGTGCAACATTAAATCTTTAATTGACAAAATTCCAATCAAAATCTTTTTTTCAATTATTGGAATATGTCTGAAATTTTGTTGCTTCATTATTTGAAGACAATACTCAGGAGTATCGTGTGATTCTATAACGATAACCTCCTTTGTCATAACATCATCGACTTTAGTAGAGTTCAAATCAATTCCTTTAGCCACAACTCTTCTGAGTAAATCCCTTTCTGAAAAAATACCAATTAGTTTTTTCTCTTTGTTGAGGATAGGAACCGCACCTACATTATGCTGATCCATAAATTTAACTACGTCAATAAGTAAATTACCTGAATTTACATAATGAATTCTGTCAGTTTTAAGTAAATCCTTCAAGGTTTTCATAAACAACTCCTTTTTTATAGTTTAAAAATTATTTGAAGAGGTTCTCTCAGTAAAAAATTGTTCATTTAGATCTTCAGCAGGAGGAGTAATTATAAATAATAAATCTAATTTTTGCTCAATCGAAATTCTTGCTTTGTGTGTCCGTTCATCTAAATGAATGTTCATAAAACTTAACATAAAAATTACTAAAACAAAATATATTATAACTCCCCAAATTATAATTCCGTAATTTTTTTGTACAGGTGTTACCCATAGTTTTGGTTCACGTTCCATATCTAAATATAAACATTTTTTTTGTTTTATTCAGTATGGTTTGATTATTTTATAAACTTAACACATTTTTGAACGTATTAATTATAAATGATTGGAAAAAATACTGGATTATGAAAAAGAAAAAGAATTTTTGGACTAAACAGCACACTATATTTTCTGATTTATCCGAAGAGTATAAGGTTAAAGGTATGCTTAGTCTCACTTACATTTATCTCGGGGTTTTATTTGTTATAATTTTATATTTTGAATCCGTGTTGCCAAATCTTTCTCTTACAGTATCTTTACTTTTATATTTTTCATTTGCTTTAGCTTTTGCTTTGGATATTATCGCTATTTTTTCTTCTTTTGTCAGAAGAAACTATACATTATTTAGTATTTTAACAAGTATCTGTGTTTGGTTTATTCTATTCTTTTCAATCAAATATACTTCCAAAATTTCCGGCGATAGTGCATTTGACTTTTCAAGTTATATTTCTTTTATACTCGCGATAATATTTATATCTTTTGGTCTGTCTAAATATGGACAGATAGTAAGAACTTCAGTAGAAGACAGATTCAGAATTTCTTCGGAAATAAATTTTGCGAGGAAAATTCAGTCACAAATAATTCCTGATATTGAAATTAAAAATGAAAAAATTGAATTAATCGGAAAGACAGAAAATGCCAAAGAAGTTGGTGGTGATTATTTTGATTATGTAAATTTAAGTGATAATAAAATAGCGATTATGATTGGTGATGTCTCCGGTCATAATCTTGCAGCAGGTGTATTGATGGCTTTTACCAAAAGTGCAGTCAGAACTGAATTAAAATATAACAAAGATACAGTTTCAATAATGAATTCTCTGAATAATACAATATGTGAAAATTCAGGAAAAAATATGTTTGTTACTTTTTTTCTTATGATTATAGATTTGGAAAGCAAAACTTTTGAATTTATTAATGCAGGTCACATACCGGTTATCTGTCTGACAGGAACAGAAATTAATAATCTAAATAATAGAAATATTGCACTCGGCATGAAACCTGATTTTAATTTTAATTCTTCAACTGGTTCATATTCATCAGGTAATAGATTTTATTTTATGACTGACGGTATATTGGAAAGAATGGATTCAAAAAAAGAAGAATTCGGTTTCAATCGTATTGAAAAAGAAATAATTGAAACCGAAAATTTAATGATAAATACAAGTTTTAACAGAATTATGGATAAAATAAAATCTTTTAGTTCCGGTGAACTTCAAGACGATGCTACTTTAATGATTTTAGAAATTAAATCTTAAAATGCAAAACTTGAAACAACCGAATAAACAATCCAGATTCCAAAAACAAACACTGCTACTTTTGCTACCGGAGAGTATGAAATTTTCGCAAGTCCGATAGAAATTACAGAATAAAACCAAATAGAAAATAAATCAAACCTTGTCAGCAGACTGAAAATTTTATCACCTACAGATTCAGCTGAGAAAATTAAACTTAAACTAACTGACTGCATATCACCCATAATTATTGATATAATCGTTGATATCAAAAGACCAATACCGGATATTAGCATACTTAGCCCTACTACATTAAGTATGTTATAAAACTCCGCAGTCGTTCTTAAAATCTTTAATACTATAAAGTAAATTAAAGACATTAGAAAAATTAATATAAACGGCTGAACAACAGAACCTACATAAGCAATTATTTTAAAAAACGGACTTTCCGGATTCATAAATGAAGCTGCCTGTTCATACTGTTGGTCTGCTTGTTCTTTTGTTAATGCTCCTTTATTTACTTGTTCATCAAGTTGTTCTCTGGTCTTCTGTTTTTGCTTATCCATCACTTTCGCAATCAACTCCGGATCTAAAGATGAAACAAATGATGCTATGAGATTCATAACTATTACAATTATCAGCGGTATAATCCAATAATTCTTCTTTTGAGAATTTTTTATAGTTGTGAATGTTTCACCCGGCTCTGTAAATACTCCGGTAATTGCTTCAGAAACTGTTAGTTGTTCAGTTTGTTCTATCTCAACTGATTCATCCTTAGATTCCTGATTTTGATTTTGTTCTGTTTCATTCATATTTTATATAGTTTATTTTTATATATATAATTTTCCACTTCAGGATTTACAAGATATTTAATTGATTTTTTAAATCTTATATGCTCTCTTATTATGGTTGATGATATTTCTAAATTAAGCACACTTAAATATTTTACCCTTTGAGAATATTCAATATTCACATCATTAATTAAAAATCCCGGTCTGTTCACACAGATAACCTCTGAAAGTAAAAATAATTTTTCAGGTGTCTTCCATTTGGGAAATTCAATCAGATTATCTGTAGATAGTATCAGATATAAGTTTACGAATTCTTCTTTATAAAGTTCTTTGAGTTTTATAAGCGTATCTACGGTATATGATTTTTCTGTTTTATTTTTCACTTCAATATCAGAAACTTCAAAATATTTATTGTCACCGAATGCAAGATTCGCCATTTCATATCGTTGCTCCGGAGTTGCCATCAATTTGTTCCCTTCTTTTAAAGGATGAATTCCCGAGGGAATAAATAATATTTTATCAAGGTGCATTTGTTCCCGAACATCGTCAGCAATTATTGAATGACCTATATGAGGTGGGTTAAAAGTACCTCCGAAGATACCAATTCGTTTCATTATATATCTGCCTTTGAAGTTTCTTTTATAAATTCAGAAATTTCCTCATAAACTCTTTGAACTTCTAATTCACTCATACACCTGTTATCTCCCATATAACATTTAAACGTATTTCCATCCCAATATTTCTTGTTATGTTTTTCTATAGCTGTTATCGGTGTATAACAAGGAGCACAAACTGTTTTATTCCAAATAAATTTATGAGTAACGCCAAACCCAGAAACCGGTGCAAGTATGTTAGGGTCTGTTGGTCCAAAGATACTGATTGTGTGAACTCCAAACCCGGCAGCTATATGCATTGTTCCAGTATCGTTACTTATAAAATAATTACAATTCATAATTTTATTCATAAATATTTCAGTAATTTCAACATCATCAATCTTTACGTTAATTTTTTCTCCGGGTTCTTTTCCTTCGAAAAAAATAATTTTATATTTGTTTTTTAAAAGGTCAATTAGTTTTATATATTTTTCAAATTCCCATCTCTTGATCAACATATTAGTTCCGGGATTTATACCGCCAAATGGAAAAATTCCGATTACTTTTCTCATTGATGGGTCATATTCGGAGTTAATTTTAGAATCTTTGTTAATGCGATTTAATTTCACAGGGTATCCTGTTTCACAGAACTGATTAACTATTCCTGCTTTATAAAGAAGTTTTATGTATCGGGAAGTTTCAGGAATGTTCTCATCAAACTCGTCAGTAATATTATAACCTGGAATTCCGTTAAACCCTATTCTGTATTTTATATTTGAATTTTTAAATAACCAACCGAATAGTTTATTCCTGTGTCCGGACAATACAAGATCAAATTTTTCTTTTCTTAATTTTTTTATGAGTTTAAATGAATTAATTACAAGTTTTATTTTATTTTTTTCATAAACATCACCTGCATTTATAGATTTATCGATTGCCGGTAAAAAAGGAATTAAATTTTTAACCCAGTCAGAATATAAAAATGTAAATTCTGCATTTGGAAATTTTTCTTTCAATTTCAAAATTGCCGGAGTAATGAAAACTAAATCGCCTAAGCAACATAGTTTCGCAACTAAAATTTTATTTACATTCTCAATTTTCATCAACTCTTTTTATTTTCATATTATCCATAGATAAAACAAAAAATACAATACAGATAATTAAATAAATTTTATAATAAGGTGCATAGTTAGATACAAATGAAACTATTAATATATTTATCAGGAAAATAATAGATAAAAGATAACCGGATTTTCTGTAATAATTGAATATTACTATAAGCAGCATAAGAAAAATTATTAAACCAATAATACCTGTTTCGGTTGCCATCACTAAAAATATATTATGTGGATTATATTTATCTATTTTATGGTAATTAGAAGCCTCAGGATTAGTAATATTTAAATCTTTTTTATTCTCAAGAATTTTTCTGATATAAATATCACTTACTTCAAAAAAATTACCCGGCCCTGCTCCGAATAACGGATTAAGTTTGAATAATTCAAAAGATGCTTTCCAAATAACAGGTCTTCCTACTTCAAACTCTTCATTGATAGTTTTCGGGTTAAATAGTTGTTCTATTCTTGCCTGAGTTTGTGGAGTGATAACCTGTCCAATTATAAATAATAATAAAAAAAGATACAGTTCTTTTTTTGTAACAAGTTTTGCTATAAAAAATACTGTAACAGAAAAAATAACAATTAGTAAAGCACCTCTGGAAGCGAGCATTCCGAAGACATAAGAGGAAATAAAATAATAAAATATTCTTAAAATTTTACTTTTAAATAATTCATTATTAACAAGCATAAGCAACATTGAAAAGGCAACAAAAAATGCTGTTAGATTTGCATCAGTTATAAATCCCATAGGTCTCATAAATGTTTCACTTCCAATCTTCATAAAAGAATTCATTGCATCCGGTCTGCCAAAGTTGTTTTTCAATACTTGATGAAAATCAGGCGAGTAAAAATCAAAAATTGAACCTGCAAGAACAATTAATGATGAAAACAAAAATGATTTTAATATAAACTCTGAAATTTTAGGGTATGAATAATAGACTGCTATTACAAGAAGTAATACAAGAATAAAAAATGTTATTCGGGATGAGTTATACCTCGCAACTCCCGGATGTGCCGAATATATTCCTATGAAAAAAGAATAAACAGCTAAAATTAACAGTAAACTAAATATTGATTTTAAAAACTTATTTTCAAAAATTCTTCTGAATATCTTAAAAGGAACTACAAGAATTGTAAGCAAAAGAAACGGTGCATATTTCAGATACGGAATGTTAGCAAAATTTATAAATGGAATAAAATCAGGTTTATTTTGAAAACTAATTTCTGCAATATTAATTATAAGAAAATATAACCAAGCAATTTTAAACATTAATATTGCATTTTCTTTTTTCATCTGTTTTTTGTCATATAATTATCGATTACAAATTTTATATCATCAATTCTGATTGTATCAATACAGGGTTTTAACTCACATCCAATATCAAAGCAAGGGTTACACCACATTGGTCTGTGTATTGCAATGTGTCCAAATTCTCCTTTGCTTTTGATAGCAATAACTCCATTATCAAATTTTTTTAATAATTCATATTCTTCAAATTCATAGG
The DNA here is from genome assembly GCA_002455255.1 of Candidatus Tepidiaquacellales bacterium UBA6667. Classification (GTDB taxonomy): domain Bacteria; phylum Bacteroidota; class Ignavibacteria; order Tepidaquicellales; family Tepidaquicellaceae; genus UBA9002. The sequence goes on along the minus strand of DKKL01000031.1, from coordinate 218,722 downwards.
GTTTCCATAAATTCATTGAACCTGAACCAAAAATTATGATAGTTTTTATATATTGGCTTAAATAGTGTGCCTGCCCGCCATCATAACATATTAAGTATTCACATTTTGAAATGTCTTCAAGTATATCTGTAATTTTATTGTATAATTTAAATTTAACATTCTGATTTTCTGAAAGTTTTTTTTGGATGTTTAAAAAATTATCTGTTCCATATCCATCAGTTACTAAAAGTTTTTCATTGCTTAAACTTTTAATTAATTCTAATTCTTTTTCAGGATTAAATTTTCTAAATTCTGAGCCGCCTAAATGGATAAAAAACTTAAATTCTTTGTTGTTAATCGGTGGCTTTTGCTCTATCAAAGGTTCAGATTTATCTCTTTTAATAAATTCGAAATCGAACGCACTCGTCATCGCATCTTCAATCTTTTTAGTCATAAAATCTTTATCATCATTTGATACCCAGTTTGTATTGATATAATTTGAGTATAACCAAAACAAACCAAATACCTTAGAACCAACCGTAAACTTACTTATACTTTTTGAAAGAAAAATATATCTCCTCGAACCAACAAGATCAATTGCAGCATCATATTTCCTGTTTTTCAGATTTCTAATATCTTCCTTAAATTTGTGGTCGAATAAAGAAGGAATAAGATAAAATTGTATAAACTGAATTATGTGCCCGATAAAAAATAATTTATATGGAAATTTTGGCAGATTTTCCCTTTCCCAACCATCAGGAGAAAATATTATTGTATCATCAACATATTTTAAGTTATTGAATAAAAATTCATTCCTTTTCGAAATCAAAACATCAATTTTTAATTCAGGATAGTTTAATTTTAAATCTCTGAGTATTGGCAATGTAACCATTGCATCACCAATTCTGTCATTCCTGATAAATAAAATTATTTTTGGGATTCCTTTAAATTTTTTTGGTGGCTTAATTTTTGAAATAATATTATCAAAAACTCTGAATAGTGGTTTGTTCTTAGCTCTGTGAAGTTTTAACCGAAATGATATTTTATGTTTATCCGGCAATTCTTGTTTTCAATTCTTTATTTATAAGATAAAATGTAGAAATAAAAATTATAATTTCGCAAACACCGACTGATAATGCTGACCCATAAACTCCAAACTGTGGGACTATTAGAATACCTATCAATATGTTTAAAATTAATACCGAAAATAACACAAAAGCATATTTGATGTTTTTATCAAGTGCTATCATTGATTGAGTTAATAGATAATTTGGATAGATAATTAATAAAGCCGGTGTCATATATCTTAACACAATATACGCTCCTGAGTAATCTTCACCGAGCAATTCAAAAAACATTTCTCCAAAAATCCAACAGATACTCACCGCACCAATACCAAGAAGAATAAGTATTTTTAAAACTTTATTAAATCCTTTTTTAAATTCGCTGATATTTTCTACTGCAAGTTTCGCAAAATTTGGAAACAATACTATCATCAATATTGCAGGTATATTAGTGAATACTTCAATAAATTTATATGAAGCACCATAAACACCTACTGCATTATACCCCATAAATGATTCAAGAATTATCTGCGTAACCCTGAAATATATTATTGAAAAAACTTCAATTAACGCTAAACTCATTATATCTTTCATATAATCTTTTAAAGCAATTTTTTTATCATTACTTTTAAAGTCATATTTGTTTTTTTCAAATCCAAATATCATAAATATAATCAAATAGGAAATCATCATACTTATCAAAAATGAAATCAAAACAGACGAAGAAGTTAAAGATGAAGAAATTAATATAAAGGTAATAACAATGAAAATTATTTTTTGAATAATTAAAACCACTGCTTCAAAGTTCATTCGCTTAACCCCTCTGAAAAATGCAAAATATAAATTCATTAGAGAGCTGAATGCAATACCTGCCATAGCATACAGTATATTTGTTAAATTTCCACTGTATAAATTGAATGAATATAAAATTATAAATGTTATGGCAATTGTTGAAAAGATGGTAATAATTCGGAATTTTAAAGAATAATAAAAACTTGAAAATAATCCCCGAGCTACATGTTTAGTGATTATTATGTTTCCGCCTAATTCATAAAAAACTCCGATTAAATATCCGAAAGATAAGGCAAAATCATATTTACCATATTCTTCGGAACCTAAAATACGGGCAAGATAAAAAGTGAATATAAACATCATAGCCCGCGGTATAATCTGGGCTATTGTCTGATATGAAAGGTTTTTAAGATTTGCTCTTATCATTAAATTTAAATCCCGTTATATTCAGGATTTATAAGGAATACCGGCGTTATAAAATAACATCTGTATCCTATATCTATGGATTTCAATATCCTTTAAATATGAAATTTGTTTTCTTGAAGAAACATTTTTATACTGGTATTTTCTTAATGCAAGTTTTATTGAAAGTTTTACGTATTCTTTTTGATTTACACCTGCCGGTAACCAACCCTTTTTAAACCGCTTTGTTACATATGGCAAATAATTAATATGTTCATCAGGTATTACACCGTTAATTGCTTCATCCATAAGCTCTTTATGTATTGTTTTACTTTCAAGGTAAAGAGCAATCTGAAACACAGCAAGCAATGCAAAGAAGTATATAATTAAAAATGCGAAACCTATAAAATATGAACCTTCAAAACTAACCGTTAAATTCCAAACGAAATGTAAAAATACTGCTAATAAATATCCTGCAGGAATTAAAATAAATTTAAATATAGCAGGTTTAAATTTGGCATATCCAAGAAATGCTCCGAATGATGCCTGAGCAAGACAATGCATTACTGCCGAAAATAACGTTCTCACTATTACAATAAAAATCCAATCAATAGGTGTTGTTCCGTAAAAAAGAAAGTACATAAAGTTTTCAGTCATCCCAAATCCTAACCCTATAGCTCCACCATAAACTACTCCGTCAACTACTCCATCAAATCTTTTTGTCATAGACATAAGAACCAGAAAAAATCCTTTTGTAAATTCTTCAACAATAGGTGCTGTAATTATAGCACCTGATAAATCCATAAGTTCATAAATATTATCATCAGATACATTTTCAATTAAAACATTCAGAGGTACCTGAAAAATAAGACTTCCTATTATAGCCAGAAAAATTGCACCGGTTGCACCCCAAAAGAAATTTAAAAACACTAACCAAAAAGGTTCTCGTTCATTTCTGTCCATCCACCAGATGATGAGCAAGTAAGTGAACATCGGAATAACGGCTGCAAATAGAGATGCTATACCGAGTAACCAGTCTAAATTGTTATCCATAATATATGTTTATGGGTTTTTAATTGGTTTATTCAAAAATAATTAACACCTGACCTTTTTCAACATTATCTTTTGCATTTACAAGTATTTTCTTCACTTTGCAATCGTGTGTTGCTTTAATCTCATTTTCCATTTTCATTGCTTCAAGTACCAATAGAACATCACCTTTTTTAATTTCAACTCCTTCTTCCACAGTGATTTTCACGATAGCACCCGGCATAGGAGATTTTATTTCCTGAGAATATTTCTTCTTATTCTCGCCGCCTTGAAGTTTTTCTCTTATTAAGTCTCTGCTGTTTTTACAATCAACTTCAAATTTTTTTCCATTATAATTTATATAAAAACTGCCATTTTCATTTTCTGAGTTTAAAATAAAATTATATCCGTTTACTCTGATAAAATTTAGATTTTCAGATAATTTTTGAAATTCATAACTGAATTTTTCATCGTCAAAAATTATTTCAGATTCATTTAATAAAATATTTTTAGAATTTATGAGAAATTTTTCCAATTAGATGAATTTAGATTAATAATTTCAGAGATTCCGTTTTTCCGTTTGCCGATTTTATTCTTGGCAGCATCTATATAACTCGCACTTTCTAAATAAACATTGTCAAAAGAATTTTTGTTTGAATTAAATCTATTTAAAAATTCTTTTTCTATGAATTGTGTATTATAATCTCCGGTTTGAAATTCTTTTGAACATAACAATTGATATAAAAATGATATGTTTGTTTTCACACCATCTATTAAATAATTTTCAAGACCCCTTTTCATCTTTGCTATTGCCATCTCTCTTTCAGGAGCATAAGAAATCAATTTTGCTATCATTGAATCATAGTATATAGAGATTTCATTTCCTTGCTGAATTCCGGTATCTTCTCTTAATCCATTGCCTAAAACTCTGCTGATATAATTTATTTTACCTGTTGAAGGTAAAAAATTATTATAGGGATCTTCAGCACAAATTCTGCACTCAATAGAATATCCGTTAAATTTTATATCTGCCTGAGTATAACCGAGTTTTTCTCCTGATGCTATTCTTAACTGTTCTTTAACCAAATCAAGCCCTGTTCTCATTTCTGTAATGGGATGTTCCACCTGCAATCGCGTATTCATCTCTAAAAAATAATATTTATTATACTCATCAATAATAAACTCAATCGTTCCTGCATTAGAGTAACCTGCTTCTTTTGATAATTTAACAGCACACTCACCCATTTCTTTTCTAAGCGAATCATTAATCTTCACTGATGGAGTTTCTTCAATAACTTTCTGAAGTCTTCTTTGCATTGAACATTCTCTTTCTCCCAAATGAACAACATTTCCATATTCATCTGCAAGTATCTGAAATTCAATATGACGCGGGTTTAAAATATATTTTTCAAGAAAAATTTTATCATCGCCAAATGAAGCTTTAGATTCGTTTTGTGCCATTGTGAAAAGACTTTCCATTTCCTGTTCTGAGTTTACTACCCTCATACCCTTTCCGCCACCACCTGCACTCGCTTTTATCAAAACAGGATATCCGATTTTTTTTGCAATTTGAATTGCTTCATTAAAATCTCTCAGTGGTTCTACAGTCCCGGGTACAGTTGGAACTTTTGCAATTGTAGCAATTTTTTTTGCATTAGTTTTACTTCCTAAAAAATCAATTGCCTGATGTGTAGGTCCGATAAACTTTACACTTGCTTTTTCGCACATCTCTGCAAAAAAACTTCTTTCAGATAAAAATCCGTATCCCGGATGTATACCATCGCAACCGGTTTTTTTTGCAACATCCAAAATTGATTCCGCTTTTAAGTAACTTTCTGTAGCCGGGGAGTTACCGATATAATAAGATTCATCAGATAATCTTGTAAAAAGAGAATTTTTATCAAACTCACTATATATACTTACAGTTTTTATTCCTAATTCTTTGGCAGTGTTAATAATTCTAACTGCAATTTCACCTCTGTTAGCAATTAATATTTTTTTCAGCAAGATTATTCATTTGTTATTAATACGGTCAAAATTACCTAAATTAAATATAAATAATAATTTATAAATATTAGGTCATTAAAATAAAATTAGGTGAGAATTCTAATTAATTGGAAATTAAATATTTAAATAATTATTTTTTAATAAATTATAACGCCTTATGATCAAATTAATATTAATTATTTTAATAACCGCTTTTTTAAATACTTCTAACTCACAGGTTTATACCTGGTATCCTAATTCATCAAGTAATAATCAAAATTTGAATACAGTGGGGTCAACTCACATTGCAGGAAACAATGGAACTCTGTATTATTTTTCCTCCAATCCAAATAATCCCTGGCAACCTATAATATCAGGAATTTCAGATAATATAAATGGAATCTTTGATTTATTATCAGTTAAATATTTTGCTTGTGATAATGGAAAAATTNNAAAATTCTAAAAATTCAAAATAATACGGAAATACAAATTGTAAATACTCCTGTAATGCAAAATTTAAATTCAATTGGATTAACCGTTGAAGGCTCAAGTAATAAGTTTTTTGCAGTGGGTAATACAGGAACAATTTTATTATCTACAAATAACGGTAATAATTGGTCAATAGTAAATTCAGGAGTTACAGATAATTTAAACAGTATTTTTTCAAAATTACAATTTTCCCGTTCAAAAATGTGGATTGCGGCTTCAAACGGAAAAATTTTAGTTTCAAATAGTTTTGGAAATTCATGGTCAGCTGTTAATACGGGAATTATTTCGGATTTTAATTCTATTCATTTTGTTGATTCTCTAACCGGATTTGCGGTCGGTACAGGTGGTAAACTGATAAAAACTACTAACAGTGGATATAACTGGACTAGTATTAACTTGAACACTGCAAACAATTTAAATTCAATATATTTTGTTTCAAACGGCATGGGATTTATAGTAGGCGATGGAGGATTAATTTATAGGACAACAAATTCAGGAAACGATTGGGTTTTAGAAACAAATTCATTAACCGTAAATTTAAATTCAGTATATACATCAGGTGGTTTAGATGCATATTCCGTGGGAAATAACGGATTAATAATGCAAAGAAAAATAAATCCAACTTATAATCCATTAGTTCAATTTTATCCAAATAGTGGTTCAACTTTTTTTCATACTTCAGGTATATTTAATCGAAATGTAAATATTACAAACAGACCAGGTTTCGAATGGCCAAGACTAAGCGGCAAGTATGTTGTTTATTCTTCCGGACTCAGCATCGCTGCTTATGTAAATAATGAACTTAGAATGGCTTCGGCTTCTTACAAAGGAGAATATACAAATGGTTATGTATTAAATAATCAATTAGTAAGTGATATAAATATTAAATTTTATTTAGTTTCAAGAACAGATTCCAGAGAATCTCACGATTGGAGAAACTGGGGAATTGTAGTACCATTTGGTGCTCCTTATATTGATGTTAATAATAATTTTCAATATGATTATTTAATTGACACACCCGGAGTTAAAAATGCTATTCAGACTATTTTCGGAGTCTTAACAGATGCAGATACATCAAAGCATACACTCGGTGAGGGATTTGGCGGAGGTACTAAACCTCTCATGGCAGAATTAAGAATTACAGCTTGGGGGTATGACTCAATTCCAATACATAATAATAATGTTCTATCCTCTTCTCACTTTATAAAATGGGATATAATAAATAAAGGAACCACAGCATGGAACAATACATTTTTTTCCGTCGTTTTAGATCCTGATGTAGGAGATGGAACAGATGATTATATTGGTTGCGATTCCACTAGGGATTTAAGTTTTACTTATAATGCTGACAATAATGATGGTGATTATGGACCTAATCCTCCGGCAGTAGGATTTATGTTTTTAAAAACTCCGAATAATTTAGGAATGACTTCTTCTAATTATTTTACTTGTACAAGTTGCTCACCGGTTGTATGTGAATCCGATCCAAACGGAGACCCATTAGGTGCATATAACTTGATGAAAGGTTTTAAAAAAGATTTAACTCCTTATGTAATCCCTAACACAAATCCACCACAGACTACAAAATTCACATATTCCGGGGATCCACAAGAAAATACCGGATGGACAGAATATAAAGGAAGTGTGAAGAATTGCGGTGGTAGTTTAACGGGTGAAGTTGTTCAGGTCAATCCCAGTGGAGACAGAAGACAAATACACTCAACCGGTTCAGAAAATCAAACTATACTACCAGGCGAAAAACAAACAATTGTATTTGCACAATTTGTTGAAAGAGGCAATTCTAATGTAAATTCAGTTACTCAATTAAAACAAAAATCTGATGTGATTAGAAATTTTTATAACAGTGTTTCTATAAAAAATATTTCAGAAATCATACCTGACAATTATAGATTATTTCAAAATTATCCTAATCCTTTTAATCCGATAACTAAAATAAAATTCAGTATTCCGGAAAGGAATATCATTACTTTGAAAATATATGATATGACCGGAAAGGAAATATCAGCTATCATTAATCAGAATTTAACAGCCGGTTCTTATGAATATGAATTTGATGCGAGTAATTTGCCAAGTGGAGTATATTTTTATAAATTAACTTCCGGTTCAAAATTTTCTGAAGTAAAAAAAATGGTATTAATAAAATAGAGTTTTATAATATTATTATTCTCTGAAAAAAATTCCGTCAACCTGAAGCATTCTTCCGGTTTCTTTATCTGTAAATGATGGTTCTATCTGCATTAACGAAAACCCTAATCCGGTTACTCGTTCAAGAATTTCATTGAATAGTTTCTGACCTTCGTATAATTTAACCAAAGAAAGTTCAATTTGTAAACCTTTTGCAAAGTTAATTGTATCAGTAGCACCGTTTAATACATTCTCTTCATATCCTTGAGTATCTATTTTAATTAACAAATTTTTTGCACTGCCTATATATTGTTTTGCAATTGTGTCTAATTTATAAATTTTAGTTAATTCACAATTTATAGTTTTTGAGCCGGGTTCGGAATTTAAATGAGAGTCCATTACTTTCAAAATTGAACTGCTAACGGAATTTTCTGATATGTTTATATAAATTTCTCCATCAGTATCACCAATTGCACATCTTTCTGCAACAATCCAGTTAGGATTTGATTTTCTTTTCTCCTTCAAGATATCATATGCAGATGTTAATGGTTCAAAAGATACAATTTTACCTTTATAACCCAATTCAAAAAGCATTTCAGCGTATTGTCCTGTATTTGCACCAATATCAAAAATTAAATCTATTCTGTTATTTTCTAATAACAAAATAAATCTCTCTTCATCTGTCATTTTCAGGTCATAACCCATACTCTTCCCGAGCTTCCTAAGTGCAATTTCAGATTTTACTTTTAAAACTTTTAAGTTCAATATAATTTTCTTTTATTTGTAATATAATATTTTGCAAATTTGAATGAAAGGTCTATATGACTTTTTAGAATTTCAGTGTATGAAAAATATTTTTTAAGAATTTTTATTCTTTCTTTATTAGACGGGATAATATTTTCCTTTGAAAATCCACCGATTAAAAATTTTGAAAGAATCATTTCCGTGTTTATAATCTTATTACAGTTTTTTAATGACCCAATCATCCAGTCCAAATCTGCACAGTATTTATAATCAGGATTAAACCCGATGCATAAATCCTTTTTAACGATAATTGATTGATGTGATACTACCATTCCATTTATAAAGTTTTTCCAACTTAAAACTTTTGGTGGTTTTTTTAAAGTGCGTGTTCCTAAACTCTCTTTTTCCTCATTAATATATAAAACATCTCCATAAAATGCATCTGCATCATTTGACAAATTCATCGTTTTTTCCAATGTATAATCGTCATAAATTTCATCCCCTGCATTGATAAACCATACATAGTCGCCTGTTGCCATATTTAATCCTTTATTCATTGCATCATATATCCCGTTATCTTTTTCAGATATAAAATTTGAAATTACATTTTTATTTTCTTCAACAATTTTTAATGTATCATCTTTTGATTTACCGTCAATAATTATATATTCAATATTTTTATATGTTTGATTTTTAATGGAGTTTATTGTCTCTTGCAAAAATTTTCCTGCATTATATGTAACCGTTATTATACTAACCTTATTCATATTATTTATTCAGTAATTCTTTATAATATTTATATGTTTCTTCCGTAGTTTTTTCCCAACTGAAATTTTTTCTCCATTCCTTTGCTTTGGCAAGTAAATCATTTTTTATTTCTTCATTTGTAAGTATCGTTTCGAGTTTCTCTTTCAAATCTTCAGGACTATCAGGATCAAAGTATAAAGCGGCCGGTCCTCCAATTTCAGGAATTGAACTGATATTGCTCCCTATCATTGGGCAATCCATATACATTGCCTCAACCAATGGAACACCAAACCCTTCGTATTTTGAGGGGTAAACATAAACGGAGGCATTTTTATAATAGTTTGCAAGTTTTTCATCACTGCCCGTATCAAAAATCACTTTTCCGGTAACTCCGTATTTTTCAATTAATTCATTCTCTTCAGCTGAAAAATTTCCTCCGCCAAATGCTACAAGCTTAAAATTATTTTTAAAAAATGGAGTTTCAGCATACACTTGCAATAACATATTAAAATTTTTATAAACCCATCTTCCGCCTATATATAGTATATATGGCTCTTTAACGATTCGTTCACTTTTCACTTCTGTTTTCATTGAATTGGCTAAATGTATCACTTTTATTTTTTCATCTGGTATGTTATAAATTTTCATCAAGTCGTTTTTTGTTGCATGAGAAATACTAATTATCCCATCCATTTTTTTTACACATTCGGATTTCCATCTTGCAGAGTTATCAAGTTTACTGAATGAACCGGGCATAAGTTCATGCATCATATCCAAAACTGTCATAGTTCTTTTCCCCTTAAACCCACAGTTTAGATATTTATAATAAGTTGTATGATATATATGAGGATTAGATTTTTTTATAAAATTTCTGAAAAGAAAATTATCAAGGTGAAACGCAAACATTTTTGATTTAGGAATTTCTTTGTATTTTTTACCATCAAACATTTTGAAATCTTTTCTAAATTTTTCAATCCCATATTCGTTTATATAATATCCTGCGAAGACTGATACATCTGCATCATCAAATTTTGCCATTCGGCTTATCATTTCTGTAAAGTATCGGGAAGCCCCTCCAAATTTTGATACTATAAAAATCTGATGATCATAAGTAATATTCATTTTTTTATTCCAACCCTCGCTAAAACTTTATAAAATTTTTCATTTATATCTTCTGAAATTTTTAGAGAAATAGTCAAAGTTAAATATACTCCTGCAACAATTATACTTCTATATGTTAAATCTAAAAACACATTTTCTATTATTGGCAACAAATATCCTATTGTTAACGACACACCGAGTATGAGTATAACAATAATATATTTACTGTCGAAAGGTTGCATGTTAAATCTGTGTTTAATATAATACCACTTGGTAATATTAAATATTACGAAAGATAAAGTTGTCGCTACGGCAGCCCCGATACCACCAAACCATGGAATAAATATAAAATTTAATATTACATTTGCAATTAAAAATAATACGTTAAACAAAGTATCAACTCGGTATTTTTCTGAAGTAGTTAGTATATCGGAATTTATTCCTCCTGTAGAATCAATTAAAAAAGATAAACCAATTATAATAAAGATTGGGAATGTACCTGCAAATTCAGGTTTTTTAAGGAGGGCTAATAAATTATGTTCATTTACCAAAATCCCTGTGTAGATTAAACCTGAAATAATGAATAACATTAAAGATGTTTTTTTATACATCATTTTTATCTTTTCTGTATCATTTTTTTTCCAACAGTCGGCAATAATAGGAACGGCAATTCTGCCTAATGCTCTGTATGGGAAAACAATAACAGTTCCTACAAAAATATAAATCTGATAAATCCCCACTATCTCTAAACCAACCATCGAGCCAAGCATTATCCTGTCAAGGTTTAATGCTATATAATATGAAGATATTGAAATCAAAGTAAAAAGTCCGTAATTAATAACTTCTTTAAGTTTGTCTCTTTTAAATAAATTTACGTTAGAGAATAATTTAAATTCTTTTGAGAAAACTATCTGACCGAACAAAACAACAAATATCAATCCGTGAATCAAAACGAAATAGATTACAAATTGATCAAAAGAGAGAAATTTCATTGCTACTAATATAATTCCAAGTGTTGTTAATAATCTGAATATTAACTCTCTTAGTGCTGTTGAAAGGACTGTTTTGTGTATTGATCTTGCTAAACTTTCAAATACATTAAAGACAAGCTGAAAAAGTGATAGCGGAATTATCCAGTAAAAATATTCAAGAAAGATTGGTGAGTTTTCTACAAATGAAGCGTCTATTGCCGGTTTAAATATTATATATAATAGAGTGATTACAACAAATCCTGCTGACATTAATAATAAAATCCAACTTATAAATCCATTATGCCGTTTATCTTCAGATTTAAATACAGGAAAATATTTTAAAACAGTATTTGATATCCCAAATGCTGATATTTGTGAATAAACAAATGAAATACTCATTAACAGCGAAACTAAACCAAATTCAGTTATTGAAAAATATGTCGGGTATAATATGACGATATTTATATATCCGACTATAAGTCCCGCATAAGAAACAATAGTATTACTTAATGTTTGTTTTAAAACTATTCCCAATAGTTATATTAATTTTTCGTTTTCTATTTTCTTAATTACAGACTTATGATCTTCGTCTAACAAGGGTTTTAAAATCTTGAATTTTTTTCTTGAAATAATTTTGTAATAATACCCTAATAATTTAAAGAATATTCTATTGATTTTTTTCTCGCTTAATAAGTGAATATTTTTTCCGTCGGTATAAAAATTTAAATTAAATTTTTTTGCAATATATTCAAATGTTTGTTTAGAATATAATGCTATATGTTGTCCGTGTTCAAGCCCAAAATACCACCAACTATTTATTGAGGGATTGCTTACAGGATATAACTCCGTGCTTATAAAAATGTTTCTTGAATATTTAAGAATTTTTTCAATTTCTTCTAAAGGATTGTTCAAATGTTCAAATAATTCAAATGCTGAAATTAATTCAAATTCCGTATTTAATGAATCCTTTATCTCGAAATCTTTTGAAAAAATATTCTCACAATATAAATCATCCCAATAAAAATCATATCCATAATCTCTCATTAATCTTACAAATAACCCATATCCTGCACCATAGTCCAAAAATTTTGATTTTCGGTTAAATGAAATATAAATAAGTAAGTTTAATACTTTTGCTAACCTTATATTTCTAAATACATATCCAACATCTGATCTGTTTATCGGATCTTTATACGCTTCATCTAACCAATAAGGATTTTCAGTTTGTATGAATCTGCAATTCGGACACTTGAAATAATCTATTTCATATTTTTCAAGAATTTTTCCTTTTCCAAAAAATTCTGTTGTATTATCACAAATTTTACATTTCATATAAGTTTTAAAAATACTCTTATTTATTAATAATTTCTATGAGTTATAATTTCCTTAAAATCTTAATCCAAAAATACTATTTTGAAAGAATTATCAAATTAGTTCATAATTAATTATAATGTCCAAAACAAAAAAAAATATATCTTCATCAGGTAAAACCGTAAAAGATTCACCATTGAGCAGTTATAAAAATTCAGGAAGTGAATTTCTCAAATATCAAAATTTGATATATTGTGCTATTATCATTCTTGTTGTTGTGATTTTTTTCAGTGAAGGTTTTTTCGGTGGAAAGATTTTTACTTCTGCTGATAATCTCTCTCCGTTCAGTTTTAAAACTTATCTCGAAAATGCTCAGAGAGACGGAATTTTTCCATTATGGATTCCGCATATCTTCGGTGGGATGCCTTCTCTCGCTGCTATGCTTACAGGGTTACCGTCAATTCATAATATTTATTCTTTTATTCTCGATACTTCTTTGAAAGCTTTTGCCGGTGATAATTTATTTCTGTTTACCGTACCTTATTATATGATTTTTGGAATTTCACTCTATGCATATATTAGATATAAATTTAAAAATAATAATATAGCATTGTTCTGTGCTTTAGTAGGTGTCTTGGCAACTCCTATAATCCAACTGATTATAGTTGGTCACCATACAAAAATGATGACTTTCGCCTTTGTACCTCTGATTTTTCTGATTATTGATTGGCTTATTGATTCTGATTTAAAAAATAAATTTAAACTTATACTTAACTTAGCATTACTTGCAATTATTATATATCTGCAATTGCACTATCACCATATTCAAATGCTTTTTTATACTTATCTGATGATAGGATGTTATTTTTTATATATTATAATTTATAGGATTATTACTAAAGATAAAATAAAATCAATTCTCGTTGCCTTATCAATATTTGTAGTAGCTACTTTGTTTGCAGTCGGAATGGATGCTGATATATTAATGTCTTTAAAAGAGTATAACAAATATTCTATCAGAGGACAAGCATCTATCACTAATCTTTCTCAATCAACCGAAGGTACTGCTCAGCCATTGGACTATCAATATGCCACTAACTGGTCATTTAGTCCCGGTGAAGTTTTAACATTTATTATTCCATATTATTATGGGTTTGGAGATGTTACCATAGACGGGCAGAGACAAAATTTATATTGGGGGCAAATGCCGTTTACAGACTCTCCGGTTTATTTTGGTGTCATTGTTTTAATCTTAGCCATTGTAGGGATAATTTTTAATTTCAAAAAAAATCCCTCTGTACAAGCTTATACTTTTATTATATTTTTATTTTTATTTATTTCTTTCGGAAGAAATTTTCCGATTATATATGATTTGTTTTATAACTATATGCCTTTTTTCAGCAGTTTCCGTGCACCGGTTATGATTCATTATTTTCTTGATTTAGTCTTCGTAATACTTGCAGGGTTCGGAATCAAAACAATTATTGAAGCTGCGAAAAATTCTGTTCTGAAGGCTCAACTTAGAAAAACTACTTTTGTATTTTGGGGTGTTGCAGGATTAATATTTGTTATGTCTATCGTTGGATTTGAATCATCATATAAAAATTCTGTCTTAAATGGTCCAAAGGCAACAGATGCTAAAATGCAAGGTGCAAGTCCACAACAGATATCACAGTATTTTAATCAAGTTGCAACAATCGCTTATGAAAATCTCACGGCAGATATGAGACTCCATGCATTGCTTATAGCTCTCACGTTTTTGCTTGTGTACCTTTATTTGAATGAAAAAATAAAAGTATCATATCTCTTTGCCGGGCTTATATTGCTTGGTGTATTTGACTTATGGAATATATCATCAAAAACACTTCACTGGGAAGCCTCCGCACAAAAGGAACAGTTATTTTCAAAATCTGATTATGTAAATTTTATTTTGAATAAAGATCCTAATACTTTTCAGTATAGAATTGCTGAAATGAATCGTGGACAGCTTGCCACAAGTAACTTTTTGGCATATTATGATTTGCACCAGTTTAATGGTTATCATGGTGCGAAAATAAGAATTTATCAGGATGCAATTGATGTAGTAGGTGGAAATAATCCAAACCTGTTAAGTTTAGGTAATGTCAAGTATCTGATTTCTGATGCTCCTCTCACAGACACAAATTTTATACAGGTTTTCAAAGGGACTAAACTCGTTTATGAAAATAAAAACTATCTGCCAAGAGCATTTTTTGTTAATGAATATAAGGTAGATACGGGTTTAAACATATTAAATAATTTGAGAGATGGTGTTTTTAATCCACGTGAAATTGCTTATCTCGAAAAAGATATTAATACTAAAATAGATAAACCTGATTCCTCAGCTTCGATTACATTGGAAACTTCAAACATTCACGGATATACTTATAATGTTAATGCTACCGGAAATAATATGATAGTGTTTAGTGAAATTTATTATCCCGTTGGATGGAAAGTATATATTGATGGTCAGGAAACTGAATTTTATAAAACTGATTATCTTTTCAGATCAATTATTGTCCCTGCAGGAAACCATAAAGTTGAATGGAGATTTGAACCTGAAACTTACTATTCAGGAAAAATTCTAAGTACTTCAGTAAATATTATTGTTTCGCTTATGTTAATTATTGGTTTAGGTTATCCATTACTTAGAAAAAAACAAAATCAGATTTCTGAATTAAGTTAATATCGAAAACAGTTGATTTAGGTGAATGAAAAATAAAACGGCATTAATTACAGGAATTACAGGACAGGACGGAGCATATCTTTCTCAACTTTTATTATCAAAGGGTTACAGGGTTATTGGTGTAACGAGAGATACTTCTGATTTCAGATTAAAAAATTTATCATATCTTGGTATAAGTGATAAAATTTCATATCATAAAGTTAATCTTCTTGATCTCTCAAATATTATTCGAATAATCTCAAAAGAAAAACCTGATGAAATATATCATCTCGCTGCACAGAGTTCCGTAGGGTTATCATTTGAACAACCAATTGGGACTCTCGAGTTTAATATAATTTCAACAGCAAACTTACTTGAAGCAGTAAGGATAATAAATCCGGAAATCAGATTCTATAATTCTTCAAGCAGTGAAATGTATGGGAAAGTCAGAAGAGAAGATTTACCGGTTACCGAAAGGTCAGTCCTACATCCTGTTAGCCCATATTCAATTTCAAAAGCTTCCGCTCATTGGATCACTATTAATTACAGAGAAGCATATAGGTTATATTCAGTTTGCGGAATATTATTCAATCACGAGTCATGTTTAAGAGGTGAAAATTTTGTAACAAAGAAAATTTTAAATACCGCTATCAAAATAAAACAAGGTATAGCAACTGAACTAAAATTAGGCAATTTGGAGATAAGAAGAGATTGGGGTTACGCACCTGAATTTGTAAAAGCTATGTGGCTAATGCTTCAACAGGAAACTCCTGATGATTATATAATTTGCTCCGGTGAAAGCAATTCATTAAACGAATTTGTATCCAAAGTATTTGAGAAATTAGAATTAGATAAGGAAAAATATGTAAAAACTGACACTTTGTTGCACAGACCAGTTGAGCTTGAAGTAATTTATGGTGATAATTCCAAAGCAAAAAACAAATTAAATTGGAATTATAATATTAATTTTGATAAATTAATAAGCCTGCTCGTAAATGACGAACAGGCTTATATTGAATGGGTAAATAAATCTAAAAATTTTTAATTTCACAAAACTGAAATAAATTTTAACTCTCAAATTTTTTAAAAGAATTTTTATACTCACTTTTATCAATCTTTTTTAATTGATACTCACTTTTAATAGATGTAATTTGTTTTTATATGAAAAATGATGTTTCTGTCGAAAATCAGTCCAAATCTAAAACTGAAGATATAGCATACATTGAACAAGCACTTGGCGGAAGCCAATCTGCCTATGATAAGTTGATGAAAAAATATTATCAACATATCTATAATCTGATTTATAAAATGATTTTTAAAAAAGAAGATGTTGAAGATCTCGCTCAGGAGGCATTTATCAAAGCTTTTAACTCTCTTCAAAATTTCGACAGACAATTTGCTTTTTCTACCTGGTTATATAAAATTGCGACTAACAACTGTATAGACTATCTTCGAAAGAAAAAATTAAACACTTTTTCTATTGATAAAGAAATAGAATCTGAAGAAAGTGATTATAGATTTGAAATACCTGATCATGATTACATTCCCGAAAACAGAATAATTGAAGAACAAAGAAAAAAAATTCTTGATGATGCAATCAATTCACTCCCTTCCAAATATAAGCAGGTTATAGTTCTCCGTCATAAACATGAAAAAGAATATGATGAAATTTCTAAAGAACTTAACTTACCTCTCGGGACTGTAAAAGCTCACATCTTTCGGGGTAGAGAACTTCTCAATAAATACCTCAAAGATAAAATTAAAAACTATTAACTTTACTTTTTATAATTTCTGTCTTTCCTTGAATCTAATTTTCAAAATTCATTTTAATTAATTTCATAAATCATTGAAACCACAAACTCCTTTAATGAAACAATACAGTCAGATAAAAGAAAAATATCCTGACACTATTTTATTGTTCCGAATGGGAGATTTTTTTGAAACTTTCGAAAATGATGCTGTACTTACTTCTAAAGTTTTAGGCATCACACTCACAAAACGGTCTAACGGGTCTGCCTCAGAAGTAGCACTTGCCGGTTTTCCTCATCATTCCCTTGATAACTATCTGCCTAAGCTTGTAAAAGCCGGTTATAGAGTTGCTGTTTGTGAACAGCTTGAAGATCCTAAATTTGCAAAAGGGATTGTGAAAAGAGATGTAATTGAAGTTGTTACTCCCGGTGCAAATTTTTCCGAAAAACTGCTCGATCATAAAAGTAATAATTACTTAGCATGTATTTATATTAAAGATAAAATAGCAGGGTTTTCTTTTTGTGATATTTCTACAGGTGAATTTTCTACCTGTGAACTCACTTTAAAAAATCTTGAAGATCAGTTAAACATAATTTCACCTGCCGAAATTCTGTATCCGAAAAAAGATAAAGATTTAGTGTTCAGTTTTCTGGGGATTGAAAAAAATTCTTTCTCTGAAATTACCTCTGATAAATATGCTTTAACTAAAATTGAAGACTGGGTTTTTAATTTTGATTATGCAGTTGAATTAATAACTAATCAATTTAAAACTCAATCTATTAAAGGGTTTGGTTTAGAAAACTTAAAGCATGGCGTTATTGCTGCGGGATGCATTTTAAATTATCTGAATGAAACTCAGAAAAATAATCTTGAACATATAAAAAAAATTCAAGTTTATGATTATTCTGATTATATTACCATTGATGCATCTACAAAACGAAATCTGGAAATTTCCACCTCTATAAGTGAAGGCAACAGAGTTGGCACTTTAATTTCAATCCTCGACCATACCAAAACTGCTATGGGTGGACGTTTATTAAAAAAATGGGTTTCAAGACCTCTGAAAAAAACAGTCCA
Organism: Candidatus Tepidiaquacellales bacterium UBA6667; assembly: GCA_002455255.1. Lineage (GTDB taxonomy): Bacteria > Bacteroidota > Ignavibacteria > Tepidaquicellales > Tepidaquicellaceae > UBA9002. The sequence continues at coordinate 200,453 of DKKL01000031.1, read as the reverse complement.
AATTCAAAAACGTCTTGATGCTGTTGAAGACTTGCTTAACAGTAGAAATGAAAGAAAAAAACTTTCTGAAATTCTGAATTCCATTGCTGATCTCGAAAGATTACTTTCAAAAACTGCAACCGGAAAGGCGGTTCCAAGAGATATAATTCAACTTAAAATCTCTCTTTCAAAAATTTCCGAAATAAAAACTTTTCTCGTAAAATTTAATTCTGATGCAATTAAATCCATTTCTGAATCTTTAATTAATTTACCTGATTTAATTCTGGAAGTTCAGAAAGTTTTAAACGAAAATTTTATTTCCGGAATTGATAATTTTGGAATTATTAATAAAGGATTTAATTCTGAACTTGATGAACTTAAAGATATTTTAATCAACGGAAAAACTTGGATTGAAAATTTCCAATCAAAAGAGCGAAGCAGAACAGGTATTTCTTCTCTTAAGATAGATTTCAACAAAGTATTCGGATATTATATTATTGTTTCTAAAGCAAATACTGATAAAGTCCCGGAGGATTATATCCGCAAACAAACACTTGTCAACGCTGAAAGATACATTACACCGGAGCTAAAAGAATATGAAGATAAAATTTTAAATGCTGAAGAAAAAATCTCTGTCATTGAATCAAAAATATTCAGTGAACTTAGAAAATTTATTATGAATTATATTGATGAGATTCAGTTAAACGCCTCTTATATTGCTGCTTTGGATGTGCTGGTATCTTTTGCTGAAGTTTCTGAAAGATTCAAATATTCAAAACCTGAAATTAACACTTCAGATGTAATAGAAATTAAAGACGGAAGGCACCCGGTAATAGAGCAATTGTTATTAGCAGGTGAAAGATACATTGCGAATGATACTTACTTAAACAACTCTTCTGAACAAATATTGATTATAACAGGTCCCAATATGAGCGGTAAATCAAGCTATCTAAGGCAAGTAGGTCTGATTGTTCTTCTTGCCCAGATTGGATGTTTCGTTCCCGCAAGAAGTGCTTCCATTGGAATTGTTGATAAAATATTTACTAGAGTTGGTGCCTCTGATAATATCGCAAAAGGTGAAAGTACTTTCCTTGTTGAAATGCACGAAGCCGCAAATATTTTAAATAATTGTTCTCCGAAAAGTTTGATTTTGCTTGATGAAATTGGCAGAGGAACTTCAACTTATGACGGTATATCCATTGCTTGGTCTATGACTGAATATCTTCATGAAAATGAAAATGTTGCCGCTAAAACTTTATTTGCAACTCACTATCATGAGTTAAATGCACTGGCTGATATGTATGAGCGAATTAAGAATTACCGTGTAGAAGTGAGGGAATTTGATGATAAAGTTATTTTCTTAAGAAAAATTAATCCGGGAACTGCTGACCATAGCTATGGTATTCAGGTTGCTCAAATGGCAGGATTACCTGTTTCTGTAACAGACAGGGCAAAAGAAATTCTTCGTTCGCTTGAAGATAAAGAATACAGAAGGCAACACAAAGATGATTTGCAAATTTCATTATTCGAAATTGAAAAAAAACTGACACCTGAAATGGAAGAAATTATCAAAACAATTGATTTAAATAATATAACTCCTATTGAAGCATTAAATATCTTAACAAAATTAAAATCAATAATTTCTTAATATTTTTTTGATTATTTTAGTATAAACCTTATTATAAACAAATGAAAACAAACTTTTCCCTTTTAACTCTCGTATGTTTAATTGCCTTTGTATTCGGATGTGGTTCAAAAAAACAACCCGAAACAAATAATCAAACTTCAACAAATTCAGGGTCAAAAACTACTGCTACTACAAATTCAAATCAACCCGATTCAGTAGTATATTATAAATCTGTTAATGATTGCAAAAAAGAAGATTCTTGCACTTATATTGAAATCGTAATTCAAAAATTAAAAACAGGCGAACAAAAAGATGCAATAAATAAAGCTGTGTTGGATTCTATGTGCGTATTGAACTGGACTTCTGAAGGAACGCCACCATTGGATATTAATAAAATAATGGATACTTATGTGAATAATTATGTTTCATTCGTAAAAGAAAACGATTCGTTAAGCACAGAGCGTTATGTCTTCACGTGGTTTCAGGAATCAGATGCCAGAATTGAATTACAAAATAATAATATAGCCGTTTTCAGTTTGTATAATTTCAATTTTTTAGGTGGTGCACATCCTAATACTGTAACTAATTTTATGAATTTTGATATGAAAACCGGAAAAGTTTTATCTCTTAATGATATTTTTAAACCCGGATTTGAAAGTACGCTTAATGAACTGATAGTTTCACAGTTTAGAAAAGATAAAAACTTAAAACCAAATGCACCACTGACTGATGCAGGTTTATTTGAAAATAAACTTACTTATAACAACAACTTTGCTTTTACTAAAGACGGTTTTATGTTTTATTATAATAATTATGAAATTGCACCTTATGTAATGGGTCCTCAGGTAATTACAATTTCATATTCAGACATTTCATCTCTATTGCAAAATCCTGATATTGCAAAATAAAATATATTTTAAAACCCGAATTTCATTAATTCGGGTTTTAATAATTAATCTGCCATTTAACATCAGCATTTTGAATCCAGTTACTCAATTCCGGTTTCAGTGAGGGTTCAAGACTGATTGCAGTTTTCCAATCTATAATAGCTAATTCCCATTGTTTTTCTTCATAATAAGCTATACCTCGATTAACATATGCTTGCCAATAATCTTTATCTAACTGTATTACTTTTGTGAAATCTTTTATTGCATCATCTTCTTCTGAATATTTTAAATTTGCAACTCCTCTTGCAAAAAAAGCATAAACATTTTGAGGATCTTTTCTGATTACATAACTATAATCTTTAATACATTTTTCAAAATTATCAGATTTGTAATATGCATCTGCTCTGTTTAAGTAAGCAGGAAAAAAATCAATTTTAAGTTTTATGCTTTTATCAAATTCTTTAATTGCATCACTATATAATTTTCTACCGGTTAATGCTAAACCTTTATAGTTATATCCTTTTGGATCTTCCGGAAACTCAATTATGTATTTAGAAATAAAATCTATACTTTCCTGATTTTTACCCTGTTCTAATAACTCCATCGCTTTCAAAAAATAATTTAATGCTTCAAGTTTTTTCTTATCAGTGTAATTTGATTTTTCGATACTAAAAACTTCATCAATAGGTATTGCAAAGTTTAAATTCTGTCCTTCTTTCATACCTAATGAACTTATTCCTATTAATTCTCCTTTAGTATTAAATATTCCTCCTCCACTGCTTCCTTTTGATAAACTAGCAGAGATTTGTAAAAACTTTTTATCAATGTCTGATACTTTTTCTCTTATTCCGCTTAAAACTCCTTCTGTTAATGTTTGCTGAAATCCTAATGGATTACCTATTGCTATAACTTTTTCACCTATCTTTACATTTTTACTGTCACCTAATTTTATATTTACATAATCCTTATCCGGTAATACTATCAACAAAATATCTCTTTCAATATCTACTCCATAAATTTCAGGATTTATAAGTGTATCTAAGTCAGTAATTATTTCAAGTTTTTCACTTCCTGAAAAAATGTGAAAATTTGTTATTATAATACCCTTTTCTTTTAGAATTACACCACTTCCGGAAGATTCTTTATCACCATCAAATCCATAAGCATTAACAACAACTATGGAATTTTTGCATAAATCATAAACTTGCATAGAACTTAGTTCCTGAGAATGTGATGTTTTTAAAAATAAAATGTTGACTAAAATTAAAGTAATAGTAAATTTCGGCATAAGACGGTATTTAGTTATTATTCAAATATCTAAATATTTTTTAAATATTTCAATGGTTTTAAGCATATATCGTATAAATATCTTTTTTGATTTTAGTAAAAAAATATTATATCTTTGTTTTAAATATAAAATTCACCAAAATGTCAGATTTACAATCAAAATTAGATTTAATTAAATCTAAAGAATCATTCCTTGAAAAAATAAAAAGATATATTCCGGGATATAATGGGTATGTGAACAGGGATAATGCTCGTGAATTAGATACTCAGCTAAGAAATAAACTTGCAATTTCTCTTGAAAGCAATAAAACAGCTCTTAAAAATGCTCTTTCTTCTTTATCTAAAAATAAAAAATTATTTGAATCTCAGGATTTGGATAAACTTGATAAAAAAAATGATAACGCAATTGCAAAATTGAAATCAGCCTCAAGAGGTTATTCAGGTGCTTTTGACATTGTAAAAATTAAAGAAGAAAAACTTAACCAAATTTATGAATTTGATAATGCTCTGTTTTCTGAGATAGAAATAATCAATTCTTCCTTTAATGAAATTGAATCGAATGCTATGGCAAATACGGATATAAAATCACCTGTTGAAAAAGCATCTCAGGCACTCGATAATCTGCTTTCAAAATTTGATCAGAGGGAACTCATTTTAAGAGAATTAAATTAAAATAATAAAAATAATATAATATGGCTTTAATAGATGTCGTACAATATTTTGATGAATCAGGCAAAGTCCTTGTTCATCGTGAACCTCAGGATGGTTCAGCTGCATATCGTATGGGAACTCAGCTTATCGTTCAGGATGCCCAAACTGCTGTATTTTACAGAGATGGTAAAGCCCTTGATGTTTTTCAGGCCGGCAGACACACTTTAACTACAGAAAATATCCCACTCCTCACAAAATTAATCAGCTTACCTTTCGGTGGTACATCTCCGTTTCAAGCTCAGATTTATTTTGTATCAATGAAAAAATTTATTGATTTAAAATGGGGAACAAAATCACCAATTAATTTTCGTGATTCTGAACTAAATTATGTTCAGTTGAGAGCCAGCGGAAAATTCTCTCTTAGAGTTAAAGACCCTAAACAGTTTATTATGGAAATTGTTGGGACTCAAGGTCTATACACTACAAATGAAATTGAAGATTATTTAAGAGATGCAATTGTTTCAAGGTTAAATACAGTTCTTGGTCAAAACTTAAAAACTATTTTTGAACTTGGTCAGTTTTATCCGCAAATAGAACAAGGTACAAAAGCAGAAATTTCTGATTTTTTCAATTCAATGGGTATCGAACTTACTGATCTCATTATCGCGGGTATTGTTCCTCCGGAAGAAGTTCAGGAAAAAATTAATGAAAGAAGTTCAATGGGAGCAGTGGGTAATCTTGATCAGTATATGAAATTTAAAACTGCTATAGCAATGGAAAAAGCCGCAGAAAACGAAGGTGGAATTGCAGGTATAGGTGCGGGACTTGGTGCAGGAATGACAATGGGAAATATGATGGGGCAACAATTCCAAAATATGCAGCAGAACACTAATCAACAAAACACTAATCAGCAAAATCAGGAACCGGCTAAACTAACAGCTGATGAAATAATGTCAACTATAGAGAAACTCGGAAAAATGAAAGAATCAGGATTGATTACAGCAGAAGAATTTGATGCTAAGAAAAAAGATTTGCTCGCTAAGTTGTAATGGAAAATATTGTAACCAATAACATAGTATGCCCTCAGTGTGGCGGTGAAAATAAAATGCCCGCTGATGAAAAATTTATTGAGTGCCAATTTTGCGGGTCAGCAATTTATGTTGATAAAAGAAAAGTTGTAAATCATTTCGTTGTCACATCAAATTTTAATAAAGATCAGGCAATCGGAAATGTTAAACGCTGGATGGCGGGTAATTTTCATGTAAAAGATCTTGATAAACTTGCACAAATCTCTCAGGTAAATTTTTATTACTTTCCTCTGTGGTATTTTAAGACAAAAGATAATACTTCAGATAAAATTTATCTTCAACCTGCACATTCTACTCCAATTTCGGAAATTAAAAATATTCAAATTCCGGCAGGTGCTTTAAAAGTTTTTCACAAAAGTGAATTTAATCAGCAGGAGTTTGTAAACCCTGATGTATTGTTTGAATCTGCAAAAAGCTGGCTTCAACAAACAGGAGTAAATCCTGAATTAATCACGGAATCATCCCTTGTTCACATTCCTTTTTATCAGATTTATTATAATTTTAAAGGTGCACAATATACGTGCCTTGTTGAAGCATCCTCCGGTAAAGTTTATGCAAATATTTGGCCCGCAAAAAGCGAAGCCCCTTTCAAAATTTTGTTTGGTTTAAGTATATTTGCTTTTTTTGTTGCCAGTATAGTTTCTTATGCTATCGGATATTTTGTAACCGGTGATGATATGCTCGAGACCGTTGCTGCAGGCGAGGGAATCAAAGTTGTCTCATATTTCTTAATTTCTATACCTTTAATTTTTATAGCATATTTTATAGCAAAAAAAGTTTAACTGATGGATGAACTCTCTGAAATAAAAGAACAGGAAAATTTACAAAAGCAGGCAATTAAGCTTAAAAAAGAAAAAGTAATTCGTGGGATTACATGCCCTGCTTGCTCCGGAGAGTTAGACCTTCGCGAAGGAATCCGATCGTTTAACTGTAAATATTGCGGAACTTTATTAACAACTAAAGGAATCAGCGGACCTATCAAGTTTTATGTTCCCAAAAAAGTTACTCGTGAAAAGGCAATCGAGTTTACTAAAAACTGGCTCGGAAAAGGTCTCGCTAAAGAAAGAGGATTAAAAGAAAAAGCAGTTATATCTGATGTGTTTCTTACATTTATTCCATATTGGAGAGTTAAAGCAGATGTGGTCGGATGGGTTTTCGGACAGGAAAAAAGAACAAGAAGAGTTAATAACAGAACAGAAACTTATTATGTGGATGTTGAGAAAAAAATTCAAAAATCTTTTGACCAGACTTTTGCTGCTTGCGATATATCAGAACTTGGTGTTCACAAAGTAAATCTTGAAGGTGACGAACTTCTCCCGGTTGATTTTGAAAATCTTGAATCACAGGGAATGATGTTTAACATTATTTCTTCAGAAATTGAAGTAGCAAGCAAAGCTAAAGATGAATTTGCAAAAGTTGCCGAATATTCAGCTTTTGTTGATAGAATTTCATTTAAGCATTATGATTTAGTAAGGGAAGATATTCATATTGTGTATTATCCTTTATGGGTAGTAAGATATTCTTTTGCAGAAAGAACTTATCAAGTCGTTATTGATGGTGAAGATGGTTCGGTTTGCTATGGAAAAGCACCCGGGAATAATTTATATCGTGCAGTTACAGGAATTATTGGTGTCGGTGTTGGTATGTTTCTGACTACTCTTTTTGCTCCGATTGGTTTTATCGGTGAGCTTGAAGAAGGTGCATTTATTTTTTATCTCGTTTCTCTCGTGCTTGGAATATTTATAATTCTCTGGGGATGGAAAAAATTCCGATATGGTGGTGAAATTGAAGAAGGTACCGGTATTAATGTTGAAAAAGATAAAAGTAAGAAAATTGTTAAATCACTTCCGTCTGTAGATGCTATGGCAATGGTTAAAAATACAGCCGGCTCTATGGCACTTGGTATTGTTGCAGGAGCTATTTTTAATTCATTTAAAAAATAAAAAATTTTGACTCAGGAAAATACTTCAACTCCTAATTTTGATTTTAAATTAATCGCAGTAAAATGTAAAAATTGCGATAGCGGTCTTGTTGTAGAAGTTAATGACAACATAACTTATTGTATGAGTTGTGGTTCAGGATTTGAAATTGTTGACGGTGAACTGATACCAATTGAAATTAATTTTGCTGCTGCTACAATGAGAGGGAATGGAGAACCAATTTACAAACCATTTTGGTTGTTGAAAACCACTGTCACAATTCACGAAAGAAATGCAAGCGGAAATTTTTTCAAAAATCTTTTTGGTTCAAATAATCCCACCGGTTCCGGCAGTGTTATATTTTATATCCCGGCATTTTATTGTTCTCTTGATAATATGAAAGTATTAGCGCAAGAGTTCACAATGAAAAACCCCGTTGCTTCACCTCAAAAATTCAATACTAAACTTGTCGGATTTGCCTATGGAAAAGAAGATGCAAAAAAATTAGCCGAGTTCATTTTGATATCTATGGAAGCTGAAAAGTCAGATATGATGAAAACTTTTAATTATAATATAGATTTTCACAGTTTAGAAATACTCGGAATTCCTTTCTATAAAATTTCAGAAAACCGCTATAAAGATGCAATTTTAGGCATTGAGATCTGATTTCTTGTATATACTTATATCATTGTGAATTTTTAGAAATTTAATTAGTTTGATTTATGGAAAAAATTACTATTCCTTTGGTTGAATACAATTCAATGAAGAAAGAATTAGAAATTCTGAGGGATAAAGAATTCATAAAAAAACTTTATGAATTGCTAAAACTCATAAATTCACAAAAATCTTCTTATCATTTAACAGATAATACATATGATTTAACAGAATATGTTATAAAAGAAAATTACGATTCAAATATAAAATCGAAATGGGATGATCTATAGTCAACGAGATATAATTTTAATTCCATTCCCATACTCTGATCTTAGTGGTTCAAAAAAAAGACCTGCACTCGTAATTTCTTCTGAAAATTATAATAAAATATTTAATGATTTGATTGTTTGTGTTATTACAAGTAAGCATCTATCTGATGATTATTCAATAGAATTAAATGATTCTGACCTGGAATCAAATGAACTCCCGGAACAATCGGTTGTAAAAATTCATAAATTATTCACAATAGATAAGAAAATTGTTCTAAAAAAATTTTCTACTGTCAGAGTTGAATATTTCGAAAAAATTATTGAGAAATTTGTTTCACTTATTAAATAATTCTAATAATTTTAGATCAATTCATATCTGAATTTTCATAATTTTGATTAAATCAAATTCAAAATTATGAAAAAGTTAACCAACAAAAATTCTAAAAAAGATATTATCAGACTGAACCTTGATCAGGAATTGGAAAATATAATAAATAAAATAGATACAGAATTTTTATTATACAAATGCAAACAGTTTAATGTTAAACATTCAAAGTATGATTCTTTTTCAACGCTATGTAAGAAGTTTTTAAATAAGAACAGTAAAATCAAACCATGGGATATGCCTGATGATAATGACGGAGTTGCCGGATTTATTAGTCCTCAATTTACACTCGAACATCTTGCAATTTTATATGGGTATGCTCGGGAATATCACAGATACAAGCAAGATTCTGAATCAGAGCAATTGATGAATAAAACTTATAAAAAATTAAAAGAGACCTTAAAAAATTTTATAATGCTTTATGAGCACAGACAATTTTTGAATTATTTCAAAGATGAATTGAAAAAACTGAAATTAAGAAAAGGAAAAGTCAGTTTTTGAATTAATTATTTTCTATTTTCATTTTTACTTTAAATATAACTTTCATCCATTTTTACCCATCAGTTTTTCATTGAATTCTTTGCTTTGCCCTTTTGGAATGGATAAACTATTCCAGTTATCCCTCGCAAGATATTTAGCCATATAAACTATTTGCCCGATATGAAAGGAATAATGTGTCAATTGTCTGTTAATGGCGGCAATGATAGTATGTGGTTCTTTCCTGATGAAAACAGTCTTAGTGAGGTCTTCGGTGGTAAGACTTCCTACCGCATCCAATACACATTTCCACCCTTTTTCCCATCTGTCCATAAGGTCATCTTTATCTGTATAAAACACTTCTTCAAATTCTTCATCTCTGTTTCTCCATTCTTTTTCTCCATCAGTTGTTAAGAAGTCAGTCCATCTGGAAATCATATTTCCTGTAAGATGTCTTATGATAATTGCAATGCTGTTTGTCACCTGATTTGGTTGATAAAAATAGTCTTCATCTTTAATCTGAGACATAGCCCTCTCACCTTGTTTTTTTATATCAATAAATTCTTTTATAACATTTTCAAGATAAATATTTTCCAATTTCATAAACATTTTTATTTTTAAAATTCGTATTTAAAAATAATAAATTCAGTATAATAAATAAGGAGAATTTTTTTGGTAATTACTTTTACTATTGACTAAATCATAATATTGATTTAAGTTAAAAACAATTATCAAGTCATAATGAAAATAGCCGAACAGATAAATCTTTGAAACAGCAAAAATTGATAAACCGCTTAACTATGAAATCATGAAATCCCTTATATTTACATATATTAGATAAATTTATAAATCATTTTGAATAAATTTTTATTTGTATTAATCGTTATTCTATCAGAAATTTTTCTGATTGCAGAACCATCCTATTCTCAATTAAACCTTGAATGGGTAAGAACATGGAACAACACTCCAAATCAGGATAACTATATAACCGATATGAAACAAGACTCTCTTGGGAATACTTACCTTCTTGTTTTTTATAACGGTTATAACACAATTAAGTATAATAAAAACGGAGAATTAATTTGGGCAAGGTATTACAGAAGTCCTTATAATATAATTAATAGTCCCATAGGTTTGGCGGTGGATAAAAACGGTAATGCTTATGTAACGGGAGATGATGCGAGTTCCTGGTTTACGGTCAAATATGATTCATCCGGAGTTCTGAGATGGGTAAAATCATACAGTATTTTGGGAGTTTACTCATCTGCAAATGCAATAACTCTTGACGATGCATCAAATGTTTATGTAGTGGGTTCATCGGTTGGAACAGGTGTATATAGAGATATTTGTGTTGTAAAGTATAATACAAACGGGAATGTTATTTACGAATATACATATGACTCAGGAATAGAAGGTAATGATGAAGCGAATTCAATAGCAATAGATGGAAATCAGAATGCATATATAACAGGAACAATTGGAAAAGCTGGAATAGATGATGTATGTACATTTAAGCTGACATCAAACGGACAATTAGCGTGGATGAAATATTATACCGAAAGACTCGGAGGATTTCAAGATACAGGGACGATTGATTACGGTCAGAAAATTGTATTAGACAGTGAGAATAATTCATATGTAATGGTAAAGTCTGAAAAAAGATTTAATAATGGCTCATCTGCTAAGTGTTTAAAATATTCAGAATCGGGTAATTTAGAATGGGTTTATACATATTATGATACACTTAAAAACTCAATTCCTCGTGATTTAATATTAGATAATGATTATAATCCATTATTTTCTTTGAGAGTAATTCTCACTGACTTTAACGTTTCACGAATATGTAAAATAAATAAAATAACAGGAGAATTAACTTGGGGAAGAAATTTTTATAATCAAATCAATAAAGGATATCTTCCGATTAAATTAATTATAGACGAATACAATAATATTTTTTTAATAGGAACAGAAACTTTTTATTTAATATCAAATTCTCAATATGGTTTATTTTTTTTAAAATATAATTCTTCAGGAAATTTAATTTGGGATAAATATTACTATGATTTGGATTCCAATTTTAGCGGAAATAATTTAATAAAAAACAGAAATGGTATTTTTATTTCAGGTGAAGGCTATATTGAATCTTTGTCTAGTTTTAAATCATATCTTCTTAAATATAATGATGTTACCAATATAGAAAATATCAATTATAGGGTTTCAAATAACTTTGTTTTATATGGCAACTTTCCAAATCCTTTTAACTCAAGCACAAAAATAAAATATTCACTTACAAGACCTGCAAATATAAAACTTAAAGTTTATGATGTGCTTGGAAAAGAAATTTATAGATTAGAAAAGAAAGAACAACAGACAGGAGTAAACTACATTTTATTAGACTTGAAACTTAATAGTGGTGTTTTTCTTTATTCTGTATATGTTGATAATGAATTAAAGTATACACGTAAAATGGTAGTCATTAAATAAAAATATAACAAAATATTGATACGAGCTCCGTAATATAAAAAAAAAGGGCGCGACCAACTTTTAATTGCCTCCACGCAGATAAAAAGTTATTAAGATATAATATCTTAATCCACCCCCTTTCAAGATAAATTTTCTCTGCATTCATAATGTTACTCCCATTAAATATTTTTATACTGATAATTTTTGTAAATTCCAAATTTTTATATAAATTTTCAGTGTAATTATTTTGATGTGAATTTCTTAAAACACAGTATTTACATTCTGTTTTTCCTTTAAAATTTTTTTCTTTACAAAAAAATATTTATACCGTAAAAATTTTTTAAAAGTCAATAGTGAAATTTTCAGTTCGGTGTTTGCATTTATAAAAGAGTTGTGTTAATTTTGTTATACAAATTTATTTTAAAACACACACATCATTGCAGGGGAAAAATAAAAATTTAAACTCAAGATTATCGAAGATTAACTACAGAAAAATAAGTCTATAAAATTTTATGTCCGGAGTGATAGTAATATCATTACCGGATTTTTTATCCCTTCAATAATGTGCTTTCAATATATTATAAAAATTTTTAATTACCGTAAAAATGAAAATTAACAGATTATTTGTCCCTCAAGCTCTTAAGGCTTCCGAAAATGTTGAATACGAAAAAAGATCTTCCGTGATAAGAAACCCTGACGGCTCGGTTGTTTTTGAAATGAATGACATTGTCATTCCTAAACAATGGTCACAAGTCGCCACTGACATAATTGCGCAGAAGTATTTCCGTAAAGCCGGTATTCCAAAATTCCTTAAAAAAATAAAAGAAGATGGAATTCCTGACTGGTTATGTGCTTCTGAACCTGACCTTGAAAAACTCGGGAAACTTAATGAAGATGAAAGATTTGTGTCTGAATCTGATTCGAGGCAGGTTTTCCATCGACTTGCAGGTTGCTGGACATATTGGGGTTGGAAACACGGATATTTTGATAAAGAAGAAGATGCAAGAAATTTTTATGAAGAATTATTCTATATGCTTGCTACTCAAATGGCAGCTCCTAATTCTCCTCAATGGTTTAATACCGGCTTGAACTGGGCTTATGGAATTTCGGGTCCCTCTCAAGGTCATTATTATATTGATCCGGTTACTAAAGAACTCATCACTTCCACTGATGCTTATACTCATCCTCAACCTCATGCCTGTTTTATTCAATCTGTCTCTGACGACCTCGTAAATGAAGGTGGCATTATGGATCTTTGGGTTAGAGAAGCACGTTTGTTTAAATATGGTTCGGGCACAGGTTCTAATTTTTCAAACCTTAGAGGTTCAGGTGAAAATCTTAGCGGTGGAGGTAAATCTTCAGGTTTAATGTCTTTCTTAAAAATTGGAGACAGATCTGCAGGTGCTATTAAATCAGGTGGTACTACAAGGCGTGCTGCTAAAATGGTTACTCTTGATCTTGATCATCCTGATATCGAAGAATTTATCAACTGGAAAGTAATAGAAGAAGAAAAAGTTGCGGCTTTAGTTACAGGTTCTAAACTTTTAAGCAGACATTTAAATAATATAATTAAAGCATGTAATAGTGTACATCCGGAAAATGACGGTTATAACAGGAAAACTAACAAAAACTTGGCTACTGCTATTGCTGAAGCTAAAAAAGTTATGATTCCTCAGAATTATATTGAAAGGGTTATTCAGTTAGCTAAACTTGGATATAAAGAAATAGAAATGCCTGTTTATGATACTGACTGGAATTCCGAAGCATATATGACTGTTTCAGGACAAAATTCAAACAATAGTATTAGAGCAAATAATGAATTTATGGAGGCTGTTAAAAATGATGCAGATTGGAATTTATATCACAGAACAGAACTTAAAAAAGCAACTAAAGAAAACAGATCTCCTCGACCTTGCAAAACTTTGAAGGCAAGGGATTTATGGGAAGATATTTGTTATTCAGCATGGGCGTGTGCTGATCCCGGAATTCAGTTTCATAATACTATTAATGAATGGCATACTTGCCCTTCCGGTGGTGAGATCAAAGCATCCAATCCATGTTCTGAATATATGTTCCTCGACGATACCGCGTGCAATCTTGCTTCGCTGAATCTTGTAAAGTTTTTTGATCAGGAATCACAGAAATTTGAAGTTGAAAAATACAGACATGCGACAAGACTTTGGACTATCGTTCTTGAAATTAGTGTTTTAATGGCTCAGTTCCCAAGTAAAAATATTGCTCAGCTTTCATATGATTACCGTACCTTAGGTTTAGGTTATGCAAATCTCGGGGCTTTGCTTATGCGTCAGGGTATTCCTTACGATTCAAATGAAGCTTTGTCAATCACAGGTGCATTAACTTGTATCTTGCATATGACTTCTTATGCAACTTCTGCGGAAATGGCAAAAGAGCTTGGTTCTTTCACAAGATATAAAGAAAATGAAGATAATATGTTGCGTGTGATAAGAAATCACAGAAGAGCGGCTTATAATCTTAATCAAAATGAATACGAAGGATTAACTATTTTTCCTATTGGAATTGAAAAAAAGTATTGCCCGGATGAATTATTAAAAGCAGCAAGAGAAGATGCCGACAGAGCATTATCTTTAGGTGAAAAATATGGTTATAGAAATGCTCAGGTTACGGTTATTGCTCCTACTGGTACTATTGGTTTATTAATGGATTGTGATACTACCGGAGTAGAACCTGATTTTGCTATCGTAAAATTTAAAAAACTTGCCGGTGGTGGTTATTTTAAAATTATAAATGAATCTGTTCCCGTTGCTCTGAAAAAACTGGGTTATACTGAACATGAAACTGAAGATATTGTTAAATATACCAAAGGGCATGGTTCTTTAATCGGTTGCCCTCATATAAATGGTAAAATACTCCTTGAAAAAGGATTTACTAAAGAAATAATTAAGAATATAGAAAAGCAGTTACCAACTTGTTTTGATATAAATTTTGTATTTAATAAACATTCCCTTGGTGCAGGTTTTTGCAAGAATGTTCTCGGGTTCACTGAAGAACAGATTGATGATATTAATTTTAGCATATTAAAAGCTTTAGGATTTTCAAAAGTCCAAATTGATGAAGCAAATGATTATGTTTGTGGAACTATGACAATCGAAGGTGCACCTCATTTAAAAGAAGAGCATTATCCTATATTTGATTGTGCAAACAAGTGTGGTAAAAAAGGAACCAGATATATTTCTGCGGATGCACATATCAAAATTATGGCAGCCGCTCAACCGTTTATTTCAGGTGCAATTTCTAAAACTATCAATCTTCCCTATGAGGCAACTATTGATGATATGAAAACTGCTTATATGAAATCATGGTCTTTATGCTTAAAAGCAAATGCTCTTTATCGTGATGGTTCTAAACTTTCTCAACCTTTAAATTCAATGGTTGATGAGGAAGAAGAATCTGATGAAATGATTTTAACTCCGCAGGATTTATCAAAATCTTTACCGGGAAGCGGAGATATTGTGAAAGTAGCAGAAAAAATTATTCACAGATATATTGCAAAAAGAAGAAAACTGCCTTTCAGAAGAAAAGGTTATACTCAAAAAGCAAAAATTGGTAATCATTCGGTTTATTTAAGAACAGGGGAATATGAAAATGGACAGCTTGGTGAAATATTTATTGATATGCATAGAGAAGGTGCAGCATTCAGAAGTCTTATGAACTGTTTTGCTATTGCCATCTCTCTCGGTTTACAACATGGCGTACCACTTGATGAATTTGTAGATGCGTTTGTTTATACAAGATTTGAACCTAACGGTATTGTTATTGGTAATCCTAAGATTAAAATGACAACTTCATTGATAGATTATATTTTCCGTGAACTTGCCGTAACTTATCTCGGAAGAACAGATCTTTCTCATGTTGATGAAGATGAAATCAAAACCAGCCCGATTGATGCGTTATCAAAAATGGATGATGAAGAGTTTGAAGAAGAAGAGCTTATTCAGGAAAGATTGATTGAAAGAAAAATTGATGAACCGGTAAAAGAACCTACAGTAAGCATCAAACCAGTCTCTTCTGATGTAAATCCTTCATTAGGAAATGGAGTTAAACCGAGTATCTCTGCATCGGTCGGCACTTCAATACTTGTTAATTCTGATTCTTATACTGAAAAAGTAAAACAGGCTCGTTTGCGTGGATATACTGGTGATATATGTACAAATTGTCAATCATTAACTATGGTTAGAAACGGAACTTGCCTGAAATGTCAAACCTGTGGCGAAACATCCGGCTGTTCATAAATTATTATTTTAAATTTATTTGTTACAAAAAAAGGAGTCTAATAAGACTCCTTTTTTTTATCACAAAATTTAACTTTTTTTTAAGTTTACAATTTTTTATGTTTTTTTAAGCCATTATTAATTTGGATTTTATAATTAATGCAAATTTAATAAATATAGTATGGATTTTAAAAATAAAAAAATATTATGCGTCATTTCACACCCCGATGATGAAACTATAGGATGTGGAGGTTTTATTCATTCTCTGGTCAGAAAAGGGTCAGTTGTATCAATTCTTTTAGTTTTAAAAAGTAATGGAAATAGAAGCAAAGAAAACTGGAATAAATATTTAACATCTTTTAAAAAAGCCTGTTCAATCTTAGGTGCAATTCCATTAATTCATGATGAGTTAATTTGTGAAGATATTGCCGAACAAAATTTTTGGAAGTTGAATACAATCATAGAAAAATATACTAAACAATATGATGTAATTTTAACACATTGTCCATTCGATTTGCATCAATCTCACAAATTAAATTCAAAATCCGTAGAAATTTCTACTCGCCCAATAAGAGATCATAAAACAGTAATGTTTTTTGAAGTTTCTTCCTCTACGGATCAAGGTTATTTTAAAAATTTTCATCCTAATTTTTTTGTTGAACTGTCTGAAATTGATGTGAAAAATAAATTAAAGGCAATGAAATGTTATAAAAATGAATTTGATTTTGGTAGAACTCCGGAAGACTTATTGTTAAATTTAAAAGTAAGAGGTAAACAAATAGGTGTTAAGTATGCAGAATTTTTTAGAATTGCGAGAATTTACAGTTAAAATTTTATGTATAAATTTATAAAACTTATTTTGGATAAAATATTCTCGGTACTATTTTTATTCTTACTTTCTCCTATATTTATTTTAACAGTTTTATTGATTCAAATTTATTCCCCCGGAAAAATTTATTATTCGCATAAAAGGATTGGTAAAAATGGGAAATTATTCAATTTATACAAATTAAGAACAATGTATCAAGATTCAGATAAAATTTTAAATGAATATTTAAATTTAAACGCGGATGCAAAAGATGAGTGGGAGAAATTTTATTGTTTAAAAAATGACCCAAGAGTAATTAAGCCATTTGGTTCTATAGCGAGAAAATATAGTATTGATGAATTTCCTCAATTTATAAATGTAATAAAAGGAGACCTAAGTTTAATTGGACCTCGACCTATTACTGAGTCAGAAATTAAGTATTTTCCAACGAGTTTTATTAATGTTAGGCATACAATAAAACCCGGGATTACAGGCCTTTGGCAAATAAATGGTAGAAGTGATTTATCTATGAATGAAAAAATACACTTTGATATGGCTTATATCAATAATTTAAGCTTCAATATGGATTTAAAAATATTATTAATTACTCCGATCGCCGTAATCAAAGCTAAAGGTGCTTATTAAATTAATTAATTTCAACTAAAAAAATTCATTTTAAAAAAATTCTAATTCTATTAGAATTTTTATCCTTAATTAATTATAGTATTTTTTTTTACAGAAAAGATTTATAACTTGTCTTAACTTTAATCAATTAAATTCATTTTAAATATGTCAGACGATAAAAATAACAGACTTAAGTCACTTAAAATCGCTCTTGATCAAATAGAAAAAGATCACGGGAAAGGAACAGTGATGAGACTTGGTGACAAGCCAATTACAAAAATTGAAGCCATCTCTACCGGTTCTATATCCTTAGATTCTGCTTTAGGAATTGGTGGTGTTCCTCGCGGTAGAATTATTGAAATTTACGGACCGGAATCATCCGGTAAAACTACTATTTGTCTTCATATTATTTCAGAAGCCCAAAAAAGCGGTGGACTTGCTGCTTTTATAGATACTGAACATGCCCTTGATACTTCTTATGCTCAAAAACTCGGTGTTGATGTCAGCAATCTTTTAATTTCTCAACCTGAATATGGTGAACAAGCTCTCGAAATTTGCGAAACTTTAGTAAGAAGTAATGCTTTAGACGTTATTGTTGTTGATTCTGTTGCAGCACTTACCCCTCGTGCGGAAATTGAAGGTGAGATGGGTGATGCTGTTATGGGTATGCAAGCTCGGTTAATGTCTCAAGCTCTCAGAAAACTAACTGCTGCTGTTGCAAAGTCAAATGTTGTTCTCATTTTTACTAACCAGCTTCGGGATAAAATTGGTGTTATGTTTGGATCTCCTGAAACTACCACAGGTGGTAAAGCTCTGAAATTCTATGCCTCTATTCGAATGGATATCAGAAGAATTGGGCAGATTAAAGACGGTACTGAAGTAACCGGAAACAGAACAAAAGTAAAAATTGTCAAAAATAAAGTTGCACCACCTTTTAAGGAAGTTGAGTTTGATATAATGTATAATGAAGGAATCTCAAAATCAGGTGACTTGATAGATCTTGCGGTAAATCAGGAGATAATCAAAAAAGGCGGTGCCTGGTTCACTTATGAAGATTACAGAGTTCAGGGAAGAGATGGTCTCAAAAAACTCTTTAATGAAACTCCTGAATTGATGAGTAAAGTTTTAAATCAGGTGAGGGAAGCTATGGGTATCGGAGTAACAAATTCTAACGGTAATAAATCTGACGAAACTGCAAAAGATTCTAAAGAAACTAAGGATTCAAAAAAGAAATAAAACTTTCTATCTTATATGTCAGCATCCGAAATTACATCCATTGAAAAACAAAAAAAGGATGCTGACAGATATAATGTTTTCATTAATAACGAATTTTCATTTGGTATATATTCTGATTCTCTTGTTAAGTTTGGACTGCGTAAAGGTGATACACTTTCAGAGTTACAAATTGAAAACATAAAATCTTATGACGAAATAAACTTTGCTAAAAAAGTTTCAATAAGGTTTTTAGGATATAAACCCCGAACTACCGCTAATGTAAAAAAAAAATTAAAATCTCTTAAAATATCTGATGGTTCAATTTCTGAAGTTATTGATTGGTTAACTTCGTTGAAATATTTAAATGATGATGTTTATTCAAAACAATTTATTGAAAGTAAGTTAAGATATAAACCAATGGGTAAACGACTATTGAAATTTAAACTTACTGATACCGGCATTGACAGAGAATTAATTGATAAAAATATTGAGGAAATGTATTCTGAAGAATCAGAATTTGAAAATGCTTTAAAACTTTTGAACAAATATGTACCCAAAATTAAAAAAGGAGACAATTTTGAAAAGAAAAAAAAATCTTTCCAATATCTTGTCTCCAGAGGGTTTAATCTCACTTTGGCTAAAAAAGCTGTTGATCAGTATTTTAGTTCAGATTAATAATCGATAAATGTATAAGTCGATTTTCATAGGTAAGTTCCATTCCTGTTAATATTTCCGAATCAAATCTTTTTTCTTTACCTGCATCTACGCCATTATATTCTCTGAATTTCTCTTCGCCATATGCTGAAATGAAATAATTAAATGCATCAATACATTTCTTCTCATCATAATTATCAATGTTTTGTGTCAAATAAACATCGGGAATTATACCTAATAATAATTTTTTGAAATAGTGGGAACCTAAATATGAATTGTTGAATACATCAATTGAAATTAATTTGTTGTTTTTAAAAAATGCAAAGCCGGATGAGTTATTTGAATACAAGAATTTATTTTTAAAATTATCAAAATTTAAGTTCTCCTTTTCATAAACATCTGAATATGATAATGTATTTGAATTAGCTTCATAAATATTATTGTAAAAGCTTACAGATTCCCAAACTTTAGACTGATTTGCATCAAATGATTTCGGGTTTTTCTTTTTATTGAATAAAACATTCTCATTCATTTCTTTTCTTAATTTAGGAGGTTTTGAAAAAGATTCATTCTTAAATTCTCTGCTGTTAAACCTCCATCTTCCTTGCTCTACACAGCTTACCGGGAATATTACTTTACTGTTTGGTCTCATAAGTATTGATGTGTTCAATGTTCGGTTTTGCTTAGCACCTTTCAAGATATCACCGTCTGAAAAAAACACAAATTCATTTGACAAATTCTGTGCTAATAAATTTCCTACCGTACCTGAATCACTTGTTTCTGTAATTGTTACTTGTTTGCTTTCAATCGCTTCATCACCTGTTAAAATTTTCATTTCATCTGTCGGTTCAAAATTAAATTGAAAAACGGTTAATGCTTTAAATGTCTCTTGAGATAAAATTTTTGTTTTCATTATTTTATTTTTAATTTTTATCAAAAATAAAAATATTCTTTCTGTTAAAAAGCACAGGAAATATTTTGGAAATATTTTTATGGAAATAAAATAATAAAACTTATGCGGCTTTTTGTCTAATTTAATTAGAATTTTTTAACATAAAAAAAGTCCCGCTTTAGTTTTAATTAAACGGGACTTTTAGAGTAATGAAATGAAATTTTATTTTATCAGTGTCATTCTTTTTGTTTGTACAAAACTACCTGATTCCAATCTGTAAAAATAAATTCCGGAGTTTAAACCTGACCCGTCAAAATCAATTTTATAATTTCCTTTCACCAGATTTGCATTTACTAAACTGGAAACCTCTTTGCCTAATACATCATAAACTTTCAGTTTTACGAATCCGTTTTCCGGAATTGTAAATTCAATTGTAGTCTGAGGGTTAAACGGATTTGGATAGTTATTCTTTAAACTGTATGCATCTGCAACTGAATTTGTTGTAATCGGTGTTATATTTGTAAGTGTTTGTGGATTGTATTTATCAACATATTGAAAATTTGATCTAACTATAATGGTTCTGATTGATGCTCCGGTTGTTCCGTTTATTTCATGAACTCCTGAAGCATTTGTAACAATGAAATTTCCGTTTGGTAATTGCCAGCAACCACGTAATCCTGTTACTGATTGGAATGTATTTGCAACTGACGTTCCGGTTGAATCAGTAATTAATAATCCCGATGTTGTTGTTCCGGTGAAATATGCTGTCGCAATATTTCCATTTGATAATCTGATTATCTGTTGTGCAAAGCTAAGCGAAGATACAGCAAAATTGTCTAAATATGTTCCGTTTAAATCAAACCTTGTTACATCGGCAGTACCGCTTGAATTTGTTACTAATATATCATTAGATCTCACTAATACAGAAAAGGGACTGTTTACATTTGTGTTTATAAAAGTACCAATATGGTTTCCGGCTGTATCAAATTGCTGAATTGTATTCTGGCTCGCTCCGGAACCAACTGTAACAAGTATATTCCAGTTATTTCTGATTCCAAATCCTCTGATGTTATCAAGTATTGCGGTGTTCAATCCCGTTGATGGGGCAAATATATTTATATAATTTCCCAATGTATCAAATCTTTGAACTACATCCGAAATCTGATCTGAAACCAATATTCTTTTTGAAATATGTAGCGTTGCCTGTTTTGGACTTTGCAATTGTGGATTTGTAATAGGGATAAAGTTTGTATCAACTAAATCTCCTGTCTCCCCGTCAAAAGCAAATACTTTGTCTGACCATTCAGGTATCATTAACAATCCGTATGCTCCTCTTGAGCTTGACAACTGAACATCATAAACTCCGTTTGTATTATCTTCAACTCTGCCATTACCATACACAAGTTTTGAAGTGGATAAATTGAAATTTTCTTTTACTTGACTATAATACATTACAGAAGTATTTTCAAATACATTGAGTAAATTTCTTATAACCGCATAAACTAACTGACCATTCTCAATACCTTTTGCAAGTATTAATTTTTTATCAGATGTATATATTTCATATGGGATATTTTGATTTTTTGAAATCTGTTTTATTTCCATTAGAACTTTTGGATTTCTTTCAAAATTTTCCATTAGTTCAGTGAAACTAATTGAAGGATTTGAATAAACCATTGGTGAAATCAATAAAAACAAAATTAATAATTTAAAAAACTTCATTTTTTCTCCTTTTTGTTATAATATTTGTAAGATTCAATAAATTTACTATAAATTTCATTGTATAAAAATACTATTTTCGGTATTTTTATAATTACTCAAAAAACGGAGCGTAGCGTAGCCCGGTTATCGCGCCAGATTTGGGATCTGGAGGTCGCAAGTTCGAATCTTGCCGCTCCGACTTTCAAAACCGGATAAAAACCCTGAACTTCATTCAGGGTTTTTTTATTTCCAAAAGATATACATATTTGTAATAAATACAATAAATTGTATAAAATCTTAATCAGACCTGTTTTATTTCTTTTTAATCCTGAATCTGTTCACAATTTTGTTCTGTTTATTGTTTCTAAATTCAGTTTCCTCCTTCCCTTATTTTCCATGTTTTATAATCCTAATTCTAAAAATATTTTTAATATCTCAAATCTAAATTTTAAAAATAAACTCGGACTTGCGGCTGGTTTTGATAAAAATGGTGTTGCTTTGAGATTTTGGGATGCAATCGGTTTTTCTCATATTGAAGTCGGAACTGTTACTCCCATTGCTCAACAGGGGAATCCTAAACCGAGAATTTTTCGATTGACAAGTGATAAAGCTTTGATTAACAGATTAGGGTTTAATAATTTAGGTGCCGAAGCGATTAAGAAGAATATTCAAAAAGCAAAACCTCTGCTGAAAAATGGATTAATTGTCGGTGTGAATATTGGTAAAAACAGGGATACACCAAATATCAATGCTTATAGTGATTATACAAAATGTTTTATTGTATTAAATGATGTCGCTGACTATTTTACGATTAATATTTCTTCTCCTAATACAAAATCTTTGCGTGACTTGCAAAACAAATCCTTTTTGTCTCAATTGCTTTCGGAAATTCAAAATAAAAATTCCGAATTGAACAAAGTATTAAAACCGGTTTTTTTAAAAATTGCTCCCGATCTTGAGGAAGAGGAATTAATTACAATTTATGAATTGGTAAACTTATATTCACTTACGGGTATAATTGCAACTAATACAACTATTTCAAGAGAAAATCTTCTTCAAAATCCTTTACAGCAAGGTGGTCTCAGCGGTAAACCTTTGAAAAATCTCTCTGATAAAATTCTTTATGAACTAAATGATTTAAATTTAAAATTTCAAAATAAGAAGTTAAATTTGATTGGAGTTGGTGGCGTTTTTACAAAAGAAGATTTTCAGGATAAGTGTAACAAAGGTGCTGATTTAGTTCAGATCTATACGGGCTTTATATACGAAGGTCCTGCGATTATTAAAAAAATTTTAAAAAATTGAAAATATGTCCTTAACTGATTCTCCTGTAACAATTACTTTAATTTTTGCAAATGTAGCAATATCTCTTTGGGCATTATATTCAAACCCCATTTATTTTGTTAAGTTTGCTGAATGGCCTCATCAGGTTGTTTACAATAAATCCATTTATCAAGTTATAACTTCTGCTTTTCTTCATGCTAATCTTCCTCATCTGTTTTTTAATATGCTCGCATTATTTTCTTTCGGTATTACTCTTGAACAGTTTTGGAATGCTCAGTTCGGATTTATGAACGGAAGTTTGATATTTCTGATTATATATTTTGTTTCATTATTGGTTGGTTCTGTTTTTACTGTGCTTCTGCATTACAAAGATCCTAACTATGTCGCCGTTGGTGCATCAGGTGCCGTTTCAGGTGTTGTGTTTTCTTATATAATATATTCCCCTACAAGTACTATATTTGTATTGTTTTTCCCAATGCCTGCCTGGTTATTTGCGGTTTTGTGGATAGCATTTTCCATATATGGAATGAAAAGTAAATTAGGGAATATTGGTCATGAAGCTCATTTGGGTGGTGCCGCAGCAGGTTTTCTCTCTACTTTATTCTTTGTGCCCGGTGCTATGCAGATTTTTTTAAGTCATTTTTCATAATATAATAATATTTCTTGTGAATATTTTTGTTTTAAAAGAACTATACGATAACCGAATACCGCTTTCAAGCGATACAATCAAAGTGTATAGTTCATTAAATACTGAAATTCTGTTTGAAAAAAATGCGGGAATTAGTTCTTACCAATCTGATGATGATTTCATTAATGCGGGTGCAAAAATTTCCGATTTAAATGGTTTGCAAAATGCAAATATTATCCTATGTATAGATATTCCTGATGAAAACATAATCTCTAAATTTAAACCGGAAACTATTTTAATCGGAATTTTAAAACCTGTTCAAAACAGAAATATTATTGAACTTATTAATAAAAATAATATTACGACTTTCTCACTGGAATATCTTCCTCGAATAACCAGAGCTCAAATTATGGATGTTCTTTCTTCACAAGCAAATGTTTCGGGTTATAAAGCAGTTCTTACGGCTGCTTCACATTTACCGAGATATTTCCCTATGATGATAACGGCAGCCGGAAGCATTCCTCCTGCTAAAGTTCTAATCTTAGGTGCTGGAGTAGCAGGTTTACAGGCAATTGCCACTGCTAAAAGACTTGGTGCTGTTGTGGAAGTATTTGATACACGTTCCGCCGTTGAAGAAGAAGTTAAAAGTCTCGGTGCAAAATTTATCAAAGTTGCAGGTGCCCGTGAAGATGCTTCTGCCGGTGGTTATGCCATTGAACAATCAGAAGAATTTAAAAGAATGCAATCTGAAATGATTCATAATCATGCTGTCAAATCTGATATTATAATTACTACTGCACAAATTCCAAATAAAAAAGCACCTGTTTTAATATCTGCAAAAACTGTGAACCAAATGAAAAAAGGTTCGGTAATTATTGATCTTGCATCATCAACCGGTGGTAACTGTGAACTGACTTTGAATAATGAAACTAATGTTCATAATGGTATTACGATTATCGGAAATTCAAATCTGGCTTCGCTTGTCCCGTTTGATGCTTCAAAACTCCTTGCAAAAAATTATTTAAATTTTGTTAAACTTTTTTTAAACAACGGCAATATTAATTTAAACTTTGATGACGAGATTATCAGTTCTGCTTGTATCTCTCATCAGGGAAAAATTTTAAAATCATTATGATAGAAAATATAATTAATTTTCTTGGAAATAATATTGATGCAGTTTACATTATAATCTTATCAATTTTTTTGGGAATTGAAGTTATATCAAAAGTACCTTCTATACTTCACACTCCTTTAATGTCCGGAGCAAATGCTATCCATGGTGTTGTTATTATTGGTGCAATAATAGTTATCGGGCTTGCCGATAGCAATGATTATCTTTCCTTAATTCTTGGGTTTTTGGCTGTTGTTTTTGGCACTTTAAATGTTGTTGGTGGCTTTGTTGTTACTGACAGAATGTTGGAAATGTTTAAAAAGAAAAAATAATTTTGAATATTTTAGAAATTTCATATTTAATTTCATCTGTAACGTTTATTCTTGGATTGAAAATGCTTTCAAATCCTGAATCTGCAAGAAAAGGAAATTTGATAGCAGCAGCGGGTATGACGTTAGCTATATTCACTACAATTTTTTTATACGTATCTCCATCAGGAAAACCACTTGGTAATATAGTATGGATTTTTGGAGGTATAGCTATTGGAACTTTAGGTGGTGTCCTCGTTGCTAAAAAAGTTCAGATGACCGCTATGCCTCAAATGGTATCTCTGTTCAATGGATTAGGTGCTTTGTGTGTTGCGATTATTTCTTTTCTCGAATATCTTCATTTTCCTGCGAATAATTTTTCTGATTCGTTTAATATAAAACTATTAATTATTCTCTCTGGGTTAGTTATTGGTTCTGTTTCGTTTTCCGGAAGTATTATTGCTTATGGAAAACTTGAAGGTAAAATTAAAGATTTCCATTTTCCTGCTCATCAGGTTATCAATTTAATTTTTCTTTTAGTTATCCTTATTTTAATAATTATTCCTGTTTTCGGTATAAATCAGAGTTTATCTTTTCTATATCTCATATCATTTCTTTCAATTGTATATGGTTTATTCTTTGTGTTTCCGATTGGGGGAGCTGATATGCCCGTTGTTATTTCATTATTAAATTCATTTACCGGCATTGCTGCTGCTCTCGGTGGATTCCTTTATGATAATCAGGTTATGCTTACAGGCGGAATTCTTGTCGGTTCCTCAGGGACAATATTAACTATTCTTATGTGCAAAGCGATGAACAGGTCATTATGGAATGTTGTAATAGGAACTTGGAATTCTTCTTCAGGTAATGCAACTGCAAAAACTCAAACCGGTGTTATTAAAGAAATTTCTGTTCAAGATACTGCAGTTTTGATGAGCTATTCAAAATCAGTTGTTATAGTTCCCGGATATGGTTTAGCTGTTGCTCAGGCACAGCATACTTGTAAAGATCTTGAACAACTTCTTGAAGATAATGGAGTTGACGTGAAATATGCTATACATCCCGTTGCGGGCAGAATGCCCGGGCATATGAATGTTCTGCTTGCAGAAGCTGATGTCTCTTATGATAAACTTTTGGAAATGGATGAGATTAATCCGGAATTTGTGAAAACTGATGTTGTTTTGATTCTTGGTGCTAATGATGTTGTTAATCCGGCTGCTTTAACTGACACTTCTTCTCCAATATATGGAATGCCTATTCTTGAAGTTATAAACGCAAAAAATATTATTGTGAATAAACGTTCGATGAATGCAGGATATGCAGGAATTGATAATGAACTTTTTTATAATGATAAAACTAAAATGCTTTTTGGAGATGCGAAAAAAGTATTAAGCCAACTTGTTAATGAAATTAAATCACTTTAGTAATTATTTAATATCTCTTCAATTTTTTCTTTCACCCAGTAATTTCTGATTTGCCCGTAAACTTTTTTTAACCCAAATATAATATCATCCGCTGGTTTCTTATCTGCTTTCAAAAATTTTATTAATATTGAAACCCCTTTTTTAAAATCAATCCCCGATTCTATAATCCGATGTGATACTTTCCTGTTTGTTCTTAGAAAATTATTTAAAGCATTGTAACCATAAATCAAGTTTTCAAGATATGCTGAATCCTTTAATGCAAGTTCGTAATAATTTTTTAATTGTAATGTCCTGATATCATATATCATAAATTCATTATCTATTTTAACCTTTAATAGCTTTTCGTTTGATTTCTCATAATGTCCTTCTGCATTCAGCAAAAAAGATTCTGCATATTTTCCCGCACTGTATCTTACATCTTCGGGTAAATGATTTATGTGATCTTTAAAATATTTTTTAGCCCATTTAATTTTCTTAATCCGCAAAGCAATAAGTAATGAAGTCTTAAAGTTTTGTATATTATAATGCTGAAAACCTGACGATAACAACATTTTCTTATCTGTAACAAATTTTATCAAATCAAACATTTCATTTATATACTTATCTCTTGTTTTACCTGATATGAAATTGTTAATTAATGTGAAAAATATAATTTTATCACCAATGTTTAATTTTTCATAATTTTCTTTGTAGGTATGAATCAATGGAACTATAAATTTATCTTTATCCTTTGCTCCGGAAAACAGTGCCATTATATATAAATTCAATTTAATTTTGAAATCCCCCTCGTAGTTTTTAAACTCATGAAGCAACTTATCAAAATTTATGTTATTCAGTATTAAATTTATTAAAAGTGTTTTATCAGGGTAAACTTGTTTTAAATCTCTGACTGCAAAACTGTTAAGAAAATAATTTGACAGAACTATAAAAAATTTACTGACATTCTCACTTTGGGAAATCATTAGTTTTAAGATGTTATTAAAATTTCCTTGCATCGCTTGTGCAGAATGTAATATTGTGTCAAGCATATATAACTGATAATATAAATTTTGGTCTTCATACATTCCCGTATTTTTCTTTTTATATTGGTCTATCGTTTTTTCTACATTAGGATATAACCCGTTAAAACTCAACTTAGACATTAAAGAATATGCATAGTAATAATCGTTGTTAAAAATAAATTCAACCGCAAAAAAATCTTCTATTGTTTTTCTCAAATCGGCATTCAATGTATTTATCAACTTTGAATTTTTTTCGGTCACTTCTCCGCAAAACTTCTTTATTAAAATATTTTTTGAAATATTAAAATCAGGATAATATTTCATTAAAAAATTAAAATATTTATTTAAATCTCTCTCTCTTTTGAAATAAGGTGAATTAATAAACTTTCTAAAACTTTTGATTTCATCTTCATCAAAAGTTTTTATCATTTTTAATACTTTATAACTCTCCATTTTGTCGTTATTATATAATTCGTATAAACTATTAGAAAACAATAGTTTATGTATAATCTTTCTAAAAATAAATATAAAATCTCGTAACTTATGATTAAATTTCTAATTGAGATTTTATGCAAACAATATCAAATTTGTATAAAAAAAATATAATGCGTAAAAACTATCTTCTATTAATTTTATTTTTAACTTATTCATTTATCAGTGATTCTTTCGCTCAGAATAATGATTCAAAATTTGAATCCGTTCCTGAAACTGATGTTGTTTTAAGAAGTTTTATAAACGGTAATAATCCTTCCGGAAGATTTGGTTTTTCTATTGCCACGGGTGATTTTAATGGAGATGGATTTTCTGATTTTTTAGCTTCCGCTCCTACTCACAGCTCCATTGGTTCAAACAGAGGAAGGGTATATTTATATCTTGGCGGTGAAAATTATGATTTTGTTCCCGATCTGATTATTGATGGTTATGCTAATGAAGATCAGTTTGGAATATGCATTGCCAATACAGGCGATGTCAACGGAGATGGCTTTCCGGATTTTTTAATTGGGGCAAATCTGAATGACTCTAATGGTATAAATTCCGGAAGGGCTTATTTATATTTTGGCGGTTCAGTTCTGAATAACACCCCTGATGTAATTTTTACAGGTGAAGCAACGGGAGATAATTTCGGATTTTCATTATCATCTGCCGGTGATGTTAACGGAGATGGATATGCTGATGTTATCATAGGGGCTAATTTAAATGATGCTACTTTTATTAATGCAGGCAGAGTGTATTTGTATTATGGTGGTCCAGGTATGAATAATGTTGCTGATTTAGTATTTTCCGGTTTTAATGCAGATGATGAGTTTGGTTTTTCAATTAGTTCTACCGGAGACTATAATGGAGATGGATTTAATGATATCATAATCGGCTCCCCTATGAATGATGATGCAGGAAATAACGCCGGTGCAGCTTATGTATATTACGAGGGTTCAACAATGAATAATGAAGCTGATAGAGTAATATATAGCGGTACAGATGACGACAGATTAGGTTCCGCTGTTTCTGATGCCGGTGATTTCAACGGGGACGGATATGGTGATTTTATAGTTGGTATTCCAAGAGCTGATAATAATATGTCCAATTCCGGTATTGCCTTATTATATTTAGGAGGGTCAAATCCTTCTCTTTATTCAGCTGCAACTTTTTATGGAACTCAAACTAACAGTTTTTTTGGTTCATTTTTAAAAAATGCCGGTGATTTTAATGGAGATGGTTATTCTGATGTCATAATCAGTTCTCTAAATTATTTTGCAAGTACAGGAAGAAGTATTATTTATTTCGGATCTGAAATTGTGAACAATACTGCTGATGTTATTGCTAACGGTTCTTTTTATGATGAATATCTGGGTAAAGGTCTTGCGGGAACTGTTGATCTTGACGGTGATGGTAACAGCGAAATTTTAATTGGTGCAAACGGATTTAATGATTTTACCGGTAGAGTTTATATCTATAAACAAAAAATGACAGGTAATGATTTATCTGATGAAACTTTCTTTGGTCAACAATCAAATTCATATTTTGGAACAGAGGTTTCTGTCGAGGGTGATATAAATGGTGACGGATATAATGATATTGTAGTTTCTGCTCCCGGTTATTCAAGCAATAAAGGCAGAGTATATGTCTTTTACGGAGGTTCATTATTAGATAATAATCCCGATAAAATTTTTGAAGGTGAAAACTTCGATGATTATTTTGGACATTGCGTTTCATCTGCTGGAGATATTAACAACGATGGCTTTGATGATATAATGATTGGTGCGAGAGGTTTTGATAATTTCAGAGGTAAAGTTTATGTATATTTAGGTCAGCAGAATATGGATACAGTTGCTGACAGAACTTATATAGGAACTAATACAGGTGATGAATTTGGATATAAAATAACTATGGGAAGAGTAAACACAGATTTTAATTCTGATTATATAATCACGGCACCAAAAAGATCATCCGGTTTGGGAGTAGCATATTATTATTTTGGAAGCACTTCAATAAATTCTTTACCAACAGTATTAATGACCGGTGAAATTTCGAATAGTTATTTTGGAATTTCTGCTGATATAATTGGTGATGTAAACGGTGATTTATTTGGGGATATTCTTATAGGTGCACATTCAATTGATTCCGGGAAGGGAAAAGCTTATTTGTATTATGGAAATAACAATTTTTTACCGAATTCACAGATTCTTTTTAAAGGATCAAACAATACAGATTATTTCGGTTTTTCAGTTTCAAAAGCCGGGGATGTTAATAAAGATGGATTTATGGATTTTATAATAGGTTCACCCGGTGCTAACTCAGGGATGGGTAAAGCATTATTATATCACGGAGGTCCTAATATGACCGGAACACCAATTTTAACTTTTAATGGAACTAATCAAAATGAAAATTTTGGATTCATAGTTAAAGGTGGTGGTGATTTAAATAATGATGGTTTCTCTGATATTGGAATTTGTTCTCCTTATTATATTTATGGTTTAGGTAAAATAAATTTTTATTTTGGTTCTCATAATATGGATAATATAAGTGATTTATATTTAATCGGAACTGAAAATGATGGAGATTTAGGTTTATCGTTATCTATGGCCGGTGATGTAAATGGTGATAATATGGACGACTTTTCATATGGGTATTTGGGTTATTCCTCAGGGTCAGGATTGGCAAAATTAAATTTATCCACTTCTACCCAGGTAAATCCGAGAATATTAGCAGTTTCTGATGTACCTAATGATCAGGGAGGGTTCGTAAAAATTAAATTTACCCGAAGTGGATATGATTATCTCAATATGAATATGATTACACACTATCAGGTTGAAAGAAGCGATCCCCCCGGCACATCAGGTTTTGCCTGGCAAACAGTGTATTCTCAAACCGCAAATAATAATTCATTATATAATTTAAATATAAGTACTCCTTCTGATTCTAACTCAAACGGTAACTCTACATTTTTTTACAGAGTAGTAGCAAAGACTTCAAATGGAAGTGTATATTGGAGATCAAATATTCTAAGTGGAAGCAGTATTGACAACTTAGCTCCTCTTCCTCCGGTTGATTTAATGGCTTCAGGAAATTCTAATTCAATTAAACTTAATTGGCAACCAAATATTGAACCGGATTTAAAAAAATATTTAATTTTTAAAAATGATGTTTTTTATAAAGAATCCCTTACAAACAATTTAACTGATACAAATGTTGTTCAGGACTCAATTTATATTTACAAGGTTGCTGCTCAGGATGTAAACGGAAATATAAGTGAATTGTCTATGCCGGACACTGCTTCTCTTGAGTCAATTACGTTATTTGACGTAACTGTAATTCCTGAAGGTTTATTGAATATATCAACCAATACTTTAAGAATGAGAGATACAATTTCTGCCTATCTTTATGATATCACGGGCAGCGATATAATTGATTCCGCAAAAGGTATTTTGGATTCTGTAAATTTCACTGTTGATTTGGAATTTAAAAACGCAATCTCAGGTGTATATTATCTTGTTATTAAACACAGAAACTGTATTGAAACCTGGAGTAAACTTGGAGGTGAAAAAATTAACAGAGGGGATTCGTATATTTATGATTTCACAAATTCACCCGGCAGTGCATATGGGGATAATCTTAAATTAAAAGGCGGTAAGTATTGTCTATACAGCGGTGATGTAAATTCAAGCGGAGTTATAAATTCTACTGATAGAACTTTAATAAGAAATAATGTCGGGCAAATTGGATATATAAGATTTGACCTCGACGGAAACGGTGTTGTTAATTCATCTGACAGGACAATAGTCAGAAACAATACCGGTATCTCAAGACAAAGACCATAATTTTAATATTACAAATATGAAAAATATAATAATAATTCTTTTATTTTTATCTTCCCTCTTGATAACCGGAAAGGTAAAATCTCAAACAGCCGAATTAACAATGTCACAGGTTAATGACGGCGTGAATATTGATGTGTCTGTTTATATCAGAAGAACATCACCCGCTTCTTTTAATCTCGGTGAAGGTTCTTTTGTTATTACTTTAAATAATTCCGCAATAAATCTCTCCGGCGGAACAATTTTAACAAGAGGTTTATTCGATTTTAATACTACTTCCAATTATGGTGCTATGTTTACCTCTCTTTATGGTGGCACAATCGGAAGATCTTTAGAAACTACACTCAATGTAAATCCGGGTGCTGAAGTACCCACCACAGCAACTTTAGTTGGTGTTCTCAGATTTCCAATTTTAAACGCTGCTTCAAATCATAATTTAATGTGGCATACGACTTTTTCTGCTGCTCAGACTGATATTGGGGATGAAATTGGTTTAACTTTTATTAACCCTGAAAATTCTCTTTTACCTGTTGAACTTTCGGAATTCAGTGCTACCGCTCAAAGAAATTCTGTTAAATTAATTTGGTCAACAATTTCTGAAGTAAATAACAGTCATTTTGAGATTGAAAGAAAATCGCTTGCATCTGAAAATTCTCTGTTTTTAAAAATAGGTAATATTCCTGGTGTAGGAAATTCAACTGAATTAAAATCTTATTCCTTTACTGATAATAATCTTTCATCAGGGAAATATAAATACAGATTAAAACAAGTTGATTATAACGGGAATTTCCAATATTACGAATTAGATAATTTTACGGAAATTGGTGTTCCGGATAAATTTGAATTATCTCAAAATTATCCTAACCCTTTCAACCCATCTACTAAAATAAATTTTCAATTACCTGTAGATACTTATATTTCAATCAGGATTTATGATATGACGGGAAGGGAAGTTTCAGTTTTAATAAATAATGATTTAAAAGCCGGATATTATACTGTTGAGTTTAATTCAGTTAACTTAGCATCCGGAATATATTTTTATAAATTTGCGTCTGAAAAGTTTGTAGATATAAAAAAGATGGTTATGATAAAGTGATTTGATTGGCAAAAAAAATCACCTGCAAATTTTTTTTATGCAGGTGATTTTATTATTATTAATTAATTATCGTCCGGTCTTCCGTTTTTGTCGTCATCTTTAAATGCTTTTGCAAATGACCTTTTTATATTATCATCAATAATATCTTTATTATCGTCGTCATTAGGATTTAATGTTATTCCATTGCTCATAAACCATAGATTTTTCTGAAGTAATAATGTTATATTTTTCATATTATTTCTTATATCAATCGGTTGATTGAAATTTAAAACTATGTTGATTGATTTTCTTGATTTATAAACAAATGCAGAACCGTTATAACTTCCTTTTATTATAACTGAAAATCTCTGATTTCCGCTGTTTCCTGTTTTAAATTCAGGGTCTGAAACTGTTTCAAAATCTTCAGGTTTATGTAATTGAAACTTTATTTTTGTATATACACCTTCCGGAATACTTTTTTCAATTATTTGTTTCACTTCACCTGAAAGGTTAAAATTAACAACTAAAGAATTCATATTAATCTCTCTGCTGCCGGATGAATTTTCAACTTCTATTTTACTTAACAATGCTTTTGCTTCTGATATTTGCAAATCACCAGCCGGATTATCTGTCTCATCTGACGATATCACATTTAGTTTAATCCCTGATGTTTCACTTCCGGAACCGCTTCCGTTACCATTTCCGTTTTCGATTTCTGAAGTTACAGGATTTTTACTGCAACCAATTAATGTTACTGTTATAAGTATCATTAAAATGTTTTTTAGGTTTAAATAATTTGAGTTCATTTTGTTTTGTTTAAAATTAATAAATTGTCGTAGTTAGAACTACGACAAAATTAAATAGAAACAATTTTATTGTCAAGTGATTTTTTTATTATAAACATTTTAAATGAATTAATTTATGAAAGGATTTTTTTAAGTTGCTCAGCACCAAATTTTGCTGATGCCATTGCTTTTACTACACTTCCGTAATAGGATGAATTTGAATCACCGTAAACAGTGATAAATTTATTGTTTTTATTATATGATGTAAATACTGCTTTATTGCCGGGTTCGTTTTTTATTAATAATGTTTTTCCATTTATTGAAATTGTATATAATTCAAAATATCCTGTCTTTTCGTTTATTTCAAAACTATCAGGATGCAAATCATTATATATATCGTTACAATTCGTACCAGCCGCGATTACCAATGTTCCTGAAGGCAATTCTGTAAAATCCCCCGAACTTAAAAAACCAATTTTCCCTGCTTCATCTTTCTCAAATTTTATTTTATCAAATATAACACTTTTTAGATTATTCATTTCATCTGTTATAAACTCAACCGGTGAATGTAATTCAACTATATCTACTCCCTGCTCAAGACATTCAATCACTTCCTCATGATTTTCTCTGTAAGATGGTGCATCATTAATCCGTTTTCTGTAAACAAGTTTTACACCGCCGAGTTTTCTCAGCAGTTTTACTATTTCCGGTTGTCTGTTTTCAGCACTTGCCTTTTTCTTTTCCTCTTGAATTAAATTATGATGATTTTTATATATTTCAAATTCTTCTTCAGATATTTCTAAACTGAAATCTTTTCCTGAAAATAATTTTTCCAAAAACACCGGATAATAATTTAATAATTCAGTTGCACAGTCTATTGCTGTTAATCCTCCTCCAATCACAATTCCGGGTAGCTTCACTTTTAATAAGAAATCACTTTCAGGGTTAATTGCATCTTTTATTTGCAAATCAGATAAAAACTCTGTGCTGCCATATACACATTTTGCATTTCGGTTTTTCACTCTGATTTCATTTGGCTTTGCTGCACCGGTGCAAAGTGCAATGTGTTCAAATCCTTCGCTCCATATTTTATCAATAGTATAGTCTGTTCCGAAGTTTTTACCGGATTCAATTTCAAAGTTTTTACACCTGAGTAAATTTATATAAATTACATTTAAAAAATTTTTATCCCATCTAACAGTAATTCCATACTCTGTTGCTCCGCCAAATCCTAAACTTTGTCGAGTATTTAAATCCCAATAAATTTCTTTAAAATAATCTTTGACAGGTAATTTATCTTCTGTATATTTTTCAAAAACTTCTCTGATTTTCATTTCATCAATCATCTTAACACTAAAACCTTCATTAATCATATAATGAGCCAGTGTATATCCCGCAGGTCCCGCACCAACTATAAATATTTTCTTTCCGTTATTATTTTTGACAATAGGGTTTTCAATATTCAGCGGATTCCATCTCGTCAATAATGAATATATTTCAAATCCATAAGGCAAACTTAATACTTCTTTTAAAATGCTCGATTCTACCAGAGGAATATTTACAGGTTCTTGTTTCTGAAATATACATCCTTTCATACAATCATTACAGATTCTATGTCCTGTACCCGGACACATAGGATTGTCAAGTGTAATTAATGCAAGTGATGCTAACGGGTAACCGGCTTTTCTTACAAAATGTGACTCAGAAATTTTTTCATTTAATGGACATCCATTTAATGTAATCCCCAATGGATTTTTTACTTTATTGCCAAGTTTATCATAGAATCCTTTTGAACATGAATCTTTTTCACGCTCATGGCAATACATACAGTAATCAACTTCATTTAATATATCTTTATTTCTTCTTTGATAATCATTTAAACTAAAGCCATTCCTAAACCTGAAATGATAATCAAAATTTTCTATTAATTCATAAAAATTCTCATTAGGTCGTATATATCTCACTAAGTTATCAAAATCAATTTTATGTGGCTCTTTGTATGAAACCCAGTGTTTTATACTGTCGTCTTTGTAATATCTAACAAAACACCACTGTTCTAATTTTGTTACAATTATTTTTAAATTTTCAGTATCCGAAATATCTTCAATTAAATTTTTCTCTTTTAAATCAGATAAAAGTTTTTTCCCGCAGTCGTTTATCCTTTCTGAAATTACAAAACCTTCAGGTGCAAATTTATCACCTTCATAAAACCACTTATACTCTTTTGCAATCTCCAGTATTTCTAATATCATCTCTGAAGTATTAAACTCTTCATCTTCATTTTTATCCCATTGAAAGTTATTATAACATAGAGTTTTTATATTCTGAACAAATAAATCCAGCTCTTCCCAGTTTAATGTATCAAGGTCAGCCGATTTATATTTTTTAAATACATTTCGCTGAATAAAATCTTTTTTAAAAATGAATATCAATTTCTCTTTTGATGTTTCTGAATAAATGGCATTAAGCTCATCTTTGATGCAAAATAAATTTCCTAAGAAATCTGAAATGATTTTAGATGTGTTTATTAAAATTTTTGATATGTCAGTATCTTTATAGCCAATGCCTGATAAATCACGATATTTCACAAATTCAGAATAATTTTCAGAATCTGACTCGTTATAAAATTCTTCAAACTGCTTATAAAGGTTATTTAATTTTTCGGGTATGAATAAATCTTCAAAGGTAAGGTTATACGAAGGATTAAGAAAATCATTTCGGTTTTCAGCCATATTATATTTTTCTTACTCCTGAATTTTTCAGGAATTTTAATTTATCTTTTCCTGAGAAAAATTTTATCAGTAACATTGCTCATCGCAATAAAAACAATTATCATTAATATTATTAATAAATATTCTAAAGAAAACGATATTCCGATTTTGTTATATATTGCTAAAATATTTTCCTGTAAAAGTGTCGAAAAATTATTGAAAACATTTTTTGTCCTGCTCGATCCGGGTGAACTTTCATAAAAAACACCGATTAAAATTAAAAAACTCAAAATGAATAATGAAATACCGCCCGTTATATACACCAGAACCTTACTTTCTTTCTTGTCTTCTTTTGCAAACTGATGAGAAAGATTTATTTGTTTCATAAGGTTATCAGTAAACTCATCTGATGTTTTCTTCATCAAAGCATTTTTCAGCTTTTTATCTAAAATCTTATCTATTTCTTTATTTCCACTTTGCATATTAATTAAATTATTAAATTTTTCTTTTAAAATCTATTGTTAATGTTTATACCAATTCCAGTATTTCTTCTTCGGTATATTTTTCAAGTATTAATTCTTTCAGTTTTTCCCTCGCTCTGAATAATCTGTTTTTCACTGTGCCTATGGGCAGTTTCAATATATTTGAAATTTCATCATGTGAAAGATCATTAAGATAAAACATATTCAAAATCACTGAATATTGCTGAGGTAAATTGTTTATATAATTTTCAATTAACTCAATCGAAATATTTGAATTAAATTTGTTTTCCTGTTCAGTATTCAGTCCGTCATATTCACTTATTTTATCTTTTAAACCCGAAACCAATTCGTCACCATCTGAAAAATCACCACTTTCAATATCAATTGAAATCATATTAAAACTCATCTTTCTTTTTTTCTTGTATGCATCAATACATGAATTATAAACTATTGAATAAAAATAAGTTGACAATTTTGATTTTGATTCAAACTGATTTTCTAATAAAGCCCTGTATAATTTTAAAAAAGATTCCTGAAGTGCATCTTCTGCATCTTCAGGATTTTTTAAAATTTTTATACAGAGAGAATAAGCCTTATCTTTATATTCATTCACAAAACTCTTAAATGAATTTTCGTCTCCCGTCTGAATTTTTTTTGCAATATTATCTGAACCTGTCATCTAATTTATTCGGAATTTATTTCCCTATCAGAAAAATCTTTCCGTTTACTGTTTTTATTTTAATCGGAATAGTTGCATTCCCAATTTTACCGGATAGTGAATTTTTATCTTCTTTGGTTTCTGATAAAATCAAATTATCTGTTTCTATCTTTCCATTAGTAGATTCTATATTAAATGAACCCGGTAGTTCTTTCGGTAATGTAAGTAATATTTCTGTATTTATACAAGCAATATGAATTGAGTTAACAGAATCTAATTTTCCTGTGATATCTCCGTTTGTTACACCAAAATTTATATCCTCTGCTGAACCATTGAACTCTATGCTTCCATTCACAATATCTACATCAATGTTACCGTTTATATTATTTATAACTACAGGTCCATTCACATTATCAATTTTTAGATTCATAAAATTTGGTAAACTTATTTCATAATCAACTATCGGATTTTTTGCTTTTGAAAATAAACCGCCTGATTTTGCAATAATATCTGAATCTATTAACAATTCACTTTCTGTTGAATCAATGTTTACAACAATTTCTGTAAATGTTTTTTCTAATTCTTTCTTTTTTACATTTATCTGTTTAGTAACTTTAATTTTTATCAGACTGTCATTACTTCTGCTTATCCTTATACCACCGCTAATATTATCAAGTATTAAAGTCTTTATTTTGTTTGATGAAATTGTGTGCTCTTCCTTTGATATCTTAGTATAACTCTGGAATCCGCTGCAACCTGAAAGTAAAAATGCAAAACTTAAAATTATTATTATATATTTTGCTAACATAATTTTTCTCCTCAGTTTTGATTTTTTTGTAAATCAGATTTATTATCTTTCATTTTGCTCTGCACTATTAAATAATATACTATTAAACCCAACCCGCCACAGATAAAGACTATACCAAATGCGATTCCTTCATCCAAATCATAAAGACTTATGAATATATTTGCAAGAAAAATTCCAATTCCAAAGAAAAGGAATAAGATTCCCCACTTCAATGATGAATATGGATTTTTTGGTTTTTTTTCACTTTCTGAAAAATATGATTTGATTTCTTCGGGTGATAACCCTGATTCGATTAATCTCATTTTTTCTCTGTGATTTGTGTAGATATACCAGATAATTATAATTCCCGGTATCCCGAATGTGGCTAAAATTGCCATGATTGGAATTAAGCCTTCAAAAAGATCATTCATAATTTTATCTCCTGAATTTATTTTTTAGTTAATAGTTATGACTGCTATCAGGAAAAAAGGTTTCAGATTTTCAGGAAGTATCAGGAATTTTTTAATTTCAGTTTTTTGGTGAGTAAAAATAGTAAAGGGGCTGTAAAGCCCCCTCTATTTATTGTAAAACCGGTATTTTCACCTGCTTAGGTGTTTTTGCTTTTTTATAAATTGTCTTTCGAAGTTTTGGCTTCCTGTAATATAGTGATGATTCATCATTGTTCGACTCATCTTTTACATCAGGATATTCATATATGTTATATTTATAATTTCTCAATATTATTTTATTATCATCTCTCGCTAATACATATTCCGGAAGTAATGGAATCTTTCCTCCTCCACCCGGAGCATCAATTACAAAATGAGGAACTGCAAGTCCGGATATATGTCCCCGTAAACTGTCTATTATTTCAAGTCCTTTGCTTATTGGTGTTCTGAAATGATTTGCACCTTTTGTCAGATCTGCCTGATAAATGTAATACGGTCTAACTCTCATTGCAAGCAATCCTTTCATTAAATCACGCATTGTTTGAGGGTCGTCATTTACACCTTTCATTAATACACACTGATTACCAACAGGTATTCCCGAATCAGCTAACATTCCCGTTGCCTTCTTTGATTCTTCTGTCAACTCCCATGGATGATTGAAATGTGTATTTACATAAATCGGATGATATTTTTTCAACATATTACATAATTTCTCAGTTATGCGTTGTGGCAATACACACGGCATTTTTGTCCCAAGTCTGATTACTTGAATATGTTTAATTTGTCTCAATCTCTGAAGTATTTTTTCAAGCATTACATCCGTTAGCATCAGCGGATCACCTCCTGACATTATTACATCTGTTATCTCTGTATGCTCTTCCAGATACTTAAATGCTGATTCAAGATTTTTCATTGAGATTTTACTTGAATCACCAACCTTTCTTTTTCTTGTGCAAAATCTGCAATAAAGTCCGCACTGCGAATATACAAGGAATAAAGCCCTGTCCGGATACCTGTGTGTAATGTTCGGAACCGGACTCATATCATCTTCATTTAAAGGATCTTCCGGTGCATCTATATCCATAAGTTCCGCTTCATCCGGAACACATTGTTTCCAAATAGGATCTCCCGGATATCTTATTAATGAAAGATAATAAGGATTGATTCTTGCCTGGAAAAAATTATCCAGCTGCTCTGCAACTTCTCGTTTTATTCCAAATTTTTCAACAAGCTGATCTACACTACTCACGCTGTTGCGAATCATTTCCTGCCAAAGTTCCATAAAAGGTTTACTCCTTTTTAGTTTTAAAGATACTTGCTGTAAACTACCAAATCGTCACCGGGACGATAAAAATCTTTTATTGTGTAATGTAAATCATATCCGTTCTTTTCATAAAACTTTCTCTCTTTTTCATAACTTTCTTTTCCACTCGTTTCAATCAATATTATTCTTCCTGTTAAACTCTTAATAAATTCTTCTATGTATTTCACTAATCCTGAACCAACTCCTTTTGATTGAATTTCCGGATTCACCGCAATCCAGTATAAATCAAAAGTTCCTTCAGTTAATGGTCTCTGACCTATGCAGATATAACCTCGTATTTGATTTTCATTTTCATCAACAAAAATTTCATAATCTTTCTGCTCAGGTTTATTTAAATATACATCTATCAGTTCCATTGCAATCTCAATTTCACCATCATTAAAATTTCCTGTGTCACAGAGTATTTTTAAAATCTTTTCTCTGTCTTGTTTTTCTAAATTTCTAATCATCTTTGTTAAAATTTAAAATTAAATTTTAACGCCCCATCTTTCACAAGCAAATTTTATTATGTTATTTATCAGTTCTTCATATGTCCATCCGTATGCCTTTCCGCTTCTTGTAAATCCTGTGTCAGAATCTACATCTGATGCAATATCAGGATTAGGATTTAATTCAAGAACATATGGAACTCCGTCTTTAACTCTGAAGTCAACTCTCGCATAATCATTAGCACCAATTATTTTGTAAACTCTTTTTGCTGTATCCTGAATAATTTTTTCAAGTTCTGGTGATATGTTCTCTGCCGGACATACTGCTTTTGTTCCTGCAAACTCTACTGTCTTATACATCCATTTGCTGTTATAACTAACAATCTTATGATAATCATCAGGTAATTCCGAGAAATCAATTTCGGAAATCGGAAATACGGTTAAATCATTCTCGTCATTTTTAACATTCCCCACGACACTAACATTTATCTCTCTCCCCTCTATATATTGCTCTATCAATGCCGGTTGTTTATATTCATCAAGTATATGCTCAACTCTAAGTTTTAATTCTGCATCGTTATAAACTACAGACTTATTATCTATTCCTATGCTCGCATCTTCTCTCGAAGGTTTCACAATCAAAGGATATTTATCTTTTAACTTACCGTATCCGTTCAGAAATAATTTCCCCGAATCATTGCATACAATATGTGCAGAAGTCGGAATGTTATAATAATTCAAAATTTCTTTTACTCTCGGTTTATTCAATGCTAAGCCCAATGTAACAGCTCTTGAACCGGTATATGGAAATTTCAGAATTTCAAATAATGCAGCTATGTTCATTTCTTGCGTCGGGTCTCCGTCAAGTGATTCACATAAATTAAAAATCAAATCAGGTGGATCATTCTTAAGTTCATCAATCAATTTATATACATCAAGTGCCACCGGTACTATCTTTGTTTCAAATCCTGATGGCTCTAATGCTCTCTGAACTGCCTTCATTTCATCAAGAACTCCATATTCACTCATATCAATAGCTTCTTCTACAGAATCTATATCTGTTACTCCGTCATCATAAATTTTCCCTGTGGCATACTGCAATGGATCATTATATATTATATGTATTTTCACTTTATCGCATACCTCTTTTTTGCCGAATTTACAACTTCATTTAAACACTCATCATAATTCATTCCTGCTTCTCTCGCTGCCTTTGGGAAGCATGAGTTATCTTCAGGGTCCGGTAAAATTCCGGGTAATGGATTTATTTCTATTATATTTGGAGTTCCGTTTTTGTCCAGTCTCACATCCATCCTTGCCCAGTCTTTTAATCTTAATACATTAAAAGCATTCTTACAGGTCTCTTCGATTTTATTATATAATCCTTTATCTATCTCTGCAGGGCAAGTAAAAATATCAAGTTTATTTTCTCTCGTATCAAAAAACCATTTCACTTCATATGAATATATTTTATTGAATCCTGTTGGAACTTCATTCAGATTTATTTCAACAATCGGTAATACTTTTAAATCGTCTCCGTTACCAAGCAGTGCTACTGTAAATTCCTTGCCATCAAGAAACTCCTCTACAAGCGAAGGTTGATCATAACATTCTTTAATTCTTTTTATTTCCTTTTTAAGTTCATCAGGGTTGTGAACCACGCTTGAATTATAAATGCCCTTTGATGAACCTTCGTGTAGTGGCTTTACAAACAAAGGATATTCTAAACTATGGTTAAAATTTTCATTTTCACTGATAAAAAATTTTGAATTCGGAATGTTATAATATGACAGGATTTCTTTACATCTGGATTTATCATGACATATA
Organism: Candidatus Tepidiaquacellales bacterium UBA6667; assembly: GCA_002455255.1. Taxonomy (GTDB): domain Bacteria; phylum Bacteroidota; class Ignavibacteria; order Tepidaquicellales; family Tepidaquicellaceae; genus UBA9002. Next base: position 158,028 of record DKKL01000031.1, on the reverse strand, counting down.
CCTATACTGATTGGGTCGCTCCCTGTATATGGAATTTCAAGCATTTCAAGAATTGCAGGAATTTGGGATTCTCTCGATACTCCGCCTTTTCCTTCGGCAACATTAAATACTATGTCCGGCTTTATCATTCTTAAATTTTCAAATGCAAATTCATCAGCTTCTATTAATGAAACTTCGTAACCGTTTTTTTCAAACGCATTCTTTATTGCTATTATCGTATCAAAGGAATCCCATTCGGCAAAGGTATCATCTATTCTCTCGGAATATTTTTCTATGATGTTTTCGTCAAGATATTTTTTCGCTTCAGTGTTTCGCTTGTTTACTTTCTCAAGCGATTCCTCAAGTTCAGTTTCTTTTTTTACGTTGTATGTTATTGCTAACTTCAAAAAATATTTTAAAGTTAATTTTTAGTTTCAACAAATATAACATTATAATTTTTTTTGTCAAGGAGAATTAATTATTTATGATGAATATTAAAATCTTTATTCTTAATTTTATTTCAAACTTAAAATACTTTAATATGAAAAAAATATTTATTCTGTTATCATTTTTCTTTTTGTTTGTTTCTAAAGTCGCTTTTTCTCAGTATGACTCTCTTCTTGCTCAAAAATATGGGGCTGATGAATTTGGAATGAAATCTTATATAATGGTATTTCTAAAATCAGGTAAAGTTAAAATTGAAGACAAAGAAAAATTAACTGAAATTCAAAAAGGTCATATGGATAATATAAAAAAACTTGTAAGTGAAGGCAAACTCGTTCTCGCCGGTCCGTTTTTAGATAAAACTGAACTTAGAGGTATTTTTATTTTGAATATTTCTGATATGAAATTAGCAGAAGAATATGTTAATTCAGATCCCGCAGTAATTGCCGGTGTCCTCGAGATGGAACTTCACCCATGGTATGGCTCTGCTGCTCTTATGGAAATCCCTGATTTACATAAGATTATTCAGAAAACGGATTTGTGAATGAATTTAATTTTAATTTCATTTTAACGACTTTTAAGTATATATTTTTATAATTGTGGAAGACCAAAAAAATTATAATGCTGACAATAAAGTTGTTAAAAATAAATTTAACAGAAATATGCTTGTGCTTGCCGGGCATACATTTGTCGGACTTGGAATTATAGGTGCGTTGCTTCCCATTATGCCTACTACTATTTTTTTAATCTTAGCCGGCACTTGCTATGCAAAATCATCTCCAAAGTTTTATAATTGGCTGATGAAAAACAAATTTTTCGGAAAATACCTTAGTAATTATAAAGATAAAAAAGGCACCCCTTTAAGCGTAAAAATTATTTCCATTTCTGTACTTTGGATAACTATTACTTATTCATTAATCTTTACCGAAATACCTTTATATGTCGTTATTATTTTATTGATAATTGGTATCGGGGTTACATGGCATCTTATCGCAATTAAAACCTTAAAGCATTAATTCTTACCTGTAAAATATTCAGAAAAATATCCGAGTATAAATCCATATATTATGTAATTTAATAATAGTGCGGTTGATGCTCTTAAAAATCCCACCGGATTTTTTTCACTAAAAAAATACATATATACTATAACCATATATAATATTGAAAAATAATTAAAATATTCATTCGTTAATATTATCAAATTAAAATTCTGCCTGAAGAATAATTGAATGATTGATAATATTATCCCAAAAATATAAATGTTTCCGTTGAGATAGCAATTTAATATTACATGTTCTGAATAATTATATTTTTTAAACTTAAAAAAAATGAAAGATATAAATGACATTAATGGAATGCAAAGCATATCTATTATAGAAATATTGCTTGTGTAAAATTTTGTTATGCTTTGACTGACTATATCATGAGATTTAAGATAAGCATCAAGTAATTTAAATTGTAATATAAGGAATGAATTTATTAAAGCGAGAAAAAAAACATATTTTAGCGGATTAAATAAATGTACTCTTTTTCCATTGAGAAAATCATGTGTGGTTTCAGCAGGTGCATTTATTAGTTTGTGAATTGTCGGAAAGACTGTTTCCTTAAATTTAAAAAAAACATCAAGTATATCTTTTACTAAATGTTTAAAGTTATATCTGCCTTCGTTTGAAGATTGTCCACATTCAGGACAATAGTTCGAATCAAATTCAAACCCGCAGTTTTTACATTTTATCATAAAAAACCGTTCTGTTTTTTCTAAACGGTTTTAATTTAGGTGTTTTAATTTTTTCTTTAAACTCATTTTGACTGATGAATGATTTCAGGATGCTTGATCTGACCACCTAAATGTGCTGTATATCCCATAAGACTAATTACACTTATCATTAAAATCAGATAAACAATTGACATTAAGAGCGGTATATTTTTTTCTCCCCTGAAAATTATCAACCCTGCTAATGAAATACCTCCTGTTATATACATTACAATTACCGCTATCTCTGCCATCTCCTCGTGCGGGTCTATCATTTCTTCATTCACACCATCCTCACCTTCTATTAATTGTGAAGCACCTTCTCCTGAATTTGAAACTACAATTGTAATCAATGAAATTAATACTGTTAATAATAATGCTAAACGGATAATTTCATTTTGCTTTCGGAATATTCCGTAAACTAAAACTAAAAAAACTATTATCATCCCTACGACGGGAAAATGATTTGTCAATAAATGTAAATGAGCTGAGTTTGGCATGATTTTATTTTTTACATTTTTACTGTTAATGTATTTGCTGAAGAGTCAAATTTTGTTTTATAACTTCTAAGATTTTTTGTCGCCGGTCCGTTTAATACTTTTCCGGTTTTGTCAAATTTAGATCCGTGACATTCACATTCAAACTCTGTTCCGTTAAAATGTGTATCACATTTTTTATGTGTACAGGTTGGGTTTAAAGCCCTAAATGAACTTCCACCTGTTCTGAATACTATTAGTTTACCGCTAATTTGCTTATAACCTCCGGTATTTGACAAATCAGGATATTCGGAAAGATTTAATACTTTATCTGCCCCTGTTGATTCTATTTCTTCAAATCCCGCAAATACTTTTTCTATGTTTAAACCGGTTACTGCTATCCCGCCTATAATTATCCCTTTTGCTGATGATTTTAGAAAATCTCTTCTGTTAAGTTTTTCTTTATCCATATATTTAGTTTATTTAATTTGACATAAATTAAAAGTATTTTGTTTAATTAGCAAGTAAAAAATAAAAATGTCGTAGCTTTAACTACAATAAAAAAACAATATGGAAAAATTTTTTGAAACTAACAAAAAGTATTGGAATGAATCTGTCGATATCCATAAAAAATCTGATTTATACAAACTTGATGAGTTTAAAAAAGGTATAAACAAATTACACTCAATTGAACTTAATGACCTTGGCGATATTAAAGGAAAAAAAATTCTTCATCTTCAGTGTCATTTTGGAATGGATTCTTTATCTCTTGCTATGCTCGGTGCTGATGTTACGGGAATTGATTTTTCTGAAACTGCAATTGAAAATGCTGTTCAGCTTTCTAGTGAATTGAATATTAATGCTAAATTTTATTGTTCTGATGTATATTCTTTGTTAACAAATAATTTGCTCGCAGATGAATCTTTTGATATAGTTTTTACATCTTACGGTGTAATCTATTGGTTGCCCGATTTGGATAAATGGGCTGATGTGATTTATAAATTTCTAAAACCCGGTGGTTTCTTCTATATAGCTGAAAGTCATCCAATATCAGGTTGTTTTGATTTTGATAATAAAATACAAAATTTAAAATTTACAACTCAATATTTCAAAAAAGATGAGCCGTTTTATTTTGAGAATGGTGTTGATTATGCAATTCCCGAACATAAGATGGATAACAACAGTACATATGAGTGGAATCATTCTCTATCAGAAATTCTCAATGTATTTTTAAAAAGAAAATTTATTATAGAAGATTACAAAGAATATCCATTTACTGTTTGGAAGCAATATCCTAATATGAAACTATTGGAAGACGGATATTTCCATTTTACAGATTCAAAAATTGATTTACCTTTATTGTTTTCTCTAAAAGCAAAAAAATAAATACTTTTTTTTAAATTGTGATATTTAAAAAATTTGAAAATATTACATAAACTAATTTATTAAATGATATTACAAGGAAAAATTTATAATATTTTTGATACTCAACAGATCAAAGATACTTTCAAAAAAAGAGAATTCGTTCTCGAATACTCAGATAATTCACAATATCCTCAGCTAATTAAATTTGAATTTACTCAGGATAAATGCGATGAATTAAATGGATTTAATGTTGGAGATGAGGTTGAAGTTAATTTCAATATCAGAGGTAGAGAATGGACAAATCCTAAAGGTGAAAAAGTTTATTTTAATACTTTACAGGCATGGAAAATGGACAAACTGTCTGAATCTGAAATTAAAACTCCCGTTTCAAAAAATCAAAAAGATGAAGAATTTAGTCCGGACGATTTACCGTTTTAATTTTTTTATTCTATCTGTAATAGTACTTTGTTCCGGTTCGCTTTTCGCTCAATCAAATAAAGTTTTACCTCCAAAATACGGTATTTATCATTCAGCATTTCCTTTAATGGGTGCTACGGAAGATAGCGTTGAAATTGATAGAATTAAAAATTTTGAAACTCTTGTTAATAAAGAATTAGTCTGGGTTTATTTTTCCAATAACTGGTTCAAAGGTATAAAATTCCCTCGTAAAGAATGTGAAACTGTTTCAAATATCGGAAAAATTCCTTTCATAAGAATTATGCCAAGAAGTGATTACTATGATGGCGTTTTAGATCCGGTTTACACATTGAAAAAAATTTATGATGGTGAATTTGATTCTGAACTAAATCAATGGGCTCGTGATGCACGCGATTTTGGTAAACCTATAATGGCTGAGTTTGGTACAGAAGTTAACGGTTCATGGTTTTCATGGAGTGGAGTTTTAAATGGTGGAGGAGTTACTAATCAGTTCGGTGATACTTCTGTTCCTGATGGTCCTGAACTTTTCAGAGAAACGTATAAAAAAATAATTGATATATGCCGAGATAATGGTGCATTTAATATCACATGGTGTTTACATTTAAACGCAGGTTCCGCTCCTGATGAAAATTGGAATTCTTATAACTATTATTATCCCGGAGATGATTATATTGACTGGATTGGTTTAAGTATATATGGTGTTCACATTTCATCTCACCCTCCTTCAAAATTTTCAGATGTTCTCAGAAATGTTTATCCAAAAATAACTTCTCTTTCACCTGATAAACCTATAGCAATTTTTGAGTTCGGAACTATCGAAGATTCCGCTTATTATGATAAAGGTCTTTGGATTAGAGATGTATTTGAATGTCTCTCAAGTGGTGAATTTCCTCGTATTAAAGCTATTAATTATTGGCATTCAGCATGGATTAATGCAGATGGCTCTGTTTCCAATATGAGAATAGATTCCTCACCTTCTTCTATTAAAGAATATAGAGTTGGTATATCAAATCCACTTTTTATCTCTTATCCGATTATAAGTAAATAAAATTTTTTTTCTCTCTTACAGCAATCACATAGAATATTCATCTCCCGTTATCATCATATGGAAAAGTCATCCCTCACTCCCGCAGGAGTCTCCTGCATATATTTTAATTAATGTAATTCATTAAATTAGTGAAAATTCTCTCACTCCCGCAGGAGTCTCCTGAAAGGGACTCCTGCGTAACTAATTTCTATTCACAACCCCTCCCAACCTAATTTGAAATTTTCACTCCCGCAGGAGTCTCCTGAAAGGGACTCCAGCGTAACTAATTTCTATTCTCCATCCCTCCCAACCTAATTCCTTCACTCCCGCAGGAGTCTCCTGAAAGGGACTCCTGCGTAACTAATTTCTATTCTCAATCCCTCCCAACCTAATTTGAAATTTTAATAATTCCCATTTATATTTTAATTAGTGTAATTCGTTAGATTAGTGAAAATTCGTGGTGAAACTTTTTTCAAAAACCAATACTCCCTCACTCCCGCAGGAGTCTCCTGAAAGGGACTCCTGCGTAACTAATTTCTTTTCTCAACCCCTCACAACCTAATTTGAAATTTTAATATATCCCATTTATATTTTAATTAGTGAAATTCGTTAAATTAGTGAAAATTCGTGGTGAAACTTTTTTTAAAACAAACACATTTACAACTCCTTTATTCCTTATTTATTACTCTTGTCAGTAGATAAAATTTTATTTAATTTGAAAATAAAAAATAATGAACATCGAAGAATTACAAAAAATTGAATCTGAAATCGAATCACTCAGAAAAAGAAAAATAGAATTACTTTCAGAAAGTGCAAAAAAAGACATCTCTGAAGATTATGAATTCACTACTCCCGAAGGTAGTAAAATAAAACTTTCTGAAATGTTCGGTAACAGTCAATATTTATTCACTATTCATAATATGGGTAAAGGTTGTAGTTATTGCACTATGTGGGCTGATGGTATGATAGGTGTCAGCAAACACATTGAAAAGAAAGGTTCATTTTGGTTGGTTTCCCCGGACTCACCGCAGACTCATAAAGAATTTAAAGAATCAAGAAATTGGGATTTTAATTCCGTTTCTTCTCAGGGTAATAATTTTACTGCTGATATGGGATATTACACAAAAGAAAATGGTTATTATCCCGGCGTTTCAGTCTTTGAAAAATCCGCTGACGGAAAAATTAAACGAATCTCAAAAGATTATTTTGGACCGGGTGATTTTTATTGTAATGTTTGGCATTTCTATGATTTACTTCCATCTGAAAATATAACTTTAAATTCTTGATAAACTCTAACATTCGTTCTGCCCAGTATTTCAATCAATGGAAAATTCTTACTGAAGATTGGATAGGATTATATCTAAGATTACTTGAAGAAAAAGATTTTGAACTTGAAATCTCTCCGGGGAAAAATCACGGTTTATTTATTTTTGGTCATCTTATTGCAAGTGATGACGATTTCTCTCTTTATTTAGGAAAAGGTGATTTATTATTTCCTGATTATCAAAAATTATTTGCCGGCCCCAATAGTCTGAAACCTGTAAATGAATATCCAAAACTAAATGAAATGCATGAAAAGTGGAAAGCAGTTTGTGATAAAAACAGAATTATTTATGAAAATTTAACTGATAACCAACTTGATGAATTTCACAGTCTTTGTGAAAATCCTGAAACAGATTATTTTAAAACTAAAGAAAGAATTATTATTTCATGGCAGTTCCATCAGGCTTTCCATGTTGGTCAATTGGCTACAATTCATTCAAAAGCAAAGGAACTAAAAAAATAATTCTATCCTATAAATTGTAAACGATAACTTAACCGTATCTTCATATATGAAAAAACTTATTATAATTTTTATATTATTCTCATTTGTAAATTCTTATGCACAGCTTTCAAGCGATGGCATTGTTATCACTTCAAAACTAAAGGAAAAATTTTACGATAAAGAAGGTAATCTTTTAACCGGTAAAGGTGTATTAATTGGGGATATGGATTCCGGTATTGATATATTTCACCCTATGTTTTTCTTTGCTGATGGTGATTCTTATAACTGGATTGATGTCAACGGAGATAAAAAATTTACTCCGGGTATAGATGCGGTTGATTTAAATAATAATGGCAAAGCTGATGATACTGAATTGCTCAATTTTATTAAAATGAAAGATAATACCTATGGGTTGTTAGGTGCAAATTCTTCTACTTATCAAGTTGATTTTGATTTTTTATATAACGATAAAAATAATAATAAAAAAAGAGATTTTGGTATTAAAGACGGATTTAATGAATCTGATGATACTTATGGTGAATTACTTTTTATAGTAATGGATTCTGATAATAATAACTCTTTATCTGTAGGAGAAAAACTAACCTCTCTCAAAACTTCAAAAGTCAGAGCAGTCCGTGAAAAAGACGGCACCATACGAAGAAGAGGTATTGATTTAATTAAAACTGAACCCGATACAATTCAACATGGAACTGGTGTTGCAGGTCTTCTAATCGGTGGACATTACGGAGTTCAGCGTCATCACGGAATTGCTCCGGATGCTGAAATGATATTTGCAAATATTGATTATAAATATACTCCAAGATATGTTAGGAATTTTCCTGACTTGGTAAAATTTATTCGTAACGAAAAAGCAAATATTTTGTTAATTGAAGATGGGGAATGGATGTGGGAGTTTATGGATGGTTCCACAGAGGAAGAAATGTTGATGGATGAAATGGCAAGAGATGGAATAGTAATTATTGGCGGTGCCGGAAATATGGCAGGTGCAAAAATGCTAATGAAAGATACTGTTAAAGCAGGTAGTTCCAATACTTACTCTATCAATAGCACAAAAGGTTCTGAAGGTAAATTTAATAATGGAATTTTCACTTCTATCTTATGGAGGTCTCCGGAAAACAAAATTTCTTTTTCCGTAAAAACTCCTGAAGGTAAATTAACAAACGAATTTTCAGAAGGTTCCGGAATTATAAACACCGGGAAATACAAAATATTTTATTCAAGAGAAATTTCACCTAAAGGCACAGTTATGATGAAATTGGGCTTTTATGAAAAAGATTCAGGTTCAGTATTAGGTAAATGGGATGTTAATGTTACATCTCAGTCACCTGAAATCTTAACAGGATTTACCGGCGATGTTACGCAGTCTTGGGAAGGTTCTACGCACTGGTTAAATAATGTATCTGATTTTGGTACCGTTACATTTCCTTGCACAGGTGATAGCGTCATTGCTGTCGGTGCTTATACTGTAAACTTTCCTTTTTATCCCGGTGAAGTGATAGGTGATTTATGTTACTATTCCGGAATCGGATATAATATAAACGGAAAACGAGGTGTGGATATTACCGCCCCCGGTCACTCAACTTTTTCCTGCGAACCTAATTATACTTACGGCATTTTCAGTGGCACTAGTGCCGCAGCTCCTCATGTAGTAGGAGCAGCCGCACTTCTTCTTCAATATAATCCTGCATTGACTCATTCCGAAATTAGAAATATTTTATTATCAACTGCTTCTTCTGATAATTTTACAGGTAAAACTCCAAATGAATTTTGGGGTTCCGGTAAACTCAATATCGAAGCTGCATTAAGAAAAATTATTTCTAATTAAAAGTTTAGTTACAGGTATAACAAAACGTAATTTCTTCCGTAACTAAACTCATAACATAAATTAAATACATATGAAAAAATTTCCCCTTTTTGTATTGCTGCTTTTGGCAATTACAAATATTTCCTTTGCTCAGTTTGATGATTTATTAAAAAAAGTTACCAAAGGTGAAACCTGGCTTCCCGGAAAATCTGTAACTACAACTTTTAATGATGTATATCCTGCTGTTGACTGGATGAATTATTTTGACGGAGTTGCACCCGATACAGTAAATACTTTTCAAGGGTTACCTCCAGGTTATTATGTTATGAATGTTCAATCTTATTGCTTAAGAGCAGGAACTTATGGACCAACGAAAGGTGCCGGATATTTAATTGCTCCTCTTTTAGGAAAACAAGCGGATATCGTTACTAAAATTCTTGAACGGTCCGTTAATCACCCTGAAATCAGTCAAAGCAATATTCAAATCTTACTTTGGGCTATTGAAGCAGGAACAAAATATGATAAATTACCTAATGAACTGAAAACTTCTACTCTACCATTGTTAAAACCTGAAGATATTATTGCTTTAAATATTGATTATAATGATGCTTTGGATTTGTTACCGGGTGACCTTATGGAGCTCGGAAAATATTACTCTAAAATGAGAAATATGGTAACTAATCCCAAAACAAGTTTTCAGGAAATTGAAAAATTTGCTGTTCAAAATGGTGTCGGTTTAGATTTGAAAGAAGATATAAAAGAAGACCAATGGAATTATATTGGTGATAATTATTATATAAGTACAAATCCTATTACATATTCTAAAACTACAGTAAGATTGTTTAAAGCAGCTACCGTAACCTCCACAAAAGATGATAAAGGAAGAATTACAAAATTATCAGATGGATTTAATGAATTAGAAATAATTTATGATGATGAACCTGGCAGAGATGTTTTAAGTACTGATGGAAATCCTGATTTACCAATTTGGAGATTCAAAAAAATTATCCTTACTGCACCTGAAGGTTCTGAAACTCTCGAGGATATTGGCTGGATGGTTCGTGGTGATGGAAAACCTGTTACAAGAACTGTTGCTGAATCTTCTGAGTCAATTAATAATTCATTGAATACACCAACCTATTCTGAATATATGGAAAGGTTAAATTCTGTTAACTCTGAATCTAATCTTGTTAATAAAGTTATGAATGCTTTAAAGAAATCTTCTTCTCAGGGATTAAACAATTTGGCTTATGATAATTTTAATGCAGAAACTCATACTTTCAACGGTTTGAGAGTTGCTACAAATCCTACAAACTTTAAAGGAAAATCAAACTGGTTCAGAAAAAATATACAGTTAACAACAAGTTGGTGGAATTGTGCTATAAACGCAACTGCCGGAGCTAACTGCACTCCTGATAGCGATCCACCGCTTCCAAAAAACGGCTCTATTCCCGGAAGCACCGGAAGACAAAGACTTGGAATGTCTTTAAGAAACAGTAATTAATATTTTTTGAAAACGATTAATTTATTTCGCGTAAAGAAAAAAACAATTTGACATTTAAAACCATTCTTCTTATTTTTGTTAATCTTTAAAACACGAATATGATAAAAATCTTAACAAGGAGATAAGTACTTCACAAAAATGATGACCTTAATTTTAAATATTGTGCCTATGGCTAACATATTCGCATATCCGGATTCATTATCCGATAAGCAAAATCCGTGGTTTAAAGAAAACTCCCTAAAAATCTTAAATCGGCTTAAAACCTGAACTAAAATAAATAATAAGGATTTCTTTAGAAACCGCGGATATCAAAAGTATTCGCGGTTTTTTTTTATTTAAATTTTAAATTTTGTTATGAACAATCTTAAAAAACTTTTTAAAATTCTTGATAAATGGAAGTATTATTACCTTCTCGCTGGTTTAATGCTTATTCTTGCTATGGTTGTTCGAATGCTTGAACCTAAAGTATTACAGATTTCCATTGATAAAATTGTTGCTTTTTCTCAGGATAAGTCTGTCAAAGAAATCGAATCAAACGATCCTATTGCTCAGGAAATTTATAGTTATTTACCCGAGCTGAATAATGATAATATTGGGACTGTACTTATAATTCTTGGTGTTATTTTTCTTTGCATTTCTCTTCTGCGGGCTGCTTTTAATGTTTCTGCAAGTTCTTTATCAACATATTCCACTGAAAAGGCAATTAAAAAACTAAGAGACAGATTATTTTCTCATCTTCAGGCTGTTCCAATTGCATATCATTCTAAAACTCCTACCGGTGAACTTATTCAAAGATGTACAGGTGATGTCGAAACTGTCAGAAAATTTTCAACTCATCAAGTAATTGAATCTCTAAGGATGATTGCAATATTTTTCGGTGCATTGGCTATGATGCTTTCTATAAATGTTTCTTATGCATTGCTTTCTATTTGCCTCGTTCCTGTTATTGTTATAGGATGTATTTACTTCTTTAAAAAAGAAAGTGCTATCTGGACTAAACATGAAGCAGAACAGGATAAACTATCTATTATGGTTCAGGAAAATTTATCGGGAATCAGAGTTGTTAAAGCTTTTGCTAAAGAAGATTATGAAATAGAAAAATTTACAAAACAAAATGAATTAAAAAAGAAATGGGGTTTGAAATTACTAACCCTTCATTCATACTTCTGGCCCTTTTCTGATTTTCTTGTTTATACTCAAATGTCAATCTCGATAATTGCGGGAGGTTATTTTGTTTTGAATAACCAAATTTCCGTTGGTGAATATGTTGCATTTTATTCTTACGCTACTTTTGTTATCTGGCCTCTCAGAAGAGTAGGACAAATAGTTAGTGAAATGGGTATGACTACTGTTGCTATCAACAGAATTTTTTCAATTTTAGAATCTGAAACTGAAGATTATTCAGGAAATTTGGAAAATAATGTTTCTCTTGACGGGGAAATAGAATTCAAAAATGTCAGTTTTAAATATGAAGTTGAATCTGATAATCATATTCTTAAAAATGTAAGTTTTAAAATTAAACCCGGTGAGAAAATTGCATTGTTAGGTCCTACCGGTGCAGGTAAATCTTCTGTAATCTCTTTGTTAATGAGATTCTTTGAACCTTCTTCCGGTGAAATTCTTATTAACGGAAAAAATTTGAATTCTTATTCAAAAGAACATTTGAGAAGTAAAATTGGTGTTGTATTACAAAAACCATTTTTATTTTCTTCAACAATAAAAGATAATATTGCTTACGGAAAACCGGATACTCATATTAATGAAGTAATTGACGCTGCTAAAGTTGCAAGGATTCATGAAATTATAACAGAAGTTTTTCCTGACTCATACGAAACAATTGTCGGTGAAAAAGGAGTAACTCTTTCAGGTGGTCAAAAACAAAGAGTCTCTATTGCGAGAACTTTGCTGATGAATCCGGATATAATTGTCTTTGATGACTCTACTTCTGCAATTGATACTGAAACTGAATATGAAATCCAGAAAGAATTAAGAAATATTATGAAAAATGTAACAACTTTTATTATCGCACACAGAATTACTTCCATTCAAGATTGTGACAGAATAATAGTTCTTGATAAAGGTGAAATAATCGAATCAGGTACGCATAGTGAATTAATTTCTAACAACGGGTTTTATAAAAAAATATTTGATATTCAGGTTACTGTTGAAGATGAAATTCAAAAAGAAATTGGGTTTATTTCTGATCAGAAAGAAATTGTTAAAAATGCTGATATATCATTAAATTAAAATAAAATGACACAGTTTAAAGATAAAGATTTCCGGCAAAACACTTCCATCTTTCCTTTTTTGAAGCGTTTGTTCGGATATACAAAAAAATATAAAAAATTTTTAATTTCATTTATAATCTTCGTTTTGTTGACTGCTGCTGTTGAAGCAGTTCTTCCGATAGTGTGGATGAAATTAATTGATAATGCCATTGTTCCTTTGGTGAATAATTATTTTGAAAATCCTGTTAACTATGTTCCGGATTATTCTGAACTTTGGAAATATGTTGGTATGTATTTTATTCTCGGTTGCCTTGTGGCTGCTTTTGTATTCGTGTTTATTTTTTGTGCAGGTAGAATTCAGGAGTTTGTTATGTTTGATGTCAGACAGGATTTATTCAAAAAACTTCAAAAGTTATCATTCTCTTTCTATGACAAGTCTGCTGTTGGTTGGCTTATGTCAAGAATTACTTCTGATTCACAAAAAGTTACCGAATTGATTTCTTGGAGTTTGATTGAAGCAGTCTGGGGTTTGGGGATGATTTTCTTTTGTACGGTTGTGATGTTCGTGTTTAACTGGAAGCTCGCTCTTATTGTGATTTCCATTATTCCTGTGTTGTTTTTATTATCAGGAAAAATTAGAAAATTAATCCTAAAATATTCACGAGAATCCAGAAAATTCAATTCTGAAATCACTGCAAGTTTCAATGAAAACATTAGCGGTATAGAAGTAAATAAATCAATGGTGCAGGAAAACCGTGCCTCTTCTGACTTTCAGACTCTTTCAGAAAAAATGAGAAATTCTTCTTTCTGGTCGGAATGTTATACTGCTCTTTATACTCCTATCATAATTTTTGGAGGTTCTGTTGGTGCGGCTCTTGTAATTTACTTTGGCGGTAAAATGACAATTGGTTTAAATCCGGAGATTACCATAGGTACTCTCGCGGCTTTCTTCGGATATGCCACTTTGATTTTTGAACCTGTCTTGGATATCTCAAGATTCTACGCTCAGGCTCAGGGATGCCTCTCTGCCGGTGAAAGGATTTTTTCAATTGTTGATTTAGAAGTGGTTGTTAAAGATAAAAAGAACTCTGATGATTTTGATGATATAAAAGGTGAAGTTGAATTTAAAAATGTTTCTTTTTATTACGAACAAAATAAACCGGTTATTGAAAATATGAACTTTAAAATATCTGCAGGTCAGTCCATTGCGTTGGTCGGTGAAACAGGTGGAGGAAAATCAACAATCATAAATCTTATCTCAAGATTCTATGAACCTGTTGCCGGGCAGATATTTATTGATGGTCAGGATTATATGAATAAAACCATCAATTCACTTAGAAGAAGACTCGGAATTGTTTTGCAAACGCCACATTTGTTCTCAGGTTCCGTAAGAGATAATATAAGATATGGAAATGAAAATGCTACCGAAGAAGATATTTTAAATGCACTAAAATTTATCGGAATAGAAGAATATATTGAAAGACTTGATGAAGAAGTTGGAGAAGGTGGCGAAAATCTTTCTATGGGTGAAAAGCAACTTATCTCTTTTGCTCGAGCGGTCTTAGCAAATCCTTCTATTTTTATTATGGATGAAGCTACTTCTTCTATTGATACTTTAACTGAGGCGAAAATTCAGTCAGGTATAAATGAAATTATAAAAAGCAGAACTTCATTCATAATTGCACACAGATTATCAACTATCAAAAGCTGTGATAGGATACTCGTTGTGAAAAAAGGAAAAATAATTGAAGATGGTTCACATAAGGAACTTATGATTAAAAAAGGATACTATTATTCATTATATACCAGACAGCTAAGAGAGCAAAGAGAAAAAGAAATTTTAGAACATAATTAATAATTAAATAATAAATATGAAACAAGGTTATTACAGATTTCCCACTGTCTATAAAGGCAAAATAGTATTTTCAAGTGATGATGATTTATGGATTATTGAAAAAACCTCAGACACTGCCCGAAGATTAACTACTAATCTCCTTCGGGTTACTAATCCGGTTTTTTCTCCTGATGGTAAATGGATTGCATTTAAAGCGGAAGCCGATGGTAATGCAGATGTTTATCTTATTAGCTCTGACGGTGGAAATGCTGAAAGATTAACTTTTCTTGAACATAATACAGTTCCTGTTGCTTGGAAGGATAATCAAATTATTTTTTCATCCAATTCTCTTTCGTTCCACAAAGCATATAGATTTCTTTACTCAGTAGATGTTGATACCAAAGAAATAAAAAAATTACCGCTCGGTGATGCTAATAAAATTGCTTATGGGAAATCTTTTACTGTCCTTGGCAGAAATGCTGATGAACCCGCAAGATGGAAAAGATATAAAGGAGGTACAGCAGGTGAATTTTGGATTGATAAGAATAATTCAGGCAATTTTGAAAAATTTCTTGATTTAAATGGGAATTTGACTTCACCAATGATAATCGGAGATAAAATTTATTTTATCTCCGATCATTTAGGTATTGGAAATATTTTCTCTGTTGATAAAAACGGAAACAACTTAAAGCAAATTACTAATCATGACTATTTCTACGCACGGAATGCTTCTACTGACGGAGAATCAATAGTCTATCATTGCGGAGGTGATATTTATTCCGTTGATGTTAAAAGCGGAAAATCTGAAAAGGTAAATTTTAATTTTAACAATTCTTTTTCTCTTGTAAGAAATAAATTTATTGAACCTTCCGGCTATATTGAAGATTATGATTTATCAAAAGATTCAAGCAGAGTTGTTTTTACTTCTCGTGGAAAAGTTTATGCTATGGGCAATTGGGAAGGTGCCCCTGTTCAGATTCCTAACGAAAATGATTGCAGATTTAAAATCGCAAGATGGATTAATAAAGATTCAAAAATTGCACTCTTATCTGATGAATCCGGTGAATACAGATTGAATGTTTTTGATTTAAATAATTTGAGTAAACCTCTTAAATTCAATAAAACAGAAATTGGCTTGCCTTTTGATATGAAAGTTTCAAGGTCAGGAAATTTTTCGGCAATCCTAAATCATAAAAATGAAATATTCCTTGTTGATCTTTCATCAGGAAAAAGAACTGAAATTGACAGAAATAATTTTGGAATTATAAAAGGATTTAATTGGTCATCTGATGGAAATTATCTTGCTTATTCAATTAATATAAATCATAAACAGACAGTTATCAAAATTTATGATGTAAAACAAAAAAAGAGTTTTGTTGTTTCTGAACCTTTATTAACTGATTTCTCCCCGGCATTTGACCCTTCAGGGAAATATCTATATCTCATCTCAAACAGAATTTTAAATCCTATATATGATATGATTCATTTTGATATGGGATTTCCAAAAGCAACTAAACCCTTCTGCATCGTTCTGCAAAAAAATGTAAATTCTCCGTTTGAACTTTCTCCAAAAAGTTTTGAAATTATTAATGATTCAGATAAATCAAAAGAAAATGATAAAGTAAAATCTATCTCAATTGATTTCGATGGAATAGAAAAAAGAATGATTCCTTTGCCGGTCAAAGAAGGTATTTATGCATCCGTCTTTGCAACTAAAGAAAAAATCTTTTACACATATTCTGAACCTGAAGGTGCAAGATACTCTGCTGAAGACAAATACCCTCAGAATTTAGAAATAAAATATTATGACCTTCTTGAACAATCAGAAAAATCTCTGATGAATAATGTAACCTCATTCAAATTGTCAGATGATTACCAGGCGGTAATCATTCAAAGTGGTGATAAAATAAGGGTTCTAAGTACTAATACAGATTTCCTTGAACATATAAAATCAAATGGAAATCCTGCAAGGAGAAATGGATGGATTGATGTCAACAGAATAAAAATAAAAATTGACCAGACTAAAGAATGGCAACAAATGTTTAAAGAAGCATGGAAACTCCAAAGAGAATTTTATTGGGCTGAGAATATGTCTAATATGAATTGGAAAAAAGTAGTGGAAAAATATTATCCGCTTGTAGAAAGAATTGCTACTCGTCTTGAGTTCTCTGACCTTATGTGGGAAATGCAAGGTGAACTCGGAACTTCTCATGCTTATGAAATGGGTGGTGATTATAATCCAAAACCTGATTATACAATCGGTAAACTCGGTGCTGACTTTGAATATGACAAAAAATCCGGCTACTATAAAATAACAAAAGTTTTAAATTCTGATGCTTGGGATGTCAAAATTGTTCCTCCTTTGTTAAAGCCCGGTATTGAAGTTTCTAATGGTGATTTGATTATTGAAATTAATGGACAAATTGTTTCAAAAGAAAATAATCCCGGTAAATTATTGATGGGTTTTGCAGGTAAAGAAGTCAGAATTAAATTTTGCAACGCTAATGGTAAAAATGAAAGATATTATAATATAAAAACTCTTGGTGATGAAACATATCTAAGATACAGAGATTGGGTTGCAACAAATAAAGAATATGTTCATAAAAAATCTAAAGGTAAACTTGGTTATATACATATTCCAAATATGATGGCATTCGGTTTTGCGGAGTTTCACAGACATTTCTTAACAGAATCTGATTTTGACGGTTTGGTTGTTGATGTTAGGAATAATGGTGGTGGACATGTATCTCAGTTATTACTCGAAAAATTAGCAAGAAAAAGAATTGGAGTTGGTGAAGCAAGATACTTTGGTGTTGAACCTTATCCTGTTGATTCTGTAAAAGGTGCTATGGTTATGCTAACAGATGATAAGGCAGGTTCTGATGGTGATATAGTTTCGCATTCTTTTAAACTAATGAAACTCGGTAAACTTATCGGAAAAAGAACTTGGGGTGGTGTTGTTGGTATATGGCCAAGATTTGCACTTGCAGACGGCACAATGACCACTCAACCCGAATTCGCTACTTGGTTTGCTGATGTAAGTTATGGAGTGGAAAATTATGGAACTGACCCTGATATTTATATTGATAATAAACCGCAGGATTATGGCAAAGGAATTGATTCACAACTTGATAAAGCTATTGAAGTTGCGTTGGAAGAAGTAAGACTAAATCCACCTTTTAATCCTGATCTTTCAATAAAACCGGATTTTTCAAAATGATAGAAAAAAATTCTAAAGAAATATTGATAAAGTTTGGTTTCGATGAATTTTTTGAAACTCAATTTCAGGATATACTAAACTCTAAATTCATTAATGAAAAAGAGTTTTTATATCCTGCAAGGGTTTCAATACGCCATAAGAATCATTATATCCTAAGTTATGAAAAAGGTGAAATTAAAGGTGAAATATCCGGAAAATTTCATTTCAAAATTGATAATCTAAAAGACGATGGTTTAGGTTATCCGGTTGTTGGTGATTGGGTAATTGTAAAAATTGTTAATGAAAATGAATCCGGCATAATAGAGCAAATTCTCAACAGAAAATCAAAATTTTCAAGATTAGCACCCGGAGATGTAACCGAAGAACAAATTATTATTTCAAATATTGATTATATTTTTATAGTTTCATCTATGAATAAAGATTACAATGAAAGAAGAATTGAACGATACTTAACTATGGCTTGGGAAAATGATTTAAAACCTGTTTTAGTTTTAAATAAATCTGATTTATGTACAGAAGAAGAAAAACTAAACTTTATTCTTAAAACTGAAATTATTTCTCAAGGTTGTCCGGTGATTCCTGTCAGTTCTAAATCAAATGAAAACCTTCAGGAACTTTTAAAATATTTTGAAGGAAATAAAAGCATATCAATGATAGGTTCTTCCGGAGTCGGAAAATCATCCCTGATAAATTCACTTCTCGGTGAAGAAAAAATGAAGGTAAAAGATATTACTGAATATAAGGATAAAGGTGTTCACACCACAACACACAGAGAATTAATATTAATGCCGGGCGGTGGAGTTATTATTGATACACCTGGAATGAGAACAGTATTGATGTGGAGTGGAAGTGAAGGAATTGAATCTGCTTTTGATGATATAGAGTCTTTAAGTATGCAGTGTAAATTTAGTAACTGCACCCATACAAACGAACCCGGATGTGCAATAATATCAGCATTGAATAATGGCTCAATTACAAAAGAAAGATTAAAAAGTTACAGAAAACTTCAAAATGAAATTAAGTATAACGAAACCAAACAGGATAAAAAACTAAAAGCCGATCAGAAAAAAATCTGGAAAAAACTCACCACCCAAGGTTCCCAACGCGGAAAAAACAAAAGAGGAATCTAAAAGATAGATTTCTAAATGATTTTAATGAGAATACAGTTTTGAAATGTTAATTAAAAAAATTGACAATATAAAATTTATTCTCATTTTACTAACAACATTTTAAGTGTTTTTGAAAATTGTTTTTTACCATTAAAAGTTAATCTATAAAAATAAACTCCGCTTGCATAATTACTTCCATTAAAAACTATTGAATATGATCCTGCTTTCTTATATTCTTTCGCGAGAAATATTTCTCTTCCTGTAATATCATGAATTGAAAGTGTTAAATTACCATCTTCGGGTATATCATATTTAATTGTTGTAACTGGATTAAATGGATTGGGATAATTTTGATTTAGATTAAATTCTTGTGGTATATTTTGAGAATTATCGAAAATATTTGTATTTCGACCTATACCATCTAGAAGTTGATATCTACCCTTAGTAACAAATACATAGCTTCTTTGAAATCCATAAGAAGGCTCAAGAGTATCAACTTTAAATTTTAATCTAATTTCTTCTGCGGGAAATAGTTCAGCGTATCTTTCATCTATATTAGAAACATCATCTAATACAGATCCGAAATTTGTATTTTCTGCTTGAATTAATTCTAATTCTTTCATTATATAACCTCCATAATATATTATAGTTGTTGCCAAATATGAAATTGCAAAATCATTATTCCAAGTTATATAAACACTGTCAATATATATTTCGTCACTTAATGGAATTATCACGTTTGAATTATTTTGTCTTCTTGCAAATGGTATTTGTGCAGATTCAAAATTTTCATTTTCATTAAAAGCTATAATTGTACCTGCATCAGATTTGGTAGTTGGGTATGAGACTGCATCCGATTGATTTGGATCCATTATTATTGCAATAGAATCTGTTATCTGTTCTCTTATATTGAATTTTTCTTTATAATAGTTAATTTGATTTCTATAAATAAATTTATTCAGTTTTTTTATATTTAAATCATTTCCTTCTTCATTTGGAAAGTCACTCGAAATTGTTCCTCCTGCTTCTCCACTAACTTCAGAATTTGTTGTATCAAATTGTAATATTTCTGTTATATCTAGCCCATTAAAAAATGCAAGGTAAGGTGACGCTACAAAACTTGGTAGATATAAGACATATTGACCAAATTCAGTAATTCCTAATTTAGTTCCTATAGGGTGATCTACAACAATTAATTTAAAATTATCAATATAACTTTGGTCTTGATTTAATTCAATTGTTTTTAATGAAATTATACTATCTTTATCTATATAAGGATTAACATTTAAAATATATTTGTCCTCAATATCTATCCCAATATTATTTTCAAATTCTGATCGATGTAAAATATTATTATCCTGAATAAAATCTATTCCATCATATACATAAACAAAAGGACATCCCCCACTAACATTACATGTTTGAATATTCCTATCTATTTGCCTTGATATACCATAACTACTATTAATATTATCCTCGTCTATCGGTACTACAGTCATTTTTATTCGGAATTTCTCATTTCCAGACATAGATTCAGGATTTGGTTTATCTAATTTCATATTTATATTACTATTTCCAGCATTTAGGAAATAAGAATCAGAATTAGTATATACACCATTAATGTAATTAATTGAAGTAGGTACCCACGTACAAGAACCAGCTCCACAATTATACCAACATTGGAAATATACTCTAGAAGGATTAGTCAATTTCAAATTAAAAGAATAGCCTGTTTCCATACAATATTTCTTTGAAGAATTTGTAAAATCCTCAGCAATTATATCGACTCCATTTCTATATCTTCTTATTCCATAATTTTCACTCCATTTTTCAATTGTAAAGATTTCATTAAAACCATTATTTGCGTATAAATTTTCTAAATTTACAAAAGATTTATCTGAGCCATTACCAATCCAACTTGATGACAAATAATCTACTGAGACAGGTTGATCCAATACGTAGTTTATTTTTAGTGAGCTCAAATATCCACAATTTTGCCCTCCCTCACAGCTACCAGCACCCCCGTCTGTAACGGTCCACACCATAGTCTCACCCAAACCGTTGTTTAACGAATTTAGCATTACGGAATTCAACTTTTGGTATCCAAACCCTATAATTGCAAAAATTGGATTTCCACTCGAGAATGGTTTGCCATTAGGATTTAAACGGCAAAAGACTAATGCATTTTTATTTTCGTCAATGAAAGATAATACATTTTTAGAACCATTTGGTGATCTATAAACTGATAATCGAGTTGGATATATGTTTTCATTACCACTTCCAAAATTAAGCTTATTAATTCTTCCAAAAATTTCCCCGGAGGCAGAATTTATACAAACTAAACTTCCGCCAATTCTATTCAATCCTGGGCTTTCAGAAACCCATAATATGTCATCGTTCGGATTATTTTGATCAATACCTTTATGTGATTCAATATCAAACGGAGAATTCAAATTTTTTATAAATATGCTCCATTGTTCTGGATTATGAACACCAAAAATAGGTGCACAGTTTTCAATTGTATAATTGAATCTCGATATTCTTCCGAAGTTTTTATCTACAATGTAAATTGGATAAGTAGAAAATATACAAGACCCACTATTTGAAATAGTTGGAGTAATGTATGCAATACCTGTTGGTTTGGAGAATCCCCATACATCCGTACTTAGTGATCCATATCCATTAAATGGTCTACTTGAACCGATATTAGTAAAATCTATAAACCTTGACCAACTTTGATCAACAGCAATAGTTAATGGTTCCCAAGTACCAGTGAAAAAGGGTATAATGATTCCATCACTTATATGCGAAAAAATATGTGCAGGATTGTTGTCTGCGTCTCTGAGATTTAAATGACAATAGTTTCTATTAAAAATATTTCCATAATTATTCAAAAGATTTTTATCAATTATAATTTTATTATTAAAAAACCAGTTATTAATATTCAGTAATGAACTTGATTCGTTAATGTTAACATGAGGAGTATTGAAATCAGTATTTAAATAATCTTTTAAATAAGAAGTACAAACAACATCCAGATTCATACTATCGTTTACAATATTAAAATTGATAATATCATATTTATTATATTTATTTAAAAACTTAATATTAATTGAATTGTCAGAATATTCAACTTTATAATTTCCAGATTTTAATTCTCTATAATATTTAAAATTATATTCTAACTCAAACAATGAAGAAATTATATTAATTACTAAATCTGTATTTGTAACCAAGGAAGATTTAGATAAAGATGTTTTGTTTAATTCTTTTCCTTTATTTATATAAGATTGATTTGGCATGCTATTCTGTGCAATGCTTAAATTTGTGAAGATTAATAATAACAGATAAATAATATTAAATTTAATAAATTTATTCTTCATAAATAAAATGGTTATTTGAGATAATTACAATTATTTGTAAAATAAGTTTATTTTTTTATTGAATTTAATTTGTTGTCATAAAGTGAATCAATTTTATTTAATAGTTCTGTTTTTCTTGATTCACCCATTGAATAATTTTGAAACAACATTTCTTTTATATCTTCTAATTTTATTTGATCATTATTTTTATTTATCAAATATGAAACAATATCTCCTATAATGCTTTTTATGTTATTTATATTTGGATTCCTCTTTATATAGTTAAGATTTTGAGTTACAAAATTACTGTCATATTTATAATTAATAAGTTGTTTTGTTATATTATTGTTGTTAATTAATGATTCAATTAAATTTTCTTCTATATATTCATTTATAATGTTATCAGTTACATCTACAACTTCTTCATCAATTGTAGATTTTGCTTTAATAATGGAATCAAGCTGTCTGATTTTATAAAATAATTCTGCCCTTTTACCATAATTTTTGTAGACAATAAATGATGTTAAATTTGAGATCAAAAAAACACTGTCTTCTAATGGAAGTTTCAACTGAACATTGTATATGCCTTCAGGGAAATATGAATAGTAAGGAGTTAATCCTTCAAAAATATTGAATGTATTAACATTAACCCTGTATGATTTTTCTTCATTTGGTTCAAATGTTTGATAATATGGAATAGGATTATTATAGTAAAATTTTATTTTATGTGCCTCATTATTATTTTTATTTTTAATAATTAAATTTTGACTTAAAGTATATTCTGAAATATCTTTAATCGAATCTTTATAAGGTGAATTATTTTTCACATATACATTTAAAAAAATTTCATCACCCTCAAAAATTGTGTCTTCATTAATATATATACGAGTAGAAAAATTTAGATTTTTATCTGTATTAGATTTAGTACTAACAAAAACAAAAATTATAATGGTTAAAATTGATAAATAAGATATACCTTTATTCATATTAAAAGTTAAAATTTGGATTATAAATAAAACATTTATGATTATTGCAAAAACTCATTTCATCTGCACTACATGAAGCAGTTGCATCTCTCATAATACAACAACTTATTGGGTTACCTAATTCTTCTGAATGTCCGCTATGTCCTTCAATTCCACACTTATGTCCAATTTCGTGTACAGCTGTTGATACTCTCCATAAACTATTGAGTAAAATAGGTAACTTATTAATAAATACATAGCTAGGTTTTTTTAATTCTGGATATAATGAAGATCCAACAGTAATACCAAATATATTTGCATATTGTGATGGGGGATTTATTAATCGATCTATACTTGCTAGATATCCATCTGATGTAGTTTTATTAGTCCAATTGGCATCCGCAAATTGTTATAATTTATTTCTCATCTTATTAAAATCATTTTCTACATCCCAATATGTTGAAGAAACTTCGACAATTCCATCAGGTGTTACAAAATTCAAGTTTACTCGACTATTCTGAAATGTAGAATTAAATTTACTCATATCATTATTAATATCTCCATTACTTGTTTTTTTAAAATCGAAATAAATATTTCCTGTTTTAGTAATATCATGCTCTAATTTTATTGTTTTAAATTGATTCCCAACGCAACCTATTAGTGGATTTCCTACATCAAAATAGACTACATTACTTGGAACTGTAGTTGAGTTAACTTGGTCCATAACAATTGAAAGTTGAATAGAATATTTTCTATTATTTTCATTACATAATGTAAGGAATTCGGAAGTATTTATTGTATGAGTTAAACTAACTGTATTTGCTGTAGAATTAACATAAAATGAATTTTCTTGAAACAACGCTATACAAAATCCGGTTGTTCCACCAAATAAACCTCGCACTTGGATCTTTACAGGTTTACTAGACTCTGCATTTAAGTAATAAGTATAATGAATAGTAATACTTTGACCTATATTTGAAATTGATGTTGGCGAAATTCTATCAATTACAATTTTTGTTTCTTTTGGATCTTCTTTATTGTTTTCAAATATACATCCTTTAAGAAATATTGTTGCAAGTAAAACAAAAAGAGGGAAAAACTTAAGTGATAAAATAATTGAGTAAGTTTTAACTAAAATTATATTAGATATGATATTAATTATATTTTGTCTAAACATTTTCGGCAACTTTATTAAAATTATTTCGATTTTATTTAAATGTAAAGGCAATCTTAATTCTATTAAAATATTATTTAAGTATAAATTTTATTGCAATCTTTTGATTTTTTTAAATACATATATTTTCTTTTTATAAATGGTTTTAATAAATAATTAAATTAAGATTTAAATGATATTTGTTTTATTAATACTATACCCAAATTTTATATTCAATTTAAATCTCAAATTAGGTATTTTATATGATATATATTTTAAACACGCCTCAAATATCTGTTAATTTTAGTGTTTATTTTTTTCTCAAACTCTCACATCGTCCCTCGTGACCTCTGTGGCTAACTTATAAGGAACCTTTAATGAAATTCTCACAAATGAATTATTCTCGAATTGATATGAATCAATTTGAAGAAAAATTTAATGTCCTTCTCGAAAATTTTATCAATGCCGAATCTCCTCAAGACCAGGTGAATGCTATTAATAAAATAAATGAACTTAGAAATGATTTTGATACTAATAAAGTCCTGAGTTTTATCAACTATTCTATTGATACTGCTAATGAACAATTTAATAAAGACCAGGAATTCTATGACGAAAATACTCCTCTTTATCAAAATCTTGTTTCTAAATTTTATCTCGTACTTACAACTTCCAAATTCAGAAAAGCTCTCGAAAACTATCTCGGAAGACATTTGTTTGATATTGCTGAAAGAATGTTAAAAACCTTTGACCCTGCGATTATTGAAGATTTACAAAAAGAAAATCACCTCGGAAGTGAATATGTAAAACTTAAAGCTTCCGCTCTCGTTGAGTTTGACGGTAAAAAGCTCAACCTTATGGACTTGGAACCTTTTATGGAAAATACAGATAGGGATGTAAGAAAAAAAGCTTGCGAAGTTTATTGGAATTACTTTAATGAAAATAAATCTAAATTTGATGAACTGTATGATAAACTTGTAAAACTCAGAACTGAAATGGCTCTCAAACTCGGTTATAAAAATTTTGTTGAGTTGGGTTACGCAAGAATGAAAAGAACTGATTATAATGCTGAAATGGTTAAAAATTTCAGAAATGAAGTTAAACAATACGTTGTTCCTCTTGCTACTTCACTAAGAGAAAGACAACAAAAAAGATTAGGTCTCGATAACTTATATTATTATGATTCATTCCTGCAGTTTAAAAACGGAAACCCTTCTCCTAAAGGCACTCCGGAATGGATTATTGAACAGGGCAAAGAAATGTATCGTAATTTATCTATTGAAACAGGAACATTTTTTGATTTTATGATGAACAATGAACTTATGGATGTATATAGCAGAAAAGGGAAGGCGGATATGGGTTATTGCGAATACATACCTAACTATAAATCTCCATTCATTTTTGCAAATATGAATGGTACAGAAGGTGATATAACTGTCCTTACTCACGAAGCCGGTCATGCCTTCCAGGCTTATTCAAGCAGAGATTTCAAAGTTAAAGAATATATGGAACCTACTATGGAAACTGCAGAAATTCATTCTATGAGTATGGAATTTTTAACCTGGGATTATATGAAATTGTTTTTCAATGGTGATACTGAGAAATTTAAATTTTCACATCTTAATGGTGCTATTCTTATTATTCCTTACCTTACTTTAGTTGATGAATATCAACATCATGTTTACGAAAACCCAACTCTAACTCCTGATCAGCGAAATTCTCTCTGGAGAAAACTGGAAAAAGAATATATGCCACATCTTGATTATGCGGATAATTCTTATCTTGAAACCGGCGGAAGATGGCAAAGACAAGGGCATATTTTTGAAGTCCCATTTTATTATATAGATTATGCACTTGCACAAATATGTGCATTTCAATTCTGGAAATTGTCTAAGGAAGACAAAAATCTTGCATTGGAAAAATATATTTTCCTTTGCAAAGAAGGTGGAAGCAAATCATTCACTACTTTATTAAAATCAGTCGGAATTAAATCACCTTTTGATACCGGTACAGTTAAAGAAGTTATTACTGATGCTGAAAAATGGCTGGATTCAATTGACGATTCAAGATTCTAAAATTAAAAATTTAACAAATCTTAAGCACATCGGGATTCTTTTTTCCGGATGTGCTTAATTATTTATATTATATGAATAAAATACACAACGACAAAATTAGAAATATTGCTATTATTGCTCACGTTGATCATGGTAAAACTACTTTGGTTGATCATATGTTTAAACAATCCGGTTTATACCGCGATAATCAGGAAGTTGAAGACAGAGTTATGGATTCAATGGATCTGGAAAGAGAACGCGGAATTACTATCGCTGCGAAAAACTGCTCTGTTATTTGGAATGATGTTAAAATAAATATTCTTGATACCCCGGGACACGCTGATTTCGGTGGTGAAGTAGAGCGTGCCTTGATGATGGTTGACGGTGTTATTCTGCTTGTAGATTCTTCCGAAGGTCCGCTTCCTCAAACAAGATTCGTATTAAAAAAAGCTCTCGAAAGCAGATTACCTGTTATTGTTGTTGTTAATAAAATTGACAGAAAAGATGCTCGTCCTCAGGAAGTTCTTAATGAAGTCTATGATTTATTTATTGACCTCGATGCTAACGAAGAACAAATAGAATTTCCGGTTTTATATGCTGTCGGAAGGGAAGGTATCGCTCAGAAAACTTTGGAAGATAAAGGAAATAATCTTTCTGTGTTGTTTGATACTATTCTCGAAAATATTCCCGGTCCTGAATATGACCCTAATGAACCCTTCCAGATGATTGTTGCTGATTTAAATTATTCTGATTATCTCGGAAGACTTGCAATTGGTAAAGTTGTTAACGGCTCGGTTAAACAAAATGCGGAGTTAGTTTGTATTAATGAAGAAAATGAAACTCTACCTTTAAGAGTTTCAAAAATTCAGGTTTATCAGGGCTTGACTTATAAAGAAGTTCCTGAAATCTCTCCGGGGGATATTGCTATTCTATCCGGTATTGAAGATGTTCATATCGGTGATACTATTTGTAATAAAGAAAATCCTAAACCTCTCAAAAGAATTGTTGTTGATGAACCTGTTATCTCAATGATTTTTTCTCATAATACTTCTCCACTTTCAGGAAGAGAAGGAAAAATTGTCCAATCAAATAAAATTAAAGAAAGATTATTAAAAGAAACTCTCAGAAATGTTGCTCTTAAAGTTGAAGATTCTTTAGATGGTGATCATTTCATAGTTAAAGGTAGAGGTGAATTTCAACTCGCCATTCTAATTGAAACTATGAGAAGAGAAGGTTATGAACTCTCCGTCGGAAGACCTCAGGTTATTTTCAGAAAAAAAGAAGGTAAAACTATTGAACCAATCGAACATTTATTTATAGATACGGAAGAAGAATTTGTCGGAATTATTTCTGAAAAACTTTCCAAAAAGAAAGGTAGAATGATAAACCTTGTTAATCATGGTACAGGAAGAGTCAGAATTGAATTTTCAATTCCTTCCAGGTCATTAATTGGTTACAGAAATGAATTCTTAACTGATACCAAAGGAACCGGAATTATGAATTCTTATCTTCAAGGTTACGAAGAATACAGAGGTGATTTCCCGACCAGATTAACCGGTTCTCTCGTTAGTGATAGAAATGGAGAAGCTCTTTCTTATGCTCTGTTTAATTTGGAACCGCGAGGAATTTTATTCGTTAACCCTAACGATGCTGTTTATGAAGGTATGATTGTCGGTGAACATAATCGTGATAATGATCTTGATGTGAACCCTTGTAAAGGAAAAAAATTAACTAATATGAGAGCTTCAGGTAAAGATGATTCGATAATTTTAACACCGGTTATTCCTATGACTCTTGAAAGGGCAATCGAATTTATCAAAGATGATGAACTTGTCGAGGTTACTCCAAAAAATATCAGATTAAGAAAAGGTATATTATCCTCTCAGTTAAGACATACTCAAAGGGCTAAATCGTTGAAATAGTTTTTAATGTATGTTGATTTTAAAATTGAATTAACTTATTTTTATTTAGATTAAGTCTTAATAAGCACAAAATAATTCAATTTAAATGACAAATTTGAACTTTCTCTTTTCGATTTTTACCTTAATTTTTTTCTTCTCTAATTTAACATTTTCCCAAAATGTTTCTTCATCAGGTAATAATAACCCTGATGATTCTCAAATTTCTTCAAAAGATACTTTATTTTTCGAAATCCCCGGTATCGAAATTATTGGTATCAAAGAAAATGATTTATTTAAATATTCAGGTGTTGCTTATGCAACTGGTTTAAACGAAATTAATTTAATTCAACCTACCGGTACTGAAGAATTGCTCAGAAGAATCCCGGGTTTCAATATTGCATCTGATGACGGAATCAGTAACAGAATGAATGTTGGAATTCGCGGACTTTATCCCAGAAGAAGCTCAAGAGTATTAATTATGGAAGATGGTGTCCCGGTAAATCCAACACTATATATTGATCCTGCAACTTACTATAATTCTCCTTCTGACAGATTGGATGGTTTAGAAGTAATTAAAGGAAGTTCCGGACTTAAATATGGACCTTTAACTATGGGTGGTGTTGTAAATTATTTGACTAATAGACCGCCACAAACTCCTAATTTACATTTAAAACTCAGTGGTGGTAATAATGATTATTATTCTACTTATGTAACCTATGGTGGAACTTATGATAAAACAGGTCTCGAAGTTCAGGGCTTATTCAAAAATTTTGGAGGGTTTAGACAAAATACTTCTTCAAAAACTTATGACCTTACTTTTAAAGGTGGATATCAAGTGAGTGAAAAAGTAAGAATCGGAACAAAAATAAACTTCTTTCAGGAAAATTCAAATTCTACTTATAGCGGTTTAACTCAATACTCATTTAATACCGATCCTTATTTTAATCCAAAGAAATTTGATCAGCTTGACGCTCAAAGATATGCAGTTGATATAAATTCTGAGTTTGTCATAAATAAAGATTTCACAGTTTATGGAACTCTTTATGGAAATCAATATAATAGAAATTGGTGGAGAGAAGATGATAAATTTGTTACTCCGGACGGGAATGCCGTAACTTCCGGTTATAATGGTCCTATTGTTAGAGTTGGCAATGGAAAAAATGTCGGCAGACTTAGAACTTTTAGAATGGCAGGTCTTGAATTAAAATCTAAAATTAATCACAATCTTTTCAATCTTTCCAATTATTTTGAATTTGGGGTTAGAGTTCATAATGAAAATTTTAAAAATAATGAAATCAAAGGTGATACTTCTTTTTCAAGAAGTGGTACCATAGATAAAGATGAATATTTTTCAGCTTTTGCTTTTTCAACTTTTATTCAGAATAATTTTAATTTCGGAAATGTAAATATTGCTCCGGGTGTCAGATTTGAAAACTTCAACCAAACATACAGAAGATATTATAACCCCGTAACAAAAAAATCAATTGATTCTACTGCTTCTAATAATACTTTTGAACTTTTGCCGGGTGTTTCAATTAATTATCTCACGGACAGAGTAAATTTATTTGCCGGTATTCATAGAGGTTTCACTCCTTCCACAATCGGTACTGCCTTTTTAAATTCTTCAAGCATTGAAATCCTTACGGGTGGTGATGCAAATCTTGAAGCAGAAAAAAGCTGGAATACTGAAATCGGAATAAAATCATACGCGACCGATTGGATGTTTGTTGAAGGTGCATATTTCAGAATGGATATTAGTAATCTTGTAGATGCAGGTAGAGATGCAATTTTTCAAAATCTCGGAAAAGTAAGAATTCAAGGAGTTGAATCTGCGGTTTCATTTGATATCTCAAACTTAACAGGTTTGAATGCTTTTAAAATTATATTAGATGGAAATTATACTTACCTTAATAGTGAAATTGTTAATGCAACAGTTATCGAAAGACCTGTTGCCACGAGTTCTTTGAGAGATACTATTAATGTTAGCGGTAATGAAACTCCATACTCTCCTAAGCACACGATTCAAACCGGTATAGAGTTTAAACTTCCCGTTAATTTAGACTTGAGGTTTGAATTCAGATATACTGATAAACAATTTACAGATTTTGCAAATACAGTTGAAGAATCACCTGATGCAACTGTCGGGATTTTACCTGCTTATAGAAATTATAACGTTTCAGCAAGATACAAAATTCCTGCCTATGGATTGGCTTTACATTTTGCAGTCAAAAATTTAACAAATGAAATTTACAGAGGTTCAAGAATTAACAGGACTTCAAGCGGTTTATTTCCTGATGGATTCAGACAATTTATCGGTTCGATAGAATTAAATTTCTAAAAAAGAAAAACCCGGTTACCTTAAAGTTTCCGGGTTTTTTATTTAGAATTTTTTATATGTATTTAATTTATTGTATCGCCGTATTTTTCTTTTACATATTCATATGCATTCATCATATCTATAACTCCTCCTGATTTTGATAAACTTGAAAATGGCACTTTCACATCTCCGGTTCCGGCTTTCACCTTCAAGTTGTCATATTTTCTTGATGAATTCATAATTGCTTCTTTAATTTGTGCTGCACTCAAATTCGGAAAATATGCTTTTAGAATTGCTGATATACCGGCAACTTCAGGTGATGCCATACTTGTTCCGCTAATTCTCTCATACTTCCCTGAAGGTACTGTCGAATTAATTTCTAACCCCGGTGCAAAAATATCTACCACTTTTCCGGAGTAATTTGAAAAATTAGCAACTAAATCATAACCTAAATTATAATTTTCAGGATCTTTATTCTCATCCCAGTTTTGCATCCAGGAACTTGCACCTACTACCACAAGATTATCAAAAAATTTCATTTCATTATTTTCAATAAAAAACTTAACAGGATAGTTTATTACTTTTTCTATATCGCTGCTTTCATTACCGGCTGAAACTACGAATAAAACATTTTTCGATTCTGCATATTTTATAGCATCTTTTACGATTTCAGGATTAGGAGAAAAATATTTTCCTGCTGACATATTTATAATATGTGCACCGTTATCTACAGCATATCTTATGGCATTTGCAATATCTTTATCCCTTTCATCTCCTTCATTCGGGACGGCTCTCAAAAACATAAGTTTGGCAAATGGTGCCTGACCTATTCCGTCTTTGTTTCCTGCTATAATGCCTGCTACGTGTGTTCCGTGTGATTCATCTTCCAATGCCATTACATTATTATTTCCATATCCCTTTTCAAATAAATCATTTGGATCATCGCCTATTAATAAATGTGTATCTGTCGTATCAAACAGATATTTATTTTTAATTTCATACATTTTGGTGTACATTCTCGCATCATCTATATTTAAACCTAAAAACATACTCAAAGTTAAAATTGACATCGCGGCTGTTTTTGTTTCACCTGTTAATCCTTCCGCAAGAATTTTTAATCTTTCCGGATCCGTTGTGATGTTATTCCTTTTTAATATATCCTCTGCTTGTTCAAACCTTTTTAAAGTTGATTTTAATCCTTCATAGGTCTCAGAAATTTCAATCTTTTCTTCTTCATATTTTTCTTTTACTTTTTTAAAGTAAGGATCGCTCGCCGGTGTATTTAATTTATTCAATTTTTTATATTCACGGGCTACTTCTAAACTCAGATATTTTGCATCTCCTAAAAAATTCCATCCGTAAAAATCATCAACATATCCGTTGTTATCATCATCAACCCCCTCTAATCCGCTTACTTCAGTTTCATTTATCCATACATTATTTTTTAAATCAGGATGATTGATATCAAAACCTGAATCAATTACCGCAACAATTACTTCACTAATTTTTGGTTGTATATTTAATGAATTTACGTATTTATAAAATGTTTTTGTCCTTGTTCCTTCATAGCCATCCTTTTCCGGGTCTAATAATGCCCAATCAGGTAAATCTTCAGATAATATTTTTGCATTTGATAATATCGAAGTAAATGATACAAAAGTTAGCAGAATAAAAACAAATAAAGATGATTTTGAAATTATTTTCATAAAATATTGTTATCAATTTAAATTTTTAACATCAGGGAAATCCTAAAGTTCCTAAAAATTCTATATATAACAAAAAATAATAATTTTATATATTATTTGTTCTGCTAAAATACTTATATACATTTATTTTTAAATTTCACTGAATGACAGATTATTTTAAAAAATATGATATTTACCGTGCTAAAGTTGATAAAATTTTGTCCGATGTAACTTTTGGCAGAAAACCTGATTCATTGTATAAACCCGTTGACTATATTCTGTCATGGAAAGGTAAAAGAATCAGACCTGCATTATTGATTTTTTCATGTGAAGCAATGGGTGGAAATCCTGATTTGTCGTTAAATGCTGCGGCTGCTATTGAAATTTTGCATAACTTCACTCTCGTTCATGATGATATTATGGATAATGCCGATACAAGAAGAGGTAGAGAAACTATTCATAAAAAATGGAATACTGACACTGCTATACTTGCAGGTGATGAAATGATTGGGTTGGCTTATTCTTTGCTTATTAAAACTGAATCAAAAAATATTTCAAAAATATTCGAATCCTTCAATAATGGAATTATTGAAGTTTGCGAAGGTCAGGCATTTGATAAGGAATATGAAAAATCTGCCGATGTTAAGCTCGATGAATATCTGATGATGATAAGAAAAAAGACATCCCGACTGCTTGAAGTCTGTGCTGTTATTGGCGGGTATATTGCCGATACAGATACACAAAATATTGATGTATTAAAAAGTTATGCTGAAAATCTTGGTACTGCTTTTCAGATAAATGATGACCTGCTCGATTTAACAGCCGACGAAATAGATTTTGGAAAAAAAATTGGCGGGGATATCCGTGAACGTAAGAAAACATATCTGGTTTTGCGGGCGAATGAATTGGTATCTGAAAAACAAGATTTAAATTTCCTTAAAAATATATTTGATGTAAAAGATAAAACAGAAATAAACGATTCTGACATTAATAAAGTAAAGGAAATTTATATTAAATATGGCGTTATTGAAGATACTAAAAAACAAATAAGTAAATTTACAGAAGAAGCAAAAAATTATATAAATAAATTAACGGGAATTTCAGATAGAGAATCCCTTGTCTGGTTTTCGGAAATGTTATTAAACAGAAATTACTAAAATTGATAGAAAAAGAAATTACAATTGTAAACAAAGCAGGAATGCACACAAGACCGGCTTCTCAAATTGTTAAAATAGCCGCTAAATTTAAATCTGATTTTTTTATTTCAAAAAATAACTTTGAAGTAAACGGAAAAAGCATTATTGGAGTTATGACTTTAGCTGCAGAAAAGGGTTCTAAACTTTTACTTAAATTTGATGGTGAAGATGAAGTTGAGTTTTCTATGGAAATGATAAAATTTTTTGAGGATGGGTTCGGTGAACTTTAAATTTTTATTACTGATTATTTTATTTTCAAATGTTTCTGCATATGCTGATTTTAAAATTCCATCTTATAAATCTGATAAAGTCTTTATAATCGTTTCTGACTCCGGTACATACTCTTCTCTTTTAAGAAAATATTCTAACGGTATATCGGAAGATTTTCTTGTTCAGAAAAAAAACAGTTTCTATCTTACCCCTCATTATAATTTTATTGATTATTCATTCAATGGCGAAAGAATTTCTTTGTTAAAATTTAATTTTGATTTTCTAAATATCAAAGATAATGTAATCAAGTTTATTCAGCCGGAATTATTTATAAAGGTGTTATATGTTATTAATGGTAGATATCATCTCAGGATAACAGATGCAATGAGAACACTCGAGCAGCAAAATAAATATATGAGGAGAGGTTGGTCAAGTAGGGAATCTTCACCGCACCTGTTCGGATTGGCTTTTGATATTAATGATTATACTAAAGAAGAAAGAGAAGATATGAGATTACGTTCCCGGATATTAGGACTTAAGTTTCTCGAACACGGAAGACACAGACATATTCACCTTGAAGACAGTGCTAAATGGATTAATAATCCTGAAGTTTATACTGATAATTGCTGTAATGTTATAAATCAAAATCTTGAATTTAAAAATTCAGTACTTTTCCATCCTGTAAATATACAACCTTTTGAAAGTTACAATAATTTCATACCGGTAAATTTAAAAATTAATGAAACGGGTGTTGTAAAAATAGTTTATGAGAGTAACTATAAAAAATATTTTGAAATTATTTGCGGAGTTTTTGAACCTGGGGATAAAAAAATTTTTATAAATAAATATCTCACAAATTTAAATCCCGGATTTTATAAAATTTATCTTAATGATAAACTTATTGATTTAATTTAATCAATCTCTTTCGCTTTTTTAAACTGTTTCATTTTTATCGAAGGACGGTTTATGAACAAACACTTCCACGGAATTGATAGTCCGTGATTTCTCCACGCTTTCAGTATCTCAAAATTTCCTTTCATAATATTTCTGATGCTTCCGTTTGATATCCCTCCTAATCTGACTTTTGTTAATGTCTTGTCTAAATGGAAAGAAGTGATTTTCTTTACTTTGAATAATCTTAACATAAATTCATAATCAGCTGAAATTTTGTAATCTGTATTTATAAATCCGTGTTTTAAATAAATATCCCTTTTTATGAATAAACTTAAATGATGTGGAATTTCCCCGTCTTCAAAAAAACTCGGATACATTGGTTTTGATTGCCAATATCTTACAACTTTGTCTAAATTATCCCTGCTCACAAATACTGCATTTCCATATACTGCATCAGTTTTTTTCTCTTCAAATTCTTTGTTCACAATGCTGATTACGTCATTTGTATAATACAAATCATCTGAATTTAATATTCCGATAACTTCTCCGGTTGCAATTGATATACCTTTGTTCATCGCATAATACAAACCCTCATCATTTTCAGAAATAAATTTTGAAATTTTATTTCCAAATGATTTTATGATTTCAACTGTTCTGTCTTTTGAGTTTCCGTCAATTATTATGTATTCTATATCAGGATGACTCTGCGATAAAACAGAATTTATACAATCCTTTATATATTCCTCAGCATTATATACAACTGTAATTATTGAAAACTTCATATTTAGAAAATCTATTCTCTTTTATCTGAAAAAAAACTTTTTATTAACGAAATTGATTCATTATCTAAAATTCCCCCGTAAACATTTACTTTGTGATTTAAATGTACCGAGTTTGTTATGTTAAAAACACTTCCACATGCTCCTGACTTTGAATCATATGCACCAAAATAAAGATTATCTATCTTTGAATTTACCAATGCTCCGGCACACATTGGGCACGGCTCTAACGTTACATACATCGAACAACCCGGCAAATACTTTGAATTTAAATATTCTGATGCAGACGTGATTGCTAAAATCTCCGAATGTGCAGTTGCATCTTTCAGTTTCTCAACCTGATTGTGAGATTTTGCAATTAAAGTATTATTAAATGTTATCACACAACCTACGGGCATTTCACCGTTATCAAATGCTCTTTCAGCCTCTCTCAGTGCATATTTCATAAATTTCTCGTGTTCAGACATTAAAATATTAATATTTATTTCTTTGGCTCTTTTACTTTCATAATCTCTTTAAAGGTCATAAATCTGAAACCTCTTTTTCGCAGGTTATTTATTTCTTTTATGTAATTCCTGAAATCTTCTTCGTTAAACTCTACAAGATATATTTGAGTTTTCATTCCTTTGTTAGTGTTTGTCAGTATCTGTGAAAACAAATCATATATCTTTTTTTCTTTCTTTTCTGTTGTAGTAAATTCAATTAGTTCAGAATCTTTGAAAACATTTTTCGTGTATTTTGAAAATTGATTTATTAAATCTGTTTCAAATGCATAATCTTTAATCGGATTCTTTATGAAAATACCGCTCGCATCCTGATACTCATTGGTTAATGATCTGATTTTTCCTTTCCATTGCTTCTCCGGCATATCATTTCTGAATTCTTTTTCCGGTGTATCTATATTGCCTAATTCATAAAGTAATACGTAATCCCTGCCTGCTTCCATTACGCCTGATTGTATTTCTGCCGTTTCAAATGTTATTGGAAGAATTACAGAAAATTTTTCCGGTGAAGTTATAATATTTTCAAACTCTTTTTTTTCGAGCTTATCTACGTTTTTTAGTATTATGCTTATATCTGAAGCATTTCTAATAACTTTGTCGGAATATTTAAGGTTGATAATTCCTAAAACTTTTTTTGTTGAATCATCCGCATAAAACGATTCTATTAGTAAATTTTTTGTTCTTGGATCTTCTTTTACTGTGGATGAAAAATTAACTGATTTAAAAAAACTTTTTAATTCATAGTTTACGGATGAAAGTGGCAAATCATATGGTATTAAAATTTCTTTATTAAACCATAAGTTTTCATTTTTTCCTTTTATGCCTTCATCTTTTATCAGTTCTTTCCAAATCCCAAATGTGAATAATATTGTATCTATTTCATTCGGAATTTTTGTCTTCAACTCTTCTGCAGTATATTGCTTCGTTACAATTTCTTCTGTTGTCGCATTCAGATTTTGCTGTGATTCTTTTCCTGAATATATAAGTAATGAAATCATGGCTATTATCAATAGGGAAAGTATGATCAATTTGAATTTTATATCAGATATGAATTTATAAATTTTCCAGATCATAATTTTTTATAGATTTTCTGCTTGTATTAATTCGTTGTGTAAGTTTAGTAATACTTCAAATGAATTTCCTAAGTTTGGCAATTGATTAATTTTAATAATATCATCAATATATCTTTCTCTTCTTGCACCTACTAATATAGTGGAAATTCCATCAATTGAGTTGAGCAACAACAATGCTTTCTGAGATAATGTTAAATCCTTTATGCTATCCCCGGTCAATTCGTTAAGTTTTGCATTAAAAAAATTTGTTCTCTTGCTCGCTTTCATTTTATAATGATTTGAAATGAGATTTAACATTAAATAAAGTTCATTCAAAAACTTCTTTAGATAATTTAAAGTATCTTCATTTTGAAAATGAAGTTCAAAATATTCTATCAGATAATCTATCTTTGGGATAAAATGATGCTCCACATTATCATTGAAATGCTCTATAGAACCAAAATATTTCCAGTTTTCATCGAGAATTTTTCCAAATGAAAAAATCTTTTTTAATCTTTTTAATTCATTCTCATCTATACTGT
This sequence comes from Candidatus Tepidiaquacellales bacterium UBA6667, assembly GCA_002455255.1. Taxonomy (GTDB): domain Bacteria; phylum Bacteroidota; class Ignavibacteria; order Tepidaquicellales; family Tepidaquicellaceae; genus UBA9002. Next base: position 120,451 of record DKKL01000031.1, on the reverse strand, counting down.
ATGTTGCTAATTTTTCGCTTATCATATCATCTTCCATTAGCTTCAGTTTCTCAAGTTGCTTATAAAAATCTTTCTCAGTATATGTAACAAAATTAAACTCTGCTAACCTTATTAACCCTTTTGATGTAATTGCATTTAATGGTCTGTTTATCAATACTTTAAGGTTTAATTCTTTTGCAAATTCTAAAACCGTTTTACCATTGTTGTTTTTATTTAATAATGGATTTATCTCCACTAAATTCAATGGAAATTGAATTATTTTAAAATTATCGTTTGCAAATTTACTTATCTCAAAAAGTGATGTGAAGTTATAATCATTCTCCGCAGAACCAAATGTGTTCGACGATATCCCGTATGATTTTATTATACCCTCTGAAACTTTTTTATCTAAAAATTCAAAAGCTTTTTTTATTCGTTTGTAATATTCTTCTCTTGCTTCTGCCTTCTCCATACCTTCTTTCTCTGCATATCCAAGATAATATTCCGGATTGTGTAATAAATATCCGTCTAAATATTCCTGATTCAATCGTGTCAGTTGCTTTGTTAGCTGGTCTTCAATGAATTCCGGGTTTATGCAATGCCATAACTTGTCGGCATATTCTACCACTTCTTCAAATGCTTCACCCGATTTCTTTTTATGCTCTGCGAATGTATAATTATGACCTTGTATGTATCCGACTTTTGTAATTAAATTTATATCTTCCCTCTGAAGTTTGTCTTCTGTAAATAAATCATCAAGCACATTGCCTATAAGTATCTCACTGCCTCCATCAGAATAATTTGATGATGTATCAATTACATTTATTCCGGATAAAAGTGCTTTTTTTAAAGCATTTATATGCTCATCTACTTTGTAATGTACTCTGTAACATCCAAATCCTAATCGGGAATATTCCATTTTAATTTAAGATTTTAATTCCTTTTTTCTCTTTATAAATCCTATCACATAATATACAAATGCTATAAATGAAATTATACACATTGCCACTATATATACATTCCCTGTCCGTCTGATTGGCATTATCAGTGCTATTGCGATTAACAATGTTAATACTACACCTATATGTGCCGCAATTTTATTTCCATTTCTTGTAGGGATAGATAATATCAATAGTATTGCTCCGGCAATTATTGGTATTAATGCTGTAGGACTTTTTGTTTCCGCATTTACGTAAACAATTATTCCAAGCACTATCAAAACAAGTGCGTTGAATAACATCATTTTGAAATTGTTCATAAATTATTGATTTTCTGAAAATTATTAAGACATTATGCTTTTATCAATTATATAATTTATCTGAATTTTATGAAAAAATCAAAATTTTATTTGTTGAAATTAAATTTAATTGATAAATTAGAAATTTTTCCTTAATTTATAAGGTAAAAATTATTAATTACCTTATTTAATCAGTATAATTTATGAAAATTACCGATGATATTAAACTTGATGAGATTGATGTTAAAATTTTATCTGAACTTCAGAAAAACTCGCATCTGAAAAGAAACGAGATTGCTGAAATGGTTGGGCTTTCACTTCCTTCTACTATTGATAGAATTCTTAAATTTGAACATTCCGGTGTTATCAAATCTTATACCGTCATTCTTGATGCAAAAAAATTGAAATATGATATCACCGGTTTTATAACTGTTGTAAGTGAATCTTCAAAGTATTACAAACAGTTTCTTACTCAATGTGATGAAGAAGATGAAATTCTTGAATGTCATTCCATTACCGGTGATGGTTCGCATATTCTGAAAATAAGGACGGAAAACACTTCTACTTTAGAAAAATTGCTTGCTAAAATTCAATCTTGGCCCGGGGTAAAATCTACAAAATCTAACATCGTTTTATCTACTATAAAAGAAACAACTAATTTAAAACTAAAAATATAAAAATGGAAAACAAAGATCCAAAAGAAGTTGAAAAAGAAAAACTGAAAAGAATTAATGATGTTTTCAAACTTGCAAAAGAAAAAGAGGTTAAAATGATTGACCTTAGATTCACTGATATGATGGGACAATGGCAGCATTTTTCTGTTCCTGTTCACAGACTTACGGAAGATGTATTTTATGATGGCTTTGGTTTTGACGGGTCTTCTATTCGTGGTTGGAAAGCTATAAATGAATCTGATATGCTTGCTATTCCTGATCCTACTACTGCCAATATTGATCCATTTATAAAAACTAAAACTCTTTCTCTCATTTGTGATATTTATGATCCTATTACAAAAACACCTTATGATTTCGATCCTCGTTACATTGCTAAAAAAGCATTAAACTATTTGCACCAGACCGGAATTGCTGATGAAGTTTATTTCGGACCTGAAGCTGAGTTTTTTATTCTCGACCATGTTGCATATAATATAAATGAATATTCAAGCTGGTTTAGAATTGATTCAAGAGAAGGTTTCTGGAATTCCGGCAGTGAAAATGAAGCTAACTTAGGCCATAAAATCAGATTGAAAGAAGGATATTTTCCTGTCCCTCCTTCTGATTCTACTAATGATATAAGAAATGTTATGGTTGAACATTTGTTAAATGCAGGCATTGATGTTGAAACTCAACACCATGAAGTTGCTACTGCCGGTCAGGCAGAAATTGATTTCAAGTTTGCTCCTATGTTGTTATGTGCTGACCAGTTACAAATGTTTAAGTATATCGTAAAAAATACTGCAAGAGCCGAAGGTAAAACTGCAACGTTTATGCCTAAACCTATCTTTGGTGACAACGGTAGCGGTATGCATACTCACATTAGTCTTTGGAAACAAGGTAAACCGCTTTTTGCTGGTGATAAATACGCCGGCTTAAGCGATATGGCTTTACATTTCATTGGTGGTTTGTTAAAACATGCACCGGCATTGCTTGCTCTTTCAAACCCTACTACAAATTCTTATAAAAGATTAGTTCCCGGTTATGAAGCTCCTGTTAATCTTGTTTACTCAAAAATGAACAGAAGTGCTGCTATCAGAATTCCTATGTATTCAGACAGTCCAAAAGCAAAACGTGTAGAATTCAGATGTCCTGATGGAACTTCTAATCCATATCTCACTTTTGCAGCGTTATTACTCGCCGGTATTGACGGTATAATTAATAAAGTTGATCCGGGTGAACCTATGGATAAAGATATTTATCACCTTTCACCTGAAGAACATAAAAATATAAAACATGCTCCGGCTACTCTCGAACTTGCTCTTGATGCTTTAGGTAAAGATAATGATTTTCTTAAACATGGTGATGTGTTCTCTTCTGAATTGATTAATACATGGATTGATTATAAAATGGAAAAAGAAGTGAAACAGGTTCAGCTAAGACCTCATCCTTATGAATTCCATCTTTATTACGAAGTATAATTTCTCTAACTTCCGTTCCTGATTTTTATATCAGGAACGGATTATAAAAATATATATGCCTCTTCAAATTGAAATAAATTCTTTTTCTTATAAAAAATCAGGTATCCCTGTTGACGTTTCCGGTAACGGTGGGGGTTTTGTTTTTGATTGCAGATTTATTTTTAATCCGGGAAGAATGGATGAATATAAATCATTAACAGGTAAAGATTCTGAGGTTATTCAGTTTTTGGATTCTCAGAAAACTATGTCTGAATTTCTTGAATCTGTTTATAAATTAATCACTCCTGCAATCAAAAATTATATTGAAAGAAATTTTACTCATTTAATGATAAATTTCGGTTGCACCGGAGGTCAGCACCGGTCTGTCTATTCAGCTGAAATGACTAAAAAATTTATTATAAAAAATTTCCCTGATGTAACTGTTACTGTTAATCACAGAGAATTTCCTCATTTAAATATCTGAACTTGCAACGCCTTTCTTATCCTTCGGTTGATATTATACAAAAAGAAAAAAAAACTTTTCTTCTACATCTCATTTCACAGTTTTTCAATGGTATCGTTGCCGGTATTATTGTTATTCAGGAAATTATTCTGAAAAAATCTTTAAGCGGAACTAACTTTGAAGTTACTATTCTAATTTATCTTACATCCATTTCATTTCTATTTTCTATTTATGGAACAGAAATTATTGACCGCTCAGATAACAGGGCAAAAACTATTTTCCGGATTGGTGCTTTCGGTAGGGGATGCCTTTTGCTTATCCCTTTTTTCTCTAATCCTTGGTTTTATATTGCCATAATAACTATTATGTTTATCACTGATGCGCTATTAATGCCCTCTTGGAATTATATATTCCGACACAATTATACTTTGCAAAACCGAAGTAAATATTATTCTTATGCCTCAAGTTTATCTACTATGGTATTACTTGTAACTTCTACTATCGCAGGATTTTTACTCGATGCGAATAACGAAATTTATCAATTGCTGTTTCCCGTCGCTGGTCTATTCGGTATCTTGTATTATTACGAAATGTCAAAAATTATGAAACTGGCTGACACCGCTTCCAATGAACCAACTATTCAAAAATCTAATATCCGTCAAAAAATAAAATTTAATCTCATAAGAGATATTGCTTTCCTTCCTGTCAGAAATATGGTGAAAATCTGTAAGGAAAATAAAAAATTTTTTATTTTTGAAATAAATTTTTTTCTTTATGGAATGGCTTTTATGGTTTTAAGTCCTGCAATCCCTATTTTTCTTGTTGACTATCTTAACTTAGCTTACACTCCTATTTCTCTTGCTAAGGGTTTAATTTTTCATTCTGCTTTGATTATTGTTACTCCTTTAATGGGAAGATTTATGGGTTCGGGAAATCCTACGAAATTTTGTAGCGTTATTTTTTATATTCTGATTCTTATTCCGGGTTTATTATATCTCTCAAATTATTTGAAAGGTTCTGATGGATTTTTTGATTCTACAACTGTAATTTATATTGTTTTTTTTGTATTCGGAATTGCGATGAGTGGTGTTACTTTGGCTTGGAATATTGGCTCTATATTTTATGCTCCGCATAGTATGGTTGCAAGTTATCAAGCGGTGCATATCACTTTCACAGGTATTAGAGGATTATTTGCACCATTACTTGGTTATCTTGTTATAAGGTTTGTCTCAATAGAAGCTAACTTTATTTTGTCAGGTATTTTATTCTTCTTTGCAGGCACAGGTATGCTTATAGATTATAAAAAATCAAACTCTTCTAAGCTTCTTTCTCGGACCTAATTCACTGTCATAAAGTTTTTTTATTCCGTCTCCTAAACTTTTTTCTATATCCCTTATGTTTTTCACTAATCGGTTAAACCCTTCCGGTTCGACTGATGCCGCCTGATCTGTTCCCCACATTGCTCTGTCTAAAGTGATATGCCTTTCAATAAAATTTGCTCCGACCGCCGCCGCCGCCCAACTCGGTGCCAGACCTGTTTCATGACCTGAATATCCTATCGGAACATTTGGAAACATTTTTTTTAAGGTTAATATCATCCTGAGATTCAACTCTTCAAGCCTACAGGGATATGTTGAAGTAGAATGGGCTATCATCAGATTATCTGTCCCGATTTCTGCTACTGCATTTTCTATTTCTTCCATTGTTGACATTCCGGTTGAAATCATCAATGGTTTACCTGTTGATTTTTTCTTTTTTAATAGATTTATATCTGTCAATGATGCCGATGCTGCTTTATAAAGTTTAGGATTGAATTGCTCAATAAAATCTACTGAATCTTCATCCCAACATGAAGCAAACCAATCAATTCCTATTTCATTACAATATCTGTCTATTTCTTTATAATCATCATATGTTAACTCCACTTTGTGCCTGTAATCTATATATGTCATTCTTCCCCACGGAGTATCTCTTTCAATATTCCATTGATCTTTTGGAACACATAATTCCGGTGTCCTCTTTTGAAACTTAACCGCATCACAATCCGCTTCTTTTGCTCCGGCTATCATCTTCTTTGCATTCTCAAGTGAACCATTATGATTTATTCCTATCTCTGCAATTATATATATACTTTCACCATCTCCGATAAATCGGTTTCCTACTTTTAATTTATTCATTTTTTTAATTTTTATTTTTTACCAGCAAGTCCAGCCGCCATCTACAACTAAATTTGCACCTGTCATATAAGAGGAAGCATCGCTCGCTAAGAATACTACAGATCCTTTGTAATCTTCTGAGGAAGCCATTCTGTTTAAAGGTGTCTTTTGTGAATATTTTTTTATAAAAAATTTGTCCTGCGAATTTTCAACTCCGCCCGGTGAAAGTGTATTTACTCTCACACCTTTTTTCCCCCAATAAGCCGCCAAAAATTTTGTAAATGCTATTACAGCTCCTTTTGTTGTTGAATATGCAGGTGGTTTAAAAAAATTTTGATTATTACTTTCATCTATGTATAGCGATTGGTCAGGTCCTACTATTCCATATGTAGATGCAACGTTTATAATACTGCCCTTACCTTTATCTGCCATTACTTTTCCAAAGACCTGAGAACATAAAAAAACTCCCGTTATGTTTACTTCCAATGATTTTTTCCAAAGCTCAAGCGGATAATTTTCAAATTTTGATTGCTCAGATGCCGCTTGTGGATTTTCAAACATATCGTTTATTGCTGCATTGTTCACTAATATATCTATACTTGCATAATTCTCAATTATAAAATTTCTTACACTCTCTATCATAGATTTATCCGTTACATCTAAGTTTATCGCATATGAATTATTCCCAAGATTATGAATAAAGTTTGAAATTGAACTTGTATTTAAATCACAGGCAATCACTGTTGCTCCTGCTTCTGCCAATGCTTCACAATGATATTTACCGATAAGCCCTGACGCTCCGGTTACAATTGCAATTTTACCTTTTAGATTATATAAATCCTGAATTTTCAAATTATAATTTTTTTGGTTTTACATTAAAATTACTTGTCTTCCGAAATACGGGCTCTACTGGTTCTCCTCTCAGTAGTCCTTTTACGTTATTCTTATCAACTGCTTCTTTTAAAATCTGTAAAACTTCTTTATATACTTTCAACGTGTATTCAATATCTTCAAAGCTATGTGAAAAACTCATATTGTGAAATCCTCCCCACAATATTCCTCGCTTAATCATTTCTTGTTGAACTAAAGATTTTAATTCAAGTGGGTTTCCTGCTTTTGCGTCAAATGTTATAATCGTTCTGCAGTTATAACCCGAACATTTCGTATAATCTAACCCAAGATTTTCCGCTATTTTATTATATCCTGTTTTTAATTTTTCACCCTGTTTGTTTAAATAATCCGGTACATTTTTTTCTTTAATTATTTCAATCGTAGCTTTTGATGCCGCTAATGAAAGTGCCTCGCCTCCAAATGTTGTAAAGAAAAATACATCTTTGTCAAATAATTTCATTATATCTGCTCTTCCTGTTAATGCTCCTATCGGCATTCCGTTTGCAATGGCTTTTGAAAAACATGCTAAGTCTGCTCTTACGTTGAAAAATTGCTGTGCCCCACCGGGTGCAATCCTGAATCCCGTCCACATCTCATCAAATATCAGTAGTGAGCCGTTTTTATCACAAACTTCTCTCACTTTCATAAGAAAATCATCTTTCTCTTCTTCAAAAACAAATGGTTCTAATATTACAGCGGCTGTGTCATCATCTATAGAATCTATTAAAGAATTAATATCGTTGTAATTAAATGTGTATGTTAAATCTTGAACTGCCTTTGGTATTCCTAAATTCCTGTCTGTAACGCTTATATACCAGTCATGCCATCCGTGATAACCGCAACATAAAATCATCTCTCTTTTCGTAAATGCCCTCGCAACTCTTACTGCTGCTGATGTTATATCACATCCGGTTTTTGAATATCTTACTGATTCTGTATTTGGAACTGTATCTCTTATAATTTCTGCCAACTCTACTTCCAATGGATGCATAAGTGAAAAAGTTATACCGTCTTCCAGTTGAGATATAATCGCATCATCAATCGCTTTATAACAGTATCCTAAAACTATCGGACCAATCCCCATCATATAATCTATGTATTCATTTCCATCAACATCCCATACGTGTGACCCTTTACCTTTGATAAGATATTTTGGTGCAACTCCCTTAACCCATTGGGTTGGACCTTTTGCAAGTGTTTGAGTATGAGCCGGTATTAATCCTTCTGATCGCTGAAAAATTTCTTCCGAATTTTTTATCTCAGGAAAATTCTCATTTATATCTACTTTGTTAGGCATTTTAATTTAATTTTAAAATTATTTTTTCTGTTATTTGTGGTGCTGTAAATCCTTCATATTCCATTAAATCATTTAACAATGCCGGTTTATACCATTTATTATCAAGACTTATTGATAATACATCCGCAGTTAATTTATTTTTTAAAAGTATTTCAGAAAGTATTGTGTATAATCCGCCTGTCTTAAAATGATCTTCCACAGTTACTATAAGTTTTGAATTTTTAACTGCTTCTAAAATTGTTGCTTCATCTATAGGTTTCACTGTTCTTAGATTTATTAAACCTGTATCAATTCCTTTTTCTTTTAACATATTCATTGCTTTATAAGACTCTCCAAACATCAATCCGTAAGTTATAATAGTTACATCTTTACCCTTAGATACAACTTCTGCTTTTCCAATTTCGAAATTATGATTATGTGAATATATATTCTTAAAATTATTATACCTTATATAAAAAGGTCTTGGGTCTTCTAAAATTTGTCTTAAACAAATTAACATATCTTCTTCATCTGCCGGGCAAAATACATTTACATTCGGTATTCCTCTCATAATGGAAACATCCTCTATTGCCTGATGAGTTGGTCCGTTACCATCTGATAAAAATCCTGAAAATCCTCCTACTATCTTCACAGGTAATCCCGAAATTCCTACATCCGTTCTTATAAACTCAAATGCTCTCATTGTTAAAAAAGTTGCAAGTGCATGACAAACAGGTATTCTTCCTCTTAATGCCAATCCCGCTGATACTCCTATTAATGTCTGCTCTGTAATTCCTGTATCTATAAATCTGCCTTTCACTTTGTTTGGTAGATTCCTTATTGCAGCTCTGTTTTCTGCTGTTAATACAATAAATCTATCATCTTTTTGTATTAATTCTAATAAAATATCTTCGTATGTCATTTGTTTAATTTAATTTTATCTTGCTACTATTGTTTCGCTTGTCAGGTCTGCCTCTGCACCACCTTTCAATTCTTCTAATAACATTTCCACTTCTTCCGGTTTGAAATTTACAAACCACCTGTCTGCCCTTGCTTCTATGCTTGGAAGTCCTTTGCCTCTTTTGGTATCTGCTATAATGATTGAAGGTTTATTTTCTTTTATTGGGAATATACTGAATGCTTTTTCTAAACTTTCAAAGTTATGACCGTCGCATGAACCTGTCCCCCAACCAAATGCTTTGAATTTATCTTCAATGGATTCAAGTGGTATTAATTTTTCAGTTTCAATATTTGCCTGAAAATGATTTCTGTCAACTACACATATTAAATTATCAAGGTTGTATGCATTAGCCACCAATGCCCCTTCCCAAATAGTCCCTTCATCAAGCTCACCATCTCCAAGTATAACAACAATTTTATTTGTCTGTCCTTTTAGTTTACAGTCAATTGCCACACCGATTGCTATACTTAGCAAATGTCCCAACGAACCTGAATAAAATTCTATTCCCGGAATATTTCTGTTCGGATGCCAGTATATAAAGTCATTTGTTTTTAAATGATTTTTTAATCTGTCTTTTTCAATAAATCCAATCTCGGCAAATGTCCCGTATAACGCAGGCACATCATGCCCCTTTGAAAGAAATAAATAATCCCGCTTCGGATCATCTAAATTTTCTAAATTTACATTCAGAAATTCTTTATAAAGAAAAACTATCAAGTCCGCACAAGATAATGATGCTCCTATAAAACATCCCCCATCTGTTGACATTCTGATTATATGCTGTCTTACATTAAATGCAGTATTTTTTAAATCTGCTAATTTCTTTTCTGTCATTCTCTAAATATTTTTTAATTCACCTAAATGATTTTTATACCAGTATTCACCAAGATATTTTTTATTTATATCGTAAATCTCAGGTTTTTGTTTTATTAAATTTATAATATCATTAACACCAAAAAAAGTTTCTTTCCGGTAAAGTTCATCATACACTCTCTTTATAAAATCATAGTCTTCAGGATAATCAATAGTGAATCTGAAACTTTTTGAATAATCTAAACCTGTTTCCCATTCATAATTTCCAATCCTGAATTTTTTGCGATTTTCCCAAAAATATGGGGTTGTATGCTCTCGTTCAAAATTTTTCGTAGCATTTTCGTATGCATTTTTCAATGCCTCAAACGTGAATATCTCCACATCATTTCCATCCGGGTAAGTTGCAGGATGTAAATTGCTAACATAGTCAAACTTGTTTCTGTTTTCAAAATAATATCCGAAAACTTTATTAATTATTTCAGGATCTATCAACGGACAATCTGACGGTATCTTTGCTATTATATCCGCATCTGATTCTATGGCTGCATTATAATGCCTGTCTAACAAATCTGTCGGATGTCCTCTGAAATATTTAATGGATTTTTTTAAGCATAATTCACAAACAATATCATCTTCTGAATTTGTAGTTGTTGCAATTACTATTTCAGAATTTGATTTGCTCTCTTTCACTCTTTCATACATTCTGTAAATCAAGGGTTCACCTGCAAGTGGCATTAATATTTTATCAGGTAATCTTGTTGAACCTCTGCGTGCTTGTATTATAATTAATGATTTTATACTCAATTATAAGCAATCTCTTTTCTGAAAGTTGAATTCATTGTTGGCAAAAGTGTTCTTATATCCTGTTTAGATTCGAGTAAAATTTTACAAATATCGGCTATGTTTTCTGCTGATTTACCTCCATTTTGTAATGGAGTTAGCTTTGTTAATTCGTCTATATTAAACTCTGAATAAACTTCCTTCCCAAGTGCTAATCCGACATAAACGACTGTTGAAAATCTTGTAATTAATGTATTACAGTTCGCTATCATATGATTTGTATTTCCTGATGAAAAAACTAATGCCTCAGGTGCATATTTTTTAATTTCCTTTTCTGCTCTTTCATATTTTTCATTTGGATGCAGTTTAAAAATTAATTGGCGTCCCTGTGCTATGCTCACTGCTCTTTTTATGAATTTTTTTCTATTCTCATATTTAAAAGTCTCTCTCGTGTCTGAAGTGCAAACTAAAACATAATTTTTATGTGGAAAATCATTGTTTAAATAATCATTACAATTGTCAAAATTCGGAATTCCTGTTACTATTATTTTTTCAGGATCAACACCTTTTTTTATAAACAATTCTTTATATCCTTCCGAAGCTACACAAAAAATATCATATGCGTTTGAAAGCCCTGTGGTTGATGTGCTTGCGATATATCGGGGAAGTTTGAATGTTTTTACAAGGTAATAAGCAAAGTTTTCAGGATCTGTCATTCCTTCCTGAACTAAAATAATTTTTTTATTCCTGATATTTTTNNATATTTTTTTGAATTATCAAATCTGAGCTGGTGACTACCAAATCATAATCATTCTTAATTCCGCCATTGTCTAATTGAAGATTATTCTTTATAATGTATTCTAAAGACTGCTTCTTTAGTTTTCCGCCTAAAACTGTAAAATCTAACAATCCCATTTCACTGGCTTTTTTGATTACTCCATCGCCGTAATATGGTGTAAAATAACTGTCAAACTCCGGCATCTTCATAGAAATCTTATGAAGCATTGTTGTCTGATTCATTGACCCGCAAATAAACAGGATTTTTCTTCTCAAATCGTTCATTATATTTAAAATATTCATATTATATTAATAAAAAAATTAAGAAAAAAATGTTATTTAAATATTAAGTTAATTTCAATTATTAATTTTTTTATTCCTAATTCTGAAGTTTGAAATCAAATTTTATTGCATTGAAATTTTCTATTAAAATTACAATTTTATTTGTTATGCGAAAAAAAACCACAAATTTTTTATTATTATCATTAATTGCTGTTTTATCAGTCTATAATATCTCGTGTACAGGAGCATTAGATGCTTTAAATAATCTGCAAAGTCTGAAATTTAAATTAGGTTCTGTTCAAAATTTCAGTATAGCAGGGGTGAATATTTCAAATATTGAAAATCCATCAAATTTAAATATTATTGATGCTGCTAACCTTGTGTCTGCTTTCGCTTCCGGAAGGTTCCCGGCAGATTTTACTCTAAATTTGATAGCAAGAAATCCTAATAAAGGTTCTGGAAGTAATTCGGGAACTGCAACTATGACGACAATGAGTTGGAGACTTTTAATTGATAATACTGAAACTGTAAATGGAAATATAAGCCAACCTATTACTATTCCGGGTGCAGGACAGGAAACAACTATCCCTATGAATATCTCGGTTGATTTAGTTCAGTTTTTCAGAACTGTTGGTTATGATGTTTTATTAAGTAAAGCTTTTGGAATTGGCGGAAGAAATGGCAGCTCGCATAATTTACAATTAAGAATATCTCCTGAAATTTCTACTTTTATTGGACCTATGAGATTAGGAGAAATAACAGTTGTCAATACTGAGTGGAGATAAATTACCCTATAACTTATATAAATATTACGGAGTATTTCCGTATTGATTCGATTAATTAACAAATAAATTTGGATAAAATAATTGTTGCTATTGATGGTCCGGCAGGAACCGGTAAGAGCACTACGGCAAAAATTCTTGCTAAAAAACTTAATGTGATGTATATCGATAGTGGTGCTATGTATAGATGTATTACTTATTTGGTTCTTAAAAATAAAATAGAAGTTAATGATACAAAAAGGATTATAAATTTAACTGAAAATGCGAAGATTGAATTCAAAGATGAAAGTGTTTTTTTAAATGATGAAGATGTTACAAATGAAATAAGAACTATTGAAGTTACTAACAAAGTAAGCACTGTCAGTAAAATAAAAGAAGTCAGAAAAATTCTTGTTGATAAACAAAGGGAATATGCCAAAGAAAATAGTGTGATAATGGATGGAAGAGATATTGGCACTGTAGTCTTTCCTGATGCTGATTTTAAATTTTTTTTACTTTGTGACCTTAAAACAAGAGCTATAAGAAGACAACAGGACTTTAATGATTTAGGTCAAAAAATATCTCTTGATAAAATTATTATGGAAATCAAAAAACGCGATGATATTGATACAAAAAGAGCAGAATCACCTTTAAGAAAAGCAAAAGATGCTATTGAAGTTGATACTACTAATATGATAATCGAAGAGCAAGTTGATTTTTTATTTAAGAAAATTACTAATACTGAAGTTTAATAATATAATTTTAAATTAAACCTTTCAATCTTTTTTATTAAAGATGGCAACGCGTTCCGGTTGTTCGGAAAGGAAAAAACACAGGAACAGAAAAAAATATAATGTCAGAAACACAAACAAAAGTTTTGGATGAAATAAAACAAAACTCAGAATCAGGGACTTTTGAAACTCCCGTAAAAAAAGATAAAATTGTAACTGAAAAGTATAAATCTGCTGGTGAATACCATGATGATGAATACAATGATCTTTTAAAACTCTATGAAAAAACTTTTAATGTAATTAAAGAAAATGAATTAGTTAAAGGTAGAATAGTCGCAATCAATGGTGATGATGTTCTAATTGATATCGGTTCAAAATCTGATGGACGGGTTTCAATTAACGAATTTGTAAACAGAGATGATGTAGTAGTTGGCAATGATATTGACGTATTTTTAGAAAAGATTGAGGACAAAGAAGGTCAGCTCGTTCTTTCAAGAAAAAAAGCTGAATCTATTAAAATGTGGGATTCAATTGTTGATGCTAATGTTACCGGTGCTACTGTTCATGGAAAAATTTTAAGAAGAATTAAAGGTGGATTTGTTGTTGACCTTGCCGGGTTAACCGCATTCTTACCGGGCTCACAAATCGATACTAAACCTGTAAGAGATTATGATGATTATGTCGGAAGAACTATGCCTTTTAAAGTTATTAAAATTAATAACGCAATAGAAAATATCATAGTTTCTCATAAAGTGTTGATTGAAGAATCAATGCAAGGACAGAGAGATGAATTGTTAAAGACTATAGAAAAAGGTCAAATATTAAAAGCAGTTGTCAAAGCTATTACAGATTTTGGAGTCTTCGTTGATCTCGGTGGTTTAGACGGATTAATTCATATAACTGACTTAAGTTGGGGAAGAATTAATCATCCAAGTGATGTAGTAAAACTTGATCAGGAAATTGAAGTTCACGTTCTCGAATTTGATAAAGAAAAACAAAGAGTTTATTTAGGTCTAAAACAATTACAACCTCATCCATGGGAAAATGTTACTGAAAAATATAAAATCGGTGATAAAGTTTCAGGAAAAGTTGTTTCACTTACTGATTATGGTGCCTTTATTGAAATAGAAAAAGGTGTTGAAGGTTTAATTCACGTTAGTGAAATGAGCTGGACTCAGCATATAACTAATCCAAGTCAAATGGTTACTATGGGTCAGCTTGTTGAAGCCCAGATTTTAAATATTGATACTGAAAACAGAAAACTGTCTTTAGGTATGAAGCAATTAACTCCTAATCCTTGGCAGAGCTTACTTGAAAAATATCCTGTTGGAACAAAACAAAAAGGAAAAGTTTGTAATATCACAAACTTTGGAGTTTTTGTGGAATTAGAACCGGGTGTTGATGGTTTAGTCCATATTTCAGATATGAGCTGGACTAAAAAAATTCTTGATGTTAAAGAATTTGTAAAACTTGGTGATGACCTTGAAGTTGTTATTTTAGGTGTTGATGTTGCAAATCAGAGAATTTCTCTCGGTAGAAAACAATTGTTTGAAAATCCTTGGGATATACTTGAAGCAAAAACTAAAGTAGGTACTGAAGTTGATGCAAAGGTTGTAAAACCAATTGAAAAAGGTTTGATTGTTGAGTTACCGGAAGAAGTTGATGCGTTCATTCCTGCTTCTCAGCTTTCTGTTTCTCCTGTAAAAAGTTTGGTAGAAACTTTTAAACCTGGACAAACTTTAAAAGCTGAAGTTATTGAATTTGATAAGAATAATAAAAAAGTTGTACTATCAGTTCTTGAATATTTCAAAGATAAAGAACAGACAGAAATAGATTCTTATCTCAATAAATTTAAAATTCAGAAGAAGTTTACTGTTGAAGATGTGTTGGAGAAAACTAAAAACTACAAAGAAGAGCAATTGGATTTCAGAATTGAAGATCTGATTGGTGAAGAAATGCCTGAATTAACTCAACCTCAAATAGCAACAGATTTAACTGTAAGTGAAACTGAGACTGTAACTCCTGCAACTAATGCAGAAGAAACTAAATCTTAATAAATAATTATATTTAAAAATCCTAAAAAAGGCAGCCCTCTGCCTTTTTTAGTTTAATAAAGTATTTAATATTATTTGTGGTTTACCTGATTTAGTACTTGGAATATTTGTTACTTCTAAAAACCTAATTTCAAATTTTTCTTCAATTAAATTATGAATCTTTAATTCTATCCTTTTTAAAACATCTTCATTAAAATTATTTGATTTAATATATTCAATTGTAATATAATCAAGAGAATTTTGAACAACTCTAAATTGTGATATATCATTAAAATGTTCAAAAATTCCAGTAAAAGAGTGAACTATCATTTTTTTACCTGAACGTGTTATTACTATATCAGTTTCTCTACCGACGATTTTTTCTAACATCGGAAAATTTCTTCCGCATAAACATTTTTCATTGGATTTTTTCTTTATAGCTAAATCTCCTAATTTAAATCTGATAAAAGGCATACTATAAGCATCCAAATTAGTAACAACAACGATACCCATTTTCCCATCATCAACTTCATTTCCTTCCTCATCTAATAATTCTAAGTAAACGTGTGGAATTAGTATGTGATAGTTACCTTCTTCACATTGTCCCGAAATTACAAATCCTTCTGATGAACCATAAGTATCAAATAGTTTGGCTTTAAATTGTTCGTTTATTAATTTTCTATAGTGATCAAACACTTTATCTCCCCATGATATCACTGATTTAATTTTAACATCACTAATATTGAATTTTTTTAATGTCTCTGCATATAAATATAAACCCGAAGCATAACCACCAAAATTATAAGTTTTATTTAAATTCAATTTTTTGAAAAAAGTAATTATATCTTTTTCATTTATATTAAATGCCGGCAAATAATGTGTTCTGAAGAGAAAATCTTTTATACTTTTTAAAAATCCTCTATTTGGAGTAATTCCTAATTGAATTAAATTTTCACCAATTTTATAACCCGACCACTCCCAAAGATAAGTTTGAATTCCTTGATAAATTGAAATTTCAGATTTACTTCTGTAAAATATTGATTGATATCCTGTTGAACCGCTACTTTTACCAATAATTAATTTTTTAAAATTAGGATTCTTAAAACTCTCAGAATTTTCTTTGAAAATTTTTTTGTTTATTATCGGAAACTTTTTAATATCGTTATATGGATCATTAGAAAGTGAAAAATTTAATTTTTTATAAAAAGGTATATTTGAAATGTTATATTCTAAAAGTTTTTTGATTTTTTCTTTCTGTAAATTTTTTAGCGCTTTTTCTGATAAGTTATTTAGTTGTCTATAACTTTTTAATGTCTTCATAAACTTTGTTCCATATATTTTATCACCTAAAACTAATACAATATTCTCTAATAATTTATTATAAATCAATTTTTAAAAATTTTAATTAATAAATCTTCCCACATTTTTAATACATTTTCAGAATCATAAATTTTAATATAATTATAAGAATTTTCAACTATTTTTTTTACATCTGAGTTATTATTGATTATGTATTCGATATACTCAGCCATTTTTTCTGAATCATTGGGGTCCACTAAGAAAGCAGTTTCCATATTATTATACATATAAGTTATCCCTCCCACATTTGTGGTAATTATAGGAATTCCAAATGCACCCATTTCAATTAAACTTACAGGTGTATTGTCAATATTGTTTGTGTTTATATATATATCACACTTATTTGCTATCTCTTGTTTCTCATTTCCTAATATTACCCCCATTAGAGTGACACTATTTTCTAACTTATTTTTTTCTATATAGGATCTAATTTCTTCTTTATAACCGGCATCAAATCCAGCCATGTAAAGATGAGCATCTTTCATTTTCTTCAACAAAATTTGTAATGTTTTTAAAGCCATTAAAGGGTTATAAACAGGATGGAAAGTTCGCATCCATAAAATATTTGGTTTAAAGGTATCACGAATTTTAAAATGATATTCTTTGAAATTAATTATGTTAGGGATAACTGTACTTGTAAATCCACGTTTTTCCAATATTATTCTAAGAAAATCTGAGGGTGTCGTTATTACATCTGCTCTTTTTAATACACGAGTAACCCAATTTCTGTTTTTATCAAAAAACTCTCCGAATGAACCGCCATGTATTGTATAAATTATTTTTTTACCGCTTAATTTTGAAATTAAACTGATAAAATCTTCAAAATAAAAACTAAAATTCCCATAAACTTGAAGAATTAGCACATCATATCTAAAATACTTAAAAACAAGATTATATATTGAATCTAAAATCCTTACTATCCTGTTTTTATATTTAGAAAAATAAATTACTTTATATCCATTTGAAGTTAACTCATCAAACAATATTTCACCTTGAGTATTAGAGGAATTTTTATTTCGTTTCCCAAAAAAAACACCGGCAATTAATATTTTTGGATATTTATCTATAAAATTATGAATTTGGTATAATTTAAATTGATATTATTAAAAATGAAATTAAATTTGGGAAGGGTATTCTATTTTATCTGGTGTATATTTATTATACATTAAGTTAAAATTTAAAAAATAATTCTCATACCAATAATTCAGAAAAAATAATTGTATAAGAAAAATTCTATAAATTTTATTTGTTTCAGAAAGTGAAATTAATTTTTTTACATCAAGGTCAGCTAATACTCCAATTTTAAAAATATCAGATTTATGCAAATCCATATACATATGTTTTAAATATTCATTATTCATTATATGACTATACCAATTTACAGCAAAACCAAGCTTTTTGAATTTCTTAATTTCTTCAGGTAATTTTTGACCAATAGTTTTCATCAAGATATGTTTATTTTTCTTTCCGGAAAATAAATATTTATTTTCTAATGTTGCACATCCAACTATTAATTTGTTATACAGAAACGGTTCTCTGCATTCTATTGATGCAATCATAGTTGATTTATCATTTCTTTCATTCAATGTATATAGATATGTGTGTTGATCAAAATACAACATTTGCCTTAATATATTACCTGGATATAATCCTTTTGCTTCTCGAAATATCTTCATCCTAAATTCATTATTAAAATTAAATCCATTGAGATTTAATTTTTCGAAATCCGACTTAATTAAATTATTTGAATTAAAATTAATAAGTTCAAAATCAGTTTTTAATTTTAAATATTCAGTTAATTTAGTTATCCGTAAATTAGTTGTAAACTTCTTAAAAATATTAAGTATAGGTAAAATTAATTTCAATCCTGTTAAATGTTTCAATGTATTATACCTGAAATATCCTCCTAATATTTCATCTGAACCTTCTCCTGATAATAATACTTTTACAAACTCTTTAGAATATTTTGAAATTGCCGTTAATTGTACATCATTTTGGTGGATTAAAGGTTCATCGTTTGCATAAGAAGAAAGTTCTATATTTGAATTGAGATTCTCACTTTCCACAATTATTGAATGAAATTGAAAATTCAGTCTTTCAGATAAATTTTTAGCAAGTGCTGATTCGTTTAATGATTTGTCATGAAATCCAACGTTAAATGTGTTAATATTTTGGTAATTAAGGTCGTATAATCCTTGAGATATACAACTTGAATCTAACCCTCCGCTTTGAAGTACTCCAACTGGAACATCAGAAACCATTCGATATTTTAATGACTCATAAAAAGTTGACTGAAACCACTCAAAAGGATTTTTTATTTTTTCTGTGGTTTTAACTTTTTCGGATAAATTCCACCATTGCTTCGAAAAAATATCTCTGCTTTTGTTAATTTTCATAAAATATCCGGGTAATATTTTAAATATATTTTTAAATATTGTATTTTCACCTGATATAAATCTGTACAATATCCACTCATTAAAATTAATCTCATTTATTTCTCTTGGTAAATTAATTGTAAAAAATGATTTAATTTCTGATGAAAAATAAAATACATTATTATATATCATATAATAAAATGGTTTTACACCTGTTCGATCTCTTACCATAAGAATTTCATCATTTTCAATGTCATAAAGTGCAAATGCAAACATTCCTACTAATTTATCTAAAATATTTTCACGATATTTTATTAATAAATATAATAATACCTCTGTATCTGAATTTGATTTTAATATTATTCCGTCATTTTTTAATTCCGGGATAAATTCTTTATAATTATATATTTCTCCATTATAAACTAACACAAATTTTTTATCATTAGAAAAAATAGGCTGATTAGAATTTTCTGTTAAATCTATAATTGATAATCTTCTATGACCAAGATGGATTTTTTCTGTCACAAATATATTACCATAGTCTGGACCCCTATGGTATATGGCATTCGTCATTTTAATAATTTGATCCGGGTTAATATTAAACTCTTTATCTAAAATTATTTTACCGGTGATTCCACACATTTGTTAAATTTTAATAGAATTAAATAACTGTTGCCAGATTTGGAATGGATGCATATTATGTAATTTTGAAAGGCGCACTTTTTTATTTTAAAATTAAATTTAATTTAATTAATAAAAAACATAAATTTTTAATCTGAAAATTTAGTTATCTAACTATAAAATTTTGTCAATTTTACATATATTTATCAAAATTAATTTTAAATAATGACAAAATACATTCTCTCTTCAATTTTTATATTTTTTTCTGTCAGTACGGCTTTTTCTCAAACTGTTGAGGAAATTGTGGATTTACATATTAATGCTATTGGTGGATATGAAAATCTCGCAAAGGTGCAAACTGTAAAAATTGATGCTGTTTCATCTGTTGGCGGATATGATATACCTGTTACTATTTATTTGAAAAAGCCAAATAATTTGTTGCTTGAAATTAATGTGCAGGGTATGACTATGAAACAGGCTTATGATGGAACTTCCGCATGGACAATAAACCCTTTTCAGGGAAATTCTGATCCTGAGGTTCTAAAAGGTCCTACTGCTAAAGCTCTAATTAGACTTTCAGATCTTGATGGTCCAATTGTTAATTTTAAAGATAAGGGTTATACTGCTGAATTAATTGGTAAAGAAAAAATTGAAAATGTTGAAACTTATAACATAAAATTGACTGATAAAGATGGTGATTATATTAACTATTTTATTGATACTGAAAATTTTATGCTGATTAAACAATCTAGTGTTATTAAAGATGGCGAAAAATCAATAACTTCCACTTCTTCCTTTACTAATTATAAACCTGTCGAAGGTGTCGTAGTTGCTTATAATATTTTATCAACATCTTCTGATAATCCTATGGGACCTCAGAAAATCAATATTTCTGCTTATACTCCAAATATTGAGATTGATAATTCTATTTTTGTGATGCCAACTAAATAATGTTATAAGCCGGTAAGNNCCGGCTGTTTTTATTATCTAATTTACTTAAAGAATCCCTCAATATAGGTGTTATCAATACCGTCATAATTGTAAAGAAAATTAATCCGCTGAATAATGCATATATTGCCGCAAATAATTTTGCACCATCTGTTTTTAATTCACTTATCTGTCCCATTCCGCCTATAATCATACTCGCATTTAAAAATGAATCAATTAAAGATAATTCAGCAAAATAATAATAACCAAAAATTCCAACTAATATGTGTATCAATACAAGTAAAAAACCATAAAACAAAAACTCTTTTAAATGAATCAGATAAGTTTTATCGTGTTTGATATTTTTCATTTTATATAATTAATTTTTTTATACAAAGCATATTCTAAAATAAATAAAATTTTTTAACTTTAGAAATAATCCTGTAGAATTTAAATTTACTTAATTTAAATATAATAAAAATATGAAAACTTTAATATTATTTGTTTTAGTATTTATTTTTTCCGGCTTTGCAAAGTCTGATGATATTAAAAAAGTCTGGACTAAAGATGAAATCTCTGATATTAGCGATAAATTTATTTTTAATGATTTAAAAATTAAAAACCCTATTATCGCTGATGAAAATGGAGACGGTTATTTTGATATTCTAAATTTCGAAGATAATGGGGAAATCAAAGCATACTATAATTTAGGTAACAACGAAAACCCTGTTTTTGATAAAAATAATTTTAAATTATTTAAAGAAAATCTTTCTTCTGTGATTAAATCAATACCAATGCCTGTTTTTTTTGCTGATAATGATGGCGATACCGATCCTGATATGTTCGTTGTTACTGATATAAAATATAATAGTTCAAAACGCTCTTTTGAAAAAGAAGTAAAAGTTATGGAGAATGCTTTTGATTTTAGTCATTACACTCTGATTACTATTATTCTGGTTCTTATTATCGTAATCTTGCTGATTAAAATCTTATAATTAAAAAAATGAAGTCTTAATTTTTTTATCCCTCTCAAATCTTTCAATTGCTAATTCTATCAGCCGGGATATTAATTCATTATAGGGTATCCCGGTTGCCTCCCACATTTTTGGATACATACTTATTTTTGTAAAACCGGGTATTGTATTTATTTCATTTACATAAATTTCATTATCATCCGTAAGAAAAAAATCTACTCGAGCCATTCCTTCACAACACAAAACTTTAAAACTCTCACATGCTGCATATCTGATTTTCTCAACAATCTCATTATCCAATTTTGCCGGTATCTCAAATGTCGCACCATTCTCATCCATATATTTTGCTTCATAATCATAAAATTCATGTGTAGGATGTACTTCACCGGGTAATGATGCTATCGGCTCTTCATTACCAAGTACTGAACATTCAATTTCACGCCCATTGATATTCTCTTCAATAATTATTTTGCTGTCAAATTTGAATGCTTCTTCAACTGCTTTGATAAATTCTTCTTTGTTATGTGCTTTGGATATACCTACTGATGAACCCATATTCGCCGGTTTTAAAAATAATGGTAATCCTAATTTTTTTATTATTTCTTCAGGCGTTGTTTTTCCATATGAAAATTTATTGAATACTAAAAAATTAGGAATTTTAACTCCGCTGTCTCTTAATAATCTCTTCATCACATCTTTATCCATACCTACTGCCGAACCCAACACATCTGCACCTACAAAAGGTATATCCGAAAGTTTTAATAAACCTTGCACTGTTCCGTCTTCTCCAAATGTCCCATGTAAAATAGGAAATGCTACATCAATGTTTCCTATAGATTTATTTGAATTTAATGAAATCATTTGTTTTCCGTAATCTCCGGGTATCAATGCTAACTCTTCTTCTGAATGTTCAAGCTTTATTTTCGATGGGTCACTTTCATTCAATAAAAATTTTGAATCTTCATTTAAATACCATTTACCGGTTTTGTCTATCCCTATAAGTACAACTTCATATTTTGATTTATCAATCGCCTCTATAACGTTTCTTGCTGATAATAATGAAATCTCATGCTCTGCTGATTTCCCTCCAAAAATAATACCTACTCGCTTCTTTTTAGAATTCAAATTATAATTTATTAGTTTTGTAATTTTAATTAATTTACTCAAATTAAAATTTTATTTAATGGTAATTAGAATTTCCAAAATAGTATTGCTGTTGATAATCGCATTGAATTTAGCAATTGTAGCATTAAACAATATTCTTGACTATAATTCCAATTATGAATTTGTCAAAAATATTTTAAATATGAGTACGACTTTTCCGGATAATAATTTAATGTGGAGAAAAATTGAATCTCCGTTTATGTGGAATCTGTTCTATATTGTTATTATAGTCTGTGAAATTTTAATTGCTGCTCTTTGTTTTGCCGGCTCTGCCTCACTTTTCAAAAGCTTAAAAAAATCAGATATTGAATTTAACAAAGCTAAAAAATTCGGAATAATCGGACTTGTTTTTAGTTTAATCCTGTATGGTTTTGCTTTCATTACAATAGGCGGTGAATGGTTTCTTATGTGGCAATCTACTAAATGGAATGGTGAACTTCCTGCCTTAAAAATGTTTATACTTAGCGGAATTATACTTCTGTTTATGAATCAAAAAGATTCTTAACTATTTTACACTTAACTCTAAATCAATTAATATGCTCTCATCATCCGGTTTACAAACTATTCTTTTACTTATTATGTCAAATATTTTTATGACTTTTGCTTGGTATGGTCACTTGAGATTAAAAGAATTTGAATGGTTCACAAATCTAAGTTTGTTTCTTGTTATTCTTTTAAGTTGGGGTATCGCTTTTTTTGAATATTGTTTTATGATTCCTGCTAATAGAATTGGCTTTAATGAAAATGGAGGACCTTTTTCCTTAGTCGAATTAAAAGTCATGCAGGAAGTTATAACTCTTGCTGTTTTTTTAGTTTTTACATTGGTGTTTTTTAAAACTGAAACTCTTAAGCCAAATCACTTTATCGGTTTTGCGTTTCTAATTCTTGCTGTCTATTTTATATTTAAAAAATGAAATATAAAAAATCTGATTTATTAAAACCGGAATATTTATTAAACGCTTACGCATCCGGCTTATTCCCTATGTGTGTTTCTGAATTTAATAATGAAATATTATGGTTTTCGCCAGACCCAAGAGGAATAATTCCTCTGAACTCTTTTTATATATCTGATAATCTTAAAAAATTATACAGAAAAAATAAATTTAAAATAAAATTTAATTATGATTTTAAAAAAGTTATAGAGTCATGTGCATATTCTAAAACTCGGAAAATTGACTCAGGTAACTGGATTTCAAATGAACTTATCGAAGCTTATATAAACTTACATAATTTAGGTTTTGCTCATAGTGTTGAAATTTATTTTGAAGGGTATCTTGCCGGTGGTTTATATGGGGTTTCTATTAATGGTGCATTTTTCGGTGAATCAATGTTCTATAATATTAAAGATGCTTCGAAAATTGCTTTAATTGCTTTAGTCAATCACTTAAAAGAAAAAAACTTTTTACTGCTCGATACTCAATATATAAATAATCATTTACTTCAGTTTGGAGCTGTAGAAATTTCTAAAATTGAATACCTTAAAATTCTTGATAATGCATTAAAAATAAATACCTCTTTTTTATAAAAAAACCCGCACTCGGCGGGTTTAGAATTTTACTGCCCTTCATTTATTAATTCCGAAGGTTCTATTTCTTTCCAACTTAAATAATATTTCTCATCATTAAAATCTCTCGCAAAATTTGTTAAATTCAATGGTTTAAATGTATCCATCATTACTGCTGTTTCTAATGTTTCCTTTTTGCCTAATGCTTTGTCAACTGTCCCGGGATGTGGCCCGTGTGGAATCCCGCCAGGATGCAAACTTATTGATGCATATTCTACACCTTTTCTTGAACTGAAATTTCCGTCAACATAATATAACATCTCATCACAATCTATATTACTGTGATTATATGGCACAGGTATCGCTAACGGATGATAGTCAAGTAGTCTCGGACAGAATGAACAAATAACAAATCCGGGACCTTCAAATGTTTCATGTACATATGGTGGTTGGTGTACTTTCCCTGTTATCGGCATAAAGTCATCAATGTTAAAAATCCAAGGGAAATAATATCCATCATATCCAACTATATCTAAAGGATGAAAATCATAATGAACTGCAACCATCTTATTACCCTTACGAATATTTATTATAAAATCACCTTTTTCATCTACAATCTTCAGCTCTTGTGGCACTTTTATATCTCTCTCGCAATATGGTGAGTGTTCAAGTAATTGCCCAAATTCATTCCTGTATCTTCTTGGTGGTTTTATTGCTCCGAATGATTCAAATATTAAATATCTTGCCTGTGTATTGTGTATTAATTTATATGTAATATTTCTAGGGATTACTATATAATCTCCCTTTGTAAATGGCAGCACACCTAAATTAGATTCTAACACTCCTTCCCCTTCATGGATAAAAATTACTTCATCACATAAAGCGTTACGATAAAAATTATCCATCTGTTTTGCAGGTCTGCAAACACTCATCACTACGTCTGAATTATACATAATTGGTTTTCTCCCAAATACTACATCAGACTCTTCTTTCATTTCTTTGGTTTTGAAATGATATGGTCTCAGGCTTGCTTCTTTCCATTCCTGAATTGAAAACTCATACACTTTAGTATCAATATCATTTATCTTTGCAGGTGAATTTATATGATATGCATTTGTTAAATGCCCGTCAAAACCTATTGTGGAAAATAATTCTTCCTTGTATAATGATCCGTCAGGTTGCCTGAACTGTGTATGTCTTTTCTGTGGGAATTTTCCCAGTTTATGATAATATGGCATATAGTTAAATTTTTATTTATGAATTTATTTTTTCAAGATATCTTTCTGCATCTATTGCTGACATACATCCCGTCCCTGCAGCAGTGACTGCTTGCCTGTAATAGCTGTCCTGTGCATCCCCACACGCAAAAACTCCCTCAATGTTTGTTTCAGTTGTTGATTTTTTCGTAATCAAATATCCTACTTCATCCATATCAAGTATCCCTTTGAATATATCTGTGTTTGGTTTATGCCCAATCGCTACAAACACTCCTTCACATGATATTTCAGATTCTTCATTTGTCTTTAGATTTTTTATCTTTATTCCTGTCACTGATTTTCTGCCATCCTCTTCTTTCCCAAGTATCTCTTCTATTACTGTATCAGTCACAAATTTTATTTTCGGATTCTTCTTCGCTCTGTCTATCAT
The DNA here is from genome assembly GCA_002455255.1 of Candidatus Tepidiaquacellales bacterium UBA6667. Taxonomy (GTDB): domain Bacteria; phylum Bacteroidota; class Ignavibacteria; order Tepidaquicellales; family Tepidaquicellaceae; genus UBA9002. The sequence goes on along the minus strand of DKKL01000031.1, from coordinate 94,627 downwards.
AATTTTTGATGCCCTGAATTCATCACGCCTGTGAATAATTATCACTTCACTTGCATGATGTGTCAAGTAATTTGCCTCTTCCATCGCTGTATCCCCACCGCCTACAACAACAACTCTCTGATTCTTAAAAAAGAATCCGTCACATGTCGCACATGCCGAAACTCCATATCCCATAAATTTATTCTCAGTTTCTAACCCAAGAAGTTTTGCTGTAGCACCGGTTGCTATAATGCACGTATCACATGTATATTCAACTCCGTCATCAGTCCATATTGAAAAGGGTTTTTTACTGAAATCAACTTTAACAATATATTTATATATTGACTCAGCACCAAATCTGTGAACTTGTTTTCTCATCACATCCATAAGTTCAGGTCCCTGTATTCCATGTTCAAACCCGGGATAGTTCTCTACCTCAGTCGTAATCATTAGCTGACCTCCCGGTTGATTACCTTCAAATATTATTGGTTTTAAATTTGCTCTCGCTGTGTATAATGCAGCGGTAAATCCCGCTGGTCCGCTCCCAATTATAATTACTTTATGATGATTACTCATTTTTTATTTTTCTTTTTTTGAAATTTGTTAACTCAATTCTATTTTACTTCTTATTAATGAATTTTCCGGATCTAAATCTAATGCTATTTTCCAGTATTTTAGTGCGTTTGATTTATCTCCCATTGCTTTATATATATCTCCTAAATGATCATTAACAACCGAACTGTTCGCATTAAAACTTAATGATTTTAAAATATATTTTTCCGCTTCTTTATAGTTCTTCATCCTGTATAATATCCAGCCGAATGTATCTAGATATGAAGCATTGTTCTGATCAAACTCAAGTGAACGCTTTGACATTTTATATGCTTTTTCTAAATCTTCATTTCTTTCTGACAGATTATATGCATAGTTATTCAGTATCAATGCATTGTCAGGTTCAAGTTTTAATGCCCGTTCATACATTTCTACTGATTCTTTATATAATTTCTGATTATCGTATGCCAATGCAAGTGCTGATAATGTTGTCATATCATTCGGATTTATTGCAAGTGCATATTCAAAATATTTAATCGCTGAAGGTTCATCACCTTTCCTTTGTAAAATTATTGCATACATATAATTCGCCTGAAAATCTTCAGGATATAATCTTACAGCCCTTTTTATAACTTCCTCTGCTTCATCTGTATTATTTCTTGTGAAATATACAAAACCAATCTGAATTAATGCTTCCTTATTTTCATTTGATAACTCTAATGCTGTTTTAAATTTTTGGTCGTATGATGTGAAGTCTTTGTTTACTATATCAAGTGCTCCAAGAAAATAATAAGGTATCCATTCATTGGGATAATTAATATTTAAATCAGTAAAAATATTTTTAGCTATCAATGCTGATGATGGATCTTGTGTTATAAGGTTGTAATATGCTTCTCCTAATGAGACTTTCTCCATATATGATAATGAATCTTTTCCTACTGCTTTCCTAAATTTTTCATAACCCCGTTCCAGTTCATTTCTTTCAAAATAAATTCTCGTCATCTCTCTTAATACTTCTTTATCATTTGGTTCTATCTCAAGAATTTCCGAATATAATACTTCAGCATCTTCCGGTTTCTTTTGTATTTGATATAGCGATGCAAGTTGTTTTTTGTATGCTATGTCATAAGGGTATAATTTTATTATTGCCGCAAGTGTCTCAATACAATTTTCATACTCTTTTTTATCAAAATAAATTTCATACATCCTTTTAAGCACATCAAAATCATATCCGATATTATCTATTATTTTTCCATACGTCTCAAGTGCCTTTTCTTTCATTTCCATATCTTGATATATCCTGCCTAAAGAATATAATCCGTAAGTGTATTCAGGTTTAATTGTAAGTATGTTTTCATAAGTTTCCATAGCTTTTTTGTTTTCACCCTTTACTCTGTGCAAAAATGCTTTTAGTTCAAGATAGTCCACATTTTTTTGCTCTATCCGTAATGCATTTATAACACTGTTTAAAGCATCATCATATTTTTCAAGTGTGGTCTGTAAATTTGCAATTGCAAAATATATTCCTGCAGCCGAATCATACTTCAATGCTGTCTGATAGTTTTGTAATGCCTCAAAATAATTAAATTTTAATTCGGCGGTCTTTCCGGATATAAAAAAATCCTGTGCAAGTATATTTTTACTCACTCGTGGCTGTTCATTTTGACTAAAAACATTTGTAATACTTAAAATCAAACTTAAAACAACGATTATACTTTTAAATTTCAATATCATATTAATGTAACATTAAAAATAATTTTATGATTTCCAATTTCCAATTTATAAAGAATTGGACTGATATTTTTTAACTTTGATATTTGTTATANNTGTTATATGTTTCTCTGAAAGTATTTATAACTTTTTTAACTTCTTCTTCGTTCATTCCGGAATAAAGTGGCAATGCAATGCTTAATTTTTCAGCCATATATCCATTCGGAAAATCTTTTGAAGTGTATTTATATTTTTCGGAATAATATTTTTGTAAAGCTGCACAGTGTGTTCCCTGTCTTGTAATTACTCCTTTTTTTTCCATTTCAGATAATATTTTATTCCTGATATCTGATTGCTTTTCTATGCTTTCATATTTAGTCTCATCATATTTAAATAGCAATACATATGATTGATATCCATGAACAAAATCTTTATGTTTATATGGTAAATTTATTCCGTTCAAATCTTTTAACTCTTCATCATATTTTTTTGCAATCGTTCTTTTATCTTTCATAATTTTCTCAGCTTTCTCCATCTGTGTCGTACCTAATGCTCCCTGTATATCTGTCATTCTGTAATTATAACCTAAATAAGGGTATTCTGATAACAAAAATGAATATTCTTCGTTGTGTCGTTGAAAATCTGATTTAATCGCACCATGATCTCGTAAACTCCTGCATAATTTTGCCATCTCATCATTATCGGTAATAATCATTCCTCCTTCACCTGTTGTTATTGATTTTCTCGGATGAAATGAAAAACACCCGAAATCTCCGAACCTTCCGGAATGTGTCCCTTTGAAATATGAATCAAATCCACAAGCCGCATCTTCCACAACTTTCAATTTATATTCTTTTGCTATTTTCAGTATCTCTTCCATATTAACACACAATCCAAATAAATGAACGGGTATAATTGCCTTAGTTCTGTTTGTAATTTTTTCCTTTATTCTTCTTATGTCAATATTAAATGTGTCCAATTCTATATCTGTGAATATCGGCTTTGCCCCTGTAAATTCTATACTGTTCGCTGTCGAAATCCAGGTGAATGAAGGAACTATAACTTCATCTCCATCTTTTATCCCCAATGCACTTAATGCCAAATGCAATGCTGTCGTGCATGATGTTACGGCTATGGCATTTTTCGCTCCTGTCCATTCACAAAACATTTTTTCAAATTTCTTTACGTATTCACCTTGAACTACCCAGCCTGACTTTAGTGGATTCTGTATTATCTCTAAATCTTTACTGTCAAATGATGGTTTTGATATTGGTATCATATTGTTAAAACCATCCTGTTTTTTTCTTTCTTGATGAACCGCCTATCCCGATTACCCCCAATATTCCACGGGTTATTTCTCTTGCCACTGTCCTTCCTACTTGTCTTGCTGTGGTGCTCGTAAAAACTTTTTCCACTGTACTCTTTTCTTTCCTTCCTTGTTTTGTTGTAGATTCATTTTCACTTTCATCTCCAACTGTTTTATTTAGTTCTAATTTTTTCGTTAATATTTCATACGCACTTTCTCTGTCTATCTCTTCATTATATTTTTTTATTAAATTAGAACTTTTGTCAATTTCTTCAATCTCCTCTTTTGTCAATATATCCATTCTTGATTCCGGTGCTTTTAATAATGTTGCTGATAATGGGCTTGGGTTTCCTTTCTCTGTTAAAACAGTAATTGCCGCTTCTCCCGTTCCTAAACTTGTAAGTAATTCCTCAGTTTTATAAAAATCTGACAATGGATAATTTTCAGATATCAGTTTTATTTGCTTTCGGTCTTTTGCAGTAAATGCTCTTAATGCATGTTGAATTTTTAAACCAAGCTGACTTAAAACTATTTCCGGTATGTCTGTAGGATTTTGTGTGCAAAAAATTATTCCTACTCCTTTCGATCTGATTAATTTTATTATTGTCTCTATCTGTTTTAAAAGTGCATCCGATGCTTCACTAAAAATCAAATGTGCTTCATCTATAAAAATTACAAGTTTTGGCTGGTCTGAATCTCCTTCTTCCGGAAACGTGTTATAAATTTCAACAAGTAAACAAAGCAAAAATGTTGAAAATAATTTTGGCTTTGACTGTATATCTGTTAATCTTATCATTGATATCATTCCGTTCCCGTTACTGTCAATCCTAATCAGATCTTCTACTTCAAAAGACTTCTCACCAAAAAATCTATCAGCTCCTTGTTGTTCTAATTCTATGATTTTCCTTAAAATTATTCCTATTGACGATGTTGATACTTTACCATATGAATCTTCAAATACTTTTTTACCATCTTCTGTTATGAATTGTAAAATTTTTTTAAAATCTTTCAAATCAAGTAATGGAAGTTCGTTGTCATCGCAATATTTAAAAATTACCGAGAGAATTCCTGATTGTGTATCATTAAGCTCCAGCATCTTCCCAAGCAATATCGGACCAAATTCTGAAACTGTCGCTCTCATCCTTACTCCGTTTTCTTCCGAAATTGATAAAAACTCTATCGGATATCCTTTCGGTGTATATTCTATTCCAATCTTATCACTTCTATCCTTTATCTTATCATTTAATTCACCGGGTTTGGCTAACCCTGATAAATCTCCTTTTATATCCATCATCAATACCGGAATTGATTTTGATGAAAGTCCTTCGGCGATTATCTGCAGTGTCTTTGTTTTTCCTGTACCTGTTGCCCCTGATATTAGCCCATGTCTGTTCAGTGTTTTCAATGGTAATCTGATATCCAAACCTTTAATTGCTTCATTTTCATATATGGCGCTTCCTAATAAAATACTTTCACCTTTCATCTGATATCCATTACGGATTTGCTCTGTAAATTTATCTTTATTACTCATAAGTTTATTTTGAAAATGTTCCTGTTACTTTATATATCTCATAATTTTTTAAATCCTGATCTGATTTAAATCCTATCCCTTCTATTATTTCATTCTTTGTTGTTATTTTTACATACTCTTCTGATGTAACTTTTTTTTCTGCATTAAGCCAAAGTAATTTCTGAGTTACCAATGTATTCCCATCTTCACTTTCAACTTTTACACTGTCGGTAATTTCTATATTTTTTGTATCATCATATACTGTTCCTTTTTTTCCGGTTAATGTTGATACAATTTTTCCGTCTTTATAAAAATCAACTATCGCCCCGCTGTCTATTTTTGTCAACCCTATCCTGCTGAAATATGCTATAAACCCTGCTTTTAGTATTGCGACTACTTTCCCTGAATCTGAAAAAGTTACAACCGGATTCCAGCTCTGTTGGTCAGGTTGTTCTTTAGTATCTATGTCGGTTTTTGAAGGTATATATTTGTTTTCATCACAACCCTGAATAAATATAATTATTGATAAAAAATATAATATTCTAAAGACCAAGTTCAATTAATTTATGTATGTGAATTATTCCTGAAAGATTATTTTTGTTGTCTGCAATTATCAGTGATGTGATTTTATTTGTTTCCATTATCTCTAATGCCCTTTGTGCAAGTGTTTCTTTGGGGATTAGTTTTGGGTTTTTACTCATAACTTCTGATGCTTTAACATTTTTAATTTCCAAATTTTTCTCTAATAGTCTTCTTATATCTCCATCTGTTACGATTCCTTTCACTTTTTTTCCGCTCACCACCACTACACATCCAAGTCTTCCTGAAGATATTCTGTATATAACATCTTTTATATTTGCTTTTTCATCTACTGATGGTATGTTTTTCCCGGAAACCATTATGTCTTCCACTTTCAACAATAGTTTTTTCCCTAATACTCCTCCGGGATGAAAAAATGCAAAGTCTTCTTTTCTGAAATTTCTTTTTTGTAATAATGATACAGCAAGTGCATCTCCTATCACAAGCGATACTGTGGTTGAAGTTGTCGGTGCAAGGTTATGAGGACATGCTTCTTCTTTTATTGAAGCATTCAGAACCGTATCCGATAACTTGGCTAACTCAGAATTTACATTCCCTAAAATAGAAATTATTTTAATTTTAAGATTTTTAAATACTTGTATCAGTTCTTTCACCTCTTTTGAATCTCCGCTCTTAGAAATTATCATAACAATATCATCTTCACGCAGAATACCTAAATCACCGTGTATGCTGTCCGCTGAGTGTAAAAAAATTGAATAAGTTCCGGTTGAGTTAAAAGTTGCTACTATCTTCTGTGCTATTATCCCTGATTTGCCTATACCCGTTACTATTATTTTTCCTTTGCATTTATATATTGATTCTACTGCATCTGAGAAGTTTTTAGAAAACACTTTGCTTTTAAATCTTTTTTCAAGGTCTTCCAATGCTTTTCTTTCAATAGAAATTACTTTTTTGCCGTTTTTTATTATTGTTTCCTGAGATTTGTTCATTTAATTCATCAAATATAAAAAGTAAATTTAAAAATAGTTTATTTAAATTTAATTATTGAGTGAAAAATAGCAATTATGAAAAAAGGTGATTTAATTGATTTATTGATTGAAGATTTAAATTCGGATGGTGTCGGTATCGGAAGAACTCCTGAAAACTTTGTTATCTTTGTCCCCAAATCTTTACCGGGCGACATTATTAAATCTAAAATTACAAAAATAAAATCAAACTATGCCGAAGCTAAATTAATTGAAATCATCGAACCTTCCAAAGGAAGAATAGAACCTTACTGTATGCATTTTGGTGTTTGTGGTGGATGTAAAATTCAAAATTTTAACTATAACGGACAGTTGAAATTTAAGGAAAATGTCTTAACCGATGCTTTTGTCAGATTAGCATCCCTTCCTTTTATACCGGAAAATGATTGTCTTAAAAGTCCTGATACCTTTTTTTATAGAAATAAAATGGAGTTTTCTTTTTCAGATGATTTATGGATTGAAAACCCCGAACTAAAAACTGAAAATAATTTTGCACTCGGTTTACACGTACCGGGCTTTCATTCTAAAATTGTCAGTGTAAAATTCTGTTATCTTCAATCTGAACTTTCTAATAAAATTTTAAATTTCACTCGCGATTTTTTTGAAGAACGTAATACCTCCATATATTCCACTAAAACTCATTCAGGATATTTACGCTTTTTAATTATTAGGCAATCGGTTAAAAATAATGAATTAATGGTAAATTTAATTACTGAAAATTATGATGAATCTCTTATAAATGAATATAAAGATTCGATACTTTTCTATATTCCCGAAATTACTACTATTGTTAATTCTATCTCAACTAAAAAAGCACAGGTCGCAGTTGGCGAATCTGAATATGTTTTATACGGTGATGGTATTATTACCGAATCTCTTGCTACTGAGGAAGGTAAATTGATTAATTATCAAATATCTCCAAATTCATTTTTTCAGACAAATTCCAAACAAGCTGAAAATTTATACAGAATTGCAGTGAAGTTCTCTGACTTTGATATATCTGATAACGTATTAGATTTATATTGTGGTGCCGGTGCTATCTCACTTTTTATTTCCGGTTATGTTAACAAAGTTACCGGGGTTGAATTAGTTGAATCTTCAATAAATGATGCATTCAAAAATGCAGATTTAAACGGGATTGAAAACTGTCATTTTATAAAATCAGATATAAAAGATTTTCTTTTATCTGAAAAAATAAATGATTATAATAAGGTTATTCTCGATCCGCCGCGTGCCGGTCTGCATCCTGAAATTTGTGAAATTTTAAGTGAAACTAAGCTCGAAAAAATTGTGTATATAAGTTGTAATCCTTCAACGCAGGCACGTGATTTGAAAATTATCTGTGGAAAAGGGAATTATAAACTCGGAAGAGTTCAACCCGTTGATATGTTTCCTCATACTTATCACGTGGAAAATGTTGTTGAACTTTTACCCTGTCAAAACTAATTTATTTAAAAACTAAATTCTTACTATAGCAATTTTCTTACTTTTTTTAATCCGGTGTTCTTGAAAAAAATTAAAGGAGAAAAATATGCTTCAAAATTATTTTATGAGTAATAAAATCTTATGGGTTGATGATGAAATTGACCTGCTTAAATCAAATATCCTTTTCCTGAAACAAAAAGGATATGATGTTGCCGAAGCTAATAATGGCGAAGATGCTGTCAATCTAATTAAAACAAATGATTTTGATCTTGTTTTTATGGATGAAATGATGCCCGGTATGGGTGGTTTGGAAACCCTGATTAAAGTTAAAGATTTGAAACCCGCATTACCGGTAGTGATGGTTACCAAAAATGAAACTGAAAGTCTGATGGAAGATGCAATTGGACAAAAAATTTCTGATTATTTAATTAAGCCGGTTAATCCAAATCAACTTCTTCTCGTTTGTAAAAAAATTCTCGATTCTCAAAAGTTAAAAGGTGACAGACTTTCACGTGATTATATTCAGGAATTTAACAGCACTTCCTCACAACTTATGGAAAATCCTGATTGGAAAGATTGGATTGATATTTATGTTAAACTTACTTCAACTGAAGTTGAAATGGATAATCATGCCGAACTCGGGCTTCGTCAAACTTTGCTCGATCAGAAAAAAGAATGTAATATTGAATTTTCAAAATATGTAGAAAAAAACTATAAAAATTGGGTTAACTCCTCTGAAGATAAACCCGTATTCTCAAATGAAATTATGGAGAAATATGTTTTCCCGAAACTCGATAATTCTAAATCTGTTTTTTTCTTCCTCATTGATTGTATGAGGTTAGACCAATGGCTCGAAATGGAAAAATTTCTTCATCAGTATTTTAAAATTTCTAAAGATTATTATTATTCGCTTTTGCCTACTGCTACTCCTTACAGCAGAAATGCTATCTTCGCAGGTCTTTATCCGTCCGAACTTGAAAAACACTATCCTGACCTTTGGAATAAAGATGATGATAATGAAAACAGTAAAAATAATTATGAAAAAGATTTCTTGGCAAAATTAATTGAAAGAAAAAAAATCAAACTGAGAAACGATTTTAAATATACTAAGATTATGGATTCTGATTTTAGCAGAGGTATTGAAAATAAAATTCAGACTTTCACAAATAATCATCTGAATACAATTGTTATTAATTTTATTGATATGATGGTTCATTCAAGAAGTGATTATGCTATCCTAAAAGAAATAGCCCCTGATGAATCTGCTTTCCGCTCTCTCACAAGTTCATGGTTTGAACATTCCTCCTTTTTCGGAATGCTCAGACAACTTGCTAATAAACCTGATGTTAAAATTGTTATCTCCACAGACCACGGAAGTATCCGTTGCCTTCACGGAGTAAAAGCTCTCGGCGATAGGGAATCTTCTCCGAATCTAAGATATAAATACGGCAGAAATGTAAAAGCGGAACCAAGAAACGCTATGATGATTACAAGACCTTCTGAATATAAATTACCTGTTAGAAACGGTATGGTAAATTACATAATCGCAAAAGAAGATTACTATTTTGTATATCCGACTGATTATCATAAATTTTTAAATCAATATAACGATACTTTCCAGCATGGCGGAATTTCTCTCGATGAAATGGTTCTGCCAATTATCGAACTGGAATCAAAGATGTAAAAAAGTAACCCAAAGCAACTTATCATTCTGAATGAGCGAAGCGAATGAAGAATCTTATAACAACTTATCGGGAAAGAATCTCATTAGTGAAAAACGAGATACTTCACTTCGTTCAGTATGACACAATTTATTCTATTGAGATTGTCCCAAAATATCAGGAGGGGGTTATGGAGAGGATTCATCAGGAGGTTTCCCACTCTAACCTATTCGTGTAATTCTAACCATCCTTGAAAATTCGTGGTGAAGTTTTTATCCCTATCCATCAAATCCCACAATTATCATACCCTCTAATTCAATTTAATTTCAATTTTTTTAAGACTATTTTTAATACCAAAGGGCTCTTAGCCCTTTTTTATTTATGAATATTAAAATTTCAAATAGCGAACAAGAAACAATCTCTCTCGGAACTGAATTTGCTTCTCAAATTAATTTAGGAGAAGTTATAGGTTTCAGCGGAAATCTCGGCTCCGGTAAAACTCATTTCATTAAAGGTATATGTGAATACTTTAAAGTTGTTGATTCGGTTAATAGTCCCACTTTCCTTATTGTAAATGAATATTCCGCAGTTAAAGATAACTTTTTTTTTGAAGTTTATCATTTTGATTTATACAGAATCAAAAATCATAATGAAATTGTTAATCTCGGTTTGGATAATTATTTTAAAAATAATGCTGTTGTATTGATTGAATGGATTGAAAATGCTGATAATTTAATAATTCCGGATAAATTGATAAAATTCTCTTATGGTGTAAATGAAAATGAAAGACTAATCGAATTTTTATGAAAATCTTATTAATTGATTGCTCCTCTGATTCTCCTGAATTTGCAGTCGCAGAAAATAACTCGATTTTGGTTAATGAAAAATTGGATAGAGATAGTAATGCAGAATCGTTAATTTATAATCTTAATATTTGCTTAAGAAATTCAAGTTTGTCTTTTAATGATGTTTCTTGTGTTTCCGTTTCTAATGGTCCGGGTTCTTTCACTGGTTTAAGGGTTGGGCTTGCAATTGCTAAAGGTCTTTGTTTTGCAAATAATCTGAAACTCATTCTTTTGTCTTCTTTGGATATTATCGCTTCTTCTGTTAATCCTCCTGAAGATGAAAAGTTTATTTGCACTATTCCTTCTAATGTAAAGTCAGGTGAAATGTACTTTTCTGTTTATCAGTCCGCTTTGGGAAATGTAAGTAGAATTGCTGACTATGGTATTGATACTGAAATAAATTTGAAAAATATGAATTTGAAAATATTTAACTCTGAAAAGAAATCTATGTCGTCACAACTTAAATTATCAGTATCAAGAATTATAGAAAACAACTTTGATGATATATCAAATGCGGAACCGTTTTATCTAAAGGAATTTATTCCGTTAAAATCTAAAAATGGAAAATAAGTATGGCTTGGTTTAAAAGAAAATCTGAAAATATAAAAACTGATGAACCTAAAAAAGGAGTTACCGATGGTTCATGGATTAAATGTGATAAATGTGGTGAACTTATGCACAAGAAACAATGGGAGTCAAATTTTTATACCTGTACTAAATGTGGGTTCCATTTTAAAATCAGCAGTGATGAATATATAAAAATTTTATTTGATGATGATTCATTCAAAGAAATTGATAAAAAAATTAAATCTGTAGATCCTCTCGGTTTCACTGATACAAAACCTTACAAATCAAGAATTGAAGAAACTATAAAAAAAACCGGATTATATGATGCAATTAAAACTGGTACGGGTAAAATAAACGGTGATGAAGTTGTTTTCGGATGTATGGATTTTGCTTTTATTGGAGGCAGTATGGGAAGTGTTGTCGGAGAAAAGATTTCTCGGGCTGTTGATAAAGCAATTAAATTGAAAAAACCTTTAATATTAATTTCTTCAAGCGGTGGTGCTCGTATGATGGAAGGCGTTGTTTCGCTTATGCAACTCGCAAAAACAAGTTCTAAACTCGCTAAGCTCGATGAAGAAAAAATTCCTTATATTTCTATCTTGACTAACCCGACTACAGGTGGAGCAAGTGCTTCATTTTCAATGCTTGGTGATTTTAATATCGCCGAACCGGATGCTCTTATCGCTTTCGCAGGTCCTCGGGTTGTAAAACAAGCTACTGGTAAAGATTTACCAAAAGGGTTTCAGAAGTCTGAATTCCTTCTTGAAAAAGGTTTTATTGATTTGATTGTTGAACGCAAAGATTTAAAATCTAAAATTTCTCAAATTCTGAATCTTATTAAAAATTGATTAATTTATACTATGTCTGAAATTAAGATTATTAAGGAAGCGAAAGCTATGCAGGAAATCTCTGAGTTTTTAAGATTATCCGGAAAGAAAATTGGGTTCGTTCCAACTATGGGTTATCTTCATTCCGGTCATATTTCCTTAATTAAAAAAGCTAAAGAAGAATGTGATATAGTTATCGTGAGTATTTATGTTAACCCTACTCAGTTTTTAAAAGATGAAGATTTTGAAACATATCCGCGTGATTTTGATGCTGATTATCTCTCGTGTAAAAATGAAAATGTTGACTATATTTTTAATCCTGATAATATCGAAATGTATAAAAGAAATCATATGACCAATATTATGATTTCTAATATTTCCAATAAACTTGAAGGGGAAATTAGACCCGGTCACTTTATCGGAGTTGCTACTGTTGTACTTAAACTTTTTAATATTACTAAACCTCACGTTTCTTATTTCGGACAAAAAGATGCCCAGCAATGTATCGTTATTAAAAGACTTGTAGAAGATTTAAATGTGGATATTAAAATTGAAACTTGTGAAACTATCCGTGAAGACAACGGTCTTGCAAAGTCCTCAAGGAATGTTTACCTTTCTGAAAATGAAAAAAATAATGCGGCTGCATTGTTTAAATCTCTTTCCATTGGAAAATCTTTGGTCTTACAGGGTATCAACGATCCTGATTCTGTCATTCTCGAAATGTCAAAAATTATTAAAGAAGAAATACCCAATGCTGAAATTCAGTATATTTCTGTTACTGATAATGAACTTTTAAACAATATTGATGAGTTAAATAATTATAAAGGAGAAGTGTTAATTTCTCTTGCAGTAAAAACTGAAAAAACCAGATTGATTGATAATGTATTATTTTCTAAAAATTAATTTAAAAATTTATTTATTATGAAACGTGTAATGTTTAAATCCAAAATTCACAGAGCTACTGTCACTGAAGCTATGCTTTATTATGAGGGTTCTCTTACTCTTGATAAAACTCTAATGGATGCTGCCGGATTAATTGAATATGAACAGGTTCAGATTGTCAATGTGAATAATGGTGAAAGATTTGAAACTTATCTTATCGAAGGCAAACCTGATTCAGGTGTTGTCTGTTTAAACGGTCCTGCTGCCAGAAAAGGTCAGGCAGGTGATGAAATTATTATTATTAACTATGGTATGTTTGAAGAAGATGAACTTTCTGATTTCCAACCGGTTAAAATTTTTGTAGATAAAAATAACAGGATTGTTGAAGAGAAAACCTCTCTCGAAAATCTAATGGAAATATAATTTCCAATATCATTTTTTTAAAATTGCCATATATATTAATTTAAAATTAATTCGGTTTTAATCTCAATTAATAATTTATAGTTTAATTGTAAATTAGTTTTTATAATTTAATTTTTTAAGCTTTTTAAATTAGTTTTCAAATTCTTATTTAAATCTTTCAAATTTTTTCAATATTTTTTAATTCGTGTAATTCGTTCAATTAGTGAAAATTCGTGGTGAGTTTTTCTGTTAGTTTTATATTTTTCCAAATCATCTTTTTCATTTCAATCTAATATGAATAAAAATTTAACAACTGTAATTATGGCTGCCGGTAAAGGCAAACGTATGAAAAATCCTGATAAATCAAAAGTTATGTTTGAGCTTTATGGTAAACCAATGATCGAATATGTTACCAATCTCGCATTAAAGATTAATTCCGATTTTATAATTCCAATTGTCGGACACCAAAAGCAAACAGTAATTGATTTTTTATCAAATAAATATTCTTCCGTTTCTGAAAAATTAAAATTTGCTCATCAGGATGAACAGCTTGGTACCGGACACGCTGTTATGCAAACTGAACCCTTATTAAATAATTTTGAAGGTGATGTTTTGATACTTTCCGGCGATGTTCCTTTGTTAACTTATGAAACGGTTTTATCTTTTTTGAATTATCATAATTCTAACGGATTTAAGGCAACACTCATTTCTGCGGTTTTTGAAAATCCCACAGGGTATGGAAGAATCATTCGGGATGAAAACAATAATTTTATTGATATCGTTGAAGATAAAGACGCAAGCCCTCAACAAAAGAACATCACTGAAATAAATTCAGGTATTTATATTGTTGATTCAAAACTTTTGTTTGAAGCATTAAAATCTTTAAAAACTGATAATGCTCAGGGTGAATATTATCTCACTGATATTTTTAGATACTTCAAAAATAAAAACATCAAAATTGGGGCTATACCTGTATCTGATAAAAATGAAATAACCGGTATAAATACTGTTGAACAACTTGAAGAACTTGAAAAAATTTATATAAATAAAAATGAGTGAAATAATAGTATCTGTTTCAGGGGTTCGTGGAATTTTAGGTGATTCATTAACCCCTGATAACATAATAAAATATGTATCGGCTTTTGCTGAATTTTGCAGACGTGATTCTGATAATAAAAATATTGTTGTCGGAAGAGATGGACGTTTCTATGGTGAAATAATTTCTGAACTTGTTTGCAATACTTTAAGAATGGCCGGGTTCAATGTTACTTATATTGGTATTGTGCCTACTCCCACAGTCCAGATTGCTGTTGAAGATCTAAAGGCTGCCGGAGGTATTGCCATTACCGCCTCTCATAATCCTCAGATTTGGAATGGCTTAAAATTTTTGTACTCTGACGGAACTTTTCTTGACCAAAATCAAATTGAAAGTTTAAAAAAAATTGCTGATTCTGAAAATTTCATTTATGCTGATATTGAAAACATTGGGTTTTTGGTAAATGATTTTTCATTTCTTAAAGATCATGTGAAAAAAGTTTTAAAACTTAAGATACTTGATACCAAAAAAATAAAGAAACGCAAATTTAAAATTGTTCTTGATACAGTAAATTCTGCCGGGTCTTTTATTGCTGTCGATTTATTAAAAAAACTCGGTTGCAAAATTGTCCCGTTGTTTTGTGATGGTAGCGGAATTTTTCCGCATACTCCGGAACCAATTCCTGAAAATCTTTCTGCACTTTGCAAAGCTGTAAAAAAAAATAAAGCAGATTTAGGTGTCGCAATTGATCCTGATAGTGATAGATTGGTTTTGATTACTGATAAAGGTGAGCCTTTCATTGAAGAAAATACAGTAACGATGGCTGCTAATTTTGTATTAAGAAAAGAAAAATCAAATAATAAAAATGTTACCGTGAATCTTTCTACTTCACGTTCTGTTGAAGATATTGCTAAGTTTCATAATGGTAAAGCATTCAAAAGCCCTGTCGGTGAAATTAATGTCGTAAAAGAAATGATTGCCAATCGCAGTATTATCGGTGGTGAAGGAAGTGGAGGAATAATTTATCCTGAGTTACACTATGGCAGAGATGCTATTGTTGGTCTTGCTCTTATTTTAAATGAACTGGCTGACTTTAAAGGTAAACTGAGTGAATATAAAAAATCTCTTCCTCAGTATCATATTGTAAAATCTAAAATTGAAAATGTTGAAAATCCTGATAAAATTTTAAATGATGTAATAAAAAAATATACCGGTGAAAATTGTGTAATTGATAAAAGAGACGGTGTGAAAATTGATTTTGAAAACCATTGGATTCATTTAAGAAAATCTAACACTGAACCAATAATTAGAATTATCACAGAAGCAAAATCTGAAGAAGAAGCAATTTTTATACAGGAAAATTTTATTAATGAAATTAAATCAATTATTAAGTAAATATGAGGGATTATTTTAAAGAGTTTATAAAATCAGAACAAAGTTCAGGCATAATATTAATCTTTTGCACTGTAATATCTCTTATCATTGCAAATTCAGCATTGTCAGATTCTTATCTTGGATTTTATAAATCATATATAGGACCGGAATCTATTGGGCTTAAACTTACTGTCGTTTATTGGATAAATGACCTCCTTATGGCTGTTTTTTTCCTTCTCGTTGGTTTGGAAATAAAACGTGAATTTGTAAATGGTGAACTCTCTTCTTTTAAACGTGCTATTCTTCCTATTTTTGTTGCCATTGGCGGTATGCTGTTCCCGGCATTGATTTATGCAATGAAAAATGTTGGAACTCCGACCGCTTCCGGATGGGGAATTCCGATGGCTACGGATATTGCTTTCGCACTTGGTATCCTTGCCCTTGCAGGTAAATCTGTCCCTAAATCGCTGAAAGTTTTTCTTGTTGCTCTTGCTGTCGTTGATGATCTCGGGGCTATTTTGGTTATTGCCATTTTTTACACTGCAAATCTTGGTGTATCAAGTTTGATGTATGCCGGAATTTGTCTCGTGGTATTATTCGTTATTAACAGATTAAAAGTTAAAAATCTTTTATTCTATTTTATTCCCGGTATTTTTCTTTGGTATTTTGTCTTTCAATCTGGTATTCACGCTACAATTGCCGGTGTATTGCTTGCTTTGACTATCCCTATAGCAAAAAGATATAATGATTCTCCGCTTCACAAACTCGAACATGCGTTACATAAGCCTGTAAATTTTTTGATTATGCCGGTGTTTGCTCTTGCTAATACTGCCATTGTTCTTGATGCCAGTTTTATATCTTCCTTAACCTCAAATTATTCACTCGGTATTATTTTAGGATTATTCTTAGGTAAACCATTAGGTGTTTTTGTTTTCACATTCATTATTACAAAATTAAAAATTGCAACTATGCCTCAGGGCTCATCTTGGAGTCAGGTAATAGGTACCGGTTTCATTGCGGGCATTGGTTTCACAATGTCAATCTTTATTTGTACACTCGCTTTTACTGATTCTGAAATTATTGAACGAGCAAAACTTTCAATTCTCGTTGCTTCACTAATGTCCGGTATTGTAGGATTTATTATGTTAAAATCTGCATCTAAAGGCAAATCCTATGTATGATATTATTTAAATTAATAAATAATTTTTCAGTTAAAGAATTTATTGAGTTTGAAAAATTTATTTTATCGCCATTTTATAATTCCAGCGAAAGAATTATAAAGCTATTTTATTTTTTAAAGAAATTTTATCCTTCCATTTCTGATGAAAATCTGGTATTGAATAAAATTTATGAAAAAGTTTTCCCTGATAAAAAATTTGATGATTCAAATTATAGAAAACTTATTTCCGATTTCAATAAAATAATAGAAAAGTTTCTTGTGCAGAAACAACTTGAAAAAAATTCTTATATCAAAAATATATTGCTTTCTGAATCTCTAAAAGAATCAGGTGATAAAGAAGTTTTTAACAAATTATCTGCCAAAATGTTAAATGATTTGAATGAAAAATTTAATAAAGATTCAGCTTTTTATTATACTCGCTTGCAATTGGAAAATGATATTTATTATACAAACTTTGATAGCTATAAACCCGGTATCCCTAAAATCTTAATACAAAAGTCTCAGGATATTGATTTGCTTTTTTCTTTCCTCAAATTAAATTCTTTCAGTGAAGTTCTTACAATTGATAAAGCTATTGGTCGGGATTCAGATTTTGATTTCTCTTTTTTTGATAGTATAAGCGTTTTTATTTCCAAAAATTTAAAAGATATAAAAAAAAATCATCCGAATCTTTACGTGATTTATTTGCGTGTTATGCTGTATAAAGATAAATCTCCTGATTCCGTTATTAAAGAATTAATCAACTATCTGAAATCTAAAGTATCAAAATTTTCAAAAGAACAGTTAAATTTTTATTATTCTTATGCTTCTTCTTTTTATTGGGAAAAATATTCTGCAGGAAATTTAGAAGTTATGAAAGACATATATAACATATATGATAAAATGATTAAAAGTGATTCTTTAATTCTTTACAAAAAAGTTTTTGAATCCGATTTCCATTCCCTCGTCTTGACAGGGTTGTATCTTGGTAAATATACATGGCTGGAAAATATTATTTATAAATATGGTTCTTATCTTGATAAAGATATTAGAAAAGATGTAATTAATCTTTCTTTAGCGAGATTATATTTCCGTAAAAAAGATTTTGAAAAAGCAATTTCTCTTGCTTCAAAAGTTAAAAATTTAAATGCAAAATATTATGTTAATGTAAATTTCATAATAGCAAAATCTTTTTTTGAACTTGGTGATTTTAATTCTATTGAGTATATACTTGATAACCTGAATCACTATAAAAAAAGAAATAAACAAGTGAACAAAGATTTATCTGACAGCATTAATGTATTCGTATATTATATGTCACGGTTAATTAAATACTATTCGTCAAAAGATAAAAACTCAGTTGATGAAATTAAAATTATGTTGAAAAAAGAAACCCGCTTCATCCCTGATAAAAAATGGCTCCTCGAAAAAATCAATTAATTCATTACTTCATAACGAAATAACTCTCAGTCATTCTGATCCCAACTTGTCGGAAGCAGAATCCGGTTATATTTTATCACTACAAGTCTCCCTTTGGATGTCTGTCCCGACTTGTTGGGAGAAGAATCTCTAAACTTTACAGCAAGTCCCCCTTTGGAGGGGGATTTAGGGGGAGGATTAGAAAACTTTACCTCTCCCGCAGGAGTCTCTCGAAGAGGACTCCTGCGTTTTCATCTCTTCAATTCTAAAAATTTCATCCGCATCATTCCACCAACTCCTTTACCCCCTGTCATTCTGCCTGCCCTTACGGGGAGGAGCTTGCGACGAAGAATCTCTGAGTCCCCCTTTGGATGCCTGTCCCGACTTGTCGGGAGGGGGATTTAGGGGGAGGATTAGAAAACTTTACCCCTCCCGCAGGAGTCTCTCGAAGAGGACTCCTGCGTTTTCATCTCTTCAATTCTAAAAATTTCATCCGCATCATTCCACCAACTCCTTTACCCCTTGTCATTCTGCCTGCCCCTACGGTGAGAAGCATGTCCCGATGCCTTATATCGGGAAAGAATCTCTATCAAACTATCGAAAAATAATCACACATAAGTAACTGTCATTCCAACTAATCCTTGGCTTCCTGTCATTCTGAGGAGCTTGCGACGAAGAATCTCGGAGTCCCCCTTTGGAGTGGATATAGGGGGAGGATAATCTTTTTTTTCTCTCCTGCAGTTGTTCCTTTGTTTAACCCAATCCATCTTAAAGACTCTGTGCTTTCCAATTACCTCTCAAGGTTATTCTGTTCTATCCATAACACCCTCCTTAAAGGCATTTAATTTTTTGAAAATTATATTGCATTTTTTCTATTATAAATAATTATTACAATTAGTAAAATTTTTCATATCAAATTATTTCTGTTTTGATTCTAAAAACCCGGTCATATTGCATTTTTATGTTAATTTTAAAGCGTCGAAAATTCAAATATAAATTAATTTCAATTTCCATTACATTATTATTAATGATTTCATCTTGTATGAATATCGTGCAAAATGAAAATGAAATAAATGGAATTGAGTATGATACTATTTCTATAACTTATTGGAAAGTTTATGAAAATAACATAAGTAATATTAATGATTTTTATGTTAGCCCTCCTACAAGAGTATTCTTAGTTGGCAAAGTGTTTACAGCTGGAAAAATACCTACGTTATTTTATAACGATGTTGTAAGAACATTAGATCACAAATATACAAATGAAACTTATTCTATTCATGGAGTAAATGAATATACTATAGTGTTGGGATCATCTATTATCGGTTCTAACGGAAATGAACAAGGTTATTTCTATGTTTGGAATGGAATGTATTTAATGGGTTTTGAAATTAATGAACTTAATACTGGTAAAGTTATTGATGTATTTGTAAAAAATAATTTAGATACTTGGCTTAATACAGAAAGAGGTAATTCTGTTTATCGGTTTTCTGATAAATTAATAAAAAAATATTCAATTGATTCCGGATTTAGAGCAGGATTTACTTTTAATAATGAACATAATGAATTAATTCTGGTTAAATTTCAAGAAGTTGGGAATAAAAATTATTTTAAAATTTACAAATATAATCCAAAAAATGATAAGTTTGAAGAATTTTACAATCTTTCTTGTTACTGCAAATTAGAAAAGGTTGGGAAAAAATTAATGAAGTATGAACATAATAAACATTCAGTTTTTGAAAACGGAAATTGGCGAGAAATAGTAAGTACTTTAATATTACATAATAGTAATGATATAAAAGAATTAAATAAAATCAGTGGTAACATAGATGGAAGAAAATATTTGTATTCAACTCAATTTCCATTCCATTTTTTATATGGAAGTAACAGAAGATGGGGATTTGACAACACATTAAATGAATACATAAAATCAGAGGGTTTTGCTTATAGCCCACATCTTGATTTCACTTTTGGTACAATGTATTTTACTTATAACACATCAACTAATTCAAAAATATTAATTGGCAAATTTAAATAATATATTATGCCCTTACCCCCATTTGTGAGACACGAAATAAAGTGTTATTTTTAAAGTTTTGGTTTAATTTGTTTATTAAAATATTTTTTGTTTTTGTGACATTTCTATCTTTTTTGTGTTTTGTTTCTTTTAATTCTTTTTCATAATCTACAGGTCTTAAATATCCCAGTGATGAATGTAACCTCTGCCTGTTGTAAAATACCTCTATATACTCAAATATCGCTGCTTCCGTTTCTTGCTTTGTCAATTTTGAAATTAGTATTAATTATATAATTGATAATTTTTAATTAATGACAAATTCAAATTATTTTTTATTATTTATATCATTTTGGAATTATTATTCTAAATATTTCACCCCCCTCCTCCGGAAATTAAATTATGACTTTTAAACACATTTTATAATTTTTAATTTCATTTATGAAATCTAAAAAATATCAGTCCTACTTAAAAAAATCTCATAAATTTAAATTTATCAAACTTGATAAATCCGGTTACAAAGCTACTATCACCATCAACCGTGAAAGCAAACTCAACTGCTTAAACCTCGAAACAATTCAAGAACTCATTATCGCGTTCAAAGATTGTGCTTGGGATGATAACATCGCGGTAGTCGTTTTAACCGGTGCAGGAAAAAGAGCATTCTCTACCGGTGCCGATGTGAAAGAACAAGGTGATTATTTTATAAATAATCCTAATGACTATTATAAATGGATGTATGAATTTATTGAACTGCATCAGGTTATGAAAGATCTCGGCAAACCAACCATAGCTCGTTTAAACGGTATCGTCGTCGGTGGTGGAAATGAACTCAATATGAGCTGTGACCTTGCTATTGCTGCTGACCATATCATAATTAAACAAGTCGGTGCAAGAATGGGTAGCGTTCCAGCTGCTGGTGCAACGCAGTTTCTTCCGTTAATTGTAGGTGATAGAAGAGCCCGTGAAATTATTATGCTGTGTGAGGATATCCCTGCTAAAAAAGCTCTGGAATGGGGACTCGTTAATAAAGTTGTGCCTTATGCTGAACTTGATAAAGAAGTTGATGTTATGGCTGAAAAACTTTACAATAAACTTCCCGAATGTCTCCGTTATGCAAAACAACAATTAAATGTATGGCGTGATTTCTCCTGGCATATGACTATCGGACACGCACGCGATTGGCTTGCTATTCACAATCTTTCTAATGAAGTCAAAGAAGGAATTAACTCTTTCAACAATAAGAAAAAGGTTAACTATAAAAAAATCCGTTCCGGTAAATGACAGAAGAATTAAATACTTTCAATAAAATTTCTGATGTATGGAAAGATACAATTTTAAAAAAACGAAAAATTTTACAAAGAATTTTTTAAATTTCTCACTCCGGAACAAAGATTTAATTATATGATTTCTCTTTGTGCTTTTACTCGGGAAATTGTTCGCTCTCGTTTTCCAAAAGACCTTCCGGAAAAAGAATTAAAAAAACAAATGTTTATTGCTTACTATAAAAATGACTTCTCTCCTGAAGAATTTGATAAATGGTTGAAGCATTCCTTTGATTAAATAATTTCAATTTTCTTCACCTTCAAAATCGCTAACATTGGTTACTATGTTTTTTTAAAATAACAGTTTATTAACTTATTTATTTATCTAACTTACTGTTTCTATTGGTTTCCGAAAATTACAAACACCAACAAAACAATCTGTTTTTAAAGTTTTTTCAAAATTTTTAACTTAAAAATCTTCAATTTCTGACTTTTATTTTTTTATTTTTACCCTTATTTTTATAAGGGTAATCGTAGCCCTCATTTTATAGATTTCATATTCCTGTACCTCCTCCCATTACATTTCCTGTTAAATTTTTTTCTGTTGTATTTTATCTCGTTCTTTGAAATAATAATATTTTTTTTCAAAAAAATTCGATATAAATTTTAATCTATTAATTTTCTGTGGTTTTCTTTTTACAAAACTTGACCGTTTCTTGACCGTTTATATACCAAATCTTACCAAAAAAAAATTTTGCATTTTAGATTTTTTGTTCTAAAATTCAAATTTCACTTTTTGTTATTTTGTTTTGGAGGAAATCCGAATTAATTGTTTGTTTTTTCAATGTTTTATGTCTATGTGGATTATCTGATTTTGCACCAAAATGCCACCGTTTTGACACCGCTTTTTTGTTGAAATTCCCTGGTGTCATCTGAGTGATACTCCTGTGGCAAAAAAAATGATACTTCCGTTAGTTCGGTTTACTTGAATTGAAAATAATATCGTCTCATTTGTAAAATTTGATTAATTCGTTACCCCTATGAAGTGGTGAAGTTTTAAATAATTTTAAATTTTGTCTTTCTTTAATTATTATTGAATTGTTAATATTTTAATATGTAACTATTTTCAAAATTCAACAAAAATTAATTTATGTCTGATAAACCTCATTTAAATTCTGAATATAAGAATATTATTGTTAAAGAAGTTGATAACGGAAATGCTCTTAAAACAGGATTGATTCAATTAAACAGACCGGATGCTCTCAATGCTTTAAACATTGAGCTTATGAAAGAAGTCGTTGATACTCTTGAATTATTCGATAAAGATCCTGAAGTCGGTTGTATGGTTATTACAGGAAATGAAAAAGCTTTCGCAGCAGGTGCTGATATAAAAGAAATGGCTGACGCTTCCACAATCGAAATGCTCCTTAGAGATCAGTTCGCTCGCTGGGATAGAATTAGAAAAATTAAAAAACCGATAATTGCTGCTGTCAGTGGTTTTGCTCTTGGTGGTGGTTGTGAGCTTGCTATGAGTTGTGATATGATCGTCGCCTCTGATTCTGCTCAGTTCGGTCAACCTGAAATTAAACTTGGTGTTATTCCCGGTGCAGGTGGTACTCAAAGATTAACAAAAGCTATCGGTAAAGCTAAAGCAATGGAAATGATTCTTACAGGAAAATTTTATTCTGCTTCTGATATGTTTAATGCCGGACTTGTTACTAAAGTTGTTCCTAAAGAAGTTTTTCTTGATGAAGCTCTCGAACTCTCTGCTGAAATTTGTAAAATGCCTACTATTGCTGTTCAGCTTGGCAAAGAATCCGTTTTGAAATCTTTTGATTTAACAATTGAATCCGGTTTGGAATTGGAAAGAAAAAACTTCTATTTACTTTTCGCATCTGAAGATAAATTTGAAGGTATGAAAGCATTTGTTGAAAAACGAAAAGCTAACTGGAAAGGAAAATAATCTCTTGTATAAACTAATTTTTTCTTTCTTCTTTTCTTATATTCTTTTCACTTCTAATATTTCTTTCTCTCAGTTCGATTCAAAAAATGGTGACATACTTAACGCCGAACAGGTTATGGAAAAAAACAAGGAAGCACTTGTCTCCATTTGGTATAATACTGAAACGTTTTTTTCATATTACAGCAGAAATGTAAAAGATACTACTATTCTTAACGGAAGCGGATTCATTGTATCTCCTGACGGACTTATAGGAACTAATAATCACGTCGTAGAATTCCTTGACAGCATTCTCGTTAAATTAAGTGACGGAACATTTTATGATGCGGAACTCGTTGCCATTGATGATAAAAATGATATTGCAATCTTAAGATTAAAAAATACCGGTGGAAGGGTTTTCCCTGTTGTTAATCTTGGCGATTCTGACAGTCTTAAAGTCGGTCAAAATGTTTTTGCTATCGGAAGTCCGCTCGGCTTTGAATATACTATATCGCAGGGAATTATTGCCGCAATTAGATATGATGAAAAAGTTAATTTTTCTGACCCGCTCACTTGGGCATACATCGAGAAAAAATTTGACAAGGTTATTCAGATAACTGCAGCAATCTCGCCGGGTAATAGCGGTGGTGCTTTGTTTAATGAAAAAGGTGAAGTCATTGGGGTAACTACTTATTCTTATGGCTTCTACGGAAATTTAAATTTTGCTATTGCAATTAACTCATTTAAAAATACTCTCAATAATGCTCTCTCTTTTGAATTTGCTGATTCTGAAGAAGCTAAACTAAAAAAAGAAGAAAATTTATATAATATAAATTATAGACTATTCTCAAGATTTAAAACAAATGTAATTTCTAATTGGTATTATTCCAAGCAAGCTGATACGATGAAAGCCCCTATTGATACTTTTGTTGTAAAGCAAGATTCCATTAATAAAATTAATTTTTCTAAAACTGAATTTTATTTTGATAAACTTGTCGATATAAGACCTGACTCTTTTGATGTTTATAGAGATATGTTAAATTTATATATCGAAACCGAAATGTATTCCAAAGGTGAAGATATGTATATTAAGATTAAAGAAAAATTTGATAACGACAGTCTTTTAAATACATTGTCCTCAATGCTTGCCAATGCTTATACCAGCTCAAAAAACTATGATAAAGCTCTCGGATTTTATCAGAAACTTTTAAAAGAAGATTCTACAAGTATTTATAACAGGTTTCAGATTGGTGTAACTTATGAAAAAATGAAAAGATACAAAGATGCCATAAATATTTTTAATGATGTTATTAAACGTGATTCTACTTATATCCAGGCTTATTCTCAGATTGGAGAAATTTACTTTTTGCATTTTAATGATTATAAAATGGCAAAAAAATATCTTGAAAATGCTTACATAAGAGAATTGAAACAAGGGTATTCTTCTTATGATGCAAAACTTCTCTATTATAGGGGAATTATTGCAATTGAAGAAGGTAATGAGATGGATGCTTTGCTCGCTTTTATTGAACTTAAAAATACTTATACTTATACAGAAGAAGATACAGAAAAAAAATTGTTGCTGTATAATGCTCTGAAAAAGTTATTAGACTAAAAAAGAATATAATTTTTTAATATTTTATAAATATGATACATAAATTCGATGTTGTTATTATTGGTGCAGGCGGTGCCGGTTTAAGGGCAGCTGTTGAAATCCCAAAAGAATTTTCGTGTGCTGTTATTTCTAAGGTTTTTCCTCCTCGCTCTCATACAGGTACGGCTCAGGGTGGTGTTTGTGCGGCTCTTTCTAATATGGAAGATGACACGTGGGAAAACCATGCTTTCGATACTGTAAAAGGAAGTGACTATCTCGGTGATCAGGATTGTATTGAAGTAATGTGTAAAGATGCTATCCGGGCTATCATTGAACTCGAACATATGGGTATGCCTTTCTCAAGAAATGCTGAAGGAAAAATTGCACAAAGAAATTTCGGAGGTCATACAAAACCTGCTGATATGAGCGATCCTTACGGAAAAAGAATTCCGGTTAAAAGAAGTTGCTATTCTGCTGACAGAACTGGGCATGTTATGTTGCAGACGCTTTATGAAAACTCAATTAAAAATCAGGTGAATTTCTTTTCGGAATTTTTTGTGACTGATTTAATTATTGATGATGGTGTCAGCAAAGGTGTTGTAGCTATTGATATTAGAACTTCTGAAATACATATCTTCCATGCTAAAGCTGTAATGTTTGCTACAGGCGGAAACGGAAGAGTTTTTAGAATTACTTCTAATGCTCACGTAGGTACAGGTGACGGTTTTGCTCTCGTTTATAAAAGCGGATTGCCACTCGAAGATATGGAATTTTACCAGTTTCATCCTACAGGTTTATGGAAACTTGGTATTCTTGTCTCTGAGGCTGCTCGTGGTGAAGGTGGAATCTTACTTAATAAAGATAAAGAAAGATTTATGGTGAGATATGCTCCGACAGTTATGGATCTCGCACCTCGTGATATGGTCTCCCGTGCTATAATTTCTGAAATAAGAGCAGGGAAAGGTATTAGAGGTAGCGATGGAACAGATTATGTATATCTTGATGTATCTCATCTTGGTAAAAAAGTAATTGATGAGAAACTTCCTGAAATAACAGGTTTTGCTAGAACTTATCTCGGTGTTGAACCGACTAAAGAACCTATTCCCATCCAACCTACTGCACATTATGCAATGGGTGGTATCCCTACAAATGTAAATTGTGAAGTTCTCAAAAATGAAACCGGTGAAATTGTTGCCGGTCTTTATGCAGCCGGTGAATGTGCTTGTGTATCTGTTCATGGAGCTAATCGTCTCGGTACAAATTCACTTCTTGACCTCGTTGTTTTTGGAAGACGTGGAGGAAAAAGAATTGGTGAATTCCTTAAAACTGCAAGTTTCACTGAGTTACCTAAAAATGCTGATGAAAAAACAAAAGAATTAATTTCTAAACTTTTAAACAGCACTGGTAAGGAAACTGTTGTTGGTATCAGAACTGAACTGCAGCAAACTATGATGGATGATTGCGGGGTTTTCAGAACAGAAGAATTGCTCGGTAAAATGGTTTCTAAAATTTCTGAGCTTAAAGAAAGATATAAAGATGTTCATATTCAGGATAAAGGATATGTATTTAATACAGATTTAATTGAAGCAATCGAACTTGATAATCTGCTTGATACTGCCGAAGCAATGGTTCACAGTGCTTATGAAAGAAAAGAAAGCCGTGGTGCTCATACTCGTGAAGATTTTCCTAATAGAGATGATGCAAACTTTATGAAACATACATTTGCTTTTAAAAATGAAACAGGTAAGCCAAACTTAAAATATAAACCTGTAACTGTTACAAGATATAAACCAATGGAAAGGAAATATTAATTTATGAAATCTTTACTGCTCCTTCTGCTCATCTTAATATCTTCACAATCTTTTGCCCAAATGGGAAAAGAGATGAATGTAAATTTAGGCGACTTTGTTTTCAAAACTACTTATGATACAGCAAATTATGAAACTACTTACAATCTTGAAAAAAATGGAAAATTAGTCTTTACGAGCAAAACAGAATTTTGGATTGATACTCTTATGTATTTTGATGTTAACAATTCCGGTACTAATACTTTATTTATATCTGAATATTCAGGTGGTGCTCATTGCTGTTATTTTTTACTTGCAGGTGAAATTACTGATAATAAAATAAAAATATTTGATACTCTTTATACCGGTAATGCATATTTTGAATTTAAGGATTTGAACAATGACGGAAAATATGAAATTCAAACGAATTATGATGGGATTGCTTATGCATTTACAAATTATGCGGAAACTCGCTTTCCATTACTGATTTATAAATGGAACGGAAGTAAATTTGAAAATATTACTAAAGATTATCCTTCTATGGTAATGGCGGAAATTAATATTTTTATGCCGGAAATTGACGAAATTAAAAAAGCACCGGACTTTAAATGTCCCATTGGTAACGAAGATACATTTAATACGCTTGCAGGTTCTTTGAAAACGGTTTTAACTGCTATTGCATACAGTTATATGACAATCGGTGAAATGTCAAAGGGAATTGATTTAATTAACAAAACTTATAATTGTCCCGACAAACAAAAATTTTTAACTGAATTAAACGAATATTATAAAATAAAATAATTATGGGTAATCTAAACGTAAGTATTCTGAGATATAATCCCGAAAAAGATGATAAACCATATTATCAGGATTTTTCAATATCTGAATGGAGTAATGATATGAGGGTCTTGGATATTCTACACGAAATCAAATGGAAACATGATGGAACTCTTACATTCAGAAGGTCTTGTGCACACGGAATTTGCGGCAGCGATGGAATGAAAATTAACGGTAAAAATCGCCTGGCTTGTTCTCTGTTACTTGGTGATATCAATACAAATAAACCAATTGTAATTGAACCTCTTCCTTCTTTACCGATTATTAAAGATCTTGTTGTTGATATGTCTTCCTTTTTCCTTAAGTATGAAGTTGTTAAACCTTATCTCATAAATACGACTCCTCCTCCTTCAGATTCTGAAAGACTTCAGACTAACGAAGATGCAGAAAAATTATTTGAATCTGCTAAATGTATTCTCTGTGCTTGCTGCACAACTTCCTGTCCTTCAACCTGGACAAATGAAAACTATATTGGTCCTGCAGCGTTATTAAAAACTTACAGATTTGCTTACGATACAAGAGATGATGCTCAGGATGAACGTCTCGATATAATAGATACACCCGATGGTATTTGGCGTTGTCATACTATATTTAACTGTATTGAGGCATGCCCTAAAGAAATAAATATAACTTGGCATATTTCTCAGTTAAAGAAAAAAATATCAACAAGAGAAATTTAAATTATATTTTAAAATAGAAGTATTGAAATTAAAAAGGGAATCAGAATATTCCCTTTTTTTATGCAAAAAGGAAAATTATAAATATATAAGTAACAAATAATACAAAGTGAATAAATCCCTGTAAGGCGTTTGCATCTCCTCTTGATGTACTTAATATTCCAATTATAATTGTAAGCAATATCATAACTGTCATATATGGCGTAAGTGCTAATATTATTTGTTGCCCTGTTATAAATCCTACTATTATAACTGCCGGAATTGTTAATGTTATAGTTGATAATGCAGAACCTAATGCGATATTTATTGTTCGCTGCATTTCATTGTTTCTTGCTGCTCTCAATGCTGTTAAACTTTCAGGTGAAATTATTACAAGTGCTACAATAAATGATGCTAAATATTTTGGTAAACCTAAAATATTAACTCCGTTATCAATTGCCGTTGATAAATATTCTGCAAGTATTGATATTAATATAATTGCAACTACCATCACAATTGAATGATACAATGCACTTTCTTTTTTTATATTTATCCCCGGAAATTCTTCTTTTAATTCATCAAGTATTTTGTGTTTTGAATATGAAAAAAATAATTTGTGGTCTTTCGTTTGCATTCTAATAAAAAAGGCATAAAGAGATAAACAAATAATTATCAGGAATATCTGGTAAGGCATTTCATTCGCTGCCTGATGTGGAATGGACGGAAATATTAAACCAAGTCCGGTAACAATCAAAATCATCGAAAAAAATGATACAGAACTCTTCAGATTGAAAAACTGTTCGCCATATTTAAAACCTCCAATTAACATACTAACACCGATTAATCCGTTCAGTAATATCATAACGGTTGAAAAGATTGTATCTCTTGCAAAAGTGGGATCTTCATCTCCATTCAGCATAATTTCTGTAATCATTATAATCTCTACGGTAATCGCTGTAAATGTGAGTATAAGTGTTCCGAATGGTTCGCCGAATTTGTATGCTAAAATTTCAGCATGATGAACAACACCCATTGCTGCATATATGATGATTATGAATAAAACAAAAAATACTATTAATGATACCGAAAGTGAATAATCTTCAAATAAATCCTGATGAAAAATTCCGACTATTATTAACGATATTGCGGATAAAATTAAGGAATGTTCTGCTTTAAGTCTGTTTAAAAGTGACATAATTATTCAAATATATAAAAAATAAGCCATTTTTTTAATGCAGGTTTTTTATTTTACTTGAATATAATTTTTAATTGTTTTAGTTTTAACCACGTCAATTAACACACCCGTAAATTAAATTTCAGTTAATTTATTTCTGTTAATTTAGTTTCGATAAATAATTCAATTAATATATTATTTTTCCAAATATCATTATTTAATAATTAAACCAATCTCAATATTATTTTCACACCTAACAGAAAATGAAAGGATCATTAATGGAATCAAAAACAAATTCCAAATCCACAGCCGTAGATAAAAATTCAGATAAGAAAAACACGGAAGACTTAAAATCAAAAAAAGTCCCCGATCTTATTAAGATTGCCCGCGATCTTGGAATTAACGGCTACACAGATTTAAAAAAACAAGACTTAATTTATAAAATTATAGAAGCTCAAACTGCGCGGGACGGTTTCGCTTTTGCTATTGGAGTTCTTGAAGTTCTTCCTGATGGATATGGCTTCTTACGTTCTGCTAACTATAATTATCTTCCTTCACCGGATGATATTTATGTTTCTCCTTCGCAAATCAAAAAATTTGCTTTAAAAACAGGAGATACTGTCAATGGACAAGTAAGACCTCCTAAAGAAGGTGAACGCTTTTTTGCTCTTTTAAAAGTTGATTCGGTCAATTATGAATCTCCTGATACTTTAAGAGAAAGAATTTTATTCGATAATCTTACTCCACTTTACCCTAATGAGCAACTCGTTCTTGAAAATGCTCCCGGTGAATATGGTATGAGAATTATGGATTTATTCACTCCTATTGGTAAAGGACAAAGAGGATTAATTGTTTCTCCTCCTAAAAGCGGAAAAACTATTTTATTGCAAACTATTGCTAACTCAATTATAAGAAATCATCCTGAAGTGCATCTGATTGTATTGCTTATTGATGAAAGACCTGAAGAGGTTACTGATATGGAGAGAAATGTAAATGCTGAAGTTATTGCATCTACATTTGATGAACCACCTGAAAGACACGTTCAGGTTTCTGAAATCGTTTTACAAAAAGCAAGAAGACTTATAGAAGCTAAAAAAGATGTTGTTATACTTTTAGATAGTATAACTCGTCTTGCAAGAGCTCATAATACCGTTATTCCTCATTCAGGGAAAATATTATCCGGCGGTGTTGATGCTAATGCATTACATAAACCAAAAAGATTTTTTGGTGCCGCAAGAAATATTGACGAAGGTGGAAGTCTCACTATTATTGCTACTGCTCTCGTTGAAACAGGAAGTCGTATGGATGAAGTTATCTTTGAAGAATTTAAAGGTACTGGAAATATGGAAATTGTTCTCGACAGAAGACTTGCAGACAGAAGATTATTCCCGGCTATTGATGTTAATAGGTCCGGTACGAGAAAAGAAGAATTATTAATCAGTAACGATACTTTAAACCGTGTTTGGTTATTAAGAAAAATTATTGCTGATTATAATCAAACGGAAGCTATGGAATGGTTACTTGGTAAAATGAAAGGCACTAAGAGCAATAAAGAGTTTCTTGCTACAATGAACTCATAAGTTGAAAACGTTGAAAAATTAATGTCAAGTATTAAAAAGGAAATACTCATAAATGCTTCTTCAGGAGAAATCAGAATTGCTGTAACCGAAGATTCAAAATTAGCTGAATTTTTTGTCGAAAGTCCTGATCAGGAAAGAAATGTAGGTGATATTTTTCTCGGTAAAGTAGGAAAAGTAATGCCGGGCATTCGTGCTGCTTTTATAGATCTTGGTTTTCCCCAGGATGCCTTCCTCCACTTTTCTGATACTAACAGTTATGGTACTTTAGCTTCAATTGATGATGAAGATTCTGATATTGAAGAAGATGATGAAGATAATGACAACGGATCTTCATCGGGTTCCACTGAAGATAAAATCAGATTCAATCCTAAAGAGCTGAAAAGACATCAGGAAGTCATTGTCCAGGTTACAAAAGAACCTGTCGGCAAAAAAGGTGTTCGCGTAACTTCTAAAATTTCTATCCCGGGAAGATATCTTGTTCTTATTCCTTTTGGCAAAAAAGTCGGTATGTCAAAAAAGATTTACCAGCCAAAGGAAAAATACAGATTAAGAAAAATAGTACGCTCAGTGTTACCGAAGGGTTTCGGAGTTATTGTAAGAACTGTTGCTGCAAATCAAGATGAAAAATTAATTCTTGATGATTTAAATAAATTGATAAATGAATGGAATAAGATTGAAGAAAAACTGAAAACAGTTAAAGCCCCGGAAATCTTATATAAAGATGCCTCAACTACTTCTTCTGTAATTAGAGATTTGCTGAAAGTTGATATTTCAAAGCTTGTAGTTGATTCAAAAAAACTGCATAAGGAAATAAGAACCTATATTGAAAATACTTCTCCCGAATATTTAGAAAGACTTGAGTTATATACCGGAAACCAACCTCTTTTTGATGCATTCAGAATTGAAAAACAATTGAATGATTCTTTAAATAAAAAAGTTTGGGTAAAGGGTGCCGGCTATATCGTCATTGAAAACACTGAAGCCATGACGGTTATTGATGTTAATAGTGGTAAATATGCTAAAGAAAAAGAACAGGAAATTAATTCACTAAATACTAATATTGAATCAGCCAAAGAAATAGTCAGACAAGTAAGACTTCGTGACCTTGGTGGTATTATTGTTATTGATTTCATTGATTTGTATGAAGAGAAAAGCCGTAAAAAACTCTATGAAGAATTAAGAAAAGAATTTCGTAAAGATAGAGCTAAAGTAACAGTATTGCCAATGAGTGAATTTGGTTTGGTACAAATTACCCGTCAAAGAATCAGACAAAATATATTGAAAGCTATTTCTGATACTTGCCCGATGTGTGCCGGTACAGGACATGTCCAATCAAGATCCGGTTTCATTACAGAAATGGAAAGATGGGTGCAAAGATACAAAGGGTCAGGAGAAAAATTAAATCTTGTTCTTAAAGTTAATCCTTTCGTTTACGACTATCTCACAAAAGGAATTTTCAGCAGATTAACCAAAATAAAATTTAAATATTTAATTAGCTTTAAAGTTGAAGTTGAGAACGCTCTTGCTCTTGATGACTTTAAATTCTATGATTTAAAAACAGGAAAAGATATCACTGCTAATTATAACGAATAAACAGTTTAATTTTTATTTATCAAATGAATAAAGGTATTAAATTTGTTTTATATTCTATAGGTTTCCTTGTTTTAATATATCTGATTTTGTTAATTCCAATTGATGATTCTCCGGATTTAAATATTCCTGTATATGAAAAATTCGAATGGAAAAAAGATGATTATTTCAAGTTACTCGAATCTGAATTTTTAAAAAATAAATCACTTGATTGTTCTATAGAAGATTCAGTTATCAGTTTCAGGATTTCACACATAAATAATTTATTAGACTCCTCACTCTCTAATTCATTTAATATTCAAAGCTCAATTTATGATTCTGTATTAAATGGATATTTTATACTTTCTACGGTAATACCTGTATGTTGTAACAATCTTTCTGATTATCTTCAACTTGGAATGAAAATTAGAAACGTTGTTAAAGAAAAAACCATTCATTCGGATATTAAAAAACCTGAGTTTAGAAACAGAATTTAT
This sequence comes from Candidatus Tepidiaquacellales bacterium UBA6667, assembly GCA_002455255.1. GTDB lineage: Bacteria > Bacteroidota > Ignavibacteria > Tepidaquicellales > Tepidaquicellaceae > UBA9002. The sequence goes on along the minus strand of DKKL01000031.1, from coordinate 61,496 downwards.
ACTTTGCTTTACGGTTCACGTGCAGCAATAGAAGAAGTTTTATTGCAATTACCACCTGATAAATCACCGGGATTTCTTCGTGCAAACCCTGATGAATCATTGATTCCCTCTGTGAAAATTCTTGATATTGTAGTAAGAAGCGGAGATATCCTTATATCAAGAGGTGGTGCTCCTGTTTCTGCTTTAATTTCTCGTGGTAATGATTATCCCGGAAATTTTTCTCACTGTGCCATCTTATATGTTGATGAAAAAACTCATACTCCTTATATTATTGAATCGCACATAGAAAGAGGTGTAACAATTTCCAATGTAAAAGAATATCTTGATGATAAAAAATTGAGAATAATGGTCTTACGTTTGCGTTCTGATTTACCTGAACTTCAAAATGATATTTTATTGCCTCATAAATCTGCAAAATATATTTTTGAGAAGGCAGGAGAATCTCACATTGCCTATGATTTTTCTCTTAATTTTGAAATTCCGGATAAAATGTTTTGCTCTGAAGTTGTTTATAATGCTTATAAATCTCAGGGATTGAAACTCTGGGAAGCTATGACTTACATCTCGGATAAGGGTACTGTAGATTGGCTATCCTCATTCGGAGTCACAAATTTTTATACTCACGAACCTGCTGATCTTGAATACGATCCGCGTATAAATGTTGTTTCTGAATGGCGAGATAGAAATGAATTACTTAAAGATCATATAAATAACGCTGTCACAGATGCATTGCTGGATGAAGCAAACAATGGCAGAAAACTCGAATATAATATTTTTATGTTGCCAATTGCCAGAATTATAAAACTCTATTCTGTTATTTTAAATCTATTTGGAAAAGTAGGTACTATTCCTGAAGGTTTATCTGCTGAATCTGCATTGAAAAGTGAATCCTATAAAATCTATCATTCTGATATTTCATCAGTGGTTAATGAAAAAGTAAAAAATTTTATATCTGTTAATGGTTACACTCCTCCATTCTGGGAGCTTTACAAAATTAGTAAAGAAAGCACTGCTGAATATTTTATGAATAATTAATTTGAATTCTGTAGAACTGGAAATATCTCTTCCACCGGGAAAAATTGATTCTAATTTTGAAATTATAAATCAAATCAGAAAAAAACTTTCATTAAAAAAATCTGACAGTGTAAATTTCAGAAAATTAAAACAATCGCTAGATGCACGAGGCAAATCACCGGTTTACAGATTAAAATTATTAGTTTATATTAATTCTGTTCTGCCAATTCGGGAAAATATTTCAGATAAATTTTCAATCTTAAAAAACAGAAAAACAGTCCATATAATTGGTGCAGGTCCTGCAGGTTATTTTGCCGCATTAAGATTGATTGAAAAAGGAATAAAACCTGTTATATTTGAAAGAGGAAAAGACGTCAGAACCAGAAGAAGAGATTTAAGAAATATACAACAGTTTAGCGTTGTTCATCCTGATTCTAATTATTGTTTTGGTGAAGGTGGTGCCGGAACTTATTCAGACGGTAAACTTTATACACGCTCTGACAAAAGAGGTGAAATTTATTATGTTTTAAAACTCTTAAATGAGTTTGGAGCAAAATCTGACATTTTGTTTGAAGCACATCCTCACATTGGCTCAAATAAACTTCCAAAAATTGTTTCTCAGATAAGGGAAAAAATTTTGGAATGTGGTGGTGAAATAAATTTTAATTCTAAATTAACTGATTTAATAATTACTAATGGAAAAATTTCTAAAATTGTTATTAATGAAAAATCTGAATTCCAAGTTGATAAATTAATATTAGCTACAGGACATTCTGCAAGAGATATTTACTATCTTTGTCAAAAACTAAAAATTAAAATAGAACAAAAACCTTTTGCAATTGGTGTCAGGTCAGAACATCCTCAGTCTATGATTGATGCTTCAATGTATAAAACTTCACCAAGACCGGAAAATCTACCGGCTTCATCTTATAAACTTGTTTCTCACAGTGCTGATAGAGCAGTATTTTCTTTTTGTATGTGTCCCGGAGGACTGATTGTGCCTGCTGCAACCGCTCCAAATGAAATTGTAGTTAATGGAATGTCTATGTCAAGACGCGATTCATTTTTTGCAAATTCCGGTATAGTTGTTCAGGTCAATACAATGGATTTAAACTCACAACTGTTTAAAGAAATAAATCAGCTTTATGAAAGAAATAAATTAAATCCCGTAAATTGGGAAATTAACAAAGAATTAATGGGACTAAGATTCCAGGAATCTCTCGAACAACTTTTTTATAAAGTAAATAATAGTGGCTCTCAGTCAGCACCGGCTCAGAAAATATCTACTTTGTTAACCGGTAAAAATACTTCAAACTTAAATCCAACTTCATATATACCGGGTATATTTGAATATGATTTTAATAATCTTTTGCCGAGATTTATTTTTAACGCACTAAAGTCCGGCTTAAAAGAATTTGGAAATAAAATTAAGGGATTTGATTCTGATGAAGGTCAAATTATCGGAATTGAATCGAGAACTTCTTCTCCCGTAAAAATACCAAGAGATAAAGTTACTTTCAAACATATTGAGATATCTAATTTATATCCGTGTGGAGAAGGTGCCGGATATGCCGGTGGTATTGTTTCTGCGGCTATTGACGGAATAAATATTGCAGATGCAATTTCTTCTTAATTCGTGTTATTATCTTTTTGTTTATTATAAAATTCCTGAATATTGTATTTTTGTTTTGCAACATGTCGCACTACTAATATTCCGATAAACACTACAATTAAAAAAATAATTACAATCAAAGGTCCTACCATTGATTCTGTTAACATTTGTAATAATATTATATTCATATTTATTCGAATTTCTTTTTAGCTAAAACTACTGCTCCTACAATTGCAGCAAGCAGTAAAAATCCCGCAACTTCAAACGGGAATGAATAATTTAAAATTAAACTTCTGCCCAATTCCTGAGCTGTTCCAATTGATTCAGAATTTTCACTCATTCCGGAATATTTTCCGTAAAATCCGTAATACACTGTATAGCTCAATAAAAATACCAACAAAATAGAAAGTAAAATTCCTGAAATCTTTGTATATGTAATCTTTTCAGTAAGTTTTCTTTCATCCTGCAAATTTAAAAGTAATATCACAAATAAGAATAATACCATAATAGCACCCATATATACTAAAATCTGAATTATTGCAAGAAACTGAGCTTGAAGAAGTAAATAAATTCCTGCAACCATTAGAAAATTAACTATTAGAAACATTGCGGAAGTTACCGGATTTCTTCTGGTAACCATCATTATTGCTGCGAATATTGCTACTACGGAAAAAACTATAAATAATACTGATTGTAAAGTCCAGACCATTTAGGTTTTTAGATTGGATAATTACGAAATTAACATTTTTAAATAGAATTTACAGTGAAAAAGAATTTCACTTTTTAATATTTTTGCTCAACTGTCAAATACAAATTTAATACACTTGTTGGTAGATTGTTCAGATTGCTAAAATAATTTTGTATTATATGTGTAATTCGCTAAACTTGTGGTTATTCGTGGTGAAGTTCACGGAAGTTATATTTTTACAAAATCATTTAATAAATGTTTTAATTCTGTTATTTTGATATAAAAATAAAAATGCATCAAGCTATAATACTTGCAGCCGGAACCGGCTCCAGACTTAAACCTATTTCTGATGAAATTCCTAAATGTCTCTTGAAGTTTGGTGATTCAACTTTACTCGAGCTTGCCATTGATAATCTGCATCAGTCAGGAGTTAAACAAATTTTTATCGTAACAGGGTATAAAGAAGATATGATCAAATCATATTTGAAATCCTTAACAAGATTTTATGATTTAAAAATTGATATAGAATTGATTTCTAATAATGAATATGAATCTACCGGAAGTGCATACTCTTTGCTTCTCGCAAAAGATTTCATTAATAAAAATACATTTTTGCTTGATTCTGATGTGCTTTTTGAACAGAGAGTTTTAACTAAATTAATAGATTCCGGTATAGATAACTGTGCTGCTATTAATGTAACTTCACATCTCGATGAAGAAATGGTTAAAGTTGCTACAGATATGGATAATAAAATTGTTGGGTTATCTAAATCTCTCGAATTTGAGGTTTCTGTTGGAGAATCAACCGGAATTGAGCATTTTTCTGCATATTTTATGCAAAATTTATTTAATATATTGGAAAAAGCTTCTGATTCACCCGCTTTTCGCTCTCAACATTATGAAGAATTTCTAAATTTTATTGCGGATTCCGGTGATAAAAGGAACAGCTTTTATGCAATTGATGTTTCAGATTGTATGTTTATGGAAATTGACACCTTAGATGATTACAAAAAAGCTTTGGTGTTATTTAATAATTCAAAATAGTTAATGTCTCAATATAACAGAAATGTAGGTGGATTCAGTATCTTTCCTCCGGTTTTAAAAATTTTACTCGTTGTAAATATTTCTATTTTTATTATCCAGTCATTCTTCTTATCAAACTTAAGAATTGGTGATACATCTGTAGAATATTTATTTGTTCGATACCTTGCTCTGATGCCTATTGGTGATGGATTCCTACCTTGGCAACTATTCACTTATATGTTCTTGCACGGTTCTTTTATGCACATTTTTATGAATATGTTTGTGCTTTGGATGTTTGGATTTGAACTTGAAAATATTTGGGGTTCAAAAAAGTTTTTAATTTATTATATCAGTTGTGGTGTCGCTGCCGGTGTTGCTAATGAAATTATCGCACCTTTCCTTACTTCTGTCGGTCCTACTGTTGGTGCCTCAGGTGCAATTTATGGAATTCTTGCTGCTTTTGCTTATCTTTTTCCAAACAGACCAATTTATATTTATTTCTTATTCCCAATTAAAGCAAAATATGTCATTCTCTTATATATGGCAATTGATCTTGTTAATGTAATCGGGGGTACTTCTACCGGAATTGCTCATATTGCTCATCTTGGGGGGGCTGTTGCAGGGTTCTTATATTTATTTTTTACTTCTGCCAGACAAAAAAATTTCAACTTCAAAATGCCTGATTTTAAAAAGCAATCTGATTTTAGAAAAAAATCTGAGGGTGAAAATATATTCCGAAATTATTCAAACGGAAATACAAATGAAAATATTAAAGAAGCAAAGTTTCAGGATATAAAAGATAATGAGGATTTGAATAAGTCTAAAAATGATTATTTGAATGAATTAAAGGAAAACGAGAGAAAAGCTCAGGAAAGAATTGATGCGATTTTAGATAAAATAAGTAAAGGTGGATGGGGAGTTTTGACGGAAGAAGAAAAAATGATTCTAAGAAAAGACTCAAAAAATTTAAGATGATAATATCCGAAATAAAAGTTTAAATGATTACTGAAACAACTTCATTAAAATATTGTAATTCTCTCACTTCTTATTCAAGATTTAAAACTCGCGAAGTTTATATTGGGGATATACCCTTAGGTGGAAATAACCCTATTAGAATTCAATCTATGACTACTACGGATACGATGGATACCGTTGCTACAGTTGAACAATCAATCAGAATTATTAATGCAGGTGCTGATTATGTCAGAATTACCGCTCCAAGCATTAAGGAAGCAAAAAATCTTGAAAACATAAAAAATGAATTAAGAAAACAGGGATATAAAACTCCGCTTATTGCTGATATTCATTTTACTCCAAACGCAGCAGAACTTGCTGCAAGAATAGTTGAAAAAGTTAGAGTGAATCCCGGTAACTATGCTGATAAGAAAAAATTTCAGATTTATAATTATACTGATAATCTTTACGAAGCAGAACTCGAAAGAATACGTGAAAAATTTACACCTCTTGTTTTAATCTGTAAAGAATACGGAACTGCAATGAGAATCGGAACTAATCATGGTTCTCTCTCTGACAGAATAATGAGCAGATATGGAGATACACCGCTTGGTATGGTTGAGTCTGCACTTGAATTTTTAAGAATTTGTGAAGATAATAATTATTATAACATAGTTTTATCAATGAAAGCAAGTAATCCGAAAGTTATGGTGGAAGCATACAGATTGCTTGTAAATAAAATGATTGATGAAAATATGAATTACCCTCTCCATTTAGGTGTTACAGAAGCCGGAGAAGGTGAGGATGGTAGAATCAAATCCGCTGTTGGTATTGGAACTCTTTTGGAAGATGGGCTCGGAGATACTATCAGAGTTTCATTAACAGAAGACCCTGAATTTGAAATACCGGTATGTAAAGATTTAGTTGAAAGATATGTGAACAGGTCAAATTCAAAAATTATTCCTGATATTGAAAGTTTGAATTTTAATCCCTTTGAATTTAATAAAAGAGAATCACTCGGAATTCTAAATACCGGCGGACATAATGTACCGAGAGTAATTTTATCATTGAGAAATATTTCAGATTTTAAAGAATTTAAAAAAATTGGTTATGATTATATACCTGAACTTGATAAATGGAATATAAATGATATAGCACCGGATTATTTATATCTCGGTAATAAAAATATTGATTTTAAACTCCCCGGGACTTTAGGTAAAATATTTGATTTAGAATTTTTTAATTCATTAGAAGATAAAGAAAATTCTTATCCTTTGATGCTTGTTGATGAGCTTAAAAATTATAAATTTAATTCCCCTGCGTTTATTGAATTAAGTTTGGATGAACTAACTGAGGAAAACTTAGAAATACTTAAGTCTAAGCAAAATATAATTCTTGTTGTTAATACTGAAAACGAAAATGCTTATTCTGAATTAAGAGCATTATTTTTAATCTTAAAGAACGAAAATATTAAATTACCTGTTATAATAAAAAGGTCATATACATTAAATGAAGATAAATTTATGCTGTATTCCTCAATTGATGCAGGTGGATTATTGCTCGACGGATTTGGAGATGGTGTGTGGTTCGACAGTATAAATAAACAAGTTTCAGAATCAGTAATAAATTCTGTTTCGTTTGGTATTTTACAGGCGACCAGAACTCGTATTTCAAAAACTGAATATATTTCTTGTCCTTCCTGTGGCAGAACTTTATTTGATTTGCAGGAAACTACTGCAATGATAAGAAATAAAACAAATCATCTCAAAGGTGTAAAAATTGCAATTATGGGGTGCATCGTTAATGGTCCCGGTGAAATGGCTGATGCTGATTATGGTTATGTCGGCAGCGGTCCGGGAAAAATTACTCTTTATAAAGGCAAAGAAGTTGTAAAACGCAGTATCAATTCAGAACTCGCTCTTGATAAACTTATCGAATTAATCAAGGAAAATGGCGACTGGGTTGAATTATAAAAACCAATCAAAATTAATCTATTAGTCTTAAAATATTTATGAAAAATCTTTTACTCTCATTTCTTTTTCTGTATTCTTCATTTGCTTTTGCCGACGGAGAAGCTCCGTTTTCAATAGAACTTGAATCAATGAATATTCCCGGTGCACCGGGTATTCACTCTTATGTTTATGCTAAACATAATAATAAATGGTTATTCCTTGCAGGAAGGACAAACGGACTTCATGGAATGACACCGGCAACGGCATTTCCAAGACCATTTGCAAATAAAATGGCTTATGTTGTAGATTATGTAAATAATCAGGTTTGGTCAAAAAATATATTTGATGATTTAACGGTCTCTCAAGCTGATCCGTTAAGATCAACAAACTTACAGGGAATTCAAGTTGGAACTAAACTTTATGTTTGTGGTGGTTACGGGCTTGATAGTGCTCTCGGAAACTTTGTTACCTTCCCGGTTTTTTCTGTTATAGATGTACCCGGAATTATGAATGCTATTCAGAGCAATACTTCATTAGCTCCGCATATAAAACAAATTATAGATTCGAGAATTCAATTAGCCGGAAGTGATATAGAATATATGGATGGCTTCTTTTATTTAATAGGTGGAAATAAATTTACAGGTATATATATGCCACCTCCGATGCAAAGCAACCAGCAGTATTCAAATTCTTATAAAAAATTTAAGATTACCGAATCAGGAAACACATTTTCCATCACTGATTATACGGAATATATAGATACTTTAAATTTACACAGAAGAGATTTAAATGTAGCACCTGCCGTTAAACCGGATGGTTCATTTTATTCTATTATTTACGGAGGTGTTTTTAAATATGATGTTGATTTACCTTTTGAAAATCCTGTTTACATTGATGCGAACGGTTACACTGTGGATATGAGTTTTACTCAAAAAATGTCTCAGTATCATACAGCAAGGTTATCAATGTTTGATTCCGTTTCCGGTAAAATGTTCACGACATTATTTGGTGGCATTTCGCTTCATGATTATGTAAATGGAAATTTTGTAAGAGATACTTTAGTTCCGTTTATTGATGATATAACTCTAATTACACGTAACTCGAACGGTACAACAGAAGAGAAAGTTTTACCAGTAAAATTACCCGGACTACTCGGTTCAAATGCAGAAATTATTACATTAGAAAATGTCCCGAAATATGAAAACGATGTTTTAAAATTTAAGAGCTTAACAGGTAGAACACTTGTCGGTTATTTCTTTGGTGGTATAAGAGCTACATTACCAAATATGGGTCCGAGTACGGCAAATGATGTTATTTACAAAGTATTCGTTACACCAAAAACAGTTAATATCGAAAACATATCAGGATTGACTCCGGATTCTTATTCATTATCACAGAACTATCCAAACCCATTTAATCCGGTAACAACAATTAATTTTAAAATTGCTAAAGATGGGGAAGTGAACTTAAAAGTTTATGATATTATGGGAAGGGAAGTTAAATCATTATTTAACGGAAAGCTTAATCCGGGTGAATATAAAGTTAAGTTTGATGCAGGATATTTACCTTCGGGAATTTATTTTTATAAACTTGAATCCCCCGGCTTTTCAGACACAAAGAAAATGACATTAATAAAATAATTTTAAATGCCGGATTAAATCCGGCATTTTTTATTTCTCGTTTATAATCTTTTCGTAATAAGCTTCATACTTCGGTACTATCCTGTCTTCACTGAATTCTTCTGCTCGCTCTCGAGCATGTTTGGCAAATAACTGATACTTCTTTTCATTACTTAACAGGTCAATTGCATATTTTGCCATTCTTTCTACATCTCCAATTTCTGCTATATATCCGCTTTCTCCATGGACATTTAATTCTGGCAATCCACCGATGCTTGATGAAATTACCGGAACTCCGCAACTCATCGCTTCCAATGCTGATAAACCAAAACTTTCAGATTGTGACGGCATAATGAATAAATCTGCAATAGATAACAATTCCACAAGAGCATCCTGCTTACCCATAAATATAACTTTTTCTGTCAGCTCCATTTCTCTTACAAGTCTTTCTGTGTCGCTTCTTTCAGGTCCATCGCCGATTAATAATAACTTTGATGGTACTTTTTTATAAACTTCTGAAAATATTTTAACTACATCCTGAACTCTTTTTAATGGTCTGAAGTTTGATGTATGCATCAAAATTTTTTCTCCATCAGGTGCATACTTTCTTTTGAAACAGGAATTCTCTTTATCAGAAATTCTTTTGAATTTATTCAGGTCTATAAAATTAGGTANNTTCTATGTTTTTTTCAACCTGATAACTTGTTATAGTTTTTTCTTTCAAAAAATTTGAAACCGCAGTAACCCCGTCTGACTGCTCTATGCTATACTTCATCAGTGGTAAGAATGAAGGTTCAAGCCCTATAAGAGTAATGTCAGTCCCGTGAAGAGTAGTAATTATCTTTAAGTCTTTCTTAAATTTCTTTTCATTTCTTAAAATATCTTTTGAAAGGAAAGCACTCACAGCATGAGGTATCGCATAATGTGCATGAACTAAATCAATATCATTCATTTTTACAACTTCGACTATTTTGGATGTCAAAGTTAATGTGTACATAGGATTATCAAACAAAGGATAAGTGAACGACTCTACTTCGTGATAATAAATATTTGAAACAAAACCTTGCAATCTCATTGGCAACGCATATGAAATAAAATGAATTTCATGACCTCTCATTGCCAATGCTTTTCCAAGCTCAGTCGCAACTACTCCGCTACCACCATAAGTGGGATAACAAGTTATTATTATTTTCATATTAATTTAAAATTGAACACCGGCATTAATTCCGAACGATTTATTTTTAACACTAACGATTCCGTTATTAAACTGATTAATTAAATCAGGATTATACATAAATTCAATTAAAACCGGTTTGGTAAGAATCCCAAAAATTTCTACACCGGCTCCAAAGGAAACACTTCCTGTAATTTTTTTATAATCATCTAACAAAATATTGTTTCCTGAAAATGAATGAGATAAATTTGATGTTGACATAGAGTAACCCATATAATAATCTATTCTTGGAGCAACAATAAAATAAGGTTTAATTTTTCCTGCATTAGGACTAAATTTACCATACAAACTAAATGTCAAATAATCCATTCTATAGTTTAAATGCCCATTATTTATTACTACACCCATTTCATTGGTTTCTGCTACCTTAGCTCTATATCCTTTTTGATAATAATCTGCACCAACCCCAATGTAAATATTTTTAATTCGGTAAATATCTGAAAACACCCCAACACTAAAACCGGGCTTATACTCAATCAAATTACCCACAGCATCTACAAATTCAGTCGCAGCGGTATCTTCTGCTGAGTATTGAATTGATGAATATGTAAACCCTGCTCTCACTCCAAGATCCCAAAGTTTTAATCCTTGAGAAAATGATGAACTGCTGATAAAAACGAAAACGGATAAGAAAATTAATTTTTTAAGCGGCATACTAAATTTATTTAATTTATACTAACTTAATTAATCTCTTTTAATAAATAAAGATACTTGAAAGAATAAATAATTTATAATAATTTAACTAAATTTACATTTTATGAGCAAATTATTAGAAGTTAAAAATCTTAAAACTTATTTTTATACGGATGATGGAGTTTCAAAAGCTGTAGATGATGTTTCTTTTAATTTAGAAAAAGGGGAAACGTTAGGTATTGTTGGAGAATCCGGATGCGGTAAAAGTGTTACATCATTATCTATAATGAGATTAATAGCTACACCACCCGGAAAAATTGCAGGAGGAGAAATTTTGTTTAAGGGGAGAGATATTCTTAAAATTTCTGAAAAAGAAATGAGAGAAATCAGAGGTAACGATATCAGTATGATTTTTCAGGAACCGATGACTTCTCTAAATCCTGTATTTACCTGTGGAAATCAAATTGAAGAAGTATTAATCTTACATCAGAACATCAGCAAGCAAGATGCAAAACAAAAAGCAATTGATATGCTGAAACTTGTCGGAATTCCTGCACCTGAACAGAGATATAATGAATATCCTCATCAGCTTTCCGGAGGTATGAGGCAAAGAGTAATGATAGCAATCGCATTGGCTTGTAATCCTGAAATTTTAATTGCAGATGAACCAACCACAGCTTTAGATGTCACTGTCCAAGCACAGATACTTGAACTTATTGAAAAATTACAGCGTGATCTTGGTATGGGTGTTCTCATTATCACTCACGATTTAGGTGTTATAGCTGAAGTTAGCGATAAAGTTTGCGTTATGTATGCATCAAAGGTCGCTGAGTATGGTGATGTGAAAGATATTTTCAAAAATCCTAAACATCCATATACTATTGGTTTGATGAATTCAATTCCCAAATCAACTGATTCAAAAAAATCAAAACTTGCAACTATTGAAGGAACAGTCCCTGCAGCCACTCATTATCCTCAAGGGTGTCACTTCTGTACAAGATGTGTCTTTGCTTTGGAAAAATGCTGGAAAGAAGAACCTCCAATAGAAAAGGTTTCTAATAATCATACAGTCGCATGTTGGAGAAAAGATGAACCGCTTTTAGATATGTATAAATCAGTTCTTTTAGATGCTAAGGTAATTTAATTTTATAAATTTATTAAATACACAACGGGGCAATTGCCCCGTTTTTGTTTTATGATTCTATTAAAAAATATTAAACAATTAGTTACTTGCAGAACCCGGAATTTATTTCCTAAATCAGGAATTGAAATGTCCGACATCGGAATATTGAAAAATGTTAATGTTATAATTGATAAAAAAAATATTCAATTCATTGGTAAAAAAATTCCTCGTAATCTGAAATTTAAAAAAGAGATAGATTGTTCTTCTAATGTTGTAATACCCGGTTTTATAGATTCGCACACTCATTTTGCATTCGCAGGGTCTCGTGAAAAAGAATACGAGATGAAAATCTCCGGATTAACTTATCAGGAAATTGCGAAGTCAGGCGGAGGCATCATATCTACTGTATCTGCAGTCAGAAAATCAACTTTTCAATCTTTATATAATCTTGCTGAAAAAAGATTGAAATATTTTTTTATTAACGGAACAACTACGATTGAAGGAAAATCAGGTTATGGCTTGGACTTTGATAATGAAATCAAGATTCTAAAAGTTTACAATAAATTAAACGGGGATAATAAATTCGGGATTGATATTATCCCAACCTTTCTTGGAGCTCACAGCTATCCTAAAGATATTTCTAAAAAAAAATATCTTGAAAAAATTATTTTTGAAATGATTCCATATGTTGCTACGCATAAACTTGCAAAGTTCAATGATGTATTTTGTGAAAAGGGATATTTTGACTGTGACGAAACTGATTTAATTTTATCGGTTGGTGTAAAGTTTGGTTTAATAGGGAAGTTGCATACAGATCAGTTTCATTCTATTGGAGGTGTTGGGATTGCATTAAAAAATAAAGCCATTTCTGTTGACCATCTTGAAGTATTGAAATCTAAAGACATAACTAAGCTTTCAGAGTATAACAGTAAAAAGAAGTATTGCATCGCAACTCTGCTTCCGGGGGTTTCATATTTTCTGAATATTCCATATCAACCGGCGAGGGAATTAATAAATAAAAATGTCCCGATTGCTTTGGCAACAGATTATAATCCGGGTTCTTGCAATACTGAAAATTTACAGATTATTATGAGTCTTGCTTCTTTAAAACTGAAAATGTCTGCGGAAGAAATTATTAATGCTGTTACCTTTAATGCAGCATGTGCATTAAATCTACAGGATAAAATTGGTTCAATTGAAACCGGAAAGCAGGCTGATTTACTTGTTATGGACTTACCGGATTATAGAGAATTAATTTATAATTTTGGAGTTAATCGAATTGTAAATGTTATAAAAAAAGGGAATATTTTTGATGTTAATAAGATTATTAAATCCCTTTAACTTTCGGTAATTCTAATGAGATGTCTTCACATTCCATTTCTCTCCATAATTTCTGGCAAGGAAACATATTTTCATATAACGCTCTGCCTATCATAACCGAATCTATACCAAGATTTTCAATTTTACTTAATTCTTCTAAATCTTTGTAATCGTGTATTCCTCCGGCAGAAGTTATTCTCAGGTTTGTTTGTGTTGCAAGTTCTATAAGTCTTTCTATATGAGGACCGGTTAAATTTCCTACCCTTGTTACGTCTTGATAGATAATTCTTTTAATACCGATATCTTCCATCATCTTCGCAAAGTCTAAAGGTGTGATGTTTGCATAATTCACCCAACCATTCTGAACTACGTTGTTAAGTTTCTCATCTATTCCAATTACTACTTTTGAAGCAGAATATTCTTTTATAATTTGTTTTACTAAATCAGGATTAGTTATTGCGGCTGTACCTATTACCACTCTGTAAACTCCTAATTCTTCTATCATTATTCTTACCGTATCAAAATTGCGTACTCCACCGCCTACCTGAATAGGTATATCCAATGATTTGATAATGCCGGCAATCAATGGAAAGTTTTTCATTTCACCATTGATTGCTCCATCAAGATCAGTTATGTGCAAAGTTTTGAAATTTTCTTTTCGGAAAAGCTTAGCCACATTTACAGGGCTTTCACAGTAATATTCAGTTTGATTTTTTAAACCTTCCAGAATTCTTACTACTTTGCCATCTTTTATATCAATTACAGGTATTACTAACATATTATTTTTTTACAACAGCAAATTTTCCCTTACCAACTTTGCTGCCGTTTTTATTAAATGCCACTACTATATAAACACCGGATGGGAGATTCAAGTTTCTGCTGTTTTGCCATGTTGCAATTCTGCCCCCTGGTGAATCGAATTCTGCGATAACCTGACCGGTTAAATTTATTATTTTTAACCTGGAGTTTTCAATTAATCCGTCAATTTTCATATCTACACCTGCAGGTAATAAAAATGGATTTGGTGAACAAATAATTTCGTCAAATTCCGCCACCGGTTCAATCGCATTTGTTGTTACTGATGAAAGCCCTTTTAAAGTTCCAAAATATGCAATACCTGTTTCCTGACTTACGACTATTGAATTTATTTTATTATCCAATATCGGACTGTTTGTAGTATTAAATTGTTCTATTAATGTTGAACCATCTGATGATAAATGAAATACACCGTTTCCTTCTGTTCCAATCCATTTTTCATTTAAAATATCATTTTTTATTATTCTGCAGTTTTGTGTAAATGGAACTCTCAGGTTTCCCTCTATAATTCCAAGCTTTACAGGAGCAGGTTTATTTATCGGATTTTGAATTGCCGCTAAAGGGTTACTTATAATAAATACTCCGTTATTAGTTGCAATCCATACTTCACCGTTTTTATCAACAATTACATCATTTATATCCTGAATTCCGAAATCACCGGTTGTATAAAATCCGAATATATCATCTGAAAAATTATTCAATGTACCATTCTCATTAAAAAAATAAACGCCTTCAGGTGTGTTCGTGACAATCCATTTAGTATTGTTGTTATCAATCGCCATTGCTTCCAGATTACAACTGTTTATAATTGAAGAATTCGGAATACCAACAAACTCTCCATTACCTGTATAGCAATAAATGTTTGAAGAATTATTTGAAGTGTATATTGAAAGCCAGAATCTTCCTTGATTATCAAACCCTCCGCCAAATGGTGTACAAAAATTTGGATTTGCCGGAAAACCCGGTAAAGATGAATTTGAAGGATTATAATTTCTTATTGTTTCTCCTTCAAGTCTTGTAGGTCCTCCCCCAAATCCTAATGCCCATATAACATCCTCATTAGCATAAATTTTTCTGAAAAAATTACTGTTCCCTATGTTAGGATATGTTGATATATTATAATTTGTCCAAGTCACTCCTGAGAGTTTATAAAATCCTGCATTGTTATCACCTCCTGCTGCCCATAAATTTCCGGAACCGTCAGCAGCAAGCCAATCAAAACTGTTTTTAGCAGGTCCGTTTGGTGCTACAAACTGATATCCCTGTGAAGTATTTATAAATAATCCTTGTGATAAACTTGCAAGTATAGGATTTCCATCACCAAATGATGTCACTTTTCCTATCTGAACATTTTCTAAATATAAACTCACATTATCAATTGAACCTTGATTTGCAAAATAAACTGCATTATTAACTGAAAAATAAATCCTTGATTGAACAGGAGAAATATTTCTGATATTATTATTATAAATTATTGGATTTGGATAAATTGACCAATTTCCGTTTTCATAATACATACAATTTGAAATCGTCCCGGCAAAAACTTTGTTATCAAAAGTTGCAATCGTATTTACAATATTAGACTGTCCAAAACTATTGAAATTTGTCCAACTTGAAGGACTGTTTAAGTTTGATGTAACAACATTTGCAAATCCAACTCCGGAAATCGTCCCGGCAAATAAAACATTATTAAGTATTGTAAGAGAAGTTACTCTCGTTCTCGGTGCATAGTTTCCTAATTGGTAATATGGGGCATCTACAAAACTAAAATTATTAATAGAGATTTTTTGAATTCCATAACCAGTTCCTACAAACATAAAATTATTAAACTGTTGAAAACTATTTATTGATTTGTCAGATTCAGTTGAATTTTTTATATCGTAAATATATTTAAAGGATTTATTATTTACATCATAAATAACTATTGAACCGTCAGAAGCTCCAATCCATAACCTCTTTTGTGAATCAAGATACAAACTTAAAATATCATTGCTTAACAGACCGTTTATGTTAGTAAACTTTTCTAAAATAACACCATTGTTTGAAACAACGAAAACGCCGCCTTTTGACCCGCAAAAAACTGTATTTTCAGAAACTGACATTGAAGTTATCTCTTTCATATCAGTAAAATTTTCCCAAACTCGTGCTTGTGAATATGATTGTGAATAGCTTAAAACACAGAAAATACTAATAAATAATATTTTGAGTTTTTTCATGGTTCTTAAATTTAGTTTTAAAATTGACGGTAGAGTTGTTTAATATATCTGTTTGGTAATATTAATAATTAGTAAAGATTGTCTATTGCTTCTTGTAATTCATTTTTTGTATGTGTGTCATTCTGAGAACTCGCCACATATAATCCTTTAGTATATATTTTTAATGCTTCGTCTATATCGCCTTCTGATTCATACATTTTACCAAGTTGATAATATGTAGGCAAATAAGATGGACTTTCATTTAAAAGCTTTAAAAATTCTGATTTAGACTTCTCCGTCTCATTAATGGAGTTATATTCCAGAGCTAAAGCATATCTGCTAAATGTATCGTTTTCGTCTTTTTTCAGAATCTCCAATAAAGATTCTAACCTGTTCATTATACAATATCATTAGTTTTAATTTTAAAATCAATATATTTTGAAGTTTAATAAATTGATATAAATCATTTTTAAATATATCTAAAATTGTTAATTTTATATAATAGTGATTAAAAAATTTATAAATATAATTTTACCACCGGAAAATTGGAAAGTTCCGGTAATTGTAATTTGTGGAGTGTTCACCGGTACAGTCTTTTTTATTTTATATATCGGAAATGCCACATCATATATTTCAGATAAACCAGAAACTTGTATAAATTGTCACGTAATGTATCCTCAATATGCATCATGGAGAGTTAGTTCTCATTCAAAAGTTGCCACTTGTAATGATTGCCATGTACCTCAGGATAATATTATTAAGAAATATGCTTTCAAAGCGTCTGATGGTGCGAGACATTCTTTTATGTTCACTTTCAGATTAGAACCACAGGTAATTAAAATAAAACAAGCAGGGATAAACGTAGTTCAGGATAATTGTATCAGATGTCATAATAATCTTATAAATCATACTATGTATGTTAAAGATGAAAGAGATGAAGAAAGACTTTGTTGGAGTTGTCATCAGGAAACTCCTCACGGCTCAGTTAGCAGTTTGTCGTCTTTTCCGGACTCAAAAGTACCGGGATTAAATCCGATTATTCCCGATTGGTTAAAAAAACAATTAAAAAAATAATATGAAAAAAATAAAAGATATTATTAAAGAAAAACCTTATGTTGGTTGGGTTTTGTTCATTTTAACAATTGTAATTGTTTTTCTTGCTGGTTTGTTCGGAAGTTCTATTATTGAACGTAGAACGGAAGCAAATATGATATTACAAAATATTAAACCTCTATCAGAGTGGGAACCGAGAAATGAAGTTTGGGGTGAAAACTTTCCGCGTCAATATCAGTCTTATATAAAAACATTAGACACCACTTTTAAAAGTAAACATGCCGGATCTCAAAAAGTTGATATGCTTGAAAAATATCCTGAACTGGTAATCCTATGGGCAGGATATGCATTTTCACGTGATTATAATCAGGGAAGAGGTCATTACTATGCTATTAAGGATTTAAGAAATACTTTGAGGTCGGATGTTCCTCAGCCAAGTACTTGTTATGCTTGTAAAAGCACAGATGTACCCAGAGTAATGAATGAATTAGGTGTGGAAGAATTTTATAAAAAACCATTCAAAGAATTAGGGCATGAAATTGCAAATCCTATTGGTTGTCAGGATTGCCATAACCCAAAATCTATGAATTTAAGGATTACAAGACCAGCTTTAATTGAAGCACTTGCCAGACAAGGAAAAGATATTAATGATGCTACTCATCAGGAAATGAGATCACTTGTTTGTGCTCAGTGTCATGTTGAATATTATTTTAAAGGAGAAAACAAATATCTCACTTTCCCTTGGGACAAAGGATCTTCAGTTGAAGACATCGAAAGATATTACGATTCTGTTTCTCATACTGATTTTGTTCATACTTTAAGCAAAACACCTGTAATAAAAGCACAACATCCTGATTTTGAAATGTTTAAAATGGGTGTGCATAGCGAAAGAGGAGTTGCATGTGCCGATTGCCATATGCCTTATAAATCAGAAGGAGGTGTAAAATTTACCGATCACCAAATTCAAAGTCCGCTTAATAATATTGAAAATGCGTGTCAGGTATGTCACAGGGAGTCTGAAGCTTCTTTGATGAAAAATGTTTTTGACAGGCAAGATAAAGTTGAAGAATTGATGAAACTCGCGATGAACTCATTATTCAAAGCACATATTGAAGCGAAAACTGCTTGGGATAATGGTGCTTCTGAATCTGAAATGAAACAGGTATTAAGTTTAATAAGAAGTGCACAATGGCGTTGGGATTTTGTAGCCGCAGGGCATGGTTCAAGCTTTCATGCACCACTTGAAAGTGCGAGAATTTTAGGAACATCAATTCAAAAATCAGAAGAAGCAAGAATAAAACTTACGGAAATTTTAATCAAAAGAAATATACCTTTACCAATAGTTTATCCTGATGTTTCAACAAAAGAAAAAGCTCAGGCATATATAGGTCTTGATATGAAAAAATTAAATGAAGATAAAAAAACATTTCTTGAATCTGTTGTTCCTGTGTGGGATAAAAAATCAGAAGAAAGACATGATAAAATGAAGGAGAGTTATACCAATTAAAAAATTTTATAAAGTAAAAAATTCTTCTTTACCGTTAAAATGATGCCTTATTGTTCCGGTTCTGACAAGATTCACAAGCGTTCTGCTTGCTCTTCGTTGGGATATGTTTACAAGTTTCTTAAAAGTTTTTACTGTAATTTTTCCGTTTTCATTTAAAAAACTCATCAACGCTTTTTCATTATCACCAAAATTTATTGTTATTGGGTTTTTACTGTTTTTCCCTTTTAGAATATTGGCAGTTTCTTTTGATGCTATTATTGACATATCATTTAACCTGATATAACATTTCAAATTATCATCATCTTCTGTTATAAGGTAATGTGGCTTGTTTTCACTTTCCGGTATATACACAACTACTACATCAGCACCTTTGATTAATACTACTTCATACTCAAAATTAATTTCCGGTTCACAGTAAAATAATGCTGCTGAATTTACAAGCTCAATTTCTTCCTTCTCGCTTCTTACTCCAATAATTGACTTATCATCATCCACACCAAATAAGATATAACCTCCATTAGTATTTGCAAATGCAATCATCTCTTTGGCAATTTTTTCAGGAGTTGAAAATTTTCTTTTAAACTCAACAGTTTGAGATTCACCTTCTTCTATTAATTTATATAGCTCTACTAAATACATTATTTATTAAAATTTTTTTTATCCAAATATCCCTGTAATATTATTTGAGCTGAATAAGAATCTACTAATCCTTTATTCTTCCTTTTTTTTTTGTTCATCCCTGTTTCAATTATCTGTTGTTCTGCAATTGAACTTGAAAATCGTTCATCATAAAATTCTATATGAGTTTTTAATCCTGAATTTTGAATAAAAGTTTCTAAGGAATTTTTAAACTCTTCGGTTTTTAAAGTCTGGTTTGTTTTTTCTGATTTTAGATTAAGTGGATATCCTATTATAATCTTATCTACCTGTTCAGATGAAATTATTTCGGATAATTTTTTGAAAAATTCATTGTTATTCGGAAGGTGAGGTCTTGAAAAACTAATTGATTTGTTGTCATCTGAAATGGCAATACCTATTCTTACGGTTCCATAATCAATTCCAATAATTTTTGCCATTTGATTTTATAATTAGTAAATTTTTATACGATATTGTTTTCTCCTTCCGGATTTTGTTCTATGATTTTAATTTCTTCAAGTGCATCTTTTTCCGAACTGTCTTTAAGATAGTTTTTTAAAAGTTTTCCAGGTTTGAAATGCATTTTTCTTCTTCCGGGAACATATACAAATTCACCTGTTTTTAGATTCCTTGCTTTTGGCTTCGGTTTGGTTTTTTTAACTTCAAATACTCCAAAATCTCTTATTTCTATTCTTATAACGGGGTCAGCTGACATTATTAACTCTCTCAATGAATCGAATAAGGAATCGACAATAAGTTTACGGGTAATTTTTTTCCCAACTAATTTCTCCTCCATCTTCATTTCTATATCTTTTCGAGTAAGAGTTTTCACTCTATCCGCATTTCGCCGTCTCCTTTCGGAAGATTCATTAAAGGGATTTTCAGTGATTTCCATCCATTATTTCTCCTATAGTTTGTTTATATCTTTTATAATAAAGATATGACGAATAGATGATTAAAATTAATATAATATAATAAAAGTATGGTATAAATTCAGTAATAACTGATATTTGCAGTAAATTCAGTAATAACACTATTCCAATTCCCAAAACCGCAATTTTACCCGGATAATTGCTCATTAAAACTTTCCCTGTCTTTTTTTCAAGTCTTAACCCAAATATTAAAATTAAAACATCTCTGAAAATAACTATTATTAAAAACCAAAGCGGGAGTAACCCTTTGATGAATATTAAAATTGATAGTATAATAATTGATATCTTATCTGCCAATGGATCTAATATTTTTCCGGTTTCAGAAATTTGATTAAATTTTCTGGCGATATAACCATCTGATAAATCCGTAATATACATCAAAATCATAATGAAAATTATTACTGATTTTTGTGTTTCAAATTTATATAATATTAGATAACACAATGGTAACAGCAATATTAATCTGAGTATTGATAAGATATTTGGAATTAGAAATAATTCTTTGAAATTTATTTTCATTAATAATTATATTATCAGGTATTTAAATTAATTATTGTAAATACATAATTAAACATAAAATTAATTGAATAGCATTTATTTTGATAATGCCGCAACCACTCCCGTAGCCGATGAAGTATTAGATGCTATGATTCCATATTTAAAAACAAATTTTGGAAACTCGTCATCAATTCATTCATTCGGTAAATCTGCTAAAGTTTTAATAGAAGATACCCGTGATCTAATTTCCCAAATTATCGGGTCAAAACCAAGAGAAATATATTTTACAAGTGGAGGAACGGAATCTAATAATCAGTCACTTAAAGGTTTAGCATTTGCTTCATTGGATACAAAAAAAAATGAATTTATAACAACAAAAATAGAACATCTTGCAGTTTTAGATACATTAAATTATTTAAAAGAAAAATTCGGATTCAAAATTCATTTTATTGAAACTGATAATTATGGATTTATTAATTTTGATAGTTTGAATGAAAAAATAAATGAAAATACTTTATGTGTTTCAGTGATGCACTCAAATAATGAAACCGGTGTCATCAATGATATAAATAAAATCAGTGAATATAAAAATAAAAATAATTTCACCATTCATTCAGATACTATTCAATCTTTCGGAAAAGGAATTTTAAAGTTAACAGAATTAAATTGTGATATCGCAACTATTTCTTCGCATAAAATTTATGGTCCAAAAGGCATAGCAGCAGTATATATAAAAGATAAAATCAAAACAGATAAATTTATTCATGGGGGAAGTCAGGAAAGAAATAGCAGAGGCGGTACTGAAAATATTCCTGGGATTGCCGGTTTCAAAAAAGCCCTTGAAATCTTGATATCTAAATATGAATCTGATATTCTTCATTATACTAAAATTAAAAATTATATTATTGAAAATCTGAAAAAAGATTTTAGAGATAAATTAATTTTAAATACACCTGAAAAAAATTCTCTGCCGAATATTATTAATCTTTCAGTAAATTTGGAAAAATCAAATGTTGATCCGGAAATGCTTTTAATATTGCTTGATCTTGATGGTATCGCAGTATCCGGTGGCTCTGCTTGCACTTCAGGTTCACATAAACCTTCTCATGTATTGCTAAGTCTTGGGATTGATGAAAAAACTGCTCTTGCAACAATTAGGATTTCTATTGGGAGATATAATACTTTAGAAGAGGCGGATAAATTAATAAAAGTGTTGAAAAAAATTATTTAAGATTCAGTTCAGGATCGACTGATTCGTTTTGTTTATCAGCAGCTGTTTTAGATAATCTTTTTTTCTTTGGAGATATAAAATTAAAAAATGAACGAATAATTCCCGAACTGATATAAAACAGACAAAAAGAAAAAATTCCCTCGCCTTTGGTTATTATAATTAAAATTGCAGCGATAAGAATAATTATAAATTTAACAGGATACTTTTTTATATTTTGTTTATTAATTTTTGGTAAAGTATCATATTTGAAATTACTAATCATTAATGCAGGCAGTAAGAATGCGAGTAACCAAATAAAATAGATGCTGACTTCTTCAGAAAAAATTTTATTATTATAAAAAATTACGAATGAACATAAAGTTACTGCCGCTATTGGTGTTGGTAAACCTTTAAAATAATCTTTATCAAATCCGACAAGTTGAACATTAAATCTTGCTAATCTCAGAGCAGAAAAAACCATAAATAAAGATGATATAACCACTCCAAATGTTTCAATGTTTTTGAAATATAAATTGTAAATTATAAATGATGGGGCTACGCCAAATGAAACCATATCCGAAAGAGAATCAAGCTCAACTCCAAATTCACTTGATGAATTTAAAAGTCTCGCAACTATTCCGTCAAACCCATCAAAGAGCATAGCATATATTATAAAAAAAGAAGCTAATGTAAAATTTCCGTTCATGGCATATATCAGTGACATAAAGCCGCAGAAGGCATTAAGAACTGTAAATAAAGATGGTATGAAACTTCTTGGTATATTCAATTTATATTTTCGGGATTAAAACTCACCAATGATAGTTTCTCCTGTTTTTGTTTTATCACCGGGTTTAACATTTATTTTTGAAGTCAAAGGAAGTAACATATCTACTCTGGAACCAAATTTTATCATGCCAAATTTTTCTCCCATATATACTTCATCACCTAATTTTAAATTGCAAACAATTCTTCTTGCAACAAATCCGGCAATTTGTTTAAATAAAATATTGTCTCCCTTTAGAGTTTTAATACCAATTTCTGTTCTTTCGTTCCGTTCGGATGATTTATGGTCAAATGCTACTAAATATTCTCCTTCAATATATTTAAAATAATCTATGATACCCGTTACAGGATGACAATTTACATGTACATTTAAAGGAGATAAAAAAATACTAACCTGTTTTAGTTTTTCACCTTTCGGAAATAAATTATCTTCTTTGTTTATAATTTCTTCTACTAATACTACCTTTCCGTCTGCCGGAGAGATAATTGTTTTTTCAGTTACATTCGAAGGTAATTTTCTGGTTGGGTCTCTGAAAAACCATAACGTAAATCCAAAAAGTAAAATTGAGAATGAAAACAATATAATTTTTATTATTACATTTGGGATTAAGAAAGCAATTAAATCAATTAAGATTGTTATCACTAACATTTTTAAAACTACATCTTTACCATACTTAGTAATTTTCATAATTTAATTTGTAACCCTCCTCATAACTTCATCATAACTTTCTTCCACTTCACCAAGGTCAAATCTAAATCGGTCTTTATCCATTTTTTTGTTTGACACTTTATCCCATAATCTGCAGGTATCAGGCGAAATTTCATCAGCTAAAATTATTTCACCATTTAAATCCCTTCCAAACTCTAATTTAAAATCAACCAACTTCAAACCTTTGCTTAAAAAAAATGTTTTCAAAATTTCATTAATTTTTAATGTTTCATTTCTTATATGTTTCATTTCATCTGAAGTTGCCAGCTCCAATAAAAGTATATGATCTTCTGAAAATAAAGGGTCACCAAGTTCATCAGATTTATAATAAAATTCTACTAATGGGTTTTTAAGTGTTTCACCTTCTTTGAACGCAAATTTCTTAACTAAACTGCCCGCAGCAATATTTCTGCAAACAACTTCAACTTTTATAATATCAACAATGGAAACAATCATACTGTTTTCAGAAACCTTTTTTATGAAATGAGTTTTAATCCCTGAATTATTAAGTAAATCAAAAATAACCGATGTAATTTGATTATTTACTTTTCCTTTGTTTTTTATTTGATCTTTCTTAACTCCGTTGAATGCAGTTGCATCATCTTTAAATTCCTGTAAATATTCTTTTTCATTACCGGAAATCTTAAAAATTTTTTTCGCTTTACCTTCGTAAATTAATGTTTTTTCCATTCTTTAATATACTTTCAATAATTTTGAAATTAAATGTTAATACATTTCTACGATAAACTCGTTTTGTTTTTGGGCAAAAAAAAACCCGATATTAAATTTAAATATCGGGCTTGAATGTTTAATAAATTATTTATTTTATAAGTAACATTCGTTTTGTTTCTTTGAAATCACCTGAAACTATTGTATAAAAGTATATTCCACTTGAAAGATTTCCTGCGTTGAAGCCTATGATATAGGTACCTGCTTCAAACGGATCTTGTGCAAGTGTTGCAATTTCTCTTCCGAGCAAATCAAAAACTTTTAATTCTACAAATCCACCTTTAGGTATTGAGAATTTTATATTTGTTGTTGGATTAAACGGATTCGGATAGTTTTGTTCTAATGAATATTTATCCGGAACAATGTTATTAAGTGGTGTTATAGAAGTTGGTCCGCAACCTGAACCCGGTAAAGGATATGAGACAGTATCAAATCCAACATTGCCAAAAGCTGTTCCATTAAAACCACTAACTGAATCAACTAAGGTGCTGTCTAAGTGCCAAACTGCGAGTAATCCCGTAGTTGATGTAAAAGTTGAAGGCCATTTTTTACATTTATTGGAATCTATCTGTGCCTGTGTCCTTGCAACAGACCAAAGTCTTACTTCTTCTAAATTTCCTGAACCGGCATCCGCATTTCCTCTGCCAAGTCTCATTTCATTAGATGATGAACCAAGAGTAGCAGCAAGCGGAACTGTAGATACTAATATTCCGTCTTTATAAAATCTCACATTCGCTCCATCATATGTTGCAGCAATATGAGTCCAAACATTTGCTGCAATATTGAAATTCGTTGCAGTACCAATTGCTGTACCAGCCCTGAAAAATGGAATTCCTGTTGTAGCACTTACGCCAAGTTGATAATCAAAAGATGCAGCTCCTTTATTTAAAATTGTATTGGCAGTAGTTAATCCGCCTGGTTTTATCCATGCTTCTATAGTAACATTTTGAAATCCAACCATTGCTGCATTGAATGGAATTCCTACATAGTTAGTATTTACACCCGGAGTTGGAAGTCTTAAAGCAAAATTTTGAACTCCTCCACCTCCGGCAGTAATATTAACACCGGTATGTGGCATAAATCCACCTTGCTGTCCATAAACAAAAGGGCATGAAGTTCCAACGAGTGAAGTTGATCTTTTAAAACCCGGAATAACTGTATGGAAAACACCAATTCCTGTCCCGGTATGACCGCATTGTTTAATATTTACTATTAAACTTTGAGTAGGGTCGTATGGAAATGGAGTGCTTAAAGTAAACATAAAAAATTCATTTGCAACAGGCGTAATCAATAGCGATGGATTAGAAAATACAGTTGTCATTGTTCCTGTATACCACGCACCTGCCGGTAAAGATGTATCAGCGGTTTGTCCCATTTTTATCTCTACATCAGTAAACGTATTCGCATTTGCTGTGGTTGATGCTCTCAAAAAGAAATGAGTAATCATTCCCTGAGGTGCAGGCATAGGACTGGCAAAGGTGCCGGGTGCATAAAGTACCTGAATTTCTTTACCGGCTGCGAGATTAAATGGAAAATTATTTGAAGCTCCTCCTGTATTAAAATTATAATACTGAGGTTGAGCTGTCAAATTTGTAAAAAGTAAAAATGAAAAAAATAAAATTAATAATGTTCGGCTACAAGTAGTACTGAATAAACCTTTCATTAAAAAATCCTCCTTTTTTAAAATGAATTGTTATTAGTAAAATTTAAATTCATATTTTTTTTGGATAATAACAATACCTTTTTTTGTTTTGAGTTTTTAAAATGAAATCTAATGACTGTTAATATCATTGATTTCACTGTTTTTTAATATTATTTTAGTGTTTTCCTCTAAATTTATCTTCAAAAATCTTAATGCCCTCAATTAAATCTGTTCATTCAAGAGAAATCCTCGATTCAAGAGGTAATCCTACTATTGAAGTTGATATAATTTTAGAAGACGGTACTCTCGGAAGAGCCGCAGTACCTTCAGGTGCTTCTACCGGTGAAAAAGAGGCTGTTGAATTGCGAGATGGTGATAAAAAAAGGTATCTCGGTAAAGGTGTCAAAAATGCTGTTAAAAATGTTAATACTGTAATTTCAAAAAAATTGATTGGTATGAATTCATTTCATCAAATTGAAATTGACGAAATGATGATAAAGCTGGACGGAACAAAAAATAAATCTAAACTTGGTGCAAATGCTATACTTGGCGTTTCTATGGCATGTGCAGTTGCCTCTTCAAATTTTCTTAAAATTCCTGTTTATAATTATTTAGGTGGAGTTGATGCCCGATGTTTACCTGTTCCTATGATGAATATTATAAATGGTGGAAAGCATGCTGATAACAATGTTGATTTTCAGGAATTTATGATTATACCTGCAGGATTCAAATCTTTTTCAGAATCTTTAAGAGCCGGAACAGAAATTTTTCATTCATTGAAAAATGTTTTACATAAAAAAGGACTTAATACCGCAGTTGGGGATGAAGGTGGATTTGCCCCTAATCTGAAATCTAATGAAGAAGCTGTCGAAGTTATATTACAGGCAATTGAAAATGCGGGTTATAAGTCAGGAAAAGAAATATTTATTGCTCTTGATGTTGCTTCTTCTGAAATGTATAGATTAAACGGAAAAAAAGTTTCTTATGAATTTTATAAATCACATTTACCGGCAAAGTCATCAGATGAAATGATTAAGATGTATGAGAAGATGTGTGCTCAATATCCTATTATTAGCATTGAAGATGGACTTGGTGAAAATGATTGGGATGGATGGAAAAATCTTACAGAACATCTTGGCAAAAAAGTTCAACTTGTAGGTGACGATTTGTTTGTTACAAATCCTGAAATATTAAATGAAGGTATTAAGAAAAAAATCGGAAATTCAATTTTAATAAAAGTAAATCAGATAGGTACTCTCTCTGAAACGTTATCTGCCATCGGGCTTGCAAAGACTAACAAATATACATGCGTTATAAGTCACAGAAGCGGAGAAACGGAAGATGTAATGATATCTAATCTTGCAGTAGCTACAAATGCAGGTCAGATAAAAACAGGTTCTCTTTCGAGAACTGACAGAGTAGCAAAATATAATCAACTTCTCAGAATAGAAGAAGAATTAGGAAGTGCAGCACTCTTTCCGGGTTTAAATGCTTTTTATAATTTAAATCTTTAAATTTTAAACTAAATATCCCATTAATGAAATTATCACAATTTAAATATGCCGTTCCGAAAAATCTAATTGCCAAAGCTCCAAAATCTCCAAGAGATTCTGCCAAACTTATGGTTATGAATAAGGAAACAGGTGATATAGAAACAAAAAAGTTTAAAAACGTTATTGATTACCTAAATGAAGGTGACGTAATGGTTGTAAATGATTCAAAAGTTTTTCCTGCAGTCCTTACCGGAACTAAAGAAAAAACCAGAGCAAAGATTGAAGTATTTTTGTTACGACAACTTTCAAAAGATGAAAATATTTGGGATGTTGTAGTGGACCCTGCAAGGAAAGTTAGAATTGGAAACAGAATATTTTTTAATAAAAATTTATTTTGTGAAGTAATTGATAATACTACTTCACGAGGTAGAATTGTAAGATTTAATTATAATAAAGATGATTTTAAAAAATATATAGAAAAACTCGGAAAAACTCCTTTACCATTTTATATTAAACGTGAAGCAACTGAAAAAGACAAAGATTCTTATCAGACAGTTTATGCAAAAAATGTCGGTTCTGTAGCAGGTCCTTATGCCGGTTTTTGTTTTACAAATGAACTCTTAACAGCAATCAAGAAAAAAGGAATTAAGATTGTTCCGGTAACTTTACATATCGGTTTAGGAACTTATAGGTTAGTAGAAGTTGAAGATTTATCTAAACACAGAATGGATTCTGAATATTACGAGATTCCAAAAGAAACAGCGGAAACAATTAATTATGCTGTCGAGAAGAAGAAAAAAATTATTGCTGTCGGAACTTCAGTAATTAAAGCATTGGAAACTTCCGTTATAACTGGTAAAAAAGTTAGAGCATCATCAGGGTGGACAGATAAATTTATTCATCCTCCAAATACCGTAAGAGTTGTTGATAAACTTATCACAGGATTCCACTGGCCACAAAGCACTATGCTTATGCTTGTATGCTCAATAACTGAACGAGATTTTGTTATGAAAGCATATAAAAAAGCTATCAAAGATAAACTAAGATTTTACGATTACGGCGATATGATGATGGTAGTTTAAATTATCAAAAATTGAAACATTTCGTTATAATTCCGGCATCCGGTTCTGGCTCTCGTTTCGGAGGTAAAACTCCGAAACAATTTCTTAAACTTCCTCCTCATTCCAAAGAAGTCCTCTATTATACAATAAAAAAATTTCATGATTTAAAAATTATAGATGAAATAATTATTTCAACTAACCCGTCTTATTTTAATAAAATAAAAAAAATTATTTCTGATAATAATTTTAATAAAATAAAAAAAATTGTTGCCGGTGGTGAGACTCGTCAAATATCAGTTTATAATGCTTTGTATATTTTAAAAAATTGCGATTCGAGTGATAAAATAATTGTTCATGATGCGGTTAGACCTTTTATTTCAAAAAATAAAATTCTTGAGTTGATAAGACTATCACATAAATTTAAATCTCTTGTTCCTGCTCTTAAAATAAACGATACTTTGAAAAACGTAGATAAAAATGGCTATATATCTGATACTGTTAACAGAGAAAATATATGGAGAATACAAACACCTCAGATTTTTAACTATTCGGAAATTTTTAAATGTATGACGAAAGCAATTAAAAACAATTTTGATGGCACTGATGAATCTTCAGTGGTTTCTGAATTTGGCAGTAAAGTTAAGATTACAGAAGGTGAAGTTACTAATATAAAAATAACTACAAAAGATGATTTAAAAAGAGTAGATTTCAATAAATTATTAATCTCTTAAATAGATGAAGTCAGGAACAATTATTATTGAATCTTTTGATTCCAAAATTTTAAAAAATAATCCGCTTAAAGATCCGACATTAAGAAAATTTCCTGTATATTTGCCGCCTTCTTACGATTCAAGGAAAAATTTTCCTGTAGTATATTTATTAAACGGATTCACCGGTAAGGGTATTCAAAATCTGAATATATCATTTCTTTCAGAAAATATAGAAGAAAGACTAAACAGATTAATTACAGAAAAGATTATAAAAGAAATGATTGTGGTAATGCCTGATTGTATTACAAAATATGGAGGAAGCCAGTTTATTAATTCTAAAGGAACAGGTAATTATGAAGATTATCTAATTAAAGAAATAATACCTTTCATAGACAAGAAATATAAAACAATCAATAATAGCAATTACAGAGCTGTCTGCGGGAAATCAAGCGGTGGCTTCGGTGCGATATATTTAGGGATGAAAAATCCGGATATATTCAAATTAGTTTGTTCAACTTCCGGTGATATGTATTTTGAATACTGTTAT
The DNA here is from genome assembly GCA_002455255.1 of Candidatus Tepidiaquacellales bacterium UBA6667. Classification (GTDB taxonomy): domain Bacteria; phylum Bacteroidota; class Ignavibacteria; order Tepidaquicellales; family Tepidaquicellaceae; genus UBA9002. Next base: position 31,803 of record DKKL01000031.1, on the reverse strand, counting down.
CAAAAAGATTTTCCTAAATTTGTAAAATATATTTCTAATTATGGTGTTGGGAATAAAGCAGTTTCGAATTTTATAAAAAAAGAAATTAATTTTAAACAACCTAAACCGGGATATTTTCATGATTTAATTAACATTATTGGAATGGCTTCATGTTATTCTCCTAATCCCGGTGCGATAAAAACAAAAGGATATAATTTTGATTTACCTTTTGATATTTTTACAGGGGAATTAATAAGGAATATATTTAATACCTGGAAAAAATTTGATCCGGTAAATTTAGTTGAAAAATATAAAACAAATTTTAAAAAACTTAATTTACTTTATATAGATGTCGGCTCAAAAGATGAATTTGATTTAAATATAGGTGCAAGGATTTTTTGTTCAAAACTGAATAAATCTAAAATTAAATATTTATATGATGAATTCAATGGCGGACATTTTAATATTCAATATAGATATGATAATACATTTAAATTAATCTCTGATAATATAAAATGAAACCGATAGTTATAAGCACTTGGAAACATGGAATTTCGGCTAACAAAGCCGCATATGATATTCTTGTTTCAGGTGGAAACTCACTTGATGCTGTTGAAATTGGTGTAAAGGTTGCCGAAGATGATCCTGATGTATTAAGTGTTGGCTATGGCGGATTGCCGGATGCACAGGGAAAAGTTACACTCGATGCCGCATTGATGGATTGGAAAGCACGTGTTGGTTCTGTTATTTTTCTTGAGAATATAAAAAATCCTGTTTCTGTGGCGAGGTTTGTTTTGGAAGATACTAATCATACAATTCTTGCAGGGGACGGAGCATATGAATTTGCACTTCAGAAAGGTTTTAAACCGGAAAATTTATTGACAGAATATTCTCTTAAAAGATATAATGATTGGAAACTCAATAATACCGGAAAGCCTGAAGAAATTCATACTGATGATTTTGTTTTAAAAAAATCTTCATCAGATAAAATTCACCGGATAAACGAAGATGGTTTTCATGATACTATAGGAATGGTGGCAATAGATAAAGCGGGAAATATATCTGCTGCTTGCACAACTTCCGGTATGGCTTGGAAACTTCATGGCAGAGTTGGTGATACACCAATCATCGGAGCAGGACTATATGTAGATGGTGAAGTAGGTGGAGCTGCTTCTACAGGCAGAGGTGAAGAATGTATAAGGGCTTGTGGAAGTTTTCTCATTGTTGAAATGATGAGACTGGGAGTTTCCCCAAGAGAAGCTTGTAAAATTGCATGTGAAAGAGTATATAAACTAAACTTACTTTCATCTAAAAACAGGGACCATATTTTTCAATTAGGATTTATAGCTTTGAATGTAAAAGGGGAGTGGGGAGCATACAGTGTCAGAGAAGGTTTCCAATATGCAGTATTTCAAAATGATGAAAATAAATTATTTGAAAGTAAATATTATTTAAACGAAAAATTTGAAATTGAAGATTTATAAAAATTGAATGGATAGATATAAACTTTTAAAAAATGCATTAATCCTGTCTTTTGATAGCAGAAAAACAACCGGCTATCATAGTGTGTTAATTAAAAATGACAGAATTCTTGAAGTTGATTATAATAATGCTTTATCAGAAAATATTTTAAGAGAAAAATATCCATCCATTGAAGTTTATGACTTTAAAAATAAAATTTTATTGCCCGCTTTTATAAATGCTTTCAAAAACAGTTCTTATAATTTTGCATCAATATTTCTAAAGAAAAATGTTTATTCAAATATTGGTTCTAATATTTCTGTAAGATTGCTCGATAAGTTTTTCAGTTCAAAAATAAATGAGATTTATTTAAAAGATTTATTCATTGTTAATTATGCTCAGTCATTACTTAATGGGGAACTGATTATAGCAGAATCATCATATTTCATTAACCGTGATTTTTATAAACAATATATAGATGAAAATGAAAGTATAAGGCAAAATATAATTTATACTTTATATGATACTTATTTGATAAACCACTTTAAAACTTCAAGGAATTTTTATCTTGTAGGTTTAAAAACTGAAGAACGATTAAATAATTTCACTTTAAATTATTTAAGAAAAAATATTAGGGATGGGGAAAGCAAAATTTTGCTCGAAGTTTTCAATACTGTATATTATACTGATGAAGCAAAACGAAATTTTAACAGAAGTTTGATAAAAATTTTAAATGAGTTTTCACTTCTTGCCGAAAATACTATTATAACAAATCCTTCATTTCTGTATATAACCGATATCGAAAGAATTAAGAATTCAAAACTTAATGTAATATTTAATACGTCAGATTTTTTTAAGCTTGCTGAAAAAAATATTGAGTTTGAAGAATTGATAAGGTCAAATCTCAATATTTGCATAGGTACAGGTTATATAGGCAGGGATGTATTATCAGAAGTTAAAAGTCTTGCTAATTTGTTATTTAAAAGCGGCTTTTCATATGAGTCTTATATGAAAATGATAATTACTAATCCCGCTAAAATGTTAGGGCTAAATGATACATTAGGTTCTATTGAAAGAAATAAAATTGCTAACCTCATCACATTTGATATTTCAGATTTAAGAGTAATGTTAAATACACCAGAATTAACAGCAGAAAAAGTTTGTGAATTTATTATTGAAAATTTATCTGTTGAACATATTTCTGATGTAATAAATAAAGGAACTTTTGAAGTTCACGATAAATTAACTGTTAAGCTCGATTTGGAATATACAAAATCCAATTATTCAAAACTTATAGAATTTATTTACAAAGAAGGAAAATATAACGACTTTAAAGAAAAATATAATCTCAGATTAAAAGTTGATAAAGTAACATTAAATCCTGAAGAATCAACTTTATCTACAATTTTGAATAAAGAACGAATTTCAGATAAAAGTAATCTACATGATTTAGATTCTATTAGCGATTTTAAAGTTATTGGTTCCAAGAAAGGCGAACTTATAGATACAATCGGAAGTGATAAAGAAATATACGGAGGGTTAAATCTTGATGAAATTCATATACTTGAGATTCCTGAAATTGGAAAAGGTTTTAATTTTAAAACACCATTTATAACTAAAATTTCTGATTCAAAAATTAAAATATTAAACGATTCAAAAGAAGCAGATATTGAGATTTCAACTCAACCAAAGATATCAAAAGTACCACCTCAATCTCCCGAAGAGGTTATATTTAAAAAAGAAAAATTAAAATTTGGATTTGATGATTAAACAGAAAAGCCGCTTTTCAGCGGCTTTTCTGTTTTAGATTAAAATAATTATTGAATTTTATTTTACTAACATCATTCTTTTAACAGTTGTAAAATTACCTGAAACAAGTTTGTAAAAATAAACGCCACTGGTTAATTTTGAAGCATTAAAATTAACACTATAACTGCCTTTTTCCATCTTCTTATTTACTAAAGTAGCAACTTCTTTTCCAAGTACATCAAATACTTTTAGTGATACAATTTCACTATTGGGAATTGCAAACTCAATTGTTGTAGAAGGGTTGAATGGATTTGGATAGTTTTGTGAAAGATTATATGATTCTGCGTTAGTGTTATTATTTGAAATATTAGTAACAGATGAAAATCTATCCCAATATAATTTTTTATTTCCACCTTGTGTTGCTACAAAAATTACTCCAAGATCTGAATTTGGCAATTCAATTACTGATGGTTTATAATCTCTCGTATCTGAACCTGTAACAGGATTTTGATTGAATGCAAAAGCACCTGAAAAACTTGAAGGGTCTGTATATGAAGTACCTCTGTAAAAAATTCTATCCTGAAATGCTGTTGTCCCTGCTGTGTCAGAAAGCCAAGTTAAATCCAAACCATTAAAAGACAATCCCATTCCTATCGCACCTGCAAACCAATACTCATCTTTATTGGGATCTGCCGCAACATCTACAGGAGTTCCGAAATTTAATCCACTGTTTGTACTTATCAGTGCTTTAACATCTCTGTTAGGTGTAACTCCTTCTGTATATATAACCCAATGAATAGGACCAAACATATAATAATTATACTGATCTCTTTCTGTTCCGGCTGTTAATACAGCAACTGATGGTCCGGCTGTAGCAATCATACCGGGTGCTGTTTCTCTGTATCTAAATCTTGTTATTGCTGATGTATTTCCGGCTGGTCTATACATTGTTGTTAATGTGTCGCCTGTTGCAGAAATTGATAATGTAGGTCTCGTATTTGATGTAACTAATCCTCCATTTCCCCATGTAAATCCATAATCAGCCGAGCTTGTTCTTCTAATTGAATTTACAGCCGACTGGAAAAAGATATATAATGAATTTGTGGATGATGCTACAACTCCAAAAGGTCCTACACTTGCTTCGGGTAGAGTTACAAAAGAATTTGTAACAACATTAAATCTGTAAATAGTACTTCCAACTCTGAAAAAACATAATGTAGAATCTCCTGCTTTTACCATGAATATTTCACTCGCAAGAAAAGCAGGTTGAATGGCAGTAGGATGTAATGCCCATGTATTTCCGTCATTTGTAGAAGTATAAAATAATAATCCTCTTCCGGCACTTAAAGTTGTATCATTCACCGCTACCCAAATTGTTCCATTACTTGCCCTTACTCCTGATATTGGACCTTCAGGTTCTGAATCCATTATCAAAACATCATTTCCCCAAACAGGAGAATCATTTGTTTTTATATTTGTATAATCAACGGGACCTGGTTTAATTTCACCAGAATGAACATCTGAAATTATAAGAACTGAAAAAAATATTAAAAGCAAAGATGTGTAAATGTGTTTCATTTTTTCTCCTTTTAATTGAATTATTTAAAACTATATAAAATTATCTGAAATATAAAGGACTTTCATTGAGTTATTTTTTTTAAAATCTCATAAGAATATATTCCGGTATTGTGACCATCTTTCCATATAATTTGTATTGCATAGTTGCCCACCGGTTCAATTGATTTAATTTCATAAAATCCAGGAGGTTTAAATGGAGATTTTATAGGTATATAACTGTCAAAAATAACACTTTCCCCTTTGCAATTTACACATGGACATTCATCTCTGAGCTTTTTTAATTCTACTTCTGAGATATTATTATCTTCCCAAGTGAACTTTAAAATATTTTTTTGTAAGTCTATTTTTTTTAAATTATTCATATCAGCTTTCTGTTTCTTCATAAATTTCACTTGCAGCCTTATCTTTTTCTTTTAACTTAGATTTGTCTATTCTGAAAAATTGATTAAGCTTATAATCACTGAAATTTATATATGTAAAAATTGTATTTATACACATTATTATTCCTGAAATCAGGAATATGTGATGGACGTTTAATTTATAAAGTAAGGCTGTGCAAAATAATGGTCCGATTAAATTCCCAAACAAAGTGAAACTCGAAGCAAAACCCATAATTCCACTCTTCCTTTCATCAGGTACATTTTTACTTATGTAAGCATAAAACACAGGTATTAAACCTCCTACACAAAATCCAAGAAAAGCTCTCACAGGATACAAATAAAATACATTTGAAAAAACGTTATGAAGAAAATATGCAATTGCTGCCCCGCTCATTGCTATCAGTATATTTTTTTTATAACCTTTTCTGTCAACTCTTTTCCCCCACCAGGGAGCGGCTATTACCGTAAATACACCGGTAATTCCGAATATTGATCCCGTTATTGTGCCTCTATAAATTAATTCAATATCAAAACTTTCTATAAATAATGCAAAAACCGGCTGTGCTAATGATATGGACATTGTAACGAGTGTTATGGAAAGTAATGAATAAAAAATCTTTTTTTGACTGAAAGCAAATTGAAAATTTTCAAACAATGTAAAGTTCTGATGTTTTTTAATTATTACGGGTTCTTTTACATTTAAATAAACTAAAACACCGGAAAAGAAACAGATTATCGCAGTTATAAAAAATATATTACTATGAGAAGTTACATCTGCTAAAAATCCTCCAAGAACCGGTCCTATAACAGTTCCCGCTGATATTGAGGTTTGAAGTATTCCAATAGCATATCCTGAATTTTCTTTTGGGGTTGAAGCTGATACTAATGCAAGTGAAGCTGCAATGAATCCGCTTATACCTCCCTGAAACATTCTAAAAATAAACAACCAGAAAACATTTGGTGATAAACCAATAAGTAATTGAGAAATCGCCAATCCGAAAATTGCACGTAATACCATTGGCTTCTTTCCGAATTTATCACCAAGTGTTCCCCATATTGGCGTCATTACAAATGATAAAATAAATGGTCCTGCAAATACTAATCCACTCCATTGTTCAATTTCTTTAGGATCAGTAACTCCTAATTCTCTCACATAGAATGGTAGAAAAGGAATAACCATACTCATACCAACCATTGCAAAAAACTGTGCAATCCAAATACTATATAAATTCTTTCTCCAGAATTCCATTTTTAAAAACTTATGCTAAATTATTGATTTTAGAAATTCAGATTAATTTGAAAATTAAAACAAATTAAGATTGACACAATAAAAATATACAGGAATACCAATTGTTATATTGAATGGAAATGTCACTCCGATTGCCATTGGAATATAAAGCCCCGGGTCTGCTTTCGGTGCTGCAAGTGTCATCGCAGCCGGAACTGCTATATATGAAGCACTTGCTGCTAATATTGCGAAAATAAATCTATTGGCAGGATCTGAAAGAAATAAGCCGCTTAATATTGCAACCAAACATCCATTTATTAATGGAATTAATATTGCAAACGCAAATACGAACAATCCATATTTTCTGAATGCTTTAAATCTCTTTGCCGTTATCATTCCCATTTCAAGCAGAAATATTGCCAGAAAGCCTTTAAATATATCAGTTGTAAAAGGTTTTATTCCTTCTGCTTGCTTTGCTTCTGCAATTAAGCCTATAATCAAACTTCCTGTTATCATTAATACACTTCCGTTAGTTAAAGAATGTTTGATTATTTTTGATAAATGACCAGGCGTTCTAGATTCTTTTTGAAATAACATTATAAGTATAACTCCAACTATAATTGCAGGTGATTCCATTAATGCCATCACAGCCACCATATATCCGTCAGATGCCATTCCTCTTGATTCAAGAAACGAAACGGCTGCAACAAAAGTTACCGCACTTACTGAACCATAAGATGCTGCTACAGCTCCTGAGTCACTGATACTTAATTTCTTCTTTAAAATAAAAAATGTGTAGAAAGGAATTGCAACTGAAATAAAAACTCCGAATATCAAGGAATATAAAATTTCAATATCAAATTCAGAATGTGTTAATTCCTGACCACCTTTAAATCCGATTGAAAATAATAAATATAATGCGATAAATTTACTTGACGAAGCGGGAATTTCTAAGTCACTTTTGACAATTGAAGCAATAATTCCAAGAAGGAAATATAATAAAGTTGGATTTGTTAGATTTGATATTAATATTTGAAAATCCAATAAAGAGAATTTTTTTAATACTGTTTAAAGTATAATGTAATTCTATTAAACTAAATACAAATTCTTAGTCACAATTATAATCTTTAATTAATTACATATTTTAATTAAGTTCAATAAACAAGATATTTGAAAATTTTCGTAAACATATTAATTTTATTTTCACTTGTATTTTTACAAGTCCACGATATTTTTCCTCATAATCATTCTCATGATGACCATATTCATATCAATCAACAGTTTGAATATCTTAACCATTGTTTAAAATCTGAGAGCTGTTCAAAAGAAAGTTCATCTCACAGGCATTCCGCTTATTTTCTGACAACAAATAAAAATATCGCAAAAACTATAAAAGAAATTTTTAATGAAGTTATTGCAATAAATTTATTCAGTATTCTAAAACCTGAGCTAACAGAATATTTAAGCCGGAAAACTGATCCGGCCAGAATTAAACCGGCAAATCATTCTAACTTATTACCGCCCCGTGCACCGCCTGCACATCTTACCTGATAATTAATCACTGTAAAATTTTTTAACTAATTTAAAAATTAAAAATTTTCTTTATGAAAAAATATATTTCAATATATTTTATCATATCTGTTATTTTTATATACGGATGTGATAAGAAAGAAGTGACTGCGCCTGAAATAAAATTAGAGCCGGTTTCATATACTGTTTATTCAAAACATTTAGAATTATTTATTGAATTTTCACCATTAGTCGTAGGTGAAAAAACTGTTTTTAATGTATTTGCAACTGAAACAGGAGATGTATTTAAACCATTAAATAATGGTAAGGTAATAGTAGATATACCAAATAACGGCACTGCGGTTGCAAATACTCAGGACTCCCCCGGAATTTTCAAACCTGAATTTATTCCGACTAAACCTTCAAATGATATTACTCTTAAATTTATAGTAGATTCTAAAGAATTTACTGACACTCTAAAGTTATACCACATAAATATTTCCCCGGATAAAAGTTCTGTAAAAACGGATAAAAATTCAAGACACGATGACCATGATCACGATGGACACAATCATGACCACGACGGGCACAATCATGACCACGATGACCATGATCACAAACATGATGGTAAAGATCACAATCACGATTCGCATAATCATTCAGGCGAAGAAAAAAATTCATTAATATCTTCCGGCAGCAGCAATGAAGTAATTTTTACAAAAGAACAATCCTGGAAAATTGAATTTGCTAATAGGGAAATAAACAGAGGAACATTTTATTATACGATTAAAACAACCGGACAAATTCAAACACCGATAGGCGAAGAAGCGATAATATCTGCAAAATCCGGTGGGATTGTACACTTTGGAAGTAATTATATTAATGGTATGAAAGTATTCAAAGGTGAAAATTTATTTACGATTTCCGGCGGTAATCTTAATGAAGGAAATATAAATTCAAAAATACTGGAAGCAAAAGCAAATTATGAAAAAGCAAAATCTGATCTTGAACGGGCAACTGAACTTAATAATGATAAAATAATTTCAGATAAAGAATTTGATGCTATAAAAAATAATCATATAATCTCAAAAGAGATCTATAATACATTGACAACAAATTATGGTGAATCAGGTGTCCGAATTTATTCTCCAATTGGCGGATTTTTAAAATCAATAAATATACTTAACGGTGAATATGTTCAACCCGGGCAAACCCTCGCTAATGTAGTCAGAAATCAAAAACTTTTGATGAAGGCAGATTTATCACAGAAATATTTTGAGATTATTAATTCCATCAGGTCTGCAAATTTCAAAACACCGGATGGAAAAATTTATGACACGGAACAATTAAACGGAAGATCTATTATATTCGGAAAAAACACCGGTCAGGAAAATTTACTTTTACCGGTAAATTTTGAAATAGATTACAGGGAAGAGCTTATACCGGGGACTTTTGTAGAAGTTTATTTAAAGACTAACAGAATTCCGGATGCTCTTGTGATACCTATATCAGCTCTATTGGAAGAACACGGTGTATTCTATGTATTTATTCAAACTTCAGGAATTAGTTTCGAAAAAAGAGAAGTTAAAATCGGTGAATCGGATGGAAATAATGTCCAGATTTTATCCGGATTAAATGAAGGAGAAAGAGTAGTAACAAAAGGTACATATCAGATAAAACTCGCATCTTTATCCGGTAGTTTACCATCTCACGGACACGATCATTAAATAATTAAAATGTAAAGTTATGTTAAACAAAATTTTAGGTTTCTCATTAAAAAACAGAATCCTGATTATTATAATCTCCGTTTTATTGCTTGCTTTCGGAACTTATACAGCATTGAATATGGAAGTAGATGTGTTCCCGGATTTGACTGCACCAACCGTTGTTGTTTTAACTGAAGCTCATGGTATGGCTCCTGAAGAAGTAGAACAGCTTGTTACTTTTAAAATAGAAACTTCCGTAAATGGTGCGACTGATGTAAGAAGAGTTCGTTCATCTTCATCCGCAGGATTTTCTATCGTCTGGATAGAATTTAATTGGGGGACAGATATTTATCAGGCAAGACAAATAGTCGCTGAAAAAATTGCTGCTATAAGTGAACAAATGCCGGAAGGAGTTGGCAATCCTGTATTAGCACCTCAATCTTCAATTATGGGTGAAATTATGTATGTAAGTGTTGCCGGAAAAAATGTTAATCTAATGGATTTAAGGACGATATCTGACTGGACTATCAGACCCTCACTTCTTGCAGTTGGAGGCGTATCTCAGGTTACTGTAATAGGCGGTGAATATAAGCAATATCAAATACAGGCATCACCGCAAAAAATGAGTTATTATGATGTTTCTTTAAGTGAACTTACGGAAACAAGTAAAAATATAAACCAGAATGCTTCCGGTGGATTTTTAAATGAATATTATCAGGAATATATAATAAGAGGTATAGGAAGAATTAGTGAAATAGATCAAATGGGTAATTCTGTAATTAAAGTTGTTAATGGTGCTCCTGTTAAATTACTTGATGTTGCTGAAATTAAAATAGGTTCATCAGTGAAAATAGGTGATGCTTCAGTTAACGGAGAACCGGCGGTGATTCTTGCAATTCAAAAACAACCTTCAGTAAATACATTAGAATTAACAGAAAAAATTGATCAATCATTATCGGATATTTCTAAAAACTTGCCAGATGATGTTCTAATAAATTCTCATATTTTCAGGCAGGCAGATTTTATTAAAGCTTCTATAAATAATATTACAAAAACACTGATTGAAGGATCAGTTTTTGTTGTAATAATTCTTATAGTATTTTTAATGAATGTCCGGGCCACAGTTATTTCACTGACAGCAATCCCAATCTCTTTAGTTTCTTCGATATTAACACTCGAATTGTTAGGATTTACAATAAACACAATGAGTTTAGGAGGAATGGCAATTGCAATTGGTGCATTAGTAGATGATGCCATAATTGATGTTGAAAATGTATTCAAAAGATTAAAAGAAAATTCACTTAAACGCAAAGAAGATCAGAAAGGTAATCTGGAAGTAATTTATAATGCATCTATTGAAGTCAGACCTTCGGTTGTTAATGCGACATTTATTATTATTGCCGCATTTCTACCTTTATTTTTCTTAACAGGTATGGAAGGAAGATTGCTTGTTCCATTAGGAATTGCGTTTATAGTATCTCTATTCGCTTCTCTTGTGGTTGCTATAACATTAACTCCGGTTTTATGCAGTTATCTTTTAACAAATGAAAGAGTGCTTGCTAAACATTCTCACGGAGAAAATAAATTCACGGTATTTTTAATAAAGTATTATAAAATATTACTTGAACGTTCACTAAATCATAGAAAAGCAATTCTTGTTTCTGTTTCAATATTATTCATTGGTTCATTAACTGTATTTACAACTTTAGGGAGAAGTTTTCTTCCGGAATTTAACGAAGGTTCATTAGTTATAAGTGCTGTTACATTACCCGGCACATCACTTGAAGAAAGCAATAAAATAGGAACAGTTATGGAAAATCTTCTTTTAACTATTCCGGAAGTAAAAAGCACTGCAAGGAGAACCGGCAGGGCTGAATTAGATGAACATACTCAGGGAGTTAATTCATCTGAAATTGAAGTGCCTTTCACTCTGAATGGAAGGAGCCGTGATGAATTTTTTGATGATGTCAGAGATAAACTTTCTTTGGTTTCAGGTGTCAGTGTAACGATAGGCCAGCCAATTGGTCACAGGATAGATCATATGTTATCCGGAACAAGGGCAAATATTGCTATCAAACTGTATGGAAATAATCTTGCTGAAATATATAAAACGGCAAATCAGATTAAAGATGTAATTACACCTGTTAACGGATTAGTGGATATCAGTGTGGAACAGCAAGTTGAAATTCCTCAAATTCAGATAAAACCAAAAAGGGAATTACTTGCACAGTATGGGATTCCAATGAAAAATTTTACTGAATTTATAGATGTAGCATTTTCCGGTGAAGTAGTCAGTCAGGTATTTGAAGGCAACAGAAGTTTTGATTTAGTTCTGAGGCTTGATGATCCAAAACAAAATAATATTTTAAATATAAAAAATATTTTAATAGATACTTATAACGGACAGAAGATTCCGTTGTATTATGTTGCTGACGTTATTTCAACTTCCGGGCCCAGCACTATTAACAGAGAAAATGTTCAAAGAAAAATAGTTATTTCTGCCAATGTATCAGGTAAAGATCAAAGAAGTGTAGTAAATGAGATTCAGGAAAGAATCAGTAACAGAATTAAACTTCCTGAAGGTTACAGAGTTGAATATGGAGGGCAGTTCGAAGCAGAAGAAGAAGCTTCAGGGAGACGNNTATCCTTTTAATGTCATTTTTTTCTTTACTATTAATTCTTGTACTTTTATATCAGGAATTTAAAAATTTTAAAATAGCAGCCATAATCCTTGTAAATCTTCCATTGGCATTAATTGGCGGTGTATTCGCTGTATTTATAACTTCCGGAATAATAAGCATACCTTCTCTGATAGGATTTATAACTCTTTTCGGCATTGCAACCAGAAACGGGATTTTATTAGTATCAAGATTTAATGCTTTGAAACTGGAAGGGATCGGATTATATGACAGAATTGTAAAAGGTTCACTTGACAGACTAAACCCAATTTTAATGACAGCACTTGCGACAGGTCTTTCTTTAATTCCGTTAGCAATTACCGGTGATGCACCGGGAAATGAAATACAAAGCCCTATGGCTAAAGTGATTCTGGGCGGTCTTTTAACGAGTACTTTTCTTAATCTGATTGTCGTTCCTGTTGTATATTATTTTACAAATCAAAATTCGGAACAGAAATGAACTTTAAATTAATTATAATTATAATTTTTTTTTTAGCACTTTTATCTGATAATTATTTATATCCTCAGGATGGGATTAATAAAGTATTAAAAGGAATTGAATCCAACAATAAACTGATTAAATCAGCGACAGACTATGTAAATGCAAAAAAAATGGAGTTTAGAACAGGGCTTACGCCATATGATCCTGAAATATCTTTTGATTATCTCTTTGGCACACCAAAGGAGTTAGGAAACCAGTCGGAATTTATGATAAATTTCACCTTTGATTTCCCTACAATTTACGGGAAGAAAAGCTTCTTATCTGATTTAAAATCTGAAAATATAATTTATGAAAGTACTATTTTAAAGCAGAAAATTTTACTTGAAGCTAAACTGATCTGTATTGAACTGATTTATTTAGATAAAAGAGAAGTTGAATTAAAGACAAGATTAAATGATGCGGAACAGCTTTATGAGTTTTTTAAGATAAAACTTGAAAAAGGTGAAGGTAATATGATAGATGTTAATAAGGCAAAACTTCAGATGATGAATGCACTTAGTGATTTTGAGCTAAATGAATCTGAGAGAATTAAGTCATTAAATAAATTAATCGGCTTAAATGGCGGAATTCCTGTTATATTCGTAGATGCGGAATACCCAAATCAATTTCAATTACCGGTTTTAGCAGAAATCGAAAAAAGGATGGAAACAACAGATCCTGAATTAATATCACTGGATTACCGGTTAAAAATTTCAAAACAGGAAGTTGAGATTAATAAAGATTTGAGACTGCCAAAACTATCTTTCGGGTATAGATATGAAAACTTGCTCAGCGAAAAATTTAACGGTTTTCATGTAGGAATTACTTTACCTCTTTGGGAAAATAACAATACTGTTAAAGCAAAAGAATTGGAATCTGTATATGCTTTATCACAGATAGATGCTTATAAAACGCAACTTAAATTTGAAACAAAAGAATTATTTGAGAAAAATGAAATTTTAAGAAAGATCTTAATTCAAAATAAAGAAGATTTATCTACTTTGAATAACATTGAATTGCTAAAAAAATCTTTACTCTTTGGTGAGATTTCTTCTATAGATTATCTTATGGAATTGACATATTATTATTCAATCAAAGATAAGATTGATTTGCTTGAAAAAGAATTTTATGAAGTACAGGCTAAATTATATAAATTTGAACTTTGATATATCTTTAATTTAAATTAATTCAAATTCGGAATATTGAAGTTATTTATTACACCGGTTTTTTATTGAACAAATCAAATTTATTTTGAAGATATTTTTTTTAAACTCAATCACATTTTGTTTTTATTAAATGATTTATCAAAAAAATTCTGAAGATATTTGTTATAGAAATCTATATTTATTTTATATAAATTTTCAATCCTCTTATCGTGGTTTTTAAATTTTAGATATATTTCTTCACCATCTTTTTTTATTTCGGGCATACCGGTATCTATCACATCGATTAATATCGAATTTATAAATTCAAATTTATTTATTAACATATTCCAAATTATATAAATCTTCAATCTCTGTCAATTCAAAATATACATAATTATTTATGGTATATCGTTAATATACTTTATTATTAAATAGTAAAATCGGATTATTAATTATAATTTGATTGTTTTTAAATCTAATACTATATCTATTAATAAATGATGCAGGAAATTATAAATCAATTGGAAGAACTATCTTATAATTTGTCTTGGTCCTGGAACAACGACTTTTTTGAAGTATTTGAAGAGATCAATATTGATTACTGGTTATGGTCACAGAAGAATCCGGTTCTGTTTCTCGAAATGATAAATAAACAATATTTATTTGAAATGATTGAGAAAAAACATTTACGTGAGAAAATTACCGGAATTTATTTAAACTATAAAAAGTATTTGCAAAATGGAAAATACTTTGATGAAATATTAAAGCTTAATAAATTAGAAAAACCTTCAACTCCTCAGATTTGCTATCTTTCGGCAGAATTTGGAATTACAAAATGTTTGAAACTCTATTCAGGCGGTCTCGGCGTATTATCAGGCGACCACATGAAATCATCTTCAGATTTAGGTTTGCCAATTGTAGGTGTTGGTCTTGCATATCTTTATGGATATTTTACACAGTATATAAATGCTGAAGGAAAGCAAGCAGAATTATACGAAAAAAGTCAATTTGATTCATTGCCAATGAATTTATTAACTGATGAAACATATAAACCTATAAAAATATCAATAGATTTACCGGGAAGAGTAGTAAACGCTCAAGTCTGGGTAATTAAAATCGGAAATATAAAACTTTATCTATTAGATACCTTTGTAGATGAGAATATGGTAGATGATAAGAGAATTACAGATATATTATATGGAGGAAATATTGAAAAAAGAATTCAACAGGAAATATTGCTCGGTTTAGGCGGAAAAAGACTAATGGATTATCTTGGATATAATATTCTAACATATCATATGAATGAAGGTCATTCAGCTTTCCTTTGTTTTGAGAGAATTGCATCAGCAATGAAAATTCACAAATTAGATTTTGCTCAAGCAAAAAAATTATGTTATGATTCAAATATTTTTACAACTCACACTCCGGTTCCGGCAGGAATTGATATTTTTACAAAAGAAATGATGGAAAGATATTTCAAAAATTATTCAGAAAACGAACTTAAAATAACTTTTGATGAATTCTTCAATGAAGGTAATTTAAATAAAGATGATAAAGATAACAACCATTTCAATATGGCTTATCTCGCAATTAATAATTCAAAATATGTAAATGGTGTCAGTAAACTGCATGGTGATGTTGCTCGTAAAATGTGGAACCTGCCTGAAAACAGACCTCAGATTGAAAGTATAACAAACGGGGTTCATATATTATCTTATACAAGTAAAACTTCTGATTTATTATATAAAAAATATTTTGGTGAAAATTGGATAAATACTCCAAATATTTGGAATAAAATTAGTAATCTTCCCGATGAAGATATTTGGAAAATGAGAAATAGAAATCGAAAAGAATTAATTAATTATGTAAGAAATAAAAAGTATGATCAATTGGTTAAAAAAGGTTTGTATGATAAGTATAATACTGATTTAACAGAAGTTCTCGATGAAAATGCTCTCACTATAGGTTTCGCGAGAAGGTTTGCTACATACAAAAGAGGAAATTTTATTTTTAAGGATTTAGACAGATTAAAAAAAATAATATCAAATCCTGTGATGCCGGTACAATTTGTTTTTTCCGGTAAAGCACACCCTAAAGACGAAGAAGGAAAATATTTTATTTCTGAAATTTTATCTTTTACAGAAGATTCTTCTTTAAAAAATAGAATTATTTTTCTTGAGAATTATGAACTTGATGTCGCAAAAAAACTTGTTCATGGTTGTGATGTATGGTTGAATAATCCAAGAAGACCACTTGAAGCTTCAGGTACGAGCGGGATGAAAGTTATTTCTAATGGTGGATTGAATTTTAGTATTCTTGATGGTTGGTGGGCTGAAGCATATAAACCGGAATACGGATGGATGATAGAAAGTGTAGAATCGGTTGAAAAAATAGATACTGATTCACGAGATTGGTTTGAAGTTAATTCAATGTATTCAGTTCTTGAAAATGAAATATTACCTACTTTTTATTTTAGAAATCCTCAGAATATTCCTATTCAATGGGTTCAGAAAATTAAAAACTCTTTACGAGATCTTGCGGAAATTTATCGCACCGGAAGAATGGTTAAAGAATATTTCGAAAAATATTATAGTAAATTAGTAATCTGATTTAGTCTGTAATTTCATTCTCATTCATTTGTAAAAGAAGAGATAAAAAGAATTTTTAAAAATTATGAAGAAAATATTTCTAATTTGTATCAGCTGTATGGTAATTAATATTTCATACTCTCAATCAACTGATTATGATAATTTTAAATCAGTTGTTAAAGTCCCACCAGGTTATGATGTTTCAGTAACAGATTTTCTTAGTGATCCGGTAACTACAAACGGTTTTGATAATTTTTTTCTCGGTGTGGATTTTGGTGAACCACACATTATGACAAACCCACTCGATCCGTTAAATAGTGTGTGTGCATTCAATATTAATTCGATTTATTATACTTTAAATGGATGTGATTGGATTAGAACATCCGCACCCTTTTCGGGTTTCGCTGTATTAGGTGATCCGGTATTGGCAGTCGATTCATTTGGTGTATTCTATTATACTCAATTATATCAAAACGGAAATACTTACGGTGTTGCTGTTATGAAATCAACCAATAAAGGTGTAAATTGGATTCAACCAGTGAGTGCTTATTCTACAAATGTAGGTCTCTCTGATAAACAATGGATTGCTTCTGATTATACAAGTGGTCCTCATTCAGGAAATATATATTTAAACTGGAGACAGTTTGGTGCTTCAGGTATGAGGTTTGTAAGAAGCACAAACGGTGGATTAAATTGGTCATCGGCTTTTACATATACAGGTGGACAAGGTGCTTATGTTTGTGTAGGACCTAACGGAAACATACAAGGTGGCTCGGTTTATATTGCTTCACTTAGCGGAAATTCGATTCTGGTATATAGATCAACTGATGGTGGAGCAACTTTTGGTTCTTCTGTAAATGCAACAGGGACATTTTCTCCGGCAGGAATAGTTTGTGCAGGAAGACAAACAGTAAAAAATTGTATTCGAACAAATCCATTTCCAAGATTATCAGCTGATAATAGCTATGGTGCTTATAGGGGAAATGTTTATATGGTAACCGAAGTAAATCCGGATGGTCCTGATATAGCTGATATTCACTTATACCGTTCCACAAATTTTGGTGCGACATGGATTGGACCACTCCGTGTTAATGATGATAACACAACAACCGATCAATGGTTACCTGCTATTTCTGTTGATAAAAATAATGGCTACGTGTATTTAAGTTGGTATGATTCAAGGGTTGATCCTGATAGTAATTTAATGACAAAAGTTTATGGAGCTGTTTCTACAAATGGTGGTGTTTCTTTTCAAACAAATGAAGCAATTTCTAATGTAGCATTTAATCCTAATCAAATGAGATCTCCACAACCCGGAGGTGAAGCATATATTGGAGATTATTTCGGAATATCATCTATAGGGAATACTTCATATGCAGTTTGGATGGAACCTCGTGGACCTAATTTAGGAAGTATGACAGGATTTTATCCGGATTTTGCAATGACAGCAAATCAATCATCATTGCCTATTGGAATAAACGAAACTAAATCAGTCGTTATAAAAATTCCGGATAGAAAAGGTATGTTTAATGATAGAATTAAATTTTTTGCTTCCGTTGATACTTTACCAACTTCAGGAAATATTAATTTATCTTTCTTAAACAACCGAGACTCAATTAACACGATACCTGATTCTGTTACTTTAAATATTTCAACATCAGGTAGTATTCCACCAAAAGCATATTATATTTCTGTTTATGCTCGAGGGAAAAATGGAACTCCTGTTCACAAAAGAAAAATTGAAATTTTAGTGAACTCATCGAGACTTACTATAAAAACCAATCGCACGAATATCATTACATATCAGGTTAATGGTGTAAATTATTCAACCCCTTCAGATTTTGTTTTTGCGAATGGTACAAATGTTGCTATAAGCACACCTACATCTTTCCAGACCGGTTCATCAAATTTTGTGTTTACAAATTGGTCAAATGGTGGAACTATAAATCAAAACTTGATAATTAATAATAATTTAGATTTAACGGCTACTTATAAAGTTCAATATAGAATAGTAGTGAATTCAACTTACGGAAATACATTTGGTAATAATCAGTATTTTGATTCTGCTTCTAATTCTAATTTTGGAGTTAATTCAAGAGTCATAAATGTAAGTGGTACAAACTATTATTTCAGGGGTTGGACTGGAAGTGGTCCGGGAGCTTATACATCTGCTGATTCATTAGGCAGAGATACAAATGTTTTTCATCCGATAAATAATCCTTATGTTGAAACTGCAAGATGGTCAACTGAACCTGCAGGAATACAATTAATTAGTTCGGAAATTCCGGATAAGTATAGTTTATATCAGAATTTTCCAAATCCATTTAATCCTTTAACAAATATTAAATTTGATATTATTAAAACAGCAAATGTTAAAATTACTGTTTTTGATATCACAGGTAGAGAAATAACAAATTTAGTTAATGAAATAAAATCTCCGGGAAAATATTCAGTTTCTTTTGATGGTTATAACTTATCAAGTGGGATTTATTATTATAAAATCGAAACTTTGGAATATATAGATGTCCGTAAAATGATATTGATTAAATAGGGTTAAATTTCTTATCTTGTATAAGCAAATAAAAATTTTTTTTTAATAAATATAATTAAAAAATGAAGAAAACATTACTTTTAATTGTTCTTATAGCCGGTGTAGTTTCTATCGGTTTAAGAGATCAATTTGGTGGTTGGGATGATGATCCAAATGTAGATCAAATTCCGGCTAAATATAGAGAATATGCAGCTTCGCAGCAATCAGATAATTCAGGTGCAACTACAGTAATCACAGATGCTGATGGTTACGATGAATATTATCTCGGAAATGCTTTTGCTGAACCACATATGTCTATGAATCCTAATGACAACAAACAAATGTTTGCTGCCTATAATACAAACGCAACTTGGCGTACAATGGATGGTCTTGATTGGGATGTTGTTAATCCTTCAATTCCGGGTGCAGCAGGAGATCCTGTTACTGCATTCGATAGTTTAGGAAGATTATATTATGATAATATGTATGCTCCCGGTGGTTCTATTACCGGAACTAAACTTGCCTATTCAGATAACAATGGAAATAATTGGTTTCCTATTGTTGACGCAAATGTTGGATATGATAAAAACTGGATAGCTGCAGATCAATCTGCAGGTCCTTATTCAAACTATGTTTATGGTGTTATGTCCGGTGGTAATATTGTCAGATCCACAAATAGAGGTCAAAGTTTTTCAAGTGTAGGGTTTTATACAAATACTCTTCCGGGTATGATGGTTGCTGTTGGTCCTAATGGTGGAACTCCCGGTGGATCTGTTTATGTAGTTACAAGTACCGGAAATGCTTTTGCTCCTCAATGGGTTTTTTATAGATCAACAGATGGAGGAACTACATGGACTCTTCAATCAGTTCAGTTCTTCGGAAATGCAGTTGGTGATGCTGTTAACGGTAGAAATTCTGTTCAGAATATGAGAACAAGACCTTATCCGTTTATCGCTGCTGATAATTCTTATGGACCAAACAGAGGAAGACTTTATGTTGTTTATGCTTCAAATTTCCCAATCGGTGCAGGTAACAAACCGGACATTTGGGTGAGATGGTCTGATGATTTCGGTGCAAACTGGTCAAATGAAGTTAAAATTAATGATGATGCTAATTCTGAAAATCATAACCAATGGTTCCCTTCAATTTGGTGTGATAAAGTTAACGGAAGATTATATGTCAAATGGTTAGATACAAGAGATACCCCTACTTCAGATAGTGCGTTAGTATATGGTTCTTTCACAAGTAATGGTGGACAAACTTGGGTTCAAAATAAAAGATTATCAAGTAAAAAATTCAGAATTAATTGTACTTCTTGTGGTGGTGGTGGAACACCTGCTTATTTAGGAGATTATGATGCTATGATGTCAGCCGGTGGATCTGCCGGAATTATTTATACAGATTTCAGATTTGGTAACTTTGCATCCTTCTTCTTATATTATCCTGACTATGCAATGAAAGTTTCAAGTAATCAAGTTGGAGTCCCAAGTGGTGGAAATACAACTGTTGAAGTTCAGATTCCTTCATCAAAAGATTATACCGGAAATGTAGTACTTTCTGCATCTTTGGCTTCTCCTCCAGGCACAGGAACTATTTCTTTAACATGGGCTGGTGGAAACAATACAATAACTTCAATTCCAGGAAATGCAACATTGAATATTTCTGCAACTCCTGATGTTCCTTCTGGTGCTTATTCAATTGAGATTGTTGGAAGAGGTACAAACGGAATTCCTGCACACAGAAGAACTGTTACTTTACTTGTAAATTCTTCAGTTGTTAAAATCAGAACTAACAGACCAGGTGTAATTAATTTTACTGTTAACGGTACAAATTATAATCAACCTCAGGAATTTGTAGTTCCTAATGGTAATCAAGTACAGATTTCAACTCCTGCAGAATTAACTACCGGATCAACAAGATATACTTGGTTAAACTGGTCAAATGGTGGTGCGATTTCACAAAATATAACTGTAAATTCTAATCTTGAATTAGTTGCTAATTATAAAGTTGGTTATAGATTAGTTGTAAATTCAACTTACGGAACTACAACAGGTAATAATACATATTTTGATTCAGGTAGTAATGCTACTTGGTCAATTATTCCAAGAATTTTCAATAATAATGGTACCTTGTATTATTTCAGAGGATGGAATGGTGCCGGTCCTAATTCATATACCAGTGCTGATAGTTCCGGAAGAGATACTGTACCTGTATGGCCAATTTTAAATCCTTTTGTTGAAACTGCACGTTGGTCAACTGAACCTGCAAGTATCTCAAATATTTCTTCTGAGTTACCTACTGAATATAAGATGTATCAGAACTATCCTAATCCATTTAATCCTGAAACTAAAATTAAATTTGATTTAATCCGTTCAGGATTGGTTAAGATTGTAGTTTATGATTTATTAGGTAGGGAAGTGGAAGTTCTGGCTAATCAGATTGCAACCCCCGGAAGATATGAAGTAACATTCAATGGACGAGGACTTGCAAGTGGAATTTATTATTACAAAATTATTACTGATGAATTTGTAGATATAAAGAAAATGATGCTAGTTAAATAATATTTTAAATTAATTTATCTTTTTAAAAGCGGTGAAGATTTTTTTATTCACCGCTTTTTTTTTATTTATTAAGTATTTTGTGTGACAAACTTTCTGTAAAACAATCATTTAATGAAAAATAAAATTAGAATAGCTTCAGGTCAGGGATTCTGGGGTGATTTGATTGATGCTCCTATTAAACAAGCGGAAAATGGTCCTGTAGATTATATTATGATGGATTATTTGGCTGAAGTTACTATGTCAATCTTACAAAAACAGAAATTAAAAAATCCTGATTTTGGTTATGCTCGGGATATACCTAATTTGATGAAAAGATTATTACCACTTTTGAAAGAAAAAGGTTTTAAAGTTATTACAAATGGTGGTGGAGTAAACCCTATAGCTTGCAAAGATGCAATATTTGAAGTTGCTAAATCACTTGGAATTAAAGGTCTTAAAATTGGAGTTGTTACAGGCGATAATATATTAGATGAAATCGATGAACTTATGTCAAAAGGAATTGAACTGAAAAATATGGAAACAGGTGAACCTGTTTCTAAAGTCAGAGATAAATTATTAAGTGCTAATGTTTATTTAGGTGCAGAAGGAGTTGTTGAAGCTTTAAAGCAAGGTGCTGATATTGTTTTAACAGGTAGAGTTACTGATACGGGTTTAACTCTTGCACCGATGATTTATGAATTCGGTTGGGACATGAAAAATTGTGATTTAATGGCTGCGGGAACTGTTGCCGGGCATATTCTTGAATGTGGTGGTCAGGCAAGTGGTGGAAATTTTTTAGGGGATTGGAAATCAATTCCTGATTTAGCCAGAATAGGATTTCCAATTGCAGAGGCTTTTCCAAATGGAGAAGTTATCATAACAAAACATGAAAATACAGGTGGTTTAGTTTCTGTAGAAACTGTAAGTGAACAACTTGTTTATGAAATCGGAGATCCAAAAGATTATATTACACCTGATTGTGTTGCTGATTTCACATCTATAAATCTTGAAAAAGTTGGTGAAAATAAAGTGAGAGTATTTGGAGTAAAAGGTTTACCGGCAACTCAATTTTATAAAGTTTCTATGTCATATCTTGATGGATATTCAGCTTTTGGTTCTTTAACTTACAGTTGGCCCGAAGCACTCGAAAAAGCAAAGGCAGCTGATGAAATATTAAGAAAAAGATTATCGGATTTAAATTTAAAATTTGATGAAATCAGAACAGAATTCCAGGGATATAATGCGTGTCATCATGGTATAGCAAATGAAATAAATGATCCAAATGAAGTTGTATTAAGAATAGGAGTTCGGTCTCAGGATTATAAGTCAGTAGAAAGATTTGGAATGGAAATCGCTCCGCTAATATTAACAGGTCCTCCGGGAGTTACAGGTTTTGCAGGTGGAAGACCTAAACCTTCAGAGGTTGTTGCGTATTGGCCTGCACTCATTCCAAAATCAGCCGTAAATTTTAATGTAACTGTAGAAGAAATTTAAAATGGAAAATATATTAGTAATTGGCTCTTCCGGGCAAATTGGTTCTGAACTAACATTAGCATTGAGAAAAGTTTATGGAAACAATAATGTATTCGCAACTGATATAAGAGAGTCGTCCAAAGAAATAACTCAATCAGGTCCCTTTCATCTTCTTGATGTTCTTGATGAAAAAAGATTGATTCATTTTGTTATTAGATATAAAATTACACAGATTTATATCCTCGCAGCTGTATTATCTGGTAATGCCGAGAAGCTTCCGCTTCAAGCGTGGGATATAAATATGAAATCTTTGCTGAACATATTAGATTTATCACGTGAGGTTGGTATAAAAAAAGTATTTTGGCCCAGTTCAATTGCTGTTTTTGGAAAAACTACTCCTAAAGTAAATACACCACAACTTACTATAATGGAACCAAATACAGTTTATGGAATCAGCAAGCTCGCCGGTGAAAGATGGTGTGAATATTATAATTATAAATATGATATGGATATTAGAAGTATCAGATATCCCGGTTTGATTAGTTACAAAACAGAAGCCGGAGGAGGAACAACAGATTACGCAGTTGAAATATTTTATGATGCTATTGAAAAGGGTTCTTATGATTGTTTTTTAAAATCTGATACAAAATTACCTATGATGTTTATGCCTGATGCAATTAGAGGTACAGTTGAACTTATGGAATCTGAAAAATCTGTCTTAAAAATAAAATCTTCATATAATTTATCCGGAATCAGTTTTGATCCGCAACAGTTAAGCGATGAAATTAAAAAATTCATACCTGAATTTAAAATTTCATACAACCCGGATTTCCGTCAGTCTATTGCCGATACGTGGCCCCAAAGTATTGACGACTCTAATGCCCGAACTGATTGGGGTTGGAAAAGTGATTATGATTTGAATAAAATGACCTCTATTATGCTGGAAGAAATTAAAAATAAATTTGAAACAAAAATTTAATTCATTCAGTAATCACACCAAAGGTCTAATCTTAATTTCTATTGCTGCCCTTATGTGGAGCACCGGTGGATTATTTATAAAGGTTATAAAATTAGATGCATTTCAGATTTCATTTTTTAGATCAGTAATCGCAGCTCTCACCATTTATTTAATTATCAGGTTAAAAAAACAAAAAGTAAAATTCCAATTTGATTTAATTTCAAATTTATGTGCCATTTCTTATTCGGGAATTTTAATACTCTTTGTAATGGCAACAAAACTGATAACTGCAGCTAACGCAATTTTTTTACAATTTACTGCTCCTATTTATCTTTTATTCCTTGAACCGATTTTTCTTAAAACTAAATTTAAAATTTCTAATTTAATTACTATAGCATTTTGTTTTTTAGGAATGATGCTCTTTTTTTTTGGCAAACTTGAGATAGGTGATATTACAGGTAATTTACTCGCTATTTGTTCCGGAATTTGTTTTGCATTATTTTCACTTTTTTTAAAATGGAAAAAACAAATTTCAAACAATGGTAATGATATTGGAAGTGTAATTTTAGGAAATTTTCTTGTCGGGCTTATAGTTTTACCATTTATTTTTGAAAATCTTTATTTTGATTCTATTCAATATATTGCTTTGTTATATTTAGGTATTTTTCAGATTGGTGTAAGTTATATGATTTTCAATGCGGGCTTAAAATATGTAACTGCTACTGAAAGTATGATTATTGCTATGCTCGAAGCAGTTTTTAATCCTATCTGGGTTTTTATAGGCATTGGCGAAAAACCTTCTGATTATGCGATTCTTGGAGGAATTATCATTTTTATAACTATATTATTACATAACCTCAGCTCGGTAAGAAAAAATAAATTTAATATCGTTGATTAAATTATTTTATAAATAAAAAATAAATTAATCCGCCTAATGCCGCTTGCATTAATCCTAACGAAATATAAAAAAATATATTCTGTTGATTTGACCTATCTAAGTCGTGCTGATTCCCTGTCAGATTATAGTTGTCATACAATTGATTTGAAACAGTTTTGGTTCTGTAAGCTGAATATCCCGTACTTATAAGTGCAGCAGATAACAATCCTATTACTGTATAATTTCTCGGTGATTTAAAACTTGTCTTCTTATTGTAAATTATTTCTTCGCTTAAAATTTTTGAATTTTTATTTTCTAAAACACCAAATAATTCAAATTTATTTTCCTGTAGTTCAAGTTTAAAATCTTCATAATTTTCTTTTTTAAGAATTAAATATCCGAATAATTTGTTTTCTGTAAAATATCTCAAAGGTGTTTCTCCTAATATAATATTATCATAAAAAACTAATGAATTTGCAGGCGATGAATTTATAAAATAATAAAACTTGAAATTTGCTGATAATACAGTATCACAAACCAAATCTAACAAATATTCTTTTTCCTGAATATCCCAATCTCTGTTATCTATTCCTCTTTTTATTTCAATAAAATAATTCCCCCGTTCTAATTCGTAATTATTAAGAGGGGTATATCCGATAAATACGGAGTCTATATACACTAATGAGCTGTCAAAATTTGAAGTGAAACTAACATTATATACTCCTGTGTCACTTTGAGAAAATAGATTTGTATAAATTAATATTAATATAATTATAAATTTTTTCATTTTAAAAATTCAAAACAATAAATTTCCCTGTTATCGCAGGCAACAAATAAATAATTTCTCCAAACCAATGGAGCAGTTCTTAATCTTGATTCAAATTTCATACTCCAAATTTTTTCTCCGGTATCCGAATCTATAATATACAAATGTTTGTCAAATGAACTCAGAAATACTTTGTTGTCATAAACTACAGGATTGCTGTATAATGCACCATTAGTTTTAAATTTCCAATTCATATCACCGTTAATCTTTTTTAAATTATAAAGATATCCATCTATTCCAGAAACTAAAATATTCTCATTTAAAAATGCAAATGATGATGTGAATGAAGTCTCAAACTTTTTTTCCCAAGTTAAATTACCTGAAAAATCATAACATAATATATTTCCATTTTCTGAGTTTAAATATATATTTTCTCCATCCACTGAAATATCCGATAAAATATTTAATCCTGTTTTTTTAATCCAATTTACATTGCCGGAATTCTTATCAACACATACAAGAATTCCTTTGGATGTAACTGCAAATAATAATTGATTTGAAATTACAGGAGTTGAAATAAACTGATCAAATCTTTCTTTATCAGTTCCTGAGCTCAACTTCCAAACTTGGCTGCCATCATTAAAATTTATTTTATAAATTGAAGAATCTTTTGAAGTTATATAAATAAATTCATTTTCAACTGTCGGAGCTGACTTTACCATTCCAAAGTTTAATCTCCATTTTACCTCTCCTGATTTTAAATCATATCTCAGAGCTGATGCATCTTCATTTCCATCAAATGTAATAATTAAATTCCCTTTGTAAAATGAAGGACAATTAACCCCTCCCCCTGTTTTTCCGAATCTGCCAAGCCCTTTGCCGTTTAAAATATTAATTCCAAATGTTTCACCTCGAAGTGTTGAAGCGAACAAAACTCCGTCAGTTGCGAGCATTGCGTTTTTGGAAAATCCTCCATCAGCATTGAATGACCAAATCTGTTTGATATTTTCGGTTATTAATCCGTTTCCGGAATTGAAGTTTGATACAGTTCTCCCCCTCTGCAACCAGTCAAAATTTTCATCTATTGAAATATTATCTTTAATTTTCAAAGATGAACAAGAAACCAAAAATATAAGGGGATACAGTAGAAAAATTAATTTTTTCATAGTAACGGGAAAATCAAATATAAAATAATTCTTTTAATTTAAAAATACTTTAAAGTATAAAAAATTATCTCCAAAAATTTTTACACTTTCAAGTAATTACTTGACTTAATATACACTTTTATATAATTTGATTTAAATCATTAAAGGAGAATAAATGAAAGATTTTGACGACCTTGACAAATTTGATGAATACGAAGATAATAATAGGGATGACAAAAATATACCGGATAAAAATAATGATAATAAAACCAATAAAATGAATTCCGATTTGTATAATTATTTTGACCCTGAATCTTTAGAAGAAAAGATTAATGAACTGTATGATAAACAAAAATACAATGACTCACTTCCATTAATAAATAAATATTTAGAGTTATATCCTTATTCTGTAGATATTTGGCATAAGAAAGCATTAGTTTGTGATGCTTTAGGAAAATTTGAAGAAGCTGTCGAATATTATGATAAAGCAATTTTATTAAATCCGAACGACATTGAAATTTATTTAAACAAAGCAATAACTCTTGATAACCTCGAATTTTATGAGGAATCAATTAATATGCTAATTAAAGTAATTGAATTGGAACCTGAAAATCTCGATGCAATTTTTAATCTCGGTTTGGCTTATGAAAGACTTGAGAAATATAATGAAGCAGCAGAATGTTTTAGAAAAGTGGTAAATATGGATTTCAATTATCGTGATGCTTATTATGAACTCGGTTATTGTTATGATTTTCTTGATATGTTTGAAGAATCAGTTGCTGCCTATAAAAAACATCTTGAAATGTCACCGATGAATTTTAATGCTTGGTATAATATGGGGATTGTTTTAAACAGAATGGGAAGATTTCTAAAATCAATTGAGAGTTATGATATTGCAATTGCAATAAATGATAAATTTTCTCCTGCATGGTATAACAAAGGTAATGCCTATGCTGCTATAGGCAGATTATATTCTGCTATTGATTGTTATAAAAAAGCCCTTGAATTAAAAAACGAAGATCCATTTTGTTATCATAATATTGGAAATGCTTACGAAGAAATAGGTGAATATAGAAATGCAATTGAATATTTTTCTAAATCAATAATGCTTGACCCTAAAAACTATGAATCATTTTATGGTCGCGGAAATTGTTATTATTATCTTGATGATTATGTAAAAGCACTTGAAGATTTTAATTCATCTCTAATCTTGTGCAAAGATTTTTCTGAAATTTGGTATTCTAAAGCAGACGCAGAAATTGCTTTAGGATATATTAGTGATGCACTTAAAAGCTATGAAAATGTAATTCGGTTGGAATCTAAAAATTATGATGCTTGGTTTGATTACGGATGTGCCCTCATAGAAGCTAATAAATTTAATGAAGCAATTCAGGCATTTGAAAATGTTTCAAAAATAAATTCCATTTGGTCAGAACCATTTTACGAAAAATCCAAAATTTATTTTATTACCGGGGAAATAGAAAGAGGTGTTGAAAATCTTGAAAAAGGATTTAATCTTAAACCCGATGATCGTTTTGATTATGATTTAAAAAACGATTGGAAAAAAATTCTGGATTTCTTGTATAAAAGATAACTTAAATTTTAAGTTTCACTTCGAATAATTTATTTTCTTTTATCTGAATTATCCTTTTATCTCTCATTTTTTTAACAATATCAAAATTGTGAGTTGCAAAAATAATTGCGGTTCCTAATACATTTATTTCATTCAATAATTTAACGATTTCTAATGAAATAAATGGATCTAAATTTCCTGTTGGTTCATCTGCTAATAAAAGTTTTGGTTCGTTAACCATTGCCCTTGCGATGGAAACCCTCTGTTGTTCGCCTCCTGATAAATCATAGGGAAAATTATTTAATTTATCTATAATCCCAATTTTCGAAGCAATATCATAAACTCTTTTTTTAATTTTATCTTCCTTTAATCCATCTATGTATAAAGGTAAAGCTATATTTTCATAAATATTTCTGTCATTCATTAACTTAAAATCTTGAAACACTACTCCGATTTTTCTTCTTAAATATGGTATATCTCTATTCTCTATTTTTTTAGAATCATATTCCTCAAAGTTTATATCTCCTCCGGTTGGTTTTAATTCACTATAAATTAATTTTAACAGTGTTGTTTTTCCAATTCCACTTTCACCTACTAAAAATATAAATTCTCCATAATTTACAAATAGATTTATATCTTTAAATATTTCTTTATTTGGGTATCCAAAATTTACATTTTCAAATTTTAACATTTTTATCCTTTCTGTTTGATGCAATTTTTGCCGCAAGTTTTATTGCTGAAAGCGTACTGCTTATTTGAGCAATCCCTTTACCGGCAATATCAAAAGCTGTCCCATGATCGGGAGATGTTCTCACAATGCTTAAACCTCCGGTGAAATTTACTCCATCTTCAAAACAAAGTAATTTAAATGGATTTAAAATCTGATCATGATACATTCCAATAGTCACATTAAAATTTTTGAAATTTTTCAATCCGAAATATCCGTCAGATGCAAAAGGTCCGATTGCATTGATATTATTTTTATTCAATTTTTTTATCGCAGGTATAATAACTTTTAACTCCTCATCACCTAATAGACCATTATCCCCGGAATGAGGATTTAATGATAATATACCAAACTTTGGATTTTTAATTTTAAAGTCTGATTTTAAAATTCCATTTAATTGCATTACTTTTTCTGTAATGATTTTCTCAGAAATTTTTTTATATACTTTTTTTAATGGTATATGTGAAGTTATTAATGATGCAATGAATTTGTTTGAATAAAACATCATCACTGGTTTTTCATTTAAAATTTTTCCTATTAACTCTGTATGTCCAGGAAACTTAAACCCAGCGGAATTAATAGATTCTTTTGAAATTGGCAAAGTAATCATACCGTCAAACTTTTGATTTTTGCATAACTCAACACTTCTATAGATTGATATTGCAGAAACCTCTCCGGTTTTTTTTGTGCTTTTTCCGGAAGTGAAATTAAATTCTTTTATTCCTAAATTTTCAAATCTACCTTCAGGTAAATTTTTTAGACCGGGGATTGTTAAGTAATTCGTAAACATCCATTCATCAGCACAAATCTTTATATCATATTTTTCAAATAAATCAGTTTTGTTGAAAATTTTTAAAATTATTTCAGGACCTATTCCTGCAATATCTCCGCAGGTTAATAATAGTTTAATTCTATTTTTTTTCATTTACTTCATCTGTGTAATACTCAATTTCTGCATCACCCCATAATCCTTCAAGATTATAAAATTTTCTTGTTTGACCGTAAAAAATATGAGCAACAACATCGACGTAATCAAGCAATATCCAGCTGAGATTTCCATATCCCTCGTTATGCCAGGGCTTTTCCTGAATCTTGCTTAATTCTTTCGATACGTGATCTGATATTGCCTTTACTTGTGTATCGGAACTTGCTGAACATATTACAAAATAATCAGTAATAGCAGTAAGTTTTCGCAAATCTAAAATTATAATGTCTTCAGCTTTTTTATCAGACATTAGTTTTGCAATTTTTTGTGAAAGTTCTTTAGATGTCATTAATTTTTATTTTATTGGAAGGGTTTTAATTCTTTAAAATCTTTTCCTATTACTACTGTTGCATCAACATATAGAGTAGAATTCAATTGTTGAATTATCTGTTTCTCACTTATCCCCAGAGTACTGGCTATTTTTTTACATTTTGATGAACTGCCTGACCTGTCTATAATTAAAGTCTTTGGTTCATCTGTTGATTGATAATTTCCATAATCAACAACATCAAAACCTTGTTTTCTTAAAAAATCCGTGAAAATACTTGCCACTCCGCTTTGGCTCGTACCGTTTAGAATCTCAAGTTGAATTGTTAAATTTGGTTGATTGGTTGTATTCTCTTTTTTCTTGGTAGTATCAGTTACTATTGGTAAAATCGCTGTTTCTTTTTCTGTGGTATTCACTGACTTCATTACGAGGGAATATAATAAATATGCGACTATAACAAATAATACAATTATAGCAATATTTAAAAAATCATTTAAAATATTTCTTTTGGAATCTTCTCTCATAAAAGAAAAACCCCCTTATTATCGGGGGAATTAATTGCAAATTCTTATTTAATTAAAAATTTATCTCCAGTAATACGGATCATAATATCTGTCATCATATAAACCGTTATTTCCATTTCTGAATTCAACATTGATAAATGCATTATCAGAAACTTTATAATTAAGTTTTACTCTTGATAGAGTTAATCCATTTAAATCATTCTGTAACTGATTGTCAAAAGCACTTCCAAAAGATGTCTTTGTGAATGGAGAATATTGCATAGTAATATCTGCCTGAATATTCAGTTTATCATTAAACTTATAATTCATTGAATTTGTATAGGATGTAATTCCAATGTTGCCATATCTGGAATTTACCATAGAAAAATTTAATGAATGATTCATAGTAAAATTATTAGGATTAAAAATTCCTAAAATCAGATTATTTGTATTATTATTTTTTCTTCTAAATTCAGGTTCACCTTCTTTGATTTGAGCAAATCCGGAATTTGAAAGAAAAAATAGGGAAATGATTGTAATAATTATTTTATTCATAGTATTATAATTTATATAATTGTATTGTTTTTTTATATACTAATTTTTGTCAACATTTATATTAATAACAATTTTTTCCTTTTTTTGTTCCTGCTCATTTTGTAATCAAATAGTAGATAATATTGCTTGAAATTAAAACCTAAAATACATACTTTAAGTATCTATATTTCAATTTATAGAATTTAAAGAACTTTTTATTATTAATTAAAAACAAAGGTAATTAAAATGAGAGAGAAATATTTCTACCTTTCTGTAATGCTATTATTAGTAATTACAGGTTTCTATCTTGGATTTAATGTATCCGATCCGTTCGGAAGCAGAAATCCACAGACAATCACAGAATCGCCAAATCCATCAGTAATAAATCCTGATTTGGATAACGCTGGCACAGTAGTTTATGTAGATAGCTTAAACGGAGCTA
>DKKL01000018.1 GCA_002455255.1 Candidatus Tepidiaquacellales bacterium UBA6667 | reverse complement strand
TTTTTGAGTTAATTGGTGTTTTTTTAGTTAAATGGTGAGTGTGGGTGTTAATTGGTGTGTAGGAAGTGGAAAATGTTGTAAATATCATTAATTATAGATTTTTGGTATTTTGAGGGGATGATGTGTTAAGTAGGATATTTTAATCAATCAATTAAATTGTCCTCCCCCTAAATCCCCCTCCNNCCCTCCAAAGGGGGACTTTGATTTGATTCTTCTCCCATTTTTTAGGGACAAGCATCTTAAGGGGTGCTTGGGGATCTCAGGAGTCCTTTACAAGAGACTCCTGCGGGAAATGAAAGTGATATTGTAAGGTATTCTTTTGTCGCGAGTTCCTCCCGAAGAGGTAGGCAGAATGACACGAGGTGGTATAGGTTTTTGATTTTTAAAATATAATTTTAATGGAGAAGCAGAATAATAAATTTTTTGTTTTTACGGCAGCGGTGATATTAATCGTGCTGTCTTTTTTTGTTTTAAAAACTTTACAATCTATTCTCCTGCCTTTCTTTATTGCCATAGTAATCACATTTATATTTGAACCGCTTTATGAGTGGATGAAAAGAAAAAAAGTACCCGGATGGTTATCCATTACGATTATTTTACTCATAATAATTATTATTTCAAATATAGCGAGTGTTTTTATACTGACCTCAATAAATACATTTCAAACCGAACTTCCGAGATATGAGGCAAAGTTTAACGATTTATATAACAATTTTTTTGCAACTCTTGAAAGTTACGGAATTGAAGTTCAGGGCATAAAAGACAGTATGAATATGAGCACACTTATGAAAGATGGAACGGTTACTAATATCGTTACATCTTTATTCTCAGGTGTTGCAGGAATTTTCGGTGATTTTGTTTTAATATTAATTTATGTTGTGTTTTTACTTTCGGAAATAGGCAGTTTCAGACGAAGAATTTTAGTTGCTTTTAATATTGACAGAGCAAGAAAAATTGCTTCTATAATTGAAGATGTTTTTGTTGATGTTAGAAAATATATAATTGGGAAGACGGCAATTAATTTTGTTCATTCCTTATTAGTAACATTGGTACTTTGGATTTTCGGGATAGATTTTTATATAGTTTGGGGATTTATGACTTTTCTAATGAATTTTATTCCTAACATCGGTAGTATTATCGCGACGATTCTTCCGTTTATAACAGCATTGCTAAAGTATGATACCGTATTTACACCGATTATAATTTTGATTTTATTGGTGGTGATTGGGAATTTATTCGGAAATTTTTTAGAGCCGAAGATATTCGGTGATCATTTGGATTTAAGTCCGATTTTGATTTTGTTTGCGTTGATATTTTGGGGTTATGTATGGGGAATTATGGGGATGATTTTGTCAGTTCCTATTATGAGTATGATAAAAATTATTTTGATGAAGTTTGAGACTACGCGACCGATTGGGATATTGATGAGTTATACGATGGTTGGGAGCAAGGGAAAGCAAAGAAATGAGAAACATGGGTTTTTGGATGATGAGGAAATTGAGGTGAAGGGTTAAGTTGTTTTTTAGTAATTGTTCTTTCATTTTGGGTGGGAGGAGTTTGTTAAAGGGATTCTTCGGTCGCACGCTCCCTCAGAATGACACGAGTGGTGTATGGGATTCTTCGGTCGCACGCTCCCTCAGAATGACACGAGTGGTGTATGGGATTCTTCGGTCGCANNGCAAGCTCCCTCAGAATGACAATATAATTTTATACAAAAAAAATAAAAAATTTATAAAAAA
Organism: Candidatus Tepidiaquacellales bacterium UBA6667; assembly: GCA_002455255.1. Classification (GTDB taxonomy): domain Bacteria; phylum Bacteroidota; class Ignavibacteria; order Tepidaquicellales; family Tepidaquicellaceae; genus UBA9002. Next base: position 2,425 of record DKKL01000018.1, on the reverse strand, counting down.
AATATATTAAATCTTAAATAAAAGAATGGAGCAAAAATGCAATTTAGTAAAAAGTTAAAAGATTGGGTGCAGGAATGTGCGGATCTGTGTAAACCTGATAAAGTGTATTGGTGTAATGGTTCACAACAAGAGTATGATATGCTAATGTCAGAGATGCTAAATGATGGAACTATGATGAAACTTAATGAAAAAACTTATCCGAATTGTTATTTACATTATTCAAATCCTAATGATGTTGCGAGAGTTGAGCATTTAACTTTTATATGTACCAAAGATGCCTCAGATTCTGGTCCGACAAACAACTGGAAATCACCTGAAGAGATGAAAGATATTATGAAACCGATTTTTGATGGGGCTATGAAAGGAAGAACAATGTATGTAATCCCTTACATTATGGGACCGGCGGATTCTCCGGCATCAAAAGTTGGAGTTGAGATTACTGACTCACCTTATGTAGTTGCGAATATGAGAATTATGACAAGAATGGGACAGCAGGCACTTGATAAAATGAAAAGTGAATATGATTTCGTTGCAGGGCTTCACAGTGTAGCTGATTGTAATCCCGAAAGAAGATACATTGCACATTTCCCGGAAGAATATTTGATATGGAGTGTCGGTTCAGGTTACGGCGGTAATGCGTTACTCGGTAAAAAATGTTTTGCTTTGAGAATTGCAAGTTGGTTAGCAAAAGAACAGGGATGGATGGCAGAGCATATGTTAATCTTAGGACTTGAAACTCCTGATGGTGAAACAACATATATAACTGCTGCGTTACCTTCTGCTTGTGGTAAGACAAACCTTGCAATGATGGTGAGTGCATTGGAAAACGAAGGATATAAAGTTACAACAGTTGGCGATGATATTGCGTGGATGTATATCGGTGAAGACGGAAGACTTTATGCAATAAATCCGGAAGCAGGATTTTTCGGAGTTGCTCCTGGAACGAATCCCAAAACAAATCCTAATGCGATAGCATCTTTAAAAGAGAATTCAATTTTTACAAATGTTGCGAGGACAGCCGATAACGAACCATGGTGGGAAGGTATGACAAAAGAAACTCCATCACCTCTTTGGGATTGGAAAGGGCAGCCATATAACGGAGAAGGTAAAGCTGCACATCCTAATTCAAGATTTACAGCACCTGCTTCACAATGTCCTGTAATTTCTCCGCAGTGGCAAGCACCAAAGGGAGTTCCGATTTCTGCAATTTTATTCGGTGGAAGAAGAGCGAACACAATTCCTTTAGTATATGAATCATTCAATTGGCAACACGGTGTATTTGTTGGGGCGACAATGAGTTCAGAAACAACAGCAGCGGCTACAGGTGCTGTTGGAGTAGTGAGAAGAGATCCTTTTGCAATGTTACCATTTTGCGGATATAATATGGGGGATTATTTCGGTCATTGGGTTGATATGGGAAAAAAATTAGGGGATAAAGCACCAAAGATTTTTCATATAAACTGGTTCAGAACGGATGATAAAGGTAAATTTTTATGGCCCGGTTTTGGTGATAATGCGAGAGTTTTAAAATGGGTGTATGAAAGATTGAACGGAAAAGCAGGAGCTAATGAAACAGCGATTGGATATGTGCCAACAGCTGATGCGATTGATACGAAAGGTCTTGATATAAAGAAAGAGGATCTTGAAAAAGTATTGGAAGTTAATAATGAAGAATGGAAAAAAGAAATTCCTGCACAGAAAGAATTCTTTGATAAATTCGGAGATAAACTTCCGAAAGAAATGACGGATGAATTGAAGTCATTTGAAGGAAGACTTTAAATTATATAGAGTCAAATACGTATAGTTAAAAATAAAAAAGGGCGGTGATGAATCGCCCTTTTTCTTTATTGGGGAAAAACTGGAGGGGAGAAAATTTTTGTTTTAAAAAAAATCAGTAATATAATTACATAAATTTTATATAACTGATTATAAAAAATACCATAATAACAGAAATTGCAATGGCAATTATACCAATGTAATTTTTAATACTTTTTTTCCTTTCTTCTTCAGGACGAACCAAGTAATCACCTTTAGACGGATCCCAGTTGAATGTTTTTTTTACTTTGTCAATATCAATTTTGCTCATACTTATATTAAAAGAATTTTTATTCAATTAGTTTCAATTATTGTAAAAATAATTTAAACTGATAGAAAATAAAAACTTAAATATCAATTATTATTAAATTTCAAAAACATAATACAATTGGGAAAAGCAGTGTTTTCGACGCATATTATATTGTTTGAGTGTTAAAATAGGGAATTTGGATTAAATTTTAAAGGAGAAAATAAGGGGTGATAGATTTTGGAAGAGAGTGGTCCGCACGAGATTTTTTATAGAGTATGCGATGGAAGGTGCATGGTTTGTGTTAGATAAAATTTTTAACTCGAATTTTCACGAATGGAACGAATTGAAATAATACGCACT
>DKKL01000044.1 GCA_002455255.1 Candidatus Tepidiaquacellales bacterium UBA6667 | reverse complement strand
ATTATTGCATAAATTATATATAAATACTAAAAATACAATATATTATATTAAATTATGAATAAGCGACTTTTGATATATTTTAATGAATTTTCGGCTATTCCGACGGATGTCAGACAAAGATTTTATAATTCAAGATTAAAAAGTATTGATTCTGCAAATAGAAAATATCTGATTCTTTTTAGAATAATAGAAAAATTTATTTCCGGCAGAGAATTCGGTCAAGTTTGGGATAATCAAAAGGTATGCAAAATATTGAATATTAATATTTCAATGCTCAGATGTCATCGCTCAAGACTGCTTAAACAATTAAGAGAGTTTTATTTCGATTTTAAAATTTCGGGTAAAGTTAACTCTGTTGATAAAGCTTTTGACANNTCTTTTGAATATCTAAATCATTCAATGATTCGTGAAGCAAAGTCATCTTTTGACAGCACAGTTTCTTATATTAAAAATCCTGAAACTCTTTCTAAGGTTTATGAATTTTATTCTGTTTATCATCATAGACGCAGAGATAAAAACAGGTTTGCCAAAAACCTGAATAATTTTAAAAAATTAGTTGCTCGTTCTCGAAAATTGAAAATTAATGATAAGGATAAAATTAAAATTCATATAAGATATAAATATTCAGAAGCTCTCGGTTACCAATTTTTAATGCGTAATGAAAAATCATATTCACTTGCTCTAAAAAATTTGTATGAATGCCTAACTCTCTCAAAAAAAATCAACAGTATTTCAGAAATATTAAAATATTATTTTATAATCGGTAATCTTGAGCTTGAAAATTCAAATTCATCAATTGCTGAAAAATTATATACGCAAGGGTTAAAACTCGCTTTAAAAAATGATTTAAAAACCGAAACTATTCTGTTTAAAACAAAAATAAATAATTTAATTTTTCAAAAGGATAATTCAAAAGCAGACTTAATTTTAAAAGAAACTTTAAAGTATTATAAAGATTTACCGGTAACTGTTTATTCAGATTATCGGCTTCATATCTTGTTTCATCTGCTTAGATTTTCTTCATTTTCAGAGGATAAAAAATTATTTAAATACCTAAGTTTATCGCTCGTAAATGAATTGCTTATCTATTCGAGATTTGCAGATGCGTTTTTCCGATTTTATGCTTTAAAAACTGATGAATATATTGATAATTTGATTAGTTGGAATACTGACGGAGATAATATAATATTAGAAATAAATCCATCTGTTTTAAAATCATTTATCAGGTTTAATTATAACTCAATATTTTCTCTTAGAAAATTATACAGTAATGATCAGTTGTTCTTTGTTTATATAACGCAAGTCGAACTTGAATTTTGGAAATGGGAAAATGCAGACCTTGAAAACGCTATCTTTTTTGTCAACAAAATTGACAGGATACTAAGGAAAAATCATACTTTTTCAAATGTAGATTATTTTAATACTTTAAAGTTTTGTATTTCGATTCTTGAGAAGTCTAAATTTATGTCGGATAAAAATTTAGTTAAAACTTATCTTCCCGAACTGATTAAAATCATAAATAATATAAAAAGCATAGAAAGAAATTTTAATATTATTTATGATTTCACAATTTTGGTTTACCTATCTCAAAAACTCAATAACATTCACTTTACCAAAGAAATCAATAAACTTTATAAATGGATTAAAAATAAAAAGCCGGAAATAATCAGTCGTATGTTATCTCCGGCTTATGCAATCTCTGCTTAATGATTTTTATTTTATTTAGTTCACTCCGGCTCCACCCCAGGAATATCTAATTCGTTTTTGATTTTCGTTAGGATTATTCATCGCTTTAACTTCATACTTATAACTTGTCTTTACAGTTTTTATTTCACCTGAAAGTTTTATTTTATCGAATTTCCCTTCCGCATTTTTTCTGAAAACTTCCATTTCAAGTTTATCACCAAGTTTTTTCTGATTATCCGGACTTCCAAATTTATCTTTCAAATTCGTATAATTAATAACATCACCATTAATCGAATATACTTCATCACCAACTTTTAATCCAATATTTTTTACAGTTTCATTATTCTCATCCAAAGTCATAAAAAATAATCTAAAAGTTTCCGGATTAAAATTAATTGAAAATCCGCCACCATCTATTACTGTATATGGTTTCTCGGTATATTCTACACCAATCATATTATATATATCTGAATATGGAAGTCTTTCAGTTCCTGCCACATATTTCTCGAAAAATTCTCCAATCTTTGGAGTTGTAAGTTCGGTAATCTCTCTGAATAAATCTTCATCTTTGAATGATTTATCAATTCCATATCTTTGCAATAAAATATTTATAACATCTTGCAATCCGTTTTCTCCGTTAGTTTCATTTCTGATTAAAATATCCAAACACATCCCAATCAAAGCACCTTTTTGATATACATTTAAGTATTGCGATGCGTATTTATCTAATGCACCTTTGCTAAGTTCAGTAAATGGTAGTTTATCATCAAAGCTCATTGAAGATTCCATTTTTTCTTTGAATATATTTAAATAAGTATCAAAATTTATTAAACCTTCTCTAAGTTGAATATAATGAGCATTATATTCCGTAACACCTTCATATAACCAAAGATGTTCACTCATCTGAGGATTATTAAAATCAAAATTTCCTATTTGTTCGGCGTGTAAATTTAAAGGAGTAATTATATGATAAAACTCATGTGAACAAATTTTCATAAGATAATCAATCGTTTCGCTTACATAACTTTTCGGAACATCCGGAAAAAAATAAAATGACGACATATTATGTTCAAGAGCTCCGCCTATCCCCATCATCTTAGGGTCAGCAGTGAAGTACATTATAAATGAATATCTGTCAGCCGGTAAAATACCTCCGTAATATTTTCTGTGAGCATCAAGCAAATCGGTTAATTCATCCTTTATATCATTTGCAGAAATATTTTTTCCCGGAGAATAGATTGCTATTAGTATTTTACTCTCAGGATAATAAATACTTGCAGTATCAGGAATATTATACATAATCGGGTTATCAATCAAGAACTGATAATTTGGAGAAATAAATAAATCCATATCAGTGCCTTCTTTGGATTTCACTAAACTTGTTGCTCCATAAAATCCTTCCGGTTTTTTTATGCTTACTATATATTCATTATTCAGATAATTATCAAAGTATCCGAAAAATCCATGATTATTAAAAACAAAATTTTTTCCCGCATCAATGTTCGTCCCAGNNATAGGCCAAATATTTTTTGCTTCTTTTGAAGAATCATCAAATGTGTCACTTACTTTATAAATTAATTTATAAAGTCTGTCAGCATTTGATATTTCCCATGAGTTTATATCCGCTCTGTTTGTTGACAATTGATTTCCCGATTCATCAAATGCTTTCAAATCATCTATAAAATATCCAAAATTCAAAATTTTATATGTACCTGGGATCATCGCAGGAAATCTGTATGTAATATTTTGTTCTGTAATTACGGGAGTTATTAACTCTATTGTCAGTTGATCATTCTCAGTTTTATTTAAATCTGTTGAAAACTGATAAGAAGAAGTTTGTTCTTGTCCATAAATACTTCCTGTTACAATTAATAATAAAATTAAAAATATTTTTTTCATTTATCGTATATGTAATTTATTTGGTTTATTTTATATATATAAATACAGAATTTTATTCAAAAAAATTCAATTAAATCTAAATCTGTAAAATTTAGATATACAAGATATTTAAATATTACTAAAAAATAGAAAAAAAGTTACTTAGAAATGAAAAAACAATTATTCAGGAATCTATGAATGTAGGGAATGCTTTTTACCAATTAAAATGAGTTATTTGAATTTCAATAAATTTAATAATTATGGCAAATAAAACAATCAGAATTATTTTTAACAGCAAATTCATATTTCCTTTTCCCTTCACTCGGGTATCCCAAAACGATTTTATAATTTCAATAACCTTTTCTTTGTTAAGAAATAAAATTATCATCACCAGTATTAAATAAACTATCGCTGCAAATAACGCCCCTCTCAAAACCTCATATATTATATCCTGAAAAATTACATAACTAAGAACACAGGATAAAATCAGCGCACCAAAAACTCTTGTTTTTCTAAACAGCAACATAAATCCTCCGGTCACTTCCACAACACCAAGAATGATAGCGTGAGTCAGTGAATAACCGTAAAAAGCCCACATAAGTTGCATTGGTGTAAGTTCTCTAACAGTTTTGTCGAGGTAAATATCATAATTAAACTGCACAACTTTACCAAATCCATAAGCCATCATCGCCGTAAACACAACCAATATACACCCCCATTCAATTATGTCTTTGATATCTTGTTTTGTCATAGGTTTAGTTATAAGAATAAATTATTTATACGTAAAAATGATGGAGTTGTTTGAGGAAAATTAATAAATGCGGAGAGGGAGGGATTCGNNCCTCGATAGAGTTTCCCCTATACCGGTTTTTCCCGAAGGGACTCCTACGGAGCAAGACCGACGATAAACTAAATAATCTTATTAGATTTCAACCAATTATATCCATCAATACTTTTAAAAAATATTTCACTTTTTAAAGCTTCAGATTTATTTAAATATTCCTCTTTATAATGCAATACTAATGGTCTTCTTCTTTTTGTAGATTTTACCTTTCCTGAGTTATGATCTTTAATTCGCTTTTCTAATTCTGAAGTTATACCATAGTAAAATCTATTATCAAGAAGGCTTTTTAATATATAAACTATATACATTTTCACCCTGCGGAGAGGGAGGGATTCGAANNATTCGAACCCTCGATAGAGTTTCTTCTATACCGGTTTTCGAGACCGACGCATTCAACCGCTCTGCCACCTCTCCCGTTTATAAATTCCTATTGAGCCGGAACAATTCTCACTAATCTATCACCCTTATCCCTTCCGGGTCCATATTCATCCGTATCCGATGTTATAAAATATATATACCCATCACTACCGTTCATAACATCCCTCAATCTTCCAAACTCTCTTTTTAATAGCACTTCTTCACCTATAACTTTCCGCCCATCTAACTCAACTCTTATAAGACATCTGCCTACCAAATTCGTAAAAAATAAATTTCCTTTCCACTGTGGAAATTTATCTCCTGTATAAAATGTCATTCCCGATGGTGCAATCGCCGGTGTGTATTCCAAAAGAGGTGATTCCATTCCTGCTTTAATTTCTTTATGACTTATCACGTTCCAACCGTAATTTTTCCCGGATTCTATTATATTCACTTCATCCCCACCTCCCGGACCATCGCCCCCCGATGGACCATGCTCTGTTTGAAAAATTAATCCTGTTCCGGGTTGAATTGCCATCCCTTGTGAATTTCTGTTTCCGTAAGAAAAAATTTCCCATTTTGCATCCGACCTACCGTAAAATGGATTATCCTCCGGAATTGTTCCGTCTTCGTTCAGTCGCAATGTTTTCCCATTCAAATCCAATAAGTTTTGTGCTCTCTCTCCTTCTCCTCTTTCACCAAGTGTAATGTATAATTTGCCATCCGTTCCAAATCTGATTCTGTTACCGAAATGTTTTGCTTTTTTACTTCCGGGAAATCCGGGAAAAATAACTTTATCAAATGTTAATTTTTTTCCGTCAAGTTTAAATCTTGAAACTCTTGTCATCTCATTTCCATTTTCTTTTATAACATATGATAAATATACCAACCCGTTATTTTTAAAATCCGGATGCAACTCAATATCAAGAAGTCCACCTTGTGTACCGTTTCTATATTCAGTTTCGGGAACACCTTCCAGTTCACCTGTTATTTTTCCTTTTTCATAAACTTTAATTTTTCCGGGTCTTTCTAATATTAATATTCTTCCATCTGGTAATTCTCTTATTGCCCAAGGACTTTCCAAACCTTCCGCCAATGTCTCAGTTTTAAATTTTACATCTGAAATTAACTCTTTGGAATCAGGTTTATCCTGAATTATTTTTTGTGGGTCTTTATCAAACGGGAAATAAATTGTAAATACATAAAATATAATTGCGATTATCATAATGCTTAATATTATTATTATTGCTTTCTTCATTATACAAAAAATAACCCGATATGGTTCTATTAAAAAGTCATTTTATAATTGAGATTTAAGTGAATAATGATAAACTTCAATAATAATAAAAAACCTTTAACCACGAATTAACACGAATTACACAATTCTTAATAATAAAATTCATTTCCTTTTATAATTACGGACTTAATTAGGAAACTATTCCTTAAGTGAAAATCATCCAAACATCCTGAAATTGCGGGCTAAACCCTAAATCTAATCCTTTTATAAAAAACGATTTCTTATAAATTCGTGAAATTCCTACATATAGTGAAAATTCGTTGTTAATCCTACCGTTTTGAGGTTAAATTTTTATTGTGAATTAGTTTTTGATTTCTTTCTTCGGCGACTAAGATAAAATCCTTTGCAGAAAGTGAGGGATTCGAACCCTCGAAGGCTTTGACACCTTACACGCGTTCCAGGCGTGCCTCTTCAACCACTCGAGCAACTTTCTATGAGTTCATAAAAATAACAAAATCAATCCTCTATTTCTATGTAACAATTAGTATCATTTCAATACTATTTTAAATATTTATTCCCCTACACTTTGAAATTTAAATGCATCCGTGTTTATAAATAATCCTGAAGCATCTCCTGCATATGTTTGATTGTTATCTGCTGATAATTTTTTTACATTTGCAGTTTCACTAAAATCTATTTTTGAAAAATCTACCCAAAATGTATTTGGTGTTGTTGCTGTCTCAAAGTAATATACAAGATTTTTTTGGTCTGAAACTGATCTCCATCTTGTTGATGATATATTTGGTTCATTTGGTGTCGTAAAACCTAACGGAACTGATATATTCCTTATCACACTGAATACTGACGAAATTGCCAATCTTGTTTCATCCGTTTTTGGAATAGCATTTATATAAAATGTTCCTCTAACAAATCTATCAGGTGCTTTATTTGTCCCGGGTAACATTATTGTTCCGGGAATATTTTTCCAATAACTATATAATGTCAATTGTTCCTTGAAAGGAGGAGAATTGGTCATTACTGTATAATCTTTGCTATGGTGTATATCTAACTTTCCGTTAATGTATTCAAATATAGCATTATCTCCTGTCGCATCTGAAAGAGATAAATGCATAGTACCGTATTCTTCTGTTCCTGCTATAAAGTCTGTTAAAACTTCAACCTCTCCTTTTTTGAAATATTCTACAGCTTCCGAAACCGTTGCAAAATTATCTAACACAAACTGTGCCCATAGTGAAATCGCAAGATACTTTACATTTCCCGAATTATACGGTTCCGGGTATTTTGATTCTACTAACCATAATAAATTAGCGACCAATCCTTTTTCATTCATACCATCTGAAGTTGCTATGTCCCAGGCAGCAGTAACTACACTACCATATTTTGAAGTCCATTCAACAGAATTTTTTCCCGCCTGACCGTTTCTTTTTATTCCTTTCGGAAACAACTATAAATTTGACATAACATCCGATTCCCAATCCATTGACCTTGCAGTTATTACATAACCATTTAAACCATTGTAAACAATTCTTGAACAAGCGTGAATGTCATTTACAATAATATTCAATACTAATAAAAAAATTAATATTGACACTGAAAAAGTTTTAAGTTTTTTCATAAATTATGATATTAGAATTTTTAATTTTTTTACATTTCTGTAAAAACACAGTTAAATTACTTAAAAATTTATTATAAATTGATATATAATTATTAACCTACGATATTTAGTGTTTTCAAATTCTCAATGAATTTTTAAACTTTATATAAATATTTGATTTAATAAATTGTCAATTCTATAAAAAAATTTGCCACTTTTGTAATTTATTGTAAACTATTATATTTGTATTTTCAATTTCATTCACCAATTATAATCCTTTCTGATTGTTTGATTTTTCTAAATATAGAGATGTAATTAATAATGCTTGGGTAAACAGAAACATAAAATTTGAAGAAGCATTCAACTCCTCAAATGAAGTTATTGATTTACTCAAAAAAGAGTTTTCTGATGATTTAGAAAATGATGCTTCTTTCAATAAACTTGTTGGATATAAAATTCTATATGCAGATGCTAAGAGAATAATTGCAAATTATTATAGAATTGTCGGTGATCATATGCAGGCAATTTTAGAAGCCGAATCAGCAATAGAAATTTTTAAAAAAGAAAATTACCAAAGCGGACTTGCATATTCATATAATATTCTTGGAGTAATTTATGACAGACTCGGACAATATTCAACCTCTTTTGATTATCTCACAAAATCTGTTGAACTTTTTGAATCATCCGGTGATATAAGAGGTCTTGCTTCGTGTTATAATAATCTCGCTATCATCTCAGCAAATTTTAAAGACAAAGACAGTTCACTTCAATATATTAACAAGGCAATTGAAATTTACAAAAACCTTAAAGATGAATATGGGTTAGCAAAAAGTCTGAATAATAAAGCACAGATATTTAATTTAACTAACGATCTCGATAATGCATATAAACTGATTCAGGAATCAGTAAAAACTTATTTAAAACTCAATGATAAATATGGCTTATCGCTTTCTTATGTAAACCTTGCTAATCATTTTGAAACTATAGGCGAATATGAAAAAGCACTGGAATATTTTACAAAGAGTCTTGAATTAAAAACTGAATTAAAAGAAGAATATGGTATTTTTGATTTGAACATAGCACTTGGAAGAGTCCATTCTAAACTCAATAAACCTGAGATTGCTCTAAAATATTTAAAAATATCAGAAGGTATGACAGGTAATCAAAATTTCAATGCTGACTTTTTCAGGTTATACTCAAATCTTGCTGAAGTTTACAGACAACTTGAAGATTTTAAAAATGCTTTTAAGTTTGAAAGATTAAGTGCAGAACTTGAAAGGAAAATTTATAATGAACAAATTGTAAATAAAACTAAAAGTTTACAAGTGCTTTTTGATATTGAAAGAGCAAAAAAAGAATCTGAAATTGCTAATTTAAAAAACATTGAGCTAACTCAAAAACATATTGAGGTTACAGAAAAATTTTATGAAAGCGAAGAAAGAAACAGATTTATACTTCAAAATGCACTCGATGCCGTTATCGTTATAAATGAAGAAGGTAAAGTTGTCTCATGGAATTCTATGGCTGAAACAATTTTTGGTTTTACGATTGATGAAGTGAAAAATAAAAGTCTTTCAGAACTTATCATCCCCGAAGCTTACAGAGAAAAACATTCTGCAGGGCTAAACAGATTTGTAAAAACTGGCGAATCTCATATCCTTAATAAACGAATTGAGATTTCTGCGATTAATAAAAATGGAGTTGAGTTTCCCGTTGAACTTGCTATTTCTCCAGTAAAAATTGAAGGAAAATTTAATTTTAGTGCATTCATAAGAGATATTTCTGAAAGAAAGAAAACTGAAGAGTTGATGAAAAAATATAATGAAAATCTTGAACTCGAAGTAAAAGAAAGAACTCAGGAACTTATGAATACAAACAAAGAACTGAAAATTACGATGGAGAAACTCATTGAGCTTGATGCAGATAAAAATGAATTTTTAAGTATTGTTGCTCACGATCTCAAAAGCCCGATTACTGGTATTCTTATGTCAGCAAACTCTCTGAAGAATGCTCATAGAAATATGCCTGAAGAAAAAATCGTAGATAAATTAACAAAAATAGAAAATACTGCAAAAAGAATTATCGGCATAGTAACAAATTTGCTTGATATCAATAATATAGAATCCGGTAACCTCATACTTGAAAACAGGCAAATGAATATTTCTTCTGTTTTGGAAAAAGTTATTTCGGATATTTTGCCGATTGCCAATAAAAAAAATATATCCATTGATACTGATTTTGAAGATGACTACAATGAATATCACATATATGGAGACGGAGATTCTGTATATCAGGTACTTGAAAATTTAATTTCTAATGCTATTAAATATTCTTTTGAAAATAAAAAAGTTTTAATTTCGATGTATAAAAAAGATGAATATGTTCATATAGATATTAAAGATGAAGGGCAGGGAATTAAGCAGGAAGAATTACCTAAACTATTCGGAAAATTTTCAAAACTTTCGTCACGTCCTACGGCTGGTGAAAGCTCTAACGGACTTGGTCTATGGATTGTAAAACGTTTAACTGATTTAATGGATGGGAAAATAATTTGCGAATCGGAATATGGAAAAGGTTCTGTGTTTAAGCTGATGTTTAGAAAATCATAAATCATTGTTCTTTTATAAGAACAAATCTCTTCTATTTATTAACTTATTTTTTTAATGAAAGAATTTATTCATTTACATAATCATACTCATTTTTCACTGTTGGATGCTATCTCATCAGTTGACGGACTGGTAAATGCCGCAGTAGAAAACAAAATGAAAGCAGTAGCACTTACTGATCACGGTGTTATGTTCGGTGCAATGGATTTTTACAAAAAATGTCGTAAAAATAATATCAAACCAATTATCGGTTGCGAGGTATATGTTGCTCAGTCTGCCTCTCGTTTTGAAAAAGTAAAAAAAACAATTGAACATGAGGTTGTTTCTGACTCTGCTGACGGGCTTGCATCAAGTAATATTAATTACGCTCATTTAATCCTTCTTGCAAAAGATTTTACAGGTTATAAAAATCTTCTGAAAATTGTTTCTATTGGTCACACCGAAGGTTATTATTACAAACCACGCGTTGACCTTGAAGTTTTAAATCAATACCGTGAAGGATTGGTTGCTACATCTGCATGCGCCGGTGGTGTTATTTCCTGCTATATAACTCGCGGGGATATTGATACTGCAAGAAAAATGGTAGGGAAGTATAAAGATATTTTCGGTGATGATTTTTATCTCGAAATTCAGGATCACTTGACAATTGAAGCGGAAAAAAAAGTTCTCAAAGCTATGCCTCCACTTGCAAAAGAGTTTGGTCTCAAACTTATTGCAACTAATGATGTTCATTATATAAAAAAAGAACACGCAATTGCTCATAATATTTATCTTAATTTAAGTGCTAAGCAAAGCCGTTATACAAATTCTAATGATGTATTGACAAATTTGAGATATGGAACAGATGAAATTTATTTTAAGTCTGCTGTTGAAATGATAAATCTGTTCAAAGATTATCCCGAAGCAATCAATTCAACTCTCGAAGTTACTGAAAAATGTAATCTTGAAATTGACACAAAGATAAATCATATGCCAAACTTCAGAATCCCTGATTCTGAAAAAAAATCTGATAATCTTGATGATTATTTACATAAACTGTCTTTTGAGGGATTGAAAAAAAGGAATATTAAACTTACAAAAGAGTATGAAAACCGATTGAACTATGAACTGGATGTTGTAAAAAAAATGAATTTTTCCGGATATTTTTTGATTGTTATGGATTTTATTCGCAAAGCAAAAGAGATGGGTGTGCTTGTTGGTCCGGGAAGAGGAAGTGCTGCTGGTTCTTTGGTATGTTACGCTCTTGGTATTACAGAAGTTGACCCAATCCCGTATAACTTATTCTTTGAAAGATTTTTAAATCCCAACAGAATTTCAATGCCTGATATTGATATTGATTTTCAGGATGACAGAAGGGATGAGATAATTCAATATGCAAAAGAAAAATACGGTGAAAATTCAGTTGCTCAAATTATTACATTTAATAAACTTGCACCTCGCGGTGTATTGAAAGATGTAGGGCGTGTTTTAAATTTTAACTTTGATGAAATAAACAATTTAACAAAACACATTCCTATTGTTTTTGGAAAAGTTACTCCGTTAAAAAAATGCCTCGAAGAAGTAAAAGATTTTAAAGATTATTTCAAAACCGGAAATACGGAAGAGAAGAAAAAACTTTTTGAATATGCTTCCACACTCGAAAACCTGAATAAAAACTCATCCATTCATGCATCCGGAATTGTTATCGCTCCATCGGATATAACTGACTATGTTCCGCTTTCCAAAGTGACAGGTGAGGATAACGTATTTTGCACTCAGTATGATATGAATCAACTGGAAGATGCCGGACTTATTAAAATGGATTTTCTCGGATTGAAGGAGTTAAAAGTTATCGGGAAAACTCTTAAACTCGTAAATGAAAAGTATAAGTTAGATTTAACTATTGAAAAAATTCCGCTTGATGATAAGAAGACTTATGATTTGTTTTCTTCAGGTTCAACAATCGGAATTTTTCAGTTTTCAAAAAGTAAGATGCGTGAATATCTTGCTAAACTTAAACCTCAGAGCATAAATGACCTATCCGCGATGAATGCACTTTATCGTCCCGGTCCTATGAAACTTATACCTGATTTTATTGATAGAAAATATGGTCGAAAACCGATTGAATATCTTCATCCCGATATGGAAAAAGCTTTAAAGGATACTTATGGTATAATAGTTTATCAGGAACAGGTGATGGAAATTGCTCGTGATATTGCCGGATTTAATATGGCTCAAGCAGATAATATGAGAAAAGCAATGGGCAAGAAAATTGCTGAATTGATGAAAACTATTAAAGCAGAATTTCTTGAAGGTGCAGTGAATAAAGGTTATGATAAAAAAATTGCCGACCAGATTTTTAATTTAATGTCAGACTTTGCAGATTATGGATTTAATAAATCTCATGCGGTTGCATATTCAATTCTTGCTTACTACACTGCATATCTGAAAGCAAATTATCCAATCGAATTTCTTGCCGTATCTATGGCTTGCAGAAAAGACAGCGAGTCAGAACTTCAGGAGTTTGCAAATGAATGTAAAAAAATGGGTGTTAATCTGAAACAACCTAATGTAAATGAAGGTGAAGTAGATTTCAAAGTGAAGTATTATGATAATGAGAATATTAAAGATGATAAAAAAATAGGTGAGATAATTTATGGATTAAGTGCTTTGAAAAACCTTGGTGAGAAAGCTGTGGAAGCAATTATTAAAGAGAGAAATGCAAATGGTAAATTTTCCGGTTTTATAGATTTCTTAGTTCGTGTTGATTTGAAAGTGGTAAATAAAAAAGCATTGGAAAGTCTGATTCACTCCGGAGCTTTCGATGAATTTGAACCTAACAGAAAAAGATTGTTCATAAATCTTGAACGTGCAACCCAATATTCACAAAGGTTTAAAGAACAGTCTGAAAATAACGGTCAAGAAGGTTTATTTGGAATGGAAGAAAAAAATGATACAAATAACTATCAACTTGATAACTGTGAAGAATATTCAGAACCGGAAAAATATAATAATGAAAAAACAGTTCTTGGTTTTTATCTGTCAGGTCATCCTCTTGATAAGTTTGAAAAAGACATTAATAATTTTATAACTTTAACTTTCAGCAATGATTTTACTGATACAGAATTCAGCAAAATTAATCCTGTAAAAATGGCAGGTGTAATAAATAATCTGCAAAGAAAAATTTCTAAAAAGGGGAATGAGTTTGCGGTGTTCAAACTTATTGATTTTTATGGCTCAGGCGAATGTGTGGTATTCAGCAAATTATATGAAGAGAAAAAACAAATTCTTGAAGAAAATGCTTTGGTTATGATTGTTGGTAATGCAGATGAAAACGGAGATGAAATTAAAGTAACTGTTGATGATATTTACCCGATAGAAAAACTTCACGAAAGAAATGCTTCAAACATATTAATTCTCATTAATAAAAAAGAATTTGATATTAAAAACCTGCAATTGGTCAAAAATGAAGTAGAAAAGCACCCGGGAACTTGCCGGCTTGGTTTTCGTGTTATTGATAATGGACATACAAAAGACTATCTTTCCAAAGAATTTAAAGTTAATCCAAAACAAGAACTAATTTCAAACTTGAAAAAAATTCTGGGCGAAAGTAATTTAAAGATAAATTAATTAATTTGTTTTCAGAAAGGAAAATATAAAATGAAAGCTCTTGAAATAACAGATGCAAACTTCGCAGCTGAAGTTGAACAATCAAATATTCCTGTGTTAATTGACTTTTGGGCAGTTTGGTGTGGCCCATGTAAAATGATTGCTCCTATAATTGAAGAACTCGCAGGTGAATACGAAGGCAGAGTTAAAATCGGAAAAGTTGATGTTGATAATAATCCTGACATCTCTATGAAATTCGGTATCAGAAGTATCCCAACTCTTTTAATATTTAAAGATGGAAAAAAAGTTGATGAAATTGTCGGTGCTGTTCCAAAACCACAAATTACTGCTAAACTCGATTCTCAGTTAGTAACTGCTTAAATTTGAATAACCCGGAGTCCGCTCCGGGTTTTTTCAGAATGGGTATTTAAATTTATATAAAATTGGAGTGTAGTTTAAAAAATATTTTTTATCCCTGTCTTTCAGTTTTTCCCTGTCCACCATATCTACCATAAAATTATCTTTCCATGGGTCTATTGCAACATAAATATTCTGTTCATTATCCATTGTTAAAGATTCAGGTGCTATGCCTACTACATCTGAAATATGCGGGTAATCAGGAACATTCAGATTCATTGTTACTGATTTATTCTCAATAATTTTCCAATCGTTATCAAATTTCAAATAAAAAATTCTTCTCAAATTTCTGTCAATTCCTATCAATTCTTTATCACTGATTGCATATAAGCCGCTAATTGTTACAATGCTTTCACCTCCGGTTGATATCCTTTTAATTAAATTTAAATTCTTATCGGTTACTAAAATTTCCGTACTGTCAGAAAATACAAACTGATGAGCCATATAATTCTCAAGCCCGAGAAAATAAAAATTATCACTTTCTGCAAATCCTTCAAATGCAATATTATGCCTTGTGAATTTGAATAGATTAGTATCAGCTTTCACCTTTTCTACATTCAATATACTGTCAGCAGTTTCCACATCACCGTTTAATGTAAATGAAAATATTCCTTCATCTTTTCTATATCTGAAAGGAGTATTTACATCATTATTATTACCTTCGGATGAAATTAAAATTCTATCTGTTTTGTAATCATAAATAACTTCTTCAAAATCTACTTTTACGAAAGTTTTAAAAAATTTTGAAACCGTATCTGAAAATATAATTTTTTGAATTTTTACATCCGGTGGGTTTTTGTTCTCATCAACTTCAATTCTTGAAATTGCACCTATATCATCACATATCAGAAATTTTTTAATCTTATTTTGTGAAGATAAAAAAAATAAACCTGAGGTCTGGTCGGCTATATCTCCTGTGGAGTCAAAAAGCCATACAGGGTAACCGGTTTCAGGGTCAATCTCATCTTGAGTGATTACCGGAACTAATAATAATAATCCTATTATTATTAACGGAAATATAAATTTAAACAAACGGGTGATTTTGCTTTCTTTTAAATTTTAATGCTATTTTCTTTTTGGTCTGTAAATGCTTGTTGCTGTTCCAAAAAATATATCTGCAGACTCCATTAATGTTTCTGAAAGTGTAGGATGCGGATGAATTGTCATTCCTAAATCTTTCACATTTGCACCCATTTCAATGGCAAGTGTTGCTTCTCCGATTAGCTCACCTGCACCATAACCCACAATACCAACTCCAATAATTCTTTCAGTTTCATTTTCAACAATTATTTTGGTAAGTCCGTCTGTCCTGTCAAGTGTTAAAGCCCTGCCTGATGCCGCCCACGGAAATTTACAAACTTTAAAATTTAAACCTTTTTCTTTTGCTTCTGTTTCAGTTAATCCTGTCCAGGCAATTTCAGGATCTGTAAATACTACAGCAGGTATTGCCTTAGGGTCAAATTCAATATTTTCACCATTAATAACTTCTACGCAAGCTCTGCCTTGATGTGAAGCTTTGTGAGCGAGTAATGGTTCACCTGCGACATCCCCAATTGCATAAATTCCTGAAATGTTTGTTTCGCATTTGTCATTAATAACTATGAATCCTTTCTCATCAACTTCAATCCCGGCATTTTCAAGACCAATCCCTTTTGAATTTGGTGTTCTGCCTACAGCAATTAGAACTCTTTCATATTCTTTTTTTATTACTTTACCTTCATCATCCTGAATTACCACTGATACCTTACTTCCGCTTTCAGAAATATTTGTTACTTTTGATTTTAACATAATATTCGTGAATAACCCATCAACAGATTTTTTTAAAACTGAAACCAAATCTTTATCCGCTCCTGTTAGCAATCCATCTGTCATTTCAACTACATCAACATTAGAACCAAGAGATGCAAATACAGTTCCGAGTTCAAGACCTATATATCCCCCGCCAACTACCAACAAATCTTTGGGAATTTTATTAATATCCAATGCTCTTGTTGAATCCCATATGTGTTCTGAATAATCAGGAAATATTGGAATTTTTACCGGTGATGAACCTGTTGAAATAATCAGATTTTCAAATTCCATTACTTCAGTTTTATCTCCCGTTGTCAGTTCTAAACTATTTTCACTTTTTATAATCGCAGTTCCCTGTATATAATTAATTTTTCTTTGTTTTGAAAGTTGTCCTAAACCACCTGTTAAATTGTTTACAACTTTATTTTTCCATTCAAGAATTTTCTCCGGATGTATCTTTGGTTTTGAAAATTCAACACCCCATTCACCTGAATGTTTTGCTTCGGTTACGAGTTTGGCAATATGAAGTAATGCTTTTGAAGGTATGCATCCTTTATATAGACATACTCCACCCGGATTTTTTTCTTTATCAATTAATGTAACTTCCATTCCTAAATCTGCCGCTAAAAAAGCCGAAGCATATCCGCCGGGACCTGCTCCTAATATTGTGATTTTTTTTGACATCTGGTTAATTTTTCGGATTATAAAAACAGTATATATGGATTCTCAAGTGATTCACAAATATATCTCATAAATCTTGCTGCATCTGCTCCGTCTATTATTCTGTGATCATAAGAAAGTGATAATGGTAAAATCATCTTAGGTATAAACTGACCTTCTGAATATACCGGCTCCATTGATGACCTTGAAACTCCTAAAATAGCAACCTGAGGTGCATATACAATAGGTGAAAATCCTATCCCACCTATACCTCCGAGATTTGAAATTGTAAAAGTCCCGTCTGACATCTCATCCGGTGTAATTTTTTTATTCCTTGCCTTTTCTGCAAGTATGTTAAGTTCAATTGAAATATCTGTAAGAGATTTCCTGTCAGCATTTTTTATCACCGGTACAAGCAATCCTCTGTCTGTATCAACGGCAATTCCTATATTGTAATATTTTTTATAATAAATGCTTTGTTCTTCAAGGTCAATACTGCAATTGAATTTTGGAAATTTCTGAAGTGCTGAAGTTACTGCTTTAACCAGAATAGATGTTACTGTTAATGATCCACCTTTCTCTTTTACTGCATTACCATATTTTTTTCTAAATTCATCCAGTCCTGTTACATCTGCTTTGTCATATTGAGTAACCTGAGGTACAGTGTTCCATGAGTGAGATAATGTCTTCGCTGTTATTAAACGGACTTTCGACATTTTCTCAATTTGTGTTTCCTGTGAATTTTTTATTACTGATTTAACTGTGGGGATGGTCATAACTTCCTGTCCAATTGATTTGTTTACACTATCTCCGTCATTCAATGAATTTTTTATAAAATGCTTAACATCTTCTTCTGTGATTTTACCATTATTCCCCGTACCTTTAACCTGTGATATATCAACTCCTAATTCTCTTGCAAGTCTTCTTACTGAAGGTGAGGCAGGAATTAAAATATTTAAAGGTTTATTTCTTTGTCCGGAATTTTTTTCTGACGGAAGTGTATCTATCATTTGCAATTCTGAAAGAGTCTGTTCTTTCTTTGTTGTATCAGTTTTAATTTCATCCTTATTTTCTTCAGCAATAACCTCTGGTTTAACTTTTTCAGGTTCTACCTTTTCCTCTGCTTTAGTCTTCGTTTCTGATATTTCTTTTTTTTCTGCAACATCTGAACTATCAGTACCATTTGTCTCAACTTTTAAAATTATTCCGCCAACATTTAATTTATCACCTTCTTTAACGCTGATTTCTTTTACAATACCTTCCTGTGTAGAAGGTACTTCAAATGCAGCTTTATCAGTTTCCACTTCTATCACCGGCTGTTCAAGTGAAATCTTATCACCGATATTTACCAATATTTTTATAACATCACCTGAATCTATGTTTTCTGATATTTCAGGTAATAAAACTTCTTTTAGCATAATTTATTTTTTTTAAACTGTTACCGGATTTGGTTTATCCGGATTTATTCCAAAATCTTTAATTGCTTTATCAATCACATCAGATTTTATCTCACCGTCTCTCAAAAGTCCGGTAAGTGATGCAATAATTATATATCTGTAATCAACTTCAAAGAAATCTCTCAGTTCATGTCTTCCTTCACTTCTTCCAAATCCGTCTGTACCCAAAATCATAAGTTTACCCGGGAACCAATTATCAATTGATGATGGTAATAATTTCAAATAATCCGATGCAGCAACAAAAACTCCTTTTTCTTTTTCCAAAGTCTTTTCAATATATGATTTTTTTGGTTTTTCGTCAGGATGCAACATATTCCATCTGTCTGTGTCTAAAGCATCATAATATAATTCCTTGTAACTCGTTATACTCCAGATATCAACACTGCAATCATATTTTTCTTCTAAAATTTCTCCGGCTTTAATTGCTTCATTTAATATTGCACCGCTGCCGAATAAATGGACTTTGTGTTTATTCTTATTTTCTGATTTTTTAAATCTGTAAATTCCTTTTAATATTCCTTCCTCAACTCCTTCAGGCATTGCCGGCATAATGTAGTTCTCATTCATTACGGTTATATAATAAAATATATCTTCATTGTTAATATACATTCTTTCAATTCCATTCTTAATTATTACAGCAACTTCATAGGCAAATGCCGGATCGTATGCTTTTAAATTTGGTATTGTGAATGCGAGAACATGACTGTTTCCGTCCTGATGTTGCAATCCTTCGCCGGAAAGTGTAGTTCTTCCTGCGGTTCCACCGAGTAAAAATCCTTTTGTTCTCATATCTCCGGCAGCCCAAATCAAATCTCCAATTCTTTGAAATCCAAACATAGAATAAAAAATAAAAAATGGAATCATATATACACCGTGTGTTGAATAGGCAGTACCTGCTGCAATAAAATCTGACATAGATCCGGCTTCAGTTATACCTTCTTCAAGTATCTGTCCGTCTTTTGCTTCTTTATAATATAATAAACTGTCTTTATCTACCGGTTCATAAGTCTGCCCTACGTGTGAATATATTCCTACTTGCCTGAATAGTGATTCCATACCAAAAGTTCTCGCTTCATCCGGTACAATCGGCACAATATTTTTCCCTATATTTTTATCTTTCAAAAGTTTTGTTAACAGCTGTACAAATGCCATTGTTGTTGAGACTTCTCTACCCTTTGATCCGGTATATAATTCTGAAAATGCTTTTTCATCCGGAGGGTCTAAAGGTGACATTTTCACAATTCTTGTAGGTACAAATCCACCTAATTTTTCTCTTTTTTCTTTTAGGTATTTAATTTCAGGTGAATCATCACCGGGTTTGTAAAAAGGTGCTTTACCTATTTCATAATCCGAAATTGGAATTGCAAAACGGCTTCTGAATTCTTTTAGTTCTTCTTCATTTAGTTTTTTCTGCTGGTGAGTGATATTCCTACCTTCTCCTGCTTCTCCTAAACCGTAACCTTTAATTGTCTGTGCTAATATTACTGTCGGTTGCCCTTTATGTTCTACGGCTGCTTTATATGCCGCATATACTTTTACCGGGTCATGTCCACCTCTTCCTAACCTTCTCAATTGTTCATCAGATAAATTCTTAACCATTTCCATAAGTTCAGGATGTTTACCAAAAAAATCTCTTCTTATAAAGTCTCCCGGTGATACGGTATATTTCTGAAATTGTCCGTCAGGTACTTCAAACATTCTTCTTGCCAAAAGATCATTTTCATCATTGGCAAGCAAAGGATCCCAATCAGAACCCCAAATTACTTTTATAACATTCCAACCGGCACCTCTGAAAATTGCTTCAAGTTCCTGAATTATTTTTCCGTTACCTCTCACCGGTCCGTCAAGTCTTTGCAGGTTACAGTTGATTACAAAAATTAAATTATCAAGCTTTTCTCTTGAACCAAGCGTTATAGCCCCGAGTGCTTCGGGTTCGTCTGTTTCACCATCACCTAAAAAAGCCCAGACTTTTTGTCTGGATGTGTCTTTTATTCCTCTATCGTTCAGATATTTATTAAATCTTGCCTGGTAAATTGCCATAATGGGACCTAAGCCCATTGATACAGTTGGATATTCCCAAAAATCCGGCATTAACCAAGGGTGAGGATAAGAAGAAAGTCCCGGTCCGTCAGTTTGGAGTTCTCTTCTGAAATTATTTAATTCTTCTTCTGTAATTCTTCCTTCTAAAAATGCTCTCGCATATATTCCCGGTGCAGCATGTCCCTGAAAATAAATTATATCTCCGTCATGATTATCTCCTTTTCCTCTGAAGAAATGGTTAAACCCAACTTCATAAAGTGTGGCTGCAGAAGCGTAAGTTGAAATATGTCCGCCAATACCTGATAAAACCTTATTTGCTTTTACTACCATAGCCATAGCATTCCATCTGATAATACTTTTTATCCGTCTTTCTAACTCTCTGCTTCCCGGATAGGGAGGTTGTTGTTCTATTGTTAAAGTATTTATATATGGAGTATTGGCAGTAAAAAAAGTTTTTACTCCGATATTTTGAGCGTGTAATTGTAATTTTTTTAACAGATCACTGACTCTTTCGGGTCCTTCTGTTTCGAATACATAATCAAGTGAATCAAGCCATTCTTTATTTTCGATTTCAATGTATTCTTTGTTGATAGCAGTGTTTTTGTCCATAATTAAGTGAAATTAATATCTAATCGGGGATGATTACATACAAAAACTCAAATTATTATAATTAATTTAAGTATTCAATTCAGATAATTACACTTCTATATAAGAAGAATCACAGCTGTCCAAGTTAACTATTCTAAAATAAAATTAATTTAAATTTAATCTTTTTTATAAAAATTTTATCATAGTATCAAATCTACCGTTATAATTCCTATTCTATTTTATTTCACTAAGATTGTTATAAAGTTTTAAACTCATTTGTGTAATTCGTATAATTCGTGTTAATTAGTGGTGAAGTTGATTTATGTTTTGTACGGATGGGAACCTCAATTCATTAATGAATAAACAATAATATTCGCTCCCATTTTCATGGCTTCTTCTCTTTTGTGTGGAGGGTCGTCATACTCTCTTGGGTCTGCCCAACCATCCGTTATATTGGATTCATATAAATAAAATACACAAATTCTGCCTTCGTTTATAATTCCAAATCCCTGAGCAGGTTTTCCGTCATGTTCATGGGTTTTAGGCAATCCATTCGGAAAACTATACTGTATATTATAAATTGAATGTGAAAATGGAATTTCCTCAAGCTCTTTTGTAGGGAAAACTTTTTTTATCTCCCTTCTGAACGACTCATCCATTCCATAATCATCATCAGCCAAAATGAATCCACCACTTTCACAATATTTTCTTAAACGGATTACTTCACTTTCTGAAAAACTGATATTTCCATGACCAGTCAAAAGCAAAAACGGATAATTGAATATGTCATCCGTTGCCACATCTACAGAATAAAACTCAGGTTTGTCAACATCTATTGTAGTGTTTTTTTTCAAAAAATCCATCATATTAACCTCAGCAGACGGATCGTTATACCAATCTCCACCTCCTGAATATTTCAATCTTGCAATTTTAAACTGGGATGAATTTTTTTTTACTCCGTCGGTTTGTGAAATAGCAAATTCAAAAGGGAATATAAATATGATAATTATTATTAATTTGTAAATCATTATCTAAGATATGAAAATTACTTAAAAATTTAACTTAATTAATATATCTTACACAAATATATGCTGAAAGTTTCTGAATATTTCGATCATTACTTTGCTTCCAAAGGAAAGAATAAATATGCATTAGGTATTNNTTCTTGTGTATTTTTTGGTTTTCCTTTTTTATTATGTTGATTATATAACAGAAGGTAAATTTATCTTTACTTTATTTTATGTAATTCTAACAATTTTTGTAACAAGATATTTAAATATTACTAACGCCATAATAATTTCAGTTTTAGCATCCATATCTACAGCATATATTGATATGACAATTCTTCAGGAAGATGTTTTCAGCCCTTATTATTATTTTAATATTACCACGAGATTAATAGTTTATTTTGTTGTTATATATCTCACATATAGTGTTGAAAAAAGAGAACTTTCTCTCGAAGAAAAAATTAAAACCAGAACTAATGACCTTCAGGAGGAAATTAAACAACGCGAGCTGAAAGAACATCTGCTTATAGAAAGTGAAGCAAAACATAAAAATTTATTAGTAAACCAACCAGTCGCATTATTAAGATTAAACCTTGCTACAAATAAAGTAGATTTTGCCAATCAGGAATTTATTAGGCAATCCGGATATGATGCCGAAGAATATGACAACTTAACCGATGATGATTATATTAATATGATACACCCCGATGACAGGGAAAGATTATTTAAATATTATAAAGAATGGGCTGTTAATCATTATAAAGGTAATGTTAATATTTCTTACAGAATTATTAACAGGTTCGGAAATATACTCTGGCTTAATACTTTTTTATATGTGGATAAAGATAAATCAGGTAATCCTACTTTTATAAATCAACTCTGCGTAGATATTTCAGATCAGAAGTTGAACGAAGAAAATCTGATAAAAAGTAAAGAAAGATATGAGTCCTTTATTAAAAACAGTAATGAAGGTATATATAGATTTGAATTTGATGAACCAATTGATATTTCTCAGACTGATGATGAAATTATAAAACAATTTTTTTATAAAGGATATCTTGCTGAATGTAATGAAAATTTTGCCAAAACTTACGGATATAAATCTGCTGATGAAATAATCGGAATTCAAGTGTCGAGACTAATGGGTGATAATTTATCTGATTTTAACTATCTCACTTTACAAAATTTTATTAATAATAATTATTCTGCTTATAACGAAATAACTGAGGAATATGATAAAAACTGGAGAAAAATTTATATTAATAATAATTCTGCCGGAGTTGTTAAAGACGGAAAACTTATCCGAGTTTGGGGGATTCAGCAAAATATAACTGAGCTTAGGGAATCTCAGGATAAAATTAGAATTCTCTCTTGGGCTGTGGAGCAAAGTCCTGATGCTATTATCATTATGGATACTTTTTTTAATATTCAGTATTCAAATTCTAAATTTTCCGAAATTTCCGGCTATGATAATTCTGAAGTAATCAATAAGAAACCATTTATTATGTTGATTAATGAATCACCTAAAGAATTACGTGAAGAAATTGTTAATACTCTAAATAAAGATATGATTTGGACAGGTGAATATCTTAACAGAACAAAATCCGGAAATAAATATTGGGAATTTGCAATTATCGCTCCCATCAAAAACGAACATAACCAAACTACAAATTATGTTTATATAAAAAGAGATATTTCTGATAGAAAACGGTTTGAAGAAGAACTCATTGAATCAAGACTTAAAGCGGAAGATGCAAATAAAATTAAGAGTGAATTTATAGCAAATATGTCTCACGAGATAAGAACTCCTATGAATGGAATTCTCGGGATGATTCAGCTTCTCGAAATGACAACTCTTGACGAAGAACAAAAGGATTTGATTGATACAATTAAATATTCATCAGATCTTCTTCTTAGAATAATTAATGATATTCTTGACTTTTCAAAACTTGAGTTCGGTAATGTTAAACTTAATAAAGAACCGTTTAATATGAAAGAATTTGGGAAAAATATTTACAGTATGTTTGAGATTGCGTCGAAAAATAAAGGTCTGGATTTAGAATTAATATATAACAGTGATTTTAATTATACTCTTTTGGGTGATACTTACAGGTTAAATCAAATTCTAATAAACCTCATCGGGAATTCAATAAAATTCACAAATGAAGGGTTCATTAAAATATATATTCTTGAAAAAAATAAAACCAAGAAAAAATTATCAGTAGAATTCAGAGTTGTAGATTCCGGAATCGGAATTCCAAATGAAAAATTTGAACTCCTATTTGAAAGTTTCACTCAATTGGAAAATACTTATACAAAAAAATATACCGGAACAGGTTTAGGATTGGCAATTGTCAAAAAATTAACAGATTTAATGAATGGAAATGTATCTATTAAAAGTGAAGTAGGAAAGGGAAGCGAGTTTAGCATTAAATTTGACTTCGATATTTTAGATTGAATTTGAGGGCTTAAATGAGTAAATTGCTTATTATGGTCAGGTAGCTCAGTTGGTAGAGCAACGGCCTGAAAAGCCGTGTGTCGCCGGTTCGATTCCGGCCCTGACCACCATTTCTTCAACGCACAACCAACATTAGGAATTCAGCTTAACTCATTACTGTTACTATAGACGCAATCACTTTTCCATCCCGTTTTAAATTTACACCGGCACTCCCTACTCTTTTCATATATGCTTCTGTTGAAGCGTTATATTCCCATAGTTCATCTCCTTCTTGCATTTTTGATAACAGTTTTTTCCAGTCTTCATATTGAGAGCCAAAAGGCACAGGATCAGGTCCAAATGGTTCATAAACTTCCATATTTCCCTGTTCCGCTTCTTCTATTGTAACTTTTTTGTATTCGCCATTATTTACCATTTTTGTTTACTATATTAAATTATTAAAATTTTTATTCAACTTTACAATATAATCCTATTATCTATTTTTATAAATGCAATTACTTTTTAGTTTTAGTTTATATAAAAAGCTGTCCCGAATAATTATTCCGAGATTAAAATAATTTCGTATTATTTGTGTAATTTGTGTAATTTGGTTAATTCGTGGTGAATATTCACAAATGTTTTAAAAGGATGTGTGTTACAACTTTTTTTGAATAGTTTTTATTTGAACTTTTATTTATTTTTCTTTGTATAAACTATGGTGAATAAATTAGTTTCCATATTTGTTGTAATGTTTTTGCTGAATACTTTCAGCTTCTCATTATATTCTCATTGCAAAATGAATTCAATTCATTCTGAAAATCATTCAGATGATACTGAATTATGTTGCACTGTAAATCTTAATGAAAACAAATTCACCGATTCAAACTGCCCGCTCGATCAAATCAATACCTCAGAATGTGAATGTTGTGTAAAGCAAGCAACTGATAAAAAATTATTTATAATTGTTTCAGCTAATCAAAATTTAAAAGAATCTCTTTCTACATTTGAAAGTGATAATCTGGAAATCGTTTACAATAATTCAGAATCGGAATATATTGTAAATTACAACATACCGCTCCCCATAAAAGATATAACAATCCTCAACGAAAATTTTAGAATTTAGAATTTTCTCGTAATCCAATACTCATTTAATAATAATTTAGTATCAATTTTTTCAAAAAATTAAAAAATATTTATAATTATGAAAAAGAAAATTCTTTTAACATTAAGTTTTGTGTTATTCATTGGCTTAACTCTGAATAATTTACAAGCTTACAATAACTCAAATAAAATTTCTAATGATTGCTGTATAACAGGTGAAGCTTGTTGTGATACCAAAGAAGCTTGCTTTGAAGATACTCAAAAATTAAATGCTCAAGGAAACCAAACTAATCAAAATAATGAATGTTGTGGGCAAGGAAATGAATGTTGTGAAATAAAAGCATCTTGCTGTAATGAAGAAAATATGAAATCCGGTTCATCACAGGGTTCAATTTCTTCAATAAATTCTGATGACAAAGATTGTTGCAAAGACGGTGATAAAAAATGCTGTGATAAAGATAAATCTTGCTGTACAGATAAAAATAATTCAGGAAATTCTCAGGGTGAAATGTCCGATTCTGCAATTTGTCCCGTTTCAGGTGAAAAATTTGTAAAAGGTTCAGGTGAGAAGTTTACTTATCTTGGAACTGATTATGAATTTTGCTGTGGTGGTTGTGTAAATGAATTCAAAACAGGTTCAATTAAATATACTGACGGTAAAGCAATCTGCCCTATCTGTAATCACGATGACGGAATAGCATCATTAACTTCAGTTCACGAAAATACTACATATTATTTTTGTAATGAAAATTGTAAAGAAAAATTTGAAAAAGATCCGAATGAAGTATTAAATGAATATAAAAGCGGGAAAAAACAAAAAGATAATCACAATCATTAATAACAAATCGGATAGCGTTTTATATAACGCTATCCGTAATTTATAAATTATGAAATTATTAATATTATTAGCACTCATACTTTCCTCATCAGTTGCCTCAGCTCAATTGTCAAAAGCTATTGTCGGTGTTGATGGATTTACTTGTTCTTTGTGTGCTAAAGGTGTCGAAGGTCAACTGAAAAATCTTGATTTCGTAAAAACTGTAAAAGCAAATTTAAAAGCTACAACTTTTGACCTCACATTTAAAACTAAATCAAGTATAGTAGTATCTGAAATTGCAAGTGCTATTTCTGATGGTGGATTCACTTTGCGTGATATTAAAATCACGGCTTCTGGAATATTAAGCGGAGATCAACAAAAAGGATTTACTTTAATTACCGGTAACTCTCCTGATATAAAATTGTCAAAAATTAAAGGTGATTTTAAAGAAGGTGATAAAATTTCAGTCTCCGGAATTCTTAACATAAAGAATACTTCTTTAAATGTTTCAGAAATCAAATAAATATAATCTAATAATACCTGTGATGTTTACAGGTATTATTTTATTTTGTATTTCAGCTGATTTATATGGTCAGATTAATAGAGTATGGTCAAATAGATTCAATGGCTCGGCTAACTCTTTTGATATTGTTAATAGTGTTATCCCCGATGATTCCGGCAATGTATTTGTTTACGGAACTGCTTTCAATTCATCTACCTTAACCGATTTGACTGTAGTGAAATACAATTCATCAGGAAATCTGATTTTTTCTAAAAGTTATAATTACGGAATTGACAGTTATGATCAGTTAAGAAATATCTCAAAAGATAAAATCGGAAACTCTTATTTATGCGGACTTACAAGTCAAGGAACCGATGAAAATAAATTATTAGTTGTAAAGCTCGATGTAAACTGTGATGAGGTTTGGCATTATATCTATAGTAAATCCGGTTACTCAAATTTTATTGGAAAAGATATTAAAGAAATTAATGGTGAAATTTTTGTCCTCGCTAACGGCACTTTTTCAAACGGAAAACGGGCTGAGTTTCTATTGAAATACAATTCTCAAGGTTTGTTGTTAAATGAGCAAATCTTAAATGTTGAAAATGCTATTGGTATGGAATCATTAAATCTTGTCGCTTTGCCTAATGGAAATATCGTTTCATCTTCAACCGTAAATTTTTCATCTGCTATCAGCAAACTTTACGTTGTGATTTATTCTTCCTCTCTTCAAATAAAAAATACTCATAAAGTAATCGAATCTACCGGTCTTGAAAGATTTATAAAATTAATAAAAAATAATTCGGGTAAAATTTATTTTACAGGTACAAAAATTACACAATTAAATGATGTTGATTTTCAATTCGGATGTTTAGATGTAAACTTTTCAGGAGAGGTCTCTACAGATTGGATTAGAAATTTTAATGGCTCGGGAAATCATTTTGATTTTCCTTTTGATATTTGTACCGATAATGAAGATAATTTGTTAATTACAGGAAGCTCAAGAAACGGAAGTGTCTTGGGAACAGAAGACGCTGTTATTCTTAAATATTCAAGTACCGGTAATTTTATTTGGCAAAGAGTTTATAACTCTTTATCAAATGGAATTGATCAGGGAATGAGTATCGCGACTGATAATTTTAGTAATGTTTATATAGGCGGGGCATCTGATATTGGCAATATTAAACTTGCTTTCTTGATTTTAAAATATTCAAACTCAGGAAATCTTTTATTTGAAGATAAATATCATATTGCAGAAAATCCTGAAGATTTTGTTTACTCAGTTTTTGTTGATGATAATAATGATTTCTATGTAACCGGTATAAGCTTTAATCCCGGAACTGATTATGATTTCGCAACTTTGAAATATTCTTCTTCAAGCAATGTCTCAAATGATTTAAATATTTTAAAGGAATTTAAATTGTATCAAAACTATCCGAATCCGTTTAACCCCTATACAAATATCGAATTCAATTTAAACAAACCCGGTTTTGTAAATTTAAAAATTTATGATTTAAACGGAAAAGAAATTTCTGAACTATTAAATCAATTTAAACCCTCAGGAAATTATAAATTAAATTTTAATTCCGAATCTCTCACATCCGGTATGTATTTTTATAAACTTAACGTGAACGGATTATCCGACACTAAAAAAATGATTATAATAAAATGAAAAAATTCTTTTTGCTTTCTTTTATGTTATTAATTTCATATCCGGTATTTTCTCAGTCTTTAAAAGGAAAAGTCGTGATTAATGATTTTGAAGGTAATGAATATCCTGTTGACAGTGCCTCTGTTAGTTGGTTAAATACAGATATAATTTCATATACTGATGCTGATGGTAAATTTGAAATCAGTACAGAAAAAATTTCTGATAAATATTTAATTGTATCTAAAGATGGATATTTTACACAGATGATGGAAATTACAAATGAAAAATATAAAATTATAAGACTAAAACCATTCCAAACTGAAGAAATTGTAATTATTGAAAAAACTGATAAAGAAAAAGCAAAAGATAAAGTGTCGAGAGAAGATGTAGTTGACAGCAAAGACCTTGAAAAATCTGCATGTTGTGATTTAACAGGTTGTTTTGGTCACACAGGAAATGTTGAAGTAAGTGTTTCAGATATCGTTACTGATAGCAAAGAACTAAAACTGCTCGGAACAGATGGAGTTTACGCTCAAACAATGATTGAAGGTATTCCGATTTTTAACGGGCTTGCAAGTGTTTATAATTTAAGCACCATTCCGGGTGTTACTATAAATTCCATAACTATTTCTAAAGGTTCTAACTCCGTTATACAAGGTTATGGTTCTATCAGCGGAATGATAAATCTTGTAATGAAAGACTATAATTCATCAGATAACTTATTGTTAAACGCATATACAAACAGTTATCTTGAAAAACATTTCAATTCAAACTGGAAACTAAATCTTAATAATATCAAATCATTTTTATCTTTTCACACTGTGCAAAAAGCAAACAGAGTGGATGATAATAATGATGGTTTCCTTGATTTACCATTAATAACAAGGTATGCTCTGTATAATAAACTTAACGCAGGTGACCCACTTCTTAATGACTGGAGCGGATATCTCTCTTTCAGATATCTTGACGAAAACAGAGTTGGCGGACAGGTAAATTTAAATAATTCTCCTGAATCTTATACTGATTTATACCATCAGATTGTAAATACATACCGTTATGAAATTACAGGAAGAATAAACAGAAGATTATCAGAAACTTCTTCTTTGATTTTACAGGCAGGGATGAGTAATCATAAGCAAAATTCTGTTTATGGATTGACAAATTATAATGCTGATCAGTCGGATGTTTATGCAAATTTGATGCTTGACCTTCCTTATAATCATCATAATTTAAAAGCAGGAATAAGTTATAAATATCTTAATCTCACAGAGAATGTAAGTTTCATACAAAATAATTTTAATAAAACATATTCAGGTGATTACGAATTCAAAGAATCTATTCCCGGTGTATATGCAGAAAATAAATTTGAAGTTGTTCACGATAAATTTGATTTAACCACAGGTTTGCGTTTGGATTTCAATAGCAATTACGGAACAATATTCACTCCTCGTTTAATGTTTAAATATATGTTCGATGAATCTCTGTCTTTAAGAGGTTCTCTTGGCTCAGGTTTCAGAACTCCTGAAATATTTACAGAAAATCAAAACATATTTTCATCATCAAAAGATTTGATTTTTCCTCAGTTTATAAAAGGAGAGAAATCAATTAATTGGGGATTAAGTTTATTAAAAGAATTTCATTTTGGAGAAAATGATATTGATATAGTAATTGATTATTATTCAACATTTTTTAAAGATCAGTTTATTGCGGATTTCGATGAATCACCGGACGCTGTTATTTTCTATAATAATAGTGAAAATTCAAGCACTAATAGTTTTCAGACTGAAATAAATTCAAAATTTAATAATGGATTAGAGTTAAAATTAAGTTATAACTATCTCGATGCTACGTTTAATAAAAATGGAATTAAAACTGAACTTCCTTTTAATGCGAAACACAGAGCAATGATAAGTATAACGTTTGAAACTGAAGAAAGAAACTGGCTATACAATTTGAATACTCAATTTTACGGAAAACAAAGACTTCCTTCCACTGTTACAAACCCTATTGAATATCAAAGACCTGAATATTCAGATCCGTTTTTTATGTTGAACAATCAACTGACATATAAAACAAGTTTTTATGAGTTCTACACCGGAATCGAAAATTTATTAAATTATAGACAGGAAAATCCTATCATCAGTGCCAATAATCCGTTTGGGAAATATTTTGATACTACTTTTAATTGGGGACCTACTAAAGGCAGAGAGTTTTATTTTGGGGTTAGATTTAAACTGAATTAATATTTTATCTCAGATGTTTTTTGAATCAGCCATTCTCGATTCATAATTTTTTCATCTTTCTTCAGTCTGATTTCAAGTTCTTCAAATGAATTTTTATTTCCTTCTTTTGCATTAATCAAATCATTAATATCATTTATAAACCTGAACAAATTTTTCTTTCGGGTTTCTGAAACATTTTTATTTTTATAAATGAAATTCTTAAATGATTCAATCAGATTTTTTGCAGATACAAAATCACTTTTCTCATAATAAATCATAAGCATTAATCTTCTGTAATCAAGATTAAAAACAAATTTATTCAGTTTCATTTTATTAAGGTTGTCCTGACTTTCATCATAATTTTTTCTGTGAAAGCTTAACATTGCCTTACAATAATACTGCATATCTTCCCTGAATTCTTCTTTTAGTTCGTTTATATGTGATGAAATAAAATTTTCTACCCAATCAACTTCCCCTAAACTCAATCCTCTATTGAAAATATTTCTAAATCTCGTTATGTCTATAAATGAATTTTCTCTTTTATGAATTTTATTTTCTATTGCAAATTTCATTATATCAAACTCTTCTTTAATAAATTCATTTTTTCCGTGAATACCTTTAAGGATACATATTGATTCTATCCGGTTTGAGATTATCACATTTGTTCCTTTTGCAAACAAATTAAAATTTGGTTTGTAAATGTTTTTTAATTCGTATAATGATTCATCGTCTTTTAAATCAGATATACATTTATATATGAGATAAAAAATATTAAATATTTTATAATCTATATCTGATGTTTCTTTTAATTTTGCTAATATGTTCTTGAAGTCAATATTGTGAAATATTTTCTCGTATTTATCAATATCATACTTCTTGTTAAATACATATTCATTTAATCTCAAATCAAAATATTTATCAAACAACTTTATTATATAATCATAATATCCGTAATCCAGCAGATTGATTATAAACTCAGATGTTTTCTCTTGATTTCCTTTTGAAATTTCAAATGAAAATAAACTGTTTTCAACTGTCCTTTTGAAATTGAAATAATCTGAAGAAATGTTACCATGTTTAAAAAATTCTTCCTGTATGGTTTTCACAGTTTTATGAAATACAGTGTCAAGCACTCTGTTGTTTGCCTCTGCCAGCAGAGCTTCTGCGAAAATAAATTTATTTGCCGTCAAATGTTCAATTCTCAAAAAATTTAGAAATACTTTTATTGAGTCTGAAATTAAATTTCTGAATAACTGATCATTAAATTTTTTACCGGGATATAATTTTGAATAAACTTTTCCTTTTTCAAGTTTTTGAGAGTTGAATTCCGGATAATATTTTTTTACAATTGAGAATAATTTAATAATAACAGAATTTTTATTATGATAAGGTGAATTTAAAAAATCTTCCAGCTTTTCCAATTCACTTGCTGACATTGATTTTAAAATGTCTATGTAATTACTTTTTACCAAGTATTAATTTTATTCATAAATATAGTTATTCAAAAATTTATAATAAAATAAATTAAGCAGTCAAAAAATTCAAACTAAATGCGACTGATTTGGTCGTATTATATTGTAAATAAAGGATTAACATAAGACAAGAGATTTATTTTATCTGTTTAAGTTAAATTTATTTTTCATATTTTTGATTATTCCTTTATGAAAAAATTTCTACTCGACTACAACCTCAAAGTCAGACTTCCAATAATACTGTTCACAGCTGCAGTAGTATTTACTATTACCTATTTTACTTCTTTCGCAGAAAGAAATGCTATCGGGTATCAGCCGGAACAGCCAATTGCGTTTTCGCATAAACTCCACGCGGGTGCAATGCAAATTGATTGTCAGTATTGTCATACTAATGTTGAAAAATCAAGTTTTGCAAATGTTCCTTCTGTTGACGTTTGTATGAATTGCCACAATCTTGCTCGTAAAGACAAACCTGAAATTGTAAAACTTAATGAGTATTACGAACAGGGAAAACCTTTACCATGGAAAAGAGTTCATCGGGTTCCTGATTTTGTTTATTTTAATCACAGTGTCCACGTGAATAAAGGTATTGATTGTGCAAATTGCCACGGTGATGTGAAAAATATGGATGTTGTAGCTCAGGTTAATTCATTTACAATGGCAGCTTGTCTTGATTGTCATAAAAACCCGGAAAACAGAATCGCAGAATTTAAATTGATTAAAGATAATCTGAAAAAAGGTCCGGAATATTGTTCTGCTTGTCATAGATAGAATTTATTAGAATTTTAATTATTAATTAAATTTAATTTATAGAAATTTTTTACATTTTCAATGAATAATAAAACCAATCAACCACAAAAAATAAAAAGAAAAAAATTCTTTTTGTTATTTGGTGCTTCAGTAGCAGGTGTTATAGGTTTAGTTAAATCACCAATAAAATTATTCAGTACTTCCCGAAAAGACTCTCACAAATTAGCAAACAAATCAAATGTTAAAATTGAGCCAAGTCCATTGTCAGTAAAAAGAGAAAAAAAGACAGGAATTTATAACAGTTAAAATGAGTAAATCAAATAATAAATATATAGATTTAAGTTCTGAGATTTTAAATCCTGATGAAAAAGTAAATCGTGAAAATGAACAAGTTGGTGAAAAGGATATTCATTATTGGAGAAGTTTCAAAGAACTTCACAACGATCCTGAATTTATCAGAGCAAAAAATATAGAGTTTGATAAAGATTCCAATAAACCTTTCAAACCTGAAGATTTTTCCGGATTTTCAAGAAGAAAATTTTTAGGTCTGCTTGCTGCTTCGGCTTCTTTTGCCGCTGCCGGATGTTCTAACTATAGAGATAAAGGTGATATCATCCCTTATAATAAAAAACCTGAAGAAGTTGTAGAAGGTAATCCGAATTTTTTCGCTTCTACTATTATTATATCAGGCGAACCTGTGAATGTTTTAATTAAATCACGAGAAGGAAGACCAATTAAAGTTGATGGAAATCCTGAAAGCCCTGTTTATAAAGGAAAAGTTAATGCTATTGCACAGGCAAGTATTTTAAGTCTTTATGATCCTGATAGAATTAAAAATCCTAAGGTTAATAACGGTTCTTACGGTCTTGAAAATTTTGAAGATACTGAATGGGCTAATGTTGATTCTGATGTTATGAAAATGTTATCAGATGCAAATGCAGCAGGAAAAGAAATTTCTATCTTAACTTCAAATTTATATTCTCCAACATTTAAAAAAGTTTTAACTGAATTTCAGGCAAAATATCCTGTTACTAAAGTATATACTTATAATACGTCCGGTTCAAATACTAAAGATTCTGCATGGCAGAAATGTTACGGTACTTCGAAATATCCTGTAATAAATTTTGATAAGGCAAAAGTTATATTAACTCTCGAATCTGATATTTTAAGTGATGATCCTAATGCTACACAAAATGCCAGAAGATTTGCTAAAAACAGAGAAATAATTAATGGAGATAGTTTTAACAGATTATATTCGGTAGAAGGTAATGTTTCTATAACCGGTATGAATGCAGATTACAGATTTCGTTTAAAAACTGATGCGATTGAAGAATTTGTTTTATGTCTGTTAAATGAATTTATCAATAAAAAGAGATTATCAAATTATAACGTTGATTTCGCTGCATTATCTCAGATAAGTAATAATAATCTTGATCAGTTTGTTGCTAAATATAACCTTAATAAAGATTATGTTGCTAATCTTCTTGAAGATTTAAATAAAAATCAGGGTACTTCTTTTGTCTCCGGTGGTTATGTTTTGCCCGAATCAACTCATATTTATATAAATCTTTTAAATGAAGTTTTAGGAAACAGGTCGCAATATGGTAATTTATTTGTTAACGACGCTCCTTTAGTGTTCCAAAGCAATGACATAAATTTACTTGTAAATCAGTTAAACTCTGGTAAAGTTGGAGTTTTAATTAATTTAGATGTTAATCCGGTTTATAATTTACCGGGTAGTTATAACTTCAAAGATGCAATGATTAAAGCGGGAAAAGTTATCACTATGACTACGCTGGATAATGAAACTTCATCTTTAAGTAATTATGTATTGCCGGTAAATACAGATTTTGAAAGTTGGGGTGATTATTATACACGATTAAACTTTTATTCTTTCCAGCAACCTGTTTTAAAACCTCTTTTTAATACTCGTCAAAAAGAAGGTATTATTTTAAATTGGATTAATGGTAATTCACAGACTTACAATAATGATTTATATCATAATTATATAAAAGATAACTGGGAAAAAAATATTTATCCCGGGTTAAATGCAAAAGTAAATTTTATAGAATTCTGGTTTGCTTGTCTTCACGATGGTTTGTTGTTAAATACAAATCCGATACCCGAAATTTCAGCATTTAATTCTGCCGCTTTGACGCAGATTCAAGGTGGAATGAAATCAGGTGATAAAACTGTATTTCTAATTTCTCACAGTCCATTTTTATATGACGGTTCGTTCGCAAATAACGGTTGGCTTCAGGAAGTCCCGCATCCTATCTCAAGAGTTGTCTGGGATAATTATGCTTCTGTTTCACCGGATACTGCTAAAACTTTAGATGTAAATACAAATGATTTAATTGAAATTACTTCAGGAAATAATTCTGTTGTGTTGCCTGTAATGGTTCAGCCGGGTATGGCTGATAATGTTATTTCAACTGAGCTTGGTTATGGAAGAACAATAGGTGGAACGGTCGGAACTGGTGTAGGTGTTAATTTATATTCATTTATTTCAAAATCAAACGGTGTTACTGAGTATCTATATAATAACGCAGCTATAACGAAAAAATCTGGTAAATATGAATTAATTTCTACGCAGGAACATTATCCGATAGATGACCCCAGATATAATAATATTCAGATTAAAAGACATATCATTCAGGAAGGAACTTATAATCAATATAAGAAAAACCCTAAATCTATTATAGTAAAAGAATCTATAGAAGGTATTCCTCTTGATGAGTTTCCGAGTATTAACCCGAGTGTGAATAATGGAAATACTGAAGGATACAGAAGTACTAACAATATGTATAATGGTCCGGTAAAATGGGCTATGGCAATTGATATGAATAAATGTATTGGTTGCGGGCAATGTGTAGTTTCTTGTAATGTTGAAAATAATATTCCTGTAGTCGGAAAAGAACAGGTTGGTAAAAACAGAGAAATGATGTGGTTACGAATTGACAGATATTATTCCGGCGATGCTACAGAACCAAAAGCAAATTTCCAACCAATGTTATGTCAGCATTGTGATTTTGCTCCATGTGAAAACGTTTGTCCTGTACTTGCAACTTCACATAGTGAGGATGGAATTAATGGTATGGCTTATAACAGATGTGTTGGAACAAGATATTGCGGAAATAATTGCCCATATAAAGTAAGACGATTTAATTATTTCAACTTCAGAAATAGTTTTAATGACGGATATCAGGAAAATGAATATTTTTCATTGGTAGCAAATCCTGAAGTAACTGTAAGATCAAGAGGTGTTATGGAAAAATGCACTTTCTGTGTTCAAAGAGTTATGAAAGCAAGACAAGTTGCCATTCAAGATGGAAGAACTGTTAAAGGAAATGACGTCATCACTGCTTGTCAGGAAGCATGTCCTACTGAAGCTATTGCTTTTGGAAATATGAATGATAAAGAAGATAATATTCAGACTTATAGAGAGCATCCGCTTGCTTATTATTTATTAGAACCGATTAAAGTTAAACCAAATGTAACTTATATTGCAAAATTAAGAAATACTGTGGAAGAATTAACACATACAGGAGGGGATTCACATTGAGTTACGACGCAACTTATACTAAAGAGCTTCCTTTAGTCCCCGAAAGGAATTCTTTTAAAGAAATTGACGATGTAATTTTAAAACCTGTTGATTCTAAACCAACTAAGAAGTGGTGGATTGCGATTTCAATTTCAGGTACTGCTTTAGCAATAGGACTTTTCTGCTGGACTATGACTGTTTTATACGGTATTGGTCTTTGGGGAAATAATAATACGGTTGCCTGGG
Organism: Candidatus Tepidiaquacellales bacterium UBA6667; assembly: GCA_002455255.1. Lineage (GTDB taxonomy): Bacteria > Bacteroidota > Ignavibacteria > Tepidaquicellales > Tepidaquicellaceae > UBA9002. Next base: position 63,093 of record DKKL01000044.1, on the reverse strand, counting down.
GTTTTGATATTGTGAACTTCGTTTTTTGGATTGGTATTGGTCATGCGGGAACTCTGATTTCAGCAATTTTATTTTTGTTCAGACAAAAATGGAGAACAGCTATCGCTCGTTTTGCTGAAGCGATGACAATTTTCGCGGTGCTTTGTGCTACTATGTTTGTTGCTTTACATACGGGACGTCCATGGCTTGATGGATATTTATTCCCTTATCCAAATCAAAATGCTATTTGGGTGAACTTTCTTTCACCTTTAAACTGGGATGTTTTTGCTGTTAATACTTATTTTATCATCTCTTTTGTCTTTTGGACTATTGGGTTAATTCCTGATTTTGCTACAATGAGAGACAGAACAAAAAGCGGAATTAAAAAAATTGTTTATTCTGTTTTAAGTCTTGGATGGAGTAACTCAAACAGAAACTGGCAGCACTATGAAAGAGCATATTTAATTCTCGCAGGTATTTCTACACCTCTGGTGTTATCAGTGCATACCATTGTATCTTTTGACTTTGCTGTTTCTATTCTTCCGGGATGGCATACAACTATATTCCCTCCTTATTTCGTTGCAGGTGCTATTTTTTCAGGTTTTGGTATGGTGTTAACTGTTATGATTTTTGTCAGAAAAATTTTCGATATGGAACACATTATCACATTAGACCATATTGAAAAAATGAATAAAATATTGCTCGCAACCGGTACTATGGTCGGTTATGCTTATGGTATGGAAATGTTTATGGCGTGGTATTCAGGTTATATTTTTGAACAATTTACATTTTTAAACAGAGCCTTCGGACCTTATTGGTGGGCATATTGGATTATGGTCGCTTGTAACGTTGGTTTCCCGCAATTATTTTGGTTTAAAAAAATAAGAAGAAGTATACCAATTATGTTTATTCTTGTTCTGCTCGTGAATGTCGGTATGTGGTTTGAAAGATTTGTTATTATAGTTACTTCACTTCACAGAGACTTTTTACCATCAAGTTGGGCAATGTATTATCCTACAATTTATGATTTCGGAATATTACTCGGTAGTTTCGGGTTATTCTTTACTTTAATATTACTTTTTGTTAGAGTCTTGCCATCGGTTGCAATCTCTGAGATAAAGGCAGTTGCACCGGGTGCTCAACCTTCTCATAAACACGAAGGAGGTAGCCATTAACTATGATTAAAAAAATTGTAAACATATTCAAAAAAGTTAACGAAGATCAAAATCCTTGGAAAGATGAGAAGTCTGATAAAGTTTATGCTGTTGCCGCATTATTTAATACACCTGACGAAATAATTCACGCTGCTGAAAAAGTATCAAATTCAGGATACAATGATTTTGACGTTAACACACCATATCCTGTTCACGGTATGGATGATGCAATGAAACTTAAACCAACTCGTCTTGGATGGTTCAGTTTTGCGTTAGGCCTAACAGGCACTTTAACTGCATTGGGTATGATTTTCTATATGAATGGAATTGATTATAATAATATTATTGGTGGAAAACCATTTTTTAATTTTCCTTCTTCCGTTCCTGTAACTTTTGCTTTGACAATTTTATTTACTGGTTTAACTACCGTTGGAGTTTTGATTGCATTATTCAGTAAACTTCCATGGTTAAATAATCCATTGCTTGACTCTGAATATTCAAAAGCTACTTCACAGGATAAATTTGGTATCTATATAAAATCTACTGATTCTAAATTTAACCAGTCAGAAATTGAAACGATGTTCAGCTCTCTTGGCAGCAGTGCTGTTAGTCTTATTTATGACAGCAAGGTAAATGAAAAGAAAATTAAAACACCAATTTTTGAAACCGGATTTATTAAAATATTAATTGGTGTTGGTGTTGGTACTGCAGTAATAACTTACTTTACTTTAAATTGGGTAATTTTCCAAATGCCTTTTGATTGGATGGTTATTCAACCAAAAGTTTTACCACAGGAAAAAAGTAAAATATTTGCTGACGGGTTTGGAATGAGAGAACCTGTTCCGGGAACAGTAGCACGTGGATTTATGCCTTATGAATATAAAGGTATGCCTGATTCACTTGTTAAACTTTTAGCAAATCCACTTCCCGTAAATGAAAAAACATTGTTAACCGGTCAGAAAAGATATGATACATATTGTAGCCCTTGTCATGGAAATTATGGTAAAGGTGACAGCAGATTACGAGGTCAATTCCCAAATCCTCCTACTTTGATGTCTGAAAAAGTATTAAACTGGACTGATGGTAATATTTATCATATTATTACAAACGGACAAAATGTAATGGCGAGTTATGCGAAACAAATATCAAGGGATGACAGATGGGCAATTGTGCATTATATAAGAGCGTTACAAAGATCTCAAAATGCTAAAGACAGCGATTTGAATTAATAAATAACTGAAAAAATTTTAAATGGAATTACAAAATAAAAAAGAAATTTCAGGTAAAGTATCAAAAATTGGTTTCATCCTGCTGATAATCGGTGCAGTATTGGTCGGTGCTTCTTTTATGGCAAATAAAGAACGTGCTTTCTTCGATTATCTGATTATGTATATGTTTATCATAAGTATAGCTCTTGGTTCATTAGGTCTTGTAGCATTGGAATATCTCGTCGGGGCAAACTGGAGTACTCCTTTCAGAAGGATCAGTGAATTTCTTTCTTCTATTATTCCACTTTTAATTTTACTTGTTATACCCATTATTCTCGGTATGCATGATTTATATCATTGGACTCATAAGGAAGCAGTAGAAACAGATGCTATTCTAAAAGGAAAAGAACCGTATCTTAATACTCAGTTTTTTTATATTAGACTTGGAATTTATTTTGTAGTTTGGTTTTTATTTTTTATCGGATTTATAAAGAATTCAACTAATCAGGATAAAGATGGCAATGTAATTTATACAAAAAGAAATACTACATTATCAACTATTTTTGCTCCTGTGTTTATGATAACACTTACTTTCTGTGCTATTGATTTGATGATGAGTCTTGAACCTCATTGGTATTCTACGATTTATGGTGTTTATTATTTCGCCGGTACAATTGTTGCCGGTTTTGCTTCTCTTACTTTAATATCAGTGTTACTAAAACAAAATGGTTATCTTGACCCAAGAATCGGAAATGACCATTTCTATAGTATGGGAACAATGATGTTCGGATTCAATATCTTCTGGGCTTATATAGCATTCTCCCAGTTAGTTCTTCAATGGTATGCTGATATTCCTGAAGAAACTTTTTGGTATATGATGAGGTGGGAAGGTTCATGGAAATATGTATCTATAGGATTGTTATTCTTCCATTTTGTATTGCCATTTTTAATACTTTTACCGCGATCTGTCAAAACTAATCTTAACAGATTAAAAGTTATGTCTATATGGTTGCTTGTTGCTCATTATTTAGATTTATATTGGTTAATAATGCCTACTTATACTCATAAAGCAGGATTGCACGGTCCGGTATTCGGATGGAATGAATTAGGTTTTCCTCTTGTGATAATCGGGTTGTTTATGATTATCTTCAGAAGAAGATCTATGAAAAATAATTTAATGCCTGTGAAAGATCCAAAACTCGAAGCAGGTCTTAATTTTCATTTATAAATAAAGACGTTTTAGAAATTTGCAGATATAATTTTATATGTCAAACCAGGAAAAACAAAACGATGTATTTGGTAAATTAAAAGAAGTATTAGGTGCTTATGGATTATTCTATATTGTGATTCTGGCTATGCTCGTTACTCTTGGATATTTTTATGTTAAAAATATCGGATATGTAACAACTATGTCAAAAGTTCCTTTAGAATACGATACGATTCAACCGGTTAGTGATTTGCCTTTAAAAAAAGGTACATTGTCACCACCTGTGGATGTTAAATTATTCTTGAATCCAAGTGCTGAAATAATAAGCAAAGGAAAATCAATTTATGAAATGAACTGTGCAAGTTGTCATGGAGTAAATGGGTTGGGTGATGGTGAAGCCGGTACTATGTTAAATCCTAAACCAAGAAATCTTAAGGATATGACTAACTGGACAAATGGAAACACTATTGAAGGAATGTATAAAACTTTACAGGAAGGTATTACGGCAAATGGTATGGCTTCATATAGTAATTTGCCCCCTGAAGACAGATTATCAATAATTTCTTATATAAGAACTTTAAGTCCTGATTATCCGAAATTAACCGATACAGATTTACAAACTCTTGATGCGATGTATAGTCTTTCAAAAGGAAGTCTAATGCCAAACCAAATTCCTGTGAATATGGCAATGGGGAAATTGATTGAAGAATATGGTAAAGTAGAATCGAAACTTGATTCAGTTGTACAGACTATTTCAAAAGATAAAGATAATCCTGCTGCTGTTATGTTTAGAAGTATGACTAATAATCTCAACAAAGCACTGACTTCTTTAAACAATAATTCAAAGTGGAATGAAAATGAAGCTGAGTTTGTTAATTTTATTATGAAGAACCCTGTTCAAAACGGTTTCAAAACCGAATCAATATCAATGTCTCAGGAAAATATGACTCTTATCTTTAATTATATAAGAAATCTTTTTGGTTCTATGAATTTATTCAAAACACCTGTTACTTTGACAACTGCTTCAGTAAAAGATTCAGTTTCAGTATCTGCAACTGTTAAAGATACGACTACAAAAAAATAATGAAATTTTATTTCTACATATTAACCTTTTTATTTATCGCAAATTTTTCTTTTGCTAATAATGATGAACCGTCTCCTTCCGATGTTGGTGTTGACGAGAAGCTCGGTGAAATGGTGCCTTTGAATATTACTTTCAATGATGAATACGGTAAAGCGGTTAATCTTGGTGAATTGATTAATGGTAAACCCACAGTTGTGTCTTTGGTTTATTATAGATGCCCGGGAATTTGTAGCCCAATTATGAGCGGTATGGCTGATGTGATTGATAAGCTTGATATGGAATCTGGCAAAGATTATAATGTAATTACTATTAGTTTTGATCCGAGAGAAGATTATTTGATGGCATCAGAAAAAAAGAAAAATTATCTTGCCTCGTTTGAGAATAAAACTACTAATGAAAATACCTGGAGATTTTTAACTGCAGATTCTTCAAACATTGCAAAAATTTGTAATGCACTTGGTTGGAAATATATAAAACAAGGTGATGACTTTGCTCATGGTGCAGCTATTATGGTTTTATCTCCCGAAGGTAAAGTTGTAAGATATTTGTATGGTGTTGAATATTTACCTTTTGATTTTAAAATGGCATTAACTGAAGCTTCTGAAGGAAGAACAGGTGCTACCATTTCAAAACTTATGAAACTCTGTTTTAGTTATGATCCGGAAGGTAGAAAATATGTTTTAGATTTCACAAGAATTTCCGGTGGAATAGTTTTGCTTTTTATGTCTGTTTTTGTTTTATATCTTGTTGTTAAGAGAAAAAAATCAGTTTCTAAAAATAATAATTCCGAAATTAAAATTGATTCGGATGATAAAAAAGTTTAAAATTAAAATAAGTTTTTAAATTATGGCTAACGGAACGATTGCCGGAAAACATCCGGAAGAAGTATCGTTTTATGAATACGACGGTAAAAGAAAAGGAATAATGGGATGGCTCCTAACGCTTGACCATAAAAGAATTGGTATTCTTTATTTGGTTGCAATGCTTGGGTTCTTTGCTGTTGCAGTTTCAATGGGTGTTTTAATGAGGTTAGAAATGCTCACTACCGGTGAGACTATTATGAAACCTCAAACCTATAATTCCATCTTTACACTTCATGGTGTAATTATGATTTTCCTTTTTATTATACCCGGAATTCCTGCGGTATTTGGAAATTTTATGTTACCAATTCAAATTGGTGCTAAAGATGTTATATTTCCAAGATTGAATTTATTATCATGGTATTTATATATTATCGGTGGTTTATTAGCCGTGATGTCTTTGTTTACCGGTGGTGGAATAATGGATACAGGTTGGACTTTTTATGTGCCTTATAGTATTCGTACTACTTCAAATGTTTCCTTATCGGTTTTCGCTGCATTTGTTTTAGGATTTTCATCTATTCTGACCGGTTTAAACTTTATCACAACAATACACAGAATGAGATGCCCGGGAATGACTTTCTTCAGGATGCCTCTTTTTGTCTGGGGTTTATATTCTACAGCATGGATTCAGGTTTTAGCAACTCCAATTATCGGTATTACTTTAGTTTTAGTTATTCTCGAAAGATTTTTCGGTATCGGAGTTTTTGATCCTAATAAAGGAGGTGACCCTCTTTTATATCAGCATTTATTCTGGATTTATTCTCACCCAGCGGTATATATTATGATTCTTCCTGCGATGGGTGTTGTTTCTGATATTATTGCTACTTTTACTAAAAAAGATATTTTCGGATACGTTCCAATTGCTTTATCTTCTCTTGCAATTGCTTTTGTTGGATATCTTGTCTGGGGTCATCATATGTTTACTTCCGGTATAAGTGATACTTCAAGAGTAATTTTTTCATTTCTGACTTTTCTTGTCGCGATACCGACCGGTGTTAAAGTTTTTAACTGGGTCGCAAGTTTATATAAAGGTTCGATTGATATGAGAGCTCCGATGTTATACGTTATGTCTTTTATAATTGTATTTTCTATTGGTGGTCTTACAGGTTTAGTTCTTGGAACTCTCGATACGGATATTCATTTGACTGATACTTATTTTGTTGTTGCTCACTTTCATTATGTTATGTTTGGCGGTATGGGTCTTTTGTTCTTTGCTTCTTTACATTATTGGTATCCGAAGATGTTCGGAAGAATGTATAATGAAAAGATGGCAAAGTTTTCATGNNTAATTGGTTTTAACGTTTTATATTTTCCAATGTTTATTATGGGTTATCTCGGTATGCCAAGAAGATATTACGATTATCTTCCTGAATTTGCTCCATATCACATTGTTGCTACAGTTGGTTCTTGGATTATGGTTTTAGGTATGATATTTATGTTTACCAATTTAATCAGAGGGTTATACAATGGACCGAGAGCTACCGAAAATCCATGGGATGGCACTACGTTGGAATGGAAAGTACCATCTCCTCCACCTCTGGAAAATTTTGATAATATTCCTACTGTTCATTATGGACCTTATCACAGAGATTGGGAAGATGACAGAAACGAAGTTGTAAAGGAGAAGCATTAATGAAAAAAGATTCAGACGCACATATAGCGAATGCTACACACGGACACACCGAAGATCACTCCGGTGGTCATGTCCATCGTGATGATATTGGCTCAAAAATGGGTATATGGTTATTTCTATTTACTGAATTATTGTTGTTTGGTGGTATGTTTATTTTATATGCATCTTACAGATATATTTATCCTGAAGATTTCAAAGCTGCAGCTCTTCAGCTTGACCCGGTTTTAGGTGCTGTTAATACAATTGTTCTTTTGACAAGCTCACTCACAGTAGTTCTTGCTATTGTTGCATTGCAAAAAAAGAATATAAAACTTTGTATGACAAACCTCTGGATAACTCAGTTTTGCGGGGTTATCTTTTTGATTAATAAATATTTTGAGTGGTCACATAAAATTCATCTTGGAGTTTATCCAAAAGGTCCGGCTCTTGAAGAATTGTCTCAGGGTCAAAATGTATTTTTTGGATTATATTATGTTATGACAGGACTTCACGGTTTGCATGTTATTGTTGGTATGGCTTTTATCGGGTTTATAATGTATTTCATTAAAAAGAATTATATTACATATAACAATTATCAAAAACTTGAAAACTCCGGACTTTACTGGCACTTGGTTGACGTTATCTGGATTTTCCTGTTTCCTTTGTTCTATCTAATTCACTAATAAAAAGTTTATGTCAGAATTTAATCCAAGTAAAACAGAAATTCACATTGAGAATGAGGCTCACGCAGAAGAGTTGCATCTCGAACACGATGAGCATGATACAGGTTACGGTACTTATATTCTCGTTTGGTTAGCTTTGGTAGGTTTAACCGCTATTACCGTTACTCTTTCAGGAATTTCTCTCGGTTCATTAACAATTATTACTGCATTATTAATTGCTACAATTAAAACTGTTTTGGTTGCAAATTATTTTATGCATGTTAAATTTGATACTACAATTTTTAAAGTTTTTATTTTTGTTTGCATTATAATATTTTTGACGATGATAGTTCTAACTTTCTTTGATTTAACTTTTAGAAATCCATTAATATGAGACCTAATATAGCAGAATCAGTTGACGCTACTTTTTGGCTGGTATTCGGAATATCAGTTTTTCTTTTGTTAGTAGTTGTAGTTGCGATGTTCTATTTTATTTATAAATATAATAAAAAAAGACATCCTGTGGCTGAACAAATTTCCGGTCATACAGGACTTGAAATAACATGGACAGTTATCCCTCTTATTTTAGTTATAATTATGTTTTTCTCTGGTTATTATGGATTTGAAAATATGAGAAATGTACCGGAAGGGGCTGATTCTGTTACAGTTACCGGGCAAATGTGGAAGTGGTCATATACTTATTCTAATGGTAAAAAAAGTGATACTCTTTATGCTCCTCTTGGTAAAAATATTCATATGCTGATTAAATCAAATGATGTTAATCACAGTTTCTATATTCCTGCTTTGAGAGTTAAAGAAGATGCGATTCCCGGAAGAACTAATTATCTATGGTTTAATGCCGATAAACTCGGAACTTATGAAATTGCTTGTGCAGAATATTGCGGGCTTGATCACTGGAATATGTATTCAAAGCTGGTTGTTATTCCACAGGAAAAATTTTATGAATGGTATAATGCCTCAACTGATACTGTTAAAACAACAACGTCGACAATTAATACTCAATCGACAAATGATACTTTGAAAACTTCTGCAGGTTCAACTGATACTACTAAAAAAACTACTGATTCAGTGAAAACAAACAATAAAGATACAACCTTAAAAAAAGATTCTGTTAAATAAGTGAAACATATTAATACAAATATTGCAATAACTGATGTAAAAGAAAATTTTGTAAGTATTCTGTTAGAAACTGTTAAATTTAAAATTACACTTTTTGTAGCTTTAACTACTTTTCTTGGATATTTACTCGCATCTAATACTTTTAGCTTCAGTTTTATATTTTCTGTTTCAGGTATTTTCCTCCTTGCATGTGGTTCGGCAGCTTTAAATCAGTTTCAGGAAAGAAAATATGATGCTTTGATGAAACGAACTATGAACAGACCTATTCCGTCAGGAAAAATTTCTGCTGCGAATGTTTTAATGTTATCATCATTGTTGATTTTAACAGGTTCATTAATATTATTTTTTTATACTAATATCTTATCACTTTCTATAGGATTATTAACACTCGTTTGGTATAATTATATTTATACTCCATTAAAAAGAATTTCAACATTGGCTATTATTCCGGGTTCTATTGTTGGTGCTTTACCTCCGCTTGCGGGTTGGGCGGCAGCAGGTGGTGATATTTTCAATGTTAATATAGAAATTTTGTTTGCTTATTTCTTCCTGTGGCAAATCCCACACTTTTGGCTTCTGTTACTGATTTACAATAATGATTATAAAAACGCAGGATTTCCGGTTTTAACTGATAAGATTAAAAATTATTCTTTAAAAATTTTAATTTCATTAGGGGCTGTTATTACTGCAGGTATCCCTATTTTGTTGATTTTTACCGGATTTATAAATTATATTTTATCTTCCGTTCTAATTGTCATTTCCGGTATTGCAATGTCTGTTTATTTCTTAAAGTTTGTTAATAAAGATTTAAACTCAAAATTGTTTTTGAATTCTTTTGTTTTGATTAATATTTATAATTTGCTAATAATTTCAATTTTATCAATAGATAAATTAATAAGTTTCATATAAAACTATGAGTATTTTTGATCAATTAATTATTCCACCTACTGCACATCATACTGATTTGCTAAACATCTTTCTTGTGTTTTCGATGTTGCTTTTTATTCCTTATGCAAGTGTATTGTTAGGTGCTTCAATTTTTTCAGTCTATTTCAAATATGCCGGAAGAAAAAGAAGCGACAGTATTTACCTTAGATTTTCAAAAGATATACTTGATAAATTAATTCTAAAATTAAGTGTAGGTGTTGGGGTGATTGTAGTTCCAATATTTTCAATTACTTTTGTTTATGCTCAGCTGTTATATAATGCACAGGTTATTTCAGTTAGTATTTTACTTCTCTCAAGTCTTTTATTCACTGCCGGAATAATATTTCTTTCCAAATTTAAAAATTCTGTTAATTTGGAAAACATATTTTCTTCAATAAGAAATATTGTCCCTGACAAAAATAAAATACCGGATAATGTAAAGACTCTTGAATCTGAAAATTATTCATCTTCAAACCAAAGCGGTATTACAGGATTGATAGTTTTAATATGTGCTACCTTTTTATATACAGGAGCAGTTTCGATTGCAGAGAATCCTCCGAAATGGGATAGTGTTACAAATATTCTTGGATTTTTAATTTCACCTGATACTTGGCTGAATTTTGCTCTGTTTGTAACAGGTGCCTTATCTTTAACTTCTGCTTCTATTTTGTTTCTATTCTTCAGATGGAATGGTGGAGTCAAAGATATGTCTGAAGCATACAAAAAATTTGTTACAAGATTTTCTGTTTTAATTGCTTTTATCTCAACTCTTTTTATACCGTTTTTCCTTATTATTAAGTTTTTAATTACTCCTGAAATTGCGTTATCTAAAGGAGTATTTATTTATTCCGGTTTAGCTTTAATTTCATTATTACTTGTATGCAATTTTTTCTATGCAATTATCAGAAATTCTGAAATTAAATGGTCTTCAGCAGCATTCTTGGTTTTAATAATTGCATTCACTTTCATTATTATTAAAGATCAGGTAACTCTTGCCAATGCTCTGAAAAAACATCTTTTAGTTGTAAATCATGTTGCTGATTCTATTGAAAATGTTAAGTTTCCTAAAAATGTTAAAGCAACTGAAATCAGTGGGGAAGAATTATATACTACTAAATGTTCTGCTTGTCATCAGTTCGACCAAAAACTTACAGGTCCTCCATATGACGTTACTGTTCCTAAATACAATGGCGATGTAAAAAAACTTGCCGCATATATTTATAATCCTGTGAAAATTGATCCGGGATATCCGGCAATGCCTAACCAAGGTGTCACTATGAAAGAAGCCGAAGCGGTTGCTCAGTTTCTGATTGATAAAGTGAAACAGGAAACCGGGAAATAAAAAGTTTAATTAATTTTAAAAGGGGCGAAAGCCCCTTTTTTGTTTTATGAAAAAAAATCTTGTAGTTTTGTCTGGTGCCGGTGTTTCTGCTGAAAGCGGTCTTTCCACTTTCCGTGATGCGGGTGGGCTTTGGGAAGGATTTGATGTTATGGAAGTTGCATCAGTTAATGGATGGAGAAAAAATAAAAATCTTGTTCTGGATTTTTATAACCAAAGACGTTCTCAACTTAAAAATGTCAAACCAAATAATGCACATTTACTAATTGCAGAACTTGAAAAATACTTTAATGTATGTGTTGTAACTCAAAACGTAGATGACTTACACGAAAGAGCCGGTTCATCAGATATAATTCATTTACATGGAAAACTTACTGAAGCTAAAAGCAGTCTGAATCAAAATTTAATTTATGATATTGGTTATAAAGATATTAATATCGGAGATTTAGCAGCAGATGGCTCTCAGTTAAGACCAAATATTGTATGGTTTGGAGAACAGGTTCCTAAAATTACTGAAGCTGCCGAAGTTATTTCCGAAGCCGATATTGTAATTGTAATAGGTACTTCTCTCGTGGTTTATCCTGCGGCTGGGTTAATAGAATATGCCTCACCTGTTGCACAAAAATACATTATTGATCCGGTCAAGCCGACATTGAACCAAAATATGAGTAATCTTGAGTATATTGAACACAAAGCAAGTAAAGGAATGGAACATCTTTTCACTCGTTTATTATATGATTTTACATAATTTAACTGCGTTATTACATTGAAAATAAAAATCAATATCTTTATTTTTATAAAATTTAAACTTTAGATGGCAAAAGGATACAACGTTCTCTTTGTTACCAGCGAAGTTCTTCCATACTCAAAAACCGGTGGTTTAGCAGATGTTTCAAACTCACTTCCCCAAGCCTTAAATTCTCTTTCAAATGAGGTTAGAATAATTACCCCTAAATACGGGCAGTTAGACGAAAGAAGACTACAGATTCACGAAATAAAAAGATTAAAAGATATTAATCTTGAAATGGCGGGTAAGAAGTATAAGTATAGTATTAAATCATCATTTATTCACGGAAAAAATACTAAAGCTCAGATATATCTTCTTGAAAATCAGGATTTTTTCAAGAACAAGGGGATTTATCAGAACATAAAAACTAAGAAAGACTTTCCGAATAATGATGAGAGATATATGTTCTTCTGCAAAGCAGTCCTTGAGGTTTTAGAAATACTTCAATGGAAACCTGATATTATTCATTGTAATGACTGGCAAACGGGATTAATACCGTTTTTCATTAAAACGATGTATAAAAATAATCCGCATATTTCAGATATTAAAACTGTTTTCACAATTCACAATCTTGCTTATCAGGGAAATTTTCCGAAAACTACTTTCAAAAAAACTGAACTGCCGGATGAACTATTCAATGACAACACCGTAAAATTTCATGATAAATTCAGTTTCTTAAAAGCAGGTATAAAATTTGCCGACAAAGTAACCACCGTCAGTCAAAAATATGCCGAAGAAATAAGAACTAACAAAGAATATTCTTGCGGTATGGAAGATGTTCTTAATGATAGAAGAAAAGATTTAGTTGGTATTCTTAATGGAATAGATAACACGGTTTGGAATCCGAGTTTTGATAAAGTTATTGATTACAGATATACTTATCAGGAAATACCACTCAAATATGAAAACAAAAGGGAATTGCTTGAAAAGCATAAACTTGTATATAATGAGAATATTCCATTAATAGGTATAATCAGCAGACTTGTTGATCAGAAAGGATTTGATTTAATTTTAGATGCTTTTGATGACATTATGAAAGAAAAACTTCAGATGATAATTCTCGGAACAGGTGATGAAAAGTATCAAAAGTTTTTGATGAAAATGAAAAAGAAATATAATGATAAATTAATTATCCATTTAGGTTTTGATGAAGATTTGGCACATAAGATTGAAGCCGGTAGTGATATGTATCTGATGCCTTCAAAATTTGAACCTTGCGGATTAAACCAAATGTATAGTTTAAAATATGGAACAGTTCCTATAGTTAGAAATACCGGCGGACTGTCAGATACTGTTACTAATTATAAAGACCCTAAAAAAGGAAACGGATTTTTATTTGATAAATATGATTCAAAAGAAATGGTTAAAACTATTCGAACTGCTTTAGAAGTTTATCAGGATAAAAAAACATGGTATAATATTATGAAAAATGGAATGGCTCTTGATTTCTCATGGAATATCTCTGCAAAGAAATATATGGAATTGTTTAAGCAAATTTGCAATAAAAAATAATTTTTGAATAAAGCCGTTTTTTTAGACAGGGATGGTACTTTAAATGTTGAAGTTGATTATCTGGATAAAGTTGAAGATTTAATTTTGATTCAAAATGCTGAAGTTGCTCTTTTAAACCTTAAAAATAGCGGATTCCTAAATATTATTATTACTAATCAGTCAGGTATTGCTCGTGGATATTTTGATTTAATTACTCTTGAAAAAATCCATAATGAATTGCTTAAAAAACTGACTGTTGGTTCTGTGACATTGATTGATGATATATATTTCAGTCCTTATCATTCCTCAGGTATTATTGAAGAATTCAAAATCGAACACGAAGACAGGAAACCAAATACAGGAATGATAGTTAAAGCTATAAAAAAGCATAATATAAATATTTCGGAATCATGGTTAATAGGAGATTCATTTACTGATATGAAATGTGCTTCAAATGCAGGTTTAAAAAAAATTCTTGTTTTGACAGGTTACGGAAAAAAACATTTAAAGATGTGTGAAGAAAATAATATATTGCCTGATTTTATTGCTGAAAGCATATTGGAAGCTTCTGATTATATAATAAACTTTAAAAACTAAATTATACTTACCTTTTTACCTCTCTTAAAATTGAAAAATAAATGAAACATAAAGTAATAAATATTACTGGTTTATTTACTGTAATTTTAGCTTTTGCTATTGGTATATATTCCTGTAAAACTGAACCTACTGATCTCGGTTTAAATTTTATTGACCCGGATGATACAACTGCTACTTTTGTTCTCGATTCTCAAAATGATACTATGAAAATCGCGAATACAAATTTTAAAAAATTTATAAATACTTTCGGTTCTGATTATATTATGATAGGAAAGTATAATAATTATGAAACAAGATCTTTTGTTGAGTTTTTTAATATCCCAAGCGAATATGACAGTGCAACAGTGCTTTCCGCAAGTGTAGTAATGAAGTATAGTAAATATGCTTTTCAGGATTCAAACGGTACAGTGGGATTTAATTTTTATAAATTAAACAAAAACTTTACTCTCGGAAGCATAACTTGGGATTCTGTATCAAGTACTGATATTGATAATGTTTCAATGGCTGATTATACCGGAAATCCAACGGACACTTCTTCGATTAATATTCCTTTGAACAATACTCTAATTAGAGATTGGTTAGAATATGCCGCTGATACAAATTATAGCGTAAAAAATAATGGATTAGCAATTCTTCCTAATAATTCTTCCACTACAATAAAGGGATTTAATTCTTCATTTGTCAATAATTTCCCTTTTATGATAAGGACTACTGTTTTGAAAAACGGCGATACTACAACATTGGAATTTACTCAATCTAACAGTGTGTGGTTTTGTAATGCACCAACGTCAGTTTTATCCCCTGATATGATAACTCTACAAAACGGTGTTGCTTTTAAAGATTTAATGACTTTTGATTTATCAAAATTACCTTCAAATGTAATAATAAATGAAGCAACAGTTACTTTAACTTTGAATGAATCAGTTTCATTTATTTCTACTAATCCTGATAAAAGACTTAGGATTACTATGGCTGGTGATACTATAAATTATCGTGATACTTTGTCGCCAATTCTTTCTATCCAGCCGAATGGTAATACTTATACTTTTACAGTAAATGGATTTTTCCAGTTTTGGAATAATTTGGCTTACCCAAATTTAG
The DNA here is from genome assembly GCA_002455255.1 of Candidatus Tepidiaquacellales bacterium UBA6667. Taxonomy (GTDB): domain Bacteria; phylum Bacteroidota; class Ignavibacteria; order Tepidaquicellales; family Tepidaquicellaceae; genus UBA9002. The sequence goes on along the minus strand of DKKL01000044.1, from coordinate 47,942 downwards.
GATTATTTATTACTTCTGTTAATGAACCTGCTAATTTAGACAGGTTTGTTTTTTACGGTTCAAATTTCCCTGATCAAACAAAAGTTCCAAGATTAAAAATCAGATATACACCAAGAATTCCACAATAAAAAAATGAATAACAAGTTTATAAAAATATTGATTTTAATAAGTTTAACTTTTACTTCGGTAAATGTTTTCTCTCAGGATGACGAGTTTCCTGGCGGTTCACCTTACACAATTTTTGGTATTGGTGATTTAAAGTATAATACAAGTCTCAGAACAAATGCTATGGGTGTTCAAGGTATAGGGTTACTTGGCAATTATGTAAATAATATGAATCCTGCTTCCAATATTTTTCTGGATTACACTAAATTCAGCGTTACAGCTGACTATGGTTTTCTAAAATCAACCAATGACATTAGCGAATTGAAAGTGTCAGAAGGTAATGTTACTGGTATGAATATTGGAATTCCATTCAGCAGAACAAACGGGTGGGTTATGAATCTTGGTATAAATCCTATTAGTCTAATAGGTTATAAAATTTCTCAGTCAGGAGTTCAGGATGGACAATCATTTAATAAAATTTATTCAGGTAAAGGAAGTTTAACTTCGGTGAGTCTCGGGATGAGTTATATAGTATTCAAATCTATCGGACTTGCTGCTGAATATAATTACGCTTTTGGAAATATTAAAGATGAAAGCAGGGTTGAGTTTAATAATCCTCTTATTACAAATTCAAGAATTCGGAATGAAAATGATTTGAGAGGTTCTTTTTTTAAAGCCGGTGCCGTAATATTTGCTGAAAACCTCACTACTAATAAAAATTTAAAGAACCTTGTAATTGGTTTTTCATTTCACTCTAAAGCAAATTTAACTTCAACAGTGGATGCGATATATTCATCAAGCATTGGAGATGATACTGTAAAATTTGAAAGAGGAACATTTGAAATACCATACCAGTTAGGTTTTGGTATCTCAAATAAGTTTTCTGATAAATATGTTGTAGCAGCAGATTTGGTTATTCAAAACTGGGCAAACTTCAGAGAATTTGGAATATCCGATCCAACTTATGGCACTTCATTCAGAGCCGGTCTCGGCTTTGAAATTCAACCAAGTCAGGAAACCAAAAAAACTTTATGGGAAAATTTAACATATAGATTTGGCGGTTATTATGATAAAGCTTATTATGAAGTATTAGGTAATAGTATCACAAGATATGGAGTTTCTGCAGGTGTTGAAATTCCAATTAGTGAATATAATTCAATTGATTTCAATGTAAATTATTCAACTCGAGGAAAAACAGATTTTGGTCTGGTAAAAGATCAGTCATTTAATTTAGGTGTTGGATTAAATTTTGGAGAATTATGGTTCATCAGAAGGAGAGTTGAATAGTGAAAATATCAATTGGGGCTGATCACAGAGGACATAATCTAAAAAATGAATTAATAAAACATTTAACTTCAAAAGGTTTTGAAGTTGAAGATGTAGGTTCATTTACTCCGGACAGTGTTGATTACCCGGATTATACAAAACTTGTTGGTACTTCTGTTGCTTCAGGTAAATCACAATATGGTGTATTGATGTGTGGAAGTGGAATTGGAGTTTCAATAGCAGCCAATAAATCTAAAGGTATCAGAGCGGTTAATGCTTGTAATCCTGAAATTGCCCGAATGTCAAGATTACACAATAATGCAAATGTTATATGTTTCGGAGCTGATTTTATAAAATTTGATGAGGCAGTAATTTCCCTTGAAACGTTTATAAATACAGAGTTTGAAGGTGGCAGGCATCAAAGAAGAGTAGAGAAAATCTCTGACATAGAAAATAATCAATAATTTATATGGAATATCTAAAAAAAGAAGATTCTGAAATATTTGATGCAATATCAAAAGAAGAAAACAGGCAGCGTGAAAAACTTGAAATGATTGCCTCTGAAAATTTTGTTTCAAAAGCAGTTATGGAAGCTCAGGGTTCGGTTTTAACTAATAAATATGCCGAAGGCTATCCCGGTAAAAGATATTACGGTGGTTGTGAATTTGTAGATATCGCTGAAGATTTAGCAAGAGATCGTGCAAAAAAATTATTTGGAGCATCTTATGTTAATGTTCAGCCTCACTCAGGCAGTCAGGCAAATATGTCGGTTTATTTTGTACTTGTTAAACCGGGAGATAAAGTTATGGGTATGAATCTATCTCATGGCGGACATCTCACTCACGGTTCACCTGTAAATTTTTCAGGGCAACTATATAACTTTGTTCAATACGGCATTAATACTGAAACAGGATTCATTGATTATGATTTAGTGGCTGATACTGCGAAAAGAGAAAAACCAAAGATGATAACTGTCGGAGCAAGTGCATATTCAAGAAATATTGATTATAAAAAATTCAGAGAAATTGCTGACAGTGTCGGTGCGTTTTTACTCGCTGATATTGCTCACCCTGCAGGATTAATTGCAAAAAAATTATTAAATGACCCTATACCTTATTGTCACGTGGTAACAACTACAACCCATAAAACCTTAAGAGGTCCCAGAGGTGGAATGGTAATGATGGGTAATGACTTCGAAAATCCTTTTGGTATTGTCGCCCCAAAATCAGGTCGTGTGAAAAATATGAGTGAACTTCTTGATTCAATGGTTATGCCCGGGGTTCAAGGTGGTCCATTAATGCACGTAATAGCGGCTAAGGCGGTTGCATTCAAAGAAGCATTACAGGATGATTTTGAAATATATACAAAACAGATTGTTGCAAATGCAAAAACTTTAGCAAACGAATTAATGAATTATGGATTTAATGTAATCTCAGGTGGAACGGATAATCACTTAATGTTAATCGATTTAAGGAATAAAAATATCTCAGGAAAAGCAGCTGAAGAAGTGCTTGATGAAATTGGTTTGACCTGTAATAAAAATTCTGTTCCTAATGACGATAAAAGCCCACTGGTTACAAGTGGAATAAGACTTGGAACTCCGGCTTTGACATCCCGCGGAATGAAGGAAAACGAAATGAAAATTATAGCAGGTTTTATAAATGATATTATATCTGATCCTAAAAATGATGAAGTTAAAAAAAGAGTTTCAGCTGATATTTTGGATTTAACTTCAAAGTTTCCTATTTATAAATAAATTGGAATTCGTAATAAAAGATATAGGAAGAGTTTCTAATGAAAGAAAAGAAAGAATAGATGATAATTGGAGTGAAATCGAATCAGAAATTATTTTAAACGATGATATTCCTTTACATTCTTTGCATGGTTTGTCTGAATTTTCACATATAGAAGTATTTTTTTATTTCCACAAAGTTCCTGATGAAAGTTCAAAAAGATTTGAAAAAATTCCGAGAGAATTGAAAAATCTAAAACCTAAAGGCATATTTTCTCAAAGAGCCGGTGGAAGACCAAATAAAATAGGAAATACAATTTGTAAATTGATTAGTGTTGAAGGCAGAAAAATCCGAGTTGAAAATCTTGATGCAATAAATGATTCTCCTGTGATAGATATAAAACCTGTATATTCTGTTTTTTTGCCTAAGTTTACTGATGTAACTGAACCTGATTGGGTAAATGAAATTACAAAAAACTATTGGTAAGAATTGATGGACAGTGAAAACAATTCGACACAAATTCAGGAAAAAGAAATGAGTTTTCTTGATCATCTGGAAGAGTTGCGATGGAGAATAATTAAAGCTCTTATCGGTGTTATTCTTGCCGCAATTGTTGTAAGTATTTTTGTTAATTTCATTGTTGAGAATATTTTGCTCGCACCTGCAACAAAAACTACACCTCCATTGACAATTATTAATATTCAACCATTTGGACAGTTTACTTTATATATAGAAGTGATTTTAATTGGTGGAGCATTGTTAAGCATTCCCAATATAATTTATCAGTTTTGGAAATTTATCGAACCTGCTCTCAAACCAACCGAAAAGAAATATATATCATCAATTGTTGTATTTTCATCAGTTTGTTTTATCGCGGGAATTGTTTTTGCTTATTTTGTTATTTTACCAACATCACTCGAATTTTTGGCAAAATTCGGAACATCTGTTATTCAAAATAATATATCCATTGATTATTATATGAGTTTCATAATATCACTTTGCCTTGCTGCAGGGGTTATTTTTGAATTACCAATGGTATCATTTTTTCTATCTAAAATTGGAATTTTAACACCCGAGTTTATGCGTAAATACAGAAAACATTCTGTTGTTATAATTTTAATTCTCGCTGCATTGCTTACTCCAAGTCCCGATATTACTAGCCAGTTACTTTTAGGAATACCATTATTGATATTATATGAAATAAGCATTATTATTTCCAAATTGTCACAAAAAAAGAAAAATTCTGAAACACAATTTAGCACAATTTAAAATTTGAAAGAAAAAGATTTACGGAAAATAAGTGAACCGATTCAAGATGAATTAAAAGAATTTCAAATCAGATTTTCCAATGTTCTAAAATCAAAAGTTGCACTTCTTGATTTAATTACAAAATACATTTTAAAACAAAAGGGAAAGAGAATCAGACCTATTCTTGTTTTGGCTTCTGCAAAAATGTGTGGAAAAATAAACGATCGGACGTATGTTGCAGCAAACCTTGTTGAGCTCTTACACACTGCTACTCTCATTCATGATGATGTTGTAGATGAGGCAAAAACCCGAAGAGGAATTGCATCTATCAATGCAGTTTGGAAAAACAAAGTTGCCGTTTTAATCGGTGATTTTCTTTTATCCAAAGGATTAATGATTTCGCTTGATGCAAACGAATATGATTTTTTGAAATCTACTACAAATGCAGTAAAAAGAATGAGTGAAGGTGAGTTATTGCAAATTCAAAAGGCAAGAAATTTTGATTCTACAGAGGAAACTTATTTCAAAGTCATATCAGATAAAACTGCATCTCTTATTAAAACCTGTTGCGAAATTGGTGCGATGAGTTCTACTTCAGATAAGGAAAAAATTAAATTGATGTCTGATTTTGGTGAAAATATCGGTATTATTTTTCAGTTACGTGATGATTTATTGGATTATATTGGAAGAAAAAAATTACTTGGGAAATCTACAGGTAACGATTTAAAAGAAAAAAAGTTTACACTGCCTCTAATCGTTTCGCTAAGAAATGCACCGAATTCAAAATCAAAAGAAATGATGAAACTTATTAAAAGTGATTCTGCGAAAAAATTTGATAAGGTGTATGAATTTGTTAATGAGTATGGTGGTATAAATTATACTGATGAGAAAATTAAAAATTATTCTAATGATGCTTATGCAATATTAAAAAAATTCCCCGATTCGGAAATAAAAAAATCACTTGAATCGTTGGTCCATTTTATTTCTAACAGAGAATATTAATTTTCAAATTTATTTACCAACTCATACACTGCTATTCCAAAACAAACGGATACATTTAATGATTGTTTAAAACCATGCATTGGTATTTCAATTGCCATATCGGCAATATCAATTATTTCTTTTGATACTCCTTCAATCTCATTTCCTATAACAAGACAAATGGGGAAATCTTCATTTGAAATTTCCCGGTAATCTTTGCTGTTATCCGTCAGTTCAAGTGTACAAATTTTATAACCGGCTTTTTTCAGCTTTTCAACTACTTCCATCGGGCTTTTAGAATATTCATAAGGGACACTTAATGTAGCACCTAAGGCAACTTTGTCTATTTCCTTTCGGGGAGGATGCGGTGTATAACCACAAAGATATAGTTTTTCTATAAATGCACCATCAGATGTTCTGAATATTGAACCGACATTAAATATACTTCTGATATTATCGCAAACTACTACAATGGGATTTCTTTCAAATTCATTTATATTTTGTAAATTTTTTCGTCTGGATTTTATCTCTTCATGTGTGAGTTTTCTCATTTACAAATTTATTTATTCTTAACATTTAAAAATAGTTATTATTATTTATTAACTAAGATTTTATTTTAACACTTATTTAGATATCTAATATTGTTAATTTTGCTTATGAGTCTTGAACAACAGGTTATAGATTTTTTTAAATCCGATGGAATTTTATCAAAAAAATTCAAGGATTATGAATTTCGTCAAAGCCAACTTGATATGGCTCTTGAATTGCTTAAAACTCTGCAGAATAAATCTCATGTAATGATTGAAGCTCCAACTGGTGTTGGGAAAAGCTTTGCTTACTTGGTTCCTTCAATTTTATATGCAAAGGCGAATAAAAAAAAAGCAGTTATTTCTACTCATACAATAAATTTACAGGAACAGTTACTTTATAAAGATATTCCGCTTCTAAATGAAATAATGCCGGTTAATTTCAAAGCAGCATTAATAAAAGGAAAAACTAATTATTTGTGCCCAAAACGTCTTCAAACCGCTCTTGTTAAATCTGATAATTTATTCGACTCAGACGAACAATTATTTCTTGATAAAGTGTATAGCTGGTCATTAGATACTATTGATGGAACAATATCAGATTTACCAATCGCGATTAAACAAAATGTTTGGAATTCAATCTGTGCCGAAAGGGGAATTTGTTCAACAAAAACCTGTGGTGGAATGGAGTCTGATTGTTTTTATATGAAAGCTAAACTTGAAGTTGCTGATTCTGACGTTGTTATTGTAAATCATCATTTATTCTTTACTTTATTTGACGGTGTATCTGAAGCAGATGCTGAAGGTTATTTGTTCATAAATGATTTTGTGGTTTTTGATGAGGCACACACTTTGGAGTCAATTGCTGCAGAACATATATATCCTGCATTATCAAGAGAAGCAATAAAGTATCAACTAAACAGACTTTATAATCCTAATAAGAAAAAAGGTTTTCTCCTGAACTTACCTTCCCTTCATATTCAATTAACTATTCAAAATTTATTTGACCTTGTGCATAGATTCTTTTTTAATCTGAAAGAAGAACTTTTCATTATGAATAACGGGAGATACGAAAAACTTGCAGTAAGGGTTTATGAAAAAAACATAGTAGAAGATATTCTCACCTCTGAGATTGAAAAATTGCTTGAATATCTCAGAGAACTGAGAAAAAACTGTAAAGATGATATGGAGCTGAATGAACTTAATGATTTTATAATTCGTTTCGGGGAAATCAAATATTATATTAAGAATTTCCTTGAGCAGAAATATGAGGAAAAGAGAGGAAATGAATTTGTCTATTGGGTTGAGCTTTCGGGCTTAAGAGATGATTCAAATGTCTCAATTTGTACCGCTCCAATAGATATTTCGGACTATTTCAAAGAAAATATTTTTAGAGAAAATAATTCAACTGTTTTGACAAGTGCTACTCTTACTGTTAATAATAATTTTGATTATTTTAAAGAAAGATTAGGTGCTGAAGATATAAATGATATGATTTTACCGACTCAATTTAATTTTTTTGATCAGGTGAAGATTTATATACCGACAAGTATGCCTCCACCATCAAAAAATTCTGATATTTTTTATACTGAAAATTTGAAGGATTGGATTTTACATTTTATTGAAAAAACCGGTGGCAAAGCATTGGTTTTGTTCACTAATATGGGTTTGATGAAACAGATTGGTAATGAATTGAGAACGGTTGTAAATGAATCTGATATAGAAATTTTAATACAGGGAGAAGGGAATTCAAGAAGTAATCTTTTGAAAAAATTTAAAGATAACACGAACTCAGTTTTGTTTGGTGTTGATAGTTTTTGGGTAGGAATTGACGTACCCGGCGAATCATTGAGTAACTTAATTATAACTAAACTTCCGTTTCAAGTTCCTGATCATCCGGTTGTAAAAGCAAGAATGGAATTTATTGATGCAAGAGGAGGGAACAGTTTTATGGAATACTCACTCCCTGAAGCAATATTAAAGTTCCGGCAAGGTGTTGGAAGATTAATAAGAAATTCAAATGATAAAGGAATTATCGCAATTTTAGACAATAGAATTTTAACAAAACCATACGGTAAATATTTTTTAAACTCAATCGAGAAATGTCCGATTGAAAGAATTTGAATTAAATTAATAAAAATGGGAAATACACAAGAACCAATAAATTCTGAAAATAATGAAATTCAGAATTTAAAAAATCAAAACGATTCCGGGACAGAACCGGAAAAAGAAGTTAATAATAAAACTGAAATAAATGACGCTCAAACTGCGGATCAAACCGAATCTGAAATTAAAACGGAAAAATCAGATAATAAACAAGGGGAGAAGACTAAAAAAAGAAGGGAATATTATGATAACTCAATTTATAATGATGCAAGATCAATTGCTGTAAAAGTGTTGTGCAGATGCGAAAGAACTGATTCCTTTCTTGAAAAAATTCTTGATTTTGAATTGAGAAATGAAAACCTTAATGAATTTGACAAATCTCTCGTGAATGAATTATCTCACGGTGTTATAAGGTGGATGCGGAGACTTGACTGGTTCTTAAATGGGTTTTACAGAGGAAATTATGAGAAATGTTTACCTGAAGTTAAGAATACTTTAAGAGTTGCTATGTATCAGATTTTATTCTTAAATAAAATTCCACATTTTGCAGCAGTGAATGAAGCCGTAGAATTTATGAAAAAAATCAGGAATGAAAAACATGCAGGTGTTGTAAATGGTTTGCTAAGAACTATTCTCAGAACACTTGATAATCTTGTTTGGCCCTCAAGGGATGTTGATGAAGTAAATTATCTTGGAATTGTTCAGTCTCATCCGAACTGGATGGTTAAAAGATGGATTCAGAGATTTGGTTTTGATGATGCAGTTAAACTTTGCGAAGCTAATAATAAAAGACCTGTCTTAAGTATAAGAGTTAATAAATTAAAAATTTCTGAATCAGATTTTGAAAAATATCTTACAGAAAGAAATATTCAGTTTAGAAAATCTGATCTTTTGAATAATTTTTATACAATTAAATTAGTTTCAAAATTATTCACTGAAGAACTATTCAGAGAAGGGGGATTCTCTGTACAGGATATAAGTGCAGGTTTTGTTTCTAACTTAGTTAATCCTGGCGAAAATGAGTTAATTCTTGACTTATGTGCTGCACCGGGTGGAAAGACAACTCATATGTCTCAACTTATGAATAATTCCGGTGAAATCATTGCTGTCGATAAATATATCGGAAGACTTGAAACGTTAAAAAGAAATATTGATAGATTAGGCGCATCAAATGTAAAAATTGTTCACGATGATTTAGTAAACCCTTCAACTCAATTGTTAAATGAAGATTTAATTGGAAAAGTTGATAAAGTATTGCTTGATGCACCCTGTTCAGGACTTGGTGTTTTATCTAAAAAACCGGACATAAAATGGAAAAGGGAATTGAATGATATTAAAGAATTGCACGAACTTCAAAAAATTATGATTATGAATGCAGCTAAATATGTGAAATCTGGAGGTTCATTAGTTTACAGTACATGCACTACAGAATCTGAAGAAAATTCAGAAATCTCAAATTATTTCCTCAAGAATAATCCGGATTTTGAAATTGATAATGCTTCAAAATATGTAAATCAAAAGGTTGTAAATGAATCAGGTTGTGTAGAAATTTTTCCACATATCCATTCTATAGATGGAAGTTTTTGTGTGAAATTAAAAAGAAAATAATTTATTAAAAACAAAACAGATGTAAATAAAAAAGCCATTCAGGTTTCCCTGAATGGCTTTTTTTATGTTTCAAAAAACTATTAATTATTTATCTTTAGATGAATCAGTATCTTTTTTAACATCTTTCATATTCATCATAGGTTCTTTACCTTTTTTTCTTCTTGTCTTTTTAACACCTTTAGTTTTATTTTCCATCATTTTTTTATCAGCATCAGTTAAATTTGGAATACACAATACCTGACCCGGATAAATTCTGTTTGGATTTGGAATTGTAGTTGGAACTCTGGAAGGAGCTTTTATTACACCTGATTTATTAGCTTCCCAGATTTTTGGCCACAATCTTGAATTACCATAGATTTCTTTTCTGCCGGCAATTTTGTATAAACAATCACCTTTTACAACAGTGTATTCTTTCATACATTTTGTTGTAACTTTTCCGCAGTTTTTAACTTTTGTTTCCATTGCAAGCCATCTGTCCCAGAATTCAGGTAAACATTTTATTTTTGATGCTTGAATTTCTTTGAAACAATCGTCGTTACAATTAGCATTAATTTTTTTCTCGCAAGCTTCAAATTTTGTTCTGAAAGCATTTACACCGGCTTTGTCTGTTCCAACAGCACCGTATAAATCATTCTCAGCTTTTAAAAGCTGTGCGTCTAAATCAGCATTTCTTCTTTTCAATGCATCTATATCAGCATTTAAAGAATTTAATTGATTCATTAAATCAGTTCTTCGCTGAGTTAACTCATCCATTTGTCTTTGCCATTCTTCCATCGTCATCCCATCAGATGGACCCGAATCATCATCGCAACAATCGTCTTGTGCTTGTAGATTAGAAGTGCTGATTACGAGTGAAAATGCAAAGAATAAAAACAGAAATTTGTAAAATTTCATTTCTTTTTATCTCCTTTTTAAAATTTTAAAGTTTTATGGACATCTTTTTTGAACTGTACCTATGTCATTTACTTATGCTTTTACTTTTGCATCTTTATCAGCAATTTGTCTCTCTAACTGAGATTTTTGACTCGTAGCATCGTTCACTTGTGATTGTAATGATTCTACTTCAGCCCTGAGGTCATTCAACTGCTGCATTTGTTCAGCACTTGGTCCACCGCCACAGCCAACCATCCAACCGGATGTAACAAACAATGATACAACTAACAAATATTTAAAATTAGTTGCTATAAAATTCATTTTGATTCTCCTTTTGAATACTTTTATTAGCAAATATATATCAATATAATTGCTTTTTCAAGATATATTATTGTTTTGTATTAATTTAATAATTGTTTTCGGCAATAAAGCCCTGCTTTATGCAGGGCTTTTATATTATCTTATTTATTTCTCGTCAAAGAAATCACCGAGTTTCATTCTCATATTTGCTAATACAGTCAACGCACCAAATGATCCGCTCGATGTTGTTCCAAGTCTAACTGACGGTCCAATTGCAAATGATGTCTGCCCAAAACCTTCAGCAATATCTGCTATGTAAATTTCAAATAACATTTGATAGTTTCTAACTCCACCCCAGTTATGATTTAATCTAACGTCAAACAATGATCCGGCTACTCTCATTTCTCTTGCAAAAAATCCTGCATTCCATTCACCGAGATATTGACCAATATAAACTTTAGCATTTGTAGATCCTAATGTTCTGAACGGATATCTGAATTCCCAGTTAGTATAACTTCCGGTTAAAACATTATTCGGCATAAATACGGAATCTCTTGCCGGAAATCCTGCATTAAGTACTTTTACAGGAGGATCATTATTTCCACCTTCATCTAAAACTGTATAATATCCAATTTCAAAAAAGTTACCAAAAGGAATTACGTATCTAACCTCTAATCCTAAATTAGGTGCAAAAATATTGTTATAATTTGCAAATGAAACTCCTTCTCCACCTTTTATTGGTGTTGTTCCACCTGAACTCACTCTCTCTAATGTTAATTCTTTTATTCTGGTTGAAACACTGATAGAAGCTCCTAATAAATGGAATCCTCCACCAATCATTTCACTCTCCATAGGTCCTGAATATGGAGTTCCCTGAAAGAATGAAAATCCAAATCCTTGTTTTAGAGGAATACCAACAGGAGGTCCACCAAAGAAATTCATATAAGGATTTATATATGCTGTTGTATTCTTAATTTCCCTTACTTTTTGAGGAGGAGCAATTAATTCTTTAATCTTAATCCTTTTTATTACATCTACAAATACAGATGCATAATTCAGCTTTTTCCTGTTCAGATTTTCTTTGTTTGTTCCAACCCAGTTTATTAATCCCTGCTGTACCCTCGGGGATAATTGTGACCAGGCATATCGCAACGCATCAGGTGATGATTCATCACCGATTACAACATATTGATTTAATGGTTGTGGATCTTGAATGTTAACTGTTACTACGTAAGATTCAAGTTTTGGATCTATTAATAAGTCATCCTGTAATAATATAAAAACACTATCATCACTTGCACGAGCGAAAATTCTGAAGTATTTCCAAGATACCGGATTATCTTCTCTCTCGTCCTGAGCATATGATAAATTAGTTGCAATAAATGTCATACAAAGATACAATATTGCACCAAACATAAAAATTAGTTTAGAAGTTTTTTTCATAAAGAATTTAAAGTTAATTAATAAATAAAATCAATCCCGGTAATATATTTATTACCGGGATATATAATTTACCACTCTCCGAATTGGAATACACCGGATTGCGTTAATGAATGTCCTGCAATTTTATCTTTAACAGAAACCTGAAATCCTACAGAGTAAGGTGAATCCTTACTGTCTGTATAATTATCAAATGCTGTTTTTGATTTCAAAAAATTTAATGTTACGTCGTATGTTGTTGGTCCTGTCTGATTTACCGTTACAGGTCCGTTGAAATTTACATCAAGATTTCCCGGAAAATCATCGTTAATGGTTATCCTGTAACCAACTGTACCTTGAATAGAGCGAATTGATACATTCTCTCCGGCAGGAACTAATCTTTGTAAAGAAATCTTCGGTTTATCGTTCGGTTTTGTTTGAACTGTCTTTGTAGTTGTTCCTACTTTCAATGTCACTGAACCTTCACCACCTGTTATAAAAGTTTTACTGCCTTTTGGTGGTATTGTCGTGATACCTACAATTTCAAGCGGTTGGTCGTATGGATTGTTCATTGTATTCTGTGCAAACTGAACTATTACCGGGTTACCTATCCGTATTTCCTGTACTTCTTTTGGCTCAATAATTTGTTCCTCTTTCTTCTGTTCTTCTATTCTCTTTATTTCTTCAGGTGTCAAATTAGGATTTGTTGTTGTGAAACTTGGTGAAGTAGTTGAAACTGTTAAAGAAGGATTTTGTTGCTGAACTGCAATTAGCTGCTGTCTTGTTATTTCCAGCTGTTTCCTCAGTTCCTCAGGATTTGTGAATTTTTTCGAAGTGTCAAATTTGATTTCCGGAACTAAGCCAAGTGCAAGCAATGAATCAAGAATTTTCTTCAGTGAGTCTGCATATTCTTTTTCTACCACTTTTTCTTTTTGTATAACTTCCGTCAAATCGAGATTCGCACCTTTTAATGCAATTACGCAAACCACGAAAATGTATAACATTTGGTAGATTACGAATTTTACATCTCTATTTTTTTTCATATCTTTAAAATTTAAATGTTATTCTTCTGTTCTTGAATTATTGTCTTTTACCTGTCAGATAAACTAAATTTTCAAGAGCTTTTGTTGTAGCTGCATCTTTCATACCGTTAACTGTCTCTGTTAAGAAATGAGCAGTTACTTGTAATTCTTTCATCACTTTTTCATCAGGCAATTTCATTGAGTTTATGTTTGAAATAATTGTGTTAATAGATTCTAAGTTTGTCTTTATGTTACTTGTGATTTCTGTGGATTTGTTTGATGCCTCTATAACATTTGCATATGTTTGTGAAACTCTTTGGAGTTCTGCAACAATTTTTTCATCAATTAATTTGATACTGCCAAATTTGTTTATATTGTCTGATAGTGCAATTAAGTTTGCATTAAATTTCTCATTCAATTCATTTGTCATTTTTAATACTGCATACATTCTTTCAAGTTGCTCATTTGTCATAACTGGTGCTTGTTTGCCGCCTGATACTACTGATGACTTCAACTCTTTTAATATTGAGTAATTTACTGATTCAGATTTTTTGAAGAAATATTCTGATTCAATTTTTTTAATTTCTTCTATTATTCTGTTATACTTTAATGCCTGTGCATCAAATACTGATTCAAATAATTTTGCCATTGCAAGTACTATAATGGATTTAATCTCAAATGGAACTGAGAATCCTAAAAATACTACCGGACCTTCTTTAATAGAAACTAAGAGAATAGCAGCACCGATAAGTGGAAGGGCTGTACCAATACCGTCAACTATTCCGGAATATCCATCTATAATTCTTGAAATGCTTTCGCTTGATGAACCTTTTTTTCCAAGCTCTCTTCTGATTGCTTTATTTGAGGAAATAGCACATAATATAAATACTAAATATGCAGCAATTGGTAGCCACCAAAACATAATTGGTTCTACACCTTGATTTAAAATTTGTGACCCAGGGAATAACCATGTTGCAAATGAATTTGCTATTTTCCCGATAAAAGGTACATTACCAACATCAATAAAAAAAGATAAAAGTAAAATAACAAATGATGGTAACGCAGCTTTCATTATAAAGCCCGATCCTTCCTTGTTTAAATCATTCATCTTTTGTTTAATCAAATGCTCTCTTATTTCATTCAGTTCGTTATCAGTCTTCATGAGAGAATCTATTTTCTCCTGAACGTTTCCGGAGAATCCGTTTGTTGTTTCGGATTGTGTGTTTTCTAAAGTTGAAGCCATTTTATTTGTTTATTTATTTATTGTTGTAGTTCTAACTACGACAAAATTAATATTTATTTATGTTTAATGCAAGTGAAATATTAAATTTCTGATTTACTAAAAAATACAAATTTTAATTAAAAAAAAACATAATGTTTTTTTAAATCGAAGTAAAAAAACTAATTATTGAAATTCCTACTTATTCGTATAAATAATCTTTAATTTTCTGAATTTGTCCGTTTTCTGATTTTAATATTATTAATGATTTATTAATTCTGTTTCTTAGATTTATATTGTTTTGAATTCCAGGATAGTTTACATCTGAATTAAGATAATTGATAAGTTTTGAGCGGTCATTCTGTTGTGTAGTTGCTTGCAATAAAAAGTTCATTGAGTTATAACCAAGAAGGTAATTTTTCAATTCTGATTCTGAAAAACCTTTTTTAATATAATTATTATATGTCACGTCGTCTAAATAAAAATCACTCTCATAATATAATGTATTTATATTATTTTTATTCTGTAATAATATATCCTTATTATTCCAGTCACTGGAACCAAGAATTGTTATACCCGGAAAATTTTCTTTAACTGATTGTAAAATCGGTTCAATATCATTCACATTTGAAATTGATATATATATCGCAGATGGTTTTGTCTCAGAATAGTTATATTTTGAAAGATATGTAATTTTTTGTGAAATCTCTTCTGTTCCATTATAAAATACTGAATCTATTAACTTACCATTGTTCTCTGATATTTCTGAAATAAATGGAATTGAAAAATTTCTTCCGTATGTATTATCACTTAATACTAAAAAATTATTTAAGTTAAGTTCTTCCATTGCATATTTAGCCATTATTCTGCCTCTAATGTTGAATGGTGTGTTTAGCTGAAAAAGATTTTCATATTCTGAGGCAATAAAAGATCCTGTTGCGGTAGGTGAAATAATAGGTATTTTATAATCAACTGAGACTGTTCTTAATGCACTCAATTCATTACTGAATACCGGTCCTAATATTGCGAGTATTGATTTATCTTTTCCGTATGTCACCCCTATTTTAAAAGCTTCTTCAAGGTTTCTTTCCGTATCAGAAAGTTTTATCTCAATTCTATTTTTTGAATTCTCTTTTTTAAATTCTTCGTAAGCATCTTTGATTCCTTTCAGCAAAAAATTTCCAATTGCCTTATCTTCAGCATTTGTACTGCTCTCCATTAATGGCAATGCAAGCCCTATTTTATTCTGTGAATAAACATAAGATGAAATAAAAAAGATGAATAATAAAATTTTAATTTTGTTTTTCATTTTTTGCGTTATATTTTTCGTATGCATCTATTATATCTTTTACAAGTCTGTGTCTCACAACATCTGATTTTTTAAAATATACAAAAGAAATATCTTGAATTCCTTTTAAAATTAACTGTATCTGAACTAATCCTGATTGATCTCTTTTTGGTAAATCTATCTGAGTATCGTCACCGGTTATCACAGCTTTTGAGTTTGCTCCAATCCTTGTCAGAAACATTTTCATCTGTGTTGTTGTAGCATTCTGAGCTTCATCCAATATTATAAAAGCATTGTTCAGTGTTCTCCCTCTCATATATGCAAGCGGTACAATTTCAATAACATTTCTGTCAAGATAGGTTTTCAGTTTATCAGCCGGAATCATATCTTCAAGTGAATCAAAAAGTGGTCTTAAATAAGGATCAATTTTTTCATTTAAATCACCCGGGAGAAAACCAAGACTTTCGCCTGCCTCAACTGCCGGTCTGGTTATGATTATTTTATTAATCTGTTTATTCTTCAATGCTGCAACTGCAAAGGCAACGGCTAAATATGTCTTTCCTGTTCCTGCCGGTCCTATAGCAAAAGTTATATCATTTTCTTTTACGGCTGCCGCATATTCAAGTTGTGTCTGTGTCCGTGGTTTAATGAAATCAGTTTTATTATAAAGTATTATGTTCTTTATATCTTGAGAACTGACATTAAACTTATTATTGAAATTATTAAGCTTCTCTTCGTTGCTTCCAATAAGTTCAAGAACAAGTTTCACATCATCCACTTTTATTGACCCTTGTCTTTTCTGCAGGAATATAAGTTCATTCACAACTTTTTCAATTTTTTCATATTCATTTGTATCAGACTTTATATTTAAAGTATCACCACGCATCACAATGTTCCCGTCAAAATGTTCTTTTATCAGATTTAATTTTTCATCATTAAATCCTGTGAAATCTAAAAGATCAATACCTGTTAAAGTTATTTGTTTTTCTGATAATGCCAATTTTTAAAATAAAATTTTTTATTAAATGTAAAAAGCCATCCCGATTTCTCAGGATGGCTTTTTTAAGATATTTTTAAAATAACATCAATTATTTTTTATCTGTGCTTTTTGTGTCTTTTTTCTCGTCAGTTTTAGTAGTTTCAGTTGTTTTTGTTGTCTTTGTTGTTGATGTTGTTTTTCTTCTCCATTTACCGGTATTCCATCTTTTGCTTAATACATCTTTTTTCTGTGCATCAGTTAAGTTAGGAATATTTAAGCACTGTCCAGGATAGATTAAGTTTGGATTAGTAACTTTGTTTGGAGTTCTTTTTGTTGCAGGAGGCATTTTCATATCAGCAACTTTAGTTTTGTTTGCTTCCCAAATTGCAGGCCATAATCTTGAATTACCATAGATATTTTTCATTCCTGCGATTTTGTATAAGCAATCACCTTTTACAACTGTGTAACATGATGGAGCAGCAGGTTTGCAAGCGTCCATTTTCTTTTTCATAGATTCCCATCTTGACCAGAATTCTGGTAAACATCTGATTTTTGAAGCGGTAATAGCTGCTAAATCAGCATTAACTGCATCTATATCAGTTTGTTTTGCTGTAGCACAATTTAAACTGTTAACTTTTTTCTCAGCAGCTTCAAATTTGCCTCTGAAATCAGCAACACCTTGTTTTGTTGAACCAACAGCACCGTAAAGATCACTTTCTGCTTTTGAAAGCTCTGCGTCTTTATCTGTGTTTTGTTTTTTTAACGCATCAATACCGACATTGATACCGTTTAATTTATCCATTAAGTCATTTTTCCTGACTGTAAGCTCGTCCATTTCTTGTTGCCATTGCTCCATGGTCATTTCTTCCATGCCATCATCTTGAGCAACAACAGAACTACCAGCTAAAGTCAAGGAGAATGCGAATAACACTAATAATAATTTATGTAATTTCATTTTAAGTTTTCTCCTAAGAAAATTTTTAGTTTTTAAAATTTTAAATCTTTGAGTTTAGCTCAAGATTATGGACATCTTTTTTGTACTGTACCGATGTCGTTTAAATAAGCTTTTACTTTTGCGTCTTTATCAGCAATTTGTCTTTCTAATTGTGATTTCTGACTGATAGCATCGTTGACCTGTGATTGTAAAGATTCAACTTCTGCTCTTAAATCGTTTAATTGTTGCATCTGTTCTGGGCTAGGACCGCCACCGCAACCGGTGATCAATACTGAACCGGAGAACAACGCAGCAAACATAAACATTGCAAAGAGTTTTTTTGCATTTGCCATTTGGATACCTCCTGAGTTTTAATTGGCTTTGTTAATAAAAATTGTTTTAAACACTCAAAAATATATCTAATTTTATGGTTTGTCAAGTCACATTCTAAAAAAGTGGACACTTGGATGTAGATTTTTTAGGTCAGTTGTTTTCGCTTTCTTTTTCGGGGTTATAAGTTAATATACAAATTTTTAATTTCTGAAATATTTATTAAATTTTTTTCTTTCTTAATTTTTGTTTGTTATTTGATAATGAAATAATTATTAAATCTTACGATATTAATCCTAAACAAATCTTAGCTCTTATTATCTTTCTTGTTGATTCATAAATCCTCTCTCTGAACTTTTCATCTGATCCCATCTTTTCTAATACTGAATTTATTAATCTATCTTCATTTTCCGGCATTAATATCATATCACAACCTGCCTCTATCGCTTTCAAAGATGCTGATTTTATTTTTGAAACTGCTCCCATATTCATTGCATCTGTAATAATCAACCCCTTAAATCCCATTTCTTCTTTTAAAAGTCCTGTTACAATATTATAAGATAATGTTGAAGGAACTCCATTGGTATTATATTCTTTATTGTTTTTTATTGCTATATGACCAATCATTATAGAAATCACTCCGGATTTAATCAGACTTTCATATATTTCTATTTCTTTCATATCCCCATCTATATATACAACATTTTTATGCGAATCTCCTTTTACATTTCCATGACCGGGAAAATGTTTTGCTGTGGCGATAATTCCTATATCCTGTGAAGTTTTTATAAACTCTTTTGCGAGCGTTGTGATTGTTTCCACATCCGTACCAAAAGCACGATTTCCTATTATTGCAGTGTTAATTCCTAAATCAACTACAGGGGCATAGTTTTGACTGATTCCCATTTGAAATAATATCCTTGAAATCTCATCTGCTGATTGCTTCGTTTCTTCTTTTGTCTTTAAAGTATTTGTAGGTTGAAACTCCGGAAATCCGGAAATTTTTTTGTTTATCAAGCTCGGCTCAGCATCTGCTGAATATATCAAAGGTAATTTATTGTTCATTACTGAAGTTTCATCAAACCTGTTAATATAACCTGAAAATTCGTCTCTGTCTCCTTTTAATAATAAAACTCCTCCTATGCTTCCTCTTTCTATCAACCCGTTAATCTCTGCTTCCGATTTCCCGTAAACTCCCGCAGCTGAAACTAACATTTGACCAACTCTTTCATAATCACTTAAAAGATTAAATTCTCTTTCTACAATTTCATCAAGTGATTTATCATCAGAATAAAAATCACTGAGAGTAAAAATTTTTTTCGTTTTAATTGTAGGTATATCTTTTGCTTCTGTAAATTCTCCTTCTACTTTGTTTCCGCAATATAAAAGAGATAACACAAGAAACGAAATTATTATTTTCATATTTAAAATTTTTATTCCCATTCTATGGTTGCAGGTGGCTTTGATGAAATATCATAAACTACTCTGTTCACACCTTTAACTTTATTAATTATTTTATTTGAAACTCTTGTGAAAAAATCTTTATCAAAATTAAAAAAATCCGCAGTCATACCGTCCTTTGATGTAACTGCCCTCAGTGCCACCACATTTTCATAACTTCTTTCATCTCCCATTACACCTACAGTTTGTATCGGCAGCAATACAGAAAATGCCTGCCATATTTCATTATACAACCCTGATTCTTTAATCTCGTTTATATATATCTCATCCACATCTCTCAATATATCTAATTTAATTTTTGAAATGTCCGATATCACTCTGATGGCTAATCCCGGTCCGGGAAAAGGATGTCTGTTTATAAAACTATCATTCAAACCTAATTTTTTCCCAATAACCCTTACTTCGTCTTTAAACAATTCCCTAAATGGTTCTATTAGTTTAAACTTCATCTTCTCAGGTAGCCCGCCAACATTATGATGAGTCTTTATTGTTGCTGATGGACCTTTGAATGAAACCGACTCAATCACATCCGGATACAATGTCC
The DNA here is from genome assembly GCA_002455255.1 of Candidatus Tepidiaquacellales bacterium UBA6667. Taxonomy (GTDB): domain Bacteria; phylum Bacteroidota; class Ignavibacteria; order Tepidaquicellales; family Tepidaquicellaceae; genus UBA9002. The sequence goes on along the minus strand of DKKL01000044.1, from coordinate 27,999 downwards.
CTTGCACAAGCCATTTAACATCTTTTAATTTTTTTGTTTCCTTTTCAAATACTTCTATAAATGTATTCCCGATTATTTTTCTTTTCTTTTCCGGATCAGTAATTCCTTTTAATCTTTTCAGAAATAAATCGGAAGCATCTTTAAAAATTAAATTTATCTTATAATGTTTTTTAAATAATTCAATTATTTTTTTACTCTCATCTTTTCTCATTAACCCATTATCAATGTGCATACAGATAAGTCTTTTACCGATTGCTCTATGCACGAGTATTGCCGCAACTGATGAATCAACTCCTCCGCTTAACGCACATAATACTTTGTCATTTCCCGTAAGTTTTTTTATTTCCTGAATTTTTGAACTTATAAATGATGATGGTTTGAAAAAGTTTTTCACTTTGCAAATATTTACCGAAAAATTTTTCAAAATTGCTGTTCCACTTTCAGTATGAGCAACTTCAGGGTGAAACTGCAATCCGTAAAGTTTTCTGTCAGCGCAGTCAAAACTGCTTATTATACCGTTTCTGCTCTTTGAAGTAATTATAAAATCTTTTGGCATTCTGTCTATCGAATCCCCATGGCTCATCCATACTACAAATTCATTCTTTGAGTTTTTCAATAAACTCGAGTTTTTCGATTTTTTTATTCTCGTATGTCCGTATTCTCTGTGTTTTGACTTATGAATCTTTCCACCATATTTATACACCAGCAATTGAAGTCCGTAACAAATACCTAAAACCGGAATATTCAAATTTTCAATATGTATAAAATTCTTATCTGAAAATTTTGGTGCAGATTTATCCAAAACGCTTGAAGGTCCACCTGATAATATCACTCCCTTTAAATTAAAATTTGGTTTATCTGCCAAAAATTTTTCAAGGTCTGTATTAAATGGAATAATTTCACAATATATAAACAATTCCCTTAGTCTTCTTGCGATTAACTGTGTAAACTGAGATCCAAAATCAAAAATTAAAATTAAATCTGTTTTGTTCATAATTCCTTTGCGAGTAATATTGCACCGTAAACGGGAATATTCCGTTTCGTAATCTGATTAATGTTTTTGAATTTCTTTTTTATTTTTTTCTTCAGCAAGTCTGAAAGTAAATTTTCGCTCTCTATTATACTACCAATAAAAGCCAAATCAGTTTTCTTATTCATTCCGGAAATTTTTATAAAAGTTTCAATTAGCTCATATAATGCATTTATCGCTTCGTTCACAATTTCTTTGCATCGTATGTCTTTACTTGAGAGTTCAATCACAAGTGGAGCTATATGCTGAACCGGAAAATTTTTATGAAATACTTCTTCAAGTATATTCTTTCCGTCAAGCCCAAATCTTAACTTCAATTTTTTTGTAAATTCAGATTTGTTCTTTTTCTGCAAATCAAATTCTTTTACTGCATAGTTAAGTCCCATTTTCCCAATCCAGTAACCGCTGCCCTCATCTCCGAGTATTCGCCCCCATCCGCCTGTTCTGTAAAATTTATTATTATACTTTCCAAACAATACCGACCCTGTACCGGAAATTAAAATAATTCCGTTACCTGAACCAATCGCTCCGTAAAGCCCTGTCATAGTATCCGTTTCAATTCTTATTTTTTTAAATCCAAGTTTTTTTGAGAATTTGGTTTTTAATATTCTTCTGTCATTATCTTCTCTTGCTCCGGCAAGACCGATACAGATGCCCTTACAGTAATTTAAATTTAAATTTTTTTCCTTTAAAACAGTTTTTATTAACTTGGAAAATTCTGTGGAGATAATTTCTGCCCCGGCAACTGAATAATGTATAGATTTGAATTTTTTATAAATAATTGGTTTTAAAGACTCATCAGCAATCATAAGTTCACACTTAGTCCCGCCTGAATCAATCCCTATATAAAATTTTTTATGATTAATTATAAATCTCCCGGAAAGTTTTTGAAAGAATATTTCTATTTAAAAAGATTTGCCAATAATAAAAATAATTTATTAATACCAAAAAATAAATTTAATAAAAACCCTCATTAAGATTCAACCACTATAAATTATGTAACCCTTTTCCCGCAGGAGTCTCCTGAAAGGGACTCCTGCGTAATAATATACCATCACCGATGTCATCCTTAGGAAGTGAAACACCCTCTCCCGCAGGAGTCTCCTGAAAGGGACTCCTGCGAAACAAATTTCATAGCGGTATTATAACCCGATTTTGTGAGCTTTTTTAAAAAATAATACATCGAAAAAATAAATCTAAAATTACACTTGAAATTTTAATTTATTGAATATAAATTGCAGGCAAGAGGTAAAGGGATTTAATGAAGAAAGTTTTACTCACTACAATATCATTTCTATTCATCTCAGGATTAATTTATGCCGGTGCATCTTTGCAATATTTCACCGCACGAACAAATTCTGAAGGCATTTTTGTTGAATGGAAAACCTCAAACGAAAATGGCGTACAAAGATTTGAACTCGAAAGAAGTGCCAATAACACTGAAAACTTCCTGTTCATTGAATCTTTAAATGCCAACGGCAACAACTCATATTATTCTTACCAAGACAATTCTGTTGATTTCCAAAATTTAAGAAGTGGTGTTTATTATTACCGATTAAAATATATTGAATCTAACGGTTCAGCATCTTACAGCGGTAATATCACAGTGATACATTCTGTTTCAGGGATTAGAAGCACCTGGGGAAGTATTAAAGCTATTTTCAGATAATAGTATTTCTTTAATTTAAATCAATAAAACTTACCATTATGGAAAAAATCCTATTAATTTTTAATTACCTAAATTTATTATTTTTCCAAAGAGATGATTATGAGTATGACACAGGTCCTGCGGGCATTTTTGCGGGAGGTGTCGTTTTAGTTATTTATTTAGCCGTCATAATTGTTATTCTTGCAGCTTATTGGAAAATTTTTGTTAAAGCCGGAAGACCCGGTTGGGAAGGTATTATACCTATTTACAACTGGTTCAAATTAATGGACATAATCGGAAGACCGGTTTGGTGGGTAATTTTATTATTAATCCCTTGCGTAAACATTATCGTACTTTTCATTGTTTCCGTTGACCTTGCAAAATCTTTCGGTAAAGATATGATTTGGGGTGTCGGTATATTCCTAATCCCTGTAATATTCTTACCGGTTCTCGCTTTTGGTGACGCTCAATATGTTGGACCATCCGCAAAAGGTAACGAAATCAAAATGTCATAATAAAAATATCTAAAATTTTTTTCTTTCATATAAAAGGGGCTTTCGGCCCCTTTTGTTTTTTATCTATATGATTGAAACTAACATTTAAAAACATAAAATTTTATTTTTATTTTATCTTTAAATACAAATTTTTATCATTTGTGTAATTAGCTTAATTCGTGGTGAAGTTCGCAATCGTTTTAATGGGTTACGAATTTTTAAAAATTAAAGAACGGGTTTACCATTCCTTTATTCTTCCTTTTTTTGTATCTTTGTACTGGGGCGAGGAGCCCCTTTTTTATTTTATAGGGGTAATTCAAATCTGTTTTTCAACATTTTCTGACAATTTTGTTTAAACTCAATCCCAATTATATCGTATGCTCTTATAAAAAACTATTATGACTCAAGACTTAAAAACAGCTAAAACTTTTTTCTTAATCTCTGCAATTCTACATATCTGCTACTTCTTCGGCATAGGCACTTCGCTGCTTTTCAGCGGTGTCATCGCCGGTATTTTCTCGTGCGGAACAGGTTGCTTCGTAGTTATCATCCCGATTATAAATATCGTGGCTTGTGTTATGGATTTTATTGCTTACAATAAACTAAATACTCTCAACGCTCCCGATACTTATAAAACTATGTATAACGCAGCGATATTTGATATTATCTCTATCGTTACCGGAAATATAATTAGTCTTGTTTTCGGTATTTTAATTTTACAAAATCTTAAAAAAGAAGAAAACATTGCTTTTCTTAAAGATAAAGGAATCTATTAATTAAATATGTTTGATAAGTTAGAAAAAGTAAAGATTAGATATGCGGAACTTTCTGAACTGCTTGCAAATCCCGATGTTACACAAGACCAAAAAAGATATAGAGATATTTCAAAAGAATATTCTGACCTAACTGATATCGTCAATGCTTATAACAAATACATTAAACTAAAAAATCAGTTTTCAGAAAACAAAGATTTAATCTCTGATTCTAATGACAGCGAACTTATTGACCTCGCTAAAGAAGAACAAACCCAACTTGAAGAAAAATTAATCTCTCTCGAAAACGAAATTAAAGAATTATTAATCCCTAACGATCCGGAAGACAGCAAAAACGCAATACTTGAAATCAGAGCAGGAACAGGTGGGGAAGAAGCAGGTCTGTTTGCTGCCGAGCTTTACAGAATGTATTCAAGATATTTTGAAAAAATCGGGTGGAAATCTGAAGTAATGGAGTATAGCGAAGGTTCTACACCTGGAAGTTTAAAAGAAGTTATCGTTAATGTTTCCGGGAAAAATGTATATGGAAATTTAAAATTTGAAAGCGGTGTTCATCGTGTTCAGCGTGTTCCAAAAACTGAAGCTAACGGTCGTGTACATACCTCTGCTGCTTCAGTCGCAGTATTACCTGAGGCAGATGATTTTGATGTTGATATTAATGATAACGATCTGAAAATTGATGTTTACAGAGCTGGTGGAGCGGGTGGACAAAATGTTAATAAAGTAGAAACGGCTGTTCGTATCACACATATTCCAAGCGGGGTTGTCGTTCAATGTCAAGATGAACGCTCTCAGTTGAAAAATAAACTGAAAGCTATGAAAGTATTGCGTTCGAGAATCTATGAAAGTGAACTTGCCAAAAGAGAAAAAGAACTTTCATCGAAAAGAAAACTACAGGTTAAATCCGGAGATCGCAGCGATAAAATCAGAACTTACAATTTTCCGCAAAATCGTTTAACTGACCATAGGATTGGTTTAACTCTTTATAATCTTACGGATATTATGGAAGGTGATATCGAAGAAGTAATTGATAAACTAAAAACTGCTTACAGAGCTGAACTTCTGCTCGAAGAATCAAAATAATTTTTTTTAAGTTTTCTGAAACTTTATTACCAACTTTGTATTTTAAAAAAATATTGTAAATCAAAATCAAATAAATGAAAAAATTCTTTACTCCTTTTATTATTATTTTTTTCTTTTCTGTAAATGCTTTCTCGCAAAGCACAAATCAATACGCATTACAACTCAATGATGACAAAAAACCGGTAATCCGATACGAACCAACGGATAATAAAAAATCCAATCTTGATCTGAATGAAAAAAATTCTGTTTCACGCTCAGGGTCTGATGTAGCTTTCAAGTTCGGAAATTTCGGTGCATCCCTCGTTGACTCAACTGGTTATGTCAACTATAAACCTCACTTTGAATATTTCAAATACACAAAAAATGAAAAATATGATTATTGGAATGAAAACTATGTTGAAGACGGATTCAGTGAGTTTATGCTTTTTACTGTTGATGTCCCAATCCGTATGAGTCCTGTAAATGGTGCTTTCTTCGGCAGATTCATTAAGGATTTTAAAGATTTTGATAAAGTAAGTGCTGCTAAAATTCTTGAAACTATTGATTTTGAATATTTCAAAAAAGGTGCTTACTATATTCTATTCAAAGAAAATTCTCAGCTATCCGGCGAAACTCATACCGGTGTTACAACAGGTTTTGGAAGTATTATGAACAGTTATTTCAACTCAAGAGGTTTTGATGACAGAAGAAACGGTCTATTTGTAAAATCTTACAATCTTCCTTTTGACAATAAAATTCCTGTTGAAGTTTCTTTATACACAAGTGATATCACAAGCAGACCTGTTGTAATGGCTGATTTATTATATAAACTTCAACCCGGTTCCGGTGATGATATGTACGGTGTAAGTTACAGAAGAAACAAAGATAAAATAAATTTTTATGCCGAAGCAACTTATGCCGGTGACTTCAATGAGTTTGCCGGTGTTACAAGAATTGATACTCTTACCGGTGCTCCTCTTGTGAATAACGGCAGCATTAATATTGTTGGTGGTAATATTCTTGCCGAATGGGTAAGAGATGATTTTAATCTTGGTTTATTCGGTGATATTACGAAAATTCTAAGTTTCGGTAACGAGTGGTCAATCGGTGCTCTTTTTAATTTTGCAGGAAGTCTTAGCCAGTCAAGAAATATTGGAATCAATTTTAAATTCAATAGATTTCAAACATCTGATAAATTTATTTCAGGTTATTTCAACTCTAACTATGAAATTGACAGATATAATGTTTCTCAAAATACAAACGGTGCCTATATTCTTAACTCAAAAGCCCTTACACTTGATAGGGTATTCTCTTCTACAAGTGGTTTTAATATAGGTCTTAAAATATTAATTCAGGATAATAATAAAATTTCCGGTGATAATTTCAAAGGTGATTTCCTTATTGATATAGGATATAAACTTAACGAACTTGACAGCATCGGTAATGAATTTAATATTTTTATGAGTACACCATTAATATTTGACAGAGTTAAATTAAACGGTAAATTCAACAAAACTAAAATTCAAAAAAATCAACTTTTTGCAGTTAACGAAAATACTTTTGTCCAGCTTGAAATTCTTTATAAACTTGCAGATGGTCTTGCTTTGGTTTCTAATTTTAAACAGGCATTTACTCCGGTTTATAATTCTCAAAGTGAGGTAATCAACTTTACTCGGCAGAAAAATTTCGACATAGGATTCAAATATATTCCTAATTTTTAATTAATTTTTTGCAAATTTTTTGTTTAATTTATCGCAAATAAATATATAATAATGTCTTTTCATAATGTTCTTAAGTTCTTCGCATTAGTTCTCATTCCTGTTCTTATCATCAGTTTTGATTTCAATCAAAATTATGACAAAAATCCGTATGAAAAATATTCCGAAGTAAATATAAAATTAAATTCTCCCGATGATGTTCAAAGACTGCAAATGGCTGGTATCACAGTTGACCATTATACAGGTGATGTGCAATCGGGAATTAATTTAACAATAAATCAGGCAGAACTGCACCGCCTTGATAATACCGGTCTGGATTACTCTTTAATTGTCCCGGATACTGATGAATTTTATAAAAACAGACAAGAGCCAACTTCGCAAGAGTTGGATGCTTCATATCAACAAATGAGAAGCGATGGAATTGACGGCTTCGAACTTGGAGCTATGGGTGGTTTTTATACTTACGCTCAGGTTGTTCAGGAACTTGATTCTTTCAGATTGCAATATCCTAATCTTATAACAGTTAAACAAAATATTGGAACTTCAGTCGAAGGCAGAACGATTTGGATGGTTAAAATTTCAGATAACCCTGATGTTAATGAATCGTCTAATGAACCTTCCGTTTACTTTGACGCTCTTCATCACGCCAGAGAGCCGGTATCTATGGCTTCTCTTATGTATTATATAAATTATCTCCTCGACAATTATTCAACTAATGCAGAAGTCAGTCATCTTGTTAATAATAGAGAAATTTTTATAGTCCCGGTTGTAAATCCTGATGGGTATGTTTATAATCAAACTACAAATCCCAATGGTGGCGGGAACTGGAGAAAAAACAGAAAAAATAACGGTGGTAATTGTTTCGGAGTTGACCTCAATCGTAACTATAGTTATGGATGGGGAGTAAACTCCGGTTCCAGCAATGACCCTTGCAGTGATACTTACAGAGGTTCTGCTTTTAATTCCGAACCTGAAACTCAGGCAATTGTGAACCTTGTAAATCAAATCAATCCAAAAATTGCTTTCTCTGTTCACTCTGTAGCGGGAAGATATTTAAACCCATATGGTTACACTGATACTGCAGTTTCTTATGAAGTTTATTCTGAATTTTCAGGAGACTTTGCTCCTTCGAATAATTATCTGTATGGAACAGTGATAGAAATGCTCGATTATTATTCCAGCGGAACTACTCGGGATTTCCTACATTCTCGCGGTACTTATTGCTGGACACCTGAACTTGGCGGCTCGGGATTCTGGCCCGCTTCAAATACTATCATAGCTACTTGTAGTGAAAATATTTTTTCTTATAAATATCTTACTTGGGTAAGCGGTGCATTTGCTGATTTCCAAAGTTATAAACTTCTTGGTAAAGGATGGGGTTATAGAGGCGACACGGTTTCAATGCAGGTTGATATTAAAAACAAAGGTTTATCAAAAGCATCAAAAAATGTAATTGTTACTTTAAGTCAGCTTTCCGGTCTTATTAGTCCTTTAGTTTCTCATACCAACTTTGATAGTATCTCTGCAAGAACAATTCGAAATAATTCTGCAAATCCTTTTAAATTTATAGTTTCAAATACTGCAAATCCCGGTGATGAAGTAAAAATTATGATTACAACTACTGAAGAAGGTGTTGTTTCTTCACGAGATACTGTTTCTTTTTATGTTGGGGCTGCAGATATAAAATTTTCTGACAACGCTGAAAACGGAACTGCTAAATGGACTAAAACAGGTACAGGGCTAATGTGGGATTCTTCTTATGTTGCAAGCTACACAGGAACTAAATCTTTTGCGGATTCAAGATATGGTAATTCAAGAAATTCAACTAATAACGTATTCCTGTTAAACGATACTATTAATTTAACTAACACAGTGAATCCAAGAATTGAATTTGATATTAAATATGCTATTCAAACTAATTCTGATTACGCGAGAATTTCTGTCAGCACAAATTTTGGTTCTACGTGGATTAATATGCCGGGAAAATATACTGTAACTGTCGGAGGACAGCCTTCTTATACTAATATTAAAGCTTGGGTTAATGAACAAATAAATTTATCATCTTATATCGGTCAAAGACTCAGAATCAGATTCACATATTTTACTAATTCAAGTGTTCCCGGTGATGGATTATATATTGATAATTTCAGAGTAGTTGATTATAAAACTCAGTTAACTGATATTAAAACCATTTCTGATATATTACCGGATAAATTTGAACTCTTGCAAAATTATCCTAATCCGTTTAATCCTGAAACAAGTATATCCTTTTCAATTCCGTCAGGAATAAAAACAGGAAAAACAAAAGTATCTCTTGAAATATTTGATATTACAGGAAAGCTAATCTCAACTTTGATAAATTCTGAAATGTCATCAGGTAAATATATTGTTAAGTGGAATGCTTTTAATCTTTCAAGCGGAACATATTTTTATAAATTAAAAACTGAAGATTTTTCAGAAATTAAAAAACTTATACTTTTAAAATAAAAACTCAATCATCCACTTAAAAATGAAACTTAAAATCATTAAATGGTATTTAAATTGAGAAGTTCAGAAAACTAAAATAAAATCTTATGAATAAAATTTTCCATAACTTTAAAATATTTCTGATTGTAGGCAGTTTGATATATTTATCTACATCCGCACAGGAATGTGAAAATCTGATTGAAGGTGGTTCGGTAAATCAGCAATTGCTCGGTAAATGGCAACTTGTCCGTATGGAAGGAAGTCTTCAGGATATATGCCTGAATGAGCAAGTTGAATTTTTGAGTTCAGGAACTGCACAGCTTACCTGTCCCGGCTCTTCTACTATAAGCAGAAGTTATTCGGCTGATCAGGTAAAACTCACATATCTTAATTCAAACATTCAATACAGAATAGATGAGTTAACAACTTCAAAGGTTAAATTAACAGGTATAAATGTTAATCGCAGACTTGAATATAATAAGATTATAACAACTGACAATGTTTCCAAATCAGGAAACTCAATTAAAAATTCATCGGAGGACTAAATATGAGAAAATTAATATACTTTATACCGGTTTTAGCTGTTCTTTTATTAGTCATTTCTTTTTTACCTGAAAATTCTAAAACAGAAATTAAAGATATAAACTTTAAAAATTTTGAAAACAAAACAGCACTCGATTTAAAATCTAAATCAACTGTTTCAAATTCTGTTTCAGATTTATTTACCGTAACTGATAGAGATGCTCCGGGTATATCAAATATTGCAAGTAAACATACCTCAATAGAATTGAATAAAACTCAGCTTAGAAGGTTATATGATACAAAATCTGAAAATCTGAATCTTATTATCCCTGTTGAAAATGACAGGTCTATGGAGTTATCACTTATTAAAGTTGATATCATTGACCCTCAGTTCAGAATGACAGCTCAAACACCAAACGGAAAACAGACTGTAAGTTATACTCCCGGTGTATATTACAGAGGTATTATAAAAGGTAATGTAAACTCTGTTGCGTCTGTAAGCATTTTTGAAAATGAATTTTATGGTCTTGTTTCAGATGAATCCGGAAATTATAATATCGGAAAAGTTCAGAGAGATAATTTAAATACTACAGATTATGTTTTGATCAATGATTTTGATTTAACCGTGTTAAGCGGGTTTAAATGCTCTGTTGACGGAAAAGAAGATAAACTTGATTTGATAAAATATAAAGATCAAAAAAATATTCAAAATCATTCAAACCATTCACATGGTGAAACTGATAACTCTGTTGCTGTTGCTCCTGTGAGAAGTTATTTTGAATGTGATTACAGAATGTATCTCGATTTTGCATCAAACTTAAGTGCCGTTGCTAACTATGTAACCGCAATGTATAATTCAGTTGCAACAATTTATAATAACGAATCAATTCCTATTACTGTTTCTGAAATATTAACTTGGACAGGGAATGATCCTTATTCAGGATTTAACGATTCTTATGATATTCTTCAGTTGTTCGGTCAGAGAAATCAGGATAATTTTTTTGGAAGTTTAGCTCACTTGTTATCAACAAGACAGAATAATCTCGGTGGTATCGCTTGGATAAATGCTCTTTGCCAATCTTACAGTTCAACTGAACACTTTGGAAGATTTGCTTTTAGTAATATTTATCCATCGACAATTTCAACTTATCCAATATATTCATGGCCCGTTAATGTTGTTGCTCACGAAATGGGACATAACTTTGGTTCTTATCATACTCATGCTTGCAGATGGCCTACCTCACCGGGTATTACTAACGGTGCTATTGATTCCTGTTATAATGCTGAAGGTGGTTTTTGTTTTTCAAACCCAAGACCTACTCGTGGAACTATTATGAGCTATTGCCACTTGTGGACTGTCGCTCAAGGTGGCGGTGTTGATTTTACAAAAGGTTTTGGTCCGTTACCGGGTGATACAATTAGAAAATGGTATTCAACTTCAGGTTGCTTCAATCAGATTTTAAATTCTTCTGAAAGACCTTCTGTTTTTGCTTTAACTCAGAATTTCCCAAACCCTTTCAATCCTGTTACAAATTTCAAATTCTCATTACCTGTAAGTTCAATCGTAACTTTAAAAGTATATGATATTTCAGGTAGGGAAATTACAACTTTACTAAGCAATCAGATATTCAATGAAGGGACATTCAGCTATCAGTTCAGTGCTGCTGAGTTTAACTTATCGAGCGGAGTTTATTTCTACAGATTAGATGCAGTTAAAGTTGGAGATAACTCTGTTAATCACAGAGAAATTCGGAAAATGATTCTCTTAAAATAAAATTGCTTTAAATTTAAAAAGCCGGTTTTTAACCGGCTTTTTTTTGAATTCATTTGAAAGATAATCACTGCTTCATAATTACTAAAGCACCGTTTTCATATTTATATAATCTTGACCTGTTATTTTTCTTGTCAAATTTAAATACATATAATAAATTATTCAAGTTACCTGTTGCTTTTTTTGGAGGTACAATCTTCTTCCCAAAATATTTCACTGCCGTTAAACTGTCGTTAAAATAATTTATCTCAAGATTCTGCAATTTTTTATTCTCTGAATATTTTTTATATAATTCAAAATTTTTAACTTTTATAGTATCATCAGGTAATTTTGACGTTAAAACGGTTATCACATAATCAGATTTTTTAATATCTTCATCTACTACATTAAATTTGTAATTAGAACTTGATGAAACTTTTTTTTCTGTTTTTGAAATTAGGTTAGTTTCTTTTGGTTTTAATAATATAAAGAATACAATACCGGCAACTCCTATCACCAGTGACAAAGCCATAATTAAAAACACTTTTCCGCCAATTTTGTAAAAAAATAAATTTCCTCTGAAATCTTTAAACTCAATATAGCCCGGCTCTANNATTTGTTTTATCTTAATTTCAATTTCTTTTAGTTCATTCAAAAAATAATCAAACTTTGCCTTATCAGGATATAACAGTGTACTTCTTCCGTTTACAATCATTTTAACAGGTAAAAGAATTATTTTTAAAATATTGGCTTTAGTTTTAAGTAATTCTATATCATTTGAACCAACTACTTCCATTGTTTTCGTTAAATTATAATTCAAATCTTCTAATTGCTGAATTTTTCTTTCATATCCTATTCTGTCATTTGGTTTCCAAAAATTTAATTGATTTAAATTCTTATTATATATTGTAAATATTTCTTTTATTAACTTCGGTTTATATTCAAATTTTGAATGATCTTTTATATGTTCAAACCCTTCTTTTATAAGTGTATCCATTTCTGCAAGCCGGTTATTTTCCGGTTCTGAAAGTCTTCCCGCACATAATCCTTTCCCAATCCACGCCTGAGAATGTATTGTTTCTTCCTCAAGTATTTTATTGTAATAGCTGTATGCCTCTTCATAATTTCCGGCTTTATAAGCCACATCGGCAATCTTGAACCATTCCGGTATATCATAATTCTGTTCATATCTGATTACTTCTCTGACTTTGACACTCGTACCGCAAAAATCACATTTTTCAAATTCGGATGCATCTCTTACTTCTATATTTGCACCACAGTTTGGACAGACAGTAGCTTTCATTCTTATTAAGTAGTTTTTAATATATTTGAAATAAAATAATGGATTTTTATATTAAATAAAGTTACAAATAATCTTATGAGAAAATACTTTGCATATTTTATTTTTATTCTGATTTGTATAAAATTCTTAAATTCTTGTACTTCTTCAGATGTTTATAATCCGAATATTATTAAAAAAGGAAGTTATGAATTTACTATGTTTGATACTTTAAATGCAAGATTACTAAAAGGAACTTTAACTGTTGAAAATATTATCAACAGTGATTTCTCAGGGTCTTATAGGATTGACAGTGTGTTTAATTCTAACTTTCCGGGTTATGAAACAATGGATGCTGATACCTTCAGCGGAAATTTTTTAAATAAAGAATATAAAGTATTTATCAATACAAATCCAAGAATCGCAGACGCAAATGTTTTTTGGAATATGCTTTACCGGACTGATACAAAAATATATACAGGGGAATGGTCATTTTCAGTTTTTAGATCCGGAAATTTACCTTACAAAGCAAAAGTAACTATGCGTAAACTCTAAACTTACCTTCCATATTGTTTTTTTTGGTTTTGGGGGAAACTGAAAAATTAGTTTTTAAAAAATATAAATATTAAAAATTATTTATCCCAAAACATTATGAAAAAAATTATTCTTTCTTTGTGTTGTCTTTCCTTTTTCTTTTTAATTCTCAATTATCTTTATTCTTATCCGAGATATTCTGCTTATACCGGTGATAAGTGTGTTGATTGCCACATCAACCCCTCCGGAGGTGCTATTCGCAATGGATATGGCACTAAGTATGGAAAAGAAGAATTGAATATGGAGCTGTTCAAAAAGATTGCCGATAAGATGGAGTTCTCTCCAAAAATTACAAAGGATATTACTATTGGTGGAGATATCCGACTTACTCAGGTGGATAACCAAATTCCTTCACAGGCAAATCTTAATACATTCCTTCTTATGCAAGGGGATTTATATACTAATGTCAGCATAAATGATTATTTAAATGCATTCATCTCTGTCGGTACAGATATTCCCGGTGTCAGAACAAAATCTGAAGTTTTCGGAATGATTTCTAAATTACCTCTGAATTCATATTTCAAAGCAGGACGATTTACACCTAACTATGGAATTAAAATTGTTGAACACAGGGCATATCAAAGAGTGAATATCCTTAACACTCCTTACAGTGCAGATGCCGGATTTGAAGCCGGTATTTCACCCGGTGATTTTAATCTAAGTGTCGGATTATTTAATGGAATTTTTACAGAGTTTTTTGATGGTGATCCCAAAAAAATGTTCGTTGCTTCAACAGAATATACTTTCAGATTTGAGGAAGCTGAAATATTTTTTAACATTGGTGCTTCAGCTTATACTAATCCTTACTCTAACCTTGACCCTGTTACACTCGAAACTATTAATAATAACCGAAATGCTTTCGGTGGATTTTTTAAACTTGGAATAAAAAATCGAGTTGCAATTTTAGGGGAATTTGATCGTCTGGAAAACAGATTTGCAGGGAATATGACAAGAAGCGATTTTTATTATGGTGAGTTAAATATAAAACTTATTAAAGGCATTGAGCTCAGAGGTCAGTTTGAAAGATATAACAGAAACATAAATATGGATAGCACCACTGTGCGTAGGATTAGTGTCGGGGCTGCTTTTTTCCCATTCTACGGATTTGAAACTGAAGCGATGATTAGATTTGTAAATGATGAAACTTTAGTACCGGATGCAAAAAAAGATGAGTTCCAGTGGAATTTTCATTTTTATTTTTAAATTATGTTAAAACGGGAGATTTTAATTCTCCCGTTTATTTATACCTGATTTTATAAATTAAAATTGTTGATATCAATACTATAGAAACTGTGTTTGCAAGAATTACAGGTATATCTTCATCAAAAATTCCATAGATTAGCCAAAGAATCGTCCCATTCACCAAAAGCAATAATGTAAACATTGATAAATCTTTTGTATGTTTTGTTTTTATTGTTTTGATTGATTGAGGTAGATATGCAAAAGTTGTACAGCATGCGGCAATAATTCCAATCACACTTATCCAGTTAAATTCCATTAAATTTTAAATTTTATTTTTTCGGTTATATAGCTCAGCAAATTATCTTTGCTAATCCTTTCCTGACTCATAGTATCTCTTTCTCTTACCGTTACCGTACCGTCTTCAAGCGTCTGAGTATCAACCGTTATGCAATATGGAGTTCCACATTCATCCTGTCTTCTGTATCTTCTGCCTACCGCACCGGAATCATCATAAAAAACTTTGAAATAATTTTTTAAATCGTTCAGAATGTTTTTTGAAATTTCCGGCATTCCGTCTTTATTAACAAGAGGGAACACTGCCGCCTTTATCGGGGCTAACGCAGGATGAAGTCTCAATATTGTTCTTACCTCTTTTGATGTTGATCCGTCAGAATTTTCTTTTACCAGTTCTTCTTCTTCAAATCCGTTACAAAGAAATGCAAAAAAACTACGTGATGCACCTACTGCTGTTTCAATTACATAAGGTATGAATCTTTCTTTAGTCTGATCATCAAAATATTCAATCTTTTTCCCGGAATATTCTGAGTGTCTTTTTAAATCAAAATCTGTTCTGTTGTGAATACCTTCTATTTCACCCCAACCAAATGGAAATTCATACTCAATGTCAAAAGCAGCTTTTGCGTAGTGTGCAAGTTTTTCATGTTCATAAAATTTGAGTTTCTCTTTTTTCATTCCGTATTTATAAAACCATTCTATTCTTTTTTCTTTCCAGTATTCAAACCATTTGTTATCATCATTAGGATTTACAAAAAATTGCATTTCCATTTGTTCGAATTCTCTCGTTCTAAAAAGAAAATTTTTCGTGTTAATTTCATTTCTAAATGATTTGCCAATCTGTGCAATTCCAAAAGGAATTTTTTGTCTGGAAGCTTCTTTTACATTGTTAAAATTTACAAATATACCTTGTGCTGTTTCAGGTCTTAAATATACTACACTTGATGACTCTTCAAGGGGTCCTATGTAAGATTTAAACATCAGATTGAAATTTCTGGCTTCTGTAAATTTTCCTTCCTCCATACATTTTATTGCTTTTCTCCCTTTGTATCCTTTATTCCCACAGTCAGTATCTGTCAGCTGATCTGCACGAAATCTTGCCTTGCACTCTTTGCAATCTACCATTGGATCTGAAAAATTATCAATGTGGCCTGATGCTTCCCAAACTCTCGGGTGCATTAAAATTGCAGCATCAATTCCTTCCACATCTTCTCTGTATGTCATTTCTCTCCACCATGCTTCTTTGATGTTTTTTAACAGCTCCACTCCTAAAGGACCGTAGTCATAACATCCGTTCAATCCGCCATAAATCTCCGATGACTGAAATACATATCCGCGTCTTTTACATAATGAAACAATTTTTTCTGTTATATCTGTCTTACTCATTTAATAATTTTAAAATTTGTAATTAAATTCTTTTTCTAAAACTTCTTTTAATCCATCTTCAAATGAACGTGGTGAATAATCCGGCATTATTGATTTTAATAATGATATGTCAGTCCGTTTTTCATACATACCGTCAGGTTTAGACTTATCCCATTCGATTTCACCTTTATAATCAAAAACATTTTTTGTTATCTCAATGTATTCTTTTATAGAATGGTCATATCCTGTACCAATATTTATAAACTGTTCACCATCATAATTTTCCATTAAATAAATACATGCATCAGCACAGTCATCAGCAAACAATGCTTCTCTTCTCGGTTTTCCGGATCCCCAAAAAACAAGTTTCTCACCTTTCTCTTTGTTATTTATGAATTTTTTAATCATTGCCGCAATAAAATGGCTGTTGTTCAAATCATAGTTATCACCCATCCCATATAAATTTGTCGGCATTGCTTCTATCGTTTTTAAACCGTACTGATTTCGGTATAATTGTGCCGCTATAATACCCATTCCTTTTGCAACTGCATATCCTTTGTTTGTTTCTTCCAATGGTCCTTGCATAAATCTATTCTCATTTATCGGTTGAGGATTCTCTTTGGGATAAATACATGTTGACCCTGTATATAATAATTTTGAATTCCCTGAATATGATTTCATAGAATTTAAAACATTTAATATCATCAAAGCATTCTCATATAAAAAATCTGCCTGATATGTATTGTTTGCTAATATCCCTCCTACTCTGCCTGCCACCATAAATACATATTCGGGATTTTCATCTTTGAAATATTTTTCTGTTTGAATCTTATCCGTTAGGTCAACTCCCGAACTTCTTGAAACTCTTTGAATGTTAGTATATCCTTTCTTTTCAAGCTGTCTGGATATTGCTCCGCCAAGCATTCCTGTTGCACCAAGAACTGCGATTTTAGATTTTTTTTCCATTTATATTACCATTATTTTTATTTCTGTCATCTCATCTATTGCATATTTCACGCCTTCTCTTGCATTACCGGACATCTTAACTCCGCCATACGGCATCGAATCCATTCTGTATGCAGAAACATCATTTATAATTACTCCTCCGGTTTCTATATTATTAAATGCATAAAAAGCATTGTTTATATCGTTTGTAAAAACTCCGGCTTGCAATCCAAACTGTGAATTATTCACTAATTCAACTGCTTCTTTGAAATTCTTAACTTTTTTTACCGTGACCAATGGGGCAAAAACTTCTTTTGAATTTACACTTGCACTTTCATCCACATTTGTAAGTATTGTTGGTTCAAATATCGAACCAACCCTTTTCCCTCCGATAAGTATTTTACCTTCTGATTTAATCGCTTCCTCTGTCCAGCTTTCAATTCGTTTTGCCTCCTCAGAATTTATCATCGGTCCTACTATTGTATCTTCTTCAAATGGACTACCAAATTTTATTTTTATTACTTCTTCTTTTAATTTTGATATGAATTCATCGTAGATTTTTTTATGTACATAAATCCTCTGCGCTGAAATGCAACTTTGACCTGCCTGTGCAAATCCTCCGATTGATATTTTTTTTGCTGCTAATTCAATATCTGAATTTTCATCAACTATCACGCCTGCATTCCCGCCTAATTCAAGAGATACTTTCTGATAAACAAGTTTTGATTTTAATTTCCATCCTACTGATGAACTGCCTGTGAAACTTACAAGTTTAACTCTTGAATCTGAAGCAAATTTTTCAATTTCACTTCCTGATGATGTTACAACATTAACAGGTGTAAATCCTAACTTCATATCATCAGAACACTCTTTAATAATTTTCACTAATTCAATTCCGCTTGCCATAGATGCACTTGCCGGTTTCAACAATACAGTATTCCCTGAAGCAAGGGCAGGAGAAATCTTATGTGCAACAAGATTTACAGGAAAATTCCAGGGAGTAATTGCTAAGATTAATCCAATAGGAAATCTTTTCACAATCCCTGTTTTATTTTCTGAACCTTTTAGTAAGTCAAGATTTAAAACTTCACCTTCTATTTGTTTTGATAGTTCTGCACCTAACTTAAATGTCAGTATTGCTCTGTCAATTTCAATCTTTGAGTAAAGAATTGGTTTACCGGTTTCTAATGTAATTAAATTTGCAAGAAAATCTTTTTTAATTTTAATTTTTTCGGATACCCGTTCAAGTAAATCTGATTTTAAATAAACCGGTAACTCTCTATATTGTTTTTGAACATCTGTTAAATAATTTAAAGCATTGTTTACATCAGCATCGGTTGATTTGTAAATTTTCTTAACAATTTCATTTGAATATGGGTTAATAATTTCAAATACATTATCAGAAGATACATATTCGTTCTTTATTATATACTTTTCCGCTTCCATTTTTTTATAAGATTTAAAAATACTATTATTAGATTTAAATATTGAGGTATTAAAAATCTCCAGATTATAGACAATTGTTATTGTTAAATTACAATTGTATTTTTGAATAAAAGGTTATCAAACTAAACTAACTAAAAATGAAAAACTTTATCACCGTTTTTGTATTTCTGGCTTTAATAATATCCGGATGCGGACAAAAGTCAGAAAACCAAAATACTACTTCACAAAATTCAGGAAATAATTCATCCACAAATACAAACCCTAACACTACACAGAATACAACACCCGGAAATACACAACAAAACAGTAATACTACTAATGAAACTTCACAAAAATCAGTTGAAGAAACTTCAAAAAAACCGGAATCAACTAATACAGAAAATCAAAAGAGAACCAATGATGGTGCTATCAGAATTACTTTTCCGGTAGGGGCAACTGAAGTTTCTTTAAATGGGAAAATTACAGGTTTTGCTGACCAAATTACTTATGTTTTTGAAGCATCTAAAGGTCAGAAATTAAATTCATCTGTTATGCCAATTCCAAAAAATGGAAATATCAGAATCAGTCAAATAATTTCTCCGTCAGGTAATGCCGATGGACCATTTGGAAATAATATGAGTTATAACTTAAATGAAAGCGGTGATTGGAAAATTGTGTTAAGTGAAAATCAAATGGCTGGTGACTCATGGGAAGGTGAATATAAATTGACAGTGAAAATTCAATAATATATTTTTTTTAAGACCGGATATTAAATTATCCGGTCTGAAATTTCTATCACCTTATCTTCACTTATCACAAATACTTTATCTCCGGCTTTAGCACGTAGTTTTGAACTGCCCGTAAACGAACCAAAAGATGGTAGTATAGAATACATTTCTGAAAAATAAAAACATGGAAGTCTCATATATTGATTTCCTGAACCTTTCAAAATAACTGAAGGATGTATATGTCCTGAAAAACAATAATTGTTGTTTTTCTTTGGAGGAAAATGTCTGAATTCAAATCCTGAAAATAAAAATGGTTCGTTCATACATATAAATTCCAATGATTCATCAGGGTCGCCCGTTTTAAAATCATGATTGCCCCTCACCAATATCAGTTCAAGTTTTTTATTTTCCTTTCTCCAGTTTTCCAATGAAGATTTTATTTTTGAGTTGTATCCTGTTTTGTGATGGAATAAATCCCCAAGGAAAATTATTCTTTTTATTCTGCATAGTTGAATTATTTTGTTAAGTTTATCTAAATCATTTTTTGTAGAACCTGTCGGAATATATATCCCGGCATTTCTGAATGTGTCAGATTTTCCAAGATGTAAATCAGCTATTAGTAATGTCTCCTCTTCAACCCAGTGAATTGCTTTTTCAGGAAGTAATCGGAATTCATTGTTATTTATTTCTATCGTTTTCATTTATTCAAGGTCCAATTGCATTTTCATAATTCTGTCTTCGATTTTTTCACTGCTCATTTTATCCCTCATAATATCCGCAAGAATGGGAAATGAAAGCGGAGTGAATCTGTCAGTTTCTATAATTTTAATTTCACAATTATTTATTCTCTGAAGCGTTGAATATATACGGCTTTCTTCAAGTTGCTTTTCCAATACTTCTTTTCTTGCCTGATATAAAAGTAAATTTTCAGGATCATATTTATTAAAAATATCAAACAACAAAGAACTTGATGCTTGAATTTGTCTTATTGATTTTTTACTTCCGGGATATCCCTGAAAAACCAAACCTGAAATTCTTGCAATTTCCCTGAATTGTCTTTTTGCCATCTCAGACATATTTAAACTCGCCATAATATCTTCAAATAAATTTTCAGTATTGAATAATCCTGATTTTATTGCAGTTTCAATTGGTATTTCTTTGTCTGATAGCAAATCAAATCCGTAATCATTACATGCCATTGTAAATGTGATAGGTGTTATTTTTGAAATTCTGTAACCCGCTAATGCTGAAAGTCCTTCATGCACAAGACGTCCTTCAAATGGATATATAAAAATGTGATATCCGTCCTCAGATTTTATTTTTTCTATTAATAATTCATTTTGTTTTGGAATAATTGAATACTTTTCCTGAAAATTTATTATCGGGAGTATGCATCTAAGCTCATCTGATTCAATTATTCCTTTGCTAATATATTCTAACTTCAGTCTTATCATTTTTGAAAGTTCAGTTGATAAGGGCATTCTCCCTCCGTCCCATCTCGGTATATTTGAATTTTTCTTAGTCGCTTTTTTCACATATACTGTCATATCTCTTATTCTGACTAATTCCAATAGTCTTCCCGCAAAAACAAAAACACTTCCGGGTTTTACTCTCGAAATGAAAGATTCTTCTACACTACCAAGTCTGCCTCCGCTTACAAACTGAACACTCATTGCCGTATCACTTACTATTGTTCCGATTGACATTCTGTGAAACCGACTAATCCGCTTGTCCAATACTTTATATCTATCTTCATCTAATATAACTTTTGAATATTCACTGTATGCTTTTAGAGTACCTTTTTCATTAGTAACAAAATTTAATGCCCACTCAAACTCTTCAAATGTTAAATCTTTATATGATTCTGAATTTATAACTTCCTTATATAATTCTTTTTTGTCAAACCCATCACCGAGAGCAATCGTGACGAGGTGTTGAATTAATACATCAAGTGGTTTTTTTACCGTTTGCCTGTCTTCTATATATTTTCTGTTTATAGCATATCTTACAGCATCAAATTCTATTAACTCCAGAGCATTCGTAGGTACGCAAGTAATCCTGCTGATACCATCAGGATTGTGACCGCTTCTTCCGGCTCTTTGTAATAATCGGGCTACTCCTTTTGGGCTGCCAATCTGAATAACTCTTTCAACAGAAGTAAAATCAACTCCAAGATCAAGACTTGATGTTGAAACTACACATTTCAGTTTTCCAAGTTTCAATCCGTTTTCAACAAACTCCCTAACTTCTTTATCAAGTGAACCATGATGAAGAGAAATTATACCTGCCCATTCTGGTCTGTGATGTAATATGCTCTGATACCAAAATTCAGTTTGTGACCTCGTGTTTGTGAATACTATAACACTTTTATAATTTTCAATTTCTGCGATTACCTGATTTATTAATCTAATTCCTAAATGACCTGCCCAGGGGATTAATGTAATGTCATCCGGTATAACTGAATCTACAATAATCTTTTTTTGAATTTCACCGTTTATAATAATTTTTTTTTCAAGTCCGTATGTTAATGAATTTAATGCATAATCAAGATTTCCAATAGTAGCAGAAATTCCCCAAAACCTCACTTTCGGATTTTTATTTTTTATTCGGGCAATCAACAGCTCAGTTTGAACCCCTCTTTTAGAAGATATCAACTCATGCCACTCATCTATTACCAAACAATTTAAATTTTTAAAATATTCATCAGAATTTTTATGTGTGAGCATCAGAGTTAAACTTTCCGGTGTAGTGATTAATACATCAGGTAAATTTTTTATTTGTTTTAGTTTTACTGATGAAGTTACATCGCCTGTTCTTATTTCAATATTCCAGTCTAATTTTAAATCATCGATAGGTTTTTTTAGATTTGTGTATATATCGTTAGCAAGAGATTTGATTGGAGTTATCCAAATCAATTTCAATCCGGACTTTTTTTTAGGATTATTTAAATATTCTAACACCGAACCAAAAAATGCCGCATATGTTTTTCCCGTTCCGGTAGCACTGTGTATTAACCCTGAATAACCTTCAAGATATTTCTCCCAAACTTCCATCTGAAAACGGAATGGTTTCCATCCGTTTTTTTTAAACCAGCTTTTTAGTATCTTTATTGAATTCAATTTATTTCCTAACAAAATTAAAAAAAAATCGTATTTAATCTAAACCATTTCTATTTGACTGGCATCATACCTTATGAATGAATTTGATATTGTAAATAAAGCGAAAAACAGAGACCAGAATGCATTTAAACTGTTATTTAAGGAGTATTCACCTAAAATCTATGCTTTCAGTCTGAGACTTTCTCTTGACGTTCCTATGGCAGAAGAAATAACTCAGGAAACTTTTATCAAAGTCTGGTTCAAACTTGAATCGTTCAGGTTTGAAAGTAAATTTTCCACTTGGTTGTTTAGCATTGCTTACAATGAATTTCTGACTCAGCTAAGAGCTAAAACAAGATTGAACAATAAACACTCTGAGGCAGAATATTTAACTTATGAAAAATTTAAAGATGTAATTCATTATGACACAAACCTTGATCTTGAATATGCAATATCAAAATTACCTGAAAAACAAAAAACTGTTTTTATCCTATATCAAATTGAAGGATATAAACATAAAGAAATAGCAGAAATTTTAGAAATAAATGAAGGCACAAGCAAAGCACATCTCCATAACGCAAAAAATTTTTTAAAAAAGGAATTAATTAAATGACGGATTTCAATAACGAGTGCAACAATAATAAAGAACTGATTGACAAACTGATAGAAAATGAACTTAATAATCAGGATAAATTATTTATTGAAGCTCATCTAAAAGAATGTAATGACTGTAAAAGGTATTATTTTGACCTTTTAAGTTTAAATGAAAAAATTGCCGGACTTCCTAAAAAAATAATTCCAAAATCTAACATTTGGAAAAGCATAGACGGGAAACTTGAAGATGAAAATATTAAAGTTACTCAGATTTCAGGAAATCTGTTTACTGTATCCAATATCACAGAAATAAAAAATCAACAGGAAATTTCAGAAAGTAAACCGAATTATTTATTGAGATATGCAATCGCAGCCAGCATTATTTTGGTGCTTGGGTTAATGTCCATTCCATTTTACATAAATAATTCAGTTGATGTAAATCCGGTAACAAGTGTATTGGGGTATTGGCAGGTAGAAAAAATCAAAGGAAATCCTACTCTTTCAGATAAACCTTTGTCTTCTGTTGATAGCATAAAAGAAGGTGAGTGGATAATTACTGATGATTCATCTGAAGCTGTTATAAAAATCGAGGGTATTGGTGACATTTATATAGAGCCAAAATCCAAAATTAAAATCATGAAAAATGAGCAAGGCGAAAATAATGTATATCTTGAATATGGAACTATAAATACTAATCTAACCAAACCATCCGGCAATAACATACCTTTTGAAGTGGAAACGGTTAATGGAATAGTGAGAGATACAAAAGGCGGTTCATATACTTTTACTATGAATGATAAAGGTGAAGGAATGATTTTTGTGAAAGATGGTATAGTGAATGTTGTTTCAAACGGAAGAGAATCAGTTATACCTTCGGGTAAGGTTTGTATAGTACAGGCAGTTAATGGTCCGGGAGTTCCTTTTGGTTTTAACACTTCACCTCAGTTTAAAAATGCAATTATGTATTATGATGAAAATTCCGGAGACTTAAACGCTATTAATAATGTGATTGCAAATTCAACTTCTCAGGACTTGGTTTCATTGATTAATCTAATGCCCAGAGTTTCTCCTGAAGTTCAAAATGTAATTTACAGCAGGGTTCAGTCTATAGCCCCAAACATAAGAATTCCAAAAGACAGCATTAAATTTTTTGGCTTGGAAAATCTGAATAAGGTTATAGAAGACTGTGTCGAAAACTCATTGAAAGGAATGGAGAATCTAAAAGAACTTGAAAATCTCGATAAGAAAATTCGCGTAAAAATTGAGAATGATATGAACGGAAAATTTGATATGAAAGTATTTACCAATGAACTGAATAAAGATATCAGAGAAAATCTTGAAAAAGCATTGGAACAGTTGGAGAAATCAAAAGAAGGTATAGAAAAAAGTAAATCATTATACAAAGATAAAGCGAAAAATTTCGATTTCAATTTTGATTTCAACTTTGATACTGCAAAGTTCAGACAGGAATTTGAGAAAAATTTCAAATGGAATGATGAAGAGTTTAAAAAAGAATTTGAAGAAAATTTGGATAAATACAAAGATTATAAATATGAATATAAATTTGAATATGATGAAATGAACAAAAATTTGGAAGAGGCACAAAAAGAAATTGAAGAAGCACAAAAGGAAATCGAAAGGGAATTAAAAGAGTTAGAAGAAAAACAGAAAAAAGAAGAGCTTAACAAGGAAAGCAGAAATTTAAAAACGGAACCTCAGAATTCCGAAGTTGATTCAGAAATATAAACAAAGGGGCAATATGCCCCTTTTCTGTTTCTATACCTTGATTTTACATATATTTTCCCACTTAAAAAAATTAACTTTTATATTACAATAAATTTATTTTAAATATGAAATTATTATTATTAGCTCTGACTATTACATTTATACTTTCCCCAAGAAATATAAATGCGCAGGTAAGGCAGGTAACCGATGGTAAATTTACTTATGAAACTGTTGAAGGTGATCCTCTTAAAACAAGAATTTACACTCTGTCAAACGGATTAAAAGTGTATTTGTCTGTAAATCAGGAAGCACCAAGAGTTCAGACTTACATAGCCGTGAGGGCAGGTAGCAAAAATGACCCTGCTGATGCTACAGGTCTTGCTCACTATCTTGAACATATGCTCTTCAAAGGTACTGAAAAATATGGATCGCTCGATTTTGAAAAAGAAAAAGTTTATGTAGATCAGATTATTGCACTTTATGGAGAATATGGAAATACCACTGATGAAAATGAAAGAAAAAATATTTATAAAAAAATTGACAGTATTTCTAATCTCGCATCTCAGTTTGCTATTGCAAATGAATATGATAAAATGCTGAATGCTTTAGGTGCAAAAGGAACAAATGCTTTCACATCAAACGAAATGACAGTTTACGTAAATGATATACCGACAAACCAACTTGAAAAATGGCTGACTATTGAAGCTGAAAGATTCAGATATCCTGTGATGAGACTTTTCCATACAGAACTTGAAGTTGTGTATGAAGAAAAAAACCGTTCGCTTGATAACGATTTCAGTAAAGCATTTGAAACTTTATATCTTGCATTATTCCCAAATCATCAATATGGAACTCAAACAACAATAGGAACTATCGAACATTTAAAAAATCCATCACTCGAAAAAACTATGGATTATTTTAAAAAATATTATGTTCCTAACAATATGGCAATTTGTTTGGCAGGGGATTTTGACCCGTCAGAAGTTATTACGTGGATAGATGAAAGATTCGGAAGTTTCAAACCCGGAATTGTACCGGAATTTATACCGGCAGTTGAGCAGCCAATAAACGGAGTTCAGACTTATAACGTTACAGGTCCAAACCCTGAAGCAATTATTCTCGGGTATAGATTACCCGGAACAGGTACAAGAGAGTCTGAAATGTTAATGATAATGGATTTGATATTAAGCAACAGCAAAGCAGGTTTAATGGATTTAAACTTGAATCAAAATCAAAAAGTTTTAGATGCAAGTTCAAGCCCGAGAGTTTTAACTGACTATTCAATATTCACAATGTCCGGAAGGCCAAGAGAAGGACAGACACTTGAAGAGGTGAAGGATTTGCTTTTATCACAGCTTGACCTGATTAAAAAAGGTGAATTTCCTGATTGGATAATTACTGCGATAAATAACAATCTGAAGCTTGAACAGATTAGAGGATATGAATCGAACAGAGCAAGAGCAGGTGCGTTTATGGATGCTTTCATAAGGCAAATCCCATGGGAAGATTATGTGAAATCACTTGACAGACTAAACACAATTACAAAACAAGATATTGTTAAATTTGCTAATGAAAACTTTAATGATAATTATGTAGTAGTTTATAAAAGAACAGGAGTTGACCCAAATCAGCAAAAAGTTGTTAAACCGGAAATAACCCCTGTATCAGTTAATAGGGAAGCAGAATCAGATTTTGTAAAAAATATTCTGAATACTAAAGCCGATGAAGTAAATCCTGTATTTATTAACTATGATAAAGATATAAAAAAATTCAAAATTAAAAGTGACGTAGATGTTCTTTATCTTAAAAACAGCACCAATGAATTGTTTAATTTATATTATGTTTTTGATATGGGAAGTAATAATAACAAGATGATAAATCTTGCGGTTAATTATCTTCCTTTTTTAGGCACAAGCAAATATTCACCTTCTGAACTTCAACAAGAATTTTATAAACTCGGATGTTCGTTTTCTGTCAGTTCAAATTTTGATATGACATTTGTTTCTCTTTCGGGCTTAAATGAAAATTTTATTCCGGCATTGAAACTGTTTGAAGAATTATTGAATGACCCAATCCCAAATGAAACGGCATTAAACAATCTTGTAAAAGATATCATAAAAAGAAGAGCAGACGCAAAACTTCAAAAAGGTTCAATCCTTTCTGCTATGAATAGTTACGGAGTTTACGGTAAAAATTCACCTTTCACAAATATACTTTCTGAAAGTGATTTAAATTCTATAAAAGCAACACAGTTAACTTCATTAATAAAAGAACTAGATTCATATCAGCACAAAGTGATGTATTACGGACCACTTTCCGAAGCACAGGTTAAAACTGATTTAAATAATCACCATGATATACCGGCAGTCTTAAAGCCGTTACCACCTCCTCAGAAATTTTCACAGTTAGAAAATCTTGAAGATAAAGTTTATGTAGTTAACTATGATATGGTTCAGGCAGAGATAATAATGTTATCTTTGAAAGATGAATTTAAAAAAGAAAATATGCCGGTAATTTCTTTATTCAATGAATATTTTGGAGGAAGTATGTCTTCCATAACGTTTCAGGAAATGAGAGAATCAAAAGCATTGGCATATTCTGTATTTTCCACTTACAGAACACCTGACGTATCAGATAACAGGTCTTATGTATATGCATATATTGGAACTCAGTCTGATAAACTTCCTGAGGCAATGAAAGGTATGTTTGAACTGATGAATGATTTGCCAAAATCAGACGTAACATTTAACACTTCAAAAAACTCTATCATTCAGCAGATTGAAACGGAAAGAATTACAAATGCAAATATACTTTTCAACTATCTGAATGCACAAAAACTCGAGTTGAACGAAGACATCCGAAAACAAATTTATGATAATGTTTCAAATCTCACTTTTGAAGATATTAAAACTTTTCATAATCAAAATGTGAAAGACAGCAAATATACAATTATGGTACTTGGAAACAGAGATAAACTTGATATGGAAACATTGCAGAAATATGGAAAGGTTGAGTTTTTGACACTTGATGATATCTTCGGATATGGAAATTCCACACCTTAAACGTTTTTCTTTATTAAGAGTGTTGAAGCTCATCTACACTGTCAAACTGATGGAGCGAAGAGACGAAGTATCTTTCTTCTGTATATTAAAACCTTATGTCATACTGAGGAGCTTGCGACGAATTATCTGACTTAACAAACTGTTATAAACCACCAAAGTCCCCCTTTGGAGGGGGATTTAGGGGGTGGATTTAACACCCTTCCCCCATTCGTGAAATTCGTCCAATTCGTGAAAATTCGTGGTGA
>DKKL01000027.1 GCA_002455255.1 Candidatus Tepidiaquacellales bacterium UBA6667 | reverse complement strand
GAGCTGATGACCGGGATTGAACCGGTGACCTCTACCTTACCAAGGTAGTGCTCTACCAACTGAGCTACATCAGCAATACTTTAGTGACCTTCCAGTTTAAATTGGATGCTCTACCTACTGAGTTACATCAGCAAACTCATTCAACAAAATTCCTAAAGTTTAAAAAATTTTTAAAGAACAGTAATTTTTAAAAACACATTTTATTACTTTAAAAACAAAAACTAATTGTGGGTAAGGAAGGATTCGAACCTCCGAAGACCTGAGTCGACAGATTTACAGTCTGTTGCGTTTGACCGCTTCGCTACTTACCCAAATATTTTAATACGAATTTATTTGAAAAAGAGAATAGAAAATTAGGGGCATAAAATTGCCCTATTTTCTAAAACCTTTAAAATATTCAATTTATATCACTTAATCAATACTGAATTTTATAGACAAGAAGTAAATTTTTAATTAATCCGCTTATGTTTCAAATTTCTTAAAAGCTTCAAAAACAGACTGAATTACATAAATTTCTATAAAAAATTATTTAATCTTTCCAATATTAAAAGTATAAATCTTTTATTTGAGCACGATTAATTAATATGTATTAAGTTTTTATTTTAAATTTAAGGATTCAGAATAAGAATGTAAAATAAATACTGTAAAAGTTCAATGTATGAATTAAAATTTCAGTGGCAGATTTAATATACTGTCCAATTTAGATTTCTGGTCATACAAATACTCAAGCCGAATTTCAATTGATTCCATTTCCGGAGATATACCTGCTAAATCAAATGATGTTTCATGATAATAAGCAGGAATATAAAGTGGAACAGTTTGGATTCCATGCTTAGTCGTTATAACTTCAATGTTACCGTTTCTTATACATTCGAAATTTAAGGTCTCACCAATTTTTAGATTAACATCAGGATTTCTAAATGCAACAAAATTATCTGATTCGATAATTTTTGCAAGGACTGTCGAAGGTTGAACAAATTCTAAAATTTTTGCTTTTATATTCAATATTTTAGAATTTATAGTTGTATTCTTAAACTTTTTTACCTCTGTTAATTTTTCGTTTATTTCTTCATTAATTGATGAATATTTTGATTGTGAAGAAATTTTTTTGTTTAGCAATGAGATATTGGAATTTAGAGTTAACTTATCTGAATTAATTTCTGATTCCGGAAAGAGGTTAATTATTTCAACTGCATTTTCAATCTGCGTTTTTGAATCACTGTATTTTTTCTGGATATCAAGTTTTTTAGCATTGTTGAGTCTGTTCTTATATTCAGCTTTAGCCTCTTCTAATATTTTAGAATATATTTCCTTATATGTAACCGGATTTTTAGAGTAATCAATTTTATTCAAATATCTGTTTGCATTTTTCCAATCATCTTTATAAATACTATTTGCTATCAATCCGGAAAAATAATTTATCTTATCATTTGCTTTCTCTATCAAATCCGGTTGTTTATGCTTTTTCATAAAACTTTCATACTTTGAAATCTGAATTTCCATTTTCTGAATATCAGACGGCTCATCATTTTTTTCTATCTCCGCAAATGTTCTTTCTTCTTCAAGAAAATAAAAATAGTAGTAACCATATCCTGAAACACCACAGATTATCATTACGATAAATGCAATTATTACGGATTGTATTACTTTTCTGTTCCGTTCTAATGGGATTTTTTCTTTGATAATACTAATTCGGGATTTATAAAATTCAGTTTCATCTTCATCAAGATATTTAAACGAGTTTGAATAATAAATTTCTGCTGATTTGTAATCTTTATTATCAAAAGCAATATCTCCGTTCTCAATCAGTTTTGTTTTTGAGTTAATAAGATGTACGGCGGTATTGTATAGTTTTTTAATTTCTGTATTTCGTCTGTCAATTTTTAAAATCTTTTTACATTCAGCAATAGCTTCGTGATATTTTTTTTCATTTATGAGATATTCAATATTAATTTTTATTTCATCGAAACTAACTGATTCATAATTTTCAGATTTAATTTTATAATTGCAACCATATACACCACAACCGGAATTTTCTATCCAACATTCTTTATGATACAAAGAATGGCAACTTGGGCAAGTAACAATTTCTACATCTTGTTTAAAATTTGATTGGCAGAATTGGCAAGTTGATTTGGTGATATTTGGATTTAGGTTTTCCAATTTTGAAAATTATAGTTCAATAGTAAATTCAACAGCCTTGTATAGCAATGCAATACCAAGCATAATCAACAATACACCAACGGAAACATTTATTTTTGAAATAGTTTCCGGTTTAATTCTATATGAATTTTTTGAAATCAATTTAACTAAAGTATAAAACCATAAAACTGCACCAACTAATACGCCAACTCCGAATAAAAAACCTGTCATAAAATGAGAATCAATAATTCCTAATCCTTTAAAGTAAGAAACAAATGCAATCCAAGATGCAGGCAATGTTACAGAAGATAAACAAAGAAGTACACCGGTCATAAAATTTGTAAACAAACCTGATTTTTCATCTTTGATAACTTTATTTTTAAAAACTTTTTCTAAATTTTCTTCAGTTCGATGGGCAACATTTTCAGATTGTATTAAAACTTTTTCAGCTCTTTGTTCCTGTTTAGGTGTAAAGTTAGGATTTTCAAGTTTCATTCTCATAATCTTTACGCCGTAAATTATAACTACAGCACAACCGGCATAAGTTAGAATTACTTTAATTAAACTTTCGTTAGTATTGTAAAAAACGAATGCAGATTCTGGTAAGACTGAAAACAGAAGACTGATTCCTCCATAGGCAATCAAAATATAAATCATATCCATAAAACCGGCACCAACACCAATAGCCACACCTTCTTTCATTTCATGCTTGAAACCTTTAACCATAATAGCAAAATTTGTCGGTCCCATTGGTGGCATTGATAACAGATATCCGAATACAGCACCTGTAATAAAAGCAATAAGCAAATTTTAATGTTTGATTATTACAAATTATAAATTAAAGAGTGTAAAAACAATTAACAATAGAAATATGTGAGTTCGCATAATTGCGAACCTGATGTGGGAATAAATCGGATTTACGAGGACTTTAAAAAATATTCAGAGTATTATATTTTTTTCCAAGTATGGCAGAACTTTCGACTCCGAGCCAGTCGGTTAAAATGCTTGAATAGATATTTCTGAAATCAATTTTATATTTTAAATCTCCGTTTTCCAAATCACTTAAGTCAGGTGCTTCATTATGAAAACCTGGATTTTTTAAATTACCATTCATCAAGAAAATATTATTTGCTGTTCCGTGATCTGTTCCATTACTTCCGTTTTGTTTTACTCTTCTTCCAAATTCTGAAAACACCATAACTAAAACTTCGTTTTGTTTATTATTTATTTTCAGATCATTATTTAACGCTGATAAACATTCTGATAATTCTTTCAGAAGTCTCTCTTGTCTTCCTGTTTGGTTTACATGAGTATCAAATCCGCTCAGACTAACATAAAATACTGATGAGTTAATTTCAGAGATAATAAGTTCGGCAATTGTTTTCATATCTTTTCCAAAATTTGTATTCGGATAATCAGATTTTGATTTATAAATTTTAGATGTTTTGTAAACATATTCTGCTGAACTTGTTGCGTCTGCCATAGTTTTATACAGATAAGAAACATTTTCATCATGAGAATGATTTTTGTTTGTATTTAACACATCTAAAAAGAAATTTTCTGATGTACTCTTAAAAAATCTTTCAGGATCTTCTACGGCAATACCACTTTTAATTTCTCCTTTTAAAGCCAGACTTAAATTTTCGTTAACTTCTATAGCATTGTATGGGTTTTTACAATTCATACATTCAGAATCTAAATATCTTCCAATCCAACCGGTATTAATATTTTCATTTGAATCAGATGCACTGTGCCAAATATCCATTGATTTGAAATGAGATCTATTGGGATTTGGGTAACCAACGCTGTTTATCACAGATAAATTTCCGTTATCATAAATTCCTTTTAATTTTTCCATCACAGGATTGAAACCGAGTTCATCATTAATTTTCAAGACATCATTTTCCGAAATTGAAATTGAATTTCTGTATTTATAATATATATCGTTTTTATAAGGAATAATTGTATTAAGACCATCATTTCCACCGGAGAGCTGAATAATTATTAACTTTTTAGAATTATCTGAAATGTGTCTTCTGAATGTTGATGCCTGCAAGGGTTTTATAAAAGCAGGTATAAGCAAAGATGCTGAAGCGAGAGATGATAGTTGGATAAATTTTCTTCTGCTAATTTTTTTCATATTAATTTTCTTTTTTATCAGCACATTTGGAATTCAGGCAGCGACATTATTCTAACCAATGTACTTTCTACAAAATTTTCTTTATTAGATTTATCTGAATATTTGTAAATTAAATTTTTAATATCATTATTCAATTCAACCTGCAGCATAAAATCGCAAAGTTCGTTTAATATTTCAGTTTCATTTTTTTCTGAAAAATAATTTACATATGGTTTGATATCAATATTTGTTTTCATATTTCTCAAAACCCGGATTTTATTTTTTCCGGATTTAGTGTTTAACTCTTCATCAGGCAATATATTAATATCTTCATCAGATGTTTTTTTATAATTAAATTCGAGGTCAGATGAACTGAATATCGCTTCAGGTAATTTTAAACGGAACATTAATGACGAAGTATCAATCCAGTTCTTTCCGCTTGCCCATCCACCTACATTCGGAGGGTTTAGCAGAATCTGACCTAAGGCTCTTTGCAAACCAAAAAGTATGTTTTGATTTACAAAATTTATATTATAAGTTTTTGCTATTCCAGCAATATACTCCACCGGTGATTTTACTTTTGAACCTATGTTTTTATTATCATAGAACCAATCGGAATTAAAAACAAATTTCATTAATTTTTTTATATCATACCCAGATTCGAAAAACAAATCGGTCATTTCTTTTACAACTTTGGTATCAATGTTTTCATTTACAAAGAACTTATAAATTTTTTCCGAAATGAATTCGGCAGTTCGTTTATTTCTTAACAGTATATTTATAATATCATCACCATTAAAATTTCCCTCTTGCCCCATAAAAATTTTCTTTGAGTTGTCATGTTGGTTTTCTTTGAAAATAAATTCACCTTTATCATTATATCCCCAGCCGGTAAACGCTTTTGCTGCGTTCTTTATATCATCTTCTGTATAATGCCCTCTTCCGAGCGTGAATAATTCCAAAAGTTCTCTCGCAAAATTTTCATTCGGACTTTTTTTTCTGTTTTGCTGATTATTTAAAAACTGCAACATCGCAGGGTCTTTGGAAATATCAAACAATAAATCTTTAAAATTTCCCAAAGCATTTTTTCTTAGAGTATTATTCTGAAGTTCATTTAGCTTTGATAAATTATTTTTACACGCAAAATGTCCATGCCAGAAAAAAGTCATTTTTTCTCTTAACGCCGAATTATCCTCACTCATTTTTATGAGCCATTGGGTATTTATTTTTTGAATATTCTGTCGGTTCTTTCTTCTTTTTTCCTGCCTCTCTTGCCTTGAAAGATCTCTGTATTTTTTCTCTGTATATTCATCTGTATCAAGATTATACATCACCGGATAAAACGATTCAGAATCATTAAATAAATTATCTGTAATTTCCTGAATTGGTTTATTAATCAATAGATTTAATTTATCCAATGGGATTCCAAATCCGGATCTCAAAAATAAATGATTATATTTTTTATAATCTTTCATTTAATTTTAATTTACAGTTAAGACAATTAAAAAA
The DNA here is from genome assembly GCA_002455255.1 of Candidatus Tepidiaquacellales bacterium UBA6667. Classification (GTDB taxonomy): domain Bacteria; phylum Bacteroidota; class Ignavibacteria; order Tepidaquicellales; family Tepidaquicellaceae; genus UBA9002. Next base: position 62,654 of record DKKL01000027.1, on the reverse strand, counting down.
TAATTCGGTTTAATTCAAATTTAATTTATATGAAAATATATCAGGTAGATTCATTTACAAATGAAATGTTTAAAGGAAATCCTGCAGGAGTTTGTATCCTTGAAAATCCTATTAACGAAGCATTGATGCAAAATATTGCGTTAGAAATGGATATTTCAGAAACTGCTTTTCTTTACAAAGAAAAAGATTATTACAGTATAAGGTTTTTTGCACCTGAAAGTGAGGTGAATCTGTGTGGGCACGCAACTTTAGCATCTTCCCATATTTTATATGAATCAGGTATGATTCCGGAATCGGAAGAAATAATTTTTCAATCAAACAATTCTATTTTAAAAACAAAAAAGAAAAATGGAAAGATATTAATGAATTTTCCCGTATTAGAAATTAAAGAAAGAAATGACTATAATACATTTATAGATGCAACGGGTATTGAACCACTTGAGATGTATGATACAAATGATCACTGGACACTTGTGGTTTTAAAAAATCAATTCGACTTAATTAATATAAAACCGGATTTAAACAAATTAATACAAAATGGATTAGGAGATATTGTTGTTACATCTCTTTCCGAAGATAAAAATTATGACTACTTGCTTAGATGTTTTGCTCCTGCAGTAGGAATATCTGAAGATCCCGCTACAGGTTCTGCCCAGTGTGCACTTGCACCATACTGGAATATGAAAACCGGAAAAAAGGAATTCAAAGCATTACAGGCATCTAAAAGAACAGGAATTTTTACAATAAATTTTTTAGGTGACAGGGTAGAAATTTTAGGAAACGCAATTACTATATTTGAAATTAATGTATTGATATAAAATTACTTGTTCAAATTTCGGTTGTAAAATGGAATTTGATTTTTATATTTTTGTATATGATGAAATTCAAAGAATTATATAACTCATTCATAAATAATGAAATCAGATTTGATGGGGTTTATTGGGTAGGAGTTAAAACAACCGGAATTTTTTGCAGACCGGTATGCACAGCAAGAAAACCAAAGGAGATTAATGTAACGTTTTTTGATTCCATAAGAGAAGCACTGCAAAACGGATTCAGAGCGTGTAAAATTTGCAAACCACTTAATAATCCTGATGAAACACCGAAGAATATAAATTTATTGCTATCAAAATTGGATGAAAATCCTGAGACAAAATTTAAAAATTATAATTTAAGACAAATGGGATTTGAACCGGCAACACTTAGCAGATGGTTCAAAAAGAAATACGGGATAACATTTCATACTTACCAAAGAATGAACAGAATAAACACAGCATTTAAAGAAATCTCAAAAGGAAAAACAGTGACAGATACAGCATTTAATTCAGGATTTGAATCAATAAGCGGGTTTAATGACAGTTTCAAAAAAATTTTTGGCGTGTCTCCAAATAAATCAAAAAAAATCACAGTAATAAATATTGAAAGATTTAACACACCGCTTGGCACTATGATTGCCGGAGCAACTGATAATGAGCTATGCATTTTAGAGTTTACTGACAGGAGGATGCTTGAAACAGAATTGAAACAATTAACGAAATTATTAAATGCAACATATATTCAGGCAAAAAATTCGGTAATTGAAAAAACCAAATTACAAATTTCCGAATATTTTTCAGGGAAGAGAAAGAAATTTGATATTAAACTTTTAACACCGGGATCTGAATTTCAAAACAAAGTTTGGAAATCATTAACAAAAATTCCTTACGGGAAAACAATTTCTTATAAACAACAATCTGTAAATATGGAGATTCCAAAATCAGTGAGGGCTGTTGCTAATGCAAATGGTCAGAACAGGATTGCTATAATCATACCGTGTCACAGAGTTATAGGTGAAAACGGAAAACTCACCGGATATGGAGGCGGACTTTGGAGAAAAGAGAGACTTATAAATCTTGAGAAAAAAATTTCAGAGTAACCCTTTTGCTTTTAAAATAATGTCTATAATTTCTCGAACACATCCATCACCACCGTTTTTTTTACAGATATAATCTACATGATTTTTCACTTCATCCACAGCAGAAAGAGGGCATGCTGAAAATCCTACTTCCCTTAGCAATGGAATATCAAATTCATCATCTCCAATATAAGCAAAAGCATCAGAAGGTAAATTATATATCTGTTTTAATTCTTCAAATGGTACAGTTTTATTTTTTATATGTTCAAACAAATGATGAATTCCAAGACGTTCAACTCGTCTGTGATTCACCGGAGACCCCATTCCGCTTATAACGGCAAACTTCAAACCTAATTCCCTACCTCTTGTAATTCCATATCCATCATGAGTATGAAACATTTTAATATCTTCACCTGAAGTTGAGTAAATTATATGACCAGTGGTTAGGCAACCGTCAAGATCCATTAATACGACCTCAATTTTTTTCAGTGATTCAAGTTTATCTTCGTTCATTTTGATTTTATTTTAAACTTAATGTCTTATATGAGGGGCAAATTTTCGAAATAAAACAATCATTACATTTCGGTTTTTTTGCTTCACAAATTTGCCTCCCGTGTTCTCCGATTCTCATTGAAAATCTAAACTGTTCATTATCAGGAATTATTTTTTTCAATTCTAATTCTATTTTAGTCGGGTCTTCTTCAATAATTAATCCAAGTCTTGTTGCGACTCTTTTTAAGTGAGTATCAACTATGATTACATCATTTTTTCCGAAACAATTACCAAGTACAACACTTGCAGATTTTCTTCCGACACCTGCATGCTGGATTAAATCATCCATACTGTCAGGAACTTTTCCATCATATTTATTTATAAGATCATCACAAATAGATAAAACAGATTTTGCTTTATTATTAAAAAAATTTATAGACTTTATTTCATCTCTGAATATTTCATAGCCAGATTTTTTTATATCGTATGGTGATTTGTATTTCGAATTATAAAGCGGAACCATAACCATATTAACTCTAACATCAGTACACTGAGCGGCGAGGACGGTTGAAACTAACAGTTCAAAAGGAGTTTTAAAATCTATATGACATTTTGCATCAGGATATTCCTGTGCAAGTTTTTTTACTACTGTGAGGGCATGCTTTTTAATATCCAATCAGAAAAAATAATTTAACATTTTATAAATCAGTTTTGCAGTTAAGAAATCAGGATATGAATAATTTTTTTGCGGAGCAAGTTCAACAACATCAAAACCAACAACTTTTTTCTTTTTGCCGAGAAGTTTAAGAAGTTTTAATGTTTCTTCCCAATAAAACCCAAGCGGTTCCGGAGTTCCGGTAGAAGGCATAACAGAAGGATCAAAATAATCAACATCAAAGGTTATATAAACATTTTCATTTAACGCATCAATTACTTTTTTATCCCAATCATAACCATATTTACCATTCCGAATTTCATAAGCATAAAATGTTTTTAAATTATTTGATTTTATAAAATCATATTCTTCTTTACATTGAGCACGTATTCCTACTTGTACTATATCTTTTGTGAATTCAGCCACTCTTGCCGCAAAAGAAGCATGAGAATATACAGAACCCTCATATTCTTGCCTATAGTCCGAATGTGCATCGAAATGCAGTATAGATAAATTTTCATAACTGTCAAAATGGGCTTTGATAGGTGCGGTAGAAATTGAATGTTCACCTCCGAGAGTTATAACAAACTTACCCGCATCAATTTGAGATTTTACATTTTTATATATGAAATCAAGTGCTTTTTTTCCTTTCTTATCTTTCATATTCAACTCTTTCAGAGTGCAAATCCCAATTTCATTGCAAAGTTCACGGTTTAGTTCTTCATCGAACAATTCAACGTAGTGTGAAGCATTCAAAATACCCATTGGTCCTTTTCCTGTACCTTTTCCGTATGAAGTTGTTGCTTCATAAGGAACAGGAAGAATTACAACTTTTGAAAAATCATAATTTGAAACAGCTTCTTCAATTGCTAAAAAATTTTTTTTTATCCCGTAATATTTCATAATTAGTTTCTATGCTCCTCAATATCAAAAAGTTCTTTTAATTTTTCTATTAATGGATCTTTTTGAGGAGTTATTTTTTTTATAATTTCGTCAATATTGTTTAATTCAGGATTCAGAGTTTTTTTTTTAAACTCTTTAAGTTCTTCTATCAGTTTATCAAAATTTACTATTTCCGAATTTAGCTTAATCATTTCGAGCAATAAAGATTCCATAAAAACTTTCTGATTAAAACTAAATTTAAATTTTTGTTCTGATTCAAAAAGCAAATTTAATAATCTTAATACTTCTTCAGATGAAAACTGCTCAGAATGTTTTTTATAATTTGATTTTATTACATCAGTTTCATTCAGTAAGTCTTCATTTTGAGTGTTCTGAATTATTATTATATTTCTTAAGTGTTCTGTTAAACCGGTATAAAAAGTCTGCAAATCAAATCCTTTATTCATCAAATCATTGAATAAATTTAAAATTTCAATTGCATTATTTTCTTTTATGTAAGTTGTTATGTTAAAATAAATTTCTTTGTCCGGGAGATTTAAAAATTCTTTCAGTTCATCAATTTTAATGCCTGTTCCGGAAAATGAAATAGCCATATCAAGAATCCCAAGTGCATCCCTGAGTGCACCGTCCCCTAACCTTGCAATTTCAAACAAAGATTCTTCATCTATTTTGATTTTTCTTTCTTTTGCAACTTCTCTAAGTTTTAAAATAATCTCATCAATTTTAAACCTGCTTAGTAAAAATCTTTGGCATCTGCTTGTTATGGTTTGTGGTATTTTTTCCGGATTAGTAGTAGCAAGAATAAAAATTAAATATGCAGGAGGTTCTTCAAGTATTTTTAGTAACGCATTAAATGCTTGAATTGTAAGCATATGGACTTCATCAATAATGAAAAATTTGAACTTTCCTTTTATCGGGTAAAACTTTGCTGCATCCTGAATTGCTCTTACGTCGTCAATTCCTCTATTTGAAGCCGCATCAAGTTCAAAAACATCGGGATGTCCGCCGGCAGTAATTTCTATACAGCTCTCACATTTATTACAGGGTTCACCTTCTAATGGATTGGTACAATTCATTGCTTTTGCAAATATCCTTGCAAGCGTTGTTTTACCGGTTCCTCTTGGTCCACAAAATAAATATGCGTGTGCTATTTTATTATTCTTTATAGCATTTCGTAAAGTTCTTGTTGCAAATTCTTGAGAAATAACCTCAGAAAATTTCTGAGGTCTGAACTCACGTGCACTTACCTTAAATTCAGAATTCAAAATATTGAATGAAATTTTTTATTATTTGGATAAAAAGACATGTATAGTTTAATATAAATAAATCAAAAATAATAATATCTGAAAAATTAACTCCTGTAATTTAAAACTGAACTTTTGAAAAAACTATGTTTAGTTTTTTATCTACCATTCTTGTCCAAGCCGTAACTACTAAGTCATTGTATGAATCAACTCCAATATAATCTCCAAAAAATATTTCCGGAACCGGTGTAAATGGTGTTTCGCTTAGTTTAATATTTTCAAAAGTTTCTCCGCCATCTTTGCTAACACCTAAATAAACATCTGTTTGGTTATCTGAATAATTTCTTCTATCATAAAATAAAACAAAAATATTGCCCGTTACGGGATCAACCGTGAAATTACTCATAAACTGATCTGCCTGAGATTCATCATTATTAACCCGCACCGGTGATGACCAAGTTTCTCCTTCATCAGTTGATTTTACAATAAAAATATCATAATTACCGTTTCTATTATCAGAAAAATTTATGTAAACAGTTCCATTATATTTTCCACCTGAAATATCACATTTTGTAAAAGGTAAACCGTTACATCTGTATAAGCCGGGAATTTCAGTTGCCCATCCTCCAATCTGTTCGGTAACAAATATATCCTTTCCAAAAGTAATTCCACCATCAAGTGATTTATCAAATTGAATTCCATAAGGACCTGCCCAACTTATATAAACCTGACCATTAGGTCCAACTGCAGGAGTAGCACCTTCCACAGTCTCATCTCCGTCAGCGGCATTACCTGCGAGATCATTTATTCTGATTGCAACTGAAAAAGTAGAACCAAAATCAGTAGATCTCGAGAATAATATTATACTGCTATCCATAGGATTTTTGCTTCCATATTTATCAAACTGCGTCCAGCTCACATACAAATTATTTTTAAATTTAGAATTAGTTCTGTCGGAAGTTATCCATTCTTTATCCTGAAATGGTTCTGAAGTTCCATTTCCGAATATTCTTTGGCTGTTGCTCCAATCCAAACCTCCATTTGTTGATTTTGCGATATAAATTCCTGTATTATTGAACGGACCTAAATGAGTATAATATAAATTTCCCAAAGCATCAAAATATACGACAGGATCTCCATATACAACAGGACCGGGAAGTCTGGATTCTATCCATGATTCTCCCCCATCTGTAGTTACATAATACCAATCAATATTAGCACCTGCAACGATATTCAAAGGATTCAACGGATTAATTGTGATACATGGTTCTTCCGGTTCAAATATTTTTTGTGATTTATTTATAATAACATTTTTATACTGAGCATATGAAATTGAATTTAAAGAAATAAATATGATTGATAAAAAAATTAATATTTTATTCATAAATTTTTTTCTTTCAAAATTTATTTTTTCCAAAAACATACGGTAAAGTTTCATCAACAGTGGAAACGGGTATTATTTTCAAATTTGATTTAATTTCGTCAGGAATTTCAGTTAAATCTTTTTTATTTTCAAAAGGGATTAATACTGTTTTTATATTTCCTCTTAATGCAGCAAGAAGTTTTTCATTCAATCCACCAATAGGTAATATATTTCCACGCAATGTAATTTCGCCAGTCATAGCAACATCAGTCTTCGCCGGTGTTTTAGTAATGGCTGATAACATAGCAAGAATCATTGTAATACCTGCAGATGGACCGTCTTTTGGAATTGCACCTTCAGGTAAATGAATATGAATATCATTATCTTTAAAAAACGAAGGTGGAATCTTAAATTTTTTGGCATTTGATTTTATATATGAAAGACCTGCCATTGCAGATTCTTTCATAACATCTCCGAGTTTACCGGTTAATGTAAGTTTTCCGGTTCCTCTCATTAAATTTACATCCACATATAATATATCACCACCTGCTGAAGTCCAAGCGAGACCATTTATGGTGCCAACAATTGATTTTTTCTTTGTATCAGAAACTTTATTTAAGTATTTCGGAACGCCAAGAAACTTATGAATCATATCTTCATTAACAACTACCGGGTCAATTACTGAATATTGAGTTTTTAATACAATTTCTTTTGCAACTTTTCTGATTACAGATGAGATTTCCCTTTCTAAATTTCTTACACCTGCTTCTCTTGTATATTCTCTGATTATTTTAAGCAAAATTTCATCTGAAAAAATTACATCTCCGGAGTTCAGTCCATGTTCAAGATGTTCTTTTGGAATTATATGTCTTTTAGCAATCTGAACTTTTTCAAAATCCATATAACTTCTCATTTCAATAATTTCCATTCTATCCTGCAGAGGTAAAGGAATATTGTATTGAACATTTGCCGTAGTAATAAACAAAACATTTGATAAATCGTAATCAACATCAAGATAGTGATCATTAAAAGTATCATTTTGTTCCGGGTCTAAAACTTCAAGCATAGCACTTGCAGGATCTCCCCTAAAGTCACTATTCATTTTATCTATTTCATCAATTAAAATGACCGGATTAACGGAACCTGCTTTTTTCATTGCCTGAATAATCTTTCCGGGCATTGAACCTATATATGTTCTTCTGTGACCTCTTATTTCAGCTTCATCTCTGACACCGCCTACTGAAATCCGGTTAAACTTTCTGTTTAAAGCTTTTGCAATTGATTTTCCAAGTGAAGTTTTCCCAACTCCGGGCGGACCTACCAAGCATAAAATTTGTCCTTTAGGAGATTTCACAATTTGCTTTTCTTTTAGCAATTTTAAAACTGCAATAAGTTCAAGAATTCTTTCTTTAGGTTTTTCAAGATCGTAATGATCTTCATCTAAAATATTTTTTGCATTAATTAAATCAAAATTATCTTCTGTGAAAATATTCCAAGGAACTGATACCATCCAATCAAGATAATTTCTCAATACTGAAAAATCCGGTGACATCTGCGGAGTTTTTTTCAGTTTAGAAAATTCATCCAATGCTTTTGTTTTTATATGCTCTGGCATTCCTGCCTTCTCAATTTGTTCTTTTATCTTGCTTAGTTCAGGATCACTTTCAATATCATCACCTAATTCATCCTGTAAAATCCTTATCTGCTCCTGCACAATAAATTTTCTTTGATTTTTCTGCATTGAACCGTAAATCTTATTTTCAATATCCTTTTCAACATTCAGGATTTCAAGTTCCGAACTTAACATTAATAAAATTCTATAATACTGATCTTTCAAGTCTTGAATCTCAAGAATTTCCTGTTTTTTATGAACATTAACGTTTATAGTTGATGCAATGTAATAAAGTTTTCTATCAAGCTCTTTAATATTGTTATAAGCAACAAGTGATTCCTGAGGAATAGATTTATTAGATTGAATATAATCAGTAAACGCTTTTGATGTTTTCCTCTCTAATGCTGATAGTTCACTATCAACATCATAAACCTGATATTTCACTGAAACATTTGCGGATATGAATTCACCGGAATTAAATTTTTCAATCGTAGCCGGAACAATTCCATCTACAAGAACTTTAATAAGACCATTTGGTAATTTTAAGACTTGTAAAATTTTTGCTACAACACCAATTTTATATAAATTTTCAAAAGTGGGATCTTCAATTTTTTCATCAAGCTGCGTTACAAGAAGTATATATTTGTCAGATTGCAAAGCTTTATTTATAGCTTTAATCGTTGATTCCCTTCCTGCAAGTATTGGGTAAATCATATAAGGGAACACAACTATATCTTTTAGAGGTAAAACAGGTAAGTCCTGTGGTAAATTGTTATTATCAGTCAATTCACGGGATTCAGTGCTTATTATTTTTTCCTGATTTTCGTTATAATTTTCTATCATTAAAAAGTTTAATTTCCTAAAAATAGTTATAACGGTTTGAATATTCAGTGAATTAATTTATATGCAGATTTAAAGAATTAACTTGAATAAACGATTGATTAAAAATAATTTATTTAATATGTCAAAAGCATTTAAAAATCTTCAAATTTTAGTCATAATTGCAGGTTTTACCTTTTTAGCAAGTTCCTGCAGCTTTATGACCAGCCGTTCAATTTCAAAATCAGGGATTACTGATAGTAATGATCCTGAACCAGATTACAATATATCATTAAACCCTACTTATCAGGATCTTACGAATTACATTTTTATGGGTAACAGAATGGAAAATTTTTCTACCTATTTCAATGTGTATTACACAGCGCAGGCAGATTTTGAAGAAGCTATGGCTGAGATAAGAACATCAACTATTTCTGCATACAGCAGAAGACTTGATTCATTAAATATAGATTTACCTTTATCACAAAATGTTAGGGATAAACTTAAGACAGTATTAAGCAGGGCATCAAAAGTAATTCAATATCATAAAAATTCAAAATATTTAGACAGAGCAGTTTTATTAATCGGAAAAACTTATTATTATCAGAATGATTATTTTCAGGCAGAGAGAAGCTTGAGTGAATTTCTTTCAAAACTTTCATCAAGTACTCTCAGCGATGAGGCAATATTGTTTTTAGGAAAAACAAAATTTAAACTTGGCAGAATAGTAGAATCAGAAACAATATTTCAAAAACTTATTAAAGAATCAAAAGATCAGGTTATAATTTCAGAAGCATATCAGGATTTAGCACTTGATGAACTTTCAAAGAGAAATTATTCAGAAGCGGTTAAATATTTTGAAAATTCTATTAAGTTCACAAAAGATAATGATAAAAAAGCAGAACGCGAATATATACTTGCAAAAATATTTACAATTGTTGATCCTTCGAAATCAAGTCTTGCATACGAAAGAGTAGTGAAGCTAAGTTCAGATTTTGATTTATCTTTTTACTCAAATCTTAATCTTGCAAAATCATTAATTCTGAATAAGCAATATATAAGAGCTGAAGAAGTATTAGAAAATTTGAACAGTAAATACAGAGATTATCCGGAATATAAACAACTTGCAGAGCTCGAACTTGCAAATAATCTAAAAGCACAGAACAAAAGTAATGAGGCACTTTTAAAATATTATGAAGTAATTTTAAAATATCCGAACAGTAAAGCGTCATCAGATGCATATTATTATATAGGTGAATATTACGAATTCGATAAAAATGATTATCTAAATGCTTTAGTGAATTATAACAAAGTAATTCAGGAGAGTTCTTTTTCCGATTATATTTCAATTGCAATAAGAAAATCATCATTACTTGATAAATATTTTGTTCTTCAAGGTCAGATAAACGGAACGGATAAAATAAATATTCCTTTAGAAAATAAATTACTTGAAAAATACAGATTAATTTTTGATGAAGAAAGAGGGATAGACCCAAAACGACAGGATGAAATAAGAGACGGTGAAGATCCTAACAGAAGAGGAAATGATGAATCGGGAGATCCAAAAGGAGGTGGCTTAAAACTTTCTGATACTTTGGATGTTAATGAAAAAAGACGCAGAGATATGAATGAAGATGGCAGTAATGAAAAGGACCTTGACCCTATAGAAAAAAAAGATAATGAAGTAAAAAATGAAGTGAATGACACATTAAATAATTTAGCNNCCCAGATGAATCAAGTTTAGAGAATGAAATCAGGTATAACTCTTTATATGAAATGGCAGAGTTATTTATGTATGACCTGAATAAACCTGACAGTGCTGAACAATATTTGAAAATTATCAGCAGAGAATTTGATGATCCGGAAAAAAATCCGAAAGTATTATATACGCTTGCAACATTATATAAATCTCAGAACAGAGAAACCGAAGCTAACAGTATCCTGAATGATATTATCTTGCTCTATCCAAATTCCATATTTGCAAATGAATCAAGAAAATTACTTGGCATAAAAGAAGTAGAAATTGAAAAAGATATTGCTGAAGAAACTTTTAATACGGCAGTAAAAACATTTAACAGTAAAGATTATTNNATTGGCAAGATTTCCTAACAGTTCTTATGTTGACAATACACTTTATTCATTAGGTTGGATTTATGAAAATGTTTATTTTAATAAAGACAGTACCCTTTACTATTATAATAAAATTATCAAAGAATATAATAATTCTGACTTCACAAGTGTAGTAAAACCTATCGTGGAAAATTATGAAAAATTACCCGAACAACAGGATAGTCTGAATTTAATTAACAATGATTCATTAAAAACTAATACAGATTCCTTAAACACAAAAACTGACACAGAAGTAAAATCAAATGAAAATACTGAAGACAACAAAGGTCAGGAAGAGAAATTGTCCAAAGAAGAAATAGAAGAATTATTAAAAAAGGAAGATGAAATAGTTCCTGATTCTAAATGATACTTCCAAAAGAGTTTTACTTAAAAGATACAAACGTTGTAGCAAAAAAATTAATAGGTAAAACAATTTTAAGGAAACAAAACGGAATTAATCTAACCGGCATTATAGTGGAAACTGAAGCATACATAGGAATTAACGACCCTGCTTGCCATGCATTTCAAAAAATAACTCCCAGAAATAAAATTATGTTTGAAGAAGGCGGAATTAGTTACGTATATTTCATCTACGGGAATTATTATTGTTTCAACATCGTAACCGGAAAAGCAGGTCTTGGAAATGCCGTTCTTATTAGAGCAATTCAACCATTAAAAGGAATAGAACATATTAAATTAAACAGGAAAACAACTAAAGAAACAGATATGACGAATGGTCCGGGGAAACTTTGTATGGCTTTAAATATTACTAAAATTGATAACGGAATTAAATTATATTCTCCTAAATCACCAATACAAATAAAATCAGGAAAAAATAATGTATCTGATTCTGAAATTTTGAGAACTAAAAGGATTGGGATAACAAAAGGAACGGATTTATTATACAGATATATACTTAAAAATAATACATTTATCACACCACATAAATTTAACAAAATATAATGGAAATTAAATTTTGCGGAGCAGCAAAAACAGTAACCGGATCACAACATTTACTTACGATTAACGGAAAAAAGTTACTTCTTGATTGTGGGTTATATCAGGGTAGAAGAGAAGAATCATACAGGAGAAATAAGGATTTTTTATATAATCCTGAACAGATACATTCTGTTGTATTATCTCATGCACATATAGACCATTCAGGAAATTTGCCGACTTTATATAAGAAAGGATTCAGAGGAAATATATATTGTACGTCTGCTACCCGCGATTTATGTTCCATAATGCTTCAGGATTCTGCACACATTCAGGAAAAAGACACTCAATACATAAACAAAAAGAAATCAAGAAAAGGTGAGAAGTTATTCAATCCTCTTTATACAATTAGCGATGCATTAAATGTATTAAAGCAATTTAAATCAATGCCCTATCAAAACAAATTTTATTTAGACGGATTTAATAATAAAGTAGCCGTTACATTTTTTGATGCCGGGCATATATTGGGTTCTTCACAGGTATTACTTGAAATTAACGATGGAGGTAAGAAAATCAGATTTGGATTTACAGGAGATGTTGGCAGGTGGCAATTACCAATTTTAAAAGATCCGGATTTTATGGGGGATGTTGATTATTTAATAAGTGAATCAACTTACGGTGGCAGAGTTCACGACAAAGCAACAGAAATGGATAATCAATTGCAACAGGTTATATTGGATGCATATCAATCCGGAGGAAAAATAATAGTTCCGGCTTTCAGTGTCGGCAGAACACAGGAAATAGTATATTCAATTTCAAAACTATATAAAGAAAAGAAGATTCCTCATATTCCAATATTTGTTGACAGTCCACTATCCGTTAATGCAACTGAAGTATTTAAAATGCATCCTGAATGTTTTGATGATGAAACTGCAAAATTAATTTCAGAAGGTACGGATATATTCGGATTATCATATATCAGATATGTGAAAGACGTTGAAGAGTCAAAAAGTTTAAACAGCTTTGAAGGTTGCTGTATGATTATATCCGCATCCGGTATGTGTGAAGCAGGTAGGATATTGCATCACTTAAAGAATAACATTGAGGATAAACGGAATACAATTTTAATAATAGGTTTTCAGGCAGAACATACACTTGGCAGAAGATTAGTAGAGTCAGTTAATAATCCGGGTATGGAAGTAAATATTTTTGGAGAGCCCTATCCCGTAAGGGCAAAGGTAATTGTTTTAAATTCATTTTCAGCCCATGCAGACGAGAATGAATTGCAAAGATACTTTAATTATTTCAATAGAAAAGAATTAAAAAAGATATTTTTGGTTCATGGTGAGATTGATATGATGGAAGCATTAAAAGCAAATCTGGAAAAAATGGATTTTAAGAAAGTTTATATTCCCGATTATGGTGAAACTGTAATTCTTAATTAATAATTTTTTTATATAAATCTAAATATTTTTCTGCCGAATGTTTCCATGAAAAATCTTCTTTCATACCTCTAATCATAATTTCATTCCAGATTTTTTTGTCTTTGTAAATATATAAAGCACGTTGAATTGTTTTTTCCAGTGCATCAGGGAGATAATCTTTAAAAGAAAAACCATTGCCACTTTCATTATGTTCATGATAATCCTTTACTGTATCAGCTAAGCCGCCGGTGTCTCGGACAATTGGGACTGTTCCATAATTCAATGAATACATCTGATTTAATCCGCAAGGTTCATAGTGAGAAGGCATAAGGAAAATATCAGCACCCGCTGTTATCAAATGCGAAAGTTCTGTGTTATATCCTGACCAAAAAAATACTTTTTCCGGAAAGGAATACTGAGCAGATTTGAAAAGTTCTTCATATTGCAATTCACCACTACCTAAAACAACAAGTTGGATATCATTATTTTCAAGAATATGATGAAGAATTGGTTTTAATAAATCAAATCCCTTTTGACCGGTTAATCGTGAAATTATTCCAAAAACAGGAATATCTTTATTGTAAACGAACTCTATTCGATTTATTAGATTTTTTTTATTGTCTTCTTTGTTTTCAATATCCTCAACAGAATAATTAGTTTTAATAAAATGGTCAGTTAGAGGATTCCAAACATCCAAATCAATTCCGTTTAATATGCCATATAAATCGTTTGCTCTTAACTGTAAGACACCTTCAAGACCTGCACCAAACTCTTCTGTTTGAATTTCTTTAGCATAAGTCGGGCTAACGGTCGTTATCAAATCTGCATAGATAATTCCTGATTTTAGAAAACAGAATGAGTTATTCAGTTCAAAAGGTCCGAATGGATAAAATTTATCAATTGGCAGATTTGCATTATAGAGAGATTCAGGAGAGAATCTTCCCTGAAAGCCAATATTATGAATAGAAATAATGGATTTTGTATTTTCAAAAATTTTATCCCAAGCATACGTAGTTCTGATATATGCCGGGATTAAACCAGTCTGCCAATCATTACAATGAATAATATCAGGAGACCATTTTAAATATTGAATCGTAATTAAAACTGCCTGTTGAAATAAAATAAATCTTTCATCTTCATCTTTATCATTTGTATAGGGAGTTTCCCTGTGGAAGTAAAACGGACAATCAATAAAATAAACTTTAACCTCTGAATTAGGTAATTTGCCTTCCCAAACATTAAAAGTATATTCAACGTCACCAATCATCAAAGGTATATCAGTTAAATCTTCATTGAGCAAAAGGTTATGTTTTAATGTTTGAATACCTCCGTATAAAGGTAAAAACACTTTTACATCACATCCAAGATCAGAAATGTATTTAGGTAATGATCCGCAAACATCACCGAGTCCACCGGTTTTTACAAACGGAAAACATTCAGAACAAGCAAAAGCAACTTTCATTAAAATTCAGTTTTATAATTTGGCTTCTAAATAATAAGGTAACATTTTTCTCCAAGTTGGCCAGTCATGAGGTACATCAAAACCCCATAGATCAACTTCATTCGGAATTGATTTAGAATTTAAGACATTGGAAAGATCGGTCGATGCTTCAGGTTTTTCATAATTTCCCTGTCCGGATACAAGATATATTTTTTTTCCGTTTCTCATTTGCTCAAGAATTTCATTGTCTTCAAGGTTTGGCATATAGTGCATAGGAGAATTGAAATACATATTTTCGTCGAAATAATTTTTTGCATAATCAGTAAGATCATATGAGCCACTCATACCTATAGTTCCGGCGAATAAATCCGGTCTTCTTAGAAATGTATTTACTGCGTGGAATGCACCGAGAGAAGCACCGGTTGTATAAATAGGAACAACACCATTACAATCTTTATAAATAAAAGGGACAACTTCATCAATAATATATTTGTTAAATTGCTGATGTCTGATAGCTTTATCATAGGGATGCATTTCATCGTTCAACCAACTTTCGCTATTTATACTGTTTATTGAATATACTTTACATTTACCTGATTCTATAAAAGGTTTTATTGCGTCAATTAATTGAAATCTTTCATATTCAAGATAGTCAGCAGCTGCAGTCGGAAACATTAATAATGCAAATCCGTATTCTCCATATGCGACAATTTCCATTTCTTTATTAAGATTTGGACTATGCCATTTTGTAATTTCTCTTCTCATTGGGATGTATTAGATTTATTATGATTTTTTTAAAGGTTAGATTAGTAAAAATACTATATATTTAATTAAAATTATATGTAAAATGAATCAAGAAGAATTAAAAAAGCGAATGTATCCGATTGGAAAATTTGAATATAATAAGAATCATACGATTGAAGAAATCAGAGAATTTGAAAACATAATTCTGAATTTTCCCGGAAAATTAAGGGAATTTATGGATGATTTAAAAGAAGAAGATTTAGAAAAAAGATACAGACCCGGAAGCTGGACAATCAGGCAGATAATACATCATCTTGCTGACAGTCATATGAATGGATATATTCGGGCAAAACTGACAGTAACTGAAGATTTACCGGTAATAAAACCATATCTTGAAAATGAGTGGTCAGATTTGAGTGAAGTTCAGAATACAGATTTGGAATATTCATTTAAAATTCTTGAAGGATTACATAAAAGGTGGGGAAATTTTTTGAAAACATTAGAGCCAAGCGATTATGAGAGGAAATTTTTTCATCCTGAGCATAAGATAGAAATAAGTTTAAAGTCATCTACAGGATCATACGCATGGCATTGCGACCATCATATAGAACAAATGAAGACAGCAAAAAAAAATCCTGTGGAATAACAACCCCACAGGATTTTATATAAACGGCTAAGTTTATAAAATTATTTCAGCATTACCATTCTTTTAGTATCAACGAAGTTACCTGCGGTTAATTTATAAAGATAAATACCGCTTGATAATCCGATTGCATTAAAATCATTTGTATAGTTACCTGCAGATAATACTTCATTATTTATCAAGTCAGCAACTAATTTTCCATTCATATCATAAACTTTTAAAGAAACTGTTTCGCTTGAAGGAATTGCAAAATTAATTTTTGTTGAAGGGTTAAAAGGATTAGGATAATTTTGTTTCAAATTAAATGCGTTAGGAATTTCATTATTTAATTTGATTACAGAAGTTGGTGGTCCAGTTATTTTCATAACTCTTCCGTTTCCATAACTTAAGTAATACATAATTTTATTATGATCCACAGCAAAAGCAGAAATGGAATGTGGAGAATCAAACAGTTCATTTACAACAACGGGATTACCCGGACCTGTATATGTAGCAGCCCAAACTCTTCCGGTACCATAATCACCATAAATATATCTACCAAACAATAAAGGAATTTCTGTTCCTCTGTAAACAGTTCCACCGGTAATTGATATTCCAAGACTTCTGCCATAAGCAAGAATTGGTCTTATAAATCCTTTGCCGGTTGTGTCGCATGAGTTGGAAGGATAACATTGAAAACCTTCCATCTTATTCCATCCGTAATTTTTTCCATTCTCAATAATATCTACTTCTTCAAAAGCAGTCTGACCAACATCAGCGGCATATAAAAGATTAGTCAATGAATCAAAAGCAAACTTCCAGACATTTCTTAATCCATAAGCATAAATTTCTTTTTTATATGCTCCGACACTATCAGCAAAATAATTTGTTGGAGGAATTAAATAAGGGTCATTGGTATTTACATCAATTCTCAAAATTTTACCAAGCAGAGTATTTTTGTTTTGACCGTTCCCTTGAGGATCACCACCTGAGCCACCATCACCAAATGAAATATATAAATAACCATCCGCACCAAATCTTACACAACCGCCATTATGGTTTGAGAAAGGCTGTGCTTGTGTCATTATAATTTTTTCTGTAGATAACAATACAGTATCAGGATTTATAGAACTTCTCTGATAACGTGCAATTGTAGATAAACTACCTAAGGTATAATTCACATAAAAGTATCCATTGTTTGCAAAATCAGGATGAAGTGCTAAACCTAATAAACCTGTTTCACTTCCGGACTGAGCAACTTTTGAAGATAAATCACAAAAAACTTTTCTTGTAGAAACGTTTGGTGTATTTTCTATTATATAAATGAGACCTCTTTGCTGTGCAACCATAAATCTATTAGTTCCATCATTCATCAGTACCATCTCAATAGGTAAACTAAAATTCGGTAAATTTGGGAAAGATTCAACATACCCGTATTGGGCATTTATTTTAGCGGAGAAAAATACCGATATTAATAACACCGCTAAAATTTTTGTAACATTTTTCATTTTAAAAATTTCTTTAATTTCAGATTAATATTAATATAAATGAATAATAAATAAAACTTAATATTAAACACCATTTGTGTTACAAAAGTTTTGTGTAATTCTAAAAACCTACCATTTTATTAAATCATTATCTATTTTTACGCTAATATCATTTAATTATTAACTAAATAAATAGCAGATGACGGTAAGCAAAAGCAAACTCTTAATTCTTTCTCCATTAGTAATTTTACTACTTTTAACTTTCACATTTATTAATGGCTGTGGAGGCAAAAAAGATAAACCTGTTAAAACGAATACAGGAACAGAGCCTATTTCAATAAAACAATTTGATACTCCTCCCGGAGCAGATCCAAGTGTTTCAGCTGAAATGGGTGGAAACGGATTTACAGGAGAAGGATGGGATACAGATTCTACATATAATTATTTAGGTGATCCTAATGCAATTAAAGGCGGCTCTATTTCCTGGTCAATTCCTGATTTTCCTGCATCATTGAGACAATACGGAAAAGATGAAAATTCATATTACACAAGAATGATGCAAAGTTTAGTTTATGAATCATTAGTTGATTC
Source organism: Candidatus Tepidiaquacellales bacterium UBA6667 (assembly GCA_002455255.1). Lineage (GTDB taxonomy): Bacteria > Bacteroidota > Ignavibacteria > Tepidaquicellales > Tepidaquicellaceae > UBA9002. Next base: position 44,318 of record DKKL01000027.1, on the reverse strand, counting down.
TGATCCTATAAATGAAAATCCTACACCAAGATTGGCAACCCATTGGCAAAAATCTGAGAACAATACGGTTTATAGATTTAGAATAAATCCGGATGCAAGATGGGCTGACGGAAAACCTGTTACTTCAGATGATGTTATTGCTACGTGGAAACTCGCAACAGATCCGGGATTACTTTCAGGAACAGGTGAAGTTTATAAAACATATCTTGAAGATCCGGTCGCTGAAAGTAAATATATAGTAAGATATAAATCTAAAAAAGAAGGATGGTTACCATTTTCTATAGCAGCGGGAATCAGAATTTTACCTGCTCATATTATTGGAAATGTTTCTGCTAAAGAATATTTAGACAAATATAATTATGATGTTGTTCCCGGTAGCGGACCTTATTACGTTAGAACTCAAGATGTAGATAAAGGAAGATCAATCTCATTAAGGAGAAGAAGTGATTATTGGGGTGAAAATATGAGGTGGGCTATTGGTATGAATAATTTTGATTTAATCAAAACAGAAGTAATTCAGGATGAGACATTGCAATTTGAGAAGTTTAAGAAAGGTGAAACAGATGTTTATTCTTATAACAGAGCACAGTGGTGGGCTGAAAAATCTGATTTTGAAGAAGTAAAAAGAGGATTAGTGATGAAGAAAAGAATTTTCAATCAGAATCCGGCTGGATTATCAGGATTAGCATTCAATTTAAGAAAACCACCATTTGATGATATCAAAGTAAGAAAAGCATTTCAAATGTTATATGATATAGATAAGTTTAATGAAAAATTATTTTATAATGCTTATAAACCTACCAAGTCGCTATTTTCAGCAACAGTATATGAAAACCCAAATAACCCAAGAGTTAAATTTAATTTAGACAGTGCTATATTATTATTGGAAGAAGCCGGTTGGACAGAAAAAAATTCACAAGGTTACAGAATGAAAAATGGTCAGGTGTTTGAATTTGAGATGACATATACGCAACCATCACAAGAGAGATATTTTACAATTTTTCAGGAAGATTTAAAGAAAGCCGGTGTAAAATTGAATCTTAAACAAGTTGACGGTACAACACAGTTTAAAATTGGAAACCAAAGAAACTTTACAATTATCCCTGTGAACTGGGGCGGACAAACTCCTCCAAATCATGAATTCAATGTAACATCAAGAACAGCCGATGATACAAACAGCACCAATTGGCCCGGATATAAAAGCACTGATGTGGATAGGTTAGTTGAGAGATATAACATAACTGAATCAATCCCAGAAAGAATTGCACTGACAAAACAAATTGACAGTATTATTTATAATATACAACCTTATGTTTTCGGGTGGTATGCTGACTATACAAGATTATCATGGCTTAATAAATTTGGAATGCCTGAATTTTATCTTTCAAGATTTGATGATTATTACAGCGGAACTCAGCCAAATATATTTTCACTTTGGTGGGTAGATCCTGATAAACTTCTGGCTTATGATGAGGCAAAGAAAGATAACAGCAAACAATTACCCACTGAAACAGTTGTAGATAATACATACTGGATTGACGTTCTTAAAAAAGAAAACAGCGGAGAAGTAGTTAAAATCCAAAAAACTAAATAACTATGACTTCGTATTTCATAAGAAGATTTTTGCTTATAATACCTACATTTTTAGGTATTACATTAGTAACATTTCTAATCTTACAGTTTGTACCCGGCGGACCTCTTGAAACAGCATTAATGCAAATGAGAACAGGTGGTCAGCAAGGGTCGGAAGCAGGTTCCACCGGTACAACACAAGGTATTCCTCAGGAAGCAATTGAAGAGTTAAAGAGGTTTTACGGATTTGATAAACCAATTTATGAAAGATATGCAATATGGATTGGTAATTTAGTAAAACTTGACCTTGGAACTTCATATAAATATAATGAACCTGTTTGGGATGTTATAACTGAACGTTTTCCTGTATCGATATATTTCGGATTGGTAGGGTTTCTTCTCACCTATATTGTTTGTGTTCCACTGGGAGTTTACAAAGCAGTTAAAAACGGATCTGCGTTTGACTTTGTCTCTTCTGCTTTAGTATTTATAGGTTACTCAATTCCGGGATTTGCCTTTGGTGCTATGATGCTTGTATTGTTTGGCGGAGGCAGTTTCTGGGATGTATTCCCTCTTGGTGGTTTCAGGTCTGAAGATTGGGATAATTTATCCTTTATGGGAAAAATTTGGGATCAGATACACCATACTTTCCTTCCTGTTATGTCTTATATGATTGGTAGTTTTGCCACACTCACCATACTCACGAAAAATTCAGTAATAGAAAACTTGAGTCAGGATTACATCAGGACTGCATATTCTAAAGGTTTATCTGAAAAGAAAGTTATATTCGGACATGCTTTAAGAAATTCTTTAATTCCTATTTCAACAGGTTTAGGTCATGCAATCTCACTTGTACTTGCAGGAAGTTTTCTAATTGAAAAAGTTTTTAATATTAATGGTATGGGCTTGTTAGGTTATCAATCTATCCTCGACAGGGATTACCCTGTAGTTATGGGTATATTAGTTATATCAACTTTACTTTTATTGATTGGAAATATTTTATCTGATATCTTGTATGCGATTGTAGATCCAAGAATCAGATTTAAATAAAAATAATTGAGTTTTAATGTCGGAAAATAAAAATACTGAAATAAAAGAAGAGACTGTAAAAAAAGTATCAGTTTCAATTCTACAAAAGAGATGGAGAAAGTTTAAAACACTCAAACGTGGATACATCTCTTTCCTGGTTATTGTAACTGCTTTTTTACTATCTTTTATACTTCCTCTTTTTGTAGGGAAAAGTGCACTGCTGGTGCATTATAACGGAAGTTATTATTTCCCATTGTTTAATACTTATCAGGCAACTGATTTAGGACAAACGAGAGACCCATATGGTGAGGCAAACTACAGATTTCTAAAAAAACAATACTCAGAAGAAAATCAGGGAAATTGGGTATTGATGCCGTTTTACCCATTTGGACCTAATGAGAATTTATTAAACGAACTTGAAGGAAACCCTCCACACCCACCATCAGCTGAACATTGGGCAGGAACTGATGACAGGGGTCGAGATGTATTTGCGAGATTATTATACGGTTTCAATATAGGTTTATCATTTGCCTTAGTTGTTACATTTTTCTCTTATATAATCGGTATTGCTATAGGAGCTTTACTTGGATTTTATGGAGGTAAAGTAGATATATTAGGTCAGAGATTTATTGAAATTTGGGGAACACTTCCATTTTTATATGTAATTATTATAATCAGTTCTATAATCAATCCAAACTTTTTATTACTCGTTGTTATTTTAACACTCTTTAACTGGATTGGGATGACATATTATATGAGAGGCGAATTTTACAGAGAAAAAGCAAGAGATTATGTAGCAGCAGCAGTATCAATGGGTGCAAAAAACAGAATAGTAATTTTTAAACATATACTTCCAAATTCATTAACTCCGGTAATCTCATATGCACCATTTGCAATAGTGGCTAATATATTTTCATTAGTATCACTGGATTTTCTCGGATTCGGTTTACCTGCTCCAACTCCAAGCTGGGGTCAACTTATGCAACAGGGACTTACAAACATTGACTATTGGTGGTTAATTATGACACCATTAATTGCAATGTTTTTAACATTACTTATGATAACATTTATCGGAGAAGCAATCAGAGAAGCGTTTGATCCGAAAGTTTATTCAAGATTAAGATAAAGATATGGAAAAAAAGAAACTTGTAGAAATAAAAAATCTTAAAACATACTTTTTTGTAGAGGCAACTGATAAACAGATTGACAATAAATCAAGTGATGCAGATAATTTTGGGTTTAAGGATAAATATATAATTGGCAAAGTAGCGGCAAAGGCAGTAGATAATGTTTCATTTGATATTATTGAAGGAGAAGTTTTAGGCATCGTTGGTGAATCAGGTTCAGGAAAATCTGTTACAGCATATTCTATTACAAGATTAATTCCGGATCCTCCGGGAAAAATTGTTGCCGGTGAAATAATTTTCAAAGGTGTTGATTTATTAAAATTAACATATGAACAGATGCAGGAGTATAGAGGGAATGAGATATCAATGATATTTCAGGAACCAATGACTTCCTTAAATCCTGTGATGAAAATTAAAGATCAAATACTTGAGGTTATTTTAAGACATGAAAAAATCAGTAAAGCAGATGCCGTAAAAAAGGCAATCTCAATGTTAGATGCTGTAGGAATTCCGGCACCTGAAAAAAGGATAGAAGATTATCCACATCAGTTCAGCGGTGGAATGAGACAGAGAGTGATGATAGCAATGGCACTTGCGTGCAATCCTGCATTACTTATTGCAGATGAACCAACAACTGCCCTTGATGTTACGATTCAGGCACAGATACTTGAATTAATGGTTAAATTAAAAGAGAAGAGACAGGAAGCGGCAATATTATTAATAACACATAATTTAGGTGTAGTTGCTGAAATTTGTGACAGAGTAATAGTTATGTATGGCGGAAAAATTCAGGAAATTGCAGATGTAAACTCATTATTTGTAAGTCCGAAACATCCATATACACAGGGCTTGCTTGATTCACTTCCTGATCCTTATGCGGAAAGAAAAGAAGAATTAAAAGCTATACCCGGGAATGTTCCTAATATACTTGAACTTCCGAAAGGTTGTAAATTTTGCACAAGGTGTGTTAAAGTTATGGATATTTGCTGGAACACTGAACCCGAACTAAAAGAATTAGCTCCGGGTCATAAAGTCAGATGTCATTTATATTAAAAAGTTAAGTTTATTCAGATGAATCCTGAAAACATATTAGAAGTAAAAAATTTAAAAGTCAGATTTCCCATACATGGCGGTATTTTCCTAAAGAAAGTTGCTGAAGTAAATGCAGTGGATGGTGTTACTCTTGAATTGAAACAAGGAGAAACATTAGGTTTGGTGGGTGAATCGGGTTGTGGAAAATCTACGGTTGGTAAAGCTATTATTAACATATTAAAGTTTAACTCACCTGATGCAATTATAGAAGGTGAAGTTTTATTAAAAACTGATAATGGCATTATTGATCTTGTAAAGCTTTCTACATCAGAGATGAGAAAACACCGTGGAAGTATTCAAATGATTTTTCAAGATCCTTATTCATCACTTAATTCAAGATTATCAGTTGGACAAATTATAGCAGAACCAATGCTATACCATACCAATATGACTAAAACTGAAAGATTAGAGAAAGTTTCATGGTTACTTGAAAAAGTTGGTTTGAATCCTGATCAAAGCAAAAGATATCCTCATGAGTTTTCCGGTGGTCAAAGACAAAGAATTGGGATAGCAAGAGCGTTAGCAACAAATCCGAAGATAATTATAGCAGATGAACCTGTTTCTGCACTTGATGTATCTATTCAGGCACAGGTCATAAATTTATTACAGTCTTTACAGAAAGATTTTGATTTAAGTTTGCTTTTCATAGCACACGATTTATCAGTAGTAGAATATATCAGTTCCAAAATTGCTGTTATGTACCTTGGAAATATTGTTGAACTTGGGAAAGGTGCAGATATTTATCACAACCCAATACACCCTTATACAAAAGCATTGCTTTCCGCAGTTCCATTACCTGACCCTAACAGAAAAGGAAAGGAAAGAGTTATATTAAAAGGAGATGTGCCTACACCTTTAAATAAACCGAGCGGTTGCGGATTCAGGACGAGATGTCCCATAGCCAGAGATGAATGTGCTTTGAAAGTACCTCCTCTTGAGCTAAAAAGAGATGAACAATTTGCGGCTTGTCCTTATACAAATTAAAAGTATTTTCAGGATTTAAATATGCGATATATGAAAACACTTTCTGAAGTTCTCAATAAGATTTCTGAAGAAGGTTTTACAAATGAAATTGAAATATCCGGTGATGATATTTTGTTATCCGGAAAAACTTATAATACGGATGAAATTGAAATTGTCAAAGTTTACAGATTTGAAGGTGAGTCAAATCCTGATGATATGAGTGCTTTGTATTTATTTGAATCTAAAGACGGGAATAAAGGAATACTGATAGATGCGTATGGAACATACAGTAATCCATGTATTGACAGAATGTTGAAAAAAATCAAACTTGATAATAATTAATTAATTGACTGATAAAGAAGAAAATATATTTAGGAAAAAAGCAGAAAAAATCTCTGCCTTCAGAAATGTATTAATTGAACTTGTAAAAATTGATAAATCTGATTTTAGTTTAGCATTAAAAAAGATTTTGCAAATGGCTTCAGATTCACTTGAAGTGGAAAGGGTGAGCTATTGGAGCACAAGTAATAACGGTAAAATTGTATGTGAATATTTATATGACCAAAGGTTAGAAGATTTTAATGAAACCTATAAAGGTTTTATACTAAAAGAAACAGAGTTTCCAAAATATTTCAACGCCATTAATAAAAATATACCAATTATTGCCGATAATGCCCGTGAAGATGAAAACACAAATGAATTTACTGAAAATTATTTGATACCTAACAATATTTCTTCAATGTTGGATATACCTGTTTGGTATAAAGGCAATGCAGTCGGAGTATTATGCCATGAACATACAGGAGATGCAAGAAACTGGCTGATAGAAGAAATTGATTATGCAAATTCTATTGCAATAATGATTTCGCTTGCAAAAGAAGAATCAGAAAGAAATAAATTTGAAGAAGAATTATATAAAAGCCGTGAAAAATTCAGATTAATAGCGGATAATTTACCTGTTCCAGTAATTATAAGTAAAATAACAGACGGGAATATTTTATATGGTAATGATGCATTTTTGGAATTATCAGGAATACAAAAAGAAAATCTTTTTGATTTTAAAACTACTGATTTATATTACGATCCTAAAGACAGAGATGAAGTAATAAAAATTATCAAAGAATTCGGTCAAGTAAAAAATTTTGAATTAAGAGCAAAAAAAATAACCGGAGAGCCGGTTTGGGTATTAATCTCAAACAGAATAATTGAATTTGAAACAGAGAAAGCAATTGCAACCGGATTTTATGATATAACGGAAAGAAAAAAAGCCGAAGATGAAATAATAAAAGCATTTAAGCGTGAAAAAGAGTTAAGTGAATTAAAAAGCAGATTTGTTACCATGGTCTCTCATGAATTAAGAACACCATTGACAATTATACTTTCCAATAAAGATTTTCTTCAAAGGAATGGTATAAAAATAAATGAGGACAAAGTGGAGAAATCACTTGATAGAATTGGTGAAGCGGTTCAAAGGATTGAAAAACTTTTAAATGATGTGTTGATATTTGGAAGTGACGAAAATTTCAATCCATTAATACATTTTGAATATTTAAATATAGATGAAATTATTGATTTAAGTATTAAAAGAGCACTTGCGACGAAACCTGAAAATTTCAGACCGGAAATAAAGAAAACGAATAATATTAAAGGTGAAATTTATATTGATAGACAGATATTAACTGAAATTATTGAAAATCTTTTAGAGAATGCCGTAAAATTTTCAAGAAACGGAAATTCAATTTCCGTAAAAACAGATTTAATAAATAATGAACTGTTAATAAGAGTTGAAGATAGAGGAATTGGGATACCTGATGATGAAATTAAAAAAATTACAGAACCATTTTATAAAGCAGAAAATGCAAAAAATATAAATGGTACCGGCTTAGGATTAGCAATAGTAAACAGGAATCTTGAAATTTTGAACGGTAGTATTGATATCAGCAGCAGATTAAATGAGGGTTCAGTATTTACAGTCACAATACCATTAAAGAATTAATATTTATGAAAACCATATTAGTTATAGAAGATGAAGAAATAATAAGAGAAACTATTCAGGATATTCTTGAAGAAGAGAATTATAAAGTTTTAACAGCAGATAATGGTAAAACTGGAGTTGAGTTAGCGAAAAAAGAAATTCCTGATTTTATTATTTGTGATGTAATGATGCCTGAATTAGACGGATATGGAGTGATAAACGAATTAAAAAGTGATAAATCAACTTCATTAATTCCTTTTATTTTCCTCACAGCTAAATCTCAAAAGGGAGATTTAAGAGAAGGTATGGCATTAGGAGCAGATGATTATCTGATTAAACCATTTACAACAGATGAATTATTAAATGTTATAAGTACGCGACTTGAAAAAGCTAAAACAATTGAAGAAAAAACCGAAACAAAAATGGATGAACTGAGAACTAATATTATATACTCACTTCCTCATGAATTAAGAACTTCACTAACCGGAATATTGACTTCACTTGAAATTTTGCAGGATATGAATAAGACTTCAACACCTGAAGAACGAAACGAATATTATGAAATGATTGAGACATCAGCAAAAAAACTTGAAACATTGATACGTAATCAATTGATTTATACAAATCTGGAGTTGATTTTAAGCAATGAAAATGAAAAATCAAAATATAAAGATGCGATTACTGAATTCCCTGCCGATATTGTAAATAAAATAATAGAAGATTACAAAATGCTATATCCTTCACGGGCAAATGATGTAAACTCTCATGTTGACAACAATGTAAAAATTAATATTTCGGAAGAGCATTTTAATATTCTCATAAATCAATTGATTGACAATACGTTCAAACATTCATCATCCGGTAACAGAATAATTTTAACAGACAATTCTGAAAATGATGAATACATTCTTGAGATTACAAATGAAGGCAGAGCATTAACACCGGAACAAATAAAATATATTGGTGCATTTATGCAATTTCAAAGACATCATTATGAGCAACAGGGGTTAGGTTTAGGACTGGCAATAGTAAAAAATATATCTACGTTATACAATGCACCGCTTGAAATAAAAGCAGAAGAAGACGGATATACTAATATAAAAATTAAATTTAAAAAAATCAGTTAGACCTTCTGAAATTCATTCACGATATCAAAAACCTTGTCAAAGTCTTCCGATTTATCCAAAAAATAATTTACACCTGCATCTTTACATTTCTTTTCAAAAAATGGAATGGCATAATTAGTAAAAACTATAACAATAATATCAGGGTAAATTGATTTTACTTTTGTTATTAAATCTAGCCCACTTCCAACTTTTAAAAAAATATCAATAATAATTATATCAGGTTGTGATTTTTGAACTTCTTCAAATGCAGTTTTAGAATCATCAAAAAAACCTTTAATTTCTGCATCCGGAATTTGTCTGAGGAGTTTTTTCATTCTGTCACGAATATAAATTGAATCTTCAACAAGAAAAATATTCATAGATAGAATTTAGGGATTGAAAAAACAAAGAAAAAATAAGATGCCGGCTTTAATAATGCGCCGAAAGGTGAGATGTGATTTGAGGTTAAATTAGTTTTAAAGCCGGTCATCTTAAATTTAAAAAAAACAAAAACATTGAGGAGGATCAATGTCGTATGTTAGAGAATGAATGAATTTACATTACAAATTTAAGTTAATTCAAACATTGATAAAACCGTATTTTATATGAAAATTGTGTCATATTTTATATGACAAAACTTTCTAAAATTAAAGAACGTTATGATTCCAATAAATTATGCTTTAATGCATAATTTGAAAGTTCAACATTTGATTTCATTTTCATCTTTTCCAATATTCTTGCTCTGTATGTATTCACCGTTGGGATACTTATATTTAAAACATCTGCAATATGTGAAACTTTTTTACCTTTTGAAATCATAAGGAAAACTTCAAATTCTCTGTCTGATAAATATTCATGAAGTTCTTTAAATTTCTCTTCATATATTTCTAACGCTAATTGCTCGGCTAGAGTTTCACTTATGTATTTACTTCCGTTTGCAATCTTATGAATAGCATTTACAAGTTGTTCAGCACCGGCATCTTTTGTTAAATATCCTGAAGCTCCGCTTTTTAAGGCCCTTACAGCAAATCTATCTTCAGGATGCATAGAAAAAATTAAAATTTTAATTTTATTGTGAATTTTTTGCAGTGATTTCATTATATCAATACCACTTTGACCGGGTAATGTTATATCCAGAATTACGAGATCAATTTGGTTTTTTGAAACAAAATCAATAGCTTCAACACCATTTTTAGCTTCACCTAATATTTGAATATCAGGTTCACTTTTCAGAATCTTTTTTACGCCTTCGCGTATCATCTGATGGTCATCTACAATTAAAATTTTTATCATACGCAGATGCTAAACGGCACTAATTCAATATGCACAAAATAAGTTTATAATTAAATGAAAAAGAATAAAATCTGAGTTTATTCAGAGAAACAATATAGATTTCCATCTCTTGAGGCAACATATATACATTTATCAAAGCAAATTGGAGTTGATTCAAAACCGGTTATAAATTTATCAAGTAAATTAAGTTTGAAATCCGGAGTTATTTCAAATAAATAGATTCCGTTATAGGTGCATGCAATTATTTTATCTTCTACGATAATCGGTGTTGAAATAGAAGGTCCAATATATTTTTTATCTAAGAGTATCGGTGTCTTTAGTTTTTTTTTCATATCAGGGCTTAATACTATATCTTCGGATAATTTAGTGTGATCCACAAGATAAAGTGTACCTTCTATTGAAGTGAATGCACAAAGATTTTTAGATACTGAAACTGAACCTATAACACCACCGGCCCAATCTTCAAAATTTCTGTTTTTAACAGGAAAAAACCAATCTTCCTGATTCAATGTATCTGAAGGATTTAGTTTTAAAACTCCTCCAAAACCCGGTATATGTTGCTTTTCAACTGCTATTAATAAACAATTATCATTGGTTACAGCCGGTGTACCATCAAGATCAGAACCTATTCGATATTGATAGACTATCGTTTTAGTTTGCGGATTTACTCCATATATATTACCATTTTCACTTGCCACATAAATAATTCCATTTAAAAGTGTCGGTGATGATTCTATAATATTTCTTCCAAAATTATTTTTTTTGTTATACAATTCAATTGTTGAAATCTCTTCAGGAGTTGTGAATTTTAATCCACTATCTAAAACCGAAGGATTTATAAATGCCAATAATCCATTCTCAAGAGCTGCTATTATCGTATCATTTATAACCAGTGGTGAAGCATCAACGTCCCTGCTTCTGTTTCCTGAATATATTACATTATATCTCCAATCCTCTTTTCCGTTTTCCAATGAAACAGAACGCAAACTAAAACTTTCATTATGACTCAGTGAAACTCCATACCCCCTTCTGCTGCCTTGCAATATTGACAATGGATTTTCAGAATTAGAAACTTTACTGCTATAAATTGTACCGGTACCTTTTATTATATCATTCATATTATATTCCCACACAATTTCACCGTTCTCTGCTATTATTTTTTTTATATTATGGTCAAAACTACCCTGATATAGAAATAAGACATCGTTTTCTTTTGTGAGTAATGGCTGACCTGTCCAACCTGCACCATACCATTTTTTATCTGAAAATCCTGTTCTACCCCATCCAAGAAATCTTTTCCATTTAATGTTTAACGAAGATGGAGGATTTTCTCCATAATAATTTCTTTGTTCATTTCCGAGAAATGTTTTAATTATAATTTCATCATTTGATATTTTTATAATTGAAGAATCAATTTTAATTAGTGCCTCGAATGGAGTTTCCGGATTATTATTTTTGCAAGAAAAAACAAATACTGTGAAAATCAGTAAATAGATTTTATTCAATTTTAAATTATATTTCAAAAAATATTATAAAAATTAATTTAATGTTTAAGTGAATATGAAAATAAAAAAAGGGGTTTCAAAATGAAACCCCTTTAGGTTTGGAAATACTATAGAAATGAAATATTAAAAAGAAAATTCGTAACCGATTTTGAAATATCTTCTTGTATATTCTAACTCGGGACCTTGTAAATTCATTACAAGATAAATATTACTTCCCGCAAAAAATTCATATTGCATCATTAAATTTAACAATGCTTCTTTAGTATTTGTATTTTTTCCGAAAAATCCTCTGAAATATAATTGTTTTATTATTCTGTAATCAACTCTCGTATTTATAATCGTTTGTTTAATATCAAAATAATCAACATAATTTATGCTTGGTCTGATTCCTAATCTTTCAAACAAAATTATATTGGCACTGATATAAGGATTTTTGATAAAAGACCCGAAATATGGACCATAGAAATATCCGAAGTTCACAGTGTTACTTCCGAAAACTAAACTTACATTATGTTCAAGTGCAGTATTTGTTCTTGTAATTAAATTTCCCTGATTATCAAAATCATTTGGTCTGTTATATTCAAAATATGAAGAAACACTTACAATGTTATTTATTCGTGCAAATGCATTCGCATAAAATCTGTTTTGATAATCAAATCCATCAGAAATAGCATTTAATCTTGAATAACCTCCGCTGAAGCTATACTCAGGAAACAACGGACGGTTAAATACAAAATTGTGACCACCACTTACAAAAATATCCTGAAAATCATTCGGATTTCTTAAACCACCAAAAAAGTAAGTAGAAGATTTAAATTCTTTGTCAACTCTTGTGATACCCCAATCAGCGAAAGGTCCACCTTGATTATTATATTGATAAAAACCACCGGCTGTAAAAGCATTGCCGTCACCTTCAAAATTTCTGACAAACTGACCGTAAAATCTAAATCTGTTAGTTGTAAATCTATAGTTACCGTCAATACTTAATATTTTATCCTGATAGTTCTGAGATGGATTATTAGTATATATCATAGCACCACCAACGGTAAAATTACTTCCATCAAATCTTGGTCTGGCAATAAAAAACTGCTCCCTGTTTCCTTGAGCATCAGGTTCCTCCTGAACGAAGACAGAAGCGAATTTTAAATCATCACTTCTATATGTATAATTTCCTCCCACCTCAATATTTTCAATAGCTCTGGTATAAAACAAATTCATATTTGAACGTAAAATATCAAGGTCTTTGCTGAAGAATGGTCTTTTCTCCTGTAAGAAGATTGGTCTGTTGTAGAAAGAAAAACTAAAAGGGTCTGCCTCAAGAGTTGATTCATCAGTATTTACAGTGCCTTTAAAAGTATGTTTATCAAGACTAACATTAAAATCACCTCCAAACCTGGCACCTGCTGTTGAATCATTAAATTTATCAGCGACTACAAAAGGTTGAACGTTAAAATTAAGATTTAAAGTTTCTTTAAACGGAACTTTCAAATCAAATTTATACATATTTTTTAAACTTAATAGTTCGCTATCGGGAACGTTTGAATAATAATAATAATTTCCATCCGGCTTATAAGCAAAAAGTTGAAGATTAATTCCAATTTGTTTTGAATTTTTATTCTGAAGTTTATCAACAGGAATTTTAACTTCAGTTTCAATATAACCTGGTTCAGTATCTGTAGGTTCACGGAAAACAGTATTTTTTACTTCCCATTTCCAATCCCACTCAGAAGAACTGTTCCTCTGATTATAAACCATCATATCTCTTTGATTATCCAGAAAACTAAAAACAAATATATAGCCGTTTTGACCTTTGTTTTCAAGATCCAGAAGAATAAAAAATTCATTTTCTTCCGCTGTAGATCTGTCCCTTGTAAGTGACTGTCTGATAACTTGTCCTTTAGGCCAGTATTTAAATGCGAAATAAAGTGCGTCGTCCGTTTGTTTAACCAGGACAAGAGTACTGTCTCTATTCTTGATTTCTTCATTTGGAATAAAAGTATAAAATTTATCAAATACCACAGCATCACTCCATTCGCTATCTGCTATTTGACCATCAATTGTGGGGGAAGTATTTTTATAAATTTGTGACTGAGAATAAGCATTATCTGAATTTATCAGACACAAAATTATAAGAAGTAAAAAACATTTTACCATCCGCAATTTTTTAAAGTTTTTGTAATTTACTTACTCCGGAAATTTTTTCTGATTTAATAATCGGATTACCTGAATATTTTAAAACACTTGCACCTGATAGAGAAACTGAAAGGTCACCTGATACATTTACTTTACCTGTAGAAGCTCCGCTAAATTCAATTATTGCATTTGTTACATTTAAATCAGAAAGTTCAAGGTTTGAAGCACCTGATACATTTAAATTTAGATTTGTTACATTTCCGTCAAGTGTGATTTTTGATGCACCACTTAAATCGAGTGAAAAATTTTCTGTATTCAATTTTTCTATTTTAAGTTTACTTGCACCTGATAGATTGGCAGAATAAAGATTTGAAGTATAAATTATAACTTCTATTTTACCTTCATAAGAAGAATTACCTTTTTGATAGACTTTTAATTCTCCATCTTCCACTTCTGTTATTACATTTGTTACATTATTTGGAGAAAATATTTCAACTGATGATTCGGAACCAAAATTAACTTTTACGTCAAGAGCTCCGCTAATTTGAAGTGAAGAAAAATTACTCACAATTCTTTTGTCTGAATTTACTTTTGCTTCGGCAACACCTGAACTCATAAAAACTGTAAGAAGTAAGATAATCGGTAGAACTGAAATTAAATTTCTCATAATCTTTAAATTTTAATTTTAAATTTATATTTATTACGAAATCAATTTTAAAAGGTTATGGGAATTTACAAATAATTTTTAAACAAATAATTGACTTCTAATTTAACGCTAATTCAGAATATATTTTATCTTCTTCCTCATAATTGAATGGTTCAGCAAAATTTTTCGGTGGATTGTTTTTTTCCCATTCTATCGTCTTATGATATGCTATGTTTTCAGGAGTTAATTCTGTATATCCAATTAATTCCCTTATCTTTTTTGTATCGGTATCAAGATTCTGCATTGGCTTCTCATCTTCTTTTGGAGGCAGCACAACAATTTCACCATTCCATCCTGCATACTTAGCAATTTTTTTTACCCAGTTCTTTTCTGTTACAGTATTTTCTTCACCAATATTAAAAATTTGATTGTTGGCGTTTTCTGAAATCGCACTTAAATAAATACCATAGCCAATATCCTCAACATATCCTCTGCAACCTTTGAATTGTGATTCATAATGACTTAACAGAATAAATGGTCTTTTATCTTCCATACGTTTAAGATATTTATAAAATCTATATTGATAATCATTTGTACCGTAAACCATTGGAAGTCTCAAAATTGACCAGTTTAAACCTGACTCCATTACAGTTTTTTCTACAGTTATTTTATCATAGTCATCCATTCTGCTCGGATTTTCAGGATTTCTGTATGGATATAATTTTTTCCTTAACGAATCTTTTTCAGTTACCGGTGTTGGCAGTAAATCCCCCGGTTCTGTTCCGATTAATCTTCCGTAAACTTCATATACATCACAACTGCTCACCATTACTATTTTTGGTGTAATATCTTTAACTGTTTCAACAAGCAGTTTTGCCTGTGCTTCAAAAATACACGCCATATCTATAATTACATCCGGCTTAACATTTTCAATTTCACTTTTCAATTTATCTATTTCATTTCTGTCACCGGTAATATGCTTCACACCTTTAGGTATATTCTGAACTCTGTTACCTCTATTTAGAAGTGTAACATTATGTCCGTTATCGTTTAAATATTTTACTACCGGGATACCGATAAATGCGGTTCCCCCAATTACGAGTATATTTTTTTTGTTTACCATATTGTAATTCTTTTTTCCGCCGGTCTCATAACCGGAGCGTCATTATTTAAATTAAATGCGTCTGCAAATTCCTGCATATTAGAAATAGGTCCGAGAACTCTGAATCTTCCCGGTGAATGAACATCAGTTTTAATATACAATTTAGCAGTTTCTGGAGTTGCTTTCCCTCTCCAAATTTGAGCCCAAGAAATAAAAAATCTTTGTTCCGGTGTAAATCCGTCAATTAATCCCTGATTATTTTTCTTTAATTTTTCTTTCAGTGCATAGTAGGCAATTGTCAATCCTCCAAGATCTGCAATATTTTCACCAAGTGTAAGTTCGCCATTCACTCTGAATGTATCTATTTCAATATAGTTATCATATTGTTCAACAACTAAATCTGCCAATAAGTCAAATTTTTTCATATCATCATCAGTCCACCAGTTTTTTAGATTACCTTCAAAATCAAATTTTCTTCCGTTATCATCATATCCATGGATAATTTCATGCCCGATAACTCCACCTATACCACCATAATTCACAGCGTCGTCATAACTTTCACTGAAAAAAGGAGGTTGTAAAATCCCCGCAGGGAAAACAATTTCATTATTAGTGGAACTGTAATATGCATTTACTGTATGCGGATTCATAAGCCATCTGGTTTTATCAACAGGTTTGTTTATTCTGCCTAAATTTCTTTTCGTAAAAAATTCTCTGATTACCAATAAATTATTTATTAATGATTTTTTATCAATAGATAAACCATCGTAACCCTGCCACTTCTCAGGATAACCAATTTTCATAGTGAGTTTATCAAGTTTTTTGAATGCTTCGGCTTTTGTTTCTGAACTCATCCATTCAAGATTATTTAATCTTATTCTGAATGCAGAAATCAAATCATTAATCATATCAATACATTTTTGCTTCGCTACAGGGCTGAACGTTTTCTGAACAAAAATCTGTCCTATGGCTTCACCTACATTTGAGTTGATAAGGTTTAGCCCGCGTTTCCATCTTGGCTGTTTTTCTTTTACACCACTAAGCTGAGTACTGTAAAAATTAAATTTTAAATTGTCTAATTCTTCATTTACATAGTCGGCATATTGACTTAAAATTAAAACTTTAAAATACAATTTCCATAAATCTAATTCGGTATCATTAATCGCTTTATCAAATTCCTCGTTAAATTTTGGCTGAACTATATTAATTCCATTTACTAAATCATTATCTGATAAATTTAATCCGGCAATAAAATCATTAAAATTAAAATTTGAATATTTTGATGCCAGTTCTTCTTTAGTAAATTTATTATAAGTCTTGTTAAAATCACGAAATTCAGTATTTTTATAAGAAACTTCTGCAAATCTCTTTTCCATCGCATAAATTTTCTCAACATATTCATTTATTTGTGATTCATCTTTAACAAGATATTTTAATAGAGAGGATAAATATTGTTTATATTGATTCTGAATTTTTTTGTAATATTCATCTTCAGAAAGATAATATTCTCTTTCAGGTAAACCCATTCCTCCATTCCCTATTTGTAAAATCACATCAGAACTGTTTTTTATATCCTGTCCTGAATAAGCAAAAAATGGCGAAGGAATATTATAAAAATTCATTTTTGCAAAAAACTTTCCAAAATCCGATTTTGATTTTAAATTATCAACCTCTGATATATATACGGAAATATCCTTAAAACCATTTTTTTCAATTGCAACAGTATCCATAAATGTAGAATAGAGATCACTTATTAACTGTTCATTAGAACCTTTATCAAATGATTTACCATAAAGTTCATTTAAAATTTCTTTTAATATGAGGTTATTGTTTTCATTAACTTCGTGAAATGAACTCCATCTGCTGTAGCCGGCAGGTATTTCAAATTTGTTTAACCAACCACCGTTAACATATTCATAAAAATCGACCGAAGCTGAAGATGAGAAATTGAAGTTTTCAGGATTGATTGCTTTATTATTTTCTTTAGGATCAGATGCAAATAAAAATCCTGTATTGAAGAGTAAGGTTAAAAGAAGAGTAGTAATGAAACTTTTCATAATTAATTGAATTAAGTAATTTAAGCTAAAAAAAAATAAGCCAAGCGAATTATCCACAAAGGGATAATTTTTTCACCCTTTCCCCGGAGGTGTCGCTTAGCTTATTTACTTTATACGTAGAAATTTAAAAAAGATTTATCAAAATTGAACCAAAGAATGTTCATTCATAGAATCCTAAAACTAATTATTGTAATTATTGGAAACCTATTTATTAAAACTATTTTTTTAAATATTCGTTTACAATAAATAGATTGAAAACTTTAAAAATAACTTAAATGACACCATCTAAAGATTTATTTGACTTAATAAAATCCCTTTCAAAAAGCGAAAAGCGTTATTTTAAAATCTATGCTTCAATGCAAAAAGGTGACAAAAATTATATGAAGTTATTTAATGAAATAGAAGGTCAACCGGTGTATGACGAAGTATTAATTAAAGAAAAGTTCAAAAATGAGAAGTTTATTAAGCAATTAACTTTTACTAAGAATTATTTATATAAGCTAATAAACAGGAGTTTGATTTCGTTTCACGGAAGCAATTCCATTGATTTCAGATTAAATGAAATAATTAATAAATGTAAAATATTATTTAAAAAGGCATTATACAAACAATTTTTTCAGAATATAAAGCTAGGTAAAAAAACTGCATTGGAATATGAAAGATTCCATCAATACTTACAGTTTCTTGAACTGGAAAAAGTTTTGATTATTAAAAAAATCACTCCCGACAGTTCCGACTCAAAAATATTTGTTACTGAAACAAATATTTTAAAGAAAATTGAAAATATAAATGCTTATCAAAAATTAATTTCCGAAATTGAAACTTATTACAGATCAAAAGGCAGATTCAGGGATAAATCACTTTTATTCTTGAAAGATGAACTGATGACTAATCCTCTTGTTCAGGATGAAAACAAAGCGTTATCCATAAGAGCAAAAGAACATTTTTTTATGGTGCAACAATTAATCGCAGATTTGCTCGGAGACCCATCCAAAATGTATTATTATGCATACAAGAGATTTAATCTACTGAGAACAAACCCAAAACCATTTGAAGATCAGCTTTATAACTATTGGATAGATACACTCACCTATCTAACATTTTTCACAATGGGCACAAACCAGATGGGTGAATTTCAGAAATATGTGAAGATGCTTCAGACATTGAGAAATAAATCAATCGTAAATGAAATTGATATTTATGTTATCATTTCACTTTTGGAAGTTATGAAACTTAGGAAAAACAATAAGAAAGAAGAATTCCTCTCCCTTACAAAAGAAATCGAAAAGAATTTGAAAAATCTTGAAGAAAAGATTGATTATAATATGGAGATATTATTAAACTATACTATATTAAGAGTAAGTTTGAACTTTTTTGAATATGAGAAAGCATTACTTTATGCAAATAAATTATTGAACAGTCCATTCATTAGCATCAGAGCGGATGTAGAATGGTATGTGAAACTTATCAACCTTTTTATACATGCTGAAATTAAAAATTTTAAATATTTAAAATATTTAACTTCATCAGTTCAGAGATATTTTCAAAAAAGAAACAGAATTTTTAAATTGGAGAGTTTAATAATTAATTATATTAAAAAAATTGAAAAAGATCAGTCAGATGAGAATATTGAATTTGAGAAAAGGAGTCTTTTAAAGAAAATGAAAGAACTAAAAAAAGATCCATTTGAAAGAAATGCTTTTTCTACTTTTGATTTTGAGTTTTGGATAGAGGAGACATTAAAAAATTAAATTTTTTCAAATACCTCTTTTATTACCATAAGTTATAATATGTATTCTGTCAGAATATCTGAAATTATGATTTTTGCAAATTTCAATTATATGTTCACGGTTTCGGTCTAAATCTTTCTTGTTTATCCCTTCTGGCATTAAATATATATCATGGTGTTTAATGTTAAATAATTCTTTTAATTTATAAATTTCTTCAAGATCTTCATTTCTTGAGAAAACAAACTTCCACTGTACATCACAAATCCCATAATTTTTTAACTGATTGATATTAAAAAGTGAATCTTTGTTGAATCTTGAATTTTCATGCATTTTCTCATAAGATGTTTTATAAGGAGTGGAAGAACTCAATTTTGGACTCACACTTATCAAATCAATCTCTTTGAAATAATCCCCAAAGTTTGTTCCGTTAGTTTCAAGTGTGATGAATAAATTGTCCCTTGTCTCTCTCAGTTTTTCAATTAAAATTCTCAACTCATGAGGAAAAATGGTCGGCTCTCCACCTGTTATAACGATATCATCACATCCGATATTATTATATTCATTAATTATATCTTCGATTGGGATGTCACCAAGGTTATATTCATTATCAGGAAACCAACTCGTATAAGATGTATCACATAAGTTGCCGCTTGCAAACTGGCACCTTAAGTTACAATGATTAGTCCTAATAAAAAACGAAGGATTGCCTGTTCGCTTTCCTTCGCCTTGAATAGAATAAAATAATTCTGAAATTTTCACTTACTTAAGTTACGGGAATTTTATTTTACTTTCGCTGTCAAATTTCCTGACAATCCGCTATACTCTAACAAATCAACATCAATCGAGCCGATTACAATTTTTGATTTAACTCTTACCGGCATTTTGATTTCATCATCAGTCATCCAGACAATAATAGAACCGTCGCTTTTGAATAGTCCGCCTTCTCTTACAAGAGGTTCTACAACAATACACTTGAACTCTCCCGCCGGAACTTCAATTGTTTCTCTGCCAAGAAATTTTACATCCAAAGGATAAACTTTGTCTTTATAAAAATTTTGAAGTTTAATTATATCCCCTGCTTTCATTCCTTTATAATCAAATGTTCTGGAAAGATAAAAAGCACTTAATGCATCCTGAACATACATAGGTATATCATATTCACCTTCAAATTTTTTTGGTTCAGTATCACCGGTATACGCTTTTGCTTTTAGATTTACATGATCAAAAATTGCTTCGAAGTCTCTTTTATAATTTCCTTCTCTTATATGTTGCTCAAATCTCCAAGGAAAAAGTCCTTCTTTATCCAAAAGAGTTTTATATCTGTCTCTTACCTGATATACCCAGTCAAAACTTGAAGTTGAATTTACATATACAGATATATCGTAAACAGATCTTCCATTTACAGTTGCTAATACCGGAGAAATTTCCATTATCGCTTCACCCGCTGTTACAAATCCGTAATTAATTTCAAACTTTAACTTTTCACCGGCAGTGAATGCATTTTGATCAATTTTCCTAAACTGGAAATTTGAATTTGTATCCTGTGAATATACATTTGTTAATGCAAAAGTTAACAGTATTGTTAAAAATATTTTAATCATATTTTGTCTTTATTCCTTTTTCTATTTAAACTAATTACTGAGATTATTGTTTCTTATTTTTATGCAAATTTACAACATTTAAAATTTCATTTTCAGTAATATTTTGAGGTCTCAAAATATATTTTTCGTCACTTAATGGTCCCCATCTTTTTTCATTCATAGGTATTTGTTCAGGATAAAATCCTACAACAGGAATATTTAACATTCCTGCAATGTGAATCGGACCTGTGGAATTTGCAATTACAAGTGATGCTTTTGAAATTAACGAGACTAACATAGAAAGAGATAACTTCCCTGTTAAGTTAATTAGATTTTTATTTGATATACCTGATAAAAGTTTATCATTAATTTCTATATCTTTTTCAGAACCGGTAATAATTATTTTTTCATCACCATTATATATTGATAAAAATTTTTTAAGTGTTACAGACGAAACATCAATGGATGAGCCGCCACTTGTAGGATGCAATACAATAAATTTTTCAGGGATATTAAAATTATTTAATTCAGGAAAACTATTATACTTTAAATCATACTTAACATCATAATTAATTTCCGGTATGAAATTTTTCAACAAATTAATGTTATACTGATATTCATGAAGTTTACACTCTTTTCTGTGCTCTTGAACTCTTAAATTATACAAAAAAGAATACCATCTGTAAGCTGTCCCAATTCTCATTTTAACACCTGCCAAAAAACCCGCAAGAGAAATTTTAAACTCGGGGAATGCATTTATTATTAAATCAGCATTAGTTTTCTCTATTTCTGATTTTAAATAACTTAAGTCATTTTTATATTGAATAATTCCGTCTATACCATTGGAGAGAGTAACGATATCATTTACATATTTATCACACAAAAAATATATTTTGCTTTCAGGAATAATTTCTTTGATTTTATAAACGAGAGGGAGCGTAAGAATTACATCACCAATTCTGTCGGTGCGGGAAATTATTATTTTTTTGATATTTGAAAAACTGAAAGACAATTTTTTATTTATTGTAAATAACCGTCACTTTTTATTATACTTGAAATTCTGTTTGCTTCATGAAGTTTAGGAATAATCTCATCGAAATATTTCTCAAGATATTTTAATCTCTCATTTTCATCGTCTATTTCAAGAAGGTTTAATCTTTCTGTTACTGTTAAACCAGATTTTTGTGCAATTCTAAACGAAACAGATTTTTCACCGCTAAGAAATGATTCATCATTCAAATCAATTTTGTTTATTCCGCCTTTATATACTGTGTCAACAAGATGATTATAATGATTTATTACTTTTATAATGAGGGATTTATCAGGCAATGAATTTTTTTCTTCCAGTTCAGTAATTTCTCCAATGTAATATCCAAAATCACTGACAGTGTATTTTAAGAGATTGAATCTGCGGAAGCCGGTTACTGTTATTTTCATTTCACCGTTATCATATTTTTTAATGACTTCAGTTACTTTGCAAGTGCAACCGGTAGTTGAAATTTTTTTATCCTCAATCAGATTTATACCAAAATCTGAATCATTATTAACAGCATCATTTATTAAAATTTTATATCTCTCTTCAAAAATATATAAAGGAATTTTTGAATCAGGGAATAAAACAATATTCAAAGGAAAAAGTGGTATTAATCTTGTTGCATGCAAAAGGAAATTATTTATAAGTAATTACCAATGAAGTAATTCCATTATCAGAACTCAACATCAAACCGACATCTCTCTTGTCTTTAACAAAACCAATGATACCGCCATTATCCTGAATGAGGGATTCACCGCCATCACTAATTGCAAATCCGTTTTTTTGAAGTTCTGTTTTATAAAAGGTTATTAAATCTTTCACGGTTACATCCGTTTGAAAAGTAACCATTGTTCCTTCAGATGAGGTAAGTGAGCCGATTACTTTACCGTTTTTTGGTTGTGGCACATCACTTGGGAAATCAGAAGGCAAACCTGTTTTCATCCCGAGGTCATTAGTTGAAGTTTCGTTTGTACCCTGAGATGTGACAGTAGAATCTGATTTTTTTTGTTCGGAAATTTTATTTTCCTCAGTTTGTGTTTCAGATTTATTTTCCTGATTAGGAGTTTCATTCTTTTTAGTTCCGCAACCTATAGCGAACACAAAAAGTAAAATTATTAAAGATAAGTTCTTCATTTTTAAGTTTTTAATTGTTACATTTTATAGCTTCAAATTTCCCTGCTATCCAACTTTTTGCTTCGTCGTTATAGACAATTGCAAGTCTGCCTTTTATTTTCTTTTCGTCTATTGATTCTATTATAACGATACCACTCCAAGGTTCTTCTACTTTTAAAATATCTTTACCTTCCACGTAATAATGGAAATATGAAATAAAATTATCATTATTAGTAGAGAATAATATTTTTGAATTTTCACCTTGCTGAAAATCTCCATTTTTGATCATTACCGAAAATGCATTGTCATTTTCTATAAATCCACAATCCTGCATAGGACGTTTAGTGCTGAAGTTTAAAACATTATCACCGCTGCCACGCCACTTTTCAAAATTAATATATTCAAATTTAACTTCTTTACCGTTTAAATAACCTTTAACAGAATCATCCGGAATATCAGCAACGGTTAGATTTTCTTTCCAAACAAAATTTTTATTTGTGTTATTTGAATTATCTGAATTATTTTCTTTGGAACAACCGAAAATTGAGAGTGATATGAGAATCAAAAAAATTCTTATTATCAATATGCTTTCCCCTTAAAAAAATTATTACAAACTGATTATCTTATAAGATTAAAAAATTTTTTAAAACTAAAAAGGGCTATTTAATAGCCCTTTTATAATACAACTATTTACAAAACAATTATTAACTGTATTTTTTAAATCTGTCGTTTACTCTTGTCCAGTCAATACTATTGATAAAGTTATCAATATATTTAGCTCTTCCGGGACCGTCTTTGTGATAATAAGCATGTTCAAAAACATCACATGCAACAAGAGGAATACCACCCCAGATTGCACCGTAATGATGTTCATCAGCCATTACATTTATAAGTCTTCCGCTGTAAAGAGAATCCAGAGTTAAAACTCCCCAACCGGAAAGTTTTGCACTCATACAGGCAGCTTTGAAATCTGTTTTCCAGTTTTCAAAAGAACCAAAATTATCATTAATAGCTTTTTGAATTTCAGGTGCTTTAGAAATATCTCCGTCACCGCCTAAATTTTGCCAGTATAAATCGTGTAATACAGTACCGGCATGGTTCCAGGTGAATCTTCTTTTTAACTCTCCATACTCACTGTAATTTCCGTTTGCTTTAGATTTATCAGCAGTTTGGAGACCTTTTTCGATTGTATTGAGAGCAGTTACATAACCTTTGTGGTGAGTATTGTAATGCCAGTCAGATGTTTCAGCGTCAATCACATTAGCAAGCAGTGTTTTTGCTTCATCATCTGTATAAGGACGTTTATTAAAAATCCATTCGTAATCCATAATTTTATTTTCTCCTGTTATTTTATTAATATAATTTTTTGAAAAAGTTTTTGGTAATGTATAAATTCCTAAAAGTCCGAGTGCGGAATTTTTCAGAAATTTTTTTCGAGATATTTTATCAGCCAATTCAGAAAACCCTCCTTATACTCCGAATGAACTGCCACATCCGCAAGTTCTTTTCGCATTTGGGTTATTAAAAGTAAATCCCGTTCCGTTTAATCCGTCAGTAAAATCAACTTCTGTTCCGTTCAGATATAAATTACTTTTCATATCTATTACCACTTTAATGTCGCCATATTCCAATATGCTGTCACCTGCTCTGATTTCTGAATCAAAGCCAAGAGTATAAGTTAAGCCGGAACAACCTCCTCCTTTAACTCCAACTCTTAGAGAATAATCAGCAGGAACATTTTCAGTCTGCATAATCTTTTTAACTTCGCTGATTGCTTTTTCTGTGAAATTTATATTTTCACTTACACCTGCAACAAATTCTTTTGTTTCTGTCATAATAAAAAATTTTTACTTTATTTAATTGCTTTTAAGAGCCATTTCCCACTTGGGAGATTTCTCTCTTACTTCTGTAACAGTTTCTATTAGTCTTTTAGTTGCATAGTCAACTTCATCCTGAGTATTAAATCTTCCGATTCCAATTCTGACAGAAGACACTGCCTGATCGTCGGTTAAGCCTAAAGCAGTTAATACATGGGATGGTTTCATTTTGGATGAAGAGCATGCACTGCCTGAAGAGAACGCAACATCATCAATCAAACCAAACAGATGAGATGACTCAACACATTCAAAACACATATTAGCATTACCGGGTAATCTGTGAACGGGATGTCCGTTGAGAAAAACTCGTTCCAGATTTGAAGTTAAATCAGAAATCATTTTATCACGCATCGCTGTAACTCTTGAAGATTCTTCATCCATAGTAAGCATACAGATTTCGCAAGCTTTCCCAAAACCGACAATTCCCGGAACATTAAGAGTACCGCTACGCATACCGAACTCATGACCACCACCGCTGATTTGTTCGGTTAGTTTTATTTTAGGGTCCTTATCTTTAACAAATAAACCGCCAATACCTTTGGGACCGTAAAGTTTATGAGATGTTATAGCCATAATATCAATATCCATATCTTGAACATCAACGGGAATTTTACCTACTGATTGTGATCCATCAACATGGAAGAAAGCATTTTTTGAATGAACTATTTGAGCAATTTCTTTAACAGGTTGAATAACACCGATTTCATTATTAGCCATAATTACAGATACAAGAATTGTATCATCTCGCATTAAATCATTTAAATGGTTAAGGTCAATAATTCCGTATTTATCTATATTTACAAAATCAATTTCATATCCTGCTTTTGCTAAACAGTTGCATGTATCAATCACAGCATTGTGTTCAAGAGGAGTTGTGATTATATGTTTACCTTTTGAAGAGTAAGTATCCGCGATGCCTTTAATAGCAAGATTTATACTTTCTGTAGAACCACTTGTGAATACTACTTCTTTAGGAGAAGCATTTATAAGTTTAGCGATTTGGCTTCTGCCAACTTCGACCGCATAGCTTGCTTCCCAACCGAACTTATGAGATTTGCTGGAAGCATTTCCGAATTTTTCACAAAAATACGGAAGCATTTCATCGAGAACCTGCGGATCAACAGGAGTAGTAGCGTTATAATCCAAGTAAACAGGAAACTTCATAAGCAGTATAAAAAGTTAAACAAAATCACTGATTTTTTTAGATGAAAAATAAATTTCAAGTTCTTTTTGAAGTTTAATAATTGGGTCTTTGATAGTACATTCATCGAAGATACAACACTCACCGGCACTTTTGCCATTAATGCACTCTACGATTCCCTTTTCACCGTCAAAAAGTTTGATTATATATTCAAGAGAAATATCGGATGGCTGTTTATTCAGTTTATACCCTCCGTTAATTCCCTGATTAGAAGTTAATATTTTTTCTTTAGATAATCTTTGCAAAATTTTCGCAAGAAGTTCGTGCGGAATTTTATATTTATTAGAAATTTCTTTAGCAGTGAGATAGGTTTCTTTTGAAATAGCAAAGTATTTCAAAGCAATAATCGAATATTCCACTTTTTTAGAAAGTCTAATCATTAAAGATTGAGAACTAAAGATTAATAAAAGAAAAGAGATAGGTTTCTGTGTCTGGGTGAAAATCAAAACCTAAATCGGACTAATATAGTCGTATTTTAAAAAGAATTAAATGTAAAAATGGAGGGTTTTAATATCAAAATAAAAATTGACCAATCCCTAAAAAACATTTACAAATCATATCCACTTATTTTCACGAATTTATCGAATTACACTAATGGTAAGAAATTTTAAAATTAATATGAGATATATATCTGTTTTGTTCAGTGATGGAAAAAGAAATTGAAATTGGATATAAATTAAATGAAATTAAAATATAACTTTATAAATTATGATATTGAAAAATAAAAATATTGGACTGAGTGTTACGAAGGAAAAAGATTTGGATGTGTTGTTTGAGATTCAAAGCGATGAGAAAGGGATATATTTAGCGGCGTTCACACCGAAAAACCCACACGATAAGACCGCCTTTATAGAAAAATATAAAAAGTTGCTTTCTGACCCTACGATAAATATGAGAACAATAATAGTTGATGATTTAATCATTGGGAGTATTTCAAAATTTATTATGGAAGATGAATCGGAGATTACATATTGGATAGATAGAAAATATTGGGGAATGGGGGTTGCAACTTATACACTAAAATCATTTTTGGAAATCGAAGAAACCAGACCGATTTTTGGTCGAGTTGCATTTGACAATATTGGCTCACAAAAAGTATTAGAAAAAAATGGCTTTGTAAAAGTCGGAACAGATAATGGATTTGCAAATGCCCGCCAAAAAGAGATTGAGGAGTATATATATAAACTTGTGGAGTGAGACAAATAAACTTTTTGATTAAATAACTTACGTTTCATTATTATTAATTCAAATCTTAGTAGCTTCCATTTCTTCGCTTAATATATTTTATTTATACATATTAAAATTTATATTTGATTAATAATTTTACATTAATTTTGAGTTAAGTGCTGAACTGATTTCGTTTAATATCTTATGTAAATATTANNAAAAAAAAAAAAAAAAAAAAAATCAATATGAATAAATTAAAATTAAAAGATGGCGTTGAGTTGTTTTATAAAGATTGGGGGAAAGGCCAACCGTTGGTTTTTCATCATGGGTGGCCACTTTCGGGAGATGACTGGGATACACAAATGTTATTTTTTCTTGAAAAAGGATATAGGGTTATTGCTCATGACCGAAGAGGACACGGAAGATCATCTCAGACCTATGACGGAAACGATATGGATACTTATGCTAACGATGTGGCTCAGCTTGTTGAACATCTCGACCTGAAAAATTCAATTCACATAGGTCATTCCACAGGTGGCGGGGAAGCAATCAGATATGCAAATAAGTTTGGCAAAGGGAGAGTAGCAAAGGTGGTGCTTATTAGTGCAGTAACTCCTTATATGATAAAAGATGAAAACAATCCGAATGGAGTTCCGCTATCGGTATTTGATGATATAAGAAAAAATACTGCGAATGATAGATTGCAGTTTTATAAAGATATTACTATTCCTTTTTACGGATATAACCGTGACGGTGCGGTGGTGAAGCAAGGAATTCAGGATAACTGGTGGAGACAAGGCGTGATGGGCAGCATCAAAGCTCATTACGATTGCATAAGGGTTTTTTCAGAGACTGATTTTTCTGAAGATCTTAAAAATGTTGATATTCCCGTATTGATACTTCACGGCGAAGATGACCAGATTGTTCCTTATGAAGTTACAGCTTTGCGAGCGGCAAAGTTAGTGAAGAACGGAAAACTCATAACCTATCCGGGATTTCCACACGGTATGCCGACAACAGAAGCAGAGACGATTAACAAAGATATTTTAGAATTTATAGAGCAATAAATTTTTAGATTTTGACGGTCAATTTATGAGTGCATATAAAATTTGTTTGTGAAAAATAATTTTCAAAAATAATTTAAGTTAAATTTATGGGGAAGTTAGTAAAGATTAAAACTCAAGCAAACACTTCGAGTGTAGAAGATTTTATAAATAAAGTTGATGATGAACAAAAAAGGAAAGACAGTTTTGTGGTTTTAGAAATGATGAAAAAAATTACAGGAGAGAAACCAAAGATGTGGGGCTCGTCTATAATTGGTTTTGGAAATAAAATTTACAAAAGCCCGCAAACCGGTAGAGAGGTTGAGTGGTTTCTGATTGGCTTCTCACCAAGAAAAGCAAACTTATCTCTGCATCTTGTTTTTGATGTCAAAAAACAATCGGATGAACTTGCGAAACTTGGAAAGTTCAAAACAGGTTCAGGATGTCTTTACATAAATAAGTTATCAGATATTGACATTAAGACACTCGAAAAATTAATTAAGGCAGCATATAAAAGTAAATAAAATTTTATGTCAAAAAATAATTTAGTGTGTATGCATAATATGGGAATCGTTGTTGAGTCGCTTGATAATGTGATTCCCTTTTTCGAGGAAATCGGACTATCGTTGGAAGGTCGTGGTATGGTTGAAGGTGAATGGGCGGGACGTGTAACCAGTTTGGGTTCGCAGAGAGTAGAAATAGCAATGATGGTTACCCCCGATGGACACAGCCGACTGGAGCTCGCACAGTTTGTTTCACCGGCAGTCGTTTCAGATCATCGCAATGCTCCCGTAAATTCTCTCGGATATCTTCGGGTTTTGTTCACAGTTAAAGAAATTGATGAACTTGTAGAACGGCTTAAAAAACTCGGAGCTGAATTGGTTGGAGAAATCGTAAATTACGAAAATGTATATCGGCTGTGTTACATCAGAGGGGTTGAAGGACTTTTGATAGGTTTGGCTGAAAAGCTTGATGAATCTAATTGAAGCGTTAGAATGCTTAAACAAATTTAATTTTCGAACTAATAAAAAATAATGTATAACTTTTCATATTTCAAAGAAAAAGATAAAAAAGTATTGCTCGAGTTTATGGAAAAAAATCCTTTTGCATTTGTGACGGGAAGTTTTTTATCAGGCGAGCAAGTAGCAACGCAAATTCCTGTGTTATTCGAGGAGCGAAACGGCGAACTATTTTTGCAGGGACACATAATGCGAAAGACAGACCACCACAAAGCATTCACAGAAAACCCGAATGCATTGATTGTATTCACAGGAGCAAGCACATATGTCAGTGCATCTTGGTATAACAATCCGCACATCGGCTCAACTTGGAATTATATGAGTGTTCATATCGGTGGGAAAATAAAATTTATGACGGATGATGAGTTGGTGGAGTTTATGCGAAAGTTCACATTGAAATTTGAAAAAGGAAATACAGGTTCACCTACATATTTCGAAAATGTACCGAAAGAATATTTGAGCAAGATGTTGCCCGCAATTGTGGGGATTGAGCTGAAAGCAGAAAAATTTGAAAATGTATTTAAGCTCAGTCAAAACCGCGATGAAAAAAGTTACGACAATATAATCTCAAAGCTTGAAGAGCAAGGCGGACAAAGTGCGGTGATAGCAGATGAAATGCGAAAGAGGAAATCCGAACTTTTTCCCGAAGGAATAGAATGGGACGGAACGTAGTTTGATTCGTGAGTGAGGAGCAAAAATAATTTGTATAAAAGTTTATTTATAAAAATGAAAACCTCGAAATGCTAAAACAATAAAACAACTAAATCGAAATGATAGGATTTAAAATAACTACTTCGGACAATATAGAAATAAGATTTGAGTTATACAAAGACGCAGCACCAATAACATCAAAGTCTTTTTGCAAAATATTACCATTTACCCGAACATTCTTTCATGCAAGAGTTTCCGGTCAGGAAATATGGATAGACGATGTTCCGCAACTTGATATTATTCAAGAGAATGCATCTGTATTTACTGAACCAGGTGAAGTGGTTTTTGGACCTTCCAATCCAAGCAGGAATAAGACAGCTAATTGTTTTGGAATTTACTACGGAGAGGGTAAAGGACTTGATGCCTGTAACATTTTTGCGAAAGTTATAGAAAGTGACATACAAAAACTTATTGAGCTTGGTAATAACATATGGAAAAATGGAGCACAAGAGCTGACATTATCGATTATAGAATAAGTGAATGAGAAGACTGTATGAATTTAATAAAATCTATATAAAAAAATATTTTTATAATTTTTGAACAACCTAATATTTTACTAATCTCTATATTTCTGAGCTGTCCAAAATAAAATCAGTATTTGTGATTCGTTTGTTTTAAAATATATTATCATTTGTATAATTTGTTAAATTCGTTTTCCCCTACGGGTTGGTGAATTGTTTTAAATGTTTTTACGGTCGTGTTTAGTTTTAGAGAAACATAAAAAAATTTGCAAAATGTTATTTAAAGAGATTCATTTAAAAGGAATAAAATCCGGTGAAATAACTTTGGCTTTCCGCAAGTGGCAAAAGCCGTCTGTAAAGGAAGGGAGTCTTATTCATACTTCAATCGGATTAGTAGAAATTCAAAAAATTGAAACAGTCACCGAAAGCGAAATATCAGACAAAAGTGCAATGAAAGCAGGTTATGCAGATAAAAATCAATTACTGAAATCATTCCCACCGAACAGCACAGGCACGATTTTCAGAATATCAGTTGGCTATCACTCCGCAGATCCGCGAATAAAATTAAGAGAACAATCTGAATTATCAGAAACGCAATTTAGCGAACTGAAAAAGAAATTAAGTAGTTTGGACACGCACAGCAAACAAGGACATTGGACAAAAAAAGTTTTATTAGCAATAAAAGACAATCCCAATTTACACGCCATAGGCATTGCAAATCTAACCGGATTTGAAAAAGAATGGTTAAAACCAAATATCCGAAAACTAAAAAATTTAGGTCTAACAATAAGCCACAAAGTAGGATATGAGATATCTCCGTTAGGGAAGGCATATTTGTTAAGACTTAAAGTAGAGGAATAAATAATTGTTAAAAATACTTGGAGTAGTTACTTTTCTGCTCTTAGAGATAATAGATGTTCAGTTCTTAAATTTCTTCTAAAAACCAACTTACAAAAAAGTTTAATAGAATCAAGAATATGCGTATAATAGAACTGTGATTCCTTCTTTAATTTAATTCAATGAATGATAAATTCCTGGATATCTTTGTTTTCAACATTGTTTAAATCTTCAAATCTTAAATTGGGAAAAAATATCTTTAGAGCACTAAACTTTGAAGAAAAACTCCTGATAATATTTCTCAGCACTTCCAATTCTTTCTTAAACTACTATAAATATTTTATATTGAAATCATCCTTATTAGATTGTATTATGATATAAAATTAGTAAAATTAACGAGCAATAGATAGAAAAAAATTGACGAAATGTGTATATTTAATCATTACCGGCAATATTAATGGACGATTTCAATCCAAAAAAGATAAATAAACAATGGGAAAAATAACTAATGAAATAGTAGAAAAAGCCTATAATGTAGCAAAGAACTTTTATCACAAAAGAATTACTCTTAAACAAGCACAAGAGACTCTTGTTGAAGAAGGTATTAATAAAAATTCAGCATTGGATTACATTTACAATTATTCAAATCTAATTCAAGGCAAACTTTTTACACGAACAACAAATGCATACGGGACAGACTATTATTTGCAAAAAATCTATGAAGAAAGCGGACAAGCAGGACTTCAAAACGCTTTAATTTCTCTTTCTCAACACATAGACTATTATGAAGAAAAATCGGGTGCTTCGGTCAAGAAACGTAGAGATATTTATGACAAATACTTTAAGTTATTGGACAAAAAACCTGAACTAACGGTTTTCCCAGACGAAGTTGATGAAAACGTAAAATACGCAGAAGGTAAAACAAAGACTGTTCTTGTAAATAGTTACGAACGAAATCAGATAGCAAGACAAAAGTGTATAGAACATTACGGTGCTTTTTGCCAAGTTTGCAACTTTGACTTTGGGAAAATTTATGGCAACATCGGCAAAGACTTTATACACGTTCATCACGTTGTTGACATTGCGACAATCGGAAACGAATACTCGGTTGACCCAATTAAAGACTTAATACCTGTTTGTCCGAACTGCCATTCAATGCTTCATAAAAAGAAACCAGCATATTTAATAGATGAACTTAAAGAAATGATGAAATAAATATTACGGTTAGCACAGGAATTTCGACAGTTAGAAAGACGTGAAAATTTAAATTATTAATTGAATTCAAGTTCAAAGCTAAATGTCTGTTTATTGATTCGAAAGCAGTAAAACTAAGCATCATTAATTAGTTAATTAACTCTGATAGACTTAGTCCTTTGGCATATATTGTTAATAGAAACGATTAATTTTTTGTATTCCTAAAGGAATCAATCAAACTTTTTACTCATACTTTGAAAATAAATTATGCAGTTTCTTTTCTATTCTTATACATTTAAGAAATTAAATTCTCAAACTACTTCCATATACAAACTTAAATATAAGCTTAATAAATTCATGAAGATATTTTAGATTATACTACGAAACCTTTTGCAATCTTTTTCTTTGAAAAATAAAATCATCAATAGCCCTTTCTCCAATATAACTTAAATCTTTAATTCTAATGTGTGTAAAAAATATTTTAATAGCACTTATTTATGATGAAACAATCCTGATAATGTATCTCTGGATTTCCATTTCTTTATTTAGCAGTTCTAAATATTTTAAAAATGAAATCATTTATATTATTGCATATAACCACACGTTACCTGCAACCATTTTGGAAACTTTTAACATTAAACTGACAAGTATTCATTAAATTGAAAAAGACAAATAAATATCGTGGGACAGACCAACTTCTAATCACCAAGCCTACACTTCGTGATTTAATTTTTTTCCCCTCGCACAAGCCAACACAGAAGCAAAAGCAAAAGTGCCACTTCTCCAACGATTTGTTCCGCTTAATAGCAAAATTCAACAAATCAAATTCGCTATTTTGCGACAACAAAATATTAACTCGAGAAAAGCAGCGGCACAGCCGTTGCTTTTCTCGGATTCAAAAATTGCAATAAGTAAATGAGCATTGTAAAGACAGAAATATTAACGATTGGAGAATTCCTGCAAAATCAAAGTTTGCAAATACCACAGTTTCAAAGACCTTACAAGTGGACGGTGAAAAATGTGGTTCAATTACTTGACGACATTCAACGCTTTAAAGGGAACACATCATACAGAATTGGGACAATTGTTATTTATCAGGAAAATGGAATAGCAAACATTGTTGACGGACAGCAACGAACCATTACTTTTTTACTAATGCTCAAAAGTATTCTTGCAAATAAACATTCAACGATAATCAGCCATGAATTAAAACAATTATTAAGCAACATACAGGCAAGGGCATTCATTCCCAAATTTCAAAACGAAAAGTCAAAAAAAAATATTCAGGATAACTACAGAGAAATTGAACGAAGAATAGCAAATACTGATGAAAGCACAATTAATTTCTTCTTAAACAAATGTGAGATTACTCATTTTGTTATTGATGACATTTCAGAAGCATTTCAGTTCTTTGATTCACAAAATGCAAGAGGCAGAGACCTTGAACCCCATGATTTATTGAAAGCATTTCATTTGCGGGAGTTGGATTCAGATAAAGAAAAAGTTAGTGAAACCGAAGTTGCTGTATTGGTTGATACTTGGGAGGAAATGGACACTAAGGAATTATCACATCTATTTTCTGATTTTCTATTCAGAGTTAGAGGATGGTCTAAAGGAAATTCTTCAAGATATTTTTCAAAAAAAGACACAGCATTGTTCAAAGGAATTAATTTGAAAAAAATTGACCCTTATCCATACACACAAATTTTCAAGTTGATTGACATTCATCTTAATGAAATGAACAATGGCAATGAAATAATCAATTTTCCTTTTCAGTTAGACCAAGCCATTATCAACGGAAAATACTTTTTTGAAATGGTAACTCATTACAAAAAAGTTTACGACCAAATTACCAATCAAATTACTTCACTATCAAAAGATGCACAGGAAATAATGAAAACGCTGAATTCTTATGAAGGAAAAAACAGAACAGGTGACAAATATGTGAGAATGCTGTTTAACTGCTCTCTACTTTACTACACTGATAAATTTGGACAAGCAGACATTTCAAAAGCAATCGAGAAAATATTTATTTGGGCATATACTCTGCGATTAACTTACCAAAATTTACAGTTAGCGTCAGTGGATAATTATGTAGTTGAGGAGTTCAATCTTTTCAAAAAAATAAGAGAAGCAATTTACAAGGAAGAAATCACGACTTTGGAATTACCACTCATACAAGAAGATTTTGAATCAGACAAAACCGCTGAACTGAAAGACCTGTTCATTAAAATGAAATACTATGCCAACGCAAAGTGAAAACATAAAAGCTCTTAACCTTACAGAGTTGCTTAGTAGTGATGAGCAATATGTAATTCCTATTTACCAACGCAATTATGCCTGGGAAGCAAAGGAAATTGAACAACTGATTCAAGATATTATTGACTACTCCAAATATCACCGAAAAAGAAACTATTACATAGGAACATTAGTAGTTGCTGAAGAACAAAACGGATTAAACACTATTGACGGACAACAGCGATTAACAACATTGTCAATCCTAACTTCTGTAATCAAGAATCTTCATAAAGAAGTGAACATAGAGTGGTTTAGAAAAATCAATCTTCGTTATGCAAGCCGAGAGAAATCTACCATTTCAATGTCGGCTGTCTTTAATGGTGTTTTTGAAGACAAGGAATATGAAACAAACATCAAAGCGGCTTATGACATTTGCTCAAAAGAAATTATCAAAAAGACTAATGAAAACGGAATTACAATTACTCATTTTGCAAGCTATTTATACGAGTATGTAAAAATTCTTCGTGTGCCTTTACCCGATGGCACTGACCTCAATCACTATTTTGAAATTATGAATAGCAGAGGCGAGCAATTAGAAAAGCACGAAATTCTAAAAGCAAAATTGATGAATTGCTTCATCAGTGATGAAATTGAAAAAGAACAGAGAGAAAAATATTTTTCTTGCTTCAATTTAATTTGGGAAGCATGTTCAAATATGGAAAAGTATGTTCAGTATGGATTTAATCCTGACCAACGCCATTTAATTTTTGGACAGAACAATTGGAACACAATTACAGTTTATGACTTTGACGAACTTGTAAAAGAAATATCACCAACGCTACAAAACGATATTCATTCAGTTGAACAGTCAATTGATGAAATTATTAACTCCAATTCAATTCAGACCAAAGAAGGAGAAAGAGATGATAACCCTGAAAGATTTAATTCAGTCGTCAATTTCCAGAATTTTCTTCTTCATGTTTTGAGAGTTCAAACTGCAAAGGATGAAGTTGCCTTGGATGACAAAAGATTGATTGATTTTTTTGACAAAGAACTTCCACCGAGAGAAAGCGGAAGAATAAAATTTGTCAAGGAGTTTATTTACAATCTGCTTAAATGCAAATTTTTATTTGATAAGTATGTCATCAAAAGGGAGTTTACAGCCAACACTGACAGATGGAGTTTGAAAAAACTTAATCACTATGAAAAAGGAAAAGTAAAGAACGGAGCAAAATACACGAACACTTTCGGAGAAGAAAACAGTGAATCATTTGACAATGACAATAGAAGAATTCTGATGTTGCTTTCTATGTTTCATGTTTCTATTCCTTCCATGTCTTACAAATATTGGTTGAATGCTTCATTGAACTTTTTGTTCAACCAGTTTGAAGTTGATAGCAAAGAATACATTTCATATTTGGAACACATTGCTAAGTCATTTGTATTTGACAGGTTTTTAGCGAAACAACCATTGGAATATTTTAAAATGATTTACGAAAACACTAATCCAATTGAAAGAAAAATTGGGCAACTTGACTTAACGAAATTGCGTTACGGAACAATAGAAAATAATTTGGTTTTTAATTTTTTGGATTACCTCTTATGGCTTGAATTAAAGCCAACTGAAAAAGACAGCAGAGTAAGTTCTTTTGAATATACTTTTAGGAGTTCAGTAGAACATTTCTATCCACAACATCCAATCAATAATGATGTTGATGTAATTGACGAAGAACATTTGCATTCGTTCGGAAATTTATGTTTGATAAGCCATGAAAAGAATTCACGGTTGAACAACCACTTACCAATAGCCAAGAAAGACCATTACGGTAAGAACGCAACTTTGGACAGTTTGAAACAATTCGTAATGATGAAGCCAAACCATTGGACAGTGGATGAAATTGATAAGCACAACAACGCAATGATTGAATTGCTTTCTAAAAATTTAAACTCTTCATTTAAATTAATTGGCGAAATTTCAGTTGCATAGAAATGGTTTAAGGAGTTTCAAACAAAGGACAAAGTTTTACTTGTTCGTGCCTTACTTTGTTTTGGTGATTGGTCTAAACACATAAGCGGCAACAAATACAATTTTTTTGAATTTGATTCAATAAGGGAAAAGAAACCAGAACTGTTTCTAAAATTTGAAGAATATATTTCCGAGAAACAACCAAATAATCTTAACGACATAATCAAGGATATTGTAAATAGAGCAAGCATAAAAAAAGATTGGAGATATTTCTTCATAAAATATTCTTGGGTTATTGAATATTGCAAAGAGGGGAATTTTATTAGGGAATCAGACGGAGATTTGATTTACCTTTTAGAGTCAGAAAAAAATACTTTGTATAAGGCTACAGAATTGTATTATAAAGTCTTTCAAGAATATTTCAATGAGAACTTTAAGTTAAAAACATTTTGCAACAATGAATGCTTCTTTATTAGGATTGGATTGGAAAACGATAAATATTGTATAACAGAAAGCTATGACGAGGCAATCTTAGACTTTGAGTTATGGAATGATGGAGATTCTATTCGTTGTCACTTAGCTAAGCACGAGTCTGTAAATGGAAATTTAAGAGCTATTAAGTTTTTAGAAGAACTAAAATGGCAAAAGAACATTGATGGTGATTTTGAAAGGTTTGGGAATTCAAAATTGTTAGCTCTTGGAGACGATTATGAAGAAAATTTTTCTAACGCAATTGAGGCAATTTTTAAATTGTTTAAAAACGGACTTATAATAAAGTTAACATGAAACAAAGAGCCACCACACAAAAAAATACACTCTTAAAAAACGCGCAAGAAAACGCTAAAAGCATTTTTTTTAAGAGAGTATTTTTTCTCCAACCCAAAAAGAATTTGAAAATTTTTTCTCCCACCCTACAAAAAAAATTACATCACCCAAACGCACAGTGCTAAATCGGACAGACATCGCCTTGAATTTAAATTACCTTGAACAAAGTGACTGCATAATTCGGACGACACCGCTACTATTGAGAAGTATGGCAGCAGGTAACATGGGTTGGCGTCAAGCGGTGTGACTTGCTTAATTTTAAGTGTATTTTTCAATTCAACTTTAGTGCGGATTTACAGTTATGTGCTTTGAAATCCACTCGAACGCAAAAACCCGAACTATTAGCAATATTAAAATTATAGATTGTAAAAAATTATTGCAATTTGTAAATTAGAATATTGATGGAAATTGTAGAACTATAAAGCAACCATCTCAATGGCAGGTAAAAACTTGATAACTTTTGAACGGTTAACCTGACAATTTGACTAAATTTGACCGAGATAAATTTTTAATAAAAGACAACTTGAAAACTCATCATAAAATAATAAACGGAGACAGCAGACAAATGACTGAATTGCTTGACAATTCGGTGCATTTGGCTATTACTTCACCTCCCTATTGGCAACTAAAGGACTACGGAACTGACAATCAAATCGGTTTTCACGACAGTTACGAAAATTACATTAACAACCTGAATTTAGTTTGGAAAGAGTGCTACCGCACTCTTCATAACGGATGCAAGTTGTGTGTAAATATTGGTGACCAGTTTGCAAGGGCTGTTTATTACGGACGGTATAAAGTCATTCCCATTCGTGAGGAAATTATTAAGTTCTGTGAGAATATTGGTTTTGATTATATGGGTGCTATCATTTGGCAAAAAGTGACAACTTCAAACACAACGGGTGGTGGCGTTCAAATGGGTTCATATCCCTATCCACGAAACGGAATTTTAAAACTAGACTACGAGTTTATTTTAGTTTTCAAAAAATTGGGTGACAGTCCAAAACCGACTAAAGAACAAAAAGAATTTTCCAAAATGACTGCTGAAGAATGGAACACATTTTTTGCCGGTCATTGGAATTTTTCAGGTGCAAGACAAAACAGACACATTGCAATGTTTCCGGAAGAACTGCCAAGACGACTAATCAAAATGTTTTCGTTCGTTGGCGAAACTGTTCTTGACCCTTTTGCTGGTTCCGGGACAACTGCATTAGCAGCAAAAAATACAGACCGAAATTCAGTTGGATTTGAAATCAATCCTGAATTTATTCCAATCATCAAAGAAAAGTTAGAAGTTCATCAAAAAGACTTAAACGGAACGACCTATGAGTTTTTACAGCAAAAAACTGAAACTGATGACTTTGATAAGAAAATTCAAAAACTGCCTTATATTTTCAAAGACCCACATACCCTTAATAAAAAAATTGATATAAAGAAGCTCCAATTCGGTTCTAAAATTGACAAAGATAGTTCAATAAAGCGAGAAGAACTTTTTACGGTTAAAGAAATAATCAGCCCTGAAAAAATTCGGTTAAGTAACGACTTGACAATAAAACTTATTGGAATAAAAGAAGACCCAATAATTAACGGTAAAGCGAAAGCGTTCCTGATTGAAAAAACAAAAGGAAAGCGAGTATTTCTAAAATACGACAATGAAAAGCACGACAGTGAAAACAACTTGCTTTGCTATCTTTACCTTGAAAACAAAACATTCATCAATGCTCATTTAATCAAAAACGGTTTGGTGCAAGTTGACAATGATATTGATTTCAAATACAAAGACAAATTTTTAAACCTCTGGCAACAACAGAATGGCTAAAGAAACTATAAAGCAATACTCCAAAGAATTTGGTAAAAAGGAAAAAGTTCTCAATTACGCAACACAAACTTATCAGTTATCAAGACCAAATAAAGTTGGTGCTGTTATGGCACTTATCCGTGAGTGCCAACCTAAAACTATTGAAGAATGGGAAAAATGGTATTTTGAAAATGCAAAAACTGACGGAAAAGAGCCAGCAAAAATCACAAAAGAAAGTATAGAAGAACTTGGCGAGCGACTTTTTGTAAAAATCAAAGAGATAGTAATTCCTGAATGGACGGAAGCATTTAACCAACTTACTTTGCAAGACTGTATTGAATATATTCATAACCTCACCATCAATAGAACTTTTGACGGATTTATTAGAGAGAAATCTGTAATAGAAGACAATCTTGCAAAGACTTTTCCAAACATAAAATTTGAAGAAAGTGACTCGGAACTTGACCACGCAGGCGACATTGATTATCTCGGTTGGGTTGGAGACAAAGCTTTTGGAATTCAAATCAAACCTGTTACAGCAAAAGCGAACTTCGGGAACTACTCAGTAACCGAGAGAATGAAAGCGAGTTTTAACGAATTTTCTAATAAATTCGGTGGACATGTATTCGTAGTTTTCAGCATCGATGGCAATATTAAGAACGAAGAAGTGATTAAACAGATAGAACAAGAAATTAAACGATTAACTAAGTGAGAAAAAGAGCTACATCCGCCAATTTCGTTTTTGCGAAAGCGAGGGTGATATGCTTCTATGACAGTTTAGAGCTTAACCAAAGTGCAATTCTGCTATTATATATTTGTGCTAACAATCCTCTCCTTCGCGAAACCGAAAATCGTTGCCGGCAGGTTTTAAGCGAATGTTAATTAATGAAATTATAAAGCTAAAAATCAAACTGAAAAATGACAAAACCTTCCGTTTGGAAAATGATAAAAGAAGCTGTTGAACACTTCAACGGCAAAGCAAGTAATTCAGACATCAAAAAATACATCAACAAAAAATGGGAAGGTGTAAATAATAGAACAATATCTGACCAAATTCATGTTCTGACAGTTAATAGTAAGTCAAGAATCAACTATAACATAAACAAGGTGCCGCGATTGACAAACTCTGGTTCTCTTTACGACCTTTTATACACAACAGGAAGAGGACAAGTGGTTTTATACAATTCAACAGAACATGGAATTTGGGAGATATACAAAGACGGAAGTAATAAACTTAGAGTAAGACAGTTTGGTAACAATTCTATACCAAAAACATATTTATTTTTATGGAATCCAAAGAAATGGGATTGGAAATCTTTAGAACAAGAAATTGATATTTTAAATTCAAATGGAAGTTTCACTCGTCGATGGAGTTGTGGGAAAACAAAATCAATTCAACCAGGTGACAGAATTTTTTTAATTAAAGTTGGAACAGAACCTAAAGGAATAATTGGTTCTGGTTTCGCAGTTTCTGAAACATTTTGCGATGAACATTGGGGAAGTGAAAATAAGAATACAAATTATATTAATATTGAATTTGATATATTGCTTAACCCAAACAATAAAAAAATATTGACTGTTGACAAATTAAAAGTAGGAAATTTATCTAAACAAAATTGGCAACCAATGGCATCGGGAATTTCAATAAGACCTGTTCTTGTTGACGAACTTGAAGAAATTTGGTTTAATTTTTTGACAGCTCAAAAATTCAAATACAATCCTTTTATTCCGAAAGAAAACAATCCACAAAAAACTTACCGTGAAGGTACTCCAAATCAAATTTTAGCAACAATATATGAACGAAATCCATATGCACGGAAAAAATGTTTAGAACATTTCGGATACACTTGTTTCGTATGCGACTTTAATTTTGAAAAAAAATACGGACAAATAGGCAAAAGTTTTATCCATGTTCACCACTTAACACAAATTGCAAAAGTCGGTCAAACTTATGAAATTGACCCAATAAATGATTTACGACCTGTTTGCCCAAACTGTCATTCAATTATTCATCGACACAAAATACCTTTGTCAATAAATGAATTGAAAAAAATAATTAATGAAAATGCTGATTGAAATTGAACACCAGACTCATACATCTTTTTAGCAAAATGATGTATGCATTGTTAATTTTCTATTACTTTTTTTCAATTGGGTTTTATTGTTAAGTTGAAAACATAATGCAACAAAATTGTCCCGTTAGCTAAATAAGAAATTCTTATATGATAATCTCTTTTAATAATCTTATAAGATGATAATTTATAAATTAGTTTCTTTTTATAATACTGCTATATTTGTTTGTATCTGTTAATTTTGGATTTACAAAAAAACAATTTTTGATTTAGTTTGAAAAATGTAAACCTGAAACTTTATCTGATTTTTGTGGTGATGTTCCTTGTGATGCATTTTACAGGTCTTATTGTCGCCAAACTGCCATACATCCTAAATGCCCTTATTACAAGTATAACTGTCGTCGGCTTGTTATTCTTAATTCTGAAATGGAATGACAAAAGTTCATTGGTCAGCATAAGCAATAATCTTGGATTTAAGAAAACAAGTTTTAAAAGTATTGCACCGGGAATCATATTATCCGTTGCGTTACTTCTTACTTATCCTTTATTAAGCTTTTTACTGAATGTAAAAATATATCTCGCAGAAAACTGGCTTCTAAATTTATTTGGGCTTTTTTTAACAGCGAGTCTTGCTGAAGAAATGTTGTTCAGAGGTTATCTCTTTGGCAGTTTACGAAGGGAGATGAATTTTCGCAAAGCCGCTTTTATATCTGCGGTATGGTTTACTCTCGCTCATCTTGTAATGTTTAGTTATATGGCGTGGGAAGTTGCGTTCATGTCAACATTACTTGCAATAACAACCTCGATACCTCTGGCGTTTCTTTATGAAAAAGGAAACTATACTTTATGGAGTCCTGCAATTGTGCATACGGTTATTCGAACAATCGGTCTGGTGGTAACTTCTGATGAAATTTATTTTATGAATTTCTCTTTGATGTGGATAGCTGTTATTTTAGTTTTGCCTTACATAGTCTTATTGTTTTATAAAGATTTTAGGACTATTTGGTCAAAATAATTTGAAGATATTGTTATTTGGGGTAATTGGAAATTCCACATCTCATATAAAAAGAAAAAGCGGGTAAAGACCCGCTTTTCTGATGGTTCATTACTGAAACATCGCTAACTTAACCTCGGTGACCCCAACGGGACTCGAACCCGTGTTTTCACTGTGAAAGAGTGACGACCTAACCACTAGTCGATGGGGCCTATAAAGAACAGAATTATCAAATTACCGATTATTTAAAACTTTTTCAATGGAATAAAATTGGGGGTTTTGAGGGGGAAATTGTTGTTGGAGGGTTATGTATAACGGCGAATGCGGAATTATACGAATTATACAAACTTTGGGAAGTTTGCTATTTAGATTAATGAACGCAGGAGTCCTTTTCAAGAGACTCCTGCGGGAGAAGGATTTTTCCTCCCCCTAAATCCCCCTACAAAGGGGGACTTTGAGGTATATAAGCTTTTACGAAGATGACGGTTGCTTGAATTTAGATACTTTCCCGACAAGTCGGGACTGGCTGTTCGCTTCGCTCCTTAGTATGACAAAACTTACTTTGTATTGTTCTTGAGGCTTCCTAAAGGATGACAGATTATAAAATTTATCCTCCCCCTAAATCCCCCTCCAAAGGGGGACTTTGAGGTATATATTAGTTAGATAAGTTTAGACACTTTCCCGAATTATCGGGACAGGATTCCAAAGGGGGCTTTAGGTGTTAGGGTTGGGATTTAGGAAAATCTACTAATTTTGCTCTTTAAATATTTCTTTATTTTTGGCATATTTGAAGATATGATAACTCTATTTATAATAATTTTAGTTCTTATTTGTATTTTATTAATGGCTGTCGTGCTTCTACAAGCAGCAAAAGGTGGCGGTATTTCTTCCACTTTTGGCGGATCTAATGTGACTGCTGTGTTTGGTACCAGAAGAACATCTGATTTTCTTTCTAAAGCGACTATTGTCTTAGCTTCTATTTTTTTATTATCTTCTTTAATGCTAAACCTTTATATCAGTAAAACTGACGGTGTGGATGAAAGCATTATTCAGCAAAATGTCGGTACTCAACAGCTTCCTCCTCCTACTGTTCCTACTGAAATTCCGGGAAATGTTCCACCAACAGGTGACCCAAATCAACAAACAATACCCGGCAATACTGAACAACAAGAAACAGCTCCAACAGATACAAACAAGTAATTTTCACAGTCCCGTTTTTAAAACGGGACTATTTATATTTTAATAAATGTAAAATATATTTATTTTCATTTAATGAAAATATTCACTTCTATTATTTTATTTCTCCTGATTTTTGTTTCAAACTCTTCTTTTTCACAAGATTCACTGAATTTTAAAAATTCTAAATCTCCTGCTACGGCTACTATTCTTTCTGCTGTGCTTCCGGGTGCCGGTCAGTTTTATAATGAATCATATTGGAAAATTGGTGTTATCGCCGGGCTTGGAGGATATTTTACTTATGAAATAATCAGAAGTAATAATGATGTTTCAAATTATTCTAATCAATATAATAATACCATTACTCCTGAAAATCCTCAAGGGGATATTCGGCTTAAAAACCTCAGGGATTTTTACGTTGACCAAAGAGACAGGTTTTATATCTATGCAGGAATTTTGTATATAGTCCAATTGGTGGATGCGTATGTTGATGCTGAACTTTATGATTTTAATGTTACTGATAATATAAAATTTAGTGTGGGGAAAAGTAAGAGGAATTTTATGGAGTTGAAGGTTGGGTTTTGATGAGGAATTGGAATACGAATTTTTTTTGGAATGGGTTTTAGAATGTTTTTGACTCTTAGCTGGACGAAAAGAGAGATACTTTCCCGACAAGTCGGGAC
>DKKL01000021.1 GCA_002455255.1 Candidatus Tepidiaquacellales bacterium UBA6667 | reverse complement strand
TCAAATCCAAATAAATTCCACTGCTTAATGTCATAACTGTTATAAATCGCTATCTCCTTTCCCGTTGCATCCCTGATATAATACAAATCCGTTATCGCCGTCCAACCAATCGGTGCATCTTCGTTAAACACAGGTTCCTGCTCATTTCCAGTATAT
Source organism: Candidatus Tepidiaquacellales bacterium UBA6667 (assembly GCA_002455255.1). GTDB lineage: Bacteria > Bacteroidota > Ignavibacteria > Tepidaquicellales > Tepidaquicellaceae > UBA9002. The sequence goes on along the minus strand of DKKL01000021.1, from coordinate 3,736 downwards.
AAATACTCTGTCTTCCTTATCCTCATCCCCATATCATCATATTTCATCTCAGTCAGATATATCTCATAGCTCGGTGGATCAGTAGGTATCGTAATTACCCTCCTGAATTCCGTTATCAGATTTCTATGGTCATTTTTAAATGCAGATAAATTATTCAGATTATCACTTATTAAATTCCCGTTTCCGTCATAAGTATATTGTGTTGTGCCTCCCGATACCTTCTGTAATTTATTTGTTCCTGACTGATAAGTATAGCTAAAATCATCACTGATATTATTATTAGAACCATATCTTTTCATCGTTTTTATATTACCGTCCTTATCATAACTATTTTCAAGATTATATGTATTGCCAGTTTGATGATTCTCCTGTGCTTTTAGAAGTCTGTTTGCTTTGTCATATTAAATACACAATTCAATGACATAGCATTCAGAAAACTGTTTTTATATATCCAGTTCAAAAACGGATTTTTAAATTAACTTATTCTTTTAAATTCATAACTTGTTTAGGTATCCAATCTGAAGGAACAAAATTATATTTTTCTGCTTCATTAGGACTAATTTTTGTGAAATATTCAGATTTACCAAGTGGAAACAAAAACTTTTTTGAATCCATGAAAATATTAATAGTTTCACCATTTTTGTTTAGCTCATATGCACAACTGTAGTTTAATATTGTTGAAGGGAATTTTGCTTTAAAAATATAGTATCCTATGTTTGATTCTTCTCCTTTATTGTTATAAAATTCAACATTTTTTAAAATTGATAAATTTAAAGATCTATTTAAGAATACAGAATCTTGTTTTTGATATATTTCATAAATTTTTTCTAATCTTTTATAATCTGAAAGAAAATTTAGTGTATCAAATTTAAACTTCCCACAGGTATCCCACCCGCTTAAATTTGTCGTATTTAGATAACCAAATAAATCTATTTGTATATTGTTTATGTAACATTTTAAAGAATCAGAGTCCCAATTCTTAATGTCCTCAATGAAGAATATATTACTTTTAAGAATAGAATATATATCTATGATCCTCGAATCTAAAGAATCATATTTAAAATATTGTATATCTTTATCAATTTCAAAAATGATATATCCTTCCAAGTTTACTGAATCAGATTTAACATTGAAATAAGAGCAAGGATTACAATAAAATGGAGAGACAATATTTTTTATAATTACTGAATCTTTAGAATAAATTAAGTTCGTATAAATTAAAAGATTGATGAATAATAAAATAATTTTAATGATCATAAGTAGCCCCTTTTAAAGTTTGATTTTGTTTCGAAAATGATAACATTCTCATTACTTGTATAACATTAGACTGTGCAGGTGGATTATGTTCCGTATGATAACCCATAACATCTTTAGATTCTTTTTGTTCTTTAGAATCTTTTGGAAATGGATGTTTCAATCCTAATAAATGACCAATTTCATGTGGTCCGGCGTATCGTGGAAGTTTCTTATCTTTTAAATTTATTAACCATAACTGATTCCCTTTTGCTACACCAGGATTCTTTTTATCTTTATCATATAACGCAACATTTTCACCTTCAGGTAAATTATTCATAACCTCAACAGCAATATCAAAACCAAAAATCTCCCATTCTTGTATATTAAAAATTACATTATATTCTTTACCTTCATATGAAACTTTTCCCCCTGCCTCATTCCATAACTCTTGAGATTCTTTTACCCATCTTTTTAAATCAGTTTCAGCATCAGATGTTAAATGCCATTTGAAATTTCCGTTTTTAGTGTAATATAATTTGACATCAATATATATGTTTTCACCTTGTATCCTTACTCTTGCATCTCTCCCATCAACATCCTTAAATAACAGCGGACTATTCAACCCATAACAAAAAGGACTAAAGCTCACATACTTATCCAAAAGCGGTTCCACCTGCCCCCATCTCCCAATCCTGGAATTATAATACCTCGCACCAAAATAATCATATCCGCTCTCCTTTTCCCTCTCCTTACCCGTGAACTTAAACGTCGCATTCTCAAGGTTATATTGCTTATCCTCCAGCATATATCCCCACGCATCATAATCCTGTGCATTTATAATTGCTAACTTATCATCAAGCGTTACCCTAATACTTCCCAAATGATCCTTTATATAAATCCTCTCCTCTCCATCCGGATTCAAATATCCCTCATTCTCAAATCCAAATAAATTCCACTGTTTTATGTCATAACTGTTATAAATCGCAATCTCCTTTCCCGTTGCATCCCTGATATAATACAAATCCGTTATCGCCGTCCAACCAATCGGTGCATCTTCGTTAAAAACAGGATCCTGCTCATATCCCGTATATAAATACTCTGTCTTTCTTATCCGCATTCCCATATCATCATACTTCATCTCAGTCAGATATATCTCATAGCTCGGTGGATCAGTAGGTATCGTAATTACCCTCCAATTTAAAACCTAGATCTTGTAATTTTCCAAATATTAAATATTTATATTTGTGAATAAAAATTTTTCAATTTATTAAAATTAGTTAATATTTGCATAGCCCTTTAATTTTATCTTGATAAAAATTTTTTACTTTTACAGTATCAAATTCCCAAATAAGCTCATTTTGAATTTTAAAATTTTTTATCTCACTTCTTTTTGATTTTGCGACAATAACATTTTCATTTAAAAATAGTTTTAATTGAATTTTATCATATTTTTTTAACTCATTATTGCAATTTTTCATTAAATTTTTTTTTGTTAAAATATAAAAATTTTCTGAATTTTCAAAATTATTGAAATTCTTTAACTCAATTAAATTGTAATCAATGAAAAAAGAGGTATCTATATAAGTTACAATGTAATATCTATTTTCATTTATTGATTGATTGAATATAAAACAAGAGTTGAAAATAAAAGTGAAGTAAATTACAATCCAATATTTCATTATTTAAAAAAGTTTAAATTTTTTAAATTAATCATATCAGGAGATTCTACTTTCGTATTTTTATTAATTAAACCAAAAGTATGATTTTCATTAAATCTACCTGAGATATGTTCTGTTTTAACAACTACTTCAGTATCTTTCATTAATTCTAGAACTTTTTTATGAGATTCATTAAAAGTTAATTCTTGATTTGCCGAAATATGAGACTCAAGAATTTCATGAATCAAACTTTTTCCAACACTTCCTCCTCCTAATCTAGAATAGATTACTGCAAAATCCATATTTAAAAATTGTGAAGTAATTTTTTTTCCATTAATTGTCTCATATCCACCATATAACCCAGGTAATATTAAACCTATCCCATCTTCAAATTGAACAGCATCTGCATCAGTTAAATATAAATTTGTTATTACATTTTGATTATCAATTGCATCTACCATATATTTTTCTACATCCGTGATTGCAACACCTGTATAAGATAACTTACCGTTATCATCAACGGAATATTTGATATTTTTTGAAGTAGAATTTAATTCTGTTTCAGCCCATTTTTTATCTTCACCATGTAATATAACATCCATAGGAGCTAATCCATACAAATCCACCATAACCATCGGGTTATTTAACCCATAACAATAAGAACTAATGTTCAAATACTTCTCCAGTAATGGTTCCACTTGCCCCCATCTTCCAATCCTTGAATTATAATACCTCGCACCAAAATAATCATATCCGCTTACTTTATCCCTCTCCTTACCAGTGAACTTATAAACCTCCTCTGCCGTCTCATACTTCCTATCTTCAAGCGGATACCCCCACAT
>DKKL01000048.1 GCA_002455255.1 Candidatus Tepidiaquacellales bacterium UBA6667 | reverse complement strand
CATCGTTTTGGACGGATGTGTTAAGTCATAGTTTTTATACCCATTTAATGTATTTTTATTGTTTATTTAAAATCGTATCTTTGTAGAGTTTTAAAAAAATAAACAGGAGATATAAATGACAAAAAGAATGTTAGCAGTTTTAACTCTTGTTTTCACTTTTGCTTTCGGCGGTGTGTTCGCAGATTTCTCACAAAATCTATTAGCCAAGACTGAGAAAAATACCGAACAGACTAAACCCAGAACAAAAAAGGGAAATAAGAAAAAAACTGTAAAGAAGAAAAACACCGGTAAAAAAGTAGCTACCAAAAAGAAAAGAACAGGAAAACGCTACACTTCCAAAAAGAAAACCGGTAAAAAATATACAAGTAAAAAAAGAGGAACTAAAAAGAAATATTCCTCAAAAAGAAAATCAACCAAAAAAAGAAATTACTCAACTCCGAAATATAATTTCCAAAGAAATAATTCCGGATCTGAAACATATACACCTCCTAAATCTTATGACACTCAGTCAGACAATTCAGGAAGACAATATATCAGAGATAACAATACTGAAAGCACTTTCAAAAAAGAACCAAAAAAAGAAGAATAAACAATATTCGACTTTAATAACTTTTATATTAGGGTTATCTGCAAAAGCAGATAACCCTTTTTCATTTAAAGTAATATGTAATTTAAATATATTAGTAATCAATAATTTATGAAGATAAGCTTAAACTGGATAAAAAATTATTTACCTGATTTAAAAATTGAGGATGAAAATGTATTCATTTCTGACCTTGTAGAACTTGGTTTTGATATTGAATCTGTTACTGATCAAGCCGGAGAGCTTAAAAATTTTATTGTTGGTGAAGTAATTGAAAAAGAAAAACATCCCGATGCTGACAAATTATCAGTTTGCAAAGTAAATACGGGTGAAAAGATTTTTAATGTAGTTTGCGGAGCACCGAATGTAGATGTTGGACAAAAAATTTGTTTTGCTCAAATCGGAGCTATTGTCCCAAATGGAAATTTTGAAATAAAAAAATCTAAAATAAGAGGTGTCCTATCGGAAGGTATGATATGTTCTGAAAGTGAATTAAAGTTATCTGATAATCATGACGGAATAATGGTATTAAATTCTGAAGCAATTATCGGTACTCCGATAGCAGATTATTTAAACAAGAATGATAAAGTATTTGATATATGGGTTCCTCCAAACAGAGGTGATTTATCTTCTCATATCGGAATGGCAAGAGAAATTGCCGCAAGATATAATTTAAAATTAAATATTCCTGAGGTTAAGGAATCCGATTATACTGAAAATATAGGAAAAACTGAAAATCTGATAAAAATTCAAATTGATGATATAAATGCTTGCAAAAGATTTACCGGTAGAGTTATTAAAAATGTATCAGTGGTTGAATCACCGGATTGGTTAAAAAGTAAAATTACAGCAATTGGTTTAAGACCTGTGAATAATATTGTAGATATAACAAATTACGTTATGTTTGAAACAGGACAACCACTTCACGCATTTGATTATGATAAAATTAACGGTAAAAAAATCACAGTAAAATTTTCTAATTCAGGTGACAAATTTACAACATTAGATTCTAAAGAAAGGTTACTGCCTGAAAATACACTTATGATATGTGATGACTTAGGATATACAGGGATTGCAGGAATAATGGGCGGAGAGAATAGTGAGATTACTAAAGATACTAAAAATGTATTCCTTGAAGTTGCTTATTTTGAGCCAGTAACTGTCAGACTTGCAGCAAAAAAATTAGGAATTATCACAGATGCTTCTCAGAGATTTGAAAAAGGTGTTGATATATCAAATATCCCATACGTTTCAAAACGAGCAACAGAGCTTATAAAAGAAATTGCAGGGGGAGAGGTATCTGATAATTTATATGATGAATATGTTAATAAACCTGAACCTGTTTCCGTTGGTGTTAGATCATCATTTGCCTCAAAAATTATAGGAATTGAATTTACTGAAGAAAAAATTATTCAATTACTTGGTTTATTGCAAATAGAATATTCAGGTAAAGATAAAGATTATTTGATATTCAATATTCCGGAATGGAGAAGATATGATATATCTAATGAATATGATTTGATTGAAGAGGTTTTAAGATTAAATGGTTTTAATAAAATTCCAATGTTATCATCTTTATATTTATCACTTTCAGAAAAAGATAAATACACAAAGGAATATTTAAAAACCATTGAATTGAAAAAATATTTAACAGGTAGGGGATATAATGAAATTCTCACCCAAACTATTCAAGGTTCAGCAAATTATGAAATTTTTGGTGATAAACTGATACAAATAAAAAATCCTCAATCATCAGAGCTTAATATTATCAGGTCAAATCTTATAATAGGGCTTTTAAAAGTTATAAAAAATAATGTAAACCATATCGGTAAAGATATTTCTCTTAAATTGTATGAAATCGGAAAAGTATTTAAATCCGAAGATGGTATATATAAAGAGAATAATGAAATTGCATTTGCATTATACGGTAATGATGATAAAAAAACTCATAATTTGAATAATTCCAAGTTTTCGATATTCAATCTTAAAGGTGAAGTGGAAATGTTATTAGCAAAAATGAATATTGAAAATATTAAATTATTTTATTATAATGATTTAGCTTATAGTAGTAATTTTATTGAAGTTAGTGTAAGCACTAAAAATAAAAACGATAAGCCCGATGTAATAGGGAAAATATTTAAAATTTCCCAAGATGTGCTTGAAAAATTTGATATTGAAAGTGATGTTTTCATTGCTTCGTTTGACTTAGATAAGATTTACAATTATTCAAAGCCAAATAACAGATATGAGGAGATTACTAAATTTCCATCTGTTAAAAGGGATTTGGCTGTAGTAACTGATAAAAAAATTAATTTTGAAGAAATATCAAAATATTTAAATAATAAGATTGCAAAGAATCTTTCAAAGGCAGAACTATTTGATATATATGAAGATGGTAAACTTGGTGAAAATAAAAAAAGTTTTGCATTTTCGTTAGAGTTTATATCTAAAGAAAAAACTTTAAGTGATGAAGAAGTTAATACACAGATTAACAATATAGTAGAAAAACTTAGAAAAGAAACCGGAGCAGTTTTAAGAAAATAAAAATGAAAAATAATCTATTTGACTCAAACAAGGACAATTTAAACTATTTGAAAGAAGTTGAGTTAAGTGCACTTGATAATCTTTATAACAAAGTACGGCAACTGATAAATAAACTCAGTACTACAAAAGAGGAAAACAGTTCACTGTTAAATACTAACAGGGAATTAACAATCAAAATTAATGATTTAAAACTACAGTTGACAAAACTTAACTCATCATTAGTTTTAAAAGAAAAAGAAATATCAGAAATTAAAAGTTTATTATTACAAAATAACAGCAGTAGTAATTATTATTCGCAGGATAAAGAAGTAATAAAATCAAGAATTAAAGAATTGATATCAAGAATAGATGTACATCTTGATAGCTATGAAGGTCGTGGTGATTATGACGAGTAAAATTTATTTGACCGTGAAAATTTAAACTCAAAAAAATGCAAAATTCGGGAATAAAAGTCAGGATATTTAACAGTGAATACAATCTCCAGGGTGAGAATGTAGCGGAGGTGGAAAGATTGGCAAATTATGTAGATACATTAATGCAAAAGATTAATTTTGAATCACCGAATCAGTCTATTGAAACAATCGCAGTAGTTACGTCATTAAATATTGCAGAGACAATGTTTAAAGAAAAAGATGCGATTAAAAAATCTGAACATGAATTGCTAAGTCATTTTGATAAATGTTCAGACAAAATAGACGAAATTTCCCGATTAATTGACGACAATATTTAAACGTTCTTTATATAAATAAGTAAACGAGTCTAAACCATACAGACTCCCACGGTCAAACGATATATAAAACCTGATAATTTATTATCTTGGGAGGCACGCTTTCGCAGGTGTTGATTACAGGCCTCATCCCTTTTGCGGGAATGCATCTTTGTTTGTTGCAGCAATGTCACACTCAATAGATAAACAGTGGAAGTAAAAGACACTTTGGCACCACCCACCGTTTTCAGGAAGAGGTTTTAATATAAACCTTTGAATGGGGGAAGTTCTGTATGGTTTTTTTATTTTAAAACAATTTTTTTTAAATAATAATAATATATACCCGGAAATTCATTTAGAATATGATGACGGGCGGAGGTTAGAAATAAATGGAATTATTAATGGAAATATATGTTCTTGTGCCGGCAGTTGTGGTACTGTGTCTTATTATGTTTTTTGTTGGTTGGTCATTACAGGCAAAAATCAATAAATCTAAGATAGCAGATGCTGAAACTGTTGCCGAAAAAATTATTAAAGAAGCTGAACGTAACCTAAAAGAATCAGAAAAGAAAATTAAAGATGCTGAAGTTTCTTCAAAAGATATAATAAACAGTGCCGAGAAACGTGCAAAAGATTTTATGATTGATGCAGAAAAAGCTTCTCAAAATCTGAAAAAAGAAAAACTTCTCGAAGTTAAAGATGAATTTTACAAACGTAAACAAAAATTTGACGAAGATGTAAAGGAAAGAGAAAAAGATGTAGTTGAGGCAGAAAAAAAACTTTCTGAACTAAAAGAAGTTTTAGGAAAAGAGAAAAATGAAATAAATCAAAAAGAAAAACAATTACAGATATTAGAAAATCAATTAAACCAAAAAATTTCTAATGTTGAGCAAAAAGAGAAATCACTTGAAGATAAAATAAATGAAGAAAATGAAATATTAAATGAACAGAAAATAAAACTTCAAAGAATTTCCGGATATACAGATGAAGAAGCAAAAAAGGAATTGTTTAATAATTTACTTGAATCAGTTAAACTGGAATGTGCGGCAAAACTTCAGGAAGTTAGGGATGAAACCAAACAAGAAGCGAACAGACTCGCTAAAAATATAGTAATTCAGGGAATTCAAAGATCTGCGGCTGATCACTCTGTGGAAACTACAGTATCTGTTCTTCAGATAAATTCAGATGAATTAAAAGGAAGAATCATCGGTAAAGAAGGAAGAAATATCAGAGCATTTGAAGCTGCTACCGGTGTTGATATAATAGTTGATGATACTCCTGAAGCAATCATTATTTCAGGTTTCGACCCATTCAGAAGAGAAGTTGCAAGAATTGCAATGGAAAGATTAATTGCAGATGGAAGAATTCACCCTGCGAGAATTGAAGAAGTGGTAGAAAAAGTTCAAAAAGAATTGTATGAAGAAATTATCAGAGTTGGAGAACAAACATGTATAGAAATTGGTGTTACAGGTGTTCACAGAGATATAATAATGCTTATCGGAAGAATGAAATACCGTTCAAGTTACGGGCAGAATGTATTGAACCATTCAATTGAAGTGGCATATATAGCAGGTATTATGGCAGCTGAACTTGGACTTGATGCAAACATTGCAAAACGAGCAGGTCTATTGCATGATATGGGTAAAACAATTGACAGAAATATTGAAGGACCTCACGCAATTTTAGGATATGAAGTTGCGAAGAGATGTAAAGAAAACTGGATAGTTTGTAATGCAATTGGTGCTCACCATGATGAGATTCCAATGGAACATCCAATTTCCGTACTTGTACAGGCAGCAGATGCTATTAGTGGTGCAAGACCGGGAGCAAGAAGGGAATCTGTGGAAGCATATTCTAAACGACTTGAGAAATTGGAAGCAATCGGAAATACTTTTGACGGAGTGGCAAAAACTTTTGCAATACAAGCAGGTAGGGAAGTCAGAGTTATTGTAGAACCGGATGCGGTTACAGATATTTTTCAGGATCAGTTAGCGTCAGATATTGCACATAAAATTCAGGAAGAAATGGAGTATCCCGGTCAGATAAAAGTTAACGTAATAAGAGAACGAAGGTCTATTGCTTATGCAAAATAATCTTACTATTATTAGTGTAATTATCGGGGGATAATGAAAACACTAAAAAATAAATTATTAATTGGTATAACCGGCGGCATAGGTTCCGGTAAAACTGAAGTATGTCGTTTACTTTCAAAAGAAGGATTTAAAATTTTTTATACAGATTTAATTGCAAAAGATTTATATCACAAAGATAAAAAATTAGCCTCAAAGGTCGTTGAAGAATTTGGAAAAGATATACTGAACTACAAAGGTTTTATAAGTCTGTCAAAACTGAAAGAAAAAATATTCGAAAATGACAGAAATTATAAAAAAATTAATAAAATTGTTCATCCTGCAGTAATTGATTATGTTATAAAACATGCTTACAAAACCAAAGATAAAATGATTATTGTGGAATCTGCCTTGTTGTTCGAGAGTGGATTAAACAAAGATATGGATTATATAATTCTTGTATATGCTAACAAGAAAAACCGCCTTAAAAGAATAATGGAGAGAGACGGTTCTGGAAAAAAGGAAATTGAAAAAATTATGAAATATCAATATGATGATAAAAAGAATATGGAAAACTCCGATTTTGTATTGGTCAATAATAAAGATATAGATAATCTCGAATCACAAGTTGAATTCCTGGTAAGAGTCCTTAATGCTTTGAAGTAAAAAAGAATTACCCCAATTCCTCTTTTGTTTGTGAAACCCAAATGGGTAATTTTCTGTCTATTTTTCCCAACAACATATTCAATTGTCCCGTATGGTGTTGTATGTGTCTCATATTATAAATTATTATCTCAATAAAACTATAATTTTTCCAATCATTTATCCATCTCTTTTTTGCTTTTTCTTCAGTTAAACTAAAAATTAATTTTTTGCTCTTTTCCCTGCAATGATTAGCATATTCCAACAATTCTGCTTTTGTAAAAACTCTCTCAGGTAACATATCATATTCATATTCTGATAAATTAAATGGAGAGGGTGGATGAAAATTTTTTGGATCTTCGTCTGAATAACAATCTATATAAAACAAAGTATGATATACGATATACCAAAACTGATTTCCTTCAAAAGTCAATTCACCCCAAATAGATTCTGGACATTTTTCTATTGCATTTTGAAACATATCAAGTGATGCTCCAAACTGATTCCAGATTTCCTGTTTTAATGTTTCAATCATTTAAATTCTTATTTTGACACAATTTATTAATATGAATATTCAATTTCAATTGCCTTCTGAATAATTCAATATTTTGAAAATAATTATTTAAAATTTCTAATTTTTTAAATAGCAACAGTTATTGTAGTTGAATATACTTTCTATTATTGATAAATTGGATTTTAGTTAAATAACAGATTTAAAATTAACACACAGAAAGGAGAATTAACTTCTTCGATAATGACAAGAAATTCAGTCCCAATGGAGCTTCGGCAAAATTAAACGGCAAAGTTTTGGTATTAAATCAAAACTATGAGCCTCTTGCTATTTGTAATGTGAAACGTGCAGTCATTCTTGCATACCTTGGTAAAGCTGAAATTGTCAGTAAAAATGAAACTAAAAAAATTAAATCTGTCCGTCATACTTTTGATTATCCATCCATTGTTCGTTTGGTTTACTTCATTAAAGTCCCATACAAAAAAATTATTCTTTCGAGAAAAAATATTCTCAGAAGGGATGGTCATAGATGTCAATATTGCGGTACTACTCAGAATTTAACTGTTGATCATGTTATGCCAAAATCAAGAGGAGGAGAGGATTCATGGGAAAACCTTACAACTGCCTGTATAAGGTGTAATAACAAAAAAGGTGACAGAACTCCGGAAGAATCAAAAATGCATCTTCATTCAATTCCTAAAAGACCTTCGCATATTACTTTTATAAAGAATTTTGCCGGTAAAATTGATGAAGACTGGAAACCTTATTTGTATATGTAATATAAAATTTAAACTAATGAGTTAAGTAAAAAATATGGATTAAAATTAGTTGATGCAATTATTGCATCAACTTAAATAGATTTAAAAACACTAACTATAAATCTGACAAATAATTTAGAAAAATTAAAGAAATAGATATAATTTATTACACACAATAATTTTATGGAAAAATATCAATTATATATTAACGGGGAATTCAGGAATTCCTCAGATGGAAAAACTTATATTTCTGTTAATCCTTCTGACGGCTCAGAAGTAGCTGAAATACCTAAAGCAACAGTTCAGGATGCCAAAGATGCAATCAAAGCTGCTCGTGATTCTTTTGATTCAGGAGTTTGGAGAAACATGCCGAGAGAAGAGCGAAGCAGAATTATTAAACAAATCGTAGATAAAATAAATGAGAACAAAGACAGATTAATGAGTTTGGAAATTGCTGATAGTGGTGCAACTTTCAAAAAAGCATTTGATGATGTTTTTCTTTCAGCTAAAAATCTCAATGGTTTTTCTAAACTTGCTCTTATAAATCCTGATGAAGTATCTGAAATTTCAAAAGAAGGTGTTTCTCAAAACTTAATTAAATATGAACCTGTAGGTGTTGTCGCTCAGATTGTTCCCTGGAATTTTCCTTTAAAAATGGTTATCTGGAAAATAGGACCTGCTCTTGCAGCAGGTTGTTCAATAGTTATCAAGCCGGCATCTATAACTCCGGTTTCTGCTCTCGAACTTGCAAGACTTATTGACCAGACAGATCTACCTAAAGGTGTAATAAACTTTATCACAGGAAGTTCTGAAGTTGGAACTGAACTCGCTGTTAATCCGGATGTTGATAAAGTTGCTTTTACAGGTTCTACAGAAGTTGGCAGAATAATTATGAAAAACGCTTCGGAAACATTAAAAAATTTAACTTTAGAATGTGGAGGAAAATCTGCCAATATAATTCTTGATGATGCTGATATTGACCATGCGGTTGATGGAGCAATATATGCGGCGTTTTATCATCAGGGTCAGTGCTGTGAGGGCGGTACCAGATTACTTGTTCAGGAAAAAATTTATGATGATTTCATCGCCAAATTAAAATCAAAAGTAGAAAGAATGGTTATTGGTGATACGGCAAATAAAAAAACAGATGTTGGACCGGTGATTTCTCAGGAACAGTTCGATTCTGTTATGAGATATATTGAAATTGCAAAAAAAGAAGGTGGTGAAATACTTACTGGTGGGGAAAGATTTGGTGATAAAGGATTTTTTATTAAACCAACAGTAATAGTGAATACAAATAATTCAATGAAGCATGTTAGAGAAGAAATTTTTGGACCAGTTGTATCTGTGATAAAATTTTCAACTGACGAAGAAGCAGTTAAAATTTCCAATGATTCGATATTCGGATTGGCAGGGGCTGTTTGGTCAACAAATGAAGAAAGGGCATTGAAAATTGCCGCGCAAATGCGAACAGGAACCGTCTGGATTAATGAATATCATCTTTTAAGCGAACGAGTTCCTTTTGGAGGTTACAAACAAAGTGGTATCGGCAGAGAATTTGGATTGGAAGGGATAAAAGAATATATGGAGATAAAGCATATACACATTGATAAGATTAACGATAGATCAAAAAAAATCTATTATGGAACAGTGGTACCTAAAGATTGATGAAATTCAGGAAAATTATCAAAGGTGAAAATTGTTCACTCAGAATTTTCAATTCTGAAGATGAAAAACTTACCGAATGTATTTATAAATTATTTAACGATAAGAATATAATCGAATTTTTAAATCCGGATTATCCTTTACTCAAAAATAAATCCATAATTAAAAAATGGATTAAAAAATGCTGTGAAAATCCTGTTCAGCAATGGTATGTCATAGCAGCTTCCGGGAAATATATCGGTTATGTTTGTTTCAAATGGAAATCTAACTTTCATTATGCTTGTGAAATTTCTACAGCAATACTAAATGAATACAGAGGGCTTAAATTAGGATTTGAAAGTTCAAAAATTCTAATAGACTATGTTAAAAGTCTTAATTATTTTAAATATGCGATTGCTTATACCTTAATCAAGAATAAAAAAGCATCAAATAATCTGCGGAAAATAGGATTTCGAAAAAATCTCAGAATGTTATATATAATAGAAAAGGAATTTTATGATACGGTAGATGTAAATCCTCACAATATATCGTATCAATTACTTGCTTATAAATTATTTTAGTAATCAATAATTAGACTTAATTCTAAAAATTGCAATAATTATATTGCAGAATCAAAACCGGATAAATTTGAACAATATACTATCTATTTTAATTTTTTTACCGATTCTGGCAGCATTGCCAATTTTATTCTTTAAAAAAGAAAATGTTAAACTTATTAAAGGGTACTCATTGGCTGTAACCCTTTTAACTTTTGTCGCATCGCTATATCTTTATTTTTCATTTAATATTGAAAGTGGTGATTATCAGTTTGTTGAAAAATTTCAATGGGTTCAATTATTTAATACTTTTTATTATGTAGGCATTGATGGTATTTCATTATTGTTGATTGTCCTTTCTACATTTATGATGCCACTTTGTATAATTGCTTCATGGAACACAATACAGAAAAATTTAAAAAATTATTATTTCCTCTTGCTTACATTGCTTGGCGGGCTTATAGGAGTTTTCTGTTCTTTAGATCTCATTTTGTTCTATGTATTCTGGGAATTTATTTTAATTCCAATGTATTTCTTAATTGGCATTTGGGGAGGTGAAAACAGGATTTACGCTACTGTAAAATTTTTCTTATACACAATGTTTGGCTCGGTTTTATTGCTTATCGGGATAGTTTGGCTCGGTATATTATGTATCCCATATTTAGGAATGTTCAGTACTGACCTGACACAGCTTACATCTGTTTCTTCAAATCTGCCTGTTGATATTCAGACTTATTTGTTCATATTATTTACTCTTAGTTTTTTAATTAAAGTACCGTTATTTCCGTTTCATACCTGGTTACCTGATGCTCACGTTCAGGCACCTACCGCGGGCTCTGTTGTTCTTGCGGCATTGTTGCTTAAAATGGGAACTTATGGATTAATTAGATTTTCATTGTCACTTTTTCCTGCCGGTTTTGTTACCTTAACTCCATATATCGCTACTTTAGCTGTGATTGGAATTGTCTATGGTGCTTTACTATCCATAGTACAGAAAGATATGAAAAAATTGGTTGCATATTCATCCGTAAGCCACTTAGGTTTTATTGTACTGGGAACATTTGCACTAACTCAAGAAGCTATGCAGGGAAGCGTAATTCAGATGATAAATCACGGTTTATCTACAGGTGCATTGTTTATGATTGTCGGAATGATTTATGAAAGAAGACATACAAAAGAGATTGAAAAATTTGGAGGCATTATGAAAGTTATGCCGGTTTTTTCAGTTATATTTATGATAGTAGTTTTTTCTTCAATAGGTTTGCCTGGTTTAAATGGATTTATAGGTGAGTTTTTAGTATTAATCGGTTCTTTTAATTCTGTGAACCTTGGGTCAAATTTATACGTAATAATATCTACATCTGCTGTAATTTTATCCGCAGTTTATTTGTTATGGATGTTTCAGAGAGTTATGCTGGGACCTCTTGATAAAGAGGAAAACAAATCAATGAAAGATATTTCAAAGATGGAACTTGCATCAATTATTCCTATTTTAATTTTTATTGTTTGGATTGGGGTTTCTCCCAATACTTTTCTGAAAGTTTCTGAAAATAGCGTTAAAAAAGTAATTGAAAATTTTGAACAGACTAAACAGAGAATGTCTGCAGGATTTTTAAAATAATCATTTTTGAAACATTTTTCCCCGATTTATGTTAAATACATTATAAAGATATTTATGAATAATAAAAAAATATTTATTCCCGTAGTAATAGTTCTGATTGCACTAAGTGTATTTATCGGAATGAAAATTCAGGATGTCCGGTCTGATGATAAAATCAGCGGACAGATTAAAAAGTTCAGTGAAGTTTTAAATATTACATCCAGATATTATGTGGATGATGTAGATTCACAGAAACTTACTGAAGAAGCAATTAAAGGTATGCTTGCGGATTTAGATCCTCATTCAGTTTATATTGATGCTGAACAGTTAAAAAGAGTTAACGAAGATTTTCAGGGCAGTTTTGAAGGAATTGGAGTTGAATTTGATGTTATTAACGATACATTAACAGTTGTTTCACCTATTAGTGGTGGTCCTTCTGAAAAATTAGGTATTCAAGCAGGAGATAAAATTGTAAAAATAGATGGATTATCAGCCATTAAAATTCCAAGAGAAGATGTGCCGAAAAAATTAAGAGGTCAAAAAGGTACTAAAGTTGTTGTAACGATTAACAGAGCCGGTAGTCCTCAACCCTTAGAATTTGAAATTATCAGAGATAAAATTCCTCTTTACAGTGTGGATGCTTCGTTTATGTATGGCGATGGTATTGGATATATAAAGGTATCCAGATTTGCTGCTACTACTTATGATGAAGTTGTTCAGGCATTAGAAAAACTTAAAGGTCAAGGTATGAAAAAATTACTATTAGACCTTAGAGGAAATCCGGGTGGATATTTAGACCAGTCTTTCAAAATTGGTTCTTTGTTTATCCCAAAGGGTAAAAAAATTGTTTATACAAAAAGTCGTGTTAATGAATTTAATGAAACTTATGATTCTCAAGGTGGACCTTATTCAGATATTCCATTAATCGTAATGGTTAACGGTGGTTCTGCTTCGGCAAGTGAAATTGTTTCAGGTGCTGTCCAAGATTGGGATAGGGGATTGATTGTTGGTGAAACAACTTTTGGAAAAGGTTTAGTACAAAGACAGTTTGATTTATCTGACGGATCTGCCTTTCGTGTAACAACTGCTAAATATTATACACCTGTCGGCAGATTAATTCAAAAACCCTACGATGGCAATACTTATAAAAATGCTTTACTTGAAGAGTTAACTGAAGGCGAAAATATTTTCCATGAAAATGATACTAAAGATACTAACAGACCTGTGTTCAAAACTTTTGGTGGCAGAACTGTTTATGGCGGTGGCGGAATAACTCCTGACTATATAGTAAAACTTGATACACTTGCATTATATACTGTACAATTGAGAAGACTAAATTTGATTTATGCATACGTAGAAAATTATATGAAACAAAACAGAAAGAATATAGAATCAGGCTATTCTTCATATAATAATTTCCGAGATAGATTTGAGGTAGATCAGTCAATGTTAAATGGATTGATAGAATTAGCTAATCAAAAAGATATTCCATATAATGATACAGATTTTCAAAGAGATATTGAATATCTTAAAACAGCAATAAAGTCGCAAATTGCAAGAGATATTTGGGGTAACGAGGGCAGTTACGCTGTTTTCATACATACTGATGAACAGTTTAAAAAAGCAATCACATTATTTGATGATGCAATTAAACTTGCAAATTTAAATAAGTAACAGTATTGTAAATATAGAAAAACATAAAAGACCCGTTGATGCGGGTCTTTTTTTAATAAAGATGAAATTTCCCCTTTTAATATTTCTAATTTCAGTAATAACGGTAAATCAGAATTCTGCTTACGCTCAAGATAAAGTTCTTGAGGTTGGTGAAGTTTTGGTATATGAAGTTTATTACGGATTTATAAAACTTGGAAGAGTTGATTTCAGCGTTACTGATACTTATACAGAAAACAACAAAAAGTATTACACTGCTATAGCTAAAATAAAAAGTTATGATGGAGTACCGTTTGTTGAGATAAACTATATTTTTTCAACTGTAATGCAATATGATAAGTCAGATTTATTCACAACAAAATTTTACAGTACAGAATTTAAGAAGAAATCAATCACGAATATTATTTATGATTTCAATTATGAAACAGGTGAAATTAATTTGGAAAAAGAAACTGATGGGAACATTGAACTTGAAAGTAAAGTAACAATTCCTGAAAACAAAAAATTTCAGGACGGGCTCTCCCTTTTTTATAAAGCAAGGATACAGTCATTTGAAAATAAAAACCATAATATACCGGTTTTTATTAATGAGAAAGATTCATACGTTAAATATTCATTCAATTTACAAAAGGATGAAATAACAATTGATAAATTTAATTACGATGTTGCAGTAATTAAGATTGCCGGTTCAGCAGGATTTACAGGAGTTTTCGGATTAAATGGTGAGTTTGCGGCTTTTTTATCTGCAGATGAATTCCGAATTCCTATAAAAGCTCAATTTAATGTGCTTATAGGAAGTGTTAATCTTGAACTTATTGACTATAAGAGGAAATTATGGGTTGCTCCGCGATTTTCTAATTGAGAAAATTAATGAAATTGAAAATCATTTAAAATTTACAGATTTTTGTATATGAGAAAATTAATATTTATTTTTCTAATAATTCCGTTTATTGCTGTTTCGGCACAAGATGCTCAGGAAATTATTAAGAAAACACAGGATGTCTATAAAGACATTAACGATGCAAAAGCTACTTTCAGCTCAAGTGTAAAAGGATCCGGAAATTCAAGCAGTTCTTCCGGTACTTTATATATTGGAAAAAAAGATAAATACAGAATAGAAACAAAAGGGCAGACCGTAGTAACCGATGGTGTTACTTCGTGGTCATACTCTCCTAAAAAAAATCAGGTTGTAATTGATAATTATAAAAACGATAAAAATACTTTCTCACCGAACAAATTTTTATTCAATTATCCTGAAGAATTTTATTCTGATTTAGAAAATGAAGAAAAAGTTGGTTCTTTGGATTGTTATGTATTAAAATTAAATCCAAGAAGCAAAGGTTCAATCAAATCTGCCAAAATCTGGATTGATAAGAATGATTATCTAATCAGAAAAATTACAATCACAAGCTCTGAAAATACGACTACTTATACACTCAGTAGTATTGATCTTAATCCCGGATTGAATTCATCAAAGTTTTCTTTTAGTCCCCCTTCCGGTGTTGAAGTAATAGATCTCAGATAATAATTTTTTTTAAATTTAATTTAATTAAAAGTTAAGTGATATTATGCACTTAACTTTTTTTATTATCATTTTGAATTAATTGTCCGATAAGTCAAAGCAAATATTAAAATTTTCTTTTTTCCTTGGTCTCACTGTTTTTTTTATGTATCTCGCTTTCAAAGATGTAGATTTAGGTTTACTCATTGAAGAAATGAAAAAGACAAACTATCTCTGGCTTATAATTGGTTCATTTCTTGGTGTATATATTGGGGGCATTTTTCGTGCTTTAAGATGGAGATATTTCCTTAACCCAATCAAAAAAGATATTCCTTTCAATAATCTTTTTTCCACAATGATGATAGGTTATATGATGAACAGTATTGTTCCAAAATCAGGTGAAATTTCGAGACCTGTAATACTTGCTAAAATGGAAGATATTTCGAGAGCATCAACCTTTGGCACTATCATAGTTGAACGTGTTCTTGATATGCTTACACTTGTTGCTTCATTCGGATTTTGTCTATTCTTTTTTCAGGAACAAATTTCTACCGCATTTCCCGAATATAATCTTGAAAAATATGCGGTAATACTTTCAATCATCATTTTAATTTTTCTTATTATAGCAGTAATTTTAATTTTCAAATTAGAATGGTTTGAAAATTTTATAAACAGACTTACTTCAAAAATTCTTCCCGCAAAAATTAAAGATAAAGTAGATAAAATTATTGTCTCACTCATCAACGGATTTCTGTTTATAAAAAATCCTGCGGGGCTTGTAATGATTTTTATACTCACACTGTTGCTTTGGATGTCTTATGTTTTTTCCACTTACATCAGTTTTTGGGCTTTTGGTATTGATTTAACTCTGTTAGATGCCAATTTATTACTAACTATTATTACATTCACCCTTGTTCTACCTTTACCCGGAAATTCTGCCGGTGCTTTTCATTTCTTTTGTGCCACTGTTCTCATTGGAATCTTCTTAATAAATAACGAAACTGCCTTAAGTTATGCCACGTTAACTCATCTTATAAATTTTATATTATTAGTTTCAACAGGATTTTATTACTCATTTAAAGAGAATATAAAACTTAGCGTCAAACTATAAAAATATGTTTCTACTTGTATAGTTTTTTGTTAACTTTTAGTACAATCTGTTAGTTTATATTATTACAATTTCCATATTATTGATAAAATTTATTCAAATATATGAAATTTAGAATTTTACTTTTTTTATCGTTATTTTTAATTCCCGGTTTTAATTTAATTTATTCCTATCAGTTCACTCCCGGTAATATTGTTATAGTTAGAATTGGAGAGTCATCAAGTAATATTCCATTATCAAATGCTGCTTCGAAAGTGTTTCTTGATGAATATTCAACAAATGGAATTTTAATCAGAAGTATTGAACTTCCTTCTAAATTATCCGGAAGTAATCTAAGACTAACCTTAAACGGAATTAATTCCGGAAATGGATATATTTCTACTTCTACAGACGGTAAATTTCTTTTGATTTCCGGATATGATGCAAATGCCGGAACTCCTAATGTTTCAGATTTAAGTGAAGTTAAGAAAACAATTGGAATTATTGATATTTTTGGCAATGTGAATACTTCATTCTCTGTAAATGAACGTGACTACACTGATAATATTTACTCTTTAACTTCAGATGCAGGAAAAAATTTCTGGATGTCAGTAACAGGTAAAACCAAAACAGGTGAAATAAAATTTACTTCAATTATTGAAAACGGATTTACAAATCCTGTTATAAATTCAGGATTACAAACTCGCATTATCAAAATTATTAACAATAGTATTTACGTTTCAGGAATTTCAAATCAATACAGTGGAATTTTCAAAGTAGGAAACGGATTGCCGGTTTCAAGTGGACAATCTTCTGCTTTAATCTCCGGTTTTCCGGTTGCGTTGAATAAATCACCAATTGATTTTTCTATCAATAAATTAGAAAATATTATTTACGTCGCTGATAATAATAAAATTTCAGAAGGTGGTGGAATACAAAAATGGGTGAACGAAAATGGTAATTGGGTTTTTAAATATATTTTAAATAATGGATTAACTAATGGGTTGAGAAGTATATCCGTTGACTGGTCAGGTAGTTCTCCGGTGATATATGCAATAACATCAGAATTAAATTTTAATAAATTTGTTAAAATAACTGATGCTGGCTCAAGTTCTCAATTTTCAGTTTTAAAAACTTCTGTTAATCAGACAACATTCAAAAGTTTAACTTTCGCACCTAATAGTTTAGCAATTTCAGAAAACAAAACTATCAGTCCCGGAATTTATAATAATATTTCAATAAATAATTCAGAGGTAAACATATCAGGTGATATAACAGTTACAGGAAAATTAGAATTAACAAATCAAGCAAAAATTTTAACAGGTTCGAATAAGATTATTTTTACTCCCGAATCTGAATTAATAGAATCAGAACCTCATAAGATGATTATTGGAACTTCTTATATGCAACCAAGACAAATTGGAACTGCAGGATTTAGCGAATTTTTAGGAGTTACTTTAAGTTCAGGAAGTGATAACATCGGAAATGTTTCAATCAAAAGAACTACAGGATATGATGGAGTGGTATTTGTCGGTTCAAGTTCAAGCATTGCTACCAATTGGGAAATTAATTCAGATTTTGAACCATTGAACGGCAGAAATGTTACATTTAGTTTTTCATCTGGTTTTGACAATGGTAATAATATGGGAGCTGCTGAAGTCTGGAAATTAGCGGGTGAAATGTGGGAAAAAATCGGAGGAACTACTAACATTTTAAATTTACATCCGAGAAGTATCACCAGAAATACAAATTCATTTTCAAAGTTTACTATTGCTGATTCTGACAGTCCATTACCTGTAGAACTGGATGGGTTTGTCGCAAGCACCATTAAAAATGAAGTGATATTAGATTGGGTAACAAATCATGAATTAAATAATTCTCATTTTGTAGTTGAAAGAGTTAAATTAGTCGGTAATATAAATAAATATAACGCTGTTTATACAGAACTTGGTTCAGTGAACGGTTCCGGTAATTCGAATAATATAATAAGATATAAATATAATGATAAAAATGTTCCGTCCGGAAAATATGCTTACAGATTAAAACAAGTTGACTATAACGGTAATTTTCAATTTTACGTTATGGAAGCTGATGTAATTGTTGGAACTCCTTCAAAATTCAGTTTGTCACAAAATTATCCAAATCCTTTTAATCCTACTACTAAAATAAATTTTGAACTTGCAACTGATTCAAAAGTAACACTGAAGATTTATGATATTAACGGTAAAGAAATAGCAACTCTTATAGATGGAAACAGACAAGCGGGATATTATACTTCAGAATTTGACGGAAAAGGATTAGCAAGCGGAATGTATTTTGCAAAAATGATTGCAGGTGATTTTATGGAAATAAAAAAGTTAACCTTAATAAAATAAATTTGTTTAATTTTAAAATGATAAAAGTCCTTACAGTTTTCTGAAAGGACTTTTTTATTTTATCTCTTAAATATTAATATTATATTGCTTTAAATTATAAAAAAATTATGTCTGAACACATTCTCGAAGTTACCGGTCTGAAAAAATATTTCCCTATAAAAAAAGGATTATTTGCAAAAACTGTTGGAAATGTAAAAGCTGTGGATGATGTTTCTTTTAATATCAAAAAAGGAAAAACATTAGGGCTGGTGGGTGAATCCGGATGTGGAAAGACTACAGTTGGAAGAAGTTTGTTAAGATTGATTGAACCAACTGCAGGAAAAGTAATTTTTAACGGAAAAGATATTACTGCTATGAGTGAGGCAGAATTGAAAAATATACGTAAAGAGATGCAGATAATTTTTCAAGATCCTTATTCTTCACTAAATCCGAGAATCACGGTAGGCGGTATGTTAACAGAAATAATGAAATTTCATGATATAGCCGAAGGTGCTGCTGCTGAAAAAAAAGTTGAAGAACTTCTTGAAAAAGTTGGATTAAGAAAAATTCATGCAAGAAGATATCCTCACGAATTTTCCGGAGGTCAAAGACAAAGAATTGGTATTGCGAGAGCTTTGTCAGTCGAACCTAAATTTATTGTTTGTGATGAACCTGTTTCAGCACTTGATGTATCAATTCAATCTCAAATTTTAAATCTTTTGATTGAACTTCAAAAAGAAATGAATTTAACTTATTTATTTATATCTCATGATTTATCTGTTGTAGAACACATCTCAGATGATGTTTGTATAATGTATCTCGGAAAAGTTGTAGAACTATCAAACGTTGATGAGGTTTATAAAAACCCAAAACATCCATATACCAAAGCACTTCTTTCTGCGGTACCAGTTCCGGATCCGGAAAAAAAATCTGCTCGGATTATTTTAACCGGAGATATACCATCTCCTGCAAATGTCCCAAGCGGATGTTATTTCCACCCAAGATGTCCTAAAGTTTTTCAGGATTGTTCAGTAATTTCTCCTGAACTTGAGGGGAATGATCATAAAGTGAGATGTCTGTTATATCCGGAATCTTACCCGAATTCTAAAAAAGCAGCCTAAAATTCGATTTAAAACCATCCTATTATGTGAAACTCTATGAGGATTTTTTTCGTTTCATATTTATATGAAATTAATCCTATTCTTTCTCTTGTTATCGTCAGCATGCGAACTTATTGCTAAGACTGATTTAGATTCAACTAATAATATTATAAATATTACAGGAACTGTTAAAACTGAAAATGATATACCTGTGAGCAATGCGGAAATTTTAATAAAAAATTCAAATTTTGATTTATCAGTTTATTCAAACAATAAAGGTGAGTTTGAATTTCAATCACCTCCCGGATTTTACAGTGTAACAATTAAATATTCAGGTTTTGACTTATATGAAATTCCGGAATATGAAGTGGCAAATGAAAACTCTCAACAGTTATTTATAATTCTTACTCGGAGAGATTTCACAACTGAAGAAATAAAAGTTGAAGCAAATGTAAGGCAATCTCAGGATGATTTAAGAACGAGTTTGTTTAATATAAATCCTTCCGGTGTAAAAATTCTTCCCGGTGCAATAGAAGATGTTTTAAGATCCCTCAGGTCACTTCCCGGAGTAACAGCGCCAAATGATTTTACTTCTCAATTGATAATTCGCGGTTCAGGTCCAGACCAGAATTTAATAATTATGGATGATGTTGAAATTTTTAATCCTTATCGTTTATATGGATTGGTAAGTATGTTCAATCCTGAAACTCTGTCTGATATATCACTTATTACCGGTGGATTTCCATCAAAATATGGCGATAGATTATCTGCTGTTCTGGATGTAACGAACAGGGAAGGCATAACCGGAAAAAATTTCAAAGGTTTAACAAATATAAATATAGCAAATGCAAATTTAATCTTTGAAGGACAAAATCCGTTTAATATCCCCGGTTCCTGGATTGTTTCAACAAGAAGAACATATTATGATTTAATAATTGGTCCATTTGCAAGAAAAGCAGGCTTGATAACGGAAGATTCATCATTTCCAAATTTTGAAGATTTGCAATTTAAATGGGCATTTGGTCCATTTGCAAAACATAAATTTTTTGTAAATGGAATTTTCAGTAAAGATGCAGTTGATATAGTCCCGGGTAAAGACAGGAATACTCCTGACAGTGTGCAGGTGAACGATGTTACTAAAAACGATGTGGTATCGTTTTCATGGCAATTTTTACCAAGTAATAGTTTTGCTTCTAAAACTACATTAAGCTGGTATAGAAATACAGGTGATAATGAATTTGAAGGTGATATTTTAGACCCTTTGATTGATAAACAAAATTTATCTCCCGGTCAAAGAGACAGTTTAAAACAAATAGGTGCTTTGTTAGGTTTAAGTTTTGATTCAAAATATTTTTTCAGAAAGTATTCTATATCTAATAAATCAGAATATTTAGACAACAATAACAGAAAATTTGAATTTGGTGCCGGGTTTGACATTATCAGAACTGATTTAGAATATAAACTTGATTTGGATGAACAGTTTAAAGCAATAATAAGAACTTTCCCAAATGCTCAGGCACTTCTTGAAAATTTTAATCTGACAGGAAATGATAACTATAGAGCAAATTTATATGCTCAAACGAGATTTGATATTAATAAAAGATTTTTTTACCAGCCATCATTTAGAATGGATTATTATTCTTTGTTAAACAAATTTTATTTTTCACCGAGAATTAATTTTGGATATATTATAGACCCGCTTACTACAATCAGATCATCCACCGGGATTTATTATCAATCACCCGGATATGAAAAACTTGTTGATGGTCAAACTTTTTTTGATATAACACCTGAAATAGGAAAAACATTGAATGCGGAAAGAAGTATTCATTTTGTTTTAGGTTTAGAGCGTTGGATTAATAATGAATGGCTTGCAAAATTTGAATCATATTTTAAAAGATTTGATGATTTAATAGTTCAGAAAAGAGTACCTTCTGAAAAATATGAATTTAATCTTGCTGACCCGACTATTACTGATCCATCTTATATCAGTAATCCGGAAAATTGGGTTAGATCTCAAAACAAAGTGCCTTATGACTCACTAACTCCAATTCCTCTAAATATTGGTTCAGGAAATTCTTATGGATTTGAAATCAGTCTTGAGAAAAAATACCTGAGTCCGAAAACCAAATTTTACGGATGGATAAACTATTCACTCTCTTATGCTGACAGGAAGAGTTATGATGTTATACAACCTTTCAGATTTGATCAAAGACATGTTTTTAATATTGTCTTAAATTACAGAGTAAACTCCTGGTTTGAAATTGGTGCAAGATGGCAATATGCAACTAATTTTCCCTTCACTTTTCCTGTCGGTATAACTCCAAGAATTGTAAATGACAGTCTTGTAATCAATCCCATTTCAAGAAGTGTAATTTTTGATTTAGATTTTGGTGGAGAAGCAAACAAATATACTGATAAAAAGCCTGATTATCACAGACTTGATGTAAGATTTACCGCTTACACAAGATTTTGGGAAACTGACTGGTCGTTTTATATAGATGTTATAAATGCATATAACCGTACAAATATTTTAGGTTATGATTTTTATTTAGATAATAATTATGAGGTAAAATATAATACGGTAGGTATGATTCCAATATTACCTACTATCGGAGTGAGTGCAAGATTTTAAAGTTTTATCAAGTGAATTTATAAATAATTTTAAATCCGACTTTTTCACATTTAACGGAGGCAGAATTCTTAAAGTTTTTTTATCCCAAGAAATTCCTGTAAATATTTTATATTTATTCAATAATATGTTTCTGATATTTTGCGTGTCTGAATGAAATTCGATTCCTATCATAAGACCTTTGCCACGAATTTCTTTTATTAATTCAAAGTCTTTAATTTTTTTTGAAATGTAATTTCCTGCTTCATAGGCATTTTTCATCAATTTTTCTTTTTTAATAACATCTAACACTGTAATCCCTGAAACACAAGCAAGATGCCCTCCTCCAAAAGTTGAACCGAGCATTTCAATTTTCGGATTTATATCAGGAGATATTAAAACTGCACCCATAGGGAAACCATTTCCCATTCCTTTCGCTATGGTAATAATATCAGGTCTTACGTCAAAATATGAATGGGAGAAAAACTTTCCTGTTCGTCCATAACCCGATTGAATTTCATCAACAATCAATATTGAATTATTTTCTTTTGTAATTTTTTTTAAAAAATTCCAGAAATCTTCATCTGCAGATTTTATTCCGGCAACACCTTGAATACCTTCAATCATAACTGCAGAGATTTCTTCCTTTGCGAATATGCTGTTTAACTTTTCTTTATCATTTAATTCAGTAAATATAATATTTTCAGTTTTATTTATTTCAGATCTGATGATAGGATTATCTGTAGCTGCAAGTGCAAGGGATGTTCTGCCATGAAATGACCCTGAAAAAACAATTATCTTTTTTTTACCGTTGTGAAATGATGCGAGCTTCATAGCATTTTCATTTGCTTCAGCACCTGAATTACATAAAAAAAGACTGTAATCATCATAGCCGGATAACTTTCCTAATTTATTTGCAAATTTAACTTGAAGCGAATTGAATACTGCATTTGAATAAAATGCTATTTTACTTAATTGTTTTGTTAAATTTTTTCGTAATAAAGGATGTGAATGTCCGATAGAAATGACAGCATGACCTCCAAAAAAATCAAGATATTTCCTGCCTTTTGTGTCATACAAATAAACACCTTTTGCTCTTACCGGTTCTGTTTTTATCTGGTTATAAACTTCAAAGAGTTTCATCTCAATCAAAATAAATAATTTTTATATAATCTGTAATGCAGTTTAATTAATTTAAAAAAATTATAATTTAAAATATGCTAAAGTTTTTAGAAGATATATTGCTGTTTGATTCAACTTCAGGAAAAGAAAATGAACTCGCAAAATTTATTTTTGAAAAATATAAAATAAACGGATGCGAAATCGAAATTCAGAATACTTCAAATGGAAGAAAAAATCTATTTTATAAAAAAGGAATTCCAAAAACTATTTTTTGTTCACATTTAGATACAGTCCCACCTTATATTCCACCGGAAATCTCCGCTGATATAATTAAAGGAAGAGGTTCGTGTGATGCAAAAGGGCAAATTGCATATTTATTTGCTTTATTCCAAAGACTAATATCAGAAGGTGAAGATAATATTGGTATGCTTATGGTGAGCGGAGAAGAAGACGGATCGTGGGGAGCAATTGCTGCGAATAAACTTATAAAAGATTGTGACTTAATTTTTATAGGTGAACCAACAGAAAATAAATTAGTTTCTGCTTCAAAGGGAAACATTTGTTACAGAATTGAAATCGAAGGGAAAAGTTGTCATTCAGGTTATCCTGATTTAGGGATTAGTACTATTTCTGTGTTTAATGAATTTTATAATTATTTAAACAATTTAAATTTTGATGTTGATACTGAATTGGGAAAAACAACATTCAATATCGGTAAGTTAAAATCGGACAATGCACATAATGTTTTATCTGACAAACTTAGTTTTAACATTTTTTTCAGATCAACTTTTTTAACTCATAAAAAGATTGAAAATTTAATGAAAGATTTTAATAGTGATTTAGTTAAATATAAAAAATTATACGAAGATGAACCTATGAAATTTTTAACTGTTGATGGATTTGAAACTATGACAGTCTCATACGGGACAGATGCTCCGGCATTTTCAAATATAAAAAATAAAATATTGTATGGACCGGGAAGTATATTTACGGCTCATACTGAAAACGAACATATTATTATTTCTGATTTATACAGAGCAGTTGATGATGTATATACTATATACAAAAAATTAAGTTAGTTATTTTATCTGATATATTAATTTAGTATTTTTGTAAATGATTGATTTAGAATTGATATCGAAAATCAAAAAGCACACCTCAAAGAAGCAGGGCTAACCTGCATCATATCAAACATATTGCCCATTTATTCGTTTCAATCAATTTAAAATTTTAAATGAAAATTAAAACAGGAATACTCGGTTGCACCGGTGCAGTCGGACAAAAGTTTATAACTTTACTTCAGAATAATCCCTTATTTGAAATTACTGAACTTGCAGCTTCAAACAAATCATCAGGTAAAAAATTCAGTGATGCCGTTAATTGGACTGAATCAAATCCGATTCCTGAAAAACTTAAAAATAAAATCATAAAAAACTGCAAACCAAACCTTGATTGTAAATTGGTATTTTCCGGGCTTGACTCTGCAGTTGCGGGAGATATTGAAGATGAATTTGCCAATGCCGGTTATATTGTTATAAGTAATTCTAAAAATCACAGAATGGATAATGATGTTCCACTCCTCATACCGGAAATAAATATTACACATTTGTCATTGTTAAAGAGTCAAATAACGAGGAGAAAATCTGGCGGGTTTATTGTTACAAATCCGAATTGTTCTACTGTAGTTTTATGTTTAAGTTTGTTACCTTTTATAAAAAACAATGAAATTGAAAAAGTGATTGTTACAACAATGCAGGCAATCTCCGGTGCAGGATATCCCGGTGTGCCATCTTTGGACATTCTTGGAAACATAATTCCGTTTATAAAAGATGAAGAGGAAAAAATTCAGTCAGAACCGTTAAAAATATTTGGAAAAATTAAAAATAACAAAATTGAATTTGCAAAAATAAAAATATCTGCTTTGTGCAACAGAGTTCCTGTAAAAGACGGACATACTCTTTCCGTTTCAATTAAACTAAAAAATAAAACAACAGTTGATAAATTAATAAATCAGATTCACAAATTCAAAAGTAATAATAAATATACTTCACCGAAAAAATTATTGTATTATTTCGATAATCCCGGAAGACCACAACCTTCGCTTGATGTAAATCTTGGAAATGGAATGTCAGTTTCTGTCGGAAATATAAGAAACTGCAATGTATTGGATTTTAAATTTACTGCTTTAGGTCATAACACCATAAGAGGTGCAGCAGGATTGGCAATTCTCAATGCTGAATACCTAATTGGGAAAGGATTTTTTAATAAATGATAGTTATAAAATTTGGAGGCACGTCCGTAAAAGATGCATTATCTATCAAAAGAGTTTTAGGAATTATTAAATCAAGACTTAACAATAAACCAATAGTAGTTTCATCTGCGACAGCGGGAACCACAGATAAACTTATAAGCATCGGAAATGATGCTATGAAAGGGAATTTTGAGAAAGTTGTTAAATCAATTTTTGAAATTAAAAACCGTCACTTAACAATTATATATTCATTAATCAAATCTGAAAAAATAAAATTAAGAGCTGAAAAAAAATTGTTTGAGCAAATTTCAGAATTATCAGATTTAACCAAAGGAATTTATCTCTTAAAGGAATTATCAGACAGAACTTTAGCAAAAATCTCATCTTATGGAGAATTAATCTCCACCAATATTTTAAATTATTATCTAATAGAAAAAGGATTAAATTCGGTTTTGATAAATGCTGTTGATTATATGGTTACTGATAGTAGTTACATTAATGCTGAACCCGATTTTACAGAAATTAAAAAGAGATTGAAGAAAACAATTATTCCGGAATTGAGGAAAAACGATGTTGTGATAACTCAAGGGTTTATAGGTATTTCATCGGATATGAATATAACTACTTTTAGCAGAGGTGGCTCTGATTACACTGCATCGATTATAGGTGCATCAATCAAAGCGAAAGAAATTGAAATATGGACTGATGTTGATGGAATATTGACAGCAGACCCGAGAATAGTAAAATCTCCAAAAATACTAAATGAAATCTCATTTAAAGAAGCAGCTGAACTTGCATTTTTCGGTGCGAAAGTATTACATCCATCTACTATTGAACCGGCTATTAAAAATAACATACCGGTAAGAATATTAAATTCACATAAACCTGAGAAAACAGGTACTATAATAAAAGGAAAAATAAAAAATTCAAACTTCGCAGTAAAATCAATAACATCTAAAAGAAATATTAAAATATTAAATATTTATTCTACTAAAATGTTATTTGCACACGGATTCCTTAAAAAAATATTTGAAATATTTGATAAATATAAAACTTCTGTAGATTTGATAACAACTTCGGAAGTAAATGTCTCTTTGACTTTAGAGAATTCAAATAATATTTCACAAATAATGAAAGAGATTTCTGAATTTGCAGAAGTTAAACTGGAAGAAAATAAAGCTTTAGTATGTATTGTAGGAAATAATTTGAAATTTCTGAAAGGCATTGAAAAACGTATATTCAAAGTAATCGGTGATTTCAAAATATCTATGATTTCTCAAGGTGCTTCACTTATTAATATTTCTTTTGTAGTAGAAAATAATGATTTAGAAGTTGTTATAAAAAATTTACATAAGGAGTTTTTTAAATGAAAAAAATATCTCTTATTGGTTACGGAAAAATGGGGAAAACGATTGAAAGATTAAGCAATAACCATAATGTATTAGTGAATAATATTATAAGAAACTCAGACTCAATCGTTGAAAATGAAACTGACTTATGTATTGATTTCACAACTCCAAAGGCATTTATTCAAAACTATAAAATGATTTCCAAAAATTTTAAGTATATTATTATTGGCACAACAGGTTGGGAAAATTCTAAAAATGAAATATTTAAATACTTTGTAAAAAATGGCAATAATGTAATTTATGGGAGTAATTTTTCAATTGGAGTAAATATTTTATTTTTACTTTCAGATTATGCATCAAAATGTTTTGCGAAATTTCCTGAGTATTCAGTTTCTATATCTGAGAAACATCATTCCGAAAAAAAAGACAGACCATCGGGAACTGCAATTTCTTTGCAGGAAATAATTTCACATAATAAGAAAGTTGATGATATTTCATCAATAAGAAGTGGAAAAACAAAAGGTATTCATGAAATAGATTTTACGAGTGAAACCGATTCTGTAAAACTTGAACATCAGGCATATTCACGGGATGGATTTGCTATTGGTGCATTGATGGCAGTAAATTGGATTTCAGAAGTAAACGGAATTATTGAATTCAGAGAATTAATAAAAAATAAAATTTTAAATTATGAAAAATAATTTATCGGGTGTGGGCACAGCATTGATAACCCCATTTAAAAGTGATTTCTCTCTGGATGAGTCAGCTTTTAGAAAATTAGTAAAACGTCAAATCCAAAATGAAGTTAATTACCTGGTACCGCTGGGAACTACCGGAGAAACACCATGTTTGGAAAAATCCGAAAAAGAAAAAATCCTTGAGATTACTTTAGAAGAATCAAGCGGTAAAGTTCCTGTTATTGCCGGAGTAGGTTCTAATAATACAATGCAAGTAATTGAAAACATTAAAGTATTTGAAAAATATAAGTTATCCGGATATTTAGTTGTAACTCCATATTATAATAAACCGACACAGGATGGTTTATATCAACACTATAAAATTATTTCAGAAAACACTGATAAGCAAATCATTTTATACAATGTCCCTTCACGGACTTCAATAAATATGACAGCTGAGACAACTTTGCGTCTTTCGGAAATTAAAAGTATCACAGCAATAAAAGAGGCATCTTCTGATTTATCTCAGATAAGTCAGATTATTAAATATGCACCGAAAAATTTCTCGGTGATTTCCGGTAATGATGATGAAACTTTATCTATATGTACTTTAGGTGGAATTGGAGTAATAAGCGTTGCTTCAAATATTGCACCAAAGGAGATGTCTGTGTTTTATAAAATGATAATTTCAGATATTGTTGAAGCAAAAAAATTGCATCATAAATTATCAGGACTTTTCAAAAATTGTTTTATAGAGTCAAATCCAATCCCCGTGAAAGCAGCATTAAATTATCTGAAACATATAGAAAATGTTTTAAGATTACCTCTTACTGCTTCCAAAGATATTACATTGGAAGTTATGAAAAAAACTTTAAATGAATTAAACATAAATTATTAATGAATAAGATAAAAAAATTATTCGAAAAAATTAAAAATGGAAAATCCGACCGTGCGGAAATAAAAAAATATTTCAATCTGTTTTTAGATGCACTTGAAAAAGGAAAGATTAGGTCAGCAGAAAAAATTAATAATGAATGGGTTGTTAATTTTTATGTTAAAGAATCTATTTTGCTCGGATTTAAATATGGAAAGTTAAAAATGGTAAAAGGTGGATATACAAATTTTATGGATAAAGAATTTTATCCTTTGCAAAATAAGACTTTGAAAACCGGTGTCAGAATGCTCCCCGGTGGTTCTGCTATAAGAAGAGGGTCTTACGTATCAGATGGCACAGTTATTATTCCTCCAACTTATGTTAACATTGGGGCTTATGTTGATTCAGGTTGTATGCTCGACTCACATTCTTTGGTTGGGTCTTGTGCTCAAATTGGAAAAAATGTTCATCTATCAGCCGCCTCGCAGATTGGCGGAGTTCTTGAACCAGTCGGTGCATTACCCGTAATTATTGAAGATAATGTGTTCATTGGCGGTAATTGCGGTATTTATGAAGGAACAATTGTCAGAAAAAATGCGGTTATCGCAACAGGTGTTATCTTGAATTCTTCAATTCCGATTTATGACAGTACAACGGAAAAATTTCTTAAAAAAAACAGCAACAACACAAATGAAATTCCTGAAGGGGCTGTAGTTATTTCCGGTAGCAGAAGATTATCAACCAAAAGCGGAATGAAAAACGGGATAAGTATTTATTGTCCGGTTATTATTAAATACCGTGATGAAAAGACAGGAAGTTCAATCAATTTAGAAGAATTGTTAAGATGAAAAAAGTATATCCATTCGATAAAAATTTATTTTTTAAAATAAACAAACTTCATAAATCGTATAGATTTATAATTGAAAATTATAATAAACCATTTTATTTGTATTCAACTGAAGTTATTAAATTTCAATATAGGAATTTACGAATATCATTCCCTGGAAAGGTAAAATTTTATTACGCTCAAAAAAGTAATCCGTCAAAACATATACTAAAAACCCTTTCAAAAATGAATGCAGGTTGTGATACTGCTTCTTTAGGAGAAATTAAAAATGCACTAATTGCTGATTTTAAAGCATCTGAAATAATGTTTTCTGGACCTGGTAAAAATAAAAAAGAATTAATATTTGCTATTAAAAATAATGTGAGTTTGATAAATGTGGAATCTTTTCAGGAACTTGAAGAAATAAATGGAATTTGTATTAAGGAAAATAAAATTCAAAAAATATTATTAAGAATTAACCCACATTTTGATTCTAACGAAAAAAATAAAATTATAGGGGGGAAAGGTGTAAGCAAATTTGGAGTTGATATAAAAGAAATTCCCAGAATAATTAAATTTATAAATGAAACGAAAAATATAAAATTATCCGGTTTTCACATTTTTAATTCTTCTCAAATATTGAACAATAAAAATATAATTAATAATAGTAAAAATGTAATTGAATTAATTAAAAATATTTGTGAAAAATATTTTCTGAATATTTCAATAATTGATTTAGGTGGTGGATTTGGAATTCCTTATTCATCAGAAGAAAAAGAGTTAGATTTGAAAATCATTAGTACAGGGATAAAAAAAATTATTAATGATAAGAAGTATAAAAATTTTCTGAAAAATATTAAATTAATCTTTGAACCCGGAAGATACATATCAGGAATGTCAGGTATATATGTAACAAAAGTGTTATATACAAAAAAATCATACAACAAGAATATACTTATAACAGAAGGCGGAATTAATCATCTTCTCAGACCTGCACTTATAAATCAAAAACATCCGATAATCAACCTAACTGCATTGATTGAAAAAAGGACGAAAACTGAAAGTTATAAAATTGCCGGTCCTCTTTGCACGGCACTTGATGAATTTGACGAAAATTGCACTTTACAAGAATCTAAACCTGGAGATTTTCTCGCGATTTTGAATGCCGGGGCTTATGGTTATACCGAATCTATGCTACAGTTTCTATCTCATCCTTTACCGGAACAAAAATATCTTAATTAATTAATTTTATTTCATTGATAAAAATTCATTAATAAAGTATTTTTGTATATTCCCATCAATTAATTGAGAATCGGCATCCTTGCATCCGGAAACGGATCAAATTTTAATTCAATCATTAAAAAAATTAAATCAGGTTATTTAAAATCTGAAATAGTTTTATTTATTACGAATAACCAAAATTCCAAAGCATTGAATACTGCTTTGGAAAAAAAAATTTATTCGGTTGTATTTTCAAATGAATTGTGGGAAAACAATGCTAAAGAAATTCTTATNNTAAAAAAAATCCCTGATGGAATTACAAAAAAATATAAGAATAAAATTATAAATATTCATCCTTCACTTTTGCCTGCCTTTGGCGGAAAAGGTATGTATGGGATTAATATTCATAAAAAAGTAATTGAATCCGGTGTTAAAATTACCGGTATCACAGTTCATTTTGTAAATGAAACATACGATTCAGGTAGAATTATTTTTCAAAAGTCTATTGATGTAAAAAATGAATACGACTATAAAAAATTAAATGAAGTAGTTCTTAGATATGAACATAAATATTTGCCGTTTGTTATTAAAAAATTTGAAGAAAATAAAATTAAAATTAACAGAAACAGAGTAACCATTGAAGATTAAAAAAGCACTCATCAGCGTTTATGATAAAACAGGAATAATTGATTTTGCAAAAAATCTTAATTCATTTGGGATAGAAATCATCTCAACTGGTGGAACATATAAATTACTGATAGAAAACGGTATTAAAGTAAAATCAATAATTGAAATAACAAGGTTTCCTGAAATTTTGAATGGAAGAGTTAAAACTTTACATCCGAATATATTTGGTGGAATTCTTGCCGATAAAAATATTGAACAGCATCTGAAAGAAATCAGTGATATAAATGTTACAACTATTGATTTAGTTATAGTTAATTTATATCCATTCAAAGAAACAATTGAAAAACCAAACGTAACGGAAAAGGAAATTATAGAAGAAATTGATATCGGTGGTGTTTCACTAATCAGGGCTGCCGCAAAAAATTTTAATTCAGTTTCAGTTATTCATAACGTAAACCAATATAAATCATTCATAGCAGAGCTAAAACAAACTGATAATGATGTAAGTAAAGATTATAACAGAAAATTAGCATCAGAAGCTTTCAATTATATTTCATTATATGATAAAAATATTTCAGATTATTTTAATCAAACAGATGATAATGGAATTTCAATTAGTCTAAAAAATCCTGTAGATTTAAGATATGGTGAAAATCCACACCAGACCTCAACTTTATATAAAGATAATTTTGATCATATTTTTTCTGTAAAAGCCGGGAAAGAACTTTCTTACAATAATCTTTTGGATTTAGATGCTGCTTATGGATTAATAAATGAATTTCGGGATGATGAACCGACATGTGCCATAATAAAACACGGAAATCCATGTGGTGTTGCTTCTGCCGAAAGTCTTTCAGATGCATATCTGAAAGCATTTCAAACTGACACGGACAGTCCATTTGGCGGAATTTTGATTTTTAATAAAAGAATTGACTTTAAAACTTCACAAGAAGTTAATAAATTGTTTTTTGAAATCTTAGCTGCACCGGGATTTGATCCTGATGCATACGATTTTTTAAATCAGAAAAAAAACAGAAGGTTAATCGAGTTTAAATTTTCTGAAGAGAAAACTGAAATTAGAAAAATTTATGGAGGTTTTCTTCTACAGGATAAAGACAACATTATTTTTGATAAACTTGATTTAAGAATTGTCACAGAAAAAAAACCTGATGAGAATATTCTTGAAGATATGTATTTTGCAACTAAAATTGTAAAGCATATAAAATCAAATGCAATTTGTTTTGTAAAAAACAGACAAACTTTAGGAATTGGAGGCGGACAACCATCCAGAATTGAGTCCACGAAAATTGCTGTAATGAAAGCTTCTCATTACAAAAATGATTTAAAAGATAGTATAGTTTCTTCTGATGCTTTTTTTCCGTTTTCTGACGGAGTGGAGCAGATAATTAAAACAGGTGCTGTTGCTATTGTTCAGCCGGGAGGTTCAGTTAGAGATCCTGAAGTTATTGAAACTGCGAATAAATCCGGAATAATAATGGCTTTAACTGGAGTTAGACATTTCAAACATTAAATTTTTTATTCATTAATTTTAACCCCAAAGGAAAATAAAAATGCCTTTATTCGGAATGCTTTCCAATGATTTAGCGATTGATTTGGGAACCGCAAATACCTTAATATATATGAAAGGTAAAGGTATCATCCTGAATCAACCGTCTTATGTAACTTATGATATTGAAACCAAAAAAGTACTCGCTATAGGAGAGGATGCAAAAATTCAGGAAGGCAGAACTCCAAGAGGATACGAAACAATCAGACCTTTGAAAGATGGTGTAATAGCCGACTTTGAAATTGCCGAGAAAATGCTGAGTATGTTTATAAAACAAATCAGCAAAAATTTTGTACCGGCAAGAAAAATTGTTATATGTGTCCCAAGCGGAATAACTGAAGTAGAAAAAAGAGCTGTTAGAGATACTGCTGAACATGCCGGTGCTAAAGAAGTTTTTCTTATCACCGAACCAATGTCTGCCGCGATTGGTATAGGGCTTGACGTTATGGAACCTGTAGGAAATATGATAATTGATATTGGCGGTGGAACTACAGAGATTGCGGTTATTTCACTTTCAAGAATTGCGACTCAGAAATCCATAAGAGTAGCCGGTGATGAGCTTACAGAATCTATTAGAAGATATTTTAAATCATTTCAGAATATAGATATTGGTCCCCGAACTGCTGAAAAAATTAAAATGGAAGTCGGCTCTGCAATGCCTTTGGCTGAGGAACAAATAATTCAGGTTAAAGGTCGTGATCTTGTTAGCGGTCTTCCTAAAGAAACTGAAATCAGTTCAATTGAAATCAGAGAAGCGATGGAAGGTACTATTAAACTTATGGTAGAAGCGGTGAATGTGGCTCTTGAAAGTACAGCACCCGAGCTCGCGTCTGATATTTTGCAAAGAGGTATTTTCCTAACCGGTGGCGGTGCTTTAATTAAAGGTTTAGATCAGAGGATAACTGTCGAAACCGGAGTGCCTGTTCATGTTGCTGAAGATCCACTGACTGCAGTTGTAAGAGGTACCGGTAAAGTTTTAGAAGAACTTGAAAAATATTCAAAAGTTACTTTAAGAAGATAAAGTAAAAACAAATTAATATTGAAAAAAAATTTTGGTGAAATAGTTTTTTCATTAAAAGAATATTTAATTCTTACTCTCCTTGTCATAATCTCGTTAATTTTGTTATTTTCTAACGATAATTCACAAATTAGATTTTTACGTGCATTTGCTATCGGTGCTTTCGGAACTGTCCAAAGCGGACTCTCTGCCATACCAAATATTTTTGAAATTGAACAGGAGAATAAATATCTTCGTGAATCGAACATTAAACTTTCAAATGAAATCAGTACTTTAAAAGAAACCAAACTTGAGAATATCAGACTTTCAAAATTAGTCGGATTGAAAGATAGAAGTAATCTCGGAGTTGTAAGTGCAAAAATTGTTAATAAAAGTTTAATTCAAACCAGAAATACTATTACTATTGATATTGGTAATAATGATAGTGTTAAAATTAATATGCCTGTTATAACTGATGACGGATTGGTAGGGAAAGTAGTGGCAACAAGTGGAAATTATTCAATCGTTCAAATACTTTATAATAAAGATTTAAAATTAACTGTGAAAGACCAAAGGTCAAGAGTTGACGGTATTTTAAATTATGACGGAACCGGTAATTTATTGATGACTAATGTTCCTAAAAGTGCAGATGTAAAACTCGGAGATGTTATAATTACTTCTGAATACAGCAATAATTTTCCCCCGGGGATTCCTGTTGGAAATGTAGTTG
Source organism: Candidatus Tepidiaquacellales bacterium UBA6667 (assembly GCA_002455255.1). GTDB lineage: Bacteria > Bacteroidota > Ignavibacteria > Tepidaquicellales > Tepidaquicellaceae > UBA9002. Next base: position 40,346 of record DKKL01000048.1, on the reverse strand, counting down.
AAGAGGGGAATCTGGATAATTTATTCAAAAAAGTAGTTATTCAACCTGTAGTGAATTTTAAAACGCTTGAAGAGGTTTTCGTTTTAAAGTATTTACCTGAAAAAGAAAGAGCGGAACTTGAAAAGATTTTTTTAAATACAAAATAATAACTGATATTTGCTTATAAATTACCTAAAATACTTTGTTGTTCTTGTTATTTTAATTTTTTTGCAAAAATCAGTTGTATGGCTAATTTCAATTTCATCTTATAATATTACTCCGGATATAATTGTAATTATGATTATTTATATCGGGGTTAAAAAAGGACATATTGAAGGGGCAATTTTTGGATTTATAGCAGGATTGATTTTAGATTTTGTCAGTGGTTCTTTTGTTGGTTTAAGTGCTTTGTGTTATACAATATCAGGTTTTACTGCAGGTTATTTTCACAGACCTGATGATGAAAAGTTTTTAGAGAAATTCAATTTTTTAATTGTGGTTTTTCCGGTTGTTTTACTTTGCAATATGATATACTTTCTGATTTTTTCTCAAGGTGTCACTTTAGGATTTGGCGATATTTTTTTTAAAATAATTTTATCTTCTACAACTTATACAACTTTAATCAGTCTTGTTTTTGTTTTCTTACCAAAGCGAAAAGAAACTGAGAAATTAGCATAATGGGACTTTTAACAAGAAAATTAATTCTTTTTGGTATTTGTTTGGCAATTGCAGTCGTTTTAGTTATCAGACTTATTCAATTGCAATTATTAAATCAGGAAGAATATGGACGTGAGTCTCAAAAAAATGCGGTGAAGACAATTACGATTACTCCTGCGAGGGGTTTAATGTTTGGAAGGAATAATCAAATTGTTGTTGATAACAGACCAACATATACAGTTACTATTACACCGAATGAATTTGATACGACAAAGTTTGCAGAGGTATCTTTATTACTTGGAATTCCTGAAGATAAATTGAAAGAAGAATTAAGAAAAGTAAAAGGTACAAACAGATTCAATCCTCAAAGAATTAAACGTGATGTCGATTTCAAAACTATTGCATATATTGCAGAGAATGAAAAACTTCTTCATGGGGTTGATTATCAGGTAGAATCTTTAAGACTATATAGCGATAAATTCAGAGCATCACATATTTTCGGATATGTTAAAGAAATTTCTGAAAAACAACTTGCCAATCAGATTGGAGATTATTATAAACAAGGGGATTTGATAGGTGTTAAAGGTTTAGAGAAAACCTATGAAGATTATCTGAGAGGTGAAAAGGGTTATGAATTTGTAAATGTAGATGTAAAAGGACGTGAGATTGGAAGTGTTAATGATGGAAGGGATGATATATTACCTGTAAATGGTTCTGATATTTATTTATCTATGGATGAACAGTTACAGGAATATACAGAAATGTTAATGAAGAATAAACGTGGTGCAGTTATAGCGATGGATCCGAGAAACGGTGAAATTTTATGTATGGTATCAAATCCTGATTTTGATTTAAATATTTTTTCCGGACCTACTGATCCGAAAATATTATCTGCATTGATGACTGATAAGGATAAACCGATGTTTAATAGGGTGACTATGACTAACTATCCACCGGGCTCAACTTGGAAAATGATGATGGGACTTGCCGGGTTAGCTTCGGGTGATATAACTACAACTTCCACAATAAGTTGCCCTGGTGCATTTGTTTATGGTGGAAGAACTTTTGGAGATCATGGTGCTTATGGTTCTATTAATATCACACGTGCTTTAGAAGTTTCAGCAAATACATTTTTTTATAAACTTGCACTTCAGTTAGGATTAGATAACTATCATAAATACAGTGCAATGTTTGGGTTTGGAAAAAAGACCGGTATTGATATATCTGATGAATTACCCGGCAGATTACCTTCTGTAGAATATTATAATAAAGTCTATGGAGTAGGAAAATGGACACAGGGATTTATTGTGAGTTTAGGAATAGGTCAGGGCGAACTCGGAGTTACTCCCGTTCAAATGGTTGCATATACTTCGGCTATTGCAATGGATGGTTTATATACCACTCCTCACTTTGTCAGAAAAATTGTGAATTCAAATACTAAAGAAGAAATTTATCCTACTTTTAAAACAACAAAAATTGATTTTCCTCAAAAATGGTTTGATGCAATAAAGAAAGGTATGTTTCTGGTAGTGAATGGAAATGGAACAGCAAAAGGTATAAAGAACAGTATGTACACACTTGCAGGAAAAACCGGAACCGCACAAACTCAGGGTAATAACCATTCCTGGTTTGTTGGTTACGCTCCTTACGAAGATCCTAAAATTGCGATTTGTGTTTTAGGTGAAAATGCAGGTTGGGGTGCACAGTTTGCAGCTCCTTTGGCTGCTGCCGTAATGGTCAGATATCTTAGCGGAAATACTATTGATTCATTTGATGAAGAAGGTGTAAAAATATTTCAAACTGTAGATTAAAAATTAAATGACTGATTTTTTTAAAAGATTTGACATTGTTTTATTATTGATAAGTATTTCAATAGTTACTGTTGGTCTTGTCGCTATTTACAGTGCTACTTATACCGGTGAATCTGCTTCAACTTATTTTTCACGTCAGTTTTTATTTGCCGGAATTTCAGTTGTTGTTCTTATAATTGTTACATACCTTCCTCCAAAAACTTTAGCAAAATTTTCATATTATTTTTATGGTTTGTCTCTTTTACTTTTAATCCTCGTTTTATTTTTTGGAAAGAAAATATCAGGACAAAAAAGCTGGTTTAGCGTTGGTGGATTTGGAATTCAACCATCTGAATTTGCTAAACTTACTACAATTATGGCATTGGCTTCTTTTTTATCAAATGATGAAAATGAAAATAAGTTAAGCAATTTAAAAAATTTCATTATAGCAATTGCAATTATTGCTATGCCGGTTATTTTAATAATGAGACAACCGGATATGGGAACAGCACTTGTGTTTTTGTCATTTATAATCCCTGTTTTTTTCTGGGCAGGCTTATCTCCATATTGGATAATAGCCATTATTTCTCCGGTAATAATTGCTCTTGCAGCATTTTTTGGAGATATATATTTTTATATAGCAATTGCGTTGCTTGGTCTTGGATTGGTTTTGTTTAAGCAACGATATATCGTTACTGCGGTTATAGTATTAATAAATATAGGTGTAGGTTTTGGAACTGAATATGCTTACGAAAAACTTGCTCCATATCAACAAAAAAGAATTATGGCTGTATTCGATCCTACAACAGACCCTTTAGGGAGCGGATATAATGTGATTCAGTCTAAGGTTGCTATTGGTTCCGGCGGTTTTTTTGGAAAAGGATTTTTACAGGGAACTCAAACACAGTTAAAATTTATTCCGGAACAGTGGACTGATTTTATTTTTTGTATGATAGGTGAAGAGTTCGGTTTCCTTGGAGCATTTATAATTATTCTTTTATACTGTATTTTGATTTTTAAATTGATAAATAATGCATACCTTTGTAAAAATAGATTTCTTGGAATCTGCTGTATAGGATTTGCATCAATATTTTTATTCCATTTGTTCATTAATATAGGTATGACAATCGGCTTAATGCCTGTAATTGGTATTCCACTTCCTTTAGTAAGTTATGGGATTTCGTCATTATTATCTTTTATGATAATGATTGGAATAGCTATGAACGCATACAGAAACAGAAACATTTATATATGATATTATCAGACAAAAAAATATTAGAAGAAATTAAAAACAAAAACATTGTTATAAAACCCTTTAACAGATCAAATCTTGGGTCTAACAGTTATGATGTACATCTCGGTGAATGGCTGTCAGTTTATAATGATGAAATCTTGGATGCAAGAAAACATAATAAGATTACGCATTTTAAAATCCCTAAAGAGGGTTACACATTATTACCAACGAAATTATATTTAGGTGTAACAGCTGAATATACCGAAACATTAAACTATGTTCCATTTCTTGAAGGAAAGTCAAGTATCGGCAGATTAGGAATAGATATACATGCCACTGCAGGTAAAGGCGATGTTGGTTTTAAAAATAACTGGACATTGGAATTTTCAGTTAAGCAACCGGTGAAAGTTTACGCCGGTATGCCGATTGGTCAGTTAATTTATTTTTTAGTTGATGGGGATGTTTTAACTCCGTATGATAAAAAGAAATCTGCGAAATATAATAAAAAAACTCCCAAACCTGTAGAATCAATGATGTGGAAGAATAAATTTTAAGAATGAAATATATTTCTAAACTAAGAAAGATTATTAAAAAAAATAAATCAAATGTAGTTGTTGGTTTAGATACTGATATAAACAAAATTCCACAAATTTTCAAAAATTATGATGACCCGGTTTTTGAATTTAACAAAAGAATTATAAAACTTACATCGGGTTTAGTAGCAGGGTATAAAATCAATGTTGCTTTTTATGAATCATCAAATGGCTATAAAACTTTAGAAAAGTTATCGAAATATTTTAACAATGAAAATATTTTTATAGCAGATGCTAAAAGAGGTGATATAGACAATACCGCAAAATATTATGCGGAATATTATCTTAATAAACTCGGTTTTGATGCTATTACTATTGCTCCTTATATGGGTATAGATTCTGTCGAACCATTTTTTACTCTGAAAGATAAATATGTTTATTTGCTGGCTTTAACTTCAAACAAAGGCAGTGCAGATTTCCAGAAATTAAAAACAGGTAACAAATTTTTATATCAGGTAATTATTGGAAAATCTATGAAGTGGTCGGATAATATTGGTTTTGTTTTTGGAGCTAACTATCCTGAAGAAATAAAACAATTTACAGCTAAAAATCGAAACGTATCTTTGTTAATCCCCGGAGTTGGTGCACAAAATAATGATATAGAAAAATTAATTAAAAACATTCGTAATGATTTGTTCGTTATCAACTCAAGCAGAGGCATAATCTATAGTGCAGAAAAAAATTGTGATTTAAAAGAATTTGATAATGCAATAGTTAATTCAGTTAATTCACTTAACAAGCAAATAAAAATTTATAAAAATAAATAATTAAAGATGAAAAATTTAACACTCTTGATATTATTTTCTCTATTTGTTGCAGCATGCGGAAAGCAACAAACAGAGGAAATCAGGCAATTAAAAGGTGGGATTAAAGGTGGAGGAATTTATAATATAAACGAACTTGAAGATATTAGAAGTCTTGACCCGGTCGGTATTAATGATGTAGTTTCTCACCACGTGGCTCATCAGATATATGACGCTTTGATAGACCTTGATTCTAATTTGCAGATTGTTCCTCAGCTTGCAAAAGACTGGAGTGTTTCAGAAGACGGATTGTTATATACTTTTAATATTAGAAAAGGTTCGACTTTCCATGATAACCCATGTTTTCCGGATGGAAAAGGAAGGGAAGTTAATGCTAAAGATGTTAAATATTCCTATGACAGAATTGTAGATTTCAGAACAAGCTCTCGCGGATTTAATTATTTTGTAAATTATGTGGAAGGAGCTCAGGAGTTTTATGATGAGACACGTGCTGCTCAGAATGAAAACAGGGAACCAAAACTTAATGGTGCCTCAGGATTCATTTATGTGAATGATACAACATTCCAAATAAAACTGATAAAAGCATTTGCACCATTTATATATTATAATACTTTAGCTGTTGCTTATATCGTGCCTAAGGAAGCTGTTGAAAAATATGGTAAAGATTTTTTCCAAAATCCTGTTGGCAGCGGTCCTTTTACATTTGTAAACTGGACACCTGATCAGGATTTGAATTTGAAAAGAAATCCAAACTATTGGGCAATAGATGAATATGGAAATCAACTTCCTTATGTTGATGCGGTTAAATTCAGATTTATCAAAGACCTTGATGCTCAGCTTTTGGAATTTAAAAATGGAAAACTTGATGAGAGTTACCGATTACCAAATGCTATTTTTAAAACTATTATAGATGATAATAAAAGTTTAACTCCAGAGTGGAGTCAGTTTCAACTACAGAGAGTACCTACATTGGCAACTCAATATTATGGGTTTTTAGTAACGAGTGAATTATTTAAAAATGAAAAATTAAGACAAGCGATAAACTATGCAGTTGATAGAGAGAAAATTATAAAATATGTATTGAATGGACAGGGTTATGCAGGTGCAACACATGGATTTGTTCCTCCCTCAATGCCTGATTATAATACAGAAGCAATTAAAGGTTTTACATTCGATTTAGAAAAAGCAAAAAAGTTACTCGAAGAAGCCGGATATCCCGGTGGAAAAGGTTTACCTGAAATTACCCTTCAGATAAATTCAGGAGGTGACAGAAATATACAGATTGCTGAAGCTATACAGAATATGCTGAAAGAAGTCGGGATTAATATGAAACTTCAACAAATACAGTTTGCTCAGCATCTTGATAATATAGATGCAGGAAAAGCGAGTTTTTACAGACTTGGATGGATTGCGGATTATCCCGATCCGGAAAGTTTTCTAAATTTATACTATGGGAAAAATGTCCCCAAAAATCCCGAAGAGTCAAGTCCTATCAATTCTATGAGATATGTCAATCCTGAATTTGACAGAATTTTTGAACAGGCAATTATAACACAGGATAAAATGCAAAGAATGAAGCTTTATGAACAAGCAGAGCAAATTGCCGTTTCTCAAGCACCGATGCTTTTTATTTATTATGATGAGGATTACAGATTAATTCAGCCATATGTGAAAGGATATGCTTTAGACCCTATGCATAGGGTGAACTTTAGAAATTTATGGCTTGATAAATAAAAATAAAGTTAGTATTTTTGCTTAATAAAGTAAAACTGTTTTAAAATCGTTCTTTAGATTAATTAAAAAAGGGGAAAAAATAATGCATTTTGGAAAGCGCGCCTTGTCATTTTTACTCATATCTCTATTCGGGTTATCAGTAATAATTTCAGGATGCTCATCAACTCAAAATCTATCCAAAATTGAAGAAGAAGCTAACCTAAAAGCAGGTGTTAATGATTACTCTAATTCAAAAAATTTAGTAGCCACCAACACCTTAAAAGAAAAAGTTAAAATCGATAAGGTTAACCTCGAATCAATTTCAAGCTCACTCTCAAGATTCGTTCCAAGTTATAATGAAAAATCAACAATGGAACGTGATGAAGTGATGTATAAAGTTATTGAATATCTTAACACTCCATATCTCTGGGGTGGAACTTCTAAACGTGGTATTGATTGTTCTGCATTTTGCCAGGCAGTAATGTATCAGGCATTAGGCATTTCAATCCCAAGAACTTCTCTTGAGCAATCAAATGTAGGTATTGACGTTGCTCCTGAAGATTTGAAATTTGGAGATTTGGTATTTTTCGATACAATGAACAAAGGTAGGGTTTCTCACGTTGGTATTTATCTTGAAGATGGATATTTTATCCATTCAGGATCAAAAACCGGAGTTATCGTTGCTTCATTAACTTCTGATTTTTATTCAAGAACTTATCTTAAAGCAAAGAGAGTTATTGAATAAAATTTAAATTCATTAAATCTTAAAGTCTCACTATATTGCATAAATTAGTGAGACTTTTTTTTTATACATAATCTGATATGTGGGTATATATTGTTAAAAACTTCTTTTACTCGTTATTAATAATACTCGGGGTTATTACAGTAACTTTCTGTTTATTATATATTATACCTGGTGATCCTGCAAGAATGTTGCTCGGACAAAGAGCTGACGTAAAATCTGTTGAGGCGGTTCGGGATGAACTCTGATTGAATAAACCTTTATACGTACAATATTATAAATTTTTATCAAAAGCTGTTCAAGGTGACTTAGGCAGGTCTTACTCAACAAACAGAGAAGTAACTTCAACTATAATTCAAAGATTTCCCGCTACGGCATTACTTGCGACAAGTGCTTTGATTTTATCTACTATTTTAGGAGTTTTAATCGGTATTGTCTCTGCAATAAAAAAATATTCTTTTGTAGATAATTTCTCTATGGTATTTGCGTTGATAGGGATTTCTATTCCTCAGTTCGTATTCGCCTTATTAATGGCTTTGATTTTTGGAGCAATTCTAAAGTGGTTCCCAATATCCGGTTATATAACCGAAGGTTGGAGTCATTTGGTTTTACCGATGGTAACTCTTGCTTTAAGACCATTGGCAATAATAGCAAGAATGACGAGATCATCAATGCTTGATGTAATGAATCAGGATTATGTAAGAACAGCAAAAGCAAAAGGTCTGAGCAATGCAAAAGTGATTTTTAAACATACTTTAAGAAATGCTTTAAATCCGGTAGTTACTACGCTAAGTGCTTCTCTTGCTGCTACTCTTGGGGGAGCATTCTTTATCGAATATATTTTCAATTGGCCCGGTATTGGTTTGTTGGCAGTTGATTCAATTTTAAAACTGGATTTTCCTGTTATTCAAGGTACTGTTTTGTTTAGTGCTATAATTTTTGTAGTTATCAATTTTTTGGTTGATATTGTTTATGCATTTTTAGATCCTAAGGTAAAACTTTCATAATGAGCGAGATACAGGAAATAAAAAACAGAATTACCGAGTCGGAAACAAAAGCAGGACGCAGCTTATGGTATTACAGTTGGAAAAGATTAAAAAGAAATAAACTTGCGATGGTAGGTTTATATGTTCTTTCATTTATGGTTTTTGTGGCAATTTTTGCTCCTTGGATTGCTCCGTATGATCCTAATGATCAAATTCTTGAGTTTGCTACCAAACCTATAAATTTTAAAGGTGAAGTGCTCATAAAAAAAGATTTAGGAAGCAATAATGAACTGCAGTATATACCTATTAAAAAAATAATTTCAAGTTCCGGGAATGATATAAATTATATTGATTATAATGATGCGGATAAAACGATTTCAAAATCTGAATTAAACGAAAAAACTCCATTTAAAACTCTAACTTTTTTGCTCGGCACAGACAGATTTGGGAGAGATGTATTAAGCCGTTTAATATACGGAAGCAGAATAAGTCTTTCAGTAGGATTAATTTCTGAAAGTATTGCTATAGTTCTGGGATTAATTTTAGGTGCCTTAGCAGGATTTTTTAGGGGAACTACGGATAAAGTTATTATGTGGATAATCAATGTTGTATGGGCTTTTCCTTCTATATTATTTGTTATTGCAATTTCTGTAGTTCTTGGAAAAGGTTTTTGGCAGGCATTTGTCGCAATTGGATTAACTGCATGGGTTGATATTGCAAGAATTGTGAGAGGGCAAATATTTTCGATTCGTGAAACAGAGTATATTGAGGCAACAAAAGCAGTAGGGTTTAAATCTCCGCGAATAATTTTAAGACATATTTTACCAAATTGTATGGGACCGGTAATTATAACCGGTACGGTTGGTCTTGCCACTGCTATTATTTTTGAAGCAAGTCTAAGCTTTCTTGGTCTTGGTGTTCAGCCGCCTACTGCAAGTTGGGGACAAATGATTTTTGATGGATATAAATATTTAATCGCCGGAACAAACTGGGGTTTGGCAGTTTTCCCGTCATTGGCAATTATGATAACCGTTTTTGCGGTTAACCTTTTAGGTGACGGAGTAAGAGATGCTCTTGATCCAAAGCTTACAAAATAAATTTATTATAAAATTTTTGAATTTAGAAAATTTAAAATATTTATATTTTTTAAATGCGGTTAAGCTATTAGGCAATGTCCGTATTTGTAATATTATCAATAGAATTGATTCAATTGATAAATTATTTTCTCTTTCCATAAAAGAATTAATAAATATTGACGGGATAAGTGAAAAAATTGCAAATGAAATTCTAAAAGCACAGAAAAATCTCAATGAAATCAATGATAGTTTAAGCAGATTATTAGAAATTTGTGAGAAAGGGGAAATAAAAATTGTAACAATCTTAGATGATAACTTCCCCAAAAATCTTAAAAACATTTATGACACTCCGGTATATTTGTTTTATAAAGGTTCACTTTCACAAGAAGATGAAAAATCTATTGGAATAGTCGGGACGAGAAATCCTTCTGAATATGGTAATTTTATTTGCAGCAAGATTACAAGTGATTTAGTAAAATATAATTTAATGATTATAAGCGGAATGGCTCTTGGGATAGATTCAGTTGCTCATAAAAAATGTATTCAAAACGGAAATAAGACTTATGCTGTATTAGGATGTGGAGTAGATTTTGTTTATCCACGTGGAAGTAAAAAGTTATATGACGCAATTATTGAGAATGGTGCAGTTATTTCAGAATATTTACCGGGTACCGAACCTGACAAAATTAATTTTCCCAAGAGAAACAGGATAATAAGTGGTATCAGTTTAGGAACAGTAATTGTCGAATCAGGTTTAAAAGGTGGTTCTTTGATTACTGCGGAATATGCATTAGATCAGAATAGGGAATTGTTTGCTATCCCCGGAAATATAACTTCGAAAGAATCTTTCGGCACAAACGAACTCATTAAAAAAGGATTTGCAAAATTAGTTACAAATGTAGATGATATATTAATTGAACTCGACTCCAAATTAAATATTGAAATCAATAAAAAAACTAATGTTACTGATAAAGTCGATTTTGATTTAAATAATCTTACTTCTTATGAGTTAACAATTTATAAACTCTTGAGTAATGAACCGGTCCATATAGATAAAATAAATGAAAACTCAGGGTTAAGTATTTCAGATTGTTTAGTAAATTTGTTAACACTCGAATTTAAAGGTATAGTGAAGCAATTACCAGGAAAGTATTTTTTAAAATGTTAAAAGATTTATCAAAATATATTATTGATGACAGAATATTTTCTGTTAAATTCAAATGTGAATTAAATAAATGTAAAGGTGGATGTTGCACAATGTATAGCGATCTTGGTGCTCCAATATTGGAATCTGAAATTGCTGAAATCAGAAATCATTTGCCTTTGGTAAAAGAAAATTTACCGGATAAAAATCTTGAAGTTTTGGAAAATGAAGGATTTTTTTTAGAATATGAAAATAAATTTTATTTAAATAATATTAAGCAAAGAGACTGTGTTTTTTCAGTCCGAGAAAATAATATTGCGAAATGTATTTTTGAAAAATTATATTTTTTGAATAAAATAAAATTTCGAAAACCAATTTCGTGTCAGTTATTCCCAATTAGAATTTCAGGTAATGATAGGGAAGTTTTAAGGTATGAATATTTTACTGAATGTAGTGATGCAATTATCAATGGTGAAAAAAATGATATATCAGTATTTGAATTTACTAAAGATGCATTGGTTAGAGAATTTGGAAATGAAACATATAATGAAATTAAGGAAAGTCATTTAAAAAAATGTTAAAACAAACTCAAAGTCAGAAATTAAATCAAAAAATATTGCCTCAGATTATTCAGAGGCAAAGTCTTTTGGCTGTTCCGACTATTGCATTAGAGCAAATGATGAAGCAAGAACTGGAGTTAAATCCATTCCTTGAAGATTTGGAAATTGTTGAAATGGAATCGCCAACTCAGGAGGCAGAATCTACTGAAAAAGATAAAACTGCAGATGATACTGAGAACTCCGATGATAATTCAAAAGCTGACGAATATAACTGGGATGATTATTTTGAAAATGATTCAGACGGATATAAAACAAATCTTGATTTCAAAGAAAATGAAAGTTATAAGCTTGAAAATATGTGGAAGGATGAAACTTCATTTTCGGATAACTTAATCTCTCAATTGCATATGTCAGGAATTTCTGATAAAGAGATTTACATTGGAGAACATATTATAGGAAATTTAGACGAAGACGGTTATCTAAGAGAAACAGATGAAGAACTATTGGCTGAAATTGAGAGAATGAAATATGGAACAGAATATGAGAATGAATCATTCACTTTAGATGAAGTTAAAACTGTATTAGACTTAATTAAAAGATTTGAACCCGTTGGTATTGCTTCCAGAAATTTAGTTGATTGTCTTTTGACACAATTGGATGAGCTTGCAATTGACTCTCGAATAAAAAATTTATGTGATAAGATTTTAAATAATTATTTTGAGGAATTCAGACTAAAAAATTATGAAAAAATTTGCAAGGAATTACAGGTTGATCAGGAAACGGTAAATAAAGTTTTTGATACTATATCAAAATTAAATCCGAAACCCGGAATTTCAGAATCATTAATAGACCAAACTTATATTTATCCTGATTTGATAGTAACGAAAAAAGATGAGGAATATATAGTTACATTAAATGATAAAGGCATACCACAGCTGAGACTAAACAACGGTTATAGAAATATGATAATGAATGAGAAAACAAAATTGACAAAAGAAACTAAAGATTTTGTTCAGGTAAATTTTGAACGAGCAAAATGGTTTTTAGACGCGATAAAATCCCGCAGAGAAACTATGATGAAAGTAATGAACAGTATTTTAATACGTCAATTTGATTTTTTTGAAAATAAAGGTGAAGGTTTGAAACCGATGTATGAAAAAGACGTAGCAGAAGATATAAACATGGATATTTCAACAGTCAGCAGAACTGTGAGAGGGAAATATGTTCAAACTGATTTCGGTATATATGAATTGAAATTCTTTTTCAGTAATTATCTGAAAAACGAAGATGGTGATGATATATCAACTAAAGAAATTAAAAATAAAATTAAAGAAATAATAGAAAAAGAAAATTCAGCGAAACCATTTACTGATGATGATTTGGCAAATGAACTGAATAATCTTGGATTTAAAATTGCAAGAAGAACAGTTGCTAAATACAGAGAAGCAATGAATATTCCTAAAGCAAGATTAAGAAGAAAACTATGAGAGAAAAAATAAGATCAACTACCGTAATAGGATTAATAAAAGACGGTAAAACAGTAATCGGAAGTGACGGACAGGTTACAATGGGCAGTACAGTAATGAAACATTCAGCAAAAAAAATCAGAAAATTATACAACGGCAAAATTCTTGCAGGGTTTGCCGGTTCTACATCTGACGCTTTCACGTTGTTTGAAAAATTTGAATCTAAACTTGATGAATACAAGGGTAATCTTTCAAGAGCTGCGGTGGAAATGGCTAAAGAGTGGAGGTCTGATAAATATCTTAGAAGACTTGAAGCACTTTTGGCTGTTTTGGATAATGAAAGAGCGTTTGTAATTTCCGGAACCGGTGACATAATTGAACCGGATGATAAAATTGTAGCAATCGGTTCAGGCGGACAATTTGCACTTGTGGCTGCTCGAATGTTAGTTAAGTATTCGAAACTTAATGCGAAAGAAATTGTTAAAGAATCATTGGAGCAGGCAGCAGATATTTGTATTTACACTAATAATAATATATCAGTAGAGGAACTAAGTAAATAATGGAATTAGAAAAATCAAAAAGTAAAAAAGCTAAAATAACTTTAGATATAATAAAGAACGGAAAAAATTCCGAAAAAAAAATTAATCAGTTAACACCATCTGAAATTGTAGCAGAACTTGATAAATATATTATTGGGCAAAGAAATGCCAAAAAATCAGTTGCAATCGCATTAAGAAACAGATGGAGAAGACAATCTGTAAAAGATAATCTTCGGGAAGAAATTATGCCCAATAATATAATTATGATAGGTCCAACAGGTGTAGGAAAAACTGAAATCGCAAGAAGAATTTCGAAACTTGCGAATGCTCCATTTCTTAAAATAGAAGCATCAAAATTTACAGAAGTCGGATATGTCGGGAGAGATGTGGAATCAATGGTCAGAGAAATTACTGATCTCGGTGTTAATATGGTTAAATCTGAAAAATTAAAGGAAGTTCAGATAAAAGCTCAGGAAAATGCAATCGAACGCATACTTGATATTTTATTGCCACCCATAAAAAAGAAAACTGAAATTACTACTGAAGAAAGTTTATATGAAACTGAAAAAAATATTGAAACAAGAGAAAAGTTGAAAGAGCAGTTATTGGCAGGAAAACTCGACAACCGTACAATTGAATTAGATTTATCAACAGATAATACTCCTATGCTGCAGGTTCTGGGACCGGTAGGACTTGAAGAAATGGGTTTGAATATTGGTGAATTATTTGGGAATATGATGCCAAAAAAATCTAAGAAAAGAAAACTTTCAGTAGCTGATGCAAAAAAAGTTTTAACTCAGGATGAGGCAAATAAACTGATTGATATGGATAATGTAATAAAGGAATCTATAGATAAAGTTCAAAATAGCGGAATAATTTTTATTGATGAAATTGATAAAATTGCAGGTCGCCAATCAGGAAATTCAAATCCTGATGTGTCCCGTGAAGGTGTCCAAAGAGATTTATTGCCAATTGTTGAAGGGTCAACTGTTATAACAAAATATGGACCGGTAAAAACTGACCACATATTGTTTATTGCTTCGGGTGCATTTCACGTAGCAAAACCAAGCGATTTAATTCCTGAATTGCAGGGTAGATTTCCTATCAGAGTTGAGCTTGAAAGTCTTGGTTTCGAAGAGTTTTATCAGATATTAACAAAACCTGAAAATGCACTGATAAAACAATATACTGCTCTTTTGCAAACTGAAGGAGTTGATCTTGAATTTACAGATGAGAGTATTATGGAAATTGCGAAAATAGCAGCCGAAGTAAATGAAAATGTTGAAAATATTGGTGCGAGAAGATTGCACACAATTTTATCTAATTTACTCGAAGATATTTTGTTTGATGTGCCAGATAAAATTAAAAAGAAAAGGATTGAAATTTCAAAAGAAATGGTAACAGACAGGTTACACAATGTTGTTAAAAACAGAGATTTAAGCAGGTATATATTATGAAGAAACTACTTTCTTTAATTTTCATAACAACTATATATATAAATACTATAAACGCTCAGATTAAAGACCGTTCTAACTCATTTTCGTATGCAGGTATTGGCTATTCATTAGTTATATTCACGGATTCTAAAGTTTCGGATATGTATCCGGTTTTAAATTTTAATAATACAAATTTTCTGAGCGAAATAAATCCTTTTTTTGGCATTAGGTTTAATGATAATTTAGCAGTAGAGATAAGTCCTTCTTTTATATTTACAAATTCAAGGAACAATAAAGGATTTGCATTTGAAAGTCAGGGTTCAACAAACACGACATATTATTTACCAAGTGAATGTAATTTATTTGCACTTCCAATAAATGTGAATGCGAAGTTTTATCCATTCACATCAGATTTGATTTCACCTGTAAGTAATTTATATTTTGGAGTTGGCGGAGGACCTATGTATATAAAAGAAAGATATTTAAATTATCAATATGCAAATTCAAATTTTTCCGGATTTATCACAACTTCAACCGATGAAAATTCATTTTGGGTACCACATTTTATGGGTTCTGTAGGTTACGGTTCATTCGCAAAATTTGGATATAATTTTGAATTAAGTTACAGAGTAGTTCCGCTAAATCAGGAAGGAAAAAAACCGGTAATATCATCCGTAGCAGGAAATTTCAATTCATTAAATCTCACCGCAAGAATCACATTCAATTTTTAAAATAAAAAAACCTGTATAAATTTATTTATACAGGTTTAGTTTAATTTATTTAAGAATAAATTTAATAACTTTTCAATAACTCTCTGGCGATAACAATTCTTTGAATTTCGCTTGTGCCTTCATAAATTTCGGTAATTTTTGAATCTCTAAGATATCTTTCAACTAAATATTCTCTTACATATCCATATCCACCGTGAACCTGTATCGCTTCAAGTGAGTTGTCAACTGAAACTTTAGAAGCAAAAAGTTTTGCCATAGCTGCTTCCTTAATATATTTCTTTCCTTCATCTTTACACTTCGCTGCCCTGTAAACAAGTAATCTCGCTGCATCTGTATTCACTGCCATATCTGCTAACTTAAACTGAATCGCCTGTAAATCTGCAATTGGTTTATCAAATGCTTTTCTTTGTTTTGAATATTTTACCGCTGCTTCAAATGATGCTGTAGCAATTCCAAGTGCCTGTGCAGCAATACCTATTCTTCCGCCATTTAATGTTTCCATTGCAAACTTAAAACCGGAACCTTCTTCACCCATTAAGTTTTCTTTGGGAACTCTCACTTCATTTAGTCCAATCGTACAAGTGTCTGACCCTCTGATTCCGAGTTTATCTTCTTTGATGCCAATTTCAACTCCGGGAAAAGATTTCTCAACTAAAAAAGTTGAAATTCCTTTATACCCTAATTCCGGATTTGTCATTGCTTGCATAAAATAAACATCGGCTGTGCTACCGTTTGTTATCCAATTTTTAATTCCGTTTAATACAAAATAATCACCATCTTTTACGGCTGTAGTTTTCTGTGCTGTCGCATCACTGCCCGCTTCCGGCTCTGATAAACAAAATGCTCCTAACTTTTCTCCGGAGGCAAGTGGTTTTAGATATTTTTCTTTTTGTTCATCTGTGCCCCATTTATTTATTCCGAAGCAAACTAGTGAATTATTGACTGACATAATTACGCCAACAGAAGCATCAACTTTTGAAATTTCTTCAAGTGCGAGTACATAACTCAATGTATCCATACCCGATCCGCCCCATTGCGGAGGAACCATCATTCCCATAAAACCAAGTTCACCCATCTTTTTAATAATCTCATAAGGAAACTCTGCTTTTATATCTCTTTGTACTGTAGATGGTGCTATTTCATTTTCTGCAAAATCTCTTGCAGCATCTCTTATTTGAATCTGTTCTTCAGATAAATCGAAATTCATAATATTATTTTTTTAATTAATATAATTATTTTTTTATTTTGAATAATCGTAAAAACCCTTACCGGATTTTCTGCCGAGATATCCCGCAGCCACCATTTTTTTAAGTAATGGACAAGGTCTGTATTTAGAATCTCCCAATCCATTATGCAACACTTCCATAATTGATAAACATACATCTAACCCGATAAAATCTGCAAGCGTTAACGGTCCCATAGGGTGAGCCATTCCAAGTTTCATTACATTATCTATTGCTTCTGGAGTTGCTACTCCTTCCATAACACAATACATCGCTTCATTTAACATCGGTAATAAAATTCTGTTAGAAATAAATCCGGGATAATCCTGAACTTCAACGGGTACTTTCTCAATTTTTTCTGTCAAACTTTTTATTAAATCATAAGTTTCCTGCGAAGTTGCAAGTCCTCTTATAATTTCAACAAGTTTCATAACAGGTACTGGATTCATAAAATGCATTCCAATAACTTTATCTGCTCTTTTTGTTACTGCAGCTATTTCTGTAATCGAAATTGATGAAGTATTTGTTGCTAAAATACATTCAGGTTTTGTATTGCTTTCTAAATCCTGAAATATTTTTTTCTTTATTTCAAAATTTTCAGATGCTGCCTCAATAACTAAATCAGATTCTGTAACATCGGCAATATTTACTGAAGTTTTTATGTTTCCAAGTGTTGTAACTTTTTGTTCCTCTGTTAAACTTCCTTTTTTTATCTGCCTGTCAAGATTCCCGGTTATTGTCTTAATAGCTTTATCAAGAAATTCCTGTTTAATATCTATAAGCGTAACATTATATCCAAACTGAGCAAACACATGAGCAATTCCATTTCCCATTGTGCCTGACCCTATAACTGATATATTTTTTATATTCATTTTGATTAATTTAAGTTTTCTATAATAACTGCAGATGCTTCGCCTCCACCGATACATAAGGTTGCAAGTCCGTATTTTCCGTTTCTTTGTTTTAAAGCATGAATTAAAGTTGTAAGTATTCTCGCACCGCTTGCTCCTATCGGATGTCCAAGTGCAACTGCTCCTCCATTCACATTCACTTTTTCAGAATCTAAACCTGCTATTTTAATCACAGCACATGACTGTACAGAAAAAGCTTCGTTAGATTCTACCAAATCCAAATCGCTAACTTTTAAGTTAGCTTTTTTAAGTACCTTATCTATTGCGTAAGCCGGTGCAGTTGTAAATAATTCAGGTGCATGTGCATAAGAACCTTGTGATACAATTTTTGCAAGTGGCTTAATGCCTAATTCTTTTGCTTTATCTGCTGACATAATTACCAACGCTGATGCACCGTCATTAATTGAAGATGAATTAAATGCAGTAACGGTTCCGTCTTTTACAAACGCTGCTCTTAATGTTTTTCCTTTTTCTATATTTACTCTTGAAAGTTCTTCATCTTTATCAACTATTACAGTTCCTTTTTTATCTTTAATTTCTACCGGTACAATTTCCTCTTTAAATAGTCCATCTTCTGTCGCTTTTAAAGCTCTTGTATAACTGTTTGCTGCGAAATTATCCTGATCTTCTCTTGTGATGCTATGGTCTGTAGCACATTGCTCAGCTGCATTCCCCATATGAAAATCATTGTAAACATCCCAAAGGCCGTCGTGTATCATGCCATCAGTAACTTTTTGATTTCCCATTTTGTATCCCGTCCTTGCTTTATCAAGGTAATAGGGAACATTACTCATAGATTCCATTCCACCTGCAACAACAATTTCAGCATCGCCTGATTTTATTGCCTGTTCTGCAAGCATAACCGCCTTTAAGCCAGATCCGCAAACTTTATTAATTGTCATACATGGTACTGAATTTGGAATGCCCGCAAATATAGATGCCTGACGAGCAGGTGCTTGTCCTATTCCGGCAGGAAGCACACATCCCATTATAACTTCTGATACATCTTCAGGTTTAATTCCTGCTTTCTCAACTGCTTTTTTAATCGCAATCGCTCCGAGCTGTGGAGCGGATAGTGATGATAAAGCACCTTGAAACATACCGATTGGTGTTCGCACTGCTGATACTATTACTGCTTCTTTCATATAATTCTGTTATTTTATATTTTAAAACTCTTTATTTAAATATTATTACTGGTTTCAATAATTTTTAAAAAACTTTCTGATTTCAAACTTGCACCACCTATCAATCCACCGTCTATATCGCTTTGAGAAAGTAATTCTTCGCAGTTTTTATCATTCAGACTACCTCCGTATAATATTCTCATTTCATCGGATGCATTTTTATTATATAAATCTGAAATAATTTCTCTAATAAATTTGTGCATTTCGTTTGCTTCTTCCGGAGTTGCATTTTTCCCTGTACCGATTGCCCAGACTGGTTCATAAGCGATTACAAGATTTATCAATTTATCCGAAGAGACTCCTGCTAATCCTTTTTCAATCTGTGATTTTACAACTTCATTTTGCTTACCTGATTCTCTTTCTTCAAGAATTTCACCAACACATAAAATTGCTGTAAGTTTTGAATCAATTGCTTTGATAACTTTTTTATTAATTAATTCATCTGATTCATGAAAAATATTTCTTCTTTCACTGTGACCAAGAATTACATATTTACAACCGGCTGACTTAATCATATTTGCAGATATTTCACCTGTAAAAGCACCTTCATTTTCAAAATACATATTTTGAGCTCCAAGATTCAAAGGTGTACCTGATATTTGTTTGTAAGTATCCGATAGTGAAACAAACGATGGGCAAATTAATACATCTGATTTATCATATTCAATTTTTTTTAATCCTGCAATAATTTCAGATACAAGTTTTTCTGATTCTTGTAAATCTTTGTTCATTTTCCAGTTGCCTGCTATCAGTTTTCTTCTCATTTAATTTTAGTTTTCAATTAATTTATCTAACAACTCATTAACTTTTTGAGGATTTGCTTTACCTTTACTCTCTTTCATAATCTTACCTACTAAAACACCTTTCAGTTTTGATTCGCCTGATTTATATCTGTCTGCTTCAGATTTATTTTCGAGTATAATTTTATTTATAATTTCAATTATTAAATTATCATCAGATACCTGAATCAAATTTTTTTCTTTGATGATTTCGCTTGCATTTTTCCCTGTAGTAAACATTTCATTAAATACATCCTTCGCAGTATTATTATTTATCTCATTTCGGCTCACGAATCCTATTAATTCTGAAATATTTACTGGTTTTAATTTTAGATTTTTCAAATCAATTTTTTCATCATTTAAAACCCTTAAAACTTCACTGAGAATTATATTGCTTGAAGTCTTAAAAGTTTTTTCATTCTTAGTTGCAAGATTGGAAGTTACTTGTTCATAAAAATTGCTTAATTCTTTATCCTGAACTAAAATATTTATATCATAATCAGGGAGCAAATAATCTTTTTTAAATCTTAATTTTTTTTCTTCCGGCAATTCAGGTAATTCGTTTTTAATAGACTCTAATTTGTTTTCATTTACTTCCACATAAACCAAATCTGGCTCAGGGAAATATCTGTAATCATGTGCTTCTTCTTTGGAACGCAAAGGAGAAGTCTTTTTTAAAGTAGCATCATAAGTCATCGTTGTATAATATACTTTATCTCCTGATTCTATTACCTCATACTGACGATTGAATTCAGCTTCAAGAGCATCAGCAACATTCCTGAATGAATTTAAATTTTTTATCTCTGTCCTTGTTCCAAATTTTTCTTCACCTTTTTTTCTAATTGAAATATTCGCATCGCAACGCAACGAACCCTCTTCCATATTGCCGTCATTAATCTCAAGATAAACCAACAATTGTTTCACTTTGTTTAAATATGTAGTTGCTTCTTCTATTGTTCTTATATCCGGTTCGCTTACGATTTCAATTAAAGGAACTCCACATCGGTTAAAATCTATTAATGACTCATCATCTGAAAAGTCATGAATAGATTTTCCTGCATCTTCCTCCATATGAATTCTTGTGATTCCTATTTTTCTCTTAGTATCATCTTTTAATTCTATATCAAGATATCCACCATAACAAATTGGTGTTTCAAATTGTGTTATTTGATACCCTTTAGATAAATCCGGATAAAAGTAATTTTTTCTTGCAAAAATACTTCTTTCTTTAATTTTACAATTTGTTGCAAGTCCCATTTTCAAAATGAAGTTCACGAGTTCTTCATTCAATACCGGTAAAACACCGGGATGTCCGAGACATACCGGACATACATTAGAATTTGAAGGTGCATTAAATTCGGTTGAACATCTGCAGAATGCTTTTGTCTTAGTCTTCATCTGAGCGTGAATTTCAAGCCCAATTACCGGTTCATATTTTTGTAAAATTTCTTTCAATTATTTATTTCAGTTTGCTGATATTTTTTTAAATTCTGATAATATTAAATTTTTTACATCTTGATGGTTAACAATCGGTTCGGGATAGTCTATGTTAATTCTCATTTTATACATCTCCTGCTCTTCACTTGTCATCTCCCATGGTGTATGAATAAATTTTGAAGGTAAATATTGCAATTCAGGAACATATTTTTTTATATAATCACCTTCAGTATCAAATTTTTTACTTTGCAAAACAGGATTAAAAATTCTGAAATACGGTTGTGCATCGCACCCGGTTGAGGCACTCCATTGCCAACCTCCATTATTACTGGAAAAATCCATATCTATCAAATGTTCAGCAAAATATTTTTCGCCCCATCGCCAATCTATAAATAAATCTTTTGTTAAAAACATTGCAACTATCATTCTCACTCTGTTATGCATCCAACCTTCTTTTTTTAATTGCCTCATTCCTGCATCTACAATTGGGTAACCAGTTTTTCCATCACACCATTTTCTAAAACTATCTTCGTCATATCTCCAGTTAAGTTTGTCGTATTCTTTTTTAAAAGAAAATTTATCTGTGTAACTAAAGTGATATGATATATTATAATAAAATTCCCGCCAAATTAATTCTTTAATCCAAGTTAATATTTCCTGACTTTCAGATTCTTGTGATTTATTCAGTTTAGAATAAGCAGTTCTGAAACACTCTCTAATTCCAATAATTCCAAAATGAAGAAATGGTGATAAGTAACTTGTGCCTTTAGTAGCAGGAAAATCTCTAAATTTTTTATAAGAACTTATACCGCCATCGTAAAATTTTTTTAATAGTTTTATTCCTTCACTTCTTCCGCCTTTTATTACTCCTATATCATCTATTTCATTCAATCCACCGGATATATCAAAAACTAATATCTTTTTAGGTTTGAATTCTTTCTCGGTATGAAGTTTTGACAAATCTGCTTTAAAATTTTTATATCTGTCATTATTTAAAAGAACAAAGAATTTTTTGCTAAATGGTGTATAAACCGTATAAGGTTTACCATCATCTTTTAAAACTTCATTGAAACCGAATATTGTAGAATCTGTGTATAAATTTAGTTGAACATTCGAAATCTTTTTTACTTTCTCTTCTCTATTTCTGGAATAAATTTCAGGTTGTTCATTTGCATAATTAATTACTTCCTCAAATTCTTCAGAAATCTTTTTTATAACTTCAGTACTTTTACCTTTGGTTATGAATAAATCAAAACCTAAATTATTTAATGATTTTTTTAATTCATCTAACGATTCATATAAAAATCGTATCCGTTTTGCTCCAAAAAAATTAAAAGAATTTTCATTTTTAATATAAAGAAATAAAAATCGTTCATTCGGGTTAAGAGAATTTGTAAATTCAAATAATCCTCTGTTATCTTCTAATCTTAAATCTTCCCTGAACCAAAATATTTTTAATTTCAAAAAGTTTACACCTGTGGCTTTCTTTCATTAAATGAGTGGCTTGTAAGTTTAACAAAAGTAGCATTACTTTTATATTCGTTTAAATCAGCAGAGTTAATATAACTCATTGAAGATTGCAAGCCTTCTTTAAACTCTGTAATAATTTTTCTTACATCGCCTTTATACGGAACTAAAGATTCTTCACCTTCAATATAATTTTTCTTTTCCTGTTTAGAAGCAAAAGAAGCACTTCCGCAATATTTTTTGAAAAGCTGATTGTTATATTTTAAAACTTCACCCGGTGCCTGCTCACTTCCCGCTAATACTCTGCCAAACATTACTGCATCACAACCTAAAGCAATTGCCTTACACATTGCACCTGGAGTGTTTATACCTCCGTCGGCTATAATTTTTACATTAGAATCAGAATCTCGTTTAGCATATAATGCCCTTTGTATTGCATCCACTTGTCCGATTCCAATTCCTGATTTTATGGAAGTGGAACACATCGCCCCGTTACCAATTCCAACTCTTATAGCTTCCACCCCAAGCTCAATCAGGAACATTGTTGTTTCATAACTTGCAACATTTCCTGCAATCAATTTCAGATTGTTATCTCTTTTTATACTGTCAATATTAAGAATAAATTTTTCAACAACTTTTGAACCACCATTTGCAACATCTATGCAAAATATTTTAATTCCTGTATCAACAAGTCTTTTTAATCTTTCAATATCGGTTGTTAAATTTATTCCGACTGCAGCAGCTTTATATTCAGAATCATCAGTGAAATAAAGTTTGATTTCATTTATTTGATCTTCAATAGTATTAAACCTGTGGATTATTCCAAGTGTTTTCATTTCTGCCATTGCTTTCATCATCTTACCACCGCAAACTGTATTCATCGGTGAAGCAATTATAGGAACTTCAAGTTTTAATCCTAAAAAATCCGTTGAAGTATCACAGTCTGATCTGTGTTCAATTTCCGAAATTTTATCCGGTAAAATTGATATATCATCATAAGTAAGTGAAAAATCTGAAAATGAATTTTTCCCGTTCAATTTTTATTATTTTATTTTTATGCAGCTAATGCTTCTGTTACTTTTTGAGCAGCATCTTCCAAAGTATCTGCAGGTATTAAATTTAATCCGGAATTTTTAAGAATTTCCCGTGCCTCTTCAGCATTCGTTCCTTGAAGTCTCACAACTACCGGCACATTGATTGAGATATTATTTGCTGCTTGAATAACACCGTTTGCAACCCTGTCACATCTCACAATTCCGCCAAAGACATTTATTAAAATTGCTTTCACATTTGGGTCTGATAAAATTATTCTAAATCCGTTTTCAACTGTTTCTGCAGAAGCTGTTCCACCTACATCTAAGAAATTTGCCGGTTCACCGCCTGCAAGCTTGATTAAATCCATAGTTGCCATTGCAAGCCCCGCACCATTTACCATACAACCGACATTACCGTCAAGTTTTATATAGTTCAGATTAAACTTTGATGCTTCAATTTCAAGTGGATCTTCTTCATTTAAATCTCTCAAGTCCATAAAATCTTTATGTCTGTATAAAGCATTATCATCTATTGTCACTTTAGCATCAAGAGCAACTATTTTATCATCATTCGTAATAACCATAGGATTAATCTCAATCATAGATGCATCCATTTTTTCATAAGCATCATATAGCTTTGAGATAAATTTTACAAAATCCTTAAATGCATTACCTTCTAATCCTAAACCAAATGCAAGTTCTCTTGCCTGAAACTGTGTTAACCCTAAACCCGGTTCAACCCAAACTTTAATAATTCTTTCAGGAGTTTCTTCAGCAACTTGTTCAATTTCAACACCACCTTCAGTTGAAGCCATGATGATATTCTTTGAATTTCCTCTGTCTAATAATATACCGAGATACAATTCTTTTTTATAATCAAGACCTTCGGTAATGAACAAAGTTTGAACTTCTTTTCCTTCAGGTCCGGTTTGATGTGTTACGAGAATGTTTCCAAGTAATTTTGATGCGTAATCTTTAGCTTTAAATACATCGCCTCCAAAAAATTTAACACCACCTTCAACTACAATTTCATTTCGGTTATGCTTGTTATAAACAGTTCCTTTTCCTCTTCCACCTGCGTGGATTTGAGATTTTACAACAAATTGGTTAATCCCGCTTTCCATTAATATCTGAACGGCTCGGTCAAATTCTTCATTTGATTTTATTGCAATTCCATCCTGAACCGGTACTCCATAATTTTTCAGAATTGATTTTGCCTGATATTCGTGAAGTTTCATAATTTATTATTTTTTTGAATTATTTAATTTTTCTTGTTGTTCGTTTATTTTCTTTTCCTGTTCTTTTATTAACATATCTAACATCTTAGAAGCCGAATCAAGTTTAACTGCAACAGAATCCATTCCATTCCAGTTTTTTATTGAATCTATGTTTATTCCTTTTAATGATGAATCAAGTTGATTCAATTGTTCCTGTATTGTTTTATTTACTTCTTCATCAACTTTTTGTTGAACTTTTTCCTGAATAGAATCACAGGAGAATAATGTAAATGAAAACAGTATTATAATTAATATTTTATTCATTAAGTTTATTTAGATTTTTCTGAAATTGTTTTTCCTTGTAAAAATAATCCAAGATAATCTCTACCGCCTGCTTTAGAATCAGTTCCACTCATATTGAATCCTCCGAATGGATGAACTCCCACTAATGCACCTGTACATTTTCTATTAAGATATAAATTTCCTACATGAAATTCATTTTCAGCTCTTTCAAGTTTCTTCTTATTTTTTGTATATACAGCACCGGTAAGCCCAAACATTGTATTATTTGCGATATCCATAGATTCGTCAAAGTTTTTCGATTTTATAACAGCCAACACTGGTCCAAAAATTTCCTCTTGGGCGATAGTGTCATATGGTTTTACATCTTTGATTATTGTTGGTTCGATGAAATATCCATTTTCCGGAAGTTCTTTTCCGCCATAGATTATCTGTCCGCCTTCTTCAACTGCTTTATTTATATAATCGAGTATTTTATTTTTTGATCTCTGGTTTATCACGGGACCCATATTAGGGTTGTTAGCGGCATTTCCGACTTTTATAAATCTTGTTTTTTCCACAAGT
Organism: Candidatus Tepidiaquacellales bacterium UBA6667; assembly: GCA_002455255.1. Lineage (GTDB taxonomy): Bacteria > Bacteroidota > Ignavibacteria > Tepidaquicellales > Tepidaquicellaceae > UBA9002. The sequence goes on along the minus strand of DKKL01000048.1, from coordinate 14,820 downwards.
GCATCGCAGAATTTATCATACAAACTTTCATCTACGATTACTCTTGAACAAGCGGAACATTTTTGCCCTTGAAATCCGAATGCTGCCTGAACTGTACCGGTTACCGCTTCATCAAAACTAATTAATTCTTTATCAACAATTATTGAATCTTTTCCGCCCATTTCTGCAACTACTCGTTTAATCCAGATTTGTCCGGGTTGAGCTTTTGCAGCGAGTTCATTAATTCTTAAACCAATTTCCATTGAACCTGTAAATGAAATAAACCTTGTTAAATGATGCTGAACTAATACATCACCTATGGCACCTCCACTTCCGGTTATGAAATTAACAACTCCCGCCGGCAATTTTATTTCTTCAAGAAGTTCTATAAACATTTGTGCAATGGCAGGGGAGTCGCTTGATGGTTTTAATACTACTGTATTACCTGAAACAATAGCAGCAGTAGTCATTCCAACAAGTATTGCAAGAGGAAAATTCCATGGTGGAATCACAACACCAACACCTAATGGAATATATTCGAATTTGTTATCTTCACCTTTTATTTTTACTATCGGTTGTTTATCACTGTATCTTAAAATTTCTCTCGCATAATATTCCATAAAATCAATTGCTTCCGCTGTATCTCCGTCTGCTTCTGCCCAGTTCTTTCCGACATCATACACCATCATCGCTGAAAATTCATGTTTTCTTTTTCTCATGATTTTTGCGGCTTGAAATAAATATTCAGCTCTTTTCTTTGGTGACGTAAATTTCCATTTTTTAAATGTTTCATTTGCTGTTACAACTGCTTTAATCGCTAAATCTGTTGTTCCTTTCTGAAAAGTACCAATTACTTCATCAGGGTTTGAAGGATTTGTATCTACGAGTTTTTCATCACAAAAAATTTTCTCTCCACCTATTACAATCGGAAATTCTTTTTTAAATCTCGCAGTTACTTTTTCAAGTGCTTTCTGAAATTCTTTTCTGTTTTTTTTCTCTGAAAAATCAGTAAACGGTTCATTCTTGAATTTTGATAATGACATATATTATATTAGTTTTATATTTTTTACTATCTTAAAATGTTTTCTGTTTAAAGTTAACACCGGTAAATCATATTGCAATGCACTTGATGCTATCAATAAATCTTCAGTACCTATTGTAAATCCTTTGTTTTTTAATTCTATATAAATTGAACCTGCGATTTCACTTGTAGTTTTATCTATATTCAATATATCGGTAAATCTGCATAATGTTTCAATATCATTTTTTTTTCTTTTTTCAGTTGCTCCACAATATAATTCAAAAATTGTTACAGACGACAAATAAATTTTGAATGATTTTAAATGTATTGAAAAAGTTGAATTTACTTTATCGAGCATTCTCAAATGTTCAATAATTATAGAAGTATCTGCTAAAATTTTTCCGGATTCCATTTGTTTAAACTCTCTCTTACTTCATTAACATTTTTTAAATCATTCTCATCCCATACACTCATTGAATAAATCTCATCAATCTTATTTTTAGTTTTGTTTAATTCTTTTATTTTATCTTCATTTAAATAATAAAATTTTATATTCGTAACATTGATGAACTTTTTAAGCCAGTTATTTGGAATTTCTTCTCTGCCACCAAAAATTAAAAATTTATTTTCAGCTTTTGTTTTTTCTAAAAGCCAGACACTTTCAGCAATTTTACTCATAACTTCAGTATTATTATTCTTGATTGAATCATTACCGAAAAATTTTGCATCTCCAATTACACTTTCATCTATTGAAACAAAATCAAATTTTTTTTTAAATTCTGAAATTTTAATTAACTTTGAAACTAATTTGATATTCAAATAATTTTCTAAAAGGACTCTAGCAGTATTTTTGAAATCTATTTCCATATAATCTTTAATACAAACTTAAAATTTTATTATGCAGGTCAGGTCTGAATTCTCTAATTGCTGTATTGCTTCTGTCCGGATAGACTCTGTTTGTTAAAAAAATTATTAGTATGTCCTTATCCCTGTCATACCAAATGCTCGTTCCGGTATATCCGGTATGACCAAAGCAATTGTCAGACATTAATTCTCCACATGGCACTCTACTCGATGTTGGTTCCGGCTTGGTATCCCATCCGAGAGCCCTTGTATTATAATAATTTAAATCAGAGATTTTTTTTGTAAATAAATTAATCGTAGATTCTAAAAATAATTTTTCACGTTGTAGATTTTTTGTATATGGATTGTAATAAATTCCGTTCTCAATTAACATCTGCATATATTTGTATAAATCTTCAGCCGTTGAGAATAATCCTGCATTGCCTGATATACCTCCCATAAGGTATGCTGCCTCATCATGAACCTCACCTCGCATCTGTTTTTGTCTCCATACTCCGTCATACTCCGTTGGTACACACAATTGTTTATAATTATCCGTTGGGTTAAACATTGTATGTTTCATCCCTAACGGTTGAAAAATATTTTCTTTACAATAATCATTTAAGTTTTTTCCGGATACTTTTTTTACAATTTCTCCAAGGATTATCGCGTTTAAATCTGAATATACTGTTTTCGATCCTGTTGAATAATCAAGCCCAATCTCATAAATTGTGTTTAATATATCCTGCTCTCCTGAACATGCTTTGTAGAAAGGAATCCACGCTTTTAAACCTGAATTGTGAACAAGTAAATTAAAAATTGTAATATCTTCTTTCCCATTTTTACCAAACTCCGGCAGATAAAGCGATACTCTGTCATAAATATCAAGTTGTTTTCTTTCATAGAGTAACATAATCGCAGGAGTAGTCGCTACTACCTTTGTCAGCGAAGCAATATCAAACATACTGTTCCTTGTTATCTCTTTGGCATCTTCGTCGTAAGTATAAAAACCTATACTTTTGTTATATACCTGCTCTCCGTTTTTTGAAATTAATAACTGTGCTCCCGGAAAAACTCCATTCATAACTCCGGAAACTATCAAATTATCAATTTCAGTTTCAGCTGAACCAATTAGTTTTATGGGAGATAAAAAGAGGATTATAAATAGTATAAGTGTATATTTTCTCATGCAAGGGTGAATATACTCAAATACGAATGTTTCTTCAATTTATAAGGATTTGCACTATAATAGCTTTTTACGCCTGTTGAAAAGAATTATTCCGGCAAATATTAAAGGCAATTCTAACCCAAACATTCCGCAGCCTCCTTTTTCTTTTTCAATTAATGCGTTCATTTCTACATTCTCCTTAAAACTTGAAACGGGGAATTCCCAGATTACCTTTTCCGTTCCGTCTTTAGTTCCGTTTGTCTCTGCCACTAATCCGGGAAAGCTAAATTCATATTTGAAATGAAAATCATTCATTCCCGAAACTGATGCATTTAAAGAATCTTTTAAAATAAAATATTTAAATCTGTAAATATCATTTTCAGCTTTCCACTCTGTTATGGATTTTGAAAATCCTTGAGCATCAGAAAGTTTATTAAAATCTTTGAAATTTATTTCAATAATTACATCAACAATAGAATCCTTTTCATTTTTGTCAATTTTCAGATTCGTAATTTCAGAATTTTCTGAACTATATGTCTCTCTGATTTTCGATTCTGAAAATTTAAATCCTCCTACTTCATCTCCGGCAGATAGATTTTTTACAGCGGTAGAATAATTTATAACAGCATATCCCGAGCCATCAGCATTAATTGTTATTTTTTGATTTTGATTAACGCAACCACTTATGAATATAGCAAATATGATTATTAATTTTTTCATCTTACTTTTAAATTCGAGTTTAACTTATATTTCGTATTATAAATCAATTTTATTTCAGCGATAATTTTTTCATCCTTTTCAGTATTTAACTTTGATTCGATAACGCTCATTACCTGAACAAAATATTTTTCATTATTAAATTCTGATATGAATTTTAAAAACTTATCACTCTCAAGCTCTGAAAGACTGAAAATAAATGAAGAGATTATATATTCTTCATTTTCGTTATTATTGATTTCTTCAATTACTTTCTCAATATTTCCGTTAACATATTTTTTTAAAACCTCCATAGCGTTAAACCTTACTCCGTAAAAATCATTTTTAATTAATTTTGTGATTTCCTGAAAATTCGTTTCATCAAAGTAATTTCCGTATGCGAATGATATATTCTTTAATAAATTTTTATTCTCAGAATTATTAATTAAAATTTCCCTTAGTCTGCTATTTACTTCACACTTAAAATTATTATCATCCCCATAATCAATTTTCCCCAATGCATTTACTGCCTCGGAAACTATTCTCTTTTCATTCGATTTTGTCAGTGCCAGTAATACTTCTTTCGACTCAGGTCTTCTAATTATCCCAAGCAAGCTGCACATAAAAGCTACTTCATATTGATTAAATTGTTTTTGCTTGTTCAGGTATTCATTTAACTGTGAAGTAAATTCAATACATAGGCTGTAACTGATTTTTTGTGCAAGATTTACAAGCACTAAATTATTTCTATGATCATTTGAACCTAAATATTTCATAACGAATTTCGCCGTTCCAATGCTGTCTTTAAATAACTCATTATAACCGTAAGTTAAAAAATTAACATAAGGAATATCAATAGTTTTTGCCATTATGAAAAGTTCTTCTTGCGTGTAACTTCGATTTGAATCAGGATATTCATATTTATTTTCAAAAATTTTCTGATTTATATTTTGATTTTGTATATCACTAAATAAATCTGTCCAAATTCCATATCTTGATTTCATCAATACAGAACTGTCTTCACCGGCATTTGAATAAAAATCTTTTCCTTCTGCATCGGTAAAAATTCCAAGACTTCCATAGTCCCGTCGGTAATCTCCAAATCCTCTCGTGTTTCTTGAGTCTTTGCTTAAATATCCGTCATTACCTTTTTTATCAAACAATATACCAATCCCATTAGCATTTCCCGCACCTTGTGATAATGAAATTGATGAATAGCTGTCATCTCCTGATTCATCATACAATAATCCAAACCCTACATCATGTCCGCATCCTTGCGAGACTCCGCTTGTTGCATAAAAATCAGTTCCTTCATAATCAAAAAGCACCCCAATTGCAAAATGCACTCCTGAACCTTGCGAATACTGATATCCGTTATACTTATCATTTCCTTTTTTATCTATCAATGCTCCAAACCCATACCAATATGCACCTCCTTGTCCGAATATATCAGAATTGTAAATATCATTTCCTGAATTATCCATAAGTATCCCTATCCCTCCTGCAAAATGAGGTCTTAACCCAAATGCAAAACCCTGATTCATTGATATATAATGATCGCTATACCTTGTAACATCCAGCGACCTGGAATCTGTGAGATATGAATCGTTCCCTTTGTCATCAATCAAAAGCCCTACTCCTTTTGTCATTCCAAATCCTTGAGAGTAATTGATTGAGTTATAAATATCATTTCCGTTGTAATCCTGAATAAAACCAATTCCAAAAAATCCCGCACCGATTCCAAAAGTTTGAGCTGAATAAAAATCATTTCCTGATTCATCTATGATCCCCGCAACGCAACCAACCGCAGCACCTGTTGAAAAATTTAATCCGTAATATTTATCATCACCTGATTTATCGTAAATAAATGAACTCTCAAAATATCCTGAACCAATTCTGTAATCCTGTTTTGATGTGTAAATATCATCTCCTGATAAATCAATAATGTATTTTACATTTCTGTTAATTTCATATTTATCATCCCCTCCAAAATCAATGATTGCAATTATTTCATCATTATTTATTTTATGCACATCATCTTTTGTACTTCCAATTATAAATTTTTTCTTAAGCCCATCATCTAAATTGTTATAAATTTTTATCAGTTTAGAAAAATCAAGTTTGATAAATTCCATTAGAATTAAATAATCAATGACATCATTATTTATAAAATAATTTATTTCAATATCATTTAGTATCTCATAAATTTTAATATACTTCTCCTGAGATTCATCCCGTGCTTTGTTAAACTCAAATATGTCTTGTATATTACTTCCGTCATTTTCAGAAAATAAATCCGTGAGATTTGATTTTACAAAGTTAAATTTTTCTCCGAACAATTCTTTAAAAGCATTTTTGAACAAAACTGATTGAGCGTAATGTTCATTAATAACTTGAAAAATAGTTTCTTCGTTTATTTTTTTAATTATATTTTTCGGATTTTTGGAATAGGTTATTTCTATAAATTTTTCAAAGTCCTCTTTATCTTTGAAATCAAGATTAGAAAAACTGTTTATGAAATCCTCAGAGGTTAAAGGATTTTTCATCATAGCTTTTACAGGTTCAAAAATCCCTTTGAAATTATTTGTCGGGGAAGGATCTTCAAATGAAATAGGAAAAATCAAATCTTTTTCCGAAAGCCCTCTGTAAAACAAAGTTTGCCTGAATGCATCATTAGAAAAAATCCTGCTTTGAGAATAACTCTCGCTTTGCAGAAAACTTCCCGTCTGCGAATAACTTCCGCTTTGCGAATGTCCGCCGGTTTGTGAAAAACCCACTGAAGTAATAAATACTAAAATTACTGAAAATATTAATCCCTTTAAACTTTTCAATCTAAGAATAAAATTAATTTATCCCATAAAATAATTATTAAACTCCCCAAAATCACTATGAATATTTTTTCGTTATTCTGTGTGAGCTTTCTCCCGCAAGAATCTCTCGAAGAGGATTTAAGCTAAAATACTTATGTCAATAAAAAATCTTAAATTAAGTCCCCCTTTGGAGGGGGATTTAGGGGGAGGATTATATTCTTCTTCCGCAGGAGACTCCTACGGTAACGGAAAAAAAGCAACTCAGTTTAAGTTGACGTTATACATTTAATCACATCAACAAAAAATTTAACTTCGTGTAATTAGTAAAATTCGTAGTTAAGATGTTTATCAATATGTAAATATATCCCCAAAATTTTTATTCGCTCTCAACCTTTCCCCTTTTATTTATTATTCAATAAACTTAATTTTATAAGATAAAAAAACAATAGATTAATGAAAAAAATTTTATTTTTATTATTTATTTCTCTGATTTCGACTGAGGTTTTTTCTCAAACTTTAGTCGGGTCTTATCCTTTCCCTCTCGTGAACAGATATAACTCTTTTTACGGTATGACTTTAAAAGACGACACTCTTTTCGTCGGAAGTGGTACCGCATCTTCAATCTACAAAATCTCTAAAACCGGACAAATCCTTGATAGTTTCGCTGTCCCTTATACTTTCAATCAAGGACTTGCCTGGGATGGAACGGGATTCTGGATTGCTTCAAATTTCAGAAGCGGTGGTGCAAGAATTTACAAAGTAAATCGTTTCGGTGCAAGAATGGATAGTATCTATCTTGATCCACGTGCCGAAGGAATAGCCGGACTTGTCCGAGAGGGAAATGGTATGTGGTTCTGTACTTACTATCCCGATTTTCCAACTTACCCTTTTGCTAAAGGTTATAAAGTTGATTTCACTACAAAACAAATTGTGGATTCCATTCCTCTTTACGGAAAGCAATGTCAGGGAATTACTATTAAAGGTGATACTATTATATATGTCGCTGATAATTTCCAAAGTGATCAGGAAAGAATCTATGGATATCGAAAAGCAGTAGGGGATACTGTCTTTTCTTTTCCTGCTCCTGATCCGGATAACGATTGCGACCCAAGAGGTATGGCGTGGGATGGACAAAATTTATATTTGATTGCAAACCGAATCGGTAACAATGTTAGTGCGTTTAGAACACTCTATAAATATACTCTCTCCGGTGCCGGTAATCCTACTATTACTACTAACCCTGCAACGGTAATAAATATAGGGAATGTAATCATTAACCAAACGGGAAGTCAAAATCTTCAAATTAATAATGTTGGCTCTGCTCCTTTGATTATTACAAACAGGACATTTAACAATCCAAGATTTTCTATTTCACCGAATAATTTACCTGATACAATCAATGCAGGTCAGTTTAAAAATTATAATGTAAATTATTCTCCTCTTGTTTTCGGAAATGATTCAGCAATTTTATCAATAACAAGTAATGATGGAGGAACGCCTGTTAAAACTCTCAGAATTTTAGGAAAGGGTATTCAAAATGGTAGTTTCATTTCGCTTTCAACAACAAACTATAATTACGGAAACAGAAGGATTAAATCTTTGAGTGGTTATACTTTTTCAATTACAAATCAAGGTTCAGTTCCTTTACAGATTTCAGGTGCTTCTTTTAATACTCCTTATTTTAAAGTTGACACTGTGGGAAATCAATTCCCAATTCAGATTGATACACAAAGGACTTATCAAATGAGAGTCTGGTTTAGTCCAAGTGAATCCGGATTATTAAATACAACCGTCCGTGATACTTTAAAAATCAATTCAAATGCTGTTAATCAAAATAATGGTACAATAACTTTTTCGGGAAATCCGAGAGATACAAATTCTAATGTCGGTTTAATATGGTGGGAAGGTGTCGTTCCAAATAATCCCTTCACTTCTTCGAACGACAAATCTATAAAATCAATGAAACAAATTAATGATGTGAATGGTGACGGTGTGAATGACATTATTGCTACGACTGATAATTATTATACTTTATGCTATAACGGTAATGCTTCTGTAACAGCAGATGTCTTTTGGTCTTTCAATACAGGCACAAATAATAATAACTCAGGTTCAGTCCCTTATGATGATGCAATGCAGGTTAGAACTGATGTTGATGGTGATGGTGTTCAGGATGTTGTTATCGGTTGTGCTGGCGGAAATGAATTTGTTTATACAATCTCCGGAAGAACAGGTAAAATGATTTGGGGTTATGGTGATTCTGTAAATTTCTCCAACGGTGATATTAATGGTATTGATGTGAGTAAAGATTTTAACGGTGATGGTGTAAATGATGTTCTCGCTTCTGCAAGTGGTACAGGTGGAACACCACCCGGAAGAAAAACTGTATTTTGTTTAAATGGTATAAATGGTAATGTTATATTCCAATATCCTATTTCAACTAATTTCCTTTATGCAGTTATTTCAATGCCAAATGGGGGAGCAGTTGCAAATAATAATAGTGGTGGACCTTATTATGTAAATGGATTTAATACTTTAGGTGTAGGAACCTGGACATTTAATTCTACAGGTAATATTTATAATATGAAACAGATTAATGATATAAACGGTGATGGTCAGCCGGATATTCTTGCTTATGCAGATTCAGGATTATTATATGGCTCTATGACTGCCATTAATGGTTCAAACGGAAGTTTAATCTGGAGAAAAGGATTTGGGCAAAAAGTGTTTGGACAAATTTCTGTCTTCCCGGATGGAATTTCTTCTATTTTTTCAGGACCAAGAACATTGTATAAGATTGACAACAGAGATGGTGCAGAAATTTGGAATCTACCATTGGATAATTCCTATATTCTCGGTGCAGCAATTGTGGGAAGAGTAAATACAATTTTCCCTGATGCAGTTGCAGCAACTACGCTCGGGAATAAACTTTATATCATCAGCAGTACCGGTCAAAGTTTATTTACTTATGAATTTGGTTCCGGTGGAAACAGCACCGCAGCTGAAAGAGTTACAGGATTGAAAAATATAAATCCATATACAGGTGGATTTAACAACTCCGATGAGATTGTTGCTGGTTCTCGTGATGGTAGAATAATTTGTTTTTCAGGTGGTTGGTATTTAGAAGGAAATGTAAATCCTATTTCAAATATTATTCCGGATAAATTTGAACTTTCTCAAAATTATCCAAACCCATTCAATCCGGAAACAAAAATAAATTTCTCAATTCCAAATAGTTCAATTGTGAAATTGAAAGTTTATGATTTACTCGGCAGAGAAGTTGCTTCTTTAGTTAATGAGAATCTCCAGGCAGGTATTTATCAATATTCGTTTAACGGTGCAACTCTTTCAAGTGGTGTATATTTTTATAAACTTGATGCTGGAAGTTTCACTGAAACAAAAAGAATGTTGCTTGTAAAATAAATTCTTCAAGCGGAGTTTATTGATTAAACTCCGCTTTACAAAATTAAAAATTAAAACAAATTTAAAAATATGAAATTAAACAGAAATGCCTCAGCCGAGTGGCTTGGAAGCGGGAAAGATGGCAGCGGAACACTTACTACGCAAAGTAAAACTTTAAATAATACTCAATATTCTTTTAAAAGCAGATTTGAATCAGGAACAGGTACAAATCCTGAAGAGTTAGTAGCTGCGGCTCACTCCGGTTGTTTTTCAATGAAGTTAAGTTTTGTAATTGGAGAGATGGGGTTTACACCTGAGTCAATTAACACAGATTGCAAAATTACTTTTGAAGACGGAAAAATTACGAACAGCCATCTTGACGTGAAAGTGAAAGTAAGCGGTATGTCTCCTGAGCAATTTGCTGAAGCAACAGAAAATGCAAAGAAAAATTGTCCGATATCAATTCTATTGAATACTGATATTACTATGGATGCAAGTATGGTTTAATTTTATTACTTCGAGTTAATCTAATTTCTTTAATTTATAGAATTGATTATCTTATCCGATTTTCGTATTTTTGAGATTATTTGAAAATGAATTCGGATAAACCCGAAAATAATCGTTCTTTAAAAGATTTTTTAACAAACCCGATTGTCAAAACCGATAATAAAGCATTACAATATTCAGGATTAGGAATTCAGCTCTCCGGTACTATCTTGATTTTTGTATTAATCGGTATTTGGCTTGATAAAAAATTTGAAACAAATTTTATTTTTACTTTAATTCTTGCTTTTGTTGGTTTTGCAGGAGGATTTTACTCATTTTTCCTTACTATTCAAAATCTCACGAAAAAGGAAAAAGAAGCAAAAGAAAAAAAGGCAAAGGAACTTAGAGATAAAATGAATCAAAAATAAATGAATTATAAAAAATTTACATTTTTAATTGTTTCAATCGGTTTGGTAATTAGTCTTTTATCAGGTTTAATAGTTCATTACTATAGTAATGTATTTCCGGTAAATGAATTATTGATATCCTTTGCAGTATCCACTTTAAATGTGCTTATCGGTGTTAAAATATTAATTCCGGCTTTAAAGAAACCAAACAATAAGTTTTTTGCTCTTTCATTTGTTAGTATGTTTATAAGAATGGCTGTAATTTTAATAATTTTTGCAATTTGTATAGGAGTTTTAAATTTCAGTCCGGTTTATTTTACAATTACGTTTTTTGCTTTGTATTTTTCATATTTAATACTTGAATTGTTTTTTATAATTAAGTTTAAAGATTCTCTAATTTCTAATATTTAATTTTTAGATAAAACGACTTTGAATATTTCTTACTTCTCTCTTAAATCCTTTTTCACAATAGTTTTTACGTTCCTGATTATTTCTTTATTCGCTTTTAATAATAACGCTTATGCAGGTGGTAGCGGTGAAGACGAAGGTTCGGTAGATATTGTTGATAAAGTTGTTGACCATGATTATGTTGATTTTTATTTTTTGGGCAAATTAAAACTTCCGAAATTTGAACCTGTAAATATTGCAGGTATCACCTTTGATTTTTCAATCACAAAATCTTTGTTTATGATGATGCTGGTATCAGTATTACTGATATTAGTTCTATATATTGCTGCATCTTCAAATAAAAAGAGTTTTGTCCCTAAAGGGATTGGAAATTTCATAGAAACTATTGTTGTTTTTGTCAGGGATGAAATTGTTGTACCGAATATGGGTAAAGAAGGTGTTAAAATGTTGCCATTTTTCTTAACTCTTTTCTTTTTTATACTTTTTGCAAATTTATTCGGCTTAATTCCGTTTATGGCTCAGCCGACAAAAAATATTAATGTTACAGCAGCTTTAGCTTTGGTGGTATTTTTTGTTACACAGGTAAAGGGGATTCAAGCGAACGGTTTCTTTGGATATTTTAAAGGATTAGTTCCTCACGGAATACCTACTTTTGTTTTACCGATTATGATTGTTGTTGAGTTCATCGGATTATTTACAAAACCTTTTTCATTATTGATGAGGTTATTTGCAAATATTACTGCCGGTTCTATAATTATTTTATCACTTATCAGTCTTATATTTATAATGAGTTATGCAGGAATAGTTATTGCTGTTCCTTTTGCATTATTTATTTATTTATTGGAAATATTCGTATCAGTTTTACAAGCATATATTTTTACGATGTTAGCCACTTTATACATTAATATGGCAGTTCATCAAGATCATTAATTTTAACAAAAAAACAAACCTATTAAAAGGAGAATTATTTAAATGGAATTAGCATATTTAGCAGCCGGTTTAGGTGCCGGATTAGTAGTTATCGGAGCAGGCATCGGAATTGGTAAATTAGCCGCTTCAGCAATGGAAGCAACAGGAAGACAACCTGAAGCAACCGGTGATATCAGAACATCAATGATTATTGCTGCTGCTCTTATTGAAGGGGCTGCATTATTCGGTCTTGTTATCTGTATCTTACTTGCTATTAAAGCTTAATAGCAATAAATCTAAATTTTATTTAAAATGTTAAATTATATTTTAGCAAATTTTGCTAATATATTATTATTCATTGCACCTGATGGCGAAAAACCATCTCTGCTTTCTGTAAATCCCGGTTTAATTATCTGGACCATTATAATTTTTATCATCTTGTTATTTTTGTTGAGAAAAATTGCATGGGGTCCTTTGATTAAATCACTTCATACCCGTGAAGAAATGATTAAAAATTCTATTGAGAATGCTGAAAGTCTGAACAAAGAAGCTCAGCGTTTAATTGAAGAAAATAAGAAAAATCTTGCTGAGGCGAATGCACAATCTATGAAAATCATAAATGAAGCAAAAGATATGGCAAATAAATTAAGGGATGAAATTATTACAAAAGCTACAGATGATGCTAAGAAGATTTCTGATCAGGCAATAAGAGATATTGAACAGCAAAAAGAATCTGCACTTAATGAAATGCGAGATAAAATTTCTGATATTGCAATTTCTGCGGCTGAAAAAATTATTTCTGAATCGCTTGATAGTGAAAAACAGAAAAGACTGATAAACGATTTTTTATCACAAGTTCCTAAAAACTAAGTTAACGCTATCAGATAAATGTTTAATAAGATTAACAGAAGATATATACTGGCTTTATACCAGGACGCTTTATTACAGAACAATGTAAATCAAGTAACTGATGATGCAACTTTTATATTGAATACTTTAAAAGGGTCAAGAGAATTGCAGGTATTTTTTAAAAGTCCGGTTATAGATGCTGTAAAAAAAGAAAAAATCGTAAAGTCGGTTTTTGAAGGCAAAATTCAAAACAATACTTTGAATTTTATCTTGATTCTCATTCAAAGAGGAAGAGAAATGCTTATAAAATCAATTCTTGAAGATTTTATTATATTCAAAAACGAGAAGAACGGTTTTCTTAATGTTGATATCACGACTGCTGTTGAAATTTCAGATGAAGAGAAGAAAAATCTGAAATCAAAAATTGATGAATATACAAAGTTAAACACAATCCCAAATTTCTCAGTTGATAATAAACTCATTGGTGGTTTTGTGGTTAAAATTAAAGATACAATTTTAGATGCGAGTATTAAGAGACAACTTGAACTGCTTAAGAAAAGATTTAAAGAAGGTGAAATTATTCTGAATTAATTATTAATATCCGGATATTTTTATATCCGATTCATTAAAAAAAGAAAATAGTATGGCTGAAGTAAAATCAGATGAAGTATCCTCGATACTTCTAAAACAATTATCAGGTTTTGAAAAAGAACTCGACATTTATGAAGTAGGTACTGTGTTATATGTCGGTGACGGTGTTGCGAGAGTTTACGGTTTATCAAACTGTATGGCATCTGAGCTTATCGAATTTCCAAATGGAGTTGTAGGTATTGCTCTAAACCTTGAAGAAGATAACGTTGGATGTATCTTATTCGGAGATTCTTCTTTAGTAAAAGAAGGTGATCAGGTAAAAAGAACCGGAAGAATTGCTTCTATGCCGGTTGGTGATGCAATGCTCGGAAGAGTAATAAATCCGCTCGGACAACCAATTGACGGAAAAGGTGAAATAAAAACAGATAATTTTTTACCTATCGAAAGAAAAGCACTTGGTGTTATTCAAAGATCACCTGTTAATCAACCTCTTCAAACAGGTTTAAAAGCAGTTGATGCGATGATTCCTATCGGTAGAGGTCAAAGAGAACTTATCATCGGTGACAGACAAACCGGAAAAACAGCCGTCGCTATTGATACTATTATAAATCAAAAAGGAAAAGACGTTTATTGTATATATGTTGCAACAGGACAAAAGGGTTCTACAGTTGCACAGGTTGTAAAAAGTTTACAAGATGCAGGAGCAATGGAATATACAACTGTTGTGGTAGCTACTGCCTCTGATCCGGCACCTATGCAGTTTATCTCACCATATTCCGGAGCAACTTTAGGTGAATATTACAGAGATAACGGAAAACATGCTCTTGTTATTTTTGATGACTTGTCAAAACAAGCAGCCGCTTACAGAGAAGTTTCATTACTTTTAAGAAGACCACCGGGAAGGGAAGCATATCCGGGGGATGTATTCTATTTGCACTCAAGATTACTTGAAAGAGCATCAAAACTGTCAGCAGATTTAGGCGGTGGTTCACTTACTGCATTACCAATTATTGAAACTAAGGCAGGAGACGTTTCCGCATATATTCCGACAAACGTAATTTCTATCACGGACGGTCAGATTTATCTTGAGCCAAACTTATTTAACGCAGGTATCAGACCGGCGATTAACGTAGGTATTTCAGTATCAAGGGTTGGTGGTAATGCACAGATTAAAGCGATGAAAAAAATTGCGGGAACATTAAGACTTGAACTTGCACAGTTCAGAGAGCTTGAAGCATTTGCTAAGTTCGG
>DKKL01000036.1 GCA_002455255.1 Candidatus Tepidiaquacellales bacterium UBA6667 | reverse complement strand
TGAATCAGAATTCTAAACACATTCTGTGCAAATATCGCAATACCCGATATTGAGGGAAGATTAAAGGTGTTACCTATAATAATTTTATTCGCATAAGCCGAAGCAGAATCGTTTAAAATCTGAATAGGGTTTTTTGCGTTGTTAAATGTGCAGTTCTTTATTTCTGTAAGACCTCCAGCGTTTTCAAATACAAGTCCTTCCCAAATTTCATTATTAGGAGAATTGAATACAACATTATCTGCTTTCAGGTATGCTCCGTTTTTAAATTCTATCTTTGAGTTGGTGCTCAAAAGAACATTTGAACCGCTTTTTAAATGAAGATATGAATTGTTTCCATCAAAGGTTATTGTTGTATTTCCTGCAATTCTTAATAAGGCAAGACTGTCTATAATAACAAATCCCTGATTATCTATTTTGTGTTGTATTCCTCCTGTAAAACTAATTTCACTATTTCTGTATGATCTGTTTGAAGATAAGTTATTCCAGTCAATATTGCTTGTATCATAAACTATTTTTCCGCCGTTGACAGGTAAAATTTCTGCATTTTCTTCAAGTATTAATGTACCTTTGATTATTAACGAATCTCCAAGTCCTCCAACAAACCCATTTATAAAAAATGTTTTATTTCTTTTCAGAACCAATGTGTCGTTTTTATCTACTATAAGAGTTAGTCCAAAATTTGGGTCATTGTAAGTATTAAACCCACCCGGTGTTGAGTAAGTATTTCCCGGAGAAACAAAAGGCATTGTAGCCGTATGTGAGATCGTATTATAATAGAATGCATTATCAGTATTATATGAATAATTATTATAAGAAGGATCAATATTCTGATAAACAGTATCCATAATTGCTTTTGTTCCTAATACAAATCTTCTTTGTGTATAATTTTCAGCAAAATATAAATTCATCGGGAATGGTGTAGAGCGGATATAAAAATTTTTTTCTAAGGGGTTTTCGTATGAAGTAAAAAGTTTCCAAAATTTAACTTCTTTATTTTGTTGATTTGTAAATACTGTATCAACTTTCCAACTATAATCAGTAGACTTTATGATACAAAATGCAATCCCATTTTCCACATAATAGCCCATATTCCAATCGCACCTATAGTTTCTAGTTGTATCTCCAAGAATTTTTATTGAATCTCTGCCTATTTTACTGTCTAATGTATTCCAGTAAAATCTTATAGACCTAGACGAATTTGTATGATTTGTAATTGTTATCAGGTATTTTCCAAATCCAAATACAGGATAATGGTGAACTATTTCACTAAAACAGGAAGCAACTCTGTAAAAGGAATTATAATTAACAATCTGTGAATCAATAAAAACCGATTGAGACTGCATAAATCTTCTGTGAAAGCTACCATATTGAATTATTCCTATCCTGTTATAAGGACTTTGTCCAATATCATATCGGTTTAATCCTTCAAACGGAGCACTTACTAATTCCATTTTTATTGATACATTGTCGGATGAAAAATTACGCATTTCTACATCCCAAGTTGCAAAAGAAATTAACGGAATAAATACAAATAAAAATAGAAATAATTTTTTCATAATTTTTATTTAATTAATACCATTTTAATTGTAATTGCAGAATTACTTGTTTCAAGTTTGCAAAAATATATTCCGCTTGGGTAATTTTCTACATTCCATTGAACTTTATAACTTCCTGTTTCTAAAATTGAGTTGATTAAATTTTTAATTGCTTTTCCGTTTATATCATAAACAGTTAATCTTAACTTCTCTTTTCGGGTTATTGAAAATTCTATGTTTGTTACAGGATTAAAAGGATTGGGGTAATTTTGTTTTAATTCAAAATTATTAATAACAGAATTATTATTTTCTATAATTACTACTCCATTTTCATTAAAAACTGCAAGACCTCCTACACTTGTTGCTATCCATTTATTGTTTTGTTTATCGATTCTGATAATTCTGTTACTATTGTTTGGTAATCCTGAATTATTTTCGTTATAATTTATCCAAGTATTATAATTATATTTATATACCCCATATCCTAATGTACTCATCCAAACTAAACTATCATTTGGAAATAAAGTCTCTGTATTATTTATAAAATTAAAATTTGAATTCGAACTGTCAAAAAAGAACCAGCTTGAATCCGAATCCTTGAATATTTTTAAATATCCGTCACTAATCCATTTTCTGTTAGATTTATCAACATTTATATTAACAACACTTGTTCTAATCGGTGAATTACTTGTATTAAAATTCACCCAACTTGTATCGTTATATTTAAACATTCCTTTCGTATGCATCCCTATCCATTTTATATTATTTGTGTCTATTGCAATACATTCTACCCAGTTTTCTGTAAGTCCGGAATTCAATGTATTATAAACTGTCCAAACAGTATCATTGAACTTACCCAAACCTCCTAATGTTGTACATATCCATTTGATATGGTCTTTAACCAAAATATTCCAAATAGTCCCTTTAGGAATATTTGAATTAGTTGTATCATATTTTGTCCAATTTAATCCGTCAAATCTGTATAAAGCATTTGAAGTTCCTATCCATAAAATTTCTTTGCCTTCTAATGCTAACGAAAGAATCACAGATCTAGATAAAGGAGAATTCGTAGTATCAAAAATTGTCCATTCATTACCTTTTATCCTCACTAATCCGGCTCCAGTCCCTATCCATTTTGTATTATTGCTGTCTATTTCGATACTTAAAACACCGTTTGATGGAATCTGGGAATTGAATGTATTATAAACAACCCATTGCTGCCCTTGAAGACTTTGAAAATTTAA
>DKKL01000009.1 GCA_002455255.1 Candidatus Tepidiaquacellales bacterium UBA6667 | reverse complement strand
TATTTATAATTATAAATTATGAAAAACAAAACATTTACAAGTTCTTTAGACGAATGCGTTTTTGAAAGATTATCTACATATTCAAAAAATAATAAAAAACCAAAAAATAAAATTATTGAAGAAGCATTAAATTTATATTTTCAGGAATTAGAAAAATTGGAATATGCAAAATCATTCAAGGAAATGAGTAAAGATAAGGAAATGATAGAGTTAGCTGAGAGTGGGTTAGAAGATTACGATTTAATTTTAAAAAATTATGAAAAATGAAGCAAAAGGATTTATATTTTGCAGTTCTTGAACCAATCAAAGGTCAGGAACAAGGTGGAAAAAGACCAGTATTAATTTTAAGTGGAAATACTTTAAACAATTATTCAGAAATTGTAATTGTTTGTCCTTTATCTTCAAAACTAAAAGGATTCAAAGGTACTGTAAAATTAAATAAAAATATTACAAATGGATTAAAAAATAATTCTGAAATTTTAGTTTTCCAAATAAGAGTTGTAAGTAAATCAAGAATTTTAAAAAAAATCGGAGAAATTTCTGATGAGGAGTTAAAATTAGTGAAAACCGAACTCGATAAATTATTAACTTATTAATCCCATAAATCATCATCCGGATATGAGAGGAGTAAGAAGATGAATAATAAATTATATCCGGATGAATGGGAGTGAATCATTTTAGTAGAATCATTTTTTTGGTTTGGGAAAAATTGCCGGAAGTGAGGCGGTAGAAATAAATTCCGCTTGTCAGATTTGAGCCGTCAAAAGTATAATTATAAGAACCGGAATTTAATACTTCGTTAACGATTGTTTTAACTTTTCTGCCGGTAATATCCACGACATCTAAACTTACTAATGTCCTTTCAGGAATATTAAATTTTATATTGGTTTCAGGATTGAATGGGTTTGGAAAGTTTTGGAAAAGTTGGAAATCAACCGGGACTTCTGAAACATTTGAAGGGATGCCAATTACTGTACCGCCATCAAAGAAAGTTTTGATAGAATCTGCAAGTTGTTTTAATCTTGTAACCGAATTTAAATTTGATGTACCCCTGGCAACAAACTGAGTTGAAATAATATCAACAGAATTTCCGGGAGAAACATTTAATGAATTTGGATTTGTATTCATTATTAGTTTAATATCTCCGCCGTATAATGAATCAAAAACCATTACATTTGAACCGATGCAGTCAATTGTGAATCCGTTTGAATTCACCCATCCGCTATTTGTTTCAGGGTTACCCGGGAAAACATATTTAGTTGGTTTTAATGGATTTGATCTGTGAACTTTCCAGGTGGAACCATCTTTTTTTAGACCGAGAAGCATATTTCTTGCTTCTAACGTAGATATGGATGTTTCACCAATGCATTCAGGAAGACTAGAAGGTCTTGGCAAAGGAATGCCGGATGTCATTCCAACATTTTCTGGGGTTTTAAGAAACATAAGTCCGAAAGAGGGTGGAGCAATTCCATAATCAGAATCATTATTTTTTGAGTTATAAGTGTAGCTGAATTTTAAGACAGAATCTACTCCGGTGAAATCATCATTAGCGTCACCAACGTCACTATCATTGAAATATCCAAACTGAGTATCTTGCCAAACTACAGATGACTTATTTGTAAACTTATGTTTAATAAAAACTACATTTTGAAGTAAAGGAGTATTGTAAGTCCACAAGGTTAAACCTAAATCGCAAAACAGAGGTTTAGTACCACCACCGAAACCTTCACCAAAATTATGAGATGAAGAATCGGAATCAGTCAAAGCGATGAATATAGTTTCTTCTGCATTTTTAATTCCCGGTTTATCAATAGAAGGTTCGTAGATACCATTATTATTTATATCGTGAAAAGGAGCACCAAAAGGAATCATCAAATGCCAGTTATCATAATCCCAAGAGATGCCGGGGTAATCAGTTTTTTTGACTTTGTAAAATTTGAATCTGCTGTCAGATTTAAATATTCCATTTTCTGTATAACCCGGTTTAAATTCACCAATGTAAGATGTGGATATCATTCTTAATTCATTTTGAAAATAGGCAGAGATATTTAACCCGCTTGAGAAAGAACAATATTTATTGGAGTTTGCGGGATATTCGAATCCCGGGCGTTGACCACCTTGAGAATTATTATTCCCTATAATTCCTTTATTTGATACGAATACATTTATATTATTTCCACCAATTGAGATATTTTGCGAGTATGTGAATTGGTAAGAGGATAATAATATAATGGCGATAAGAAAAAATTTTATTAAGTTTTTCATTTTAGTAATAACATTTTTTTAGTTTGAGAAAAGTTATTTGCGGATAATTTGTAATAATATATACCTGAAGATAATGCAGAGCCATTAAAGATATACTCATAAGAGCCGGGTGATAAGTTTTTGTTAGCCAATCGTTCAATAAGTTTTCCGGTTATATCATAGATTTCAAGAGAAACAGAACCTGTTTTTGAAATGTCAAATTTTATTTTCGTTTCCGGATTGAAAGGGTTCGGATAGTTTTGGAATAATTCATAATTCTGCGGGGTTAAGTCTCCGAGAGCTGATATATTGACACTTCCGGAGACATAATTATAATATGTTTTAATGGCGGAAACTTTATTTTTTAAACGAGTAACAGAATTCAAATTTGAAATACCTCTTTCGATATATTGAGCAAAAACGAATTCAAAAGACTGACCGGGATTTATGCTTAGACTATCATCACCGGAATTAAGCAAGAATCTTCTGTTACCGGGAAGAATTTGAGTAATAGCAGTCATCGATGTATCTCCTTCGCAGTTCCTTATGAAACCGACAGTTTCATTCCAACCACTACTTGATTCAGGATCTCCTGAAAAACAATATTTCGTTTTTCTTGTTCCGTTGATAACAGTAGGATTTAATATTGGTGTGCCATCATTTTTAAAGCCTCTCATTAAATTGTATGCATTGTTTGGAGTATTATTAGAACTGTTGCAAACAACCGGTCCGGCACAACTACCGCATCTCAAAGTTGCGAAAGAAGACATACCCAATGAATCAGCGATTCCATTTTTCAACATAAATGGAGAACGCAAAACAAGAAAACCAACGGCGGGAGGATTTGCTCCGTAATCTAAATCAACATTTGATCCGTTATAAACAAATCCTAAATCTTTTGTAGTATCACAACCTGAGCGGTCATCAACAGCATCACCAATATCAGCATCAACCATTAGACCAAGATGAAAACCATTCCAAACTCTATTGTTTTTATTTGTGATATGATATTTAACGAACTGAACATTTTCAAAACCGGGATTATCATATCCCCAAGCAGTGATGGCAGCCTGGACTTTAAGAAGCGGGCTGAAAACACCACCGGAGAAACCTTCCCCGGTAGATTTTTGCGACAAGTCACCATCGCCAAGACACATAAAAATAGTTTGGGACGCATTTGGATAACCGGGTATATCAATACCGCAATCATATTGTCCATTTTGATTTACATCTTTATAAGGAGCACCGTAAGGAACCATTAAACCCCAGTTAGCATAATCAGGATTGTTAGAACAATTATCAAATGATTTAACAGAATATATTTTAAAATTTGGATTAGTGATAAAATTACCATTAACAAAAGTACCCGGAGCAAACTCACCGCGATAACTTGCAGAGACAAAAGCAAGATTATCACTGATTTTACAAGCCATAGAAACGCCGGAAGTGAAAACTGCGAATTTCTGAGAACCTGCGGGCCATTCAAAACCAGCAGAACTAATGGTTGAATTTTGATTAAAGATTCCTGTGTTTTGAAAATATGTACTGATATTATTGGGTTTGAAGTTAACCCTTTGAATTGTAATCTGTGAGAACAGATTTATTGTTGCTAAGAAAGTTAATATAAATGTAAAAGTTGTTTTCATAATTACCTAAATTATTTTATAGGTAAACTTATGAAGATTGCTATAAAAATCAAAAGACAAAAAAGTGGATTTGTGAATTGGGAGGGAGAAAAAAAAAGCCCCCAAAAATAATTTGAGGGCTTTAAACTAATCAGATAGCAGGTTCACCTGTCGGGAAATAATTTTCATTCTTCTTTTTCTTTTTAAAGAGTCTAAGAAAAATGTCATCGACAAATGAATATATTGTAGGAATAATAATTAAAGTTAAGAAAGTTGATACTAACAGACCGAATATAATAGCAATACCCATAGGTCTCCAGAATGCAGAGTTTTCACCTCCAATAATCCAAGTGAAAGATCTCCAATCGAAATCAACACCACTTGCAAGAGGAATAATACCAAGAATAGTTGCAGCGGCAGTTAGGAAAATCGGTCTAAGTCTGATGATACCGGCTTGAATCAGAGCTTCATCTCTTTCGAGACCGCGTCTTTCAAGTTCTTTCTGAAAATCAAGCAATACGATTGCATTTCTGACAACAATACCTGCGAGGGAGATTACACCGATACCTGTCATAACAATACTAAACGGAGATTGTGTAATTAGTAACCCCATTAAAACACCGATTAAAGATAAAACAATAGTGAACATAATAATCAAAGGAGTTCTCAATGAATTAAACTCTATGACCATTAAAAAGTAAACAAGCAGAAGGGCAATTCCGAAAGCACCACCAAGGAAAGCCTGAGATTCTTGCTGATCTTCCTGAGCACCTGTGTAACTGATTGCGTATCCTTCCGGTAATTGAAAATCTTTTAGTTTATTTTGGATGTCAAGAATAACTTCGTTTTCATTTCTTCCCTGAACATTACCTGAAATAGTAACAACTCGTTTTAAATCTTTTCTGTTAATGGAACCGATACCACCGGAGAATTCAACTTTAGCAACTGAAGACAAAGGAATCTGAACATTATCAGGATTAGAAATATAAAGTTGTTTAATATCTTCAACATTATTCTTCTGATCTTTATTTAACCTAACCATAATATTGTATTCTTCATCACCAACTCTGTATTTACTTGCTTCAAAACCATAAATAGCAGTTCTGATGGTTGAACCAATTGTTGCGGTATTTAACTTATACAAAGCAGCTCTGTCTCTATCAACAATAATTTTTAATTCCGGTACTGCTTTATCAAAATTTGAAGTTATATCAACAGCACCCGGAACGGTAACTACTTCTCTCATAATCAAATCAGACAGTTCCCCAAGTTTTTCAAAATCATATCCTGATATCTCAATATTAATTGGTTTTCCAACGGGAGGACCTCCGGTTTGCAGAGCAACTTCGAGTTTACCACCGGGGATTTTATCAATTGCAGCACGAACTTCATCAACAGTAGCAAAAGAACTTTGAGACCTTTCCTGCTTATCAATAAAATTTAAAGTGACGGTAGATTTATTTGGGATTCCATCACCACTAAAATCGAGTGGATTATTAGAAGAACCGACATTTGCGATATAGTATTCAATATCTTCAAAAGCCGGAAGTTTATCTTCAATTTGTTTTGTGAATAAGTTAGTAGCGGTTAAGTCAGTTCCTGCAGGTAAAGTGATATTTACATTTGCCTGTCTTGGCTCAACCTGTGGGAAAAATTCCACGCCATTATTAAACATACCATAAAGAGTGAACACGCTAATTAATAGAAGAATAACAGCCAATATGGAAACGACACGATGTTTCATAGTCCATCTAACAGTTTTTTCATATCTCCTCATAGCAGCACCAAAAAATTTTTCATCGAACCATTCAAGAAATTTTCCGATTGGTCTGAATTTTCTTTTTTCTGAGCGTTCTTTATCTCGCTTAAAATTAATAAATACCGATGCTTGAATTGGGCTAATAACCATAGCGACAAAAAGAGAAGAAGCAAGACATACAATCAAAGTAATAGGAAGATATTTCATAAACTCACCTGTGATACCCGGAAAAAACACAAGCGGGAAAAAAGCAGCCATGATGGTGAGAGTTGCGATTGTTACGGGGAATACAACTTCACGAGGTGCTTCAATAGCAGCATCGTGAGGAGAATACCCTTCTTTTTCCTGAAGGCGATATACATTTTCAATAACCACAATAGCATCATCAACGATGATACCAAGAACAAGAATTAACGTGAACAAAACAACAATATTCAGAGTGAAACCCATTATAGAAAGAATTGTGAAAGAAATCAAAAATGATAACGGGATAGAAGTTGCAGTTAACAGAGCGTTTTTCAAGCCCATAAAAAAGAAAAGGATAATACACACGAGCACAACCCCTGTTATAATACCATTTTCAAGTTCGTGAACTGTATCTTTAATTTGTTCAGACTCATCACCTGTAATGCTTACATTAATACCAGCAGGGATAACATTATTTTCATTTTTAGCGATAATATCTTTAATATGCTGAGCTATGTTCACAATATTTCCGCCACTTCTTTTTTTAATAACGAGAGTAACAGATTCTTTACCGTTTTCACGTGAATAAGTAGTCCGTTCCTTAGTTCCATAAGTAACCTGTGCGACATCTCTAACATAAATCGGATTTCCCTGAGGGGATTTTACCACAAGATCAGCAATTTTGGTAGGGTCAGAATATTCACCGGGAGTTCTGACGAGGAACCGAGATTCCCCAATTTCAACAGAACCACCCGGAACGTTTAAATTTTCCGCTGATATGATGTTAGATAAATCATTAAAGGTTATACCATAGAATTTTAATCTGTTAGCATCAACTTCAACCTGAACTTCCCTTGTTAAACCTCCAACAACATCTGCACTAAGCACACCATCGATTGTTTCAAATTTATCTTCAAGTTTATCGGCAACTTCTTTTAATTTTAAAAGTCCTACATTTCCTGTGAGATTAACATACATCATCGGCAACTCAGAAAAGTTGATTTCTATAATCTGAGGTTCTTCAATATCCTTTGGCATGTTAGATTTTGCGATGGAAACTTTATCTCTGACTTTTTGGATAGCATCGTCAATTAAAATATCCGGATTGAATTCGACTGATATGGAAGAGAAACTTTCACGTGACACGGATGTAATGTTTTTTACACCACTTATAGATTTTAGTTCTTTTTCAATTTTATCAGTAACTAAGTTTTCTATATCCTGAGGAGAAACTCCGGGATATATAGTAGTAATGAAGACAAATGGAATTTTAATGGAAGGGGCAGACTCACGAGGGAGACCTGTATAGGAAATCCAACCAACAATAACGATGAGAACGGTGAGGATATATACCGTAACTTTATTTTGCTGTAATAATTTAAAAAATTTCATATGATTATTTTACCTGTTAGGTATTCAATTTTAATTTAGTTTACAACTTGAACTTTATCACCGTCTGACAAATACTGAAATCCAACATTGATTAATTTATCACCGGGATTTAATCCGGACTGGATATAAGCATTGTTGCCATTAGTTCCACCGATTTTCAAAAATCTTTTACGAGCGACATCACCTTCGAGTACAAAAACGAATTTTTCTTCACCATTATCAACAATCATATCTTGTTGTAAAACGATAGCATCAGGGACTTTCATAAGAGTAAACGTCATATTCGCAGACATTTCGGGTTTTAATCTTTGGTTAGGATTTGGGATAACTACTTCAACTTCGAAAGTTCTATTTAGCGGATTAAGCACAGGTGAAACAAAACTGATGACACCTTCGAACTCTTCATTAGGAAAAACATCAAAAGTGATTTTTACAGTTTGACCTTTTGAAATAGTACTCATATACATTTCAGGAATACCTGCTGCAACTTTTACTTTTGAAATATCAACAATATTCACAATGGGAGCACCGGGAGAAGACATTTCACCACGGTTCATAAATTTTTGGTCAACGATACCGGAGATGGGAGAAGTGATATAAGAATTACTTAATCTTGATTCAAAAACGTTTAAAGTTTTTTCTGCAATATCAAGTTGCATCTTTGCATCTGTATATTGTTGTTCGGTAGCAATTTGGTCGTTATATAAATTTTCAATTCGTTTAAAATTAATCAAAGCCAATTCAAACTGAGCCTTTGACTGGTCGTAAGAAGCATATTCTGTATCTTTTTTAAACCTTGCGATAACTTGTCCTCTCCCGACCCTGCTTCCCTTTTCTACTGAAAGATGAGTGATCAAACCACCTTCAGTTGAAGAAATTTTTGCGGAAGTAAAAGGTTTAACTATTGATACGACATTATATTTTTCTTCAAAATACTGGCTTTGCAAATCAATGGTTTTTACCAAAGTATGTTTAACCTGATTTTGAGGTTCAGTGTTACCTTTATCACCGCAGGCATAAAGCAATACACCGAGAGTAAAAACAAGTGAGAGTTTTATTATATATTTCATATATGAGATTGAAAATTTTTCAGTTTTATTTTTCAAGTAATAATTCTAAATCAGTTCTTGCAATGAGAAAATCATAAATTGCATTTAAGTAAGAAAGTTTTGTTTGACTAAGTAGGAGTTGAGAATCGAGGACATCAATCTGAGTGATAACTCCATTTCTATAACTTAAATTTGCGAGTTCATAGCCACGTTCTGCGAGTTTAACAGTTTCATATTGAGAGCGAATACGATTTCTTGCATCTTGTATTCTAATATACACACTTTCGGATTGAAGTTTTAAATTTCTTTTTAGTTCATTTAACTGTTCATCATTTTTCTTTATCTCAATTTCAGATTGCTGAACTTTGTAAGAATTTTTGAATAAGTTTAAATCCCAACTTAATCTGATACCAGCAGAGATAGAATTGTTGAATTTATAATTAGTTAATCTTTCACCGTCATCTTCATTTGCTTCGAGAGTATAGTTTCCGAATAACTGAAATTTAGGTAAAAAATTTGCTTCGTTTATTTTTACAAACTCTTTATTAATATCTCGGTTTATGGATAATTGCCTTATCAGTACATTGTTTTCTGTAATTTTGTTTATTAAAGATTCCATTGAACCGAAAACTTCACTGCTATCATAAGTAAGCTCGCCAACAACATCAATTTGCTGATCAACACTTAACCCTGTAACATTTTTCAGATTATTTTTTGCGAGAGATAAATTATTTTCTGAATTTAAAACATTTGGTCTTATATTATTAACGTTAACTTTAGCTCTTAGATAATCGAATTCAGTAGTTACACCATTTTTATATCTTTTATCCACAACATTAAAATTTTCTTCAGAATTTTGGAGTGTCTGTGAATTTAATAAATTAACCTGTTTAGCAAGGAGAACTCCATAATATGCTTTTTTAACATTTGATTTTACGATCAGTTCATTTTGATAATATATTTCATCTTGCAGTTTAGAATAATATTCAGCGATTCTGATACCGGAAAAAACCGGAGTTCCAAGAATCGGAAGAGATTCGGTAGCTTGGATGGAAGTAGAAATTGAATTATCAGAACCAACAGAAAATTGCTCTCCAAAGATTGTGAAAGATGGTTTTTTGAAGGCACGAGTGTAACCTGAGGTAAGCGTGAGTGAAGGGACAAGATTTTCGCTGTAAACTTCACTAACAATAAGTGATGCTTTTTTCTTTTCAAGAGAGGCAATTTTTAAAGTAGAGTTATTATCTTTTGCAATATTGATTGCCTGATAGAGATCAAGAATTTTTACATCCTGAGCAAAGGAAAAGGAAGCAACAAACATCAAGGCGATTAACAGAAAATACTTTTTCATTTTATGAATATTCAATTTGTTGTGAGATTTTTTTTGAGTTTTGTTTATATCTTTTACGTCCTTCAGAAGAAAGGAGACCTGTGAACAATATATCAGTAACAAATTCGAAAGTTTCTTTCATAGACAAACCGTTGGTAATAAGGAAATCGGGATTTTTAGAACACATCATTGAAGCATTAAAAATTTCGACAACAATACTGTTAGGATATTTCGGGTCAATTAAGTTTTCTTTTTTTCCCTGATCGAGCAATTTTCCAAATACTTTTGCTGTATATTCTTCTCCGAATTCTTCAAATTTAATTCTTAGTTCAGGTGCATGGATTTTTAAATCTTTGATAAAATTTTGAGAACAGTCTTTAGTAAAATTTGCATGCATTTCACCGATGAGTTCAAATTTAGAAATACAATCGGAATCAAGTTCAAGGATTTGTTCAATTTTAGACTTTATGGCATCAATTCTTAAATCGCAAACGGAAGAGATTAAAATATCTTTTGAATCAAAGTACTTATAGATAGTTTTTTTGCTCATTGAGAGCTCGGATGCGATTTCATCCATAGATACTTTTTGGAATCCCTCACGAATAAATTTATCATGAGCGAAAAGCAAAATTTTGTTTTGGTCGTTATTTTCGAGATGAGGAAAAAGGTTCATTATAAAGTGAGATACGAGTTGCAAATCTCAAAGTTTCAATTGGAAACTTAAGTAGTATTTATAGTTTCCCAATTATTTGATTGAGATTATATTAATTTATTGAGTAATGTAATTGAGTAATGTAATTGAGTAATGTAATTGTAAAAATACATAAAAAAATGGAAACTAAAAATACGGATTTAGTTTCCTAATGAAAAGTAGATTTTGTGATAGAGGTGGTAAATTTTAGATTAAGGAATATGAGTTACAAGAAGTGAAAATATTTAAACTAAGGAATTAAATTTACTTTAAATATTTTTCAAAATAGTTTGAAAGTTTGAAAATTAATACTGATTTTTACTATATATAAAGTAAAAACAATATTATATGAAAATTTTATTAATAATTATTTTGAGTTTGATTTCAACAGTTTCAATGGCACAAACAAACCTTAAAGCAGGTTTTGTATATTTGAATAAGTTAAGTCCGTTTAACTCATGGACATATCAACATGAGATGTCGAGAATTGCATTATTGGAGTCGGGATTGGTGAGCGATGCGATATATGTGGAAGTGCCGGAGAGTGGAGATTCAGAAAAGACGAATAAGGCGATTGACAGTCTTATAAAATCAGGTTGCAAAATAATTTTTAGTACGAGTTATGATTTTATGGATGAGACAGTTGAAATGGCAGAGAAAAATCCTGAAGTAATATTTATGCATTGCTCAGGAGATAAGACCGGGAAAAATCTTGGGACATATATGGGCAGGATGTATGAGTCGGATTATTTAGCCGGAATGATGGCAGCGATGGTATCAAAGTCTGGAGTCGTCGGATATACCGCACCGGTAAAAATTCCGGAAGTTTATCGTGGAATAAATGCATTTTACACAGGGATGAAATCAGTAAATGCAAATGCGAGAATGATAGTGAAATTTGTAGGAGAGTGGAAAAATTCACCTGTAGAGAGAAGAGTAACGGCGGAAATTATATCTGCGGGAGCGGATTTATTGGCACATGGGATGGACAGTCCTGTTCCTTGTCAGGTGGCTGAGGAAATGGGAGTGCCGACGATAGGGTATAATTCAGATCAATCAGAATTTGCACCGACGCAATTGATAACGAGCGAGGTTTGGAATTGGGATGTGTTTGTTTTAAGTGCGGTGAGCCAGGTATTAGCAGGCACTTGGCAAACGGAACAACTGTGGTGGGGATTTGACAGAAAAGGAATAGACATAACGAAAATATATAATTATGCGGACAAGATAGATATGAAAATGATAACTGATATGAAGATAAAGATGATAGAAGAAAAAGGTGTTATAATTGGTGTGAAAAAATATAATGATGAAGAATTATTGAATATGAATTTTTTTATAGAAGGGATAACAGAGATAGAGTGAGGTGAGAAATAAAATAAAAAAGCCATTCAAAGATATGAATGGCAATTATAAAAAGAGTACCGGAGGAGGGACTTGAACCCCCGACCTGCGGATTATGATTCCGACGCTCTAACCA
>DKKL01000030.1 GCA_002455255.1 Candidatus Tepidiaquacellales bacterium UBA6667 | reverse complement strand
TCATAACTGCTGAGCAAAAACTTACCTTTGATTTCTGAAAGCGTTTTCAGAAGATTCTCAAAATCTTCAATCGTATAACCGCCGTAATGTCCCATGTGAGCATTGAAGTATGGAGGGTCGCAATAAAAGAATGAGCTCTCGGCATCTCGGCTTGTAATTACCTTCAGTGCATCGTTACATTCTATCTGAACCCGGTCTAATCTTGTTTTATATTCTTCTGTGAACTGCAATTTTTTATTAGCAGTCTTTTTCTCACAGGAATTCTTTTTTCTACCATAAGCAAACCCGGCACCGATACAGCTTGCAAAACTCATATTAGTTTGCATCCAAAATGCCCACGCTCTGTAAATGGGACCGTATTCATCCGGATTATTTAATACTTTGTCACTTTCATTATGAGCCGCTCTGGAGTGTGGAGTTCTTTGTATGAGATAATCCAACAAATGAAATTGCTCTTTACACATCTGATAAAAATTAACGACACGTGAATCTTTATCGTTAATCACTTCCACATTTGATTTTTGTTTTGCAAAAAAAACTGCTGCACCACCAAGGAATGGTTCGCAGTATAAATTATGTTCAGGGATTAATGGCAGTATGGTAGAGACCATTGTCTGCTTCCCACCATAATAACTAATTGGAGTTTTCATAGCATTTATGTTTTGAGTTAAAAGAAAAAATATTGGTATAATTATTTTTATAATTTTAATCTCCTTTTGATTGCATTTAAAATAACCGGGTAATCTGATTTAGGAATATACAAATATCTTCTTGGCGGCATAGTGATTGTATAATTTCCAATCATTCTAAAAGCGATTGCTCCTTTCTTTTTATTCTTTGCCCAAGACTCTTTCGCAAAAACAGTTCTACCGGATTTCATTTTTCTCACAGGTTTGACTTTACTTTTTCTGTTTATAACTCCTCCGAACTGGTGAATCTCAGCATAAGCATTTGTCCGTGGATCAGTACCGACAATAATTTTATTCCCTTGAACAAATCCAATCACCCTCCTTAAATCACTTGTATTAATCAGAGTTTTTGTTTTCCCCTGCTTTTTTTGTTTTGAATTTTTTTTAGATGGTTTCCAAGCTGGCTCTCTACCTCCAACTTCAAAATTTTTATCAATGCTTCTTAAAGCTTCAAATCTCAATGTGTCCAGAGTAACAGATTCGATATCTTTTCTTTTATTATATATTGAAGAAGTTAATTTTTTAATATCATTATTAAGTTGCCCTGTATCAATATTATACATTTATCAGAACTCCTTTCCTGTATTTATCAATATTGCTATAATCATCAACAATTGATTCTTCAAGTGATGAATAAGACCTCTTCAAAACTTCAATCCCTGTGATTTTATATTTAATGAAATATATAACAGAATAATACTGAGTATAATCCGGGAAATTATATTCAAACAAATCTCCCCATATTTCATCATATTCTAAGACCTGATTTTTAGCATTGATAGGTCTATCCGTTTCTCTTAACTTTGAAAACATAAGACCACCGGTATAAGTAAACTTCTTACCGATTAGCTTTGAACCGGCAGAGAGCTCTAATCGTGAATAAATAAGAAGTTTGCCGGTCTTTATCTTATTCATAATAGTTTCCTCTCTCTTATACCCGGTACTCGCAATTATCTCAATTTCATCATTAGTTGATTTAACAGTCTTATATACTGATACGATATTTATTGTTTTATCATTTCTTGTAAATGATTTTAAAAAAAGTGTTCCATTTTGATCATCAACGATTATAAATTCAGGATTGTTTAATACAGTTTTTGTTATACCAAATAATTCAGGTCTATTCCTAATTTGAAATTTTTTAAACTGGTGAATTCCCATCCCCAGCTCACCGAGAGGTGTATCAACTTTATTATCAGGAAATTCTTTATAATAATTTTCTTCAGAGTACTCTAATTCTCGAAATGGTACAGCATTTTTTTTTAAAGTCTCAATTACATATTCAGGTGAAGGCATCTTATTAGCATAACCAATTAACCGGTTACCTATCTCTTCATAATTTTTTCCACTCATTTTCTCCTGGAGCCATTTACTCCAAATAGATTGTATCTGTCCGGGATTTCTCTGAAAATCTTTTTCAACTCCACCCTCTTTTACAATCTCATTTATCTTTCCTGTGTCTCCACCGGTGATTTCAAGTGTCGCACCGTCAAGTTCATCATGCATTAATGATCTTGTGATGCATCTGCAGTTCCAGCCATTCGGTGGCATTATCTTTGACCATATCGGATCAGAAACCAGCCAAACTCTTTTATGTAATTTTTGATGTGCAGGTCTGACTGCATTGTCACCCATGGTCAAATATTGAAGATATGGATATACTTCTTGCATACCTGGTTCTTGAAGGGTTAACCATTGAGAAGCACTGTAAGAAGAATTCATTGCAGTATTCAGATTCGTTGCAAGCCATGATCCCGGAGGGATTTTACTTGTCGGCAAATAATCTGTCATGATACTTTGTGCCTCAGCTTCAAATAAATTTGTAATATTCTTATTCGGAAACTTTTTATTAAGCGGATGCTTTCCTTCCTGTAGATCAATTGCAAGTTGCTTTAACTTTTCTTCCAACTCGTAAGAACCTACGCCTGCAACTTTAAAACATTCAACTCTGAAATTATCCAGTGCAACTTTATCTGTTGCAGTAAAATCAATTTCAATATCTCCAAACTTTTTTTTATTTTTTTTACCGTCTGAAAATTTTAATTCTTTAATTTTAATATTTTTAAACCCGGCTTTTTTATATAAATCTTTTTTAGATTCTTTATAAACTTCAAGTACTGAATTAAACAAAAAATTTGCAATATTTTTATAATGTTCAAAATTCATTAAAGCAATTTGTCCCGGTCATATTTTGGTTTATAGCCAAACTTAGTAATACTTGTTTCTATATTTTCATCCGGTATCTCATCAAGAACTGTCAGCTGAACTTTTCCTGAAGCAACATCCTTCAGGTAATTAATAGCAATATCATATCCATTCATTATGTATTCGGGAATAGACTCATACTGAATAGATTCATGTAATTTGTATATTGCAATGTTATAAGAACAATCTTTAATGTTCGCATCCGGATTTGAAAGTGGTAGCACATTAATTTTAGTTCTCAGATATGAATCAACAATAGCATCTGCAGTAGAAATGACCTGAATAAGTTTATTGTCATCTCCATCTGTTAATTCATTTAATTTCTCCGGTGAGATTCGTGTAAGAAAATAATTTTTATCTATATACATAATCTATCATTTTTATTTTTTCCTTTTTAATAATCTTGCTAAAGTCATAAACCTGTTTACTTCAGTCTGAGATAATTTAATATCAGGATTATCATTATTTTCATTATTATTGGTTTTAACAACTTCAACTAATTTTATATCAAACAATCCTTCTAATTCTTCCACTTCAGATTTATAGCCCATATTAAAAAGTACTTGAAGTATATCAACAAGCAGTTTCTTATCTTCAAGAGATTTAACTTTAATAAATTTAAATTTTGGAATCTCCGGAGGATTTGCAAAATTCATTCTTATTGATCTTTCAATGAGTTCATTTACAGTTTCTTGAATAAGAATCATATCCGCAAATGTAATATCATCAGACACATATTTCTTAATCTTCAATGCTCCGTAACTTCCTGAGTCTCCCATCTCTGTAGTTTCCTTCTCACCAAGCATCCTTAGAGTTAATTCAGCATTAATGAAATGAACTACATTCATAAATAAATTACCGGAACTCTCTTTGCTTTCGTCAGACATATAATTAATATCACTACCTGCAGGAGCTACTATTCCACCATGAACACGAACATCTTTAACAGCTTTTTCCATCTGCCGTTTATTGTCAGGACTGAAAGTCTGATATAAAGCTTTGATTGTTGGGCTTGCATATCGTTCAACATATATCATCATATCCTTAAATGTGAATGACTTAAAGAAGTATGCAAGAATAAATGAAATTGTAACTCCATTCATAAATGTATTATCCTCATCACCATCTAATGAAAATACTTCCAAAAATTTCTCCGGAGGCAATTCTACAAACGGCATATCCGATAATTTTAAATTATTACTGTAAGCATCAGTTGACCATTTCATTAATTTACTTCCGTCAACCTGTGCAGAATCTAATATTTTATATTCATCATTCTTGTCATCCCAAACATATAAATAATTTAAAACTGATTTTATATTTCTTATTATAATCCTTCCGGCTTCAGCTGTGTAGTTAATTTCAAAAAGCTTTACTCCGAAACAATTAGCTTCAACAATGTCTGTAAAAAAATTGTTTAGTTTATTTATACCTGACAAAAGCTCTTCAACAAATTCTTTTCCTTCTTCCCATTCTTTTACTTCAATTTCCCATTCTTCTGATAGCACAGCAAATTTTCTTCTTTGAACAAGAGTACCAATCCGTAAATCTCGCTGTCTAATCACAGAAAATAATTTATACATAAAAAACGGAAAACCCTGACGTGCATTTTCCAAATATATCTTTAACCGGTCAGTTGAAAGATTAGAAAAATCCTCCAGCATAAGCGATGTTATTATTGGATCCTTCAAGCTCGTAGTCTTTACCGAATCCGCATCACCATATTTTTTATCCGGCTTTTCACTGGAGGAAACCTTTCCTGAAGCTGTGAAAAACCCTTTAATTTTATCTATTAATTTATTTCCCATTATTTAATTTATTCACATTATTTGCAAAAAAAATATTTTTTTAAAAAATTGAACAAAAACCGTAATTTTAACACCTCATTTCTAATCTGTTTTTAAGGTTTTTAAAGTTCATACAAAATCCACCTTAAATATTTATAGGTTTAACCCTCAAAATCGCAATCTCAATTTTCGCATTAGAGCCGTTTTAAGCCCCGAACTCTCCCTTTGCCGACCAAATACCCGATTAAAAATTACCAAAAAAGATGTGTCGTTATTGGTTACATTTTCAAAAAGATGTGTCGTTATTGGTTACATATCTACCCCTTAAATGTCGTTATTGGTTACATATCTACCCTGCATATGTAACCAATAACGACAAAAAAAAAACTTTTGTCATCAAACTATTTAAAGCCATCCCCAAAAACCGCTTTTTCATTAAAAATCCTGCATCATCTTCAAAAAAACCTGTTTTTTTACACACCTTTTCAAAGCTCATTTCGAAAAATCCCCCCTTAAAACGCATTTTTGCGAAAATTCCTATATCAAAGAACAAAACCAAATTAAAAATTAATTTGCAACCGTAAAAACACAATCAATTTTATATACAAAAATCTGATTGATCTGCCGGAACTTTATCCAGTTCAATACATTGGTTGTTATATGTTTTCCGTCTATAACTACGTTATTTAAACTTGTTAAAGTATCAATCACTGAATCAATCAAATCAAAAATTTCAGAATTATCATTGGCAATAAATAACCCAATATTAATTTCTTCTCTCAATATCTGAAAAGACGCCGATTTAACAAACTCTCCCTTTTCTAAATTTAAAAAGCAACATGGAAATGTTGGCGTCCAGTTGAAATCTTCTTTGCTAAATTCATCCTGATATTCTCTTACTCTCAGGTTTTGTTGTTCATCTGTGAATAACCGGAATTCGTCTA
>DKKL01000060.1 GCA_002455255.1 Candidatus Tepidiaquacellales bacterium UBA6667 | reverse complement strand
GAGACTCCTGCGGGAGAGGGTAACTTTTTTAGGAGGTGGTTGTAGGGACAAGCCGTGGCGTGTCCCTACCGAATGAATTAAATCGGGTGAATTGCACGAATTAATTGTATGGGATGGAAGCTCATACCCGAAGGGGCAAGCTGAATGACACAACTTTTTTAGGGGGGTTGTGTGGACACGCCATGGCGTGTCCCTACCGAATGAATTAAATCGGGTGAATTGCACGAATTAATTGTATGGGATGGAAGCTCATCCCCGAAGGGGCAAGCAGAATGACAGAACTATTTAGAGGTTTGTAGGGACACGCCATGGCGTGTCTTTATAGAATAAATTGAATTTTTCCGCATGGGAAAAGTGAGATTGTTGTTTTGATTGGGAAATATATTATCTATCTTTACTTTGTTGAAATTCATTGTGTTATGATGTATTTATCTTCCAGGATATTAAGCTCAGTCTTTTTCGAATAATTTTTAATGTTTTTAATACATATTCATCATTTGGAAATTCACCCTACACCAAATTTTTAAATTCACTATTGTAACTTTTTTTTAATTCATTCCAAATTACCTCTAAATCTTTGAAGAACATAGCATCTATTGGGTCATTATTAATCCAATAGTTATTATTTTTATAACTTATTATATCACTAATTGCTACTTTTAAAAGCATAATATCAAATTCATTTGAATTTAAAAAATCTAAAAATTCTTTTTGTTGAAGCATAAGATGTAAATCATAAGTATGTCTAATTTTAATCTTAAAATCATTTAGAGGATTTTCGCTATAAGAAAAACGAACTAAACTCATAATTTTTTCACAAATTGTTCTTTTGGGGTTTAAGACATTTACTTCAAATGGGAGTAATTGGTATTCATTAGCAAAATCTTTTTGATTACTATCCAAAATCATTTTACCTATATATGAAATTATTTCTTTGCTTTCATAAGGTTCAGCGTTACTTAACCAGGTAGCTTCAACCACAATGACATCTCTAATAGAATCAAATTTTCCTTCAAATTCTTTTTTGTATGAATGAGCTGTTTTTCAGTTCATCCCCCGTTTTTGCGTAAGCTCAGGAATATTTACTTCAGGTAAAACAATATTTACTGCATCATAGATTTTTTTAAGTTTATTCGTGAGTTTTTTACTTGATTCACCTTCTTGGTTTATTACACTTAAGTCTATATCTTCAGAAAACCGATGTATTAAATTATAACATTTAGATAATGCCGTTCCACCCTTAAACACAGTTTCTTTTCCAATTTCATTTTTAAATATTACTTGTAAAGCATTAGTAACCCAATAATCTTTTTCAACATATATATTAGAAATATTCATTGTATCAGCAGTAGATTGCACTGCTTGTCTAAACAAGACTTTATTTTCATGTAGTTTCATACTATGTTCCATTTTGACGTTGTTGTTAATACTTTATTAACCCCTGAGATTTTGTATTTAGTAATTGGATTTAATGATAAGAATAGTGACTCCGTAGCGTTTCCTTTTTTTAACCTGTCGAGTAAAGCACCTAAAAGAGCTCTTGTAGCCGGTGGATATTTTGAAGCTAATCTAACAAGAGTATTAATATTTTTTACTGAAAATTTTTTTATGATTTCTAAAAACCGTTTACAGGAGCTCTCAACACTTGCATCCGGAATTTTTTTGATATACCGAATAGCATCAAGAATTTGCAGGCAAGGAATATTTTCTTTGGTAATTATATTTTTTTGTTTAATAAATGAGATATAATATCTCTCCCGTTTAAAATTAGGTCGAACTTGGTTTTTCCCAATTTGAATGGTATTGCTTACTTGCGTAGTCAATCCCAATTGATTATAAATGCTATAACCAGTAAGATAGCCGTTTATTTTCCCATTTTCTTCCAATAAATCCTTTACAACTTGAGCTTGATTTGGAAGTAGTTTTCCAAAAGGAGTATTTTCCGGTTTGTAATATTTACCTTTTGATAATTTTGCAATTTTACCTGAAACTACCAGACGGTTAAGGGCTTTAATAACTGCCTCTTTACCTTTCACCTTAGTGATAAAATCGGCATAGGTGAAGACATAACCTTTTGGAAGACGATTAATGATAAGGGTAATATTTTCAGCTATTGACATAGATTAATATATTCGCAATGACATTTAGTTTGTCCAGTTTTTTAGTAAATTAACTGGACAGATTGATAATAAAAAGTCAAATATATGAGATAATTATGGATTATAAAAATATTTCATAAAAAATTAAAAACAATTATATTATTATTATTACTAATATCCATTTTATGTTAAATCACAAAATGAATTATATATAATATTTTTCACTTTAATACTTTTTAATAATATTGCAAATAGATCAATAACTTTTACAAATAAACTGAATTCTCGAGTTGACACTTCGTAGGGTCAAGAGGATAGGGAGAATTGCACGANNAATAGTTTTTTTGAGAGAGACTCTTGCAGGAAAAGGAAATACTCACCACGAATTTTCACGAATTGGACGAATTGCACGAATTTGGGTAAAGCGAAGGATCTAATATTTTTCATACGGGATTCTTTCCCGACCTGTCGGGACAAGCTGCTGCGATCAGAATGACACAACTTTTTTAGGGACATGCAGATGACACAACCTTTTTAAGAGGTGGTTGTAGGGACACGCCATGGCGTGTCCCTACAGTGTGACGTGTAGGGATTGCTATGACAGGGGATTCTTCGCTACGCTCAGAATGACACAACTTTTTTAGGGGGGTTGTGTGGACACGCCATGGCGTGTCCCTACAGTGTGACGTGTAGGGATTGCTATGACAGGAGATTCTTCGCTACGCTCAGAATGACACAACTTTCGTAGGGGCAAGTAGAATGACACAACTTTTTAGGAGGTGGTTGTAGGGANNTGGATTAGGTTGACGATGTGGGGGCAGAATGGTCGGGTGGGATATAGTTGAAATGGGGTTTTCCTCTGTCAAGTAATTTTATGAATTTTTTTTCACATTCTTCTATTTCTTTATCTAATTCTTCTAAATATTTATTTTTTTCTTCTTCTGTCAGATTTTGAAATTTATCATCAGAAATTTTATTTCCAATTTTTGCTTTACGAAAAACTTTTTCAAATTCGGCATCTACAAGTTCTTTATTTATCAAATATTCTTTTTTAATTTTCTTTTCGAGTTTCGCATCAGCGACAACTTTAAAATTGTAATACATATCATTTTGATCAAAATCCCCGCGAAACCATTTTCCAAATTCTTTTATCATTGGATGAATATGTTTTGGTGTATAATAAAGGAATCTGCAATTTACTTCATCAATTAAAACTATTTCGTTATTGAAATTGAATGGGTGGTGTCGTTTTACAAATTCAATATATCCGAGCTCCTTAGATCTAATATTTTCAATTCTCAAATTTGAAAATTCATAATATTTTTCCATTACATTTAATTGTTTGTTTAGTGTTTTTAAATGTTTTTCAATCAATTCTGTATCGGGGATAAAGCAGAAATCTTTGTTTAATGCTGAGTTGCTATACTTCCCTACTTTCCAAAGTCCGTTTTGTTTTACGAAGAAACCTTCGATATCAAATGAAATTAATTGCAGATTTCCTGTGATTTTGCTTTTCATTAAGTAGGATGTGTTTATTTGTGATAGAATCATTTTTTATTTTAATTTAATGAATATTTAGTAGGGGTTGTTCTAATGGAATTAGAATTTTTTTTAGGGGGCATGCCGTGGCGTGTCTTTATAGAATAAAT
>DKKL01000051.1:621-14543 GCA_002455255.1 Candidatus Tepidiaquacellales bacterium UBA6667 | reverse complement strand
GAAAGTTGGCAGGAGGAGCAGGAAGTGCAGGTCTTGCCGGTGGTGCAGGAATGGCAAATGTTAATGAAGATATACAAAAGGCAGGTTCTTTGGAAGAGAAGATTGCACAAGGTGTTAAACGAGAAAGGATTTCTGTTATATCAGCTGTAAAATATGGAGATGAGTTTGGTTTCATTGGTTTATACATTGTTAAGCCGGAATATAGAAAAAATGGTTATGGTATGAAGATATGGAAAGTTGCGAGTGATTATCTGAAAAATGTAAAAAGTGGTCTTGATGGAGTTGTTGCACAGCAGGGGAATTATGAAAAAGACGGGTATAAGTTTTATATGAATCAGTTTAGATATGAAGGGGAAAATATAAAAGGTTACAGGGATAGTAGGATTGTAAATCTTCAGAGTTTTGCGTTTGAAAAAGTCAGCGAGTATGACAGAAAAGTTGTTGGTTATGACAGAAGCAGATTTTTGAAAGAGTGGATTCATCAAGTAGGGGTTTCGGCTTTGGGTTTTGAAGAAGACGGAAGACTGCGAGGGATTGGAGTAATCAGGAAATGCTTTTCGGGATATAAAATTGGGATGTTGTTTGCGGATGACGGGGTGATTGCGGAAAAAATATTTTATGCACTTGCTGAAACAGCAAACGGAGAGAAAGTGTATCTTGATGTACCGGAAAAGAACTATGAGGCGTATGAGTTTGCAAAAGAGAAATTGGGTAAATATGTATTTGAAACTGCAAGGATGTATAAAGGGGGAGTGCTTAATCAGGATGTGAGTAAGATATTTGGAGTTACAACATTTGAATTGGGGTGATATGAGGAATATATTGATTGTAGGGCTTGGGGGATTTGCCGGAAGTGTTTTGAGGTATCTCATATCGGTTTATAGTTTACAGTTTTACGCAGGGAAGTTTCCTCTTGCGACTTTGTTGGTTAATGTGATTGGAAGTATTCTCATTGGATTGGCATACGGGTTTGCGGAACGGTTTGACTGGATGAGTCCGAGTATGCGGCTATTGATTGCCACAGGTTTCTGCGGAGGTTTCACAACTTTTTCAGCATTTGCTTTTGAGAATGTGAAGTTGTTGCAGAATAATGAGTATGGGCTATTTGCCGGTTATGTTGTGTTGTCGGTTGTTGTTTGCATTGGTGGTGCGGTGATAGGGTTGTTGGTTTCGCGGTTGTGAAGGAGGTTTGGAAAAAAAACGCAGGAGTCCTCTTCGAGAGACTCCTGCGGTAAAGGGAATGACAGAATGCTTATTAATGGGATTCTTCGCTTCGCTCAGAATGACAGGACTTTTATTAATGAGATTCTTCGCTTCGCTCAGAATGACAAAGGAATATTATGCTTCTTTTTTAATTCTCATACCGTAGAAAGATCTCCAAACGAAGAATAATGCTACAGCAAGGAATACATATCCGAGAACACGAGCAGTAGCCCTGAATTCTTCAACTATAGCAATCTCCATAGCAAGCAATCCGAATAATGTTGTAAATTTAATAATCGGATTTAAAGCAACGGATGAAGTATCTTTATAAGGATCACCAACAGTATCACCAACAACGGTGGCATCGTGTAGAGGAGTTCCTTTTTCTCTTAAATCTACTTCAACAACTTTCTTAGCATTATCCCAAGCACCACCGGCATTAGCCATAAAGATAGCCTGGAACAGCCCAAACACTGCTATTGAAATAAGATATGCTACAAAGAATGAAGTAGGAGCGTTATACCCATTTTCACCGGGAGCGGACATAAAAGCGAAAGCGATAGCAAAACAGAAAACAGCGATGAAAATATTAAACATACCTGCCTGAGCATATTCAGTACAAATTCTTACAACCTCTTTTGATTTTTCGGTTGAAGCACTCATAGAAGCGTTTTCATCAAGGTTTATGTTTTTCTTGATATATTCAACTGCTCTGTAAGCACCGGTTGTAACTGCCTGAATAGAAGCACCGGTAAACCAATAGATAACAGAACCACCACAAAGGAAACCGAGAATAGTATATGGGTTAAGTAGGTTAAGAACTGTTTCAGGTTCTACACCGAGAACATTTTTCAATACAAGGATAAGAGCGAAAATCATAGTAGTAGCACCAACCACCGCAGTACCAATCAATACCGGTTTTGCAGTAGCTTTGAATGTATTACCCGCACCATCGTTTTCTTCAAGATATAACTTAGCATTTTCCCAATCAGGTTTGAAACCGAACTGAGCTTCAATTTGTTTAGCATTTTCTTCTTTATTCTCTTCAATAAGAGAGAGTTCATAAACAGACTGAGCATTATCAGTTACAGGACCGTAAGAATCAACTGCGATAGTTACAGGACCCATACCAAGCATACCAAAAGCAACAAGACCGAAAGCGAAAATGGAAGCATAAATCATCATATCACCCGGAATAGAGTTAGAAGCGAGATAAGCTATAAACATAAGAGCAAAGAAAACCATACCTTTCCAGAAAGCAGAGAAATTACCTGCAACGAGACCGGAGAGGATTGTAAGCGAAGCACCACCTTCACGAGAAGCGGTTACAACCTCGTTAACATGTTTAGATTTAGGAGATGTAAAAATTTTAGTGAATTCCGGAATGATAGCGGCACCGAGCGTTCCGCAGGAGATAATTATTGAAAGCGTCAACCAAAGGTCATTTGGCAGATCGCCGATTAAAACTTTTGAAACAATAAAAGTAACAATGATAGAAAGGATAGAAGTTATCCAAACGAGCCAAGTAAGCGGAGCTTCAAAATCCATTTTATCTTTGCCTTTATATCGTATATTAGAAATAAATCCGTTTATATAAAACGCACCGATGGAAGTAATAATCATAAGAATTCTCATAACGAAAATCCAAACGAGAAGAGTAGCCTGAAGTTCAACACCGGTAACAGCAAGCACGATAAAAGAAATAAGAGCAACACCTGTAACACCGTAAGTTTCAAAACCATCCGCAGTAGGACCGACAGAGTCACCAGCGTTATCACCTGTACAGTCTGCGATTACACCCGGATTTCTCGGATCGTCTTCTTTGATTTT
Source organism: Candidatus Tepidiaquacellales bacterium UBA6667 (assembly GCA_002455255.1). Lineage (GTDB taxonomy): Bacteria > Bacteroidota > Ignavibacteria > Tepidaquicellales > Tepidaquicellaceae > UBA9002. Next base: position 11,510 of record DKKL01000051.1, on the reverse strand, counting down.
GAAAACAACTTTCATTAAGTCAGAACCGATATCGGCAATTTTGGTGAAGATACCACCGGCAATTCTGAGAGCAGAAGCACCGAGAGATTCACCGATAGCGAAACCGATAAAGGAAGCACCGGCATATTCACGCGGAACAAAAAGGAAAATAATAATCATCATAATCAACTCAACACAGATGGNNATAAATGATGCGCCTGCAAGCTCACGCGGAACGAACAGAAGAATAACAAGCATCAGGAGAAGCTCAATACAAATAAGCACAACACCGATAGACATACCGGCATTAAGCGGAATGTTAAGCAGTTTAAGAGGATTTCTTTCGAGAGAAGCGAATGCCATACGGCTATTAGCGAGAGTATTCATTCTAATACCGAACCAAGCGACACCATAAGAGCCGAGGATACCGATAACAGTCCAGAATAGAATAAGCGTAACACCGCCGACGGACATATGAGAAAGATATCCAAAATAAAAAGCGATACAAACCCCAATGAATATAAAGAGGATAATGAGGAATTTACCTTGCTGTAGCAGGTAAGTTTTACAGGTTTCAAAAATGACCTGAGCAACATCAAGCATAGACTTGTGAGCAGGTAATTTTTTAACTTTAGTGAACTGATAAAGCCCAAAGAGAAGACCAACAACGCAGACTATGATACCATAGTATAGTAGTTGATTTTGCTCAGGGTTCAGTTCGGGAATTTTGAGATCTGCTTCACTTGCAAAAGCGAACGCAGGCATCAATACTGAAAAAAGTAGAGCAATTAGTTTTTTCATTTAATTGATTTGATTAGATAATAAAATTATATGATAAATAAGGAATTAAAATCATTTGTCAGGTTCAGATTTATCTGAAGAAAAAGGTAAAAAATTTTTATTAAACCTGTTCATAACATTTTTAATGTCATCGGAAATAATAAAATCATAAATAGCGTCACAATAAGTCGGCATAAGTTTTTTAATAATTTCAATTTCGCTTTTAGAAAAATTTGAAAGAACAAAACTTACAAAATCATTAGCCACAGGAGCAGGAGATTCATCGGAGTTAAGCCCGATACCAATTCTCATTCTCGGAATATCAACAGAATTCAGACGATAGATAATATCAGCGATACCGTTATGTCCGCCGTCAGAGCCGCTTGGTCTTATTCTAATAGTTCCGAGAGGAATCTGAAAGTCATCATAAACGATAAGAATATCAGAAAAATCAAACGGATACAGATTCAGAAACTGAGCCAGAGCCAACCCACTGTTATTCATATAAGAAGTAGGTTTTAAAAGAACAAAATCATCAGACTTAACAGAGTTACTTTCAGTATTTAAATCGGGAGCAGAGAAATTTTGAAGACAATTCTTAACATCGCAGAAATAAAAATCACCATTGCCCGGTTTAAAAGACAGATTATAACGAAGAGCAAAAAAATCCAGGACAATAAACCCGATATTATGACGAGTCAGAGAATATTTATTACCCGGATTACCAAGACCAACGATAAGTTTCAAAATGAATGGATAAAAAAATCCCGCTTTCGCGGGATAAAAAAATTAAGATTCTTTTTCCTTTTTACCTTTAGCAACGACCTCAGGTTCTTTAGCACCTGATTCGGCAGTGGCTTCATCATCTTTGAGAACAACCTTAGCGATAACACCGACTACAGAAGCATTAGCATCATTAAGAAGTTTCACATTGTCAATTTTAATTTCAGAAACTCTAACTGAGTCACCGATTTTAAGATTTTCAATATTAACGTCAATATGAGCCGGAATAAATTTAGGAAGACATTTAATCTGCAATTTATGAAGGTAATGTTGAGTAACGCCACCTTCTCTTGCACCGATAGCAGTACCGACGAGCTGAACAGGAACTTCGAGTTCGATTTCTTCATCAGCATTCAGTGAAAGCAAATCAAAATGAATCGGAATATATTTAAGCGGATCGAACTGAACATCTTTCACGATGCAGTTATGCAAAGCTTCTTCACCATCAATAGAAAGATTGATAATATGGGATTCAGAAGTATAGATAAACGGTCTTAAGTCGAGATCTTTAGCAGCAATAGGAATATTACCGACACCGTGACCATAGAAGATACCGGGGATCATACCGGATTTTTTCAAATTAGTCAAAAGGGACTGTTTACCGGTCTCTCTTTTGATAGCTTTAAGTGATAATTCAGACATAGGATTAGCGTTTTTATAACAATTTATAAGATATTCAATTTAAATAGTAAATTCAATGGAAAATTGAGGTGAGGAAGGGATTTGGGATTAATTTGGTTCAAAATAATAAATAACTTCATCGCCTTGTTGGGGCAGGGAGAATGACAGAAATTTTTAAGGGATTCTTCGCTCCGCTCAGAATGACATAAGGTCATTTTCACCACGAATTTTCACGAATGGGACGAATTACACGAATTGGGATTGATACAATTCGCAGGAGTCCTTCTTTATTTTTTTTTGAAGAGACTCCTGCGGGAGGGGGTGATAGAAAGGATGTCATCCTGAACGAAGTGAAGGATCTCAGTTTTCAATCACTGGATTCTTCGTCGCTACGCTCCTCAGAATGACATTGGTGGTCGGGATACTTCGGTCGCTACGTTCCCTCAGTATGACAGAAATTATTAAGGGATACTTTCCCGATAAAATGAAACGGGACAAGCTGTCGCTTCGCTCCTAAGTATAACATATTTTTGTGTCATAACTTAGTTACCATATTAAGAATTAGAAATTAAATTATTGAAAATCAATAATTTCAGTTAAAACTAAATTGATATTCAGTAATAATATATCTAATTTCCCATTCAATTCAATTCGATTCAATTCAATTCAATAAAATTTAAATGAAAATTTTCTTTTCAATTTTGTTATTATTTTTATTAACCTCAGTATCAGTTTATTCGCAAGAAGAAGATTTTCCTAACCCACCACCGAGAGAGCGACCAAATCAAAATGACGACGAACCTGTTTATAGAGAACCTGTAAAGAAGAATACCGAAAAGCAAAAAAAAGTTACAACAAATGAAAAAGTCAAGAAACCAAAAACCGAAGAAGAGATTAAAGTACCAACAGAAGAAACATTGCAGGGAAATAGCATAATTGAAGAAGTTGATTCATTGAATTCCGCAGCCCTTCCGAACATTGAAAAAATAGACAGTAATATTCAAAACGAAAAAATTACGATTGAAGAAAATAATTCTGTAAAAAAACTTAGAGCGATTTCTACATTAATGGGTAAAAGTCTTTCAGAAGCGATTGAAAATTTTACGCAAGAGGAACTAAAAGCAATGATGGAAATACCCTTGGAAGAGTTAATGAAAATATTCAGTGTATCAGAGCAGGAAGCAAAATTAATTCAGGAAGAGATAAAAATAAATATCGTAAAACCTTATGATAAAGAGCCTATAATTGTTCCGGAATCAATGGCAACAATACCGGGAATAGATTTGGTAGTTTATAATGCCAATGTGTTATTAACCGCAGGTCTTGATATGACACCAAAGCAGAGGAGCAGGGCGCAATTAGTAATTTTAATCATTTTAATCTGTGTAATACTTCCAGAATATTATAGGAATTATATATCAAAAAAATAAAAAAATTAACCGGAGCATACAATTGAAAAAATTATTTAAAGATTTATTTAATTCAATATGGACATTAATCGGATTGTTCATCACCTGGCTTGTACTGGAAGGCGAAACAAGAAACATAGTAGCTATCGTACTTGTTTGTGGATTTGTAATTTGGTTGGCGACATCCAAAATCAGAAACTCCGAAGAAACCAAGAATACGTAAAGTAGATTTCTGTTTTTTCAAATGGGTTTAGGTGTATTCTCATTTCTATAAGTAATTTTCATTTCGGATAGATATTAGATTGACTTTGAGGGGAAGAAATCTCAATTTCATTCTTTCTTGCCACTACGGGAGGGAGCTTCAAACTGCCATCCTCGAGGGAGCTTCAAACTGTCATCCTTGAGGGAGCTTGCGACCGAAGGATCTCTTTTTACACCAACAAATGTAATTTCCCATCACAAAAAACCGGTGGCAAAACGGTGGCATTTTGGTGCAAAAATATAAAATCCACTCAAACATAAATCCCTGAAATAACATATATTAAACTCCAATTCCCACCAACACAAAATTCCAAAAAGTAAAATTCGAGTTTTAGAACAAAAATCCGAAGAGTAAATTTTTTTTTCGGTAAGATTTGGTATATAAACGGTCAAGAAACGGTCAAGTTTTGAAATAGGAAATCCACAGAACAATCCAAAATTATTGTAGTAATCGGAAATTTTTTTGAAGAACAAATATTATTATTTCAAAGAACGAGATAAAAAATTTCAGAAAATATTCAGAGGAAATGAAATGCGAGCAGTAACAGGCATTTGAAACCAATAAAATGACGCAACAACCACCCTTATAAAAATAAGGGTATAGATAAAAAAAGTAAAGTCAGAAATTGAGGGTAATTGAGGTTTGAAAAATTATATTTTCGTATTGTAAAAAAACATTTTTTTATACATTTTATAGAAGTCAGAAATTGGAAAGATGGATGCGTCGAGATTTCAAGCTTTAAACCACAAGAAACTAATTGCTATAAATAAAAAAAGGCGACTCTCATTGCTAAGAACCACCTTAAATGTTTTCACAACGGAATAATCCTTATTGTGATTTGCTTCAAAAAGTTAAACAAAAATATATAATTTTAAATTAAAATAAAATACCATGAAAAAAATTTTAGGATTGGACTTGGGTACTAACTCAATAGGATGGGCTTTAATCGATTATGATTTTGACGAGAAAAATGGTGAAATATTAGGAATGGGAAGTAGAATAATCCCAATGAGTGCGGATATTTTAAATGAATTTGGAAAAGGAATAACAAAATCAAAAACAGCAGAAAGAACTTTTTATAGAAGTGTGAGACGATTAAGACAAAGACATCTATTGAGAAGAGAAAGATTGCATAGAGTATTAAATATTTTAGGATTCTTGCCTGATCATTATTCAAATGAAATAGATTTTGAGAATAAATTAGGAAAATTTAGAGATAATAAAGAACCAAAACTGGCATATATAAATAATGATTTTATTTTTAAAAATTCATTTAATGAAATGATGCAAGATTTTAAGGAATCTCAACCGGCATTATTAAACCGAAAAAATAGCAAAGGAGAAGATTCTAAAATACCTTATGATTGGACAATTTATTACTTAAGAAAAAAAGCACTAGAAAAAGCGATTTCAAAAGAAGAATTGTCATGGATAATTTTAAATTTTAATCAAAAGAGAGGTTATTATCAGCTCAGAGGGGAAGATGAAGAAAATACTGGAGTTAATGAATATGTCGCTACTTTAAAAATAATCAATATTAGTAAAGGAGAAGAAGATAAAAAGAATAATAAAACATGGTATAGATGCGAGTTAGAAAATGGATGGATATATTCCGCAACATTTACGGATGAACCTAATTGGTTAAAAATGGAAAAAGAATTTTTAATAACAGAAGAAATTGATGAGAATGGTGAAATAAAATTAGATAATAATAAAAAATCTGTAACATACGGAAAAGAGAAGAGAAAAATTTCTTTACTACCTACTTTTGAAGAAATTGATTTAATGGATAAAACTCATCAAGATAAATATTACAAAAAAATTAAGATAAAAACTGAACTATCAATAGATCAGAGTGGAAAAACAGTTGGAGAATATATATATAATTCACTTTTGAAAAAACCTAATCAAAAAATTCGTGGAAAATTAATCAGAACTATTGAAAGAAAATTTTATAAAAAAGAGCTCACTCAAATTTTAGAAAAACAAATAGAACTTCAAAATCAACTTTTCTCTGATGATAAATTTAATGAATGTGTAAGAGAACTGTATAGAAGTAATTCATCTCATCAGAACATATTAAGTAAAAAGAATTTTGTGAATTTATTTTTGGATGACATAATTTTTTATCAAAGACCATTACGTAGCCAAAAATCTAAAATTAGCAGATGCCGACTTGAGTATCGAATTCACAAAATTAATTTGAAAAATGAGAAAGGTGAACCAATTAAAAATTCATTTGAGAAAGACGAAGCAGGGAATGACATTATTGTTAAAGAATATTTACGTGTTGTTCCAAAGTCAAACCCTTATTATCAGGAATTCCGAATTTGGAAGTGGATTAGTGATTTAGTAATTCTGAATAAAGAAGATGATAGTAATGTAACTAAGGAATATTTGCAAAATATAAGTGATTACGAAAAATTATTTGAATTTCTCAATAACAAAAAAGAAATTGAAGAAAAGCAATTATTAAAATACCTATTAGAAAATAATGGTATATCAAATATTGGTAAAAAGAAATTATTGGAAAATTTAAGATGGAATTATGTTCAAGAAAAAAAATATCCATGTAATGAAACAAAAGCACTAATTTTATCAAAATTAGAAAAAGTGAAAAATATTTCACAAGATTTTTTGAATAATGATATAGAATATAAACTTTGGCATATAATATATTCAATTACTGATAAAACTGAATTTGAATCTGCGTTGCTGAAATTTGCAAAAAAATACAATTTAGATGAAAACTCATTTGTAGAGAGTTTTAAAAAAACACCACCTTTTAAAAGTGAATATGGGGCATATTCTGAAAAAGCATTGAAAAAATTATTATCTTTAATGCGAATTGGAAAGTATTGGAGTTTTAAAAACATTGATGAAAATACAAAAACAAGAATTGACAAATTATTAACAGGTGAGTATGATGAAAATATTAAAAACCGAGTTAGAGGAAAATCAATTAATTTGACGGATAAAAATCATTTTCAAGGTTTGCCAGAATTTTTAGCAAAATATATTGTTTATGATAATCATTCTGAATCAATTGATGCTGATAAATGGAATTCACCTAATGATTTAAAAAATTATTTAAAGGAATTTAAACAACATTCCCTTNNATCCGATTGTTGAACAAGTTTTAACTGAAGCATTACGAGTGGTTTTAGAAATTTGGGAATATTATGGTAAAGGACGTATTAATTACTTCGATGAAATTCACATAGAACTTGGTAGAGAGATGAAATTACCAAATGAAGATAGAGAAAAACTGACAAATAAAATTCTTGAAAATGAAAATACAAATTTAAGGATTAAACTTCTCTTAGCTCAATTAAAAAAAGATACAAATGTAACAAATGTAAGAGCATTTTCACCAATGCATCAAGAAATTTTAAAAATTTATGAAGATGGAGTACTAAGCAAATATTCAGATGAAGAATTGAAAAATGAAATTATTGATGGGATTTCTATTTACAAAGTTTCAAAATCTTCTAATCCAACAATTACTGAACTAATAAAATATAAATTATGGTTAGAGCAAAAATACCAATCTCCATATACGGGAAAAGTAATACCATTAAATAAGCTTTTTACTACCGAATATGAAATTGAACACATTATACCTCAAAGTTTATATTTTGATGATAGTTTTAGTAATAAAGTAATTTGTGAAACCGAAGTAAATAAACTTAAGGATAAACAATTAGGTTATAAATTTATAAAAAATCATGCTGGTGAAAAAGTGGATACTGGTAATGGAAAATTTGTTGAAATTTTTACACAAGAGACATACAAAGATTTTGTTAAAACTCATTATTCAAACAATAGGACAAAAAGGAATAAACTATTGATGGAAGATATACCGGAAAAAATGATAGAACGTCAATTAAATGATACACGCTATATAAGTAAATTTATAACTTCTATATTATCTAACATAGTCAGATCTGAAACAAATGATGATGGAGTAAATTCTAAAAACTTAATTCCCGTAAATGGAACGATAACATCAATATTAAGACAAGATTGGGGATTAAATGATGTTTGGAATAGTATCATCCTACCGAGATTTGAACGAATAAACCAACTTTTAGATACTGATATTTATACGACAAAAAACAAACAAGGTCATATTATCCCGAATGTACCGTTAGAAATATCAAAAGGTTTTTCTAAAAAGCGAATTGATCATCGGCACCATGCATTAGATGCGTTAGTAGTAGCATGTGCAACCAGAGATCATATTAATCTATTGAATAATAAATTCGCAAAATCTGATACTGAAAGATTTGATTTACAGAGAAAATTAAGAAATTATGAAAAAGTTAAAATAAAGGAGAGAAATACAAATGAAATTAAAACTAAAAATGTGCCAAAAGAATTTATAAAGCCTTGGGTAACTTTTAATATTGAAACTATAAATGAATTAGAAAAAATAGTGGTAAGCTTTAAACAAAATATAAGAATAATAAATAAAGCAACTAATATATATCAAAGATATGAAAATGGGTTATTAATAAAAGTAAAGCAAAAAGGAGAAAATTGGGCAATTCGAAAGCCAATGCATAAAGAAACAGTTTCCGGTTTAGTGAAATTAAATTGGAAAAAAGCAACAAAAGGTAAAATATTTACAGCAACTAGAAAATCATTAAATCCAAAATTTACTCAAAAAATTCTCGATTCCATAACAGATAAAAGTATACAAAAAATACTTACAAATTTCTTGAGAACTAAAGATAACAACTTTGAAATCGCATTTTCTCCAGAAGGAATCGAAGAATTGAATAAAAATATTGCCAATTATAATAATGGAAAATTTCATCAACCAATTTATAAAGTAAGAATATCAGAAGAAGGAAGTAAATTCCAATTAGGAAGAAGTGGAAATAAAAAAAGCAAATACGTTGAAACCGCACAAGGGACGAATCTTTATTATGCTATTTATGAAAACAAAGAGGGAAATAGAAATTATGAGACTATTCCATTAAACATTGTGATTGAAAGACAAAAGCAAGGATTAACATCTATTCCAGATTTTAATGAAAAAGGTGATAAATTGTTGTTTTATCTATCTCCAAATGATTTGGTCTATTTACCAAATGAAGAAGAAATTGATAATCGCATTAATGTCAATTTTCATGACCTTTCGTCAATGCAAAAGAAAAGACTTTTTAATGTTAATGATTTCTCATCAACTTGTTACTTTTCCCCAAATCGGATTGCAAAAGCTATTATAGCTAAAGAAATTGATTTAAAATTTGATATTAAAACTAACAAATTAACAGGGTCATTTGATACTAAAACAGCAAGTTATGAAGGTAAACAAATAAAAGATTATTGCATCAAACTAAAAATTGATCGATTGGGAAAAATAAGAACAATTTAATGTATGATAAAAAAAACTTTATATTTTGGAAATCCTGCTTATTTAAGTTGTAAAAGTAATCAACTCATAATTGATATTAAAAATGATCAAAATGAGTTTACTTTTTTTGAACTTTCTGATAATGATAAAAGATATTTTAAAAGGAATCAATTAAACAGCAAAATACCAATAGAGGATATTGGGATAATAGTTATAGATCACTTCGGTGTTGTTATGTCCCACCATCTAATAAATTCTCTACTTGAAAATAATTGTGCAGTTGTATTTTGTAATATGCAGCATCTTCCAAGTGGAATGTTGCTAAATCTTGATAGTAATTCTCTTCAATCAGAAAAATTCCGAACTCAAATTAATGCCACATTACCTTTGAAAAAACAACTTTGGCAACAAACTATAAGAGCAAAGATTATAAACCAAGCAGAGTTGTTGAAACGAAAGGGAAAAAATGTTAAAGTAATGGAAAGATGGGCAAAACAAGTTAAGACAGGAGATTCAGAAAATATGGAGGCTGTCGCTGCTCAGCATTATTGGAAAAACATATTTCCAAACCGAATTGATTTTTTCAGAGCAAGAATAGGACCAAATCCGAATAATCTTTTAAATTATGGTTATGCAATTTTAAGAGCAATAACTGCGAGAAGTCTTTCGGGTTCAGGTTTACTCCCAACATTGGGGATTTTTCATAGAAATAAATATAATGCATATTGTCTTGCTGATGATATAATGGAACCATATAGACCTTTTGTGGATTCGATTGTTTGTAATATTTCTAATGATGGTGATGATTTTGAAGAATTAACTCCAATAGTTAAAAAAAATCTTTTAGAAATCCCGGTAATGGATGTATATATAAATGATGAATTAAGTCCTTTAATGATAGCAATGCAAAGAACAACTTCTTCTTTAGCGAAATGTTTTAGTGGTAAATTAAAAAAAATAAATTATCCTATTTTTCCACCTGTTTAAAAACTCTAAATAAATGCGTCTAAACGAATATAGAATTATGTGGGTAATGGTATTATTTGATCTTCCAACTGATACAAAAAAAGATATCAAAAATTATACAAAGTTTAGAAGATCATTAATGAAAGATGGATTTAATATGTTTCAGTTTTCAATGTATTTAAGACATTGCCCCAGTAGAGAAAATTGTGAAGTACACATAAAAAGAGTAAAATCCGTTTTACCTCCAAAAGGACATATTGGTATATTAAGAATAACTGATAAACAATTTGGAGAAATGGAAATATATTATGGAAAAACCAAAGAAGAGAAACCAATTCCACAACCTCAACAATTAGAACTATTTTAAACAAAAAAAAACCGCATTTTAAGTGAAAAATGCGGTTAAATTTTGACGATTTTTACTTTGAACAATTTTAACATAACTACATTAATAATATAACAGTTATAGAATTAATGTTGTTACAAAAATCGTCAAAGAACTTTTTGAAAGCAAATCACAACGCATATTATAATGGCATTAACACAAAAAAAGTTGTTACAAAAATCGTCAAAGAACTTTTTGAAAGCAAATCACAACTTAATAATGTTAGGTTTCATAGGTTTATCCGTTGTTACAAAAATCGTCAAAGAACTTTTTGAAAGCAAATCACAACAGACCACCTTTATTAAAATAAATCTTTAAGTTGTTACAAAAATCGTCAAA
>DKKL01000051.1:271-419 GCA_002455255.1 Candidatus Tepidiaquacellales bacterium UBA6667 | reverse complement strand
CTTTTTGAAAGCAAATCACAACAGATGCAATTACATAATTTTCCTGTATTCTGTTGTTACAAAAATCGTCAAAGAACTTTTTGAAAGCAAATCACAACATACTGCTTTATTAACTCCAAAGTAGTAACGTTGTTACAAAAATCGTCAA
>DKKL01000051.1:0-148 GCA_002455255.1 Candidatus Tepidiaquacellales bacterium UBA6667 | reverse complement strand
TTTTTGAAAGCAAATCACAACTGGTGGGTGGAGTGGGTGGATTCAGGGATAGTTGTTACAAAAATCGTCAAAGAACTTTTTGAAAGCAAATCACAACTAGACAGCTCTTGCTTAAGCTCCTGAAAGCGTTGTTACAAAAATCGTCAAA
>DKKL01000006.1:64989-66596 GCA_002455255.1 Candidatus Tepidiaquacellales bacterium UBA6667 | reverse complement strand
CCATTTTGTCTAATAAAAACGCTGATTTTTTATATCAATATATTAGAATTTTTCTTTTAATTTTAGAAATACACTTTTAAAAATTAAAACTAAATAAATTATGATATATGGATATATTCGGGTTAGTACTGATAAACAAACTGTTGAAAATCAACGATTTGAAATTAACAGATTTTGTGAACAAAATATTTGCATTGTTGACAAGTGGATTGAAGAGACTATCTCCGGTACAAAGAAATTAAATGAAAGAAAATTGGGCAAGTTATTATTAAAAATGGAAAGAGGAGATATATTAATTTGTTCAGAACTTTCCCGTTTAGGTAGAAATTTATTAATGATAATGGGTATATTGAATGAATGTATGAATCGTGATATTCAGGTTTGGACTATTAAGGATAATTACAGATTGGGTAGTGATATAAGTTCAAAAGTTTTAGCATTTGCATTTGGTTTATCTGCAGAAATTGAACGAAACCTTATTTCTCAACGAACTAAAGAAGCATTAGCCAGAAAGAAAGCCGAAGGAGTTATACTCGGTCGTCCCAAAGGTAGAAAATCTTCAAAAACAAAACTTACTGGAAAAGAAATTCAAATTATAGAACTATTAAAAAAAAAGTTTCATTTTCAGCAATTGGAAGAATTTTAGGTGTACATCGTTTAACAGTTAGAAGTTTTATAGATAGAATATAATTAATTTCGTTGTTAGTTTCAGATATAATACTTTGAGTTAAAATTTTGTTGTTTGAAAAGGATTGGGTGTTATATTAAATTAAAAAAATTAATATATTTATCTAAGTATGTAATCTTTAATTGTTAAATTTCGAAAATTGAATAATTTTAACAAAAATAATATGGACATAAATGTAAACTTAATAAAGAAATCAAATGAACTAAAAGAGAAAGCTAAAAAATTACCCAAAATGTCAATGAAATGGCAGAAACCAATTAAGGTAGACTTTAAAAAATTGACAACATGGGAAAAATTAAAGAACTCTCTTGAGATATTAACAGATACGAAAAACTATTCAGCTGTTTACTTTTCAAGTTTATAAATAAATCAAATGGAAAAGACAATATCTCTGCATTATCAGATTACAAAAAGTTAAAAAAAGGTCTTGCCCTAAGATTGATGTAAAAGAAGTAAAGAATCAGTATATCTTTATTGAGGAAGTGTAAAAAAAATTAAATTCAGTACACGTTTTGAACAGCATTTAGGTTTCCGTGAGAACTCTCAAACATATGCTTTAAATTTATTGCATTGGACAAAAAATTTAAAACTTGTATTGGAATTTCAATTTGGTTGGATAGATGAAAAAGATAAAGATTTATCCGAACTAATAGAATCTACTTTAGCAGATAAAACAAAACCTCTTGTAGGGAAAATGGTTAAGTATGAATTATGAATTACTTAAAGATCATTTTTAAAATTGATTCAATTTAAATGAATAAGAATACAATCATAAATGCAATTATACTTTAAGAATTTTTAAAGAAAATAAAAACAGAAAATTTGCATAATGTAATTGATTTTGGAAAATCAATTGGAATCGAAATTTTATAATTTCAGATTGTATTTCTTTTTAAGGGATTCTTTCCCGACAAGTCGG
>DKKL01000006.1:0-64971 GCA_002455255.1 Candidatus Tepidiaquacellales bacterium UBA6667 | reverse complement strand
CTTTGTTCATAATGACATAACTTTTTGTTTCGTTAAGAATGACATAACTTTCGCTCCGCTCTGGATGACATTACTTACAATTCACAACCCAGAACCCACAATTCACAACCCACAACCCAAAAAACAACTTATATAACCTCACTTTTCAATCTACTTTATAACTTATTTTTTACATATTTTTGTGAAAAATAATATGATTAAAGAATTTAAAGAGTTTATTTCAAGAGGTAATGTAATTGATCTTGCGGTCGGTGTTATCATCGGGGCGGCTTTCGGGAAAATCATATCTTCGGTTGTTGATGATATTTTAATGCCGTTGATTGGTATCTTAACAGGCGGTATTAACTTCAAAGATTTCAAACTTACTCTCAAAGATGCGGTTCTCGATGCTAACGGTCATGTTATTCAAAATGCCGTAAACCTAAACTTTGGAAATTTTATTCAGGTTGCAATTGATTTTCTAATTATTGCTTTTGTTTTGTTTATTATAATTAAAGCTGTAAATAAATTTCGCAGAAAAGAAGATGAAAAACCGACACCTCCGAATGAACCTTCGGAAGAAATTATACTATTAAGAGAAATTAGAGACTCTCTTAAAAAATAATTTTTTCCCAAAAACTTTAAATTCGGAATTATGTCAGACGAAACCAAAAATGAAACTGTAAATGTTTCTGTAAACAATGCCGTTTTACCTAAAGACGAAAAAGCAACTAAACTTGAAGTAATTATCACTGTGCTTCTCGGTGTTGCGACCGTTCTCGGTGCTTTGGCTGCTTATTTTGCCGCTCTTTGGGGTGGAAATCAGCAGTCAAGCTATGCTCAATCTATCAGTGAAACTAACCACGCAAATACAGTTTACCTGGAAGCTCTGAACGAACTCTCGCAGTTTGAAATTGATGAACTCTCTGACGATGTTGTTTATTCCGAATGGAAAGAAAATTTAGAAAAAGGTGATATCATTGATGCTGAATATTTTTTCTCAAAACTTAGCGAAAGTTTGCAAAAAGATTTGCAGGAAAATCCCAATGACCTTACTGAATATGAAAAGGAAATGATTGAAAAAGAAAAATCTATCAGAGCGAGATTTGAAGAAGCAGATGAAAGATTCGATTCTGCGGATGAACTTATGAAAAAGGGGAATGAGGCAAACGGCTACGGAGACGATTTTACGCTCTGTACGGTTTTGTTTACTGTAGTTTTATTTTTTCTCGGTCTGGCAAGTTTGAAAACTAAAGAGTCGCTTCAAAAAGCGTATGTCGGAATCGGAGGATTTATTCTGCTCTTCACTGTTATAAGAATGTTGACTTTGCCTTTCCCATTTTAATAAATAAATTTATGATGCCGGGTAAAAATTATTATCCGGCATTTTTTATTTTTTCTTTAATCCAATCATTATATAAACCTAACTCATTTGAACTGATTTCTTTCAAAAGAAAATTTAGCCCTGTCGTATCTTTTTTCTCTTTCAGTTTTATATATTTAGAAATAATCAGTAAAAATTTTCGCAATTTATCTCTATATCGGTTAGAAATAAATTTATTTCCCGATATAAAATGTTTAAAAGTATCAATTAAGGAATATGCTTCGTTGATATACTCAAGCTCTATAAAGTTTCGCAATTGCAAAAGTTTTAAATCTATTTTAAAGTGAAATATATCATAATTTATAAGTGATAATTTTTCAAGTGATTTATCAAATTTTTCCCTTTCAAATAAAATTAATGCTTCTGTTAAATTTAGCAAACTGTCTTTGCTTTCGGGTGGCAATCGGTGAGAATAATTTTTTATAAGTGATTCTATCCAATCATATCTCTTTAGCAATACTCCTGTTTGTATAAAATTTCTGAAAAGTTTTACCATGAAATATCCACCTTCATTAATTGATATCAAATCTTGCTTTAACATTTCGGAATATGCATTAAATAATTCTTCCTCATATTCTTTAATTCCGGATTCAGTTTTTAATGTGCAAATCGCCTGAAGTATTGAATAAAAGTTAATCCTGTCGATATAAGAAAATCTATTGCCATATTTGTAAAGCAGATTTCTAAAATTTTCATAATATGATTTTTCTTTTAAATTCCTTAATGCCATTGCCTGAAAATAATATATTGCGGATACATAATAAAATTCATCCCTGCTTTTTCTCATTTTGTTCAATGATTTTTCAAATTTCAAATTGTCAAAAAATTCATAGTAACCGCTAATTGAATTATCAGTGTTAAAATTCATTTCGTTTATAAATAAATTTATAAATACACTGCTCGAAGTTAATATCGTATGGTGAATAAAATATCTTGCTCTGTTTTGCAATGCTTCGGATGCCAGATGGTCTTCGCCTGAGTATGTATATCCGCTTGCTCTGTCCTGCTCAATCTGAAATTTTTTCCAGAAAAAATTTGAAGCATCTGATTTTATAAATCTGTATTCCTCGTCGAGTAATTCCAAATGTTTTTTGCTAAGCTCAAACTTTCCTTTCTCGTTCAGTTTAACTACCAGTGATTGCTTTAAATAAAAATCGTCTGTCGTAATACCTTTGTATGATAAATATTTATAAATAACCTGCAATAAAAATGAATTTAATTTTTTTAATTTTTCGGATGATGACTCTGAATATTTTTTATTGGGATAAAGCGAATTCCAAATTTGAATTTGTGTTATTTTTTTTTGTAAAATTTTTTTATGATATGAATTTAATACTTCATAATATTTTATAACTTCGTTTCTGTTATTAAAAACAGGTGAGTTAACAAATTTTCTTAACTCCTTCATTTCAACTTTTGTGAAAGTTTTTAATATTTTAAATAATGTTAAATTTTCCATAATCGTGTGACAAATATTGTTTAAAACAATCAATAATATACATTAATAGTTTAAAATACAGTATTTGAATGTAAATATCGTGTGACTTCTCCGTTTATAATTCTTTGTCTTTAAAATTCCTTTCCGATAAGTTTGAGTAATTCAATTCACGAGGCAGTCTTGAATTAACAAATAAAAATTAATTGTTCTTTATAGCTGATACCGGATTATCAGACATTTAAATTAGTTCCTTTCTATTAGGACTGCCTCATAAATGTCAGTTAAAATATCCGGTTCGGCTATTTTAAATAAAAGGAGTTTTAATTATGCAAAAAATTATTCTTAATGTGTTTGTATTATTTTTGTTTTCACAATTTGCTTTTGCAAATGATAATCCTCTGTGGACTTCGAGATACACCGGAATCGTATCGGGAATAGATGAAGTGAGGGGTATGGTTATTGATAATTCAGGCAATACATATATCACAGGAAGATCTCAGGGTTCCGGCTTGAACAATAACTATGACATTGCGACTATTAAATATAATCAAAGCGGTGATTCACTTTGGGTTGAAAGGTTTAATGGTGGCGGAATGGGTTTGCCTGTTGATGAGCCAAATGATATAGCAGTTGATAATATCGGAAATGTTTATGTAACCGGTTTCAGCACGGGACAAGATATGACTTCTGATTTTATAACAATAAAATATAACAGCATCGGGGATACTGTTTGGATAAAGCGGTTGACAGGAGATTTAGGAACTAATCAAATTGCTTATTCAATCGGTGTTGATGATATCGGAAATGTTTATGTAACAGGAGCAGGAGCAGGAAATTATTTGACTGTTTGTTATAATTCAGGAGGTGATTTACTATGGAGCAAAACATATAACGGAATCGGGAATGATTTAGATATTGCATATAAACTTAAACTAAAAAATGGTTTTGTATATGTAACAGGCATAAGCAGAAGCGTTTTTGGGACTTCAACAAGTGCCGACTATCTGACGATTAAATATACATTAACAGGTGATTCGGTTTGGGTAAAAAGATATAACGGAACCGGGAATAATTATGATGAGCCGGAAGATATGTTCGTTGATAATTCAGGAAATGTATATGTAACCGGATTCAGCAGGAATACATCCGCAGCGGAATCAGCGGATTATTTAACAATAAAATATAACAGTAATGGTGATTCACTCTGGGTGAAACGATATAACGGTACTGCATCAGGACTGGATGAAGCGAAATCTATAATGACGGATAATGCCGGCAATGTATATGTAACGGGAAGGAGCGTTAGCGGTAATGGTTATGACTATGCCACAATAAAATATTCATCATCCGGATTGGAAGAATGGGTTCAGAGATATAACGGACAATTGTTTAACAGCTTTGATGAAGCAAATGATTTGACTCTTGATAATTTCGGAAATGTTTATGTAACCGGAACAAGTCAAGGTTCTTCATCTATGGCAGATATTGTAACTATTAAATACTCACCATCAGGTGTTCAGCAATGGCTGTATAGATATAACAGCCCTGCAAACAGGGAAGATGCCGGTTATTTTATATCTATTGATAGTTTAGGTTTTGTTTACGTTTCAGGTAATAGTGTCGGCAGTAATCTGGTTGGTGATATTCTTACAATGAAAATTGATAAACTTTCAAATATCCAAACGGTTAATAATTCAACTCCCGAAAAATTTAATCTATCTCAAAATTATCCAAATCCATTTAACCCTGAAACAAAAATTAAATTCCAAATTCCAAATTCTTCAAATGTAATTTTAAAAGTTTATGACATTAACGGAAGAGAGATATCAGTTTTATTAAACGAAAATTTACAGGCGGGTAGCTATGAATATGTATTTAATGCAGGCGGACTTTGCAGTGGAATATATTATTATAAACTGACATCCGGAAATATATCAGAAACAAAAAAAATGGTTTTATTAAAATAAAAAAAATAAAATGAAAACATTTATATTTTTTGCAATAATAGTTTTTTTCTCAGTAACAACTGATTCAAAAAGTGATACGCTCTGGTCAGCGTCATACAGTTCAATTGGTGAAATGAGTATGGATAAAGCAATGTTTGTGGTGACTGATTCAAAAGATAATGTTATAATTACAGGCACAACAAGTGAGAAAGGTATTAATGATAATATAACAACAATAAAATATGATAAGAACGGGAAGTTAGTCTGGATTGCAAATTACAATGGTCCGGGAAATTATCACGACAGACCATTTGGTTTAACACTTGATAAGAATGATAATATACTGATAACTGGCGGAAGCAAAGGTGATAAAGGGACAGCAACGGATTTCATCACATTGAAATATTCACCTGAAGGAAATGAAATTTATGCTTTGAGGTTTGCTTCGGAAGGGGGATTAACAGATGAAGCAAAATCAATTATGGCTGATGATTTAGGAAATGTATATGTAACCGGTTCTGTTGCTCATATTGCAACAAGTAATTCAGGTGAAGACTGGCTGACAATTAAGTATGATACGCTTGGAAATGTCATTTGGTCAGTTTCATTTGATGAAAATATTTCTAATGATGGAGCATGTAAACTTACGTTAGACAAGGCAGGGAATGTATATGTAACAGGTCAGGCAAACTCACCTGCATCTCATATAGTTACCATTAAATATGATTCTTCCGGAAATTTTATGTGGAAAGCAATGTATGACGGGGAGTCAAACTCTGCTGATGAACCGACAGATATAAAAACAGATAACGAAGGTAATGTATATGTATCAGGTCATAGCAACGAAAAAAACTTAGATTGGTTGCTTATAAAATATGATAATAACGGGAATCAATTATGGAAAACAAATTTTAACGGTGAGGCAAACTCCAAAGATGAGTCATATAAAATGTTGCTTGACGGTAAAGGAAATATTTATCTTGCCGGTGTTACTATGCCTAAAAAAAATAAAACTCACAGATGTGTTATAAAATTTGATAACACCGGAAATATTCTTTGGAAAAATGTTTCAGAAAATCCGATTTCAAAAAATTCTCCAAAAATTGATATGTGTTTTGATGAATCGGGTAATATACTTGTGTTAGGAACTTCTGTATTTATTGATAAAAAAGGAATTACCGATATGGTGGCAGATATTATTTCACCGGAAGGACTCACCAAAGGGCAAGTATATTATGATGCCGGTGTTAATACGATTCCAATCGGAAATGCGATAGTTACAGATTCAAACGGAGATATTATGATAACAGGATATAAATTTTCTTTAACAGGAGTAATGGATTACTTAACAGTGAAACTTAAAAAATAAAACTGTTAAACTCATAAAACCGTTGAATCATTCTTCTCCCGTGCCGAGTTCGAGTGATTTAACGGTTGGTATTGCCTGACCTCCGATGCCTTTGATAGAGCCATACATATCAATCGTATTTGAAACAATTCTTTCAATATTTTTTTCACGCTCTTTCCAAAGTTTATTCATCGCATTTTTTTCTTTTTCAATATCGCTTTTCATTGCTGTGAACCCTTCAACTATCGCATCAATCTTATGTGTAAATTCAGTACTTGTTATATAATCATACATCATATCCTTTAGCCCTGATTTATTCTCCTGAATTGACTTTATGCTGTATTCTCTTAAGATTGATTCTCTGAAAAGTGTTGCCAGAAATTTTACATCACTGAAACTGCAAACCCAAACACCATTCCTGTAAGCAGGTTTTGTCTGGTCTTTCGGCAAAGTTTCCGTTACAAGAATTGCCACAGTGGCTTTTACATTCCTCATATCTTCTTTCAGTTTATCAATCCAACCCTCAGAAAAACTTTTTGTCCTTTTGCTTTCGTATATAATTATTCCACATTCGTTTTGGAGATTGTTAATTACTGTCTGTATCACATCAGCACCTTTTGAACCTTTTGCAACTTCTTCAATTTTATCAAAAGGGAATTCTGATTTTAATAAATCTTCCAGAGCAAGCTCAAGAACTTCACCTTGCATCTGCATAGAACCCTGTTCAGATTTTCGCTTCATCTCGTCAATTAATTTTTTCTGGTCTTCAAGTTGCTTTTCATATTCTTTCATTTTTAGCAGATGTTTTTCTTCTTCTTTTTGACGAACTTCAGTAACAATCTTTTCTTTTTGTTCGAGCATTTGTTTTTCGGTTTCAAGTTTCAGTTGCTCCTGCTTTTCTTTCAGTTCACTTTCTGCTTTTAGTAAATCGAGTTCTTTTTGTTTTAGTTTTAAATTCTCTTTTTTTCTTTTTTCGTTTTCCTCTTCTAACTGTTTTATTTTCAACTCAGATTCTTCCCGAGCAAGTTTTTCAATTCTCTTTTTTTCCTCTTCAAGTCTTATTTTATTTTTCTCGTTTTCCTCTTTCAGAGTTTTTTCAAGTCGCTCCTTGAAAAGTTCATTTTCCCTTGCTCTTTTTTGTTCAAACTCATTTTTCTCTTTTTCAAGTTTTTCTTTTTCCTTCATTAATATCGCTGTCTGCTGAGCAGATTTCTTTTTGTAATCAGCGGATAATTTATTTTCAATTTCCTTAGCCATAACTTCTTCCACATTAATTTCCACTCCGCAACCCGGACAATTTATAATTGATTTCATAATTAAGTTAAAGTTTAATTAGTTAATGGTAATATAAAAATAAAATATCAGTATTTAAATAATTATAATTATAAAAATATTTTACGAGTTATTATGGTATTACTTGTTCTGTAATAATTCCGTAGAAAAATCTTTAATATATACATATCTTAACAAACTATTTTTATTAAATGAAAAAATCTTTTTCGGTATTTATAATTTTTATCTTTCTTATATCCGGTAATCTCTATTCTCAGAATGAAAAACTTCCAACGCAGTCTAATTTATTTATAAGAGTTACGGATGAAATGTTAAATGCGAGTATGGAATCTCAAATAGACAACAGGATAACCTTAAGCAAACTGAACGATGTAAATTTGGTATATCCGGAATCATTTATAGGATTTGTTTCTTTGAGAATTTATAATGATTTTTTGCACAGCGGGCTTGACGTAAATATCACTCGTCTTCATAAATCACAGATTGTTATGATAGCATTTGCATATGACTATATAAAGTGGAGAGTTCCGGAGATGATGCAGGAGTTTAATGTGGAAAATTATTTAACTGAAAAATTTCCTGATATAGATAAAAAACATATTGAAATAATAAGTAATTTATTGAAGGATAAATCACTTGATGAAAAATATATTCAGAAAAAATTTATGGAAGAATTTGAATTGCTAAAAAATCCGATACCTCCTCAACCAATAAATTTATCAGAAGTGTTAAGCGAACTTATCTATCCTGAGAGTGCCAAGAATTCAAAAATAGAAGGCAACATAACAGTAACGATTATTGTGAGCAGGCAGGGAAATTTTGAAAAGATAAGTTCATATGAAGGAAATTTATTATTTGAAGATGAAGTGAAAAAATTAGTCAAAAAGTTAAAATTCAAACCCGGCAAGATTTTCGGCGAACCCGCAATAATGTCTATAAAAATCCCAATTAGTTTTAAGCTGTGAGGAGGTGAGTTATCGGCTTTAAGATTAGGTTTTAACAAGTGGCTCGTAATACATTACAATTGCACCCGAACTCAAAGTTTTTGTATTTATTAATTCCAAATTTATTGAATTTTTAAAATCATCATCAAACAATTTCAAACCTTTTCCGGCAATAACGGGATGTATGCATAACTGAAATTCATCTATTAAATTTAGCTTTAGTAATTGATTAATTAAACTGCGACTACCGACCAAAATATCTTTGCCTGAATTTTCTTTCAGCTCCATCACTTCGTCTTTGAGGTTTTTATTTGATAACTTAGCAGTTTTCCAATCTAAATTTTTAATCGTTCGGGAGAAAACAATTTTTTCGATACTGTCCATATATAAAGCAAACTCATCATAAGATTTATTACCGGTAGGATTTTCCAAAACAGATTTCCAATATTCCATCAGTTGATAAGTAATTCTGCCATATAAAATCGTATCAAAATTTTTTAATAATTCAGAATAATGAATATGCAATTCATCATTCGGCACAATAGCAGTGTGGTCGCAATATCCATCAAGAGTAACATTTATACACGCAATTATTTTATTCATTTGTCGGATTTATTAATTTGTTTGTTGGAAGATTAAAATACTTTTTAATTATTCTTGAATTATGTATCTCTTTTTTAGGTAATCAAGCCAAGATTTAAACCGATTATCAGGATAATGATTATTACATACTGAAAAAAATTCTTCATAAGTTACAGGCATAAATTTGTTGTTATTTTCTCTTAAAAGATTAATATATTCTTTGCTTATGTGGGTGAAATGAGAATTACCTTTTGGGAAAAGAGTTAAAGATGTAAAGTGTTTAAATTTCCCTTTGTCCGCTAATAAAATGCTTTCCCCAAGAATTTGATTTCTCCAAACTTGCCTGAAGTTATCAGTTGGTAAAAGATTAATTGCGTCAGGTTTATACAAATTACAATCCCTTGTTACGGAAAAATATTTTGAAGAAGAATCTTGTATATCTTTTTCTTGTTTAGAGTTTGCAACAAGTTTGTATTCCTTTTCAGTGTATTTGACTTCAATGCCAATTGCTCCTTTAGAATTATCTGTGCAGGTATATTCAATATACGCATCAAAAGAAGTTCTATCGTTTAAATAGTTTTCCTTTGGTTCAGGTGCATATTCAATTTCAATTCTGTCAATTGACTTAATTGAATTACTAAAAAATTCATTAAACACATTTTTGCAAAATTTTTTGTCGTAATCGAAAGGAATAAAGATATTAAAGGGAATATGTTCGCTACGAAGCATATTAGAGTAAAGCGGTTTATTATATATACGATATTTTTTAACCGCATCAAAAATCCCGAAATCAGAATAAAAGTTTAACCCTCGTTCAGCATCATTACGATTGAGATAGTTACCATAAGTATCATATGGAACCTGAAGAATTTCCGCCCTAAACTTAGATTGATGAAGCCGAGCCCTCCTCAAAAACCCACTCGAATCAGTCACATCATCCCTTCTATATTGTTTCCCAATTTCTTGCAAAGAGTTTATTGATATATATAAAATTTAATCAAAGAATATAACAGAAAATCATTTAACTTATTGACGACTTTTTTGTTATCAATGTATAATTATTATTCATCAATTGCGATTGAATTTTAAAAACTTTAAAAGTATAACTTTAAGTATAATAATTCAATCTTAATTAACTCATTGTTTAATCTATTAGTTTTGCTTTTCTAAGATATGTAAATATTCAATTGTTGAATTGGATTTGTGATTTCTATTTTCTTCTTTGTCTGCTTTGAATCGTTGATAATCTATAGTAATCATGTCGTATTTTCCGTATTTTGACATGATTGATTTAATTTCATTTTCATTCATCAAACCTTCGTTGTTGTAACTTAGAAATGTATATTTGAATTTTGCATTTTTGATTAAATCTTCAAATGAATTTGTCACAGAAATTTTACTGCAATAAACAGATTTTTTGTAAGAGCGAAGCCCAGTTTTTCCTTTTGGTGCAAAGCTGTCATATCTTGCAATAGTGTTTAATAAATGATAATTTGCACCGTACTGTCTTGAGTTGTAAGGTGGGTCAAGATACAAAATGTCCCCACTGATTTTTTTTACCAATTCGTTACTATCTATATTAAAAACTTTATGGTCATTCTCATTAATTTCAAATAAAGCAGGTTCAATTTTGATATCTCTTTGTGCTGATTTTTTCAATTTTTTTAAAAAAGCTCCATAAACTGACGCAGTATTTGCAACTTTATCCGCACTTTCTAATAATGAAGCCAACAAAAAATAGTATTGATTACCGCATATTCGCTCTTCAGTTTTCCAATATTCAATTTTTTTCCTGACCGCATCGATTTTTTTTCCGTTTATTTCAGAAAAATATTGTCGCTGCGAGTGCCCATTTTCAGAATATTCTTCAAATACAAATCCTTTAACTCCATGAAGATCATTAAGCTCGCCAATTAAGTGATGATATTCTATAGGAGTATGATTTTCAATATAGTTTCTGTTTAAGACATAACTGTAATACTCTATATCATTGCTGATGACTTGTTTTACTTCTGATTTAAATTTTCGCCCAATTATCCCGGTTCCTGCAAACAAATCGCAGAAAACTTTGTCAGATAAATTTTTTCCGACAACAGAATGAACAGATTGTTTGATAAAATTAGAAAGTTTATTTTTTGAGCCTATGTAATTCATTTTAGTTGAATAATAATATCACAAATGATTCGGTTTTGTATGTTTGTATACCTGTACTTTTATGATTAAAATCAAAAGTTATTTTTAAAGGAATTTCCATACTCGTATTTTCAATTATTTGCTTTATTCTTATAGGTGTAATTTCTTCGTCCAAATATACGATAAGTAATCTTGGAGATGCTCCAAATCTTCCTTCGTCTTGAAATTGGTATAAATACTGAGCAACCAAAGCCGGATTATCAATTGCTTTTTGTTTCCAATTTCCACCAAAGTCTCTTTTGAATTCATTCGTTGGACTTCTTGCAACTTTTTGATCGTAACTAATTCCATCTATGAAAAAATCAACTCCTCGATTATGAGAAAGTGTTGGGATAATATTTTGATTTTTCAAAAACACTAAAGTTTCCAAAAAATCATTTCTTTCGGTATTTAGCTCTTTTATTCTTCTATATCTTACTGCCGCAGTTTTTACTTTTTCGTCTTTTAAATCACGAGTAGAATTTTCAGAATTTATTGATTGAACAAAATTGTCAAATTGACCCTGTGAAAATGGCCACTTAATTTCTCCAAAATTTAAAGTCTTCCATTCTTCGATTAATATATTTATGATCTCTTCACCTCGTAAACCGTTTTTGAATTTAGGTGTGCTTTGAAATATACTTCTTATCTTGTCTCTTGCATCATTGTAATTCCAAATTTTAACAATTTCATTAAATAATTGTTTCGAGGCAAGCTTATTTAATTCATTGGAATTATATCCGTAAAGTGACAGAAATTCAATCGCATTAGATTTATTGCTAAAAATTTTCTTTACAATCTCTTGATTTATAGTTCTTTTAATATCTCTTATGTCATTCATATCAAAATTCCTTTTTGAAAACAAAAATATATTCATGCTTGAATATATAATAATCACTATTCATTGCTCGATAAGTCCAAATTCCATTTTTACCCAATTTACCTTTGTTTCCTTCTATGTTTTTAATAATAATCCCTTTCAATTTCGTTTTAAAATTTCGTTTTATAGCATCCATTAAATAAAAGGATAATGGTACAACTTCTCCATTTTTATAAACATCTCCAATAATTAAAGCAAAATACCTATTTTTTTCAAGGTATTGCAAAGTATTTCTGCATACATTAATAAATGTCTGAACAAATGTTTTTAGATCGCTAATTTTTGAAAGATCGTTTTCAATATCAGTAAATTTTACTATATCCATATAAGGAGGGTGGAATAATATAAATTTTGCTTTATTTTCATTCAAAAATGTCAATCCGGTTTCAATTTCAATTTTCGTTTGAGTTTCATTTGTTACATCACAATAATGAATATAATAATTATTGAATTTTGAATTTAACATTTGAGAGTTCACATACTCAATCATATTTTGATTGATATCAAAACCAATAAATTTTCTATCAAGAAGTTCACATTCATATAAAGAAGTACCGCTTCCCATAAATACATCCAAAACTACATCATTTTTTTTTGTAAATCGTCTGATAAGTTGATTTGGAATTTGAGGAATGAAATTTCCGTGATAAATATTTTTATGCTTTCCACTTTTATCTCGTTCTTTGATAATCCACAATGAATTAACATCTATATCAAGTTGTTTCCAATTATAAATATTTAAATCGTTAAATTTCAAACACGAATTTTTTTTCTAAATTTAATATTAGTAAGATAAAGTAAAATTTAATTTTTTTCAATATTTTATATTCGATATATATTTATTGTAACTAATTAACATTAAATAAATCAGTTAAATAAAACAACTATGTTAAAAATTTGTTTTAATTTAATTCTATTTCCAAACCGCATTTATTGTATCTATAAATATATCATTTAATTTTTTTGTGTCGGGTGGAGCTTTTATTTTAAATGATTTAATATATTCTTTGTAATATTGAATTTTATTCTCGAGAAAATCGTTCAAAATTTTATTTTTTGGTTCTTCTGATAATTCTTCACCTGAAATTTTTCTGCTTAGTAATTTCTGTATTTCAGATTTGATTTTTAAGTCTTTAACTTGGCTCTTTAAAAGTTTTTCAAATTCCATTGGTGCCATTGAATTATTTTCTTTTATCCAATCGCATGCTAAAATCGGTCTTAAAACATAAAAATATTTTTTAACTTTAACTTTATCTCTATCTAAAAATTCATTAAAGTTGCCTTCTGCCATATGTAAATAATGATAGATACATGACTTAGGGTTAAAATATTCAATTGCAAGTTCCCGAAGTTTTTCGGCTGTAGAGAAATTTTCCAAATATATAATAGGACTTCTCAACCATTCCAACAACGGTGGATTTGATTTTTTGAAGAGTCGTAATGCTTTTTTAAACTCCCAACCTGAAATATCAATTTTGTTCGGTAAAATTTCTTCAATATTATCTTTTTCATCATCAATGCTTAAATACCAGTCAAGCTTATGAATATATATAAACCTTACATCCCAATCACTGTCGGTTGATTCAAATCCCCATGCTCGACTGCCACTTTCAATTGCATATAGTATTTTTATTTCGTTTTGGAGCTCAATTTTTTTAAGATGTGTTAAAATTTCTTCTCTCAAGCGGATATCTAATCTTTAATATGTATAATTAACTATTTTAAAATTTCTAATATGTAAATACAAATCTAAATAGAATAATTAAAACTTACAATCTGATTTAAAGTTTAAATTATTTCTGTTTTACTAAAAATAATTTTTGTGAAAAAAATTTTTAATTAAGGGAAGTATTGATAATTTTATAAATAAACTAAAATATAATCAAAAATTAGAAATTAATATAAATTTTTATTAACAATTTCATAATTTAAAAATTCGGTTCTTCACAAACTGTGTTTTATATTCCTGAAAAATTTAAAAATGAAAGAAATAAAAATTAAAATTGGTGAAAGAGTCCAAAATTTGATGAAAATTGAGAAAAATGAGAATTTTCAAGTAAAACTAACAATTGAGGAAGGTGAAGTTATCGAAGAAATTTTGATTATAGGAAGTAAATTTGGCTATGGAATATTTGAAAATTCTGCGATATTGAAATCAAAAGATTATTTTCAGTTGAAATTATTTTAATCATTCTTTTTAAAATTTGAAATTGATTGTTGAATTTATTGGTTGTGGATAATTGAATTTTTATATTGATTAGACTATTAAACACTTCGTAGTCTTTCCCAACTATCATAATCAAACTTAATTTTTAAGTTTAATTTAATATATTTAATAAAATTTTCTTCTAAATAATTAGGTTTATTTTTTCCAATAATTTTAATAGATACTTTTTCAGTTTCAATATCATATTTATCTAAATATTTATAGTAATAATATAATAATTGCCCTATACCTTCCCTGATACAATCTATAACAGAATCAAAAGGCTTTACTTCAATTAATTCAATTTTATTATTTTCAATTTTAATTAAATCTATATAGTCAACTTCCATTTTAATTTTGTTTCTCCCTATATTATTATTAAACAATTTATAATAATAGTCGTATATTTGTTGCTGATAAATGTTATGGAATGCATTTTTTAAATAAGTCCCTGATACAGATACAAGGATTTTATCAATATTTTTAAGATTTGTTCCATTATTATTATCAGATTTAATTAGTTTATCAAGTTCATTAAATTTTTCTGTGTATTCACCAAAGACTTTTTTAATCACTTCTTCGTTTTCGATTTTATGAATTGTTTGTGCATAACTCAATTCAAATGTTCTCTTAATATCAAAATCAATAAATTCAACATTTATCATATGCCCTAATCCTTTTGGAAACTCTTTCGGGTCATGTCTGTAAATAATACCTTCTCTTTTAACAACAACAGCGTAACCAACAATTTCCAGTCGTGGCATTTTTCCTCTTGGTGATCCAACACTTTTCAAAGCAATAATATCACCTTCTTTAAGTAACAAAAATCTTTTTGTTTGACCTATATCTGAAGGTTTAATCCCTTTATTGCGTAAAATTAAATCTAGTCTGTCCAAATCTTTACAATAATATTTAGTTAAGTCCATTTTCCAGCAAAAGCCTATCGATATTACATTTCTTTTAATAAGGTAGGGTAATGTGCTTTGTGTCCTATCTCCCCCATATTTTGTTCCAATTATGTAATAGTTATTCATAGCTTATATTTGAGATTTTAAAAATTTTTACCTCTCAAAATATACCGTTTAAAATTAAAATTCAATCTTTAATCGTAAACCCACCCTTCCTGCACTGAAAAACAATTTTATTTTTCGTAAATTGCTTTATGTTAGAATCTTACATTCCAATTTTTATTATAATAACTATTTCGTTGCTTTTTGCGATTGTGAATATTTCGTTCTCAACAATATTCGGTCCGCAAAGACCTAATAAGGAAAAGCTATCAACTTACGAATCAGGCGTTGAGCCAATCGGGTCTGCTCGTGACAGATTTTCTATTAAATATTATATGGTGGCGGTTAGTTTTATTGTTTTTGATATTGAGGTTGTGTTCCTTTATCCGTGGGCGGTTTCTTTTATTACTTTGTCTAAACCGGAAATGATTTATTCTTTCATAGTTGGCAGTGTGTTTTTGTTTATTTTATTAATCGGACTTATTTATGAATACAAAAAAGGAGTACTAAAATGGGATTAGAAGAAAAACTCGGTAAAGACGGATTTTTGGTTACGAAGTTTGAAACTCTTGTTAATTGGTCAAGAAAAAATGCGCTATGGCCTATGCCTATGGGTATCTCTTGCTGTGCTATCGAGATGATGGCGGTTGCAGGTCCAAGATTTGACATAGCAAGGTTTGGTTCGGAAGCTTTCAGGTTCTCTCCAAGACAGGCTGATGTTATGATTGTTGCAGGAACTGTTACTTATAAAATGGCTCATGTTGTCAGAAAAATTTATGACCAAATGCCTGATCCTAAATGGGTTATCGCTATGGGTGCTTGCACTTCTTCCGGTGGGATGTATAGAAGCTATTCAGTAGTTCAGGGTATTGATCAGTTCTTACCAGTAGATGCTTATGTTGCCGGATGCCCTCCAAGACCGGACAATTTACTAAATGCTCTAATGATGATTCAAAGCAAAATCGAAAAAGAAACTATCTCAAAATACAGCAGTAATTAAGAATTTGATTAATTTTATCATAAAAAAAAGGGGCTGATAGCCCCTTTTTAATTTATACTTGTAATTCTGTTTTTAATTTATTTTTTACGTCTTCTTGCTGCCATATATGTCAAGCCCACTAATAAAATCAAAGGTAATTCTATTCCAAATAATCCGCATCCTTTTTTAGCTGCACCTTTCACTGTCGCAGTCATTACTAAATCTTCCTTTAAATCTGCAAGGGTTTTTTCAAAAATTGCTTTTTTGCCGTCTTTTCTTCCGTTTGTTGAAATAACTTCATCCGGGAATTCGAAGGTGTATATAAGTTTTGTATCGCTCGCACCCATATTTCCTGAATTTGTAGTATCTTTAGGAACGGTATATGAAAAATCCATTCCATCTTTTCCTTCTTTCCAGCTTGAAATAATTTTCTCAAATCCTTTTGCGGAATTCAAAGTATTAATGTCTTTAAAATCAAGATCTACATAGACGTGTTTTGTTGAATCATCAAGTTTATCTTCTACTTTTAAACTATTAATAGTAGTATTACTTGATTCGTAATTTTTACGTGCTTTATCTTCAGTGAAAGAGAATCCACCGAGTTCATCACTTGAAGCTACGTTTGACATCTTTGTCCAATATTCTAGATTAATAGAACCTGAACCATCGGCATTTAATTTTGTATCTTGATCTACATTTACACAACCTGCGAGATACAGGCTAAGAACTGCAATAAAAGAAAATAAAAATGACCTTAAGAAGTAATTGTTTTTCATTTTTCCCTCTTTCTCCTTTGATTTTATTTTTAGATAAGTTTCTTAAATTAATATTTTTTAGATTTAAATGAAACCTTCAAAATTAGGATAAAGATACATTGTTGCTATATAAGTTATTTGATTTGAGAGATTTGTTCAGATTAAACTTATAGGAAAATATTAATGTCAAATAATAAATTTACACTAATTTATCAATTGTATTGAAATTATTCAAAAACAATTATATTTTATAATAACTTTTAATTAATTAAAGGAAGAAAAATGAAAAAACTTTTTATACTAGTTTTATTTTTAATGGTAATTTCCGTTTCATCAACTTTTGCCCAACGAGTTATTTTGAATGAAACTTTTGAAACTGCTGGTTTCAATACTGATTCGTTACCAACGGGTTGGTTAAAATTTAATGAAGATGGTGGTGACCCAAATTATCCATTTTGCGTTTGGTCAGTTAGAGATTCAGGAACTGTTTTTCCGGGAGTTAATGCTATATTAAATTCACAGGCATATCAAAGCTTAAGAAGCATGAGCATTGCTTGGAGAGCGGGAGCTCCGATTGCTAATGACTGGGTTTATACAGACTCAATGACCATTCAAGCAGGGGATTCTTTAATGTTCTGGGCTTTATTCGGACAACCGGTCGGAATTAGCTTCGGTAATTTAATTGATACTTTTCAAGTTTATTTTTCCCAATTAAATGCTCCAGGAGCTGCGGATGTCCATATTGCAACTTTAAGAAGTAATGATTCTGATAATGTTTGGACTCAATTCAAATTTAGTTTAAATCAATTTGCAGGACAAACCGGATATGTTGCTTTCAGATATTGGATGAATACTTCTGTTGATGGATTAAGAGTTAATATTGATAATGTTTGGGTTGGTAACAGAGCCGCCGTTAATATCTCTCAAATCGGGTCTAATGTTCCGACAAGTTTCGCTTTAAACCAAAACTATCCAAATCCATTCAATCCAAAAACAAAAATCCGATTTGATGTTGCAAAAGCTACTAATGTCAAATTAGTCGTGTTCAACTCTCTCGGGCAAGTTGTAAAAGAACTTGTAGATGGTATGAAATCTGCCGGAACTTACGAAGCTGAATTTGACGCTTCTTCTTTAGCATCCGGTACATATTTCTACAGATTAATCACAGATGACTTTACAGAAACAAAGAAAATGTTGCTTGTAAAATAACAAAATTCACATAAATCTTTATAAAAAGGGGCTTTTAGCCCCTTTTTTTTATGAAATACTATTATGTCCTTTTAATAAGGATAAAAAGGGTTAATATTGTCCTTATGAAAAGGATAATTTGTGGTAGAATAATCCTTATTAAAAGGATAAAATAGTATTAAATTATCCTTGTAAAAAGGATAAAAAACTATTATTTTATCCTTATAGTAAGGATAAATAAAATGAAAGAACTATTTAAAAAAATAATATTGGATTTCCATAATAGAGGAGTGCCGGAAGTGAGAGATAGATCACTTAAAATACCTCTTGATTCAAAAAAAATAATAACATTATTAGGGATAAGAAGATGCGGGAAAACTTATTATATGTATCAAATAATGAAAGAACTCCTGAAAAAGACAAGTATAAAAAATATAGTATATATAAATTTTGAAGACGAAAGAATGACATTAACAAAAGAAAACCTGAATGAAATATTAGAAGCATATTATGAACTATATCCGAAAGCTAATCATGAAAGCTATATAGAAAGCGAAAATAAACTATATCTTTTTTTTGATGAAATAGAAAATATACCGGGTTGGGATAAATTTGTAAGAAGAATATATGATGACTATACAAAAGATATATATATAACAGGGTCATCTACACAATTATTACAAAAAGATTTACCAAATTCATTGAGAGGAAGAAGTTTGATATATGAAATGTTTCCATTATCATTCAAAGAATTTTTAGACTTTAGAGATATGAGAGATGAAAGTTATTATATAATACACGACAGATCAATGATAAATTATGAATTGGAAGTCTATTTAATGAACGGAGGATTTCCGGAAACTTTTGCGTTTGAAAAAGATCTAAGATTAAAAACATTACAATCATATTTTGACTTAGTAGTTTATAAAGATATGATAGAAAGATATGATATACAAAACATACAGGCACTGCATAGATTTTTAAAATTGAACGTGAATAATGTTTCTCAACAATTTTCGGTTACAAAATTTTATAACCAAATGAAAACTGAAGGA
Source organism: Candidatus Tepidiaquacellales bacterium UBA6667 (assembly GCA_002455255.1). Classification (GTDB taxonomy): domain Bacteria; phylum Bacteroidota; class Ignavibacteria; order Tepidaquicellales; family Tepidaquicellaceae; genus UBA9002. The sequence goes on along the minus strand of DKKL01000006.1, from coordinate 45,812 downwards.
TATAAAATAAGTAAAGACCAGATATATAAATTTTTTAATTATGCTCAGGATTGTTATTTCCTTTTTCCAGTAAATAAATTTTCAGAATCTTACAGTGCACAAATGAGAAATGAAAAAAAAATATATTGCGTTGATAACGGACTTGCGGCAAACCTGTCATTTTCAGTTTCCAGCAACAGCGGATATCTTTTAGAAAATTTAGTCTATATGGAATTGAGAAGAAATTTTAATGAAATATATTATATGAAAAATGGATTTGAATGTGATTTCATAGTGAAAAAAAGAAATGAGTTTATACCAATACAAGTAACGTATGAACTTCACGATAAAAACTATGAAAGAGAAATAAAAGGATTAAAAAAAGCAATGGATAGGTTAAGCATAAAGCAGGGATTACTTTTGGTGAAATCATTAGACCCAAAATATGAAAACTCCGAAAACAACATAGAAATAATGCCGGTAGGCAAGTTTTTATCGGAAGATAATTCTTTATTTAATGTATAATAAATAAATGCTATTTTTGTTTATTATGAGAAATAAACAAGAACTTCAAAATTTACTGCATAATAAACTTGCAGGTTATAATATTGTATTTGGTGATGTAAATGGGGATATTGATTTAACAATACCAGCAGAACAGTTAATAGAGGTTTGTAATATTCTTAGAAATGATCCTGAACTTGGTTTTGACTGGCTTGTTGATGCAGTTGGTGTTGACAGGTTTCAGAAAAATCTGAGATTTGAAATTATTTATAATCTCCGTTCAAGAAAACATAAGGACAGGTTATTTTTCAGAGTAAAAGTTAGTGATTCAAAAAATCCGGAATCACCGAGTGTTTCAGGAATTTGGGGAGCGGCTGACTGGTATGAAAGAGAAGCTTATGATATGGTCGGTATAAAGTTTACCGGTCATCCTGATTTAAGAAGAATGTATATGCCTGATGAATTTGAATATTATCCGTTAAGAAAAGATTTTCCTTTAATGGGTATTCCGGGTTCATTACCTTTACCAAACAAATAAATTATTCCGCTTTTGCGGATTGAATAAAAAAAAATATGTCAAATACCGTACTTGAAAAAAATCCTGAAATTAAAAGGTCGAAAATATTAGAAGCACTTGAAACTGAAGATTTAAAACTTGAATTTAATGATGTACTTGATAACGAAATGGTGCTTAATATGGGTCCTCAGCATCCGGCTACTCACGGAGTTTTACGATTATTATTAAGTCTTGATGGAGAAACTGTGAAAAAGTGTGTTCCTGAATTAGGTTATCTTCACAGAGGTTATGAAAAGCTTGCTGAAAATTCTTCATACCATGAATTTATTCCTCATACTGACAGACTTGATTACCTGCAACCAATGCACAATAATGTTGCATATGCGATGGCAGTAGAAAAATTAATTGGCATTGAAGTTCCGGAAAGAGGACAGTTTATTCGTACAATAATTGCTGAGCTTGCGAGAATTCAGGCTCATCTTCTTGCGATGGGTGCTTTGCTTATTGATATTGGTGCTATCACTCCATTTTTATGGGTTATTCGTGAAAGAGAAAAAATTCTTGATTTGTATGATTTGATTGCAGGTGCAAGATTCACTACGTCATATACGAGAATAGGTGGTGTTGCACAGGATATCAGCGAAGAAGCTTTATCACAGATTAAAAAATTTGTAAAAGAATTTCCTGCTTATCTAAGAGAGTGTCGCGACCTTGTTGAAAGAAATAAAATTTTTATCGTAAGAACTGAAAATATTGGATATCTTTCACCGGAAATGTGCATTGAGCTTGGGCTTACAGGACCGCTTACCAGAGCCGCAGGTTTTGATAATGATTTAAGAAAAGATAATCCATATTTGATTTATGACAGACTTCAGTTTGATATACCGGTATATACTGAAAGTGATTGTCTTGCGAGATATTATGTAAGAGCTGAAGAGATGGTTCAGTCTGTAAGAATTTTAGAGCAATGTTTGGATAAAATGCCTCAAGGAGCAACAAATGCACTTGATGCAAAAAAAGTTTTACCTTCCAAAGAAAAAATTTATACAAAAATGGAAGAGTTAATTCACGATTTTATGTTAATCAATTTCGGAATTAATCCTCCTAAGTTAGAGTCATATTCGGCAATTGAATCTTCAAAAGGTGAACTCGGTTTTTATATAATAAGTGACGGTTCAGGTCATCCGTTTAGATTGAAAATCAGAAGTCCGAGTTTCAGCAATCTACAAGGACTTGCACCTATGATGAAAGATTGTATGATTTCCGATACTGTAGTTATAATTGGTGGCGTTGACCCGGTGATGGGTGAGGCTGATAAATAAAAATTATTCTTCTATAAATAATGTTTGAAAATATTAAAAATCATTTGTTCGACGATAAAGAATTAAAAGTTGTCGAAAATCATTTGAAAAAATTTCCGTCTAAAAAATCTGCAACTCTGCCTGTGCTTTGGATGATGCAGGAAAAATACGGATATATTTCAGAGGAAGCTATGGAGTATATTGGTCAATTGTTAGAAGTCCCGAGCGATCATGTTTTAGGTGTGGTTACATTTTACACGATGTATTTCCGAAAACCAACTGGGAAAATTCATATGCAGGTTTGCACAAATGTATCTTGTATGTTGCGTGGAGGTTATGATATTTATCATTACTTAAGTGATAAACTAAAAATTAAAAATAAAGAAAAAACAAGTGACGGAATGTTTTCAATTGAAGAGGTTGAGTGTCTCGGAAGTTGTGGAACTGCACCAATGCTTCAGGTGAATAATCAGGAATTTTATGAAAATTTATCCGTTGAAAAAATGGATGGACTTCTTGAGGAATTAAAAAATAAATACGGGAATTTAGAATACGCAAAATATTAATATGGTAAAAATAATTTTAAAAGATATTCCTGACTTTGATAAAATAGATGTTTATGAAAAACACGGCGGTTTCTCTGCATTAAAAAAAGTTTTGAAAGATATGAAACCCGATGATGTAATTGAAACTGTTAAAAAATCAAATCTTCGAGGCAGAGGCGGAGCTTGTTTCCCTACAGGTTTGAAATGGTCTTTTATGCCAAAAGGAAATGAAAAGCCAAAATACCTATTATGTAATGGTGATGAATCTGAACCGGGAAGTTTTAAAGACAGAGAAATTTTTGAAAAAAATCCTTTTCAATTTATTGAGGGTTCTATCATTGCTGCTTATGCTATGGGTTGCAAAGCTATTTATTGCTACATAAGAGGTGAGTATTGGAAATGGATTAACATTATGGAAGAGTCCGTTGCAAAGGCGTATGAAAAAGGTCATTTGGGAAATAATATATACGGAAGCGGGTTTTCAGTTGATATGTATATTTACAAAGGAGCAGGTGCATATATCTGCGGCGAAGAATCTGCATTGATGAATTCTCTTGAAGGTAAAAGAGGTTACCCTCGTGTTAAGCCGCCTTTCCCGGCTGCCGTTGGTGCTTGGGGAATGCCGACTACAATTAATAATATTGAAACTCTTGCAAATGTACCGGAAATAATTAATAACGGACCTGAATGGTTTGCATCTATCGGCGAACCAAAACATCCGGGAACATTACTCTTCGGTATTAGCGGTCATGTAAATAAACCGGGTGTATATGAATTACCGACAGGTATTCCTCTTATGGAAGTTATAGATAAATATGCCGGCGGAGTTCTCGGTGGAAAGCCAATAAAAATGGTAATCCCGGGTGGGTCTTCGATGCCTCCGCTCACCCGTGAAGAATGCCTTACTATGAAAATGGATAACGAAAGTTTGAAAGCGGTTGGTTCTGCAATTGGTACTGCCGGTGTTATGGTTATGGATGAAGATACTGACATACTTGATGTGCTTATTAGAATTACAAAATTTTATTATCACGAGTCTTGCGGACAGTGTACGCCTTGCAGAGAAGGGTGTGGATGGATGTTGCGTGTATTAAAAAGAATTAAAGAAGGTCTCGGAAGACACGAAGACCTTGATTTATTAATTTCCGTTGCGGAGAATATTGAAGGAAATACGATTTGTGCTCTTGGTGATGCTGCGGCTTGGCCCGTAAAATGGACTATTAGAAAATTCAGACCTGATTTTGAAAAGTATATTAAAGAAGGAGAAGTTGTTCTTACAAATCCGAATAAAGTCCATGCTTTAAGAAATTCACCTGAATATAATTTAAATACGGATACATCGGAATATAAAGAAGTTGAAGTAAGAATAGGGAAGACTCGCGAAGAAGTAGATGAGTTAAGATATTAATTTAATAAAATTCAAACCGCAGAAATGCGGTTTTTTTTTAACTTAAAAAATTATGAAACAGGTTATCGTTAAAGGAAAAATAAAACCCGGAAGAAGAGATGAATTTTTAGAAGGAATTCATAAACTTTCTAAAATTGTTAAAAAAGAATCCGGTTGTCTGCGATATGAATTTTATTTTAACCCGCTTGAATTAAATGATATAATAATTATTGAGCATTGGGCAGATGAGGAGTCATTGAATACACACCTGAAACAAGATCATATACTTGAGTTTATGCAGTTTGCCTATCCATTATTCCCCGAAGGAGTAAAAATGACAATTTATGATTTAAAAGAAAATTGAGAAAAACTTATAATTAAATTATTCTGTTAACATATTTTCTAAAAAAACTCTTAACCTCATTCCAATTTGTTTTTATAATCATATCAGGCATAGGTTCATTATCCGCATCATCAAAATTAACAATTGATTTTTTTAAGTTATAAATATTATTTCCATTTTCCTCATATTTGGTATAAAATTTCTCAAGTAGAAAATCAAAATCAATTTGTTTTAATATAAAATATAAATCAATAAAATCCCTTTTTAACCCTCTGCCAATAATGGACGATAGTTTCATACAACCAATATCTAAAATGTCAGCAAAAAACATTTTTTCGAAAGTAAGCAAATTGCTTATCATAGGATAAGAATAAGAAATGAAACTTGTTTTCACACCATTAATATTTACATATAAAGTATTTTTACTTTCATCTATTATTTCATAACCCGAAAATATTTGTAAGCTATTTTTTAAATTAAAAAGGTTAATATCTTTTTGAGAAAAAAAATCAAAATCTATTGACTTTCTATGACCAATTTGAAGAGCTAAAGCAGTTCCACCCGCGAGGTAATAATCAATAAGAAATTCTAACTTTGAAAATTTCTGAAAAAGTTGTTTTTGAATTTCGGGTAATATGTTAAAATGTAAGTTCATTTTCCACACTCAACAACAAATTTCCAGTAATTCAAGGTTTTTTTATCCACTTCCCGTGAGTTGGAAAGTATATCTAATATTTCTTTAGATGTTAATTTACTTTTTATATATTTTTCTGCCTCATCGTTCCCAAACATTAACAATCTTTTTGTAATATACTCAGGAAATTCTTCCCAAGATAATTTATTAAAATCTGTATCCCAAAAATATTTTCTGAATGATTCAGGTAACATATTATTTTCTGCCTTCGAGTGTTAGAGTCAGTTTTACATCTGCATCACCCCGTTTCACTATAACATCTACTACATCACCCGGATTGAATTTCCCCAGAATATTAGTATAATCATAAATCGTTTTAATGCTGTGTTCACCAAATTTTACAATCACATCACCTGCAAGCATTCCACCTTTTTCTCCCGGAGTGCCCGCTCTTACTCCCGTTACTTTCACACCTTCACCGCTATAACTATAATCGGGTATTGTGCCTACTGTTACTTTCATTGGACCGGAAGTCATATTAGTATTTTCTTCTTTTTTAACAACTGCTGTATAATTAATTTTTTCATTCGCACTTGCAAGCTCCATCGCTACATCATACACAAGATTCACAACTTTTGCCTGCCCTGCATAGTTAACCTTTTCCCAAGTATCGGATGGTCTGTGATAATCTTCGTGTGTACCTGTGAAGAAATGTAATACAGGAATTTGTTTCGCATAAAAACTTGAATGGTCAGACGGACCAAATCCATCCGGTACAAATTTAAATTCAAAATTATAATTAGTATTCTTTGAAGAAAGTAAATTCTCCCAAGATGATGATGTCCCTGTTCCGTATATTTCAAGTTTCTCTCTTAACCTTCCTATCATATCCATATTTAACATTGCAACAATGTTGAAATTTTTAAAATGAGGTGATTTCGTGAAATATGCAGACCCGAGCAACCCTGCTTCTTCACCACCGAACAGCATAAACAATACACTTCTTTTTAAATCTTTTCTGTTCTCAGACATTTTTTTTGCAATTTCAATAACTCCTGCAGTTCCGGAAGCATTATCATCAGCACCATAGTGTATCAATGTTTCAGTTCCACTGTATAAAGAACCATATGTTCCATATCCGACATGATCATAGTGAGCACCAATTACGATTACTTCATTTTTCAAAACGGGATCGCTTCCTTCAATCATACCGAGAATATTTGTTGTACCTATAACGGTTGGCTTTAGCTCAGTAGTAAATTCAACACTTGCCATAGGTATTTCAAATGAATAAGGTTTGTTTTCATTATTAATTTTTTTCTGAATATCAGTTAAATTATATCCGGCTGCCGACATTATATCTTCAAGATAACTTCTTTTTATCTGAACAACAGGAATTCCCTGATTGCCCATTACCGCATCATATCTTACTCTCGTGAGTCTGTCATTTAAATCATACTCCGAACCGTTTACAAATATAATTCCTGCTGCTCCTTCATCTCTCGGTATTAATGTTTTGTTTCTTGCATCTTCATATTTTTCAAATGGATTTCCGTGAGGATTTAAATGGTCAGGTCCTTGTCTGAACATTACAAGAATTTTATCTTTTAAATCTATTTTATTTCCGAGTGTATCTTTAAAATCATCATAGTTTAGTTCCGGAGCATTTATCCCGTATCCGACGAAAATTAAATTTCCTTTAGCCGTTCCGGCACCGCTAAAGCCATAAGGAACAAAATCTTGTCTTAATTTCAATTGTAAAATTGCTTTCCCATTAGTTAATTCAAATTTATTGGCATCTGAAATATCGAGTTTTGTTGACATTTCAAAATCCTGAAAATAACCTCTTGTTCCTGCCGGCTCAACGCCAAATTTTTTAAATTCATTTGCTATGAAATATCTCGATGCACTGTCGCCCTCAGTACCGGGAAATCTTCCTGCCATTGAGGAATCTGAAAGAACTTTTACATATTCTTTAAGCTCTGACTCTGTTATCTCAGGCTCGTTTGAGTTTATTCCAAATGCAAAAATCGGTATTAAAAGAAAAAGGAAATATTTTTTTATCATTTTATTAAGGTGAATTTTTTAGATAGTGAAATGTTTTTTGTTTTTAATGTATAAAAGTAAACCCCAGAAGATAAATTGTTTGCTCTGAAATTTACAGTGTAATTTCCTGAACTGAAATTTTGGCTTAAAAGTTTAACCACTTGCTTTCCTGTAATATCAAAAATAATTAATTCTACAAATTCATCAACCGGTATTGAAAATTCTATTTTCGTTTCAGGGTTAAATGGATTTGGATAGTTTTGAGAAAGTTTGTAACCTTCGGGATTGATGTATTCATTCTTAGTAATATTCACAAGCGTTCCGTTTAAAGTGATTTTCATTGCATATATATCATAGTTGCTTAATCCCTGTCTTGTATCTTCAAAAGAAAAAATAAAACCGTTGTTTGAAACTACACCAAGCGGACGGTATTGATTTCCCGGTGCATTTGAAACTAAAACATCTGTCGTATCCCAAAGCAAATTTCCTGATGAGTCAATTCTCTGTGCATAAACTTCATACACCGATGTTCCGTTTCTTCTGTCATCCCAGGCAATCACCGCTCCATAATTTCCATCTGATAGTATTGACTGATTATTTTGTGATAGCGGAGCATTGCAAACCTGAACCCCGTTTGCAACCCATTTCATAACTCCATTTGAATCAATTCTTTGTGCATATATATCAATATTAAAAGGTGCACTTGGTCCGTTTCGGAAATCATTCCATGTGCAAATTACTCCACCTTTCATATCGGTTGTGAAGTAAGGTCTGAACTGACTTTCAGGTGATAAGCATAAAGGTATTCCGTTAGCAGTGAATACATTAGTTCCGTTTGCCCGAAATCTCTGAGCATATATATCTATCTGTATTGAATCTCTTCTGTCACACCAGGCAATATAAAAACCACCGGAGTTATCAGGATACATATCCTGATACTCTTGAGTAAATCTTGCATTGCAAACTGTTATTCCGTTCGGTGTCCACATAACTGTTCCGGTTGAACTTATTTTCTGTGCAAATATGTCAAGCTCGGTTACTTTACCAGTTCTCCCGTCTCTCCAGCTTACAACATAATTATTATCAGAAGTTTTAATCGCAACTAAATCATATTGATTTCCATCAAGCTGACAAAACCAAACACCCGTCCCCCACAATTTATTACCATTTGAATCTAACCTGTTCGCTTTTAAATCAAAATCAGATGAATTTAATTCGCTCGATTGATATGCTACAAAACATCCGCCTGCTCCATCAGAAATTATTTTTGCTCCGCTTTGTCTGAAGCCGTCGTACGCAATTACTTTTCCTGTATCGCTCCAAAGTTTCTGACCGGTTTTTGAAATTCTTTGTCCTTTTAGATATGTAACAGTTGGCAGGGGATTATCATCCCACAGAATTATTGCACCTCCTTTTCCGTCAGTGCATATATCATAATATCTTTCAGTAACAGGTTTTATGGCAATTGGTAAACCGTTAGAATCTCCCCATTGTTTAACACCGAATTTATCGATTCTCTGAGCATATACATCCCTGTTTGAAGAACCGCCGTTTCTTTGATCTTCCCACACCATTATTATTCCGAAATCACCATCAGTAATCGTTTTCACTCCAAGTTGATTTCCACCGGCATTTACAACCATGTTATTAACGGAAGTATTTGCAGACCACTGAGTGAATGAGGTGTTTATAAATATAAATGCAAATATTATATTAAAAATAATTTTCATAAAATTTATTTTATGCAGTTGCCATATCGGCATATAATGGACTGTTATCTATATATATCAAATAATCTTTAATCATTTCACCATCCATATTAAAAATATTTACAAAATTAACCGATACCTGATTTCCGTCAAGTCGTGTATATAAAACTTCTCCTTGCCAGACAATTGAATTATCATCCTTCCAGTATTTTAAAACTTTATGTTTGGATGAAGTTATTGATTTAAAAAATTCCGAAACTGCGTTTGTTATATTTTCTCTTCCAACTACTGCCGGCCAATTACCAAATCTGAATGAACCGTTTTCTGTAATGTAATTTGCAAAACCAACTGAATCTTTTGCGTCTATTGTGGCACCAAGCCCTTCTAAATATTCTTGTGTATTCATTAATTAAAATTAAATTTTATTATTATTAAAATTAATCAATTCAAATGTGGAAAAATATGAATAAAATTAGGAGTTTAGAATAGAAATATATGAATTACCCGTGGAATTGATTGTTTTTTGAAACCTCAATTCATTAAATTCGTCTAAATAATATGTTTAAACAAAAAATCTTCAAATGAAAAAACTCATTCCGTTATTATTTCTCGTTTTTGCTTTGACATTCAAAGACGCGTTTCCCCAATTAGGTAATTTTAATATGTATGTTCTAAAAAATATTGATACACGAAGAGTGCCTCCCGGACCTGTTACTCCTCCTTGGCATTATTCCGGTATATGGGGTTATGTTGCACCTAACGGAAGGGAATATGCAATTATGGGTTGTGTAATTGGAACTCAGATTGTTGATATTACGGATAGTGCAAATATCAGAGAAGTATATTTTAACCCTCACACAATTAATTTCTCAAACCCAAATCAGGGAAATCTCTGGAGGGAGTTAAAAGTTTATCAGAATTATTTATATGTTGTTTCTGAAGCTGATACCAGCGGAATAGAAATTTATGATTTATCTCAATTACCTGATACGGTTTTTTTCAGAGGAAAATTTGTACTTCCTAATTATAGAAGTTCACATACGATTTCACAAACAGGACCATATTTATATATTAACGGAGGAAATTCGTCTTTCGGACAGGGAACTGTAATTTTAGATTTAACAAATCCGCTTGCCCCAGTTAGAAAGGGAAGTTATAATACGGAATATGTTCATGACAGCAGAGTTATAAATGATACTTTATATGCTTCAAATATAAACACTGGAAAACTAATGATGTTTGATGTCAGCAACAAAGATACATTAAAACAGCTTGGATTTTTTCTTACATCTCCAAATCCATTTACACAAAACAGTGCAGTAACAAAAGACGGAAAATATATTTTCACTACAGATGAAACTACAAATCCACCCGGAAGATTAAAAATTTGGAATAAACAAAATTTATCCAACATCACTTTTATAAGAAGCTGGCAGCCACAAGGTATTACAAATACAATAGTTCATAATATTGAAATAGTCGGAGACACGGCATACATATCTCATTACAACGCAGGAGTTAGAGTATTGGATATAACAAATCCGGAAGAGCCGGTTGAAATTGCCTGGTATGATACATATCCCGGGGCTAACGGAAATACATTTGCGGGAGCGTGGGGTGTTTATAAATTTCCATCGGGTAAAATTGTTGTTTCTGATATGAATACAGGAATGTATGTTTTAAAAATTGGTAACACTGTTAATATAAATAATATAAGTTCTGTTGCGGAGTCATTTGATTTATCTCAAAATTATCCGAACCCGTTTAATCCTGAGACTACCATTGAGTTTTCAATTCCAAACGGATTGAATAATGAAAGTGTAAATATGAGTGTTTATGATTTATCAGGAAAATTAATTAAAACATTGGTAAACCAAAATATGTCACAAGGTAGATATTCGGTTAAGTTTAACGGTAATGATATTTCTTCCGGAATTTACTTTTATAAATTAACTTACGGAAATTTCTCAGAAACCAAGAGAATGATGCTTGTAAAATAAATCTGTATATCACTAAGTAAAGCATAAAAAAATCAGGGCAAAACCCTGATTTTTTTTTATTTAATCAAAACCATCTTCTTTGTATTACGAAATGAATTAGATTCCAATTTATAAAAATAAATTCCAGTAGCTAAACTCACTCCATTAAATTCATACTCATAACTTCCGGGATTTTGAACTCCGCTAAATAAATCATTTATTACCCTTCCCGCTATATCATATATTTTTAAAGAAATAAATTCTCTCTTGTTCAAATTAAATCTTATTTTTGTAACAGGATTAAACGGATTTGGATAATTTTGATATAAATAAAAATTATTTACAACCGTCTCATTTATTATATTTGTAATGTCATCATTCTGATATACCTGAATTGTATCGGTTAGTCTGTAATTATCTCCCGTCATTCCGCCTGCAGCATAAACTTTAACCGGAAAAACTCCAAGATTATCAAAACCTCCACCTGATAGAAAAATATTATCAACCCCCGTGTGGCAAATTGGTTTTGATAAATCAGTTATCTCAAAATAATAATCTTGATTATAATTATAAACAAATGCTTTTGAAAAAGGATCGTCATGATGAACGGTATTGTTACCTCCTGCATATAAAGCGTATCCGGTATTTTTAAACCCAACTCCGCTATGCCCGAATGTCGGACCTCCGGGATACAATGGACCTTCAGTCCAAACAATTGATGAAATACTTGCCGGAGTATATGTAATTTTTCCTTTGTATGTTTTATTCTTTGCAGAATCCCTTTCTTTCCCGCCGGTATATATAATTACTGAATCAGATACCGCTACGAGTGAACCAATTGAAGAAGAATCTAACAATGAAACTGATGTAAGCCATTTCATCGTAAATGAATTATAAAAATATAATGATGATGAAAAAATATTGTTTGTTGTTATTCCTCCGGCTATAAATCCAAATTTATTAAGTGTACTTGTTGAAGAATTATAAATCTCGGCAAGTGGCTTAGGCAAAGTATCTCTTTCGCTCCAACTTGCTTCAAGCGGAACCATCCTTAGCTTATAAGTTTTATTGGAAATCTGATAATCAAATTTTATATTGTTATCTCTGAAAATTATTCCTTTTGAAGAAGAAATAAAATTAACCGTATCTCTTATTGGTGTTGAGATTGAAACTAAATCATCAGGAGATATACCTCTACGCCGTTCCCATTTCATACCGCTATTAGTTGTGTATAAATATGTACCGTTTGTTCCGGTAATACATCCATTATTTGAATCAAGAAACTGAATATCATTTAAATTGTAAGTTACACCTGAGACTTGCAAGCTCCAGTTTGTCCCCCCGTTAGATGTAAAATAAATCATCCCGTTATCACCGACACAAAAAACCTTCGTTGCACTTACGGGATAAATAGAATTCAATCTGTTACTTCCCACCGGAGATACATTCAGCCATGTTGTTCCCGTGTTTGTTGATTTTACAATTTTTCCGTTTGTTCCGCAAGCATATCCGTTAAACGAACCCGTTTGAAATCTTATTGATAAATAGTTTACGGTATCAATAATTGTTGAGCTCCAAGTCTTTCCTGAATCAACTGATTTTAAAATCGTTCCTGAACTGCCCGATGAAAAACCCGTAACAGCATTCAAAAAATAAATTGAATTATAATTTTTGTTTAATGCATCATTATATGTGCTTACCCAGTTAATACCGCTATTTGTAGTTCTGAATATTTTAGATGTATCACCGGAAGTTGATGCTAATCCTGTTTTTGAATTTAAAAATTTTATATCAATTACTTTTTTTGAAATTCCGGGTAAAACAAAACTGCTCCAGTCTAAACCTTTGTTTGTTGTCCTGAAAACTTTACTCGAATTCGATGCAATGTATCCTGTGTCTAAAGAAGGGAAAACAATTTTGTTCAGAGTATCGTTTGTTCCCACTTTTGTTTCACTCCAACCGGGTTTATATCCGCCCGCATAATAAATAGAATCACCACATTTGAAAGATGCCCCGTTCATTAATCTATCGGGTAAAGCAGGTAAAGTATCAAAAACATTTGTATTAATATTTAGCCGAATCACTTTTCTCGTAATCGAATCATTAGCCAATCCACCCGGAAAAATTAAATACTTATTTGTATCCGCTATAGAAGTAAATCCCGTTGTTGGGTTTGTCGCTAAAGTGTAAGGCAAGTTTACAGGATTTATAGTCCAGAAATTTCCGGAGTGAGAATTAAATCCGGTTAAGAACAAAACAAAAATAACGCTCAGTATAATTTTATTCATAGATATAAATTAGATTAAAAAATCTTGTAAGAAAATCAGTAAGGTTTCAGGTAAGGTCTAAAAATACTTTTGTAATAAGAGTTCAGCGAAGAACTCGAAAATAAAAAAACAGGAGAAACAAAAAATGTTTACAAGTATTAAGACTTTCATTGCAATCTTTATCATCAGTGCTTACTGTATTTTCTCATTCACTACTGACTGTCAATCTGAGGAAAAAATTTACAACTCAATTCACAGCTTTAATNNGACGGCAGCGGTGGACCAACATATCCATGGGATGACAAAGATTAAGTTATAAATAGAAAAGCAGGTGTTGAATTAAAAAGACACTTGCTTTTCTAAATCACAAATTTTCCCTTCTATCCATTTATAATCAGTGGGTTTATCTTTTACTTTCTTATAAATTTCTCTCATTTCTGCAATATCAAATATCAGAACCTTTTTATCACGAACTTCAGAAAGTTTCAATAGTTTTTCATATAAATAAATAAACTCTTCATTTCTTTTTTTAAATGCCGGCGAAATCTCAATATGGTTCTTAAAATATTTTTTATAAGAATCTATCAGATTATACGCTTTATCTGTATATTTTAAATCATAATAAATTTTAAGTATCAGTTTATTTGTTGTGAGATAATGATGATACTCTTGATTAGAAACGAGAAGTAAATAATATAATGCTTTCTCATACTTCTTCTCCTTGTATAATAAATATCCCTGTGCATAGTTTTTCATATCTTCACGGAAATTTTTACTTATCTTATCTTTAAATGCTTCAAAAAAATCTTTAGCGAATTTAATATTATTAATACTTATGGCACTGTCTATCACTCGCTTGAAATCATATTGATGAATTACTTCAATATATTTGTATAAATAATTATCCAGTATTTTTGAATATGCATTAACCACTTCCTCGCTATGCGAAATATTAACTTTCTTTGAATAATGGTCTATATATGAAATCAAATTAGTTAAATCTATAATTGGTTTAATCAAAAATCTGCCGGAATATTTCTCATAAATAAATTCCTTTAACTCATTAAATTTATCAATATCATCAGGGTTTAACTGAAGGCACAATTGAAGATAATTCCTGTATATTTCTTTATAATTAAGTATTATTTCTTGTTTGTGTTTAGCTATATATTCATTAATGATTTTCATAAATGGATAATCAAATTTTAATGAGCTATCCATGCTTGAGATTGCAGTCAATGTTTGATATATATAAATCTTATTCGCAATAAAGTTTATATCAAGAATATTTGATTTATTAATGCAATTTTGAAAATTTTCTTTATAAGGATTGTAAAAATTTAATTCGAATAGTTCATTTTCCAGTTCTAAGAGTTTGTTGAAATATTCATCAGTTTCATAATTATTAATATTAATTTTATTTTTAATATCCTGATACAGTTTATGAAATTTATCTTTATAATTATTTTTTCTGTAAGCTCTCAACAAAATTAAATCCCTATCAATCTCATTCATTTCAAGGAAATCGAAGCATACAAATTTATCAATCAATTTATTAAAATCGGAAATAAGTTTTTTTATGCTCGCATCCTTATACGGCTCATCAGGATAAATTATGTGTGACAAATTTTCTCTTGTTATAATGTTATTCTTTACATCGTCGTAATTTACAGAAATAAATTTACAAAGGTTTATTAACCTGTTTGATTTATTAAAATAAGAGTTGGATACGAACTCCTTAAATTTGAAGAAATGATCGGAAGGAATGAGAGAAATGTTTATGTCTAAGAATTTTTTCAAATAATTTTGAATAATTCGTTTAGAGTAAATTCACGCTTATTCAATGAATTTCTTAAATATAGTCAAAATATTTAACTTTTCAACTGATATTTAACAGATTTCTCTGAAAACACAATTCACAAACTGCTTTTTGATTCTTTGAAATTGAAAATAGAATTCCCAAACTTGCATCAGTAATTCCAAAGGTAGAAATAATATTTCAAGAGATGTTAATAATAATTACAGTTTATAAATTTTTAAAAAAATAGAAAATATAAATAAAGAATTGAAATCAATTTTAGAAATTATCCTTTCATCATAAAATACAAAATGAACATACCATCAAAAAATCCTGAAGAGTTACTCAAACAGTTGAACAATTTTCATAAGGGTATATTGAAAAACAAACATAGTTGGCCCAAAAATAATACACCGATAGAAATGGACATTGAAAAAGTATCATTAAAAATTGAAAAATTAATTTTAGAAATAAACTCTTTGGAAAACGATATAAAGTTATCAAGAAAAGTATTAAACAAAATAATGAACGAAGAAGCAAAGAAAATATATGTTAAAATCAGAGACCAGGCATACAGTCTATACGGAAAACGCTCCGAAAAACTAAAAGATTTCAATTTAAAAATATTAAATAAATAACAAATGAAAACAACAATAAAAAAATCATTTTATTTTGCTTTTTTAACTTTTGTATTTGCCTCAATCTCAGGATCATCTTCAACTTTTCACACAGAAAAAGAAACAAAAGCTCAAATCAATTTTAAAAAGATATTTCATGATTTTGGAAAAGTAGAAGAAGGAACAGAATTAAGTTATAAATTCAAATTTAAAAACACCGGGAAGGAAAATCTTATTATCAATAGTGTGAATGCCGGTTGTGGCTGCACAGGTGTTCAATTGGGTGATAAAAAAGAATACAAAAAAGAAGAAGAAGGTGAAATATTAATCACATTAAATACTCAAGGCAGATTCGGAGAAATCAAAAAATCAGTTTCAGTTCAAACAAATGACCTCGAAAAACCTAATATTGAATTAACATTTAGTTGTGAGGTTATTGAAAAAAAATAGACATAAACAAAAAAAACAACTATTAAAAGAATAAAATGAAAAGAATCTACATAGTTTTAGTAGTTTTGTTAATCAGTGTAATTTTTACAGAGATTTCTTACGCTCAAAATAAAGTAAAGATTACTTATACAAGACCTCCTTTAAATGAACTTAGACTTTCACACATGTGGGATTTTGAGTTGAATAATCTAACAAACGAAGAAGTATATTTTTATTTATTTGGCTCGCTAAAAGAAAAACAAGTAGGTTTAATAGCAACAGGAACAACAATGTCAATTAAACTAAATCCAAATGAGAAAAGAAAATTTAAAATCAGTGATTTACCTCAAACACCTGACATTTCGTATCCAAATTCTGACCCTCGATATAAGGAAGCATTGATTCGAATGGGTAAATTACCTAATGGAGACTATACTGTATGTGTTATAGCTAAAGAATTCGGCACAAATGAAGAAATCAGTATTGATGAATGTTTTGAGCAAGAGGTGGATATTGAAATTGATTATACACTCGAATTATTAACACCTGATAATGAGTCTTCTTTAGATTCTTCAGGATTACCAATTTTTTCTTGGACTTCTCCAATTCCAAAACCTGAAGGTGAAATTCTATACACTTTAAAAATTTTTGAAATAAATGAAAATCAAAATCCAGTGGAAATAGTGAAATCAAACAAAGTATTTACCGAAGTAAAAAACATTAAATCTAATTTCTATAATTACAGAACAACGGATAAGAAATTTCAGGAAGGTAAAACTTATTATTGGAATATTTCTATTATATTAATCGGGAAACCTTTAATTACTTCTCCATTACACAGTTTTTTCCCATTTGCTTCTTCATTTATATCAAATTGTTCATTTTTACATAGTATGTATCAATCGAGATATTGTTTTGGTGATTCATACAGATTTTTTGCGACTACACCAAATGGAACTCTAACTTGGCAAGTAACATCTTCAACGAATGGAATATTAGGACAAACTTCAGGTACGTCTAATGGAACAAGTCACAATAATTTA
The DNA here is from genome assembly GCA_002455255.1 of Candidatus Tepidiaquacellales bacterium UBA6667. Taxonomy (GTDB): domain Bacteria; phylum Bacteroidota; class Ignavibacteria; order Tepidaquicellales; family Tepidaquicellaceae; genus UBA9002. The sequence goes on along the minus strand of DKKL01000006.1, from coordinate 28,714 downwards.
TTTTCAACAGATCCAAATCATCCCAATGATGTAACATATACAATTACATATAGTTTTAATTTTTCAAATCCCTCTTGCACGGATATTACGAATAGAACAACATCAGTGACCTTTTACAAAAAACCAATTATTAATATTAATAATTCTCAAATCTGTTTAAATCTTTCAAGCCCGCCTTATGACATATCAAGTAATTTTTCAGTATCACCAATTGGAGGTCGAATTAACGCATCTGGACCGGGGATTACCTATACACATCCTAATTTTATTTTTACCCCTAATACTGATTTAGTTGGATTAAATTCTATTTCAGTTAGTTATGAATTTCCTGCTTTATCAATCCCCGGACAATTTGGAGGTCCAAGAGGATGTATCGTAAATAATACATTCACAATTTTTGTATCTGATATTTCTGTGAATTATTCTTCTGCACCTAATGAATCTATAATATGCGAGGGGTCTTCTCAACAGATATATTTAAATGGAATTCCGGTTGGGGCAATCGGTTTTAATTTTGAATGGCATTCGGCAGTAATGACAGGAACGAATTGTCCGATTTTTCCCGGTCCTGAATGGACAGTTTTAACCGGGATAAATAGTCCCAGCTTTAATACAAGTAGTCTACCGGTAGGTAAATATTGTTTTATTTGCAAAATTACAGACCCGTGTAACAATACTTCAATTAGCTCTGTCTCCAAATTAGAAATAAAACCTCAAAACAATAATGTTGTTTTATCTGCCGAAAATCTTTCCATTTGTTCAGATGTTCCACCTAATATGAGAACTGCAAACATATTCTTAAATGGTTATACTGGTAATGTAGTATGGTCATCTGTACCTCCTGTTATTAATATTTCTACTGATCCATATATATTCTCAGCGGTTTTAGATCAAACCACTACTTTCACGGCAACTATAAATTCTTGTAACGGACNNAACGGAAATGAGGAAAATTTGGAAATTACAGTTTTAGTAATTGATCCACCTCCTCCGGCACTTATATGTATTCAACCACATATAATTCCAGGAATTCTTCCGGCATGTTGTACACCTTACCCCAATCCTTGTAATAATAACTTGCTAATTCAAAAATGGTGTGATGCAAATATAACTCTATTGCGAAGTGATACCCGTGAATTATTCCCAAGTGGTTATACTATTAAATGGTTTTATTTTATAGATGAGCATTTTGATTATGGTCTGGATTTATCCCAATTTGAAAATAATAATATTTCAACTTATAGTCCTTTAACCGATAATAATAACTGGACAGAGTTTATACCCGGTGGTGACAATAGATTTTGGAATACAAATCCTTTGGAGTTTACGAAATTTTTCAAAGTAATAATTTCAGGTCCTGCAGGATGCGGTTCACAAACATATTATGGAGGTCTATTTGTTAATCATCCCATTCCTGATTTTAGTATTTCTGAAATTAATAATAATGTTTACCAGAATTATCCTTGTACAAATCCGGTTAATTTTAATTTTAACTTATCAAATCAAAATATCAATCAAAGACCTTTGGGCTTTAATGTTACATATTCTTGGAATTATACATACAACTCTCAAACAACTAATTTAGGTTCAGGAGTTTGGCCATATGGTGTTCCATTTCCGGGTATTCCCGTTAATATTACTGAACCTGGTATATTAAGACTAACACTAACAAATGGATGTCACTCCAGAACAACTAACCTCCCTATTTATACGATTCCACCGAGCATAGGTATAACCGGACCTTGTTGTATTTGTGAAGATAAAAAAATTAGTTTAACTGCTACTGGAGGTTTTACATCATATAACTGGACAACATCAGATCCAAATGTGACAATATCAAATATTTCAACTGACGGGCAAAGAGTATCTGTAATTCTTAACGGAACACCAAATGCAAATAGCATTTTTATATTCGTTTCAGCATTAAGCGGTATGTGCCCTGTTTCAACTTCTATAGAAATCAAAATTTGCAAATAAAAATGAGAACACATTTAAACTTTAAGAATGTTTTATCTAACAAATTAGAAGTAACATTAGTTATACAATTTTTAATCTCAATTTTGTTAATGAATAGTAAGATTAGTTATGGATTTGAAAATAGTTTAATTCAGAATGAAAACAATTTAAAAAATACTTTTGAAAATTCAAAAAATAATTCAGATTCTCTTGTTATTAAATTAATAGATATTTCAGGAATAGAGGATAATGGGAAAACAGGTAAAATTTATGCTGTATCATTAGATATAATTTCACAAACCGATATTCAAATAATTAATATAAAATCGAAAAATAAAGAAGATTTCATTTACAATGTTGATTTCCCAATTAAATTAAATAAAGAAATTAAATCAAATATTACTTTTTACCTCAGAACATCATCTGAAGAAAACTCAAAAATTAACTTGGAGATTGAACTGGTTGAATTCCAAGAACTTCCTTGGAAAAATCTACAAACTTATGTAATTATTATACCTCCTCGGAATCAATGTAGATGTAGTCAACCAGCACTTATATCTTTATCAATGAATTATATATATGGAACTAACCAGACTATTAGATTGGAATGTAGCAATTCTTCACCAAATCCAATTTCAGTTCCTATAGGAGTCCCTCTTACTTTTAATGCAACAGTAAATTGTATTTCACCTCTGTTAGTAAGATGTACAAAGAAAATACAAGTTAAAGTTGAAAAAAGAGCAAGTACCGGTTGGATATTTTTAGGAACATTTGATAATACTACCAATCCATTGAGTGTCCCAATAACACTACCAAGTAATGGGCAATATAGGGTTACAGTAACAGCACTTTGTGGACAATCAAAATGTATATCTTGTGTATTTATATTAAATGCAAATTTAAGTTGCGGTGAATGTCTTGGATGGGGTGAAACGAAATTATTAGACGGACAAAACAATTTTTTAACTATTCTACCAAACGGTGGTGGAATTCCAGCGATTGAAAGTGGAAGAAATTATTTTATTTCTACAAGATATTTCTGTGCTTCTGCAGGATATACTTGCCCGGTGACATATAGATGGACAATATACCCTTCTTCCGGATGTGGAAGTCCAATATATGGTACTTCAACAGTTAATTCACAGGATTTATTGATTATTCCATTTAACCCAATATGTGGAGCATTATATACTATTACAATTTCAGCTCAATGCGGAAATACGAGATGTAATCAGGAGTTTACGACTACAATCAAAATTAGACCTAAGTGTGCGTGTGAAGGAATAATATCTATAAGGAATACAGTAACTTTTTCAGACCCATCAGGAAATCAAATTGAGAAAACTATCAGATGTGGTATGATTTCAGAAATTTTAGGACCTTTTCCAAGAAATGGAAACATCACAATAAACTATGATATTCCATGTGATGCTCAGTGTCAAAAACAATTCTCATGGAGAGTAAAAGATCCTTCAGGAAATGTAATAACAACAAATCCAGTTAATTATTCAGGTGGAAACGCACCAGCATCTTTTACATTTCCGGGAAATTCAATTGGAGAATATATAGTTGAAGTGTCATCACAATGCGGAACGGAAGTATGCAGGATTTGTCAATTCAAGGTTAGAATTAATGAAATGCCTTGTGAATTCATAGATTTGGGTCCTAACGAAGAATCAGAAATTTGTAATTCAAATGGTACTACATTGATTTTAAATGGATTTACCGGAAGTCCATCAAATATCAGATGGTATCGTACAACTCATCCGACAGAAAATCCTGCATCGCTTTCATCCAATATGATTCAAATTGCAGGTAATCCGGTTTCCGGATCAACTTATAATACTGGTAATTTATTTTCAAACGGCTGTTCAAATACAATTTACAGATATCAATGTATTACAACTAATCCGGCTTGTACTTCTGATATCAAAACAGTGGTTGTGAGACCAAGAATAACTAATATTAATTTGACTGCGTCAAGATATGAAATATGTTCGGGTATGGAAGAAATAACTTTAAATGCTTCAACTTCATCTTCATTACAAACTGATTGTGGATGTTTAATTAAATGGTATAAAATATCTGGAGATAGCAGAACTCAGATTGGAGAAGGATACAGAATTTTAATTGATAGAAATTCACTTATAGTCAATTGTCCGGATATTATGAAAGAATTTACTTATGAAGCAACTTTTTGCGAAGGTAAATGTAATCAAATTTCTAAACAAATTAATATAAAAGTATATTCTAATCCAATTGCAGGTTTGATTACCGCTGACAGAGATACAATATGTTATTTAGATGCCACTACCCTTCATGCAGATGAATTTTGTGGTGGTACTATACAATGGCAGTTATCAACTAATCCTACTGGACCATTTGTTGATATGGACGGAGCAACTCATAAAAATCAAAATACAAATAAACTTCCTGTAACTACATATTATAGGGCGAAAATCAGTAATGGACCATGTGGGGAAATTTATTCAGATGTAAAAGAAATAGTTGTTCAACAACCATTTAATATTTCTGTCATTACCGCACCAAATAGTTGTTCTTTTTTATGTCCTGATATGGAATTACAAGCAGTTGTTTCAGGTCCGATGCTCGATGACAATACTTATTTTGAATGGTATTACAATGGGGTTTTGGTACCAGATTCCAGAAATCTTGAATTTTTAAGAGTAAGTCAATCCGGTAATTATAACATTAAAATATTTAACAATGTAAGAGAGGATTTCAATGCAGAATGTGATACAATCATTTCACAATCAAAACAAGTTCGAAACTTAGAATTTATTTTTGAAGGTGGAGAATGTGTTTGTAAAGGCACCAAGACACGATTTGATGTAATTTTGTTAATGAATCCATGTCATGATATGTATTGCAAATGGAGTATAAACGGAATACCGGTAAGCGGAACCAACTTCACAGGAAATTCTACATTTGAAAATTTTGATGTTGTTGATGGTGATATTATAAAAGTTGAAGTCATAGCTCCCGATTTTTGTTATTTTGAAAAATCTATTACTGTAAGAGAATGTTCAAACTGTCCATAAAAATAAAATTTAATAAAATGAAAAGATTAATACTATTTTTATTCATGTATCTAATAATGATGATAAGTCCATTTGCTAATGGTCAATCTAACATTATTGAGATAATTTATACAAGACCTCCATTAAATCAACTGAGAGCAGATGATTTATGGAATTTCACCCTTAAGAATAATTCCAATCAAGATTTAGAGTTTACATTAAATGGTACTCTAACTGAAAGTAAAAACGGGCTAATTGCTACTGGTCAAACAATGGCAATAACTTTGCGAAAAGGGGAAACTAAAAAATTTAAAGTTAGCGATTTACCTAAAACACCTGATATCAATTATATTCATCCGGATGAAAGATATAAAAATGCACTTATCCGAACCGGTAATTTACCGGAAGGATCTTATACTATTTGTATTACAGCAAAGCAAGTTGGAACTAATGAAGTATTAGGAGAAGATTGCATAGAACAAGATATTGAAAAAACCTCTGAAGCTGAAATTTCTTTACTTTCACCTGGGAATAATGAAACTCTGAATCCAGACGAATCAATAAATTTCACATGGATGCCAATTGGTAATATCGAATCAGGTAGCTCTTATAAAATCAAAATAGTAGAAATTAAAGGTGATGAATCCCCTGAAAATGCAATGCTTAAAAACAAAGCATTCTTTGAAAAAGAAGAAATAAGATCTACTACTTTCCAGTATCCAATAACCGCCCCTAAATTTGAAATAGAAAAAAAATATGCTTGGCAGGTCAGTACTAATAGTTCGTTAAGCAATATTCAAATTATTAAAACAACTTCGGTTAATAATTCAAATCAAGATTGTATAGATTTTGAAAACAGTAATAGTACAAGTAATTGGGAAAGCGATTATGTAAGTTCTGTTCAAATAACTAAAAATGGAAATGATAAAGTAAATAACACTAATACATTAGTATTAACCGATGGAGCCGGACCGTCTATAGCTTGGAATGATGTTGACTTTAGCGGTAATTGGTTAGAAAGAGGAACTGATGGATGCTTATGTTTTCAATATAAAGTGGATTGGAATACCGGCGTCGCAACAAATATGCTAAGATTCCCGGCCGTTTATATCTACACAGGTGCACCAATAAATAATGTTAATGATTTTAATTATCATAGAGTTAGAGCTTTGTTTGTTGGTCATCCTACTAATCCAATGATACAAGATAATATTTGGAACAATTGGTGCTTTGCTATCGGTCCCTGCATTAATGGTAATTTACCTACAAATAATTATGGCTATTGGGAAATTAGAGGGATTGGAAATGTTATTTTGTCCGGTCAAGAAGCTTGTGATGCCTGGGATAACTTGATTCAAAATGTTACGGGAATTGTAATGGCAACGGATTATAATTCACAACCGTCAGAAAAAGTATATTTTGATAACTTTTGTTGGACTTGTGATGAAACTGTTATAAATTCCAATCCTTGCAACGGATTTACTGCAACTTCAGAAATTTCAACCGGTAACTGTTGTTGGAACATTGATTTAACATTTCCTTCAAATACACTAAATGTTAATAGAATTAAATGCAGAGTAATTGAAGGCGGAACTGAATTTGTAAATCCTGTTTTAAATCCAAATTATACAGTTCCAGGAAGTGATTGGCTTGCAGGAACCATTAATAATTCTGAAATTAATATCGTAAGAAAAAACAGTAGTATGCCAATTCCTGGTGGAACTTTGAATGATATGTTTTCATATTGTTTAAGTTACACAAATGTTCCTCAAAAAGTTGTAGTTGATTGGATTGCAGGTGAAAATACAGTATGCTCTGATACTCTTATATCTAATTGTGATATCCCGTGCGTTACTTACTCAGAGCCAGTTTTAGACTGCATAAATGATGATGAAATTAAAGTAACTTTTAATATTACAAATGTTACAAACACTATATCAACAGGATTTAATATATCAAATGTTGAAATTGTAAATACGATTCCTGCCGGAATAACTGTTTCACCTTCAAATATTTCATTGATACCGGCACTTTCGCCAGGAGCAACTACATCAAGTCCTTTAAGCATAATTCTTAATGGCGCAAATTCCGGTGATGTGGTAAAAATTATAATGAGATATACTGACGAATGTTGTTCTTGCTTGGATACTTTAACTGTAACAATTCCTGAATGTATATGCACTAAAGTAGAAGCAACATTATCAGGTGACCCTATTACTTGTTGTTACAATCTTAATATTACAAATAATTATTCCTCTAATTTCTTCGACCAGATTAATGTCAGGTTATTGGATAATATTGAATTTAGAAATTGGAGTTTCGGTTCAGGTTGGGGTTCAAGTATTTCAATTCCTCCATCTGAAGTAAATATGTTTAATTTTAGTGGATTTATTCCAACCGGCAGCAACAATAATATTTTCAATTTTTGTTTGAATGGGTATGAAAATACTCTTCCTCAAAAAATTGTTATTGAATGGATTAATAATGGAAATATTGTTTGTAGAGATACACTTACAACTCCATGTCCTCCTCCTGTTCCTCCAGGGGTTTGTTTGGATATTTTGGAAAATTCAATTGAGTGTCTTGAAAACGGAAGTTTCAAATATAATTTTAAATTGAGAAATAATAGTGGCTTCACAGTTGATGGATTTGATATTCAAGTGATTTCCCCTTATTCTTTAACATTAAATGAATATGAACATATAGTAACAATTGGTCAAAATCAAATTGTTGATGTCGAATTAATTTTAAGTGGTATTGCACCTTCAACTGCCTTCTGTTTGAAATTTGCTCTGTTCAAATATGGAAGAAATACTGACGGAACAATTATGCTAAATTCTCAAGGACAAAAATTGAAAGCAGCATGTTGTTACTCTGAACACTGCTTCTCTACTATAAATTGCCCCGGACAATGTGAATGTAATGAAGATGGATGGAAAAAAGATAGCGTTTATATTAAACTGCCCGATGGAAAAATAAAATCCGTTTTATGTGGAAATACAATCGTAATATCTAAAGATGACAATATCACAATCCAGGCACCAGAATATGAATGTAAACCAAGCAGTTGTGAAGTTGTTTATAAATTAGAATTATCAGATGATAATGGCATTATCCAAACAGTTAATACGAGGGATATAAATTATACTTTTAATAACCCGGGAGATTACACCCTGAGAATTGAAGCCTTATGTAATAATGTTGGTTGTGAAAAATGTATTATTAATATAAAAGTAGAAGATAGAATAAATTGTAATTGTAATTTCGGAAGTTGGGATACCGATAAAATAAATCTCTCAATTAATAATATAGGTAAAATAATATTATGTGGTAATGAAACTGAAATTAAACTAAATGACCAAGTTGTAATAACAATGCCAAATTACAATTGTCCACCTAATTGCAGACCTTCATATGAATGGACGCTCATTGGAGGTTCAGGAGCAGTACCTGTTAATATTTCCGGAAATACAAATATTATAGCCCATACTTTTAATGTGCCTGGAAGTTATGTTTTAAGGTTTTATGCTCTTTGCAATGGAGTTAAGTGTGAAAGATTCTGTGAAATCAAAATTAATGTTCCTCCAATTCCTCCTTGTGATTGCTCAAGAGGGCATTGGGACTTATTAAATAATACAATAAAATATTCAAATTCAAATAGTACAAGAATAGAAACAATCTTCTGCAATAGAGAAACTTATATGGTTGATTATAACAGTAATGTAACTTTATCACCTTCTTACAACTGTCCTGAAAATTGTGGACCCGTTAGTTACTCATACACTATAAATGGTGGACCGGAAATCTTTGGTAATTTTACGATACAAAATGTTACATCAGAATTAAAAATAACTTTAATTGCAAGATGTGGAAGAAATATTTGTTCGAAATGTGAATTTATTATTAAACCTAAGGAGAATATTGGTTGCAATTGTGGTACTTCTAATTTTTTTACTGGTAATGTAACTTTAACCAGAAATAATACTCCAAGATATATTGCGTGTGGAACAAATAGCACTCAGCAATTTGCTGCCGGAAATTATAACATCGTTGCTCCAGGTTTTCAATGTGCGGGAAATTCTCCGACGCAAAATTGCCCTGCTGAATATAAATACGATATTTTTAGAAATGGGGCAAGGATTCTAAATGGTAGCGGTAACTCTATTTCAACTTCATTAACAGGACCAAGCTCTTTTTTTGGAAATCCAATTACATATAGAATAGAATTTGAAGTTTTTTGTAATGGAATATCTTGTGGTAAGTGTATTGTTAGCTTTAGAGTAGGAAATGTCATTAACACCGGCACAGCTATTGGTTGGGGCTCTATTCGTGATAGAATATTTGATCCAAAACCTAATGTCGGTCCAACTATTTTTAATCCTTCAGGTTCATTAAATCCTACTTTTAAATTTGATTTCGTGAAATCAGGAGTTCTGAAACTGATTGAAATAAATTCTGTCAGAGGTAGTAAACTAAACTTAGAATCAATAACTGAAAATCTTGAGGTCATTGCTGAAATTCCAATCTCTAATTCTGATAATTTCGATCTTTCCAAATCTGAATCTAAAGTTGAATTAAAAAATGGATATAAATATCTCTGGATTCTTGTGGAATCGGTTGATGAAAATTCTGAACCTAAATTATTAGAGTCCGGAATTTTTATCGCAGGAGATTCTAATAAATACGAAGTAATTTCCGATAACTGTGATAATTGTGAGAAATGTGATTTATGTTTTGAATTTGAAGGTAAATGCTATTGTATAAGAAAATAATTTTTGTGTAAATTAAATGCGGAATAAATTTTATTCCGCATTAATAAACTTAAACTTATGAAAAATTTAATATTATTATTTTCTCTGCTTATTCCAGGTTTCGCACACTCCCAAATCACAGTCGTGCTGCAGCAGCCGTCTCCGTTTAGGTTTGATGTAGATAATCTATGGAAGGTTACTCTTACTAATCCGGGAGCAAGCGAAAATAAATGTTGGAATAAACAAGTTATTAATTATAAAGTCCAAAAGTTTATTGAAGGTAAAACAACTTTATTAATTTAGATTTCTGATAAGTAAAAAGTTAATACAAGATAAGATAGTTCAATTTTTATAACAAATTTTAACTGTGTAATTAATGAATCAAATGAGTGATGTTAAATTAATGAGAATAAATAATATTTGTTGAAATGATTTTTTTAAAATTAAATATAATTCTAAAATTTTATTATTAATTATTTTGAGATTACATACCTGTGTTATAGATTTTTTTTTAAAGTATAATATATTTATTCTATTTACTATTATACATAAATATTCTTTTTCTTCTTTTTTAGTATTTAAATCAAATCTAATTAATCTAATGAAAAATTTATTTCCTACTCTTTCTTTTGAACGAACACAATTTATAAATACCTTTTTTATGAAATCAATTGGCTTATTAATTTTTTTGTTTATTTTTTGTTCACAAACTTACGCTCAAAATAAAATAAAAATTAATTACTCAAGACCTCCTTTAAATGAGCTTAAACTATCTCACATTTGGGATTTTGAGTTGAATAATCTTACAAATGAAGAAGTCAATTTTTACTTATTTGGTTCTTTAAATGAAAAAAAAGCAGGATTGATTGCAACCGGAACTACAATGACAATTAAACTTAATCCAAAAGAAAAAAGAAAATTCAAAATAAGTGATTTACCTCAAACACCTGATATCTCATATCCAAACTCTGACCCTCGATTTAAAGAAGCACTTGTAAGAATGGGGAAATTTCCAAATGGTGATTATACTGTTTGCGTAATCGCAAAAGAATCAGGAACTAATGAAGAAATCAGCAACGATGAATGTTTTGAACAGGAAGTGGAAGAATTATTTGAAGCTGAGATTTCTTTACTTTCACCTGATAACAACGAATCTTTTGATCAGTCATCTCCGATTATTTTTTCATGGACTCCATTGCCTATTGGAGGTCCATATAAAATTAAAATTGTTGAAATTAAAGGTGATGAATCTCCGGAAAATGCAATGTTAAAAAATAAAGCCTTTTTTGAAAAAGAGGAAATAAGATCTACAACTTTCCAATATCCACCAACAGGACCTAAATTTGAATCAGGTAAAATATATGCTTGGATGGTTTATTCCTCTAAAATTAAAAGTGAAATAGGAACTTTTTCAAGAATATGGTCAGACTCTAATAATCACAATCCGGGAATTACAAATTCATCCGAAAGATATAAATGTGATGATTTTAAATTAAAATTTACTGAAAACTCAAACCCCATCCCGGTTGATAGAAACGACAAAACAAGACCGATTAGTAACGAAAAAGATGATTGCGGTTTTGACATCAGTTTTACTAATAATTTTAAAGGCTCACCTGAACTTAATCCTGAAAGACTAAAAATATCAGTCAGTGATTTTGATATTATCTCAGCAATCAGTAGTATCAATGGTTTGGAAAGAAGTCCGGCAAAAATTCCTCCTCATACAAAATCAATTGACTGGAAAAATACAACCGGCTATTTACCTTCCGGTCAGATTAATTTAGGAACTATTTTTTTTGCAAATAATATTTCTGATTCATTTTATGTTGTTTATGAATTCATAGGAAAAGAGGGAAGAACAATTTGCAGGGATTCAATACTTTTATTCACTTGTGAGGATGATAAATGCAAAAATGATTTTATCCGTAATGGTGGTTTTTTCCAATCGAGTATCCAAGGTGTTATGCCATCGCCCGGAACTTCTCAATTTTGGACAAGCGGATATGGTTCTCCGAATATGTATTTTGATCCGAATAACCAAAACGAAGGATTTTTTGAAGCGGGACATATAAAACTATCAGGTAATTCAACTAACGGACAATCAGTTGTTCAAGCACTTGATCCTAATAACAAAATTCTAAACGGAAAATACTACAAGCTCAGTATTGCAGTAAAATTTAATTCTTCTCAGAATAATACAAATTATGCAAAGATAAGAGTAATAGCATTTAACGGAAGTATAGCAAATGCACAAGGAATACATCCTCCGGCATCAACAAATGTGGGCATCATCGGACGAAGCGGTAAAATAAAAGATTGCGGAACCTGGTCAATAATAGAATTTCCAGTCTGGAAAGCAAATAAGGATTATTCAAATATTGCAATCAATGCTTTCACAAATGATAATCAGATTGCAAATGTTGAGATAGACAATATTAGTATTTGTGAATCATCAAAAGAGGAATGTGCTGAGCTGGAGAAAGACAATAATGGAAATCCTGTGCTCCCTCAGAGTATTGGTGATCCTCCTCCCGGATTTGTATGTCAACCTGAAGCTGAGAATGATGATTTCTTTAATGGAAGTCTGCAAGACCTTTACCCGGGTTATAATGGTACAACAGATATGTATTCTCAAACAGGTTTTGATAATTCTTGCTTCTCTATCGGTGGTACTATCCCTGATGATGTTTTAAATTTCAATTGCAATGACAGCATGAAGGCAGCAGGAACAGGAATGACATGCGAAGAGGTTAATGCACTTATTGAGCAACCGATTCAGATTGAAGAATATAAAATACCTGAGTTTTCACCTATCCCACCACTGACAAACCTTAATTGTGATTTATCAAAAAATCCGAATTATGATAATATGGCTTTTAAAGGAAGAGATATTATTTATATTCACGGTCTTCAGCTTAGTCATTTAATTGACAGGGCAGGTCAGTATCCTCCTACAATTGATAATTGGCCTGCGAATAAGAATGAAATCTATTCAGGATATTACAGAACTGCGACATATGCCAATATGTTTCCGCATATTCAACATTTTTTAAGAAATAACGGTAGTAAGAACAGAATACTACTTGTTTCTTACAATTGTGCCGAAGATATGGAAACTGCAATTCATAGCATAATGTCACAGATACGAGATGCTATGGAAAACGGAACAGGAGTCGAAGCGGATAGAAATGATCCGAGAGGTACAAGATGCTTTGGAAGGGATTATGTTTTTATTTCTCATTCTACCGGTGCACTTGTTTCTGATGTAGTCTTATCAATTGCGAATAAAACAAAAACATTAGGTTCATATCAGACAAAATATGGAAATGTAGGTTATATGTCTGATAGATGTAAAGGAAGAATTAGCATACAGGGAGCTTTTTCAGGAAGCAATCTTGCAAAACTTGCTTGTCAGATTGGAGCGGTGACTCCTACATTTGCAGGATTAGTTTTAACTGCACTCTCTCAAGCTCCTTTAAGCAATCAATCAATTCAGACATTGATAAATGCAAATCCTCAGATAATTATGCGAAGCATACTTGTAGACCTGATACCAGAAATTACGCGATACAGATGGAGTTCACTCATCAATGATATTACAGTTCCTGTTATTACAATGGCAGGAGGGCATCCGTCTGCAATACTTAATTTTTTAAAATACTGGATACATCCGGGATTTGATGACGGAGTTCTGGATATGGACTGTGCCGGAGGAGTAAATAATCCTTTGTCTTTAGGTCCATCCAGATTCTCAGCAACAGGATATAAAGTATTTGATATGGGAATCCCATTTGGAAGAGCAAAAAAATATTATCTTGATCAAACAATAGGAAGTTCCGGAAGTTTTGCATCTGCGATGACACCATATCTTTCTCCATCAGGAATGGTACAGCCCGTTCAGAATATTTCAGTACCGCAAAACTATTTTAACAATCATTTTCCATTTATTCAATCAGCAAAAGAGCATTGGTTCAATTCTACTGAGGCTATTTCAGGTAATACGCCTTGCGATTACAGTTTATCAGCCGGTGCTGTAAATAATGAAGAAATGCTCGTTGTAAATAATTCTACTCTATTTACAAACGGAATAATTGATCCGGCAATAATCTCTGAAATGGGTGAGACAGTAAAAAAATTAACTATTTGGATTCCTTGGTTTAAATGGAAAAAATGGCATGGTATCCGCATTCCTGTTCCATATTGGAGAGAATTCATAATTTGGAAAAGAACATACCATAAGTTGAGTGATAACTGTCAATATGATGTGGATTATGCATACAAATATTTGTTCAGACAATGATTAATAAATGTTGAATACGAATATTTTATCGAAGTCAATGTTAATATATTATAGAGGAAATAAATCTATTTGATAATAAACAATAGTGAAATTTATTTTCAAATAGATAAGGTGATTAGTCATTTTGTTAATAAGTAAAAAAAATATATAAAAATTACAAGAACTTTTTTAAACATAACAATTATGAAAAAATATATTCTAATTCTTTTCTTTTTGTTCACAGGCTTCGCACACTCCCAAATCACAGTCGTGCTGCAGCAGCCGCCTCCGTTTAGGTTTGATGTAGATAATCTATGGAAGGTTACTCTTACTAATCCGGGAGCAAGCGTTAATGTTTATCTCTATGGTGAAGTTATTAATTCTGCAGGGATTAAAGTTGTAGATGGTAGAACTTCAAACTTCATACTTCAGACAGGAACTAAAAAAGTTTCTGCAAGTGAAATATCTCCCGTTGATGTTACAAAATATGATAACACGATTGATAACACTTTAAAGAAAACAGGAACATTCAGATCCGGTGAATATAATATCTGTGTGTATGTAAGAGATGCTGCTTCTAATATGGACTTGGGAGTTTTCTGCAATGATTACGAAATCATAAACTCCACTCAGTCTGAATTGATTATGCCTGAAGACGGTGAAACCTTATATTTATCCAGACCTGTCTTTTCGTGGCTTCCTCCAAGCCCTAACCCTTCCGGAGTTATAGTTACTTATCAGATAAATATTTTCCCGGTGATGAACAGACAAACTCCATATTATGCCAGCATTTCAAGCCCTGCTTTTTATTCGGAAAAAAATATCAAAGAAAATGTTTTTCAATATCCTGTTGCAGGGAAAAGTCTTATACCCGGAATGAAATATGCCTGGCAAATAAATACGTTTTATAATGGTTCACTTTTTAATTCTTCCGAAGTCCGAAGTTTTGTTTATGAAAATTCTGCTGAATTGTATTCCGACGCACCTAATTTATTTAATTCTGTTATTTCTAATGAGCATAAGGACATTGCAGGTTATCTTGAAGAAAAAAAGAAAAATCTTGAAAGCGATGATTATTTTAATTCTCTGAATAAAAACAATTCTTGACATAAATTCATCAACTCTGCTGGTAAAAATAATTTGTCTATCATTAACGAAAAACCTTTCGTCTTTAGTGCTTCATACAAAGTGTTTTCTAATTTACAAAATTATCAGTCACACGGTACACAACCACCGAAAAATTATATATCGGTAAATTTTAATCCTACTATCACTATTTATGGAATACCGTTCACGGCTGATTTATATATTGATTCTAAACAAAGAGATTTTAAACAAAATTTAAATAGCTTCGCTTTTTTATTTGATATAAATTCATTAACAAAAAAAATCAAATCTAAACTTGAAGAAAAAAAGAACAGTTTAATTGAAGAATTTAAAAACAAAGGCGAACAAGAACTGAAAAAAGCTATTACGAATGCTGTTCACAGTCTGCCGGGTTATATGAAGGTTTTATCTATGTTTAAAAATATTGGCATCTGGGAAACCTTTCCTAAATACACTGATTATACTGTCAGCGGTGTTAAAGTGAAAGGTCTCGATTTTACTTTTAATCCGGGATTAATTTATCTCCAGGCAACCGGTATTAGCAATCTGGACAAAATTGCGGATTCAGTATTTTCAAGAAATCTTTTGGCTACATCTTTAGGTGTCGGTGAAAAAGATAATTCTCACTGGCATTTCACTTTTATGAAAGCTTATGATAATGAAAACTCAATTGACATTTCTAAAATCACTTCAAACTTAACTCCCGGTGAAAACACTATTCTTGGTTTTGATAACAGACTTAAACTTTTTGGCGAAAGGTTTATGGTTGAAGGTGAGGCAAATGTATCCGTTACTACTCGTGATAAACTCGCCCCGAAACTTAATGCCGGTGAACTTCCAAAAATTGTTGAAGACCTCACAAATGCAAATACTTCTTCCCAGTTTGATTTTATGTATAGAACTAAATCATTAATTAATATACCCGAATCAAAAAGCAATGTTGAGATTGAATATAAACTTATCGGTCCCGGCTTCATCTCTTATGGTAATCCCGGACTTTCAGGTAAAGGGAAATATAATATCAAAGTGAAACTTGATCAGGAATTACTCGAAGGAAAAGTCAGATTCACAAGCAGTTATGAATATAGAGATAATAATGTCGGCGGTCTTAACTCTGTTACAACAACATCACAAAAAATGGATTTCAAAGTAAATCTGAAATTTGAAGATGCTCCTTCCTTAATGTTAAGATATATCCCTGTTACAGATGAAAATGATGCAACAATTCCAGGAGAATATTACAAAAATAATCTTGACATTTTTATGATGATGTCAAACTTAAAATATAAAACAGACGGATTCATTGGTAATACAACGCTTTTCGTTACCTCAACATCCGGTAAAGACAATAAAATTCTCGATTCAAATAACTATTCACTGATGGATTTAACTGTTAATCAAAATTTCAGTTTCAAAAATATTCCATTCTCAATTAATGCAGGTGTAAGCTACAATACAAAAAATTCAAATAATGATAAATTTAACACAACCGGTTTAAATTTATCCGGTACTTATACTTTTTTTGAGTTTTGGAGCAATACAATTGGAGTAAATTATTTAAAAGAAACTGATAAAAACAATAAACTATCATTTTCTTTCAGTTCAGGTTTGCCGGTTTGGGATTTTGGTGATTTGTTTATTATAGCTGAACAAAATTTTTACAAAGAAGATATTTTCAAATACGGAGATAATGATGATTTCGTATTCACAGCAACTTTATCAAAAAGTTTTTAAATTTTTTTCATCTGTTTTTTTAAATTTACCCGCCTAAACTGTAATTTATATTAGAAAGGAGATTGAAAAATTTCCTTTCTTTTTTTATAACAAAATCTTAATTATTAATTTGATTATTTTTGTATAGACAAAATTATTGACAAATTACAATTCATCAAATCTAAACTTCGATTTTAAATCACTTGTTTCCGTATCAATAGAAAGGAAACATCTCACAGATTTAATCGCATCCTCACTGAAGGTTTTGTTAGTATCGGCACCTTCTGGTTTCGGAAAAACTTTTTTGCTTGCCGGTTATCTGAATTCAGCAAAAAAAGATTTCTTGTATTATGAACTTTCTGCTTCTGATAATAATTTGGTTGTTTTCATTTCATCTTTATTGCAAGGTTGTGGTTTAAGTGAAATTAAATTTAATGAAATCTCTGCGCTGATTCAAAATAATAAGATAAAACTTTCCAGATATTCAAAGGAATCTTATGATATATTAAAAATTATTGTTACTGAATTGTTTATCGCATCAGATAAAAAAATATTGATAATTGAAAACTGCGATTTTATTAAAAATGAATTATGGTTCAAACATTTTATAAAAATAATTTCCGAGTTAATGATGAATGAAACAAAATTCATTTTTACGGGAATCGAATTGTCATCAGGTATCTTTTTATATGCAATCTCAAAGGGAATATTCAGTGAAATAAGAAAGGATAAATTTGAACTGTCAGTAAATGAAATTAAAAAATTTGCGGATAAAATTTATAATATAAAGTTATCAGATGCTGAATCTCAGTATATAAAAGAGATTGCCGGAGGTTGGATCACCGGTTTACATTTAATTTTTCACAATTACGAATCCGGAATTAAATCAGTTAAAGGCAATAATATACATTTGTTAAATGAATATTTTAAAGAAGAAGTTTTATCATTGCTTGATAAAAATTTATCAGATGTGCTTTTGAAGTCTTCATTTTTTGATGAAATAAATGAATCTGTATATTCATTAGTAAATTTGAAAACGAACATTAATGATTTATTTAAATCTTTAACCGTAAAAATTCCATTTATTTATTACAATTCTGCTTCTGATTATTTTTATTTCAATAAAACATTCAAACTATTTTTGCAATCCGAATTGAAAAATAATCTGTCAAAAAAAGAATTTAATACATTCATCTCTTCTGTGGCAAATTATTATTATGAAAAAAAGAATTACTCAAAAGCACTCGAGTTATATATCCTTTCTTCAAATTATAAATCAGCAATATTGTTGATTTCATCTATAGCGTTAATTCATTTCAGGAATAATGATTTTCATATCGTAAATGATTGGTTTTCTGTTGTTGATAAAAATAATCTGAAACTAAACGAAGATTTAATTTATATTAAAGCATTGTTGTATAAAAATTATTTTCGGGATAACGAATATTCAGTAAGTTTGTTTAAGGAATATTTACTTTCTTCTTCAAAAAATAATTTTAAATATTATAAAGCTATCGCACACGTTGCAGAAATTTATCTGAATCAAAATGAAATCAAATCGGCTTTATCTTTTCTGAAAAAATCCTTACTCAAATGTCCGCAAAAGTTTAAACCTTTTATCCTTTTTCGGTTACACTCGGTTAATTATAAACTTGACGATTATCAAAAATGTAAATCAATTCTTTCTGAAGCGTTAAATCTGATAAATAAACAAAAATTATTGTCTGAAGAATTTCAAACTTTAAAAATGAACATAATAAATGCGATTGGGAATATTCACTTTATGAGTGGGGAACTGAATGACGCTCTCGTGTTTTATAAAAAAGTTTATGATAATTCCGAAGTTGAGTATAACAAAATCCAAACCTTGCTGAATATGAGTGAGGTATATTCAAAATCAGGGAACTATTCGGATGCAAAAAAAATAATATCTGAGTTAAAGTCAGATGAAAAGATAAATCAAATTCCTGAACTTAATCAGCAAATAATATTTTCAGAAATAAAATATCTATATGAATTTGGTGAATATAAAAAAATGAATAGTTTAATTTCTCAATCTGAAATTTCTCAATCAGAAGAAGTTCAAATTATAATTATGAAATCATTTTTAATTAATTGCGATTATGATAATGCTAACCTACTTATTAAAAAATTAAATATTACCTCAAATGGGAACATTAAAACTCAGGTTCAGATTTATAATGCACTACTGCAAAAAAAATATTCAGAATTGAATAAGTTTTTATCCAATCAGGTGATAGATAAAAACCCTCTGCTGAAAACGGAGATTTTATCCATAATTGTTATCACCTTGATTAAAAAAAATAATCTAAAGCAAACATTTATTTATCTGTCAGAACTTAAGAAATTGATAAAAAAAATTAATTACGAAAATATTATTTTAAATTTTTTTAAATTAAATCCGGATGTGTATGATACTATAATTATTGAAAATATTGAATCAAATTTTTTCAGAGAGATTTATCAAAATATAAAAATTAACGATGAGTTGTTTTCGGATGTGTTTGTAAAATATTTCGGTGTGCCTGAGATTTATGTAAGGGGAAATCTGATTTCAGATAAAATGTGGAAACGAAATAAATTCAAAGATATATTCTTGTATCTTTATTTTAACCTGCATAAAAGAGTTACTAAAGATGAAATCTTAGACAGATTCTATCCGGAATCTGATAAGAACTATGGTGATAACATCTTTCATCAGTTTTTGTCCGCGATGAGGAATGTATTAACTCAAAATGTAAAAAATAAAAGAGTTGAGTTTATAAAATATTCAAATAAAATATTTGAACCTGATAAAAATTATATTTACAATTCAGATGTTGAAATACTGAAACTGTTAGCAGATGGAAAAAAAGTATCAATTCCGGAAAATTATCAAAAAGAGATTTGTTCTGAGAGTTTTATGAAAAATTATTTTGATGATTTCGCAGAATCTAACAGAGAATATTTTTCAAATTTAACAGAAAAAATAAATTCCGGCAGATAAGTATTTTTATCTGCCGGAAAAAGTATTCTACTTCAGTAAAACCATTCTTTTTGTTTTGGAAAAATTTCCGGTGTTAAGTTTATAAAAATATACTCCGCTCGGTAAATCTCCTCCAAAAAAACTCACTTCATAACTTCCCGCATTTTTGGTTTCATTCAAAATAGTTTTAATCTCTCTGCCTGTAATATCAAATATGCTCAATCTTACCATTCCTGTTTTTGCTAAATCAAATCTTATTTTCGTTTCCGGATTAAACGGATTTGGATAGTTTTGCCCAAGTGAAAAATCTGTCGGAACCGACGCAGTAGTCAAAGGTGTTATATTCACGCTACCTCCATTGTCAGTGATTAAAATATTTCCATAACTTCCAGTGAAATAAATTTCGCTCTCTGTTCTGAATGACAAATCACGATACATAATATTATGATTTATAAGTCCCTCTTCGCCCATCAGTCCATTTCTGAAAACCCTGTTCCAGCTCTCTCCTCCGTTAACTGTCTTGTATATACATCCTCTTCCCGCAGTTGCAAATCCGATTTGCTCGCTATAAAACTTAACCTGATAAAATGGCTCTTCTCCCGAAAATTTCTCTACCCAATCGTTTCCACCGTTTACAGTTTTATAAATCTTTCCGCCACTGTTCGCATCAGACTGCCCTACAATAAATCCCGTATTCTCATTTAAAAAATTTATATCATGAAAACCAATTGGTATGCTAAAGTTTGTAAATACCCAGCTGAGTCCTCCATCTGTTGATTTATATAATTTATTGCTGCAAGTAAATCCTGTGTTATTGTTTATAAACTCTATATCAAAAAACTGTTCACCCGGTGCTATCACATCTTCCAGCCAAAGCCCACCGGTGTTTGTTGTCATCAAAATATTCCCGTTATATCCAACTGCAAATCCCGTAGTATTATTTATCATATTCACGGCATTCAGCCAGTACACCGTATTCTCATGCCTCAGTTGCCATGTTTGTCCCGCATTTGTTGTCCTGTATATATTTCCTCTTTCTCCGCAGACAAATCCGGTTGTGCTGTTTATAAAATCCATTCCATAAAAAATTACATTTGGTGATATAACGCTCTCAACCCATGTGTTTCCTCCGTCTATTGATTTGCTTATCGTTCCTCCCGCTCCTGCCATAAATCCTGTATTCGCATTATGAAAATTTACTCTGTAAAATGTTTTATTGCTATTGTTATATACCTGCCTGAACCATCCGTTTTCTCTTATACAGATTTTTCCTGAATATCCGGTAATGCTAACATTTTGTCCGCTTGCAGAAAGCGAAGTTAAGCCGTTAAAATCATTTATTCTAAAAGCATTGTTCCAACCAACACCCCACAATGAATTATCTTTACAAATAAAATATCCTTCGTTTTGAGAATACATTTGTATTGCTGAAACATCGTTTACATTAGACAGCGATACAACACTCCATTCTAATCCGCCATTTGTAGTTTTTCTTAACGCACCATCTTCACCACCAACATATCCGTTTTCAGAATCAAAAAAATCAACAGCGTTATGACTGTTACCCGGCACTGTTCTGACTGTCCAGTTTAATCCAAAGTTTGTAGTCTTCCAAACTGAACTGTTAACATTGTTTGATATTAAAATATATCCGGTAGATGAATTTATGAAATCAAAATCCTTATAGTCAATAACATCCAAAGGAGCTACATTCACAAAGTTTACCCCTCCGTTTGTTGTTCTCCACAGTTTATTATTTGTTAAAATATAATGAGTGTTAATTGATTTCATCAATATTTTTTTTACATCAGTAAACTGTGAAGGTGATACTGTCCAGGTAGCACCTCCGGTTGATGATGAATAAAAATTATTCATATCATCAATCATATAAACAAAATCTTCAACATTATGTGAGATTAATTTTATCGAATTCGTTGTTCCTGTTGTCGGTATGTGCATCCAGTTAATACCTGAATTTGTTGACTTCACCACAGTCCCGGCATCTCCTGCAGCATAAAAAATATTTCCCGCCGCTGATGTAGTATGCAGACTTGCCCCTACCGGCTTTGGTGCCTGCCAATACCATCCTTGAGCATTAATGGTGGCAGTCAAAAATAATGAAAAAACGGCACAAATAATTGTTTTCATAGGCTTTGTATTTAGTTAATTATTTAATACAGGGTTTTTCTCCATTAATTAAATAAGCAAATACTGTTCCAAAAATTATGATAAAATAAACCCCTATCATTCTGCTTGTCCATATGGGGAGGGAGCTTGCAGCTTGTCTCGATTCTTCGGGAACCGAAGAATCTATTTTCAAAGAAATAATAACCTAAATGGTTTTTAGTTCGCGAAAAAGAATCACCGTGTGAAAATAATAAAATCCTGAGTTCCTTCAAGATGACATTCTTACTCTCCCGCATAAAAAAGCCCGCAAAAAGCAGGCTTTAGTATTTTACGAAAAATATGAATCCGTTTTATTTTAGTGTATTGTATCACGCTTTTTGCAATAAAAAAACCACGCTATTTGCAATGAAATTTTCTGGAATTGCGGTTTTCTTTGGCACTTTTTGGAGGTTGACCACGCTATTTGCAATGAGAATTTCCAAAAATGCACTTTTTGATAAACCACGCTTTTTGCAAAATATGAAAATCCGCCAATTTAACAAATCTATAAATTTTTAAGTTTTGAGGTTCTCTCGTTCATCAGGAGGTCGGCTAATTAATCGACCAATGGGAAAATAATCGCACCTGACCGGGTTTATACTCAAAATATTCTATTAAAAAAGGGATTCTGTGTATCTGATTCCACGAAAGGATTTATAATATATAATTTCTTTTGCTATTATAAGAGGTCCGGAAAGAACGAGCCAGGCATTTGGGTCGAAGACAGCATATTCCCCGTTATCTCTCTGAAAGGATTTTTGAGAACCTCCCATTATTGCACCGGCTTTGCATTTTGCATAAATACTATTTTCCATACAAATATATACATCACATCCTTCAGTAACTCTACGAGGTATTCCACCTAAAGTAAAATAGAACATTCCATCACCTTTTAACATTTCTTGAAGCTCTTGTAATATATCACCTGGAAATATGCCACTAAATACATCTTGTCTCATATCTCTTGAAAAATTTATGATTAAATGCAATTCATTGTTCATAATTTCTCGAATTTTTCATTCAGTCTAAAGATTTCATTATCGAGCACAGGGATTACGTTGAATAATAATTCTTGTTTGTCATTGAAGTTATCACAATCTATATCTCTAATTATATCTTTAAGTTTATCAATATCCTGAATTGTTTCTTGGATTTTTTCTGCTTCTTTGAATGTTTCAATTTCCATTTTATTTTTATTTTTTTAACATGAGTAGGTTATTTCTGATTCTTGTAGTTGGATTGCTTCAGGTTTTTCTGCACCGAGTAATTGTAAGGATAAATCTGATAGTATTTTAGAAATTTCATTAATTTTTTGTTCGATTTGATTTTGGATGTGGTCGTTTTTGAAGACTTCCAATACTTTTATTATTCCAGTTTCACGTGATTCATATATCAAAAATCCTTTTAATTTTTTGGATAAATATAAGTAACCTTGCATTTGCCAATAAACCTTTTTCGGAATATGATTAGTTGGTAACCATTCATCCATTAAGACAGATTTGCAATCACCGGGAATATTTTCTATTTCAAAATCGGGATGTCCTTTTACAAACCCGGAGTGATACTCAATGTCGGTTTTAATTTTATCTCCGTAGATTTTTTTTAACCGAATTAAAATGTCACGTTCCATTTGGTAACCTTTGTAACACTTCAGTTTAATTTCAGGAGATGTTTCAAATCCTTTTTTATATATATCAATTAAATTATCAACCGGGAGATGAATATGAGACATTGAAATGTAATTTCTTTTTGTGTCGTGGTTTGAGTTGTTTAATGTATAATTTAGTAAGTCGTTTTGAATGGATCTTGAATTCATTTTTTTATTTTTTAGTTTTTAACCGGTGATTGAATAGTTTGCAATGTTCATTAGTAGCTTTGTGTTGTTTATAGGTTGTGTTCCGAGCTTTGCTGTATTTTGCTTTTTTCTTTTTTTGAATTTTCCGGGATTCAGATAATTCAAAAATTTTTTTTAATACTTGAGACATAATTTTATTACATTAAATTATACTTCTTCATCAATACTTGATTCGCAATTACATTCATGAATATCTTCACCACAATTTTCACATTGATATGAAAGATCCCAAGGTGCTTGACCCCAAGCATAAAAAACTCCACAATTTTTACATCGTTGACCTTCGTATTCATCTATATAATCACAACTTAATCCGTTATTACACATTTTATTTCTCCTTTTTGAAAATACTCCGAGTCATTTTGACCCGGAGTGTAAATTATTAGATTGCTATTTAATTGTGATTCAAATTTTATTTGCTTACAGGGTCTATATCCCTGTGCAAGTGGAATGTGGATGTTAAGTTTTCTCGAAAATCCGAGATGTGAAACAGTGTTTTTTGTATTTGCCCGATAGGGCTCTATGCTAATTATAGTCGCAGCTATAATTAGTATTATATTTAATATTAATATTTTCATTTATGCTCCGGAAATAAAAGTTCTTCTTCTTTGATGAAATCGGATAATCGGATTATTGCACCTTCATTTTTTGCAAGTTCGGAAATCAGATAATTGTGTAAATCTTGTAATTCTTTGAGACGTAATTTTAATCTAAATAGAGTTGTGTTTGTATCTGAATATGATAATGTGTCTGATTGTAAATATTTAGAAGAGTATCCTTGACCGCTTCCGGAATTACTTCGATAAAGTAATGGAAGATGTAATGGAATTACCTCTTGTGAAAATTGTTGAATCTGTCCGGGAGTGAGAGTTGTGTCAGTGTATTTAAAATCAATAGGATTATAATTAGTGTCTTGGTATAATCCCCATTCTAATTTTACATTTACTGTATTTTGTGTAAAAGTAGTCCACGCCATTTGGATTTTGGCTATAAAAAATTTTCCCTTCGAGGTTTCAACTGCAGAATCAAGTTGAATAAATTGTTGAGAATAAATATTATTTAAAGATATAAATAATATGATTATTAAAAATATTGATTTCATTTTGTTAGAGTTTAAATTATTAAAATGCTGAGTCTTGAATAACCAAAACTCCGGAATCATTTATATAACAGTATTTTAATGTACCATTTGGTGTTCGTGCTGTAAATCCTGTTATGTCTGTATCTACTGTTCCACGAATTATTTTAAAATCTATGTTTGTTGCCCAGAGAATATCAAGATTATTGTTAAAATATGATAAACCCCATCTATTGCCAGATCCACCCAATGATAAAGTTGAAGCTGGCAAGAATCCGGTAGAATACATTCCATATCTGAAACCACCATTCATATTAAATAAAATATGACCTCCAGCTTGTAATGAATTAAATGTAATAGTACCATCAGAATTTGAAGAAAAGGTAATTCCATTTGTGCTGTTGTGATATATTCCAAGCTGGGCTAAAGTATTTGAAGTAATTTGAACTTTTGGAGAATTGTCTGTAGTAGATCCGAATAATGCTTTTTGATCAGCAGTTAATCTTAGCAGCGTCGTTCTATTTCCTCCTAAATCAAGGTGTGAATATAAAGAACTGGAGTACCAATTATAAATGCTTGCCGATCCGCCGGATTGATTCGTTAATAATCTTAAACCTGAGCCATTATTTAAAGTACCACCGATAAAGACAATTTGATTATTTGAATTTCCTGACAGTAATTTTAAATATTTATCAGAGCCAAAAGGAGTATCATCAATTACTAATTGATTATTTATACTATCTCTCCATATTTTACTATAATACGAATTATTTATTCTTCCCACATTAAAATGAATTGTAGTATCACCATATTTGTTTGTGTTTGTATAGGTGTTGCTTGAATTCAATGCTGGAATATTTGCTGTGTTTAATTTTGTACCGGAGGGGAGATTGTAGTTGATGCCGGGACCGATACCGTAACGTGTGAAAATATAAATTTTTGATGCAACTCCTTTGAGTGTTATTGTTCCTGAGCTTGTATTTGGAAAAGTTGCTCTTTCATTTGCAAATACCGGTGCGAACTGAGTTGTATCTCCAAAGCTTACAAGTATTGTGTTTGTGTCCCGATTAATAACTGTGACTGATTTGATACCGACGTTACCATCGAGGTTTAATGATTTTGTTGTTTGCCCGGATAGTGATGTTACTGAATCAATTTTTTGACCAGTAAAAAAGGATTGGGCAGAAAGAGTATTTATATTCAGAAATATTAACAATAATAATAGAGTTATAATTATAACCCCTGAGGAGTTTTTAATTTTTTTTGTGTTCATACTTTTTATTTTTTTGATTTTGAATATTTTGGTTTGTCCTGATTGTATTGAGTGAAAAATGTTTTAAGAGTTTTTGTTTCCAATCTTTATCTACTGTAACATAGTACTCTGATTTATTAATTATGACATCCATGAACATTGAAAACATTCTATCCTTGTCAAAATATATTTTGAAGTTTTCAATTTTATCCGGAGTGAGTTTGTTGTATTTAGAAAAAGGATTGAGATGGTCAAAGTTACGTTTGTTATCTTTTTCAATTGAAGAACAAAAATTTTTTATTGCAGATATTGTAGTTAACATTTATTATGCTGTTTGAAGTTGAATCCAGTCATCAGAGCTTGAAGTTCCGACTGAAATATAAAATCTATTACTTGTTGTATTAAAGAAAAAACTTCCTACTTCTGGAGGAGCTAATGTTGGATCACTACTTGAAGCATAAAATCTACACAATCCTGATCTTATCGCAGATACCGTAACTTTCTTTTTTATATTAGCTGCTTCGGAGTCTTCAAGCATTATTATATCTGCATCGGAAACGGTTCCTTTCGAAGCAACTGAGTTAATCTCGGCTGCTTTATCAACTCTGATAGTTTTCTGAAGTAGATTTGCCAATGTTATTTTTTTGTTTTCACCAGCAACAACTATTGGGATAAGTGCATTATCTTCATTCGTTGTTTGTTCTGAAAAATCTGTTATTTTTTGTGATGCCATATTAGTTTATTAGTATAAGATCTCCGGATTCTGAAAGTATGTAGTCTCCGGATTCGTTTTGTAAATAGTTGTTTTGAGAATACTCGGTTTCAGGAATATTCGGATCTGAAATTGTGAACCATTTTATAGAGCTTCCGGGTGTGTTAACAGGTCTTCGAGTTGTAAAAGAAAATTCCAGTCCTTGATTACCTGAAGCATCAATTCCACCATATTGAATTAATTCAAGATTTTCTGAAGTATCAATTACATCAAAACTTCTTGGCTGGTCATGATGTGGATATAGTATAGTTGTATAATCAAGTTCAAGCCAGTGTAATACTTTAATGAATTTTTGTAATTGTCCTGACTCAATAAGTGTCTTGTGATCAATCATCCATTCATAATTTGTATATTTAAATTTTCTATAAGTAGTACCGGCTTTAGTTTTTGTTTTGTAAAAACTCCGAGAAATTTTTTCAATGAAGTTATTGTATTTGAATTCAAGTCTTGTAATTTGCCAACCTGAACCAGGAACCCATGTTCTGAACTCAGGAGTATTATATCCATTCACGTATAAGGTCATAATGACATAAGTTTTAAGTTTGTAGTTTCGTTAAATATGTTAACTGAAACTGATAGAGGTAAATAAGTTCTGTTAAGTTCAGAAATATCATGTCCGATAAGTGATAAGAAAAATATCGGTTCAAGAATAACTTCTTTGACCGAAATTTCAATAAACATTTTTGTGTAAGTATTAAAAAGAGCTCTCATATTATTCAGGAACGTAGGAGTATTAACATAACTTCGAGACGGTATATAATATGTATAAGCTTCCTTTACAATCTGATTTTGGATTGCTTGATACTTAAACAGAGCTGATGCAAAGCAGCCGGAAAATATTAAATCATGTTCATCCGGAGTAGGAAATGGATCTGAAAATGCTGATACATTTTTGTTATAAAAATTTACTCTTCTTTTATCCCTTGTATTGTGTCCACAATCGAGTGATAACAAATCAGACTTGGCAATATTGATGAATTCAAAAGTATATATTGAACCGTTCCATGTTTGATTTGTATATTTTTTTTCAAAATCGGTTTGATCACGGTACTTAAAATTAGAAATACCGGTATTTCTTGTTATCCGGTAAAGAGGTGCTGAGCCAAAAACTGAAACTGAAGAAAAATGAAAGCTGTTAAGATTGAAAATATTGTCTTTTGAAATTATGATATCGTGAGCACCTTTCAATTGCTTATTATCATAGAGATTTGGTGTAGTAGAATAAAAAGCGGAATCTCCACCAGTTAAATCCACGCATGGTGCAATAATTATATATTTATGTTGAGCTTGGTAACTGTCTGCAGATACGGAATTGATACCGATTATTTTTTCTGCAGATACAGTAAGTACCGGGAAATTATTTGATAGTGACCTGTCTGTAATTTTAAGTGATGGGATATTGTTGTTGTAAATAAATCTGAAAATCCATCCCATTCCATTACAGATTTTTTGAAGAAAATCATAACAGGAATCGCAACTACCGTCACGTTGGATTTGGACATAACCGACAGGTGGAAAATATAAACCTCTGAAGCTTGAATATTGAAAAGTTGCATCGTAAGCTATCATCCATTCAGATAAGTTTAAACTCATGGAAATTGCAACTCCTGAGAACATTTCAGTTAAAAGCATTTGGAAATTTTTTGCTTTAACTGTTTCTGCATTATCGGTGAACAATGTATCCCAAGAAAAGTTGTTGCCGGCAGGGAGTTTTTTTGATGCAAAAAAATCGGCAAACTCTCTTTCAAAACCTGC
>DKKL01000035.1 GCA_002455255.1 Candidatus Tepidiaquacellales bacterium UBA6667 | reverse complement strand
TGCAATAATATATAATATAATAAATTATGATTCAAGTAAAAATTATGTGAATTTTACTCAGATTAATTAAACAAATAAAAATGAAAAAAATAATTTTACTAATTTTATTAATTGCCACTTGTGAAGCAAAGTCGCAATGGCAAACACAAAATTCAGGAGTTTTAAACTCACTTTTTGGAGTTCACTTTATTGATAAGAACACCGGAATGATTTGCGGTGCTGCCGGCAGAATTCTTAGGACAACTAACAGCGGAATCAACTGGAGTTCATTTACATATTCTACTTCCAATTTATACAGTGCATTTTTGCTCAATGCATCAACAGGATATTTTGCAGGGGCAGATGGAAAAATCGTGAGATATTCAAACGGTATAATTGGGGAAATTACATCAGGGACAACAAATGATTTGAATGCGGTTTTTTTTCCAAGTAGTAATACAGGTTATGTCGTTGGTGATTTTAATACTATTTTGAAATCGACAAACGGAGGAACCATATGGAGCAGTACGACTTTGGATAACCCGGCGGGATCAGATGATTATTACGGAGTTTATTTTATTAATAATAATACCGGTTGGGTTTGTGGACTTGACAGAAGAGTCAGGAAGACAACAAATGGAGGATCAAGCTGGGTAACACAAAATGCCGGTACAGGAAATCAAATATTTTATGATATTGAATTTAAAGATGCAAACACCGGAATTTTAGTCGGTGGCGAAGGATTAATCTACAGAACTACAAACGGAGGAAGTAATTGGAATCAACAAAATTCATTTGTAACGACAGACTTATATTGCATATCATCATTTCCGAGCGGACTAATCGCATATACATTTTACATAGGAGGTGAAGGAGGCAAGATATTAAAAACAAGTAATGGTGGGAGTGTATGGGGATCACAATCATCAGGTTCATCAGTATTTGCAGTGAACGGTATATACTGCATTTCTGATGACAGTGTATTTGCAACAGGACCAATTGGAAGAATTTATAACACAATAAACGGGGGAGGAGTAATGACAGATATTACTTCAAATACAACAACAATAAATGAATACAAACTTTATCAAAACTATCCTAATCCATTCAATCCTGAAACGAAGATTAGTTTTTATCTCCTAAACAGAGAAAAAGTTAGTTTGAAAGTTTATGATTCAAAAGGTGTTTTAATTAGTGAATTAGTTAATGGCAGTTTACAGGCAGGATTATACGAATATAAATTCAGAAGTGAAAATATGTCTTCAGGAATTTATTATTACAAATTAGAAGCAGGGAATTTTACAGAAACCAAAAAAATGATTTTAGTTAAATAGGAGGAAACAAAATTGATACTTAAAGAAAAAGAATTGGTTAGAATTTTGTTGGCAGTATTACTTTTCGTGGTTGTTTTTATTTTTGATTTGTCACATTGACAGAATAAAAATCAACATTCGGAAAGTGAAACAAAATTTAATTAATGAATTCAGCCGAAACAAAAAAAAGCGGGAAACACTTTGTTGACCGCTTTTTTTATAACACTCTAAACTAAAAAAAATTATTCGTTATTTTTTTCATCTTTAATATGAGGAGGGACTGTTCTGAAGATGTAATCCCACAAAGGATTAGAAACTCCATAAGCAGTATTATCGTCATTATAATGATGTCTGAGATGATATTCTTTTAGAAACTTACCGATTCCATTATTCATTTTCATATGGTGAGTGGCATAATGAATGGAATCATACGCAACGTAACCAAAAATAAAACCTGCAAAAATATTAAAATGATAAACACCAAATAACCATTGAAAAAGAAAATAGAATATTACAGCGAGCGGAAGACTTACAAGCAATGGCATAACAAGTCTGGTGCTGTCACGCGGATAGTCATGATGAATCCCGTGAACGAGAAAATGTATTTTTTTTCCGGTTTCAGATTTTGGATGGTAATGGAAAGCAAAACGATGAAAGACATATTCAAACAATGTCCAGAATAAAATACCAACAACAAATGTGACTATGGTTGTTAATACAGATAGCTGTTGAAGTCCGAAATAATACATCACACCACAAGCAGGAAGAAATATAAACAATGGAGTAGCAGGATGAATATGAGAAAAATATTCAAGAATCGGGTTTTCAAATAATCTGATAGTCTCATCTTTATTTGAAACGAACATCCTTTTTGGCATATTTATAAATAAATTAATTTATACAAAAGTAGTTATAAAGAATTTACAAAAAAATGTAAATATATTCACATCCGTTAAATACTCTAAATAAAAGTTGAATATTTTAATCCCGGAAAAACAATTTAGTTTTAATTATCATAAATAAAAGAATAATTATTCTATAAAATCATCAAAAATTATATTTAAAAATCTAAATGATATTAAATATTTTCGTTTAATATCAAAATTTGTTTAAAATTATAATATTGGCAGAATGTGAAATAAGTATAAAGAATGTGTTATAATAATAATAATGTTTGAATTTTAATTAATATTCTGTTATTTTTGTATTTACAGTATTATAAACAAAAACAATTAATTATGAACAAAGAACAACTAATTACACAAATGGCTGCAGATGCAAAAACTACAAAAGTTCAAGCAAGAGCAGCATTAGATTCTTTCATTGGCTGTGTAAAAAAAGCAGTTAAAAAAGGTGACCGTTTAGGTTTAGTAGGATTCGGTTCATTCTTCCAAAGCAAAAGAAAAGCAAGAATGGGAAGAAATCCACAAACCGGTAAAGACATCAAAATCGCAGCAAAAAAAGTTGTAAGATTTAAAGCAGGGAAAGAATTCTCTTCATTTGTTAACGGTGGAAAATAAATTCTAAGTTCATCTATAAATATAAAATCCTGTTATTAAATTAACAGGATTTTTTTTTATCTGATTACAGCAAATTTGGATAATTTTTCCTCAACTTCTATTCCGGCGGAATTTGTCCCTGAAACTTTATAAAGATAAATTCCGGAAGGAATCAGATTTCCATTATCATCTTTCAAATCCCATTCGACTCCCCCATTCCCATCAGTTTCATCAATAGTTTTTATAAATTTTCCTGTTAAATCGAAAATGTGAATTTTTGCTTTAATGGTTAAGTTCGCAAATGTCATTTGCGAGTGTGATTTTAAATTTACAGGATTTGGATACACATAAACATCTTCAAGGTCTTCTCTGTTAAAAACAAACCCAAAAGTGCTTCCCGGTCCGTTTGTTATCACGATTCCTGATTGAGAAACGATACCTGAAATTTTTAAAACATAATTTTTACCTGTAGCTCCGATTGTACCTGAGCCAAGATTGAGCAAAACAGTTGATTGATTATCCCCTCCTTCTACTGAGGTTATTGGTATATCAAATGGTGTAAGTTTATAAAACCCGGTGTTTGCAAAGTTAGCAGAAACAGGAAGGTTAAATTCGACTTTAATTTTTTTTGAATTTATCAGTTGAGCATTTAAAATATAAAACTCATTAGTAACTGTATCATTAACATTGAAATTAAGAACCTGCAATTCACTAATAGGTGCGTTATAAAAATCAGATAGATTAAAAACTTTTGCGGAATAAGAAGCATTCATTAAATTATAAAATTTTAATAAATATTCCGTTTCATCAAAAATTGCAATACTGTTAGGATTTAAAACAGATTGATTATTAGTATCTAAAGTTCTCACAATAAATGACTGAGGTGAAGGAACAGTATTTGAAATTTTACCTGTCATTTTAAAACTTACAAATCCATTTCCTTTATACTGAACAGAAGCCAGACTAACCTGAGG
The DNA here is from genome assembly GCA_002455255.1 of Candidatus Tepidiaquacellales bacterium UBA6667. Taxonomy (GTDB): domain Bacteria; phylum Bacteroidota; class Ignavibacteria; order Tepidaquicellales; family Tepidaquicellaceae; genus UBA9002. The sequence continues at coordinate 229,594 of DKKL01000035.1, read as the reverse complement.
GTGGACAAAAACAAATTCTGCATTTGTAAGTAAACTTTCTTTTGTTTTGTATAAATTTGAAACAACTGATATTTTATAATAATAATTTGTATTGTTCGAAACATTCACATCCATATAATAATCATTCGCTGTTGAATCAATCAAAGTATATAATGTATCGTTTTCAGAGCGGTATATTTTATATAAATCAGCCGACACAGATGATGAAAAATTTAGCAAAGCAGTATTATTAATACCATAAGCACGAGTTATCATTGGAGTAGGCGGACCATTAAAAGAAACATTCTTCTCAAAAAATATTGCTGAATCATTTACATTATTAACAAGAATTTCTTTAACAGAATTATTATTAAAATTATAGACAAGTTGATTAAATGAATTTATATCTGACCTGTATAACTCCGGTAAAAATCTTTTTTGAGAATTATCAAAATTTAAAATATAAAAATGTGTGCCAGTATTTATAAGAATTTCATCAGATATGTCTTCATCAATATTTGCAGAAAGCGTGGACGTTTCAGTGTATGACTTATAATTATAGATATCCACAATATCCATAATATCATATGAATTATTACCGACAGATTTATAAACAATTAATCTGTAATACTGGACAGGTTCACCGTCTTTACTGACAGTGCCAACTGCAAATTCCTTTATACCGTCACCGTCAAAATCTCCTGCAATTATGTTATCACCTTTTAAAAATCTGCTCATAGAGTCAGCAAAAACTTTTTGATAATTGTTATCTGAAATATTTTCATATACATTAAGATACAAATCAGGCAATGCGGAAGAAGAATTGATGTAAAAAGTGTTTATAAAGACAAGTTCATTTTTCCCGTCGGAATCAAAATCTTCAACCAAAACATTTTGTGAATTTGCAGTAGGGTCAAAAGAGCCACCGTATGAAAGATTTGCGATTTGATTTATATTTCCCGAATTATACTCAAGAATTCTTAATCCATCTGTACCGAAACCAAGAATTTCGTTTTTATTGTCGTTATCAGAATCAGCAAAACGTGCTGACCAAAAATTATTATCATTGGTATCAGCCCAAAGAATATTAACAGGCAGAGAAGTACCGGAAGATTTATATAGTATTCCGTTTCTGCTTCGTGATGTTAGCAATTCCGTTGAACCATCACCGTCAAAATCTGCAAGGTCTCTTGCAACTTTGAAATCACCCCAGTTATCATTGGAAATTTTTACAAATGAACCGTTATCAAATTCATAAACATTAAGCTTAAGATTATTTTTTATTTCATTTAAGAATAAATCAGGTTTTCCATTATTGTTTATATCCAAAATTTTGTTGCAGTACTGTGAATATGGCAGAGTAAAATTTAAATCTTTATATCCATAAATATTTATTTGAGGTTTTGAAGTGAATCTGAATTTGTTATCCGACAGAATCGTTTTTTTGTTATTAAGCCCTGTTGCTTCGAGATAAAATTCATAATTTGTATTTGCCTGTAAATTTAATCCGTTTAACAAAGCAAAATGAGTAGGAGTTACAAATCCAAGATTAGGTGTTCCTAAATCAGCAATGATATACTGATAATTGGTTGACATCAATGGTTTATAAAAAATTTTCCCAAGCGATCTTTTATCTGTATTAAATAAAATAAGTTCTGAATATGCATCTTTATCAATCAGCGAACCTATTGCGACATCTGTAATTACAGGAGCGAGTGAGTCTTTGAAAATAATCATTCGATGCTCTAAAGTTCTGCCTGAATTTGTATTAATTGCGAGTCTTAAAGTATATGAAGTATCAGGAAGAGGATTTAAATTCCAACTGTAAACAGAGTCATTAAGAACCTGAGACTGAATATTGTTCAGCAAAGGAATCCACTCGGATGGACGTTGCCCAAAACCATAATATAAAGAATAAGAAACAAATAAAGGTGATGCTGCTGAAACAACAATCGGGACAGTTCCTGAAACTGCCGTAAAATCCTGATAGGGATTGAAGATTCTAACAATTGAAGAATTGTTAATATTACTGACAGTTCTCAGAGCATTCATTCTACCTGAAGCATAGAGTGCTGTCCAGGAAGACTGACCTGCCATAAAGTCAGTATTAGCAACAAGAAGTCCCCTTAGTTCTTCATTAGTCAAAGAAGGATTTAATGATAATAATATTCCGCAAAGTGCTGCCACTTGAGGAGCTGCAAATGAAGTACCGTTAAACTTATCATAGTTATTGCCATAAGCAGAATTACCTTTACCTGAAATTGTCGTAGTTAAAATTTGAAATCCCGGAGCATATATATCAACAGTTTCTCCGTAAGATGAAAATGAAGCTTTAAAATCAGTTTCATCGGAAGCCGCAACAGAAATTACTTCATCATAAGCCGAAGGATAATGCAAACGAAAAGAGCCGTCATTCCCTGCCGATGCAATTATTATAACGTTATTCAGATAAGCAAACTTTATAATATCTTTTAGAAGATTTGAAAAAACATAATCTCCAAAAGAGAAGTTAAATACTTTGACACCATATGCGATTCCATAGAGAATGGCATTTGCAACATCATCTTCTTCACCAAAACCTTCAGCATCAAAACATCTGAGAATCATAGTTTTACAGTTGGGAGCAACGGAAGCAATTCCGAGTGAATTATTAAATGTAGCATTTATTATCCCGGTTACAGCAGTTCCGTGTGAAAATTTATTATCATCAGTGGGATCATTATCAGGGTTCAAATAATCACCTCTTCTGGGATCACCGGTGAAAGGAGCATCTACAAAATCCCACCCTCTCCAGTCATCAATAAATCCATTATTATCATCATCAATTCCGTTATATCGCTTATCTCTTCCTTGAGCATCAAGTCCGGTTTCTCCTCTGTTAATTTTATAAGAAGTTTGTAAATCGGGATGGAGGAAATCAAGTCCGGAATCAATAACACCAATAGTTATATTGGTATCTCCTCTGCTGATATCCCAAACAGATTGCATACTTATTTTTGAAAGGTAATACTGTTGACTATAATATGTATCATTAGGATTGAATGATAACGAAATGGGAGCAGCATTTAAGTTTAAAATATTATTTAACTGAGTATATTCTACTTCTTCAAGAGAAGAAAAAATTTCAACAAGTCTTCCTGCATTAATCTCATCAGTATTTAGAATAAAAATATTTCCAAGATTTAACTGAGAAAAATTATCAAACGCAGATAAATATGAAATTTGTTTGTTAAATAACTGAGATGATGAAGTTACGTTTAAGTTTCTGCAAATATTATTTATTTCAGAATTTCCTGAAAATGGAGTTCCTGATTTGAAAGAGTTAATTACTGATTGTGGTGAAGATTTTTTAAGTTTTACTATTACTTGTCTCTGATTTGCCTGAATTGATTCAGTTAAAAATACAGAAAGCAATACTATTAAAATATATTTCATTTATAATCAACCATTTTAACTTTTTTTAATAGCCAGCCTTTTTCATCAAGAGAAACTTCAATAGGTTTANNTAGTTGTAAAAACCTGATTTTTTTTATCATTAAAAAATATAAATTCTTCATTTCCTTTTTCAGTTTTTACGTTAATCCTTAAATTTGATTTATAAACATCATAATCTTTTTGCATCTGATTAACATTAATCCTAAGCATATTCGCATCAGTAGAACCCTGACCATCAAATTTATCTGCTTTCCATGAATATTCAAACTCAGGTCTTCCTGTGCCATTTAAAACCCATTGGTCGAAGAAATATTTCAGGTTAAGCCCTGAAACAGTTTCGCAGACATTTATAAAATCCTGAGTAGTTGCTGAACGGTATTTAAATTCCTGATAGTAAGTTTGTAAAATTTTAAAAAAAGTTGAATCACCAACAGTACCTCTGAGCATATGCAAAACCCAACTGCCTTTTTGATAAACAGTGGTTGAAAATAAATTATCTTCAGGATTATATAAAGTTCCTGAAAAGTTGCCGTAATCTTCTTTTTTCATATAAGCAAACAAAGATTTTGAACCATTCAGGTGTTCTTCCCAAAGTGCTTCTCCATAAGAAGCAAACCCTTCATTGAGCCATATATCTTTCCAGGTTGCCGGTGATACTGCATCTCCATACCATTGATGAACAATTTCATGAGCAACAATGTATTCATATCTTCGGTCACCGGTAGTAAGTGTATAACCCATTGAAGAAACTGTCTGATGTTCCATTGCACCTCCAACCCAACCAAACATTGCCATTCCGTATTTCTCATTTATGAATGGATATTCTCCAAAGATTTCAGAATAAAAATCGAGCATATCGAGAGTAACACCCCAATCAATTTTCGCTTTTTCTGTATAATTTGGGAAAGAATAATATTCAACAGGCATTGATTTTGAGCTGTCTTTATTATAAAAAGTTTCTGTCCATTTATCATATTTACTTATAGCAATAGAAACGAGATATGTTGTAATCGGGTATGAAGATTTCCAGTGAAATTTCTTCAGGTTTCCATCTAATGAGGTTTCAGAAAATAACGAACCATTTGAAACAGCTGTAAGCTCTTCAGGGACTGTTAAAATCATATCCATAAGAAATTTATCCGTAACAATATCTTTGCAAGGCCACCAGTTAGGAGCATAGTTCGGTTCTGATAAATTATAAATGCAAATATTTCCGTCAATAAATTTAAATGAAAACGAATCAAAGCCTTCGTTAAGAGGAGAGCCGTGATAATTTATTTCAATTTTAAATTCACTCGATTTTGGAATTAAACCTTTTGAATCAACTATGATATAATTATTATTGTGAGTAAAAATAGCAGGTTCGTTATTTATCAAAACAGAAGTAACTTTCATATTGTCAAGAAGATTGATATACACTTTATTTAGGGTATCAGATAAATTTACAGAAGTCATTTCTACTTTGCCAAAAATAATTCTTTCCTTAATATCAAACGATAAGGAAATATTGTTATGAATTACATCATATAGATTTTGCATTTTCACTATTTCAGGATCATCTTTTCTTTCATCTTCATCAAAGTAATAATTTAATGCAAAATATTGAATTTCCTTTGCAGATTTCTCAATAATCTCCGGATTTACAGAAGCAATAGTAATGATTGAAAAAACTGAAAATAAAAAAGAATGAATAAAAACAAAAAAGAGACAAAAAATCAAAATTGTAAATTTTCTCATAAGGGAAATCAAAAAGTTGTTATTAGCAAGCAAAATTTTAAAGTTAAAACTAAGTATTAATTTTTTTATTTTGAAATACCAAAACAGTAAATTGGAAAATAAATAATCAAAATATAATGAAAAAATACTTATTATTTTTAGTGCTAACAGGATTGGTTTTGTTCCAAAGTTGTTTAAGTTTATCCAGAAAAGTAAAAATTAATAAAGACGGTAGCGGTCAGGAATTAATTCAAGTAGATTTCAGCAGAGATTTTATGGATATGATAGTTAGTTTTGCAAGTGCTCTTGATACGGCGAGATATCAGGAAATTAGAGATTCTATTTATAATGATAATAATTTTATAATGGAATCAAGAGAAGATTATGAAGGAATTGAAGGAATAACAATTGCAAACATAAATTCCGAAACCAACTCTGATTCATCGAAAACATTAAATCTTACATTGTTATTCAATACAATAAATGATTTACAAAAAGTTTATGATAAAGAAGCAGGGCAGGATGGAAATGTTTCAACACTTAAATATGAAGATGATGGTACAAGAATAAATTACAGTTTAACCATAATGAAAAAGCCAATATCAAATCCACAGGACACTTCAATGAATGGATTGAGAAATTCAATTGCCGAAATGATGAAAAACGATTCATACACGATGGAGGTTGAGTTTCCATATTTCGTTGAAACAACAAACGGAGAAAAGATTAATGAAAACACTGTGAGGTGGAAATATGCAATTACAGATTTATATAACCTTGAAGAATCTCTTAATATGAATGCAGTTTTAAAAAAGGATTAATAAATCTGAATTATTTGCCGCAATTAAATATTCAGAATTGTGGCACTTTTATTCTTAATATTTAAAAATGAAGAAATTAAAAATAATAATTTTCTGTATTTTCATTTTTTATTCAAATGAAAGCAATTTCATCTATTCTCAGGATATAAATGATTCCGCAAAAATACTGACGTTAGATGAATATTTCTCCGGAAAATTTTCTCAGAAAAATGCCCCTGTGATAATTTGGGTAAATGACGGTGAATATTATTTGATGACAAAGATTTCAGAAAGTGTAAAAGGTGGCAGAGATATAGTAAAAGTTAGAACAATTGATAGTGAGGAAGAACCATTTGTAAATGCAAGTGAACTTATTTATAAAAATGGAAACAAACAGGATACTATTAAGAATTTTACTTTCAAAGTTTCAGATGATTTAAATTATTTACTGATTTTTACAAATACAAGAAAAGTCTGGAGATTCAATACTCGAGGGGATTATTATATTCTCAACAGAGCATCAGGTCGAATAGTAAAATTAGGTAAAGGACTACCTGAAGCAAGTCTAATGTTTGCAAAAATTTCACCGGATGGAAAAAATGTTGCATATGTTTCCGAAAACAATATTTATTTGGAAAATTTATTAAGCGAGGATATTAAGAAACTTACAGATGATGGTTCAAAGACAATTATTAACGGTACGTTTGACTGGGTTTATGAAGAAGAGTTTGGAGTAAGAGATGGATTCAGATGGAGTCCGAACGGAAAGTTTATTTTATATTGGCAGATAGATGCGAGTAAGATTCCGTTTTTTAATATGATTAATAATACTGATTCAGTTTATTCCAGAATAATACCCGTTGAATATCCGAAAGCAGGAGTAGATCCTTCATCATGCAAAATATATTCCGTTGAAATTTCAAGCAATAAAAAAACGAGAATGAATATTCCCGGTGATGAAATTCAGAATTATTTACCCAGAATGCAATGGGTAAAATTAAGAGGAAAAGATGAGATATTGATAAAACAAATTAACAGAAAACAAAATGAGTTAAAGATGTGGCTTTGTGATGTAAAAACCGGTCAAGCAAATTTGTTATATTCAGAAAAAGATGATGCATTTATAGAAATTGATTCCAGAGATGAAGTTTTTCATTCTTCTATGAGCGAAATGAAATTAACTCCTGATGGAAAAAGTGTATTACATATGAGTGAGAAAGACGGTTGGAGACAAATATATAAAATAGAATTGGAAACCGGAAATGTTCAGCAATTGACAAAAGGAAATTTTGATGTTGGTGCTTATTATTACTATGATGAAGTTAATACTTCATTATATTTTAATATGCCCCAATTTGGAGATGAACATTTTGATTCGAGGGACAGATATTTATGGAAAGTAACAGATAGAAATCAAAATCAAGATGGCGGAGAACTCGTTTTGCTAACACCGGAGTATAGATTTGGCGGATATAATACATATAACATTTCACCCAACGGAAAGTATGCAGTACATACATATTCCACAGTAAACTCACCTCCGAATATAGATATGATAAGACTTCCGGAGCATAGGGTCTTATATAATTTTCAAGACAATGAAGAACTGAAAAAAACACTAATAGAATTTTCAATTCCGAGTTGGGAAAAAATTACTGTTTTTACAGAAGATGGGATTTCGATAGATGGTCAAATTTTAAAGCCAAAAAATTTTGATTCAACAAAAAAGTATCCTGTATTTTTAACTGTATATGGTGAGCCGGGTTCTCAAACTGCTATAAACAGATGGAGTTTTGGATTAGATAATATTGTAAATGATTTGGGTTTTATAATTGTAACTTTTGACGGCAGAGGTTCTGCAGCACCGAAAGGCAGAGAATTTAGAAAATCAATATACAAAAAAAACGGAACCATAAATACGAGAGACCAAGCGATGGCAATAAAGGAGTTAATGAAATTAGATTATATAGATAAGAGCAGAATAAATGTTTATGGATGGAGCGGAGGAGGTACGATGACTTTAAATTTGCTTTTTCAGTATCCAGAAATTTTTCAGACCGGTATTTCCGTTGCACCGGTAACGCATCATTTATTTTATGATAATATTTACACTGAGAGATATATGGGTTTACCGCAGGAAAATTTTGAAGAATATATACAAAACTCACCGGCGACATATGCAAAAGATTTTAAAGGAAATTTATTATTGATACACGGGACAGGAGACGATAATGTTCATTATCAGAATACAGAATATTTAATTAATGAATTAATCAGACACAATAAAAAATTCCGAATGATGACTTATCCAAACAGGACACACGGAATAAGCGAGGGCAGAGGAACTACAAGGCATTTATACGAATTAATTACGGATTATCTCATTGAGATGAATTTTTAAATTATTTTATTAGCATCATTTTTTTGGTTGAAGAAAAATTTTCTGTCTCTAATTTATAAAAATATATTCCGCTTGATAAATGACTTCCGTCAAATTCAATTGAATGAGTACCTTTTTGAAAAGATTGATTATTTATTAGTTCCATAATCAACTTTCCCGAAATATCATAAACCAATAAACTAATTTTTGATTTATTATTAATCGTAAATGAAATTTTTGTTGCAGGATTAAAAGGATTTGGAAAGTTTTGATGTAAATCATACGAATCTAAAATTTCTGTGTTTGAAGTAATATTTGTAGTAATATCCGAATTTAGTTTTATTATATAATTACTACTATAAGCATAAATTGAAGAGTCAGATATTTTTAATTTCTGAGGTTGTTCAGGAAGAATATATTCTTTCCAATTTAAACCTCTATTGGTAGTATATTTGACTAAACCATTACTTAAACCCATAATCAGTGTATCACTTCCTTTTGAATCTAAAATCGGATACTCATAGGAATATGAAGAAATTTGTAAAATTGACCAAGATAAACATCCGTTATTTGTTCTAACGATGTAATTATGAGGTAAATTTGCAATCCACATGTAACCTATTGAATCATTTGCCATACTAATATCATTAATTTGATAACCATTTGAACCTAAATTATTAAAACTTTTACCAAAATCTGAAGACCTATGAATTCCCTGATAACCGGAAGTTGTAGAATGACAAAGAAATATGTAGTTCTTAGAATATCTAATATTTGAACAATAATAGTTTTCAGGTAAAGCAATATTAGTACTATATGTTACAAAATTATCAGAACTCGTAACTGAAATATTTCCGTCTAAAAATAAAAAGATGTTTTTATTTTTAAATGATTTTATCTCTCTTATTAAATTACTTGCTGTGAAAATTAAATTCCATGTTTTACCCGAATCAATTGATTTAAACAAATTGTTCGAAGAGCTTATATATCCTGTTTGTGGTGATTCAAAATATATTTTATGTATGCTTGGAATATTCAAATTGTTACTTGTAAATGTATTTGAACCATTGGTTGTACGATGAATTATAGTTTGATTATTAAAACTATCAACATACCAAGAAAATTTATTATCCAATGTGAAAAAGTCGTAATAATTAATTCTTCTTTTATTTACTTCATAAAATGAATTCCCAAAATCAATTGATTTTAAAATTATTCTCTTAATCCCTAACCTTCCGGTTAAAATGACTTTTTGATTATTTGAATATGATTTTATTTCTCCGATATTTAAATTTTTAACGATCCAAGTATTTCCTGCATCATTACTTATAAAAATTTCAGTATTTGTTAAACCTGATTTTGTATAATAGATATTTTCTTTATCTACCGTTAATTTAGAAGTATTTCCAACCTCAGTTGATAAAATTCGATTAAATTTAAGTCCTCCGTTTGTAGTTTTGTACACTCCATTCTTAGTTGGAAAATAAGCTGTTTCAAAATCTATATATTTAAACCCTGATATAAACTCGAATGATTGAGAAAAACTAGAAATTAAATTCCAATTTAATCCCGAATTTGATGTTTTGTAAAATTTAGTTCCCTGATAGGTTGATGTATAATAAAAATATGTTGAATCATTTAAGATTGAACATTCTCTTAGAAAATTACCTTCAGAGATTGGAATATTATTCCAAGAATTTCCGCCATCAGTTGTTTTAACTATCACACTATTCCACATTAATCCTACTTTATCATTAAAAAATTTTATTTTTAAATTTGAAGGACTAAAATAATTGGGGGCAGTGATTTGTGAATTAATTTCAGAAATCTTTCGTTTATTTTCACCATAATTTTCAGAGTAATAAATGTCAAATTTATTAATTTGAGAATTGGCTAAATACTCTATAAACCAAGCTTTATTTTCTTTATAATAAAAACTAATATATTTCTTGTTAATATCTTCGCCAGATCTTCTGACAATATTATCATTGCTGTCAATTTGAGCTATTAAACCATTTGAGCCAGAAAAATAATCATAATCATTATCTAATTGAGCGTAAAAAATCTCATTAGCGAATAATGTTGGATTTTTATACTCCCAATTTGATTGAGGTAAAATTTCACCAGCTATGAAAGTTAAAAAGAGGCAGAATATTATATATTTCATAATTATAATTTATATAAATAATTATGCAAATTTTATACCAAAAACTAGTAACTTATACTAAGTCTCACAAAGCCATATGATTGCTTTGACGAAGTATTTTTTGTTAAATTTTCAGTATTTCTGAGTATATATCCGATGTCAAAAATATAGTCTTTTAGCGGTTCTACTTTTACATTTGCAGTAAATATTCCGGTGTTAACTCTTTCGCCGGCAAGAAAAGGTTTATCTTCACCATCAAGTGTTCTGTTATATGGTAAATTCACATCACCACCGACATTTATTAAATCACCAAAACTATCTACAAAATTATTTCCTTTTCTTGAAAATGCATAAGATAAATTTAAATTGACTCTGCTTGATAAATTGTAATTCGCATTAAAGAATAATCTATCAGCATTAGGACCAATATTGCTTCCGAGAATAGTCCCGAAACCTGTAATACTGTTTTCAGGATTCACATGACTATAAACAAAAGGTCTCAATTTTGTGTAAGAAAATTTCAAAGCTAAATTTTCAATCCCTGCCGGTTCATAAGCCATTAAGCCCACCTGATAAGCGGTTTTGTTCTGACCTGCGGACATATTGCCCAACTGACCGAAAAAGTTTTCATCCATATAAAATGTACCATTGAACTGAAAATTTTTAAGAAAGTTAGACTGGAATAGAAAATAAAAAGTACCGTTATCCCTGTCTTGCAAATCATGTTCAAGAAATTTATAAAATGCAAAAGGAGTGAGATAAGCAATATCAATTCCCCTTCCTGAATATATCTGTTGTTCACCAATACCAATATCAAAAAGTTTTGGCAAAGAAAATAAGAACATATTATTGGCTACATACTTTGTATAATTTTTTAATCTATCCTGATTAAAAGGACCGACAGTTGCACCAGTATATGAAACAAATTTAAAAATTCCCCAATCAATATTAAACTTTATCAAATCCATATCAGGTCCATTTCCTGAAATTATAAGACTCTGGTCATATCCAAACCCGGTTTTGATTTTATCTTTTCCTATAAATGCAGAGACAGTAATATCCTCCGTAGGACTTGTTTCATAACGAAGATATCCGCTTGTTAAGCTATATGAACGGATTTCTTCTACACCTTCAACAAATTTATAATTGTATTTTAACCATGTTTCCACAGCAGATGCAACATCTGAACTTCCTCCAATCAGGCCTGCTTCTGCTGATATGCTGTAGCCGAGATGGTCAAACATAGTACCGAACACTTTACCTCCAAATCCAAGAATTTTAGCATTTGATTTGGTTTCCGGAGAAAGGGTATTAATGTATTGATTTCTGTTCAGCAGCTCCATAGAAAAATTTCCGCTTTTACCTTTATGCCGTAAGAAAAATTTTTGTTTATCAGAAAATATTCCGCTTAAACTTTCAGAAAAGGAATCTTCATTAAGAAAATCAGTTGTGTTACTTTTATTTCTTTTGGAAGCGTCAAAAAGTATAAAATATTTTTTTAATAACTCTTTTTCAACTGTTGTTAAAGTTTTTTCTGAGCTGTTTAAATTAATATTATATTCGTCAATCTGATTTAAAAAAGAAATAATTTTTTTCCGGGAAAGCGGTAAATCCTGATCATTTATAGGACCTATCACTCCCTTTAAATTCATTGATTTGAGATAGTCGTAAACAGGATTTGATACAGGAATATTATCCATTTGAGAAAACGAGATAACCGGGATAAACAAAAATAAAATCAATATAAAAATTTTCATAATATTATTTTTCCATTTGAAATTTCTTTTAAATCTGATTTCAGATTTTCTACTTCTGATATTTTCACTTCACATAAAAGTTCAACAAGTTCATTTGAATTATTTTCGAGAATTTTAATTTCTTTATTGTTTAAATAATTCATAACCGGACTTATAAATTCGTAACCAAAATTTAGATTAATCTTCTTTGTAATAAAAATTTTAAGTATATCTGCGTTTTTTATTACATTTTCTGCAGAGTCAAAATATGCCCTTCTTAAACCCCCGATTCCGAGCAATATACCTCCAAAATATCTTGTAACAACGCATAAGACATTTGAAAGTTCATATTTATCAATTGCCTCAAGAATTGGCTTCCCTGATGAACCTGAAGGCTCGCCATCATCATTATACCTGAAACTATCTTTTTTTAAACCGACTCTAAATGCATAAGGATGGTGAGATGCATCATAATATTTTTTCTTCACTGAATTTATCAGTTCAGGAATATCTAACTGAGAAGGAACAGGAATAACCGTTGCAATAAATTTTGATTTTTGAATTTTTATTTCAGAGAAAATTTCTTTTTCAATCGTATAAAAATAATCTTTCACGACCAACCTTCTGTACCAATTAGCGGTACAAATTTATATTCATCAAATTTTTTCTGTTTATATTTCACTTCGTTATTCTCTGATATTTTTTTAATAAGTGTCATCTTTTGTATAAACTGATCACCTACCGGGATAACCATTAATCCACCGTCTTTCAACTGATTCAGAAGTGATTTAGGAATTTGCGGACTACCTGCTGTAACAATAATTTTATTATACGGTGCAAATTCAATCCATCCCTTTGAACCGTCACCATTTAAAATTTCAACATCATATCCAAGTGATTTTAATAATTTTCCGGTTTTTGTTGCGAGTTCAGACACACGTTCTACTGAATAAACTTTTGCTCCAAGTTCACAAAGAACTGCAGCCTGATATCCTGAACCTGTCCCAATTTCAAGTATTTTTTCACCGGGTTGAATATTCAATAGCTCGGTCATAAAAGCAACGGTATATGGTTGGGAAATTGTCTGATTTCCTGCAATTGGAAGTGCATTGTTATCATAAGCCCTTGATTTAAATTCATCACTGACAAAATTTTCACGCTTTACTTTGAAAATTGCCTGTAAGACTTTTTTATCCTTAATACCCTGTTTATTAAGGATTTGTACAAGTTCTTTTCGTTTAATCGAATTTAAATCCATTATTTTTTTTCCTCTGCGAAAATTGATTTCACGGATTTAGTAACCGATTGCGTTACTAATAAATCTCTTAATTTTTTTTCAAGATCTTTAACATCTTCACATCTTTTTAGTTTTCCGTCTTCAGCAATTGAAATCTGTCCGGTTTCTTCTGAAACAATAACAGCGATAGCATCAGTGGTTTCAGAAATCCCAAGTCCTGCTCTGTGTCTGGTACCAAGACTTCTGTTTCTTATTATATGTATTTCTGATAATGGCAGCAGGCATCTTGCGGCTTCAATTTTATTATTTTGAATAATTACCGCCCCATCGTGCAAAGGCGATCTGGGATTAAAAATAGAAATCAATAATTCCTGATTAATTTTTGATTGAATTATTTCACCTGATTCAATAATGTTTTGCAAACCGGTGGTGCGAGAGATGACAATTAAACCACCCCATCCTCGTGATTTTAATTCACCGCAAGTGTTTGCAATTTCAGTAATATTTTGATTTAAATCTATCTTACCAAACAAAGATGAAACCCCTGTTTTTCCGAGTATTGAAAGTAATCTTCTGATTTCAGGTTGAAATAATATTATAAAAGCAATCACCCAAATTTCAGTTAATCTGCCGAGTAACCACCCGAGAGCTTGCATATTCAGCAGTTGAGCAATGAATGATAAACCTATAATTAGAATTAATGCAAAGAAAATCTGCGAAGCAATTGTGCCACGCATGATTGTATATAGTTTATAAAAAACATACGCTACAATCAGAATATCAATTATGTCAATTATTTTTACAGATAAAAATCCTATTTTAAATAATTCCATTCTTTAAAATACTTTAAATAAATTATTATTAAAATGTATCAAGACACACATTATTTAATTCCCGAAGGAACAGAGGTAAATCTAAAAAACTATGACCCTGAATTTAAAGGAGATTATAAATCAAAAAAAGACGCTGAGGCAAGACTTGAGAAAGACATAACTGAACTAAAAGAATTACAGGAAATTTTTTATGCTTCAAATCAATTTTCTCTATTGATTGTGTTACAGGCAATTGATACGGCAGGTAAGGATGGAGTTATAAAGCATGTTATGTCCGGGCTTAATCCATCTGGAGTTACGGTTCATGGTTTCAAAGCACCAACCGGAATTGAAACTGAACACGATTTTTTATGGAGATGCAATAAAGTTTTACCTCCAAAAGGAAATATTGCAATTTTTAACAGAAGCCATTATGAAGAAGTATTAGTAACGAGAGTCCATCCTGAATATATATTAAAACAAGGAATTCCCGGAATTACAAAAGTAGAAGACATTGATAAAAAATTTTGGCAACAAAGGTATGAACAGATAAATAATTTTGAAAAAACCCTTACAGAAACAGGAACTCATATTTTAAAATTTTTTCTCTATCTTTCAAAAGATGAACAGAAGAAAAGATTTTTAGACAGGATAGATACTCCGGATAAAAACTGGAAATTTTCATCAGGAGATATAAAAGAAAGAGGATTTTGGGATGAGTATATGAAAGCATATGAAGAAGCACTAAGCAATACTTCTAAAAAAAAATCACCCTGGTTTATCATACCTGCAAATAACAAATGGTATTCAAGATTAGTTATAGCAAATATAATAAAACATTATTTGAAAGATTTGAATTTAACATATCCGAAGTTGGATGAATCAGAGAAAGAGAAATTATCAGAAGTTAAAAATATACTATTGTCAGAAAAATAAATTTATCCGAATAATGGTCTTATAAGTTTATTTTCAGTACCGCAAAAAACACAATCAATTGGTTTAGCAGGATTTTCCGGAACAGAGTTTTCACCACCGCAAGATTTGCACTTAAAAGTCGAACTTACCGCATTTAACTTCATACAGTT
Organism: Candidatus Tepidiaquacellales bacterium UBA6667; assembly: GCA_002455255.1. Lineage (GTDB taxonomy): Bacteria > Bacteroidota > Ignavibacteria > Tepidaquicellales > Tepidaquicellaceae > UBA9002. The sequence continues at coordinate 214,268 of DKKL01000035.1, read as the reverse complement.
TTCACAATATACCTGATAAGAACCTTCTGGAATAAAGAGATTTGTTTTACAAAAGTAACAATCTTGTTCTTTTCCCGGTGGTTTTTCTATTTCAATAAATTGTTGTTTGAAGCCTGCAAGTTCAAGAAATTTATCAGCATCTTTTTCTATAAGATAAGGAATCCAGATTTGAACAAAAGAAGACAGTTTCATTTTCAAATGAATCTGTTCGGGTAAAAATTCATTTAACAATTTATATCTTTCATCAGAATAAAAACCTTTAAACGATTTCTTAAGATAGGCAATATAAAATTCTGCCATTGGAAAAAATGATTCACCGGTAACTACTGATTTTCCTTCAGCAACTGTATATTTTAACTTAGATTGGAATTCATTCAATTTTTTATTTTCAGCTTCCCAAGATTTATTAAATGTAGCATCTGTGGATGAGTCAGCTGCTATATCAAGATACACCTTATATTTTGCTTCATTTGAAACTGATGGAGGTAGATATTCTGGAAAAACTTTATAATAATAATCCCAATATTCAATCTGAAGATTTTGATATTCTGTTTGCTTGCCTTGTGAGAGTAACTGTTGGAGTTTATTTTCAAATTTATATTTTCCTTTTTGATATTTTAATGTTCTGGAACCGGAAATATTCCAAACATCCATACCAATTGTGTAATCAATATCCATTAACGAGCCACAGTAATCACAAACTACATAGGGAGATTTATATTCATTAATTTTAGGAGCACCACAGTTGTAACAAATAAATTTTTTTATTCTCATTTTAAATTTCTGTGAAACAAAATGGTCAATTAATATTCAATTTTCCATTTAAATAACTGTTATTAATAAGTATCTTATGATATGGAAGAATACCAGTCGATAATAACTGAAAATACATCAAATCTGACCGAATATATTCCCAAATCAAAGGAATATTATGCAAAGTTGCCTGAATTTGAAGGTCCGCTGGATATTTTATTGCATTTTGTAAAAGAAGAAGAACTGAATTTATATGACATTCCTATTTCTAAAATTACAAAAGATTTTATTGGATATATTGAATATATACAAGAGCTTGATATTGAAGTTGCAGGTGAATTTTTATTAATGGCTGCAGAACTGATGAAAATAAAAGCAAGAATGCTGATACCTCAGGAAATAGCTGAAGATTCAAACAAAGAGGAAGACCCGAGATATTTACTTGTGAAACAATTACTTGAATATAAAAGATTTAAAGATGTATCAGATGAATTATTGATATTGGAGCAGGATGCAAAAATGATATATCCGCGAGGTTATATAGACAGTGATCCGAAAGAATTTGATTCGGATATTATGTTTGATAAAAGTCTTAAGAATTTAACGATATTAAATTTAATTAAAGGATACAGGAATGCTGTTATTGGTTTTAAACCGGCAGTAGTTCACCCTATTGAAATACTTGATATTACAACAGAAATTCAAAGAGATTATATATTTAATCAACTACAAACCGTTCAGGAAATTGATTTTGATTTACTTGTATCAGATATGAAAGAAAAACTTGAAGTAATCTGCACATTTCTTTGTTTATTACAACTTGCACTTGACAGATATATTGAATTGATAGTTGACAAGGAAGATTACTCAAAATTTAGAATCAGAAAAAAATCTTTGTTACCGGCATTAATTTAAAAATGGATATAGAAATAAAAAATATTATTGAATCATTAATTTTTGCTTCTGAAGAAGAAATATCTTCAAAACAAATAAAAGAAGTATTAGATGGTTTTGGTAAAAAAATTTCTTTGAATGAAATAGACAAAATAACCGATGCACTAAACAAAGAATTTGCAGAAGCAAATAAACCTTATAGTATAATAAAAATTGCCGGAGGTTACCAGTTTTCTACGAAGAAGGAATATTCATTTTACATTGGGAAATTATTCACAGAAAAACAAAAAAAGAAACTTTCGCAATCGGCAATAGAAACTTTATCAGTAATAGCATATAAACAACCTATAACAAGGTCGGAAATTGAATTTGTAAGAGGAGTCAATGTTGATTACATAGTAAATTCACTTCTCGAAAGAGAATTAATCACAATATCAGGAAGAGCGGACACTCCCGGAAGACCTATATTATACTCAACCACAAAGAATTTTTTAAAAATCTTAGGTCTAAATTCGATAGATGACCTTCCGAAACTGAAAGAGATAAATGACATATTGAAAAATGAAAATGTGGAAGGTATAACCGAAGCTGACATTGAGTTGTTTAACTCAATGACAAGCGGTCAAGAGATAACGCAACAGATTGAATTTAGCCCTCATGAATATAATAAAGAAAACGAAGTTAACACTAAAAGCAGTGAAATGAATATACCCGAAGTAAATGAAATTGAACAAATAGAAACTGAAATAATTTCAGAAGCAGAAAGTGAAGATGATAATTTAGATGACAGATAAAACAAGGATAAACAAATTTATTGCAGAAAATTATGATTTATCAAGAAGAAAAGCAGATGAGTATATTAGTCAAGGCAGAGTTACACTTAACAATATAACAATAACTGAACCCGGTCATCTTATAAATCCGCAAACTGATAAAATCAGAGTTGATGGCGAACTTATAAAAATTAATACTAAAAAACTATATTTAATGCTTAACAAACCTGCAAGAGTAATCTCTGCAGTTACAGATGACAAACACAGAACAACGGTAATAGATTTGATAAATATAAGAGATAAAGTTTATCCGATAGGAAGACTTGATTATGAATCAACAGGATTGATTTTACTGACTAACGATGGTGAGATTGCAAATAAACTGATGCATCCTAAATTTAAAATTTACAAGACATATCAGGTGAAACTTTCAAAACCGCTTGATGAGAAAATTAAAGATTTACTAACTAAAGGTGTTGTGATAGATGGTAAAAAAACAGAACCTTCCATAGTTAAATATACAAACGAAAAAGATAAAAGATATATAAGTATTTCAATCAGGGAAGGCAGAAACAGGCAAGTAAGAAAAATGTTTGAGAGGTTCGGTTATTTTGTTGATAAACTTCACAGGTCAGATTATGGGAATTTGAATTTAGGAAAATTAAAACCGGGAGAGTGGAGAAAACTTTCTCAAAAGGAATTAGAAAATTTAATTATAGATAGTAAATAACGATGTCGGAATTCTTAGATTTAGACAAAATATTAAATCCTTTAGATTCATTAGAAACTGTAGTAGATTTATTATCAAATGAAAAACCAAAATGGAAATTTGCAGTGATAGCATTTGATAATGCTATTTATAATTTTGCTGTTGCAAATTTAGCAACATCTAATTATAAAGAAGTTACAAATTTTTATTCGGATGATGATATTGGATGGAAATACTCTTCTGACGGAAAGACATTCGTTTCAAAAAAGAATTTCATTGATAACAAAATCGGTTCATATTTTATACATTGGGAAGAAACATTCCAAGAAATTGAAGAAAATGCAGTTCATGAATCACCTCTAAAAGAATACATGCAACATACTAAAGAGAAATTAATCGGTTTTTGGACTGCTATTGCAAGAGTATGTGATGGCAATTTGTGGATGGGAAGGTACACATCATCAAAACCTTTAAAACTAAATGATTCGCAATGGGAAAGCTTAGGTATTATACATCAGCTAAGAAATGAATTTATTCATTTTATTCCTATGGGAGTATCTATTGAAATAGATTTTATAAAAAAACATTTAAAAAACTTAATTGAACCATTAAAATTTTTGGCATTATCCACAGGTCAGATTTTATATGTTGAGAAAAAAGATAGAGTTAAAGTTGAAGCTGCAATAAATAAGATTAATAAATTATTATGAGGACAGAAAAAATAATTTTAGAAAATATTTCGGATAATGAAATTTCAAAACATTCTTTGTCTTATGTTCATTTAATAATTTCGAAATTTGATAATACTTATTGCTCTTTATGTCCGGAATTTAATATTGCAATGGAAGCAGAAAATTTAACTGACCTTTTGGAATTTTCAAAAGAGGCGATAAAGGATTATATTGAATTATGTATAGAATCTCAAATAAGAATCTTCAGGCATAGTTCAATAGAATTAATTGATGAATATAAAAAAAATGAACTTGAGATAATTAAAATAACAATTTCTAAAAATATATTGGAATATGCCTAAATTTCCTGTCTTTAAAAGCAAAGACATTATAAGGGCATTATAGAAATTAGGATTTGAAATTGTCAGAACTAAAGGCAGTCATTATCATTTAAAAAAAGGAAATCTTTTAGTAACAGTTCCTTTTCATAATAATGAACTTAAAACCGGAACTTTGAAATCAATTTTACAACAATCAAATTTAACTATAGAAGATTTAAAAAAAGTAATATAAAATGCACGAAACAAACGAACTTGTAAAAAGAAGATTAGAAGAACTTGAAGAAATCAAAAAAGCAGGGATAAATCCATATCCTCATAAGTTTGATGTTACTTCGGAATCGGCTGATATTATTAACAACTTTACTGATCCATTAACTGAAGAAGAAAAAGAAGAAAGAAAAAAAGTTACTGTATCTGTTTCCGGCAGAATTATGGCTATCAGGAAAATGGGTAAGGCAACATTTTGTCATATAAAAGATGGTAAAGGAAAAATTCAGATTTACATAAAAAAAGATGATGTAGGAGAAGATAAATACAATTTATTAAAACTGCTTGATATCGGGGATATAATTGGAGCAACCGGATATGTATTTAAAACAAAGACAGGTGAAGTATCCATTCATGCAAATAATTTTGAATTACTAACCAAATCACTTCAACCATTGCCTGTTGTGAAGGAAGAAGTTACAGAGAGCGGTGAAAAAATAATTCATGACGCTTTTGCTGATGTAGAACTCAGATACAGACAAAGATATATTGATTTAATCGTTAATGAAAATGTGAAAGATACATTTATTAAACGAACAAAAATAATTCAATCAATAAAAAGAACTCTTGAAGATAAAAGTTTTTTAGAAGTTGAAACACCAACTTTACAAACAATTTATGGTGGGGCAAATGCTAAACCTTTTGTTACACATCTTAATGCTCTTGACTTACCTCTTTATCTAAGAATTTCAAATGAGTTGTTTCTGAAAAGACTTGTAGTCGGTGGTTTTAACAGAGTATATGAATTTGTAAGAGATTTCAGAAACGAAGGGATTGACAGAACACATAATCCTGAATTTACACAGGTAGAATGGTATCAGGCATACGGAGATTATACCGACTCAATGAATTTGTTTGAAGAAGTTGTTGAAAATGCGTGCCTTGCAGTTCACGGGAAAACTGAAATTGAATATCAGGGTGTAATGATAAATTTTGCAAAACCATGGAGAAGATTAAAAATGACGGATGCTATTAAAGATAAAACCGGTTTGGATGTAACAAGCGTTAGTAAGCAGGAAATTATTGATTATATGAAACAAAATGGAATAGAGTTTGACCCTAAGATTTCTCACAGTAAAGGATTATTGGTTGCAAATTTATTTGAAGAAACTTGTGAAGAAGATTTAGTTCAGCCGACATTTATTTTGGATCATCCGATTGATACTACACCACTTTGCAAACCATTAAGGGAATATTCAATGGAACAGCTTGAAGTTATGGAGAAAGATCCCGAGCAAGTGATATATACAGAAAGATTTGAACCGTATATTAATAAATGGGAACTCGGAAACTCATATACAGAGCTTAACGACCCAATACTTCAAAGAAAATTATTTGAAGCACAGGTTGAAAGAGGTAGAGGCGGAGAAGAAGAAACACATCCATTGGATGAAGATTTCCTAAAGGCAATTGAAGTGGGAATGCCTCCAACAACGGGAGTTGGTTTAGGAGTTGACCGGCTTGTAATGCTTTTAACAAACTCTCACACAATCAGAGATGTAATATTTTTCCCATTAATGAAACCGTTACATTGATTTAATCCAGATTAACTAATTTAGAACAAAAAAAATTTTAAATGAAATATTACAATAACATATTAGAACTAATTGGCAATACACCATTAGTTAAGATTAACAAACTTGCAAAAGAATCCAAAGGATTGGTACTTGCAAAACTTGAATCTATGAATCCGGGTGGAAGTGTGAAAGACAGAATTGGGATAAATATGATAGAGGCAGCGGAAAAAGACGGAACATTAAAACCAGGTGGTACAATTGTAGAAGCAACAAGCGGAAATACAGGCATAGGTATCGCACTTGCAGCATGTGTGAAAGGATATAAATGTATATTTGTGATGACGGATAAAGCGGCACCTGAAAAAAAATATTATCTTCAGGCACTTGGAGCTGATGTAATAGTAAAACCTGTTTCAGCAAGAGCAGACTCACCTGAACATTATGTAAATACGGCAAGAAGAATTCACGAAGAAACACCTAACTCAATTTTTATTTACCAGTATTTCAATACTGCAAATCCTATGAGTCATTATGCAACTACAGGTCCTGAAATTTGGGAAGATACGGAAGGGAAGATAACTCATTTTGTTGCAGGTATAGGAACCGGAGGAACTATCTCCGGCACTGCAAAATATTTAAAAGAAAAAAATCCGAATATAAAAATAATTGGTGCTGATCCATATGGTTCAATTTTTAAAGGACTTAAAGAAACGGGAAAAATTCCTGATGCTGTTCCCTACCTTGTAGAAGGTATTGGGCAGGATGTATTGCCGGGTAATGTATGGCTGGAATATGTAGATGAAGTTATTAATGTAAGTGATATTGATTCAATAAATATGTGCAGAGTTATGAGTAAAGAAGAAGGGATATTTAGCGGAGCATCTTCCGGGACAATTGCTTATGCTGCATTAGAATATGCAAAGAAGTTAAAAGAAGATGATGTAATGGTGTTTATAGTTTGCGATACGGGTGAAAGATATTTAAGTAAATATCATTCTGATGAATGGATGAGAGAAAAGAGAATGTTAGACACAGCATTTACTGATGTGGGTACAGTTTTTAAAACAAGAAAATTAAAAGATACTCCGGAGTTGGTTACGATATCAGGTACAGAGTTGGTATCTGATGCACTTTATTTAATGGATCAATATAATTTATCTACGCTACCGGTATTTGAAAATGGACAGTGCATAGGTTCGCTGAATGAGGCAACTTTATTGAATAAATTAGTTGAAGACAGATATGTTGCAAGTAAAAGAATTAATGAAGTTATGGATGAGAAATTACCGACCTTAGATTCGCATGAAAACATTATGAAAGCGGTAGCAGAATTAAAAGAGAAACCGGCAGTTTTGGTAAGTGAGTATGGTCACATAGCAGGAATATTAACGAAATATGATGTATTGGATTTCGTGTAATTAGTGAAAATTCGTGGTAAAAGTTTTGTTTTAATTAGCGGTTTAGGTGTAATGAAAAAAATAAAAATTTAATATAAAAATGAAATTCAGCACAAAACAAATTCATGCGGGGCAACATCCCGACCCATCTACAGGGGCGGTAATAACGCCTGTTTATTTAACATCAACTTACGCTAATGAATATCTTGGTGAATCAAAAGGATATGATTATGGTAGAACAATAAATCCTACAAGAGTAGCACTTGAACAAAATCTTGCGGCATTGGAAAACGGTAAATATGGATTTTGTTTTTCATCCGGTATGGCTGCGGTTCAGACTGTTATAAGTTTATTTAAACCCGGTGATCATATTATCTGTTCTGATAATGTATATGGCGGGACAATCAGACTCTTCGAACAAATTATTAAAAACTACGGATTAGAGTTTTCTTATATTGATACATCAGATATAAATGAAATTAAAAAAGCAATTAAAGATAATACTAAACTTATCTATATAGAAACTCCGACAAACCCAATGTTGAAAATTACAGATTTATCGGCTGTAAAAAATTTGGTAAAAGGAAAAGAAATTATTACTTGCGTTGATAATACATTTATGAGTCCATATTTCCAAAACCCTCTTGATTTCGGTATTGATATAGTGCTTCACAGTTCTACTAAATATATTAATGGTCATAGCGATGTTATTGGCGGTTGTTTAATTACAAGTGATGATAAAATTGCCGAAAGATTTAAGTTTTTACAAAACTCTATCGGAGCTGTTCCTTCTCCTTTTGATTGCTGGCTTATTCTCAGGTCAACTAAAACTCTTGCCCAAAGAATGAAAGATCACAACGAGAATGCAATTGACATAGCAGAGAGATTAACAAAAGAGAAGAAAATTGAGAAAGTTTATTATCCAGGATTAAAGACACATCCTCAATATGAACTTAGTAAAAAACAAATGAGAGGATTTGGTGGAATTATATCAATTGAACTTAGCAGTATAGAAGCAGGAAAAAGATTTTGCAATGCGTTAAAAATTTTTCAAATTGCTGAATCTCTTGGCGGAGTAGAATCTCTCGTTTGTCATCCGGTTTCAATGACACACGGTGCAGTGCCAATGGATATCAGACAAAAAATAGGATTAACAGATGGTTTGGTCAGATTGTCTGTTGGTATTGAAGATAAAGAAGATTTAATGGAAGATATTGAAAATGCGTTGGCTGATTTATAGTTTAATATTTCTTCTGTCTTTTGGAGAGGTAAATGCTCAGTATAAACTTGAGCTGAAAGATAAACCGAATAATGAAAATTTAGATATAAGAATTTTCAGAGCAATAAACGGTCTGCAAAACAATGTTGCTGATGTTGTTTTACCATATACAGACAGATCAATCATTCCGGTAGCGATAGCAACTCCACCATTAATGTTTTTTTTGGCACGAAATAAGGATAACACATTCGATGAAAATTCAGCAGTGCTATTAGGTTTATCGGAGGCAACATCTTTTCTCATAACATTCGGATTGAAAACAACAATAAAAAGAGACCGACCTTATGTTACGCTTAAAAAAGTTTATTTTGATACGAACGCATCATTAGTTGATCCATACTCATTCCCTTCGGGACATACAAGCACAGCATTTGCATTTGCCACTTCCCTGACCCTGAGATATTCAGATAAACCTTGGCTTATTACAGGATTATATACATATGCAACAATAGTTTCATTAGGAAGAATTTATTTTGGAGTTCATTATCCATCAGATGTTTTAGCAGGTATGGTTATTGGTGCAGGGAGTTCAATTTTAATTCACTCACTTAGAAAAGAAATTTTTAAAGCAAAAAATAATATTCTTGGTGAGACTAAAGAAGATAAAAACAAAACCTCCGAAAGTTTAAGTTTAGGAATAACATTCGGAGGTTTCATAGCTACTGATCTGATAAATAAATTTTTATCAGGTTCAAAAAACAAAATATTAAAATCTTCAAGAGTTTCAGTAATTGAAACCGGACTGAATTTTAATTATTCTTTTTAAATCTTATTTAATCAATGTCATCTTTTTGGTTAACTGATTTACAGAAGTTTTAAGTGTATAAAAATAAATACCGCTTGATAGTCCGCTTGCATTCCAGTTTATCTTATAACTTCCTGCTTTTAGTTTTGAATTAATTAATGTTTGAACTAACCTTCCACGAATATCATATATATCAATTTTAATATCATCTTCCTTTGGTAATGCAAATTCTATATTTGTTTCAGGATTAAATGGATTTGNNGGATTTGGATAATTCTGTTTTAATATATACTCTCCCGGAATATTGTTTCCTAATTCAGATAAATTAATCCCAACTGGGCTAAATTTTCGGGATAAAATATAATAAAAGACATCTGCTTTTGAAGTTCCGTCATCAAAATAACCGGAGAACCCTCTGTAAGTCCTAAAATATGTCAATGCGGCATCAGGATTTGCAATCGCCTGAACAGGCATATTATAAGTCATCACTGAAACCGTCCCCGTATTTAATACACTAAATGGAGCTGTAAATAAAGATAAATCCTGTATTAAAGTTGTCGGTACCTGATTTGTATAAACCTGCGTCCAAACTGTATTTGCGAATGTTCCATCCCACATAACATTTATAAACGGATTTTTTGGTAACATATGTACACCGTAAATAAACCTTGCAGTGCTTCCGTATGTATTACTTGTAATCAATGAATGCCATAAGTTCCCTACTACAATATGTCTTTGTGTGTATGATCCATAATTAGGATTTGTCTGCTGAATAGATCTGTAATATTTTCTGAAAACTCTTAGTTCTGAAGCAAGCATTAACTTACCTGTATTTTTCAGGTTTTCATTATTCATCGCAAGACCAAAAAGATACATACCGTAATATGCGTTTGCTGCTTCGCTTGAAGACTCCTGATCTCGCCCTGCACCACCGGCTTGTAAACCATTCATCCAACTGTTACCGTCATACCAGTCTTTGTGTCTGTGTAAAGGAAAATATGAATCAGATTTATTAGGATTTCCGATATCACGACATAAATCGAGAATTCTATTAAAATACTGATTTCCGGAATTTGAAAATAACTCAGGTTTTTTCTTTGCAACAACTGCGGCGGCATAGATTATATAACCGTAATGAAATGCATGGTCATTATATCTTGCATTTCCGAAATCAAAGTTATAAACATTCGGGTCGTTATTATCCATTGCGAGCCAGCTAAGATAAGAAACTATTCCGCCATAACGGTTATCCCAAATTAATTTATTATTTTGACCGCCTGACCAAGATGGAGGAGGTGGATTCCAAAGCAAATTGTTTCCGCTTATATAGTTTGAAATAAATTTGAATAAAGTATCGCGACCTTGTGAGGTAAGTCTGTTTAATGAATCTATTCTAAAATTTCCCGGATCGGTTGCCTGATAACGCTCCGACAGTTCGTCAGCTATAACAAGAATTCGAGCCATTCGAGTAACATTTTTTCCGAATCCATATGGGGATGTTGTCGGTTGGTTAGTTCCATTTGGAATTTGATATCTTGCACCTATTGTAGAATCAAGATCAGCTTTTACAGATAAGTATAAAGAATCATACCATTTTTCAGTTCCGGTATTTGGAACATTTGATAAATTTGATGTCCAGTTCCAAGAATAATTAGGAATTAAATTCTCATTCATATTCCAAGTTTTGGAATACACTTCTTTCATCTCCCCTCTTAATGTCTGATATTTTAGTACATTAGAAGTTGCATTTGTTAACATATCCTGATGATGAGGAAGAGCCATCATTAAAAGAGAATCACTTGAACTGTTGGTTTGAAAATTAAATCTAAAATTAAAAACTGTTGTATCTGCTGAAACTGTTGATGAAACTGTGCCACCTGTTGGGACAAATTTTGAATATCTGTCGAGTAACTGAATTCTTGCTGTTGAATCGGCAGAGTTTGGGTCTAGATTTTTAGTTGTTACATAAGCCATCCTTAAAAAACCAGAGTAGTTAGCAGAAGCGGATGCATATAAAGGGAAGAATGTAAGAGTAATATTTTCAGTGGCATATAAAACAATTATCGTATTATTACCCGGTAAAGCACCTGCAAATTCTATTACAAATTTATTTCCCGAAACTACCGGATTAGATGCACCAATTGGCTGACCATTTACAGATAACATAGCAGAACCGTTTATGGTTATTAATGGTCTGATACCGTTATATTGCATAGTAAAATAAGGTGAACCTCTTACAATTGGAGCTTGCATAAAATTAGAACCTGTCCCTCGCCATTTAACAGTTGCAGATAAATCATCATGATTTTGCAAAAAAGGCATACCTAAAGATGCACTGTCAAGTGAACCAAAAAAATAATAAGCATCAGGAAGCCAGGAAATTCCGTTTGAAGTATCCGCAGGATTCCAATAATTCTGTCCAAACTGAAATGCAGTTGTTGTATATCCCCAACCGAGTAATTTTGGATTGGTAATTGGAGGTGTTGTATAAGCAAACCTTGCTATATATGGGAATGGAAAAATTTTTTCAGCACCAACATCTAATCTGCCGGGTACATAGTTAAATGAAGGGAAAGTTCCCTCTTTTATTATTAAATTTTGGAACCAGGCATTTGTGGGAGTAGCACCTGAAATGCTATCCATCATAAATGTTTTTGGGATTTTATTCTGGACAGCGGAACCTAAAGTTGAAAGAAAAGGTTGAGAAGTAGAAAATGGTTCGTTTCCATATGTCCATTGAGAGTAAATATTGGTTGAAACAAAAAGACAAGAAATTAGTAAAATTAGTTTCATAATAATTGTTTTAGTTTACTATTTTATTGGAATATACAAATGTAAATATAAATAATTTATCGTTTATTTATACTATATTTACATTGACTTATTAATTTAAAGAAATTATTTATGCTAAGATATAAAGCAGACATCAAATCGATAATTTATGCTATAATCACTACATCACTATTCATTTTACAATGGTTTGTATTTGGTTTTAACATTTTTATTTTTTTTATTTATTTATTTTTTTCAGTTGCAGTAGCAGTTATGGTTCACAATCACAATCACCTTCCAATGTGGAAGAATAATTTTTTGAACACCTTAACTGACTGGTGGCTGACAATTTTTTACGGATTCCCTATTTTTGCCTGGATTCCTACTCACAATAAAAACCATCACAGACTTAATAATAAAGAAGGTGATTATACCATAACATATAGGTTCAGTGAAAAAAATAATTTTTTAACATTGATTACATACCCTACAATCAGTGGGTATTACCAACAAAAAGCAATTTCACTTTATCTTAAAGATCTTTATAAGAACAACAGGAAAAAGTTTGTTATGTGCATATTGCAATATGTTGTATTGGCAGTTTGGATAATAGTTTGGCTATTGATAGATTGGCAGAAAGCGTTGTTATTTGTGATAATACCTCAGCAGGTTAGTTTATTCAGTGTATTAATATTCAATTATGTTCAACATGTTCACGCCAATGAGGAATCTGAATGGAACCATTCAAGAAATTTCACTGGAAAATTAAATTTTTTACTTTTCAATAACGGTTTACATACTATTCATCATGAAAAGGCAGGTGTTCACTGGAGTTTAATTCCGGAAGAGCATAAAAAAATAGCTCATCATATTGATGATTCGCTAAAAGAGAAAAGTTTTTGGGGTTATATTTTCAGAGTATATTTCCTTGGGTTATTCATAAAGAAATACAGAACTAATTCTATGCGACTTGATAGAATAGAATCAAGCAAAACTATAAAAAATCCGGCTTAAGCCGGATTTTTTTTTATTCTTTTTTGGATTTATCTTTCATCCCGTTATCATACAACCCCATTAGTTCAATTATATTACCATCCTGATCTCTTATAAATCGAATCCTGAAATATTCAACGCTTTCAACTGCAAATAAATCTTTTTTCATTGGGATTAGTTTCGTTTTAACTCCTACTCCCGGACGTTCATAAATCAGATTACCATTTTCTATCGTGATTATTCTTTCACCATATTTCCCTGAATATTCTGATTTTTCCGTTTCATTTAGTATATAATTTTCAACTTTAGCTTCGATAGATTCAATTATCCAATCATAAGGAAATTTTTTATTTAATTCCGTAGAATTTTTTGCTAAAGACTTTAATGCAGCCAGATAAGCAATATCAAATGCTTTATCATTTGTTGTTTTGATATCAGGTTCAACGCCGACTCCTTCCCAGTTAGTTTTTGTAATAGGGTTAATTGCTCTTCCTGTGGGAATCAATGCAACAAATTTATCATCAACATTAAAGGCAGTAACAGGATTTGCTCCACCACCTGTAACCTCACCTATAATTGTAGCTCTTTTTAAGTTCTTCAAATTATAAGCGAATTCCTCAGCACCTGAAAATGTAAATTTACTTGTGAGAATATAAATATCAACATTAGGAAGTTTTTTACCGGGTAAATCATTCAAAGTAAAATAATCACGGGTTTTATCTTCAAGCCGGTTGTAAATTGAATTTAATAAAAATGGTTCACCTTCAAAAAAATAACTACAAAGAAACTGAACAGTTGAAGGATCACCACCTGAATGTTTTCTTAGGTCTATTATTAAAACTTCTGTATCTTCAAGCATCTTCATAGAAGAAATGTATTTATCTTTTGCTATATTTATATCAGGAAATAAACGTATATCAATATATCCGATATTTCCCTTTAACCTTTCAATTTTTTCAATTCCATAATTGATAAATTTCATTTCTTCTAAATATTGCCTGTCTAACTCAGGATCTGAATTTTGAGGATTTTCGTTTGAATACAGTTTTGCATTTTCCGGATTAAAATTTAACTGCAAATGTTTATCTTTACAAATATTTTGCAAGTCCTGTTTTAATTTCATTGTAAATTCCTGAACAAAATTTACATCATCATAAGACCCGGATTTAACTGAATTATCAAGATATTCTTTCATTTTAATTCCAATATCCGGGAAAACATATTTTTCAGAAAGTAGAACGCCGAAATTTTTCAACATTAAATCTTTTTCCTGTTTTGTTAGAGTTTTTTCCTGAGAATTTGCTGATTTTATAAACATAATCATTATTATTAAAATTAAGAATTTCATATTAATTACGATTTTATTTTCTTTTAAAATTATTTAATATTCTAATATGTAAACTTTTTTTTTCAAGGTGATTTTCTATTATCTCAATATCGTTCAGAAGGTTAACCCCAGATTCTTTAAAAAGTTGTTATATTGATTTATCAAATGAATCCCATACAGGAATTAGTTTTTTCAACATTGATTTACCGTTGAGAGATAATGAAACAATTTTTTTTCTTGAATCTTCAGTATCTTTTTTAAAAGAGACAAGTTTTTTTTTATATAGAGAATTAATAAGTTGTGTAATAGCCGGCTGAGTCAGCCCGGTTTCGACCGACATATCCCCAATAGTCAGCGAACCGTGCTTCTTCAGCAGCATAAAAATCAAAAAATATTTTGGTTCAAAGTTAATTCCTAATTTTTTATAAACCATCACACCTTCAGCATATAGTTTTTCATTAAACTGTCTAATTTTAGAAGAAAGTGCAACTTCACCGAGAGAATTTATAAAATTTTTATCCATAATTAATTATATAAGCACTTATATAAAATACCAAAAAAATACGGAGTTTTCACCCCGTATTTTTTTTAAATATTATTTCTGCAATATCATTTTCTTAGTAGTTGAGAATGATTCTGAACTTAAAGTGTAAAAATAAATTCCACTTGCAAGACCTTCACCATCAAAAGTAACTTCTTTAGTTCCTGCTGTAATAAGCTGATTATTCAATAAAGTAGCAACTTCTTTACCGAGAACATTATAAATTTTCAAAGTAACATTTGAGTTTTTAGCCAAATCAAATCTAATCTTTGTTGAAGGGTTGAAAGGATTTGGATAATTTTGTTTTAGGTCAAATCTATCAGGAATTACTGAACCAACAGTGTTAACTTCAATACCTGTTGACGGATTAAAGCTTCTGTAAACAGTATAAACTCTTGCAGTAGGAGCAAGATCAGTGAAGCTTTGACTTCCGGGAATTCTTGTTGATTGGAATTTCAAATGAAATTTTGATGAAGAATTACCGGATTCTGAAAGTACCGGATATAATTCATCCCAATCAGGAGTTTGAGTTAAATTTCTTGGTGTTGACCAAGTTAAACCATTGTTAGTTGAATAAGTTGAATAGATATCATTAAATGTAAATGAAGGTGTAACGTTTGATGTATCACCTGGTTGGAAAGCTGAAAAAACGCAAACAATCATATTTCCATCCTGAGAATATGCAATTGAAGGATGAGAAACCGGAGTAACACCAACCTGTAAAGCATTTCTATTTACAAATAAACTGTCAACTGAAATAATAGGCATATTGAGTTTTCCTGCAACTTCAACAGGGTTACCTGAATTTACAAGAGGATTCCAGTATAAGATTTTAGTTCCTTGAGGATCACCTGAAGACTGACCGGTAGCTGTTGGATATAAAGTGCTCCAGACAGCTGAATATTCCTGAGTTCCAGGTTTAAAAGTCGCATCAATTCCGAACCAAGGTGAACAGGTATCACCATTAACTACACCACCTTGTCCAAATGATTTTTGTAATAAAACTCTTGAACCCCAAGTGTTTCCACCATCATTTGATACTTTTGCATTCATTTCCTGACCTGCAACTAATGGATTCCACCACATAACTAATTGAGTTTGACCATTTGAACTTACAGCACTTCTATATCTCACGTTAACGGATATAATACTATCAGGACCAGGAACAGCAATTGGAGTTCTTGTTCCAAAAGTATTATTTGAAAAATCATATCTTGAATACAGTAACGAATCTTGAGGTGTTCCCTGACCATCAGGATTTGAATAAACACCGGAAACTAAAGTACCGTTTTGATAGCGACCAAAGAAATCTCTGCCTTGGAAAGGAGCATTTTCACCTGAAAAAGATCCTAAACCTAATGAAGCTTCGATCCACGCACCACCTCTTGAGTTTGCACCAACATATTTTCTACCCATAATGACGATATTTCTTTGACCTTGGTCAATAACAGCTGTCAAATCAGGATAAGCACTTCTATTAGGAAGTGAAGTTACATTCAATGGAAAAATCCAAGTTGCACCACCGTCTGTACTCATTGTATAAAAATTAATTCTTGTAGTAGCACCTGTAGGATCAATAGAGTCAACAGCAGGATACGTTATAATAATTGTATCCCCGTTTGCCCATATTGCCTGAAGGTTAGCACCGTTTGTCTGATAATCCCAGAAGTTATCAGCATTTGGAATTGCTCCGGGATAATTTTCCCTTAAAACATTGTTTGCATATACAATAACAGAAGGTCTTTCTTGCTGGTCGTTCTCAAAAACAGGATTGACCATCCATGATTTTCTGTCATTGGAAAATGCCGGAATTGTCACCAATATTGTAAGTAATATTGTTAAGACAGTTTTCATTTTATTCTCCTTTAATTTTTTTGAAAAAATTCTTTTACAAATAATTTTATATTCGTTTAGAATATGTGTTTTGTTTCAAAATATGTGTAAAAGAATAGGGGATATCTTATACAAAAATAAAAAACTCACTCTACAATTGAAAGAACTTTTTAAAAACAAAGGAGAAAATAATGAACCTACCTTTTATTCATTATTTTTGTATTGTAAAGTGAGTTAATATTCATATATATTAAAAACTAACTGCTTTAGTAATTTTTTTATTCTACGGTTTAAGTTTTTAAAAAGTTTAATCATACTTTTTTAAATTCATAGTTTCCTAAATTTTCCAATTTTTAAACTTAAAAGATGATTTGAAATTAAACTTTACATAATATAGATTTCAGGAAAAAGGAATTTTCTTTGTGATAGAATTGTTACATTAAAAATGAAAACAATATTATTAATATTATCAGTATTTATTATATATACAGGAATTTCGGGATGTTCAAAAAATACATTTTCGAATAATACAATTGAAAATGAAACATTAAACGAAAGATTACAAACAAACAAAATGGAAAAAGATTCTATTATTTATAACGAGTTAACTTCTGAGGAAAAAAGGGTTATTATTAATAAGGGAACAGAGATGCCCTTTTCAGGAGAACTTAACAATAACAAAACAGAAGGGACATACATATGTAAAAGATGTAATGCACAATTATATAATTCAAAAGATAAATTTGATTCCGGATGCGGCTGGCCAAGTTTTGATGATGAAATAAATGGAGCAGTAAAAAGAATACCTGATAAAGACGGAATGAGAGTTGAAATAATATGCAACAATTGTGGAGGACATTTAGGTCATGTGTTTGAAGGTGAAAGATTTACGGAAAAGAATACAAGACATTGTGTAAATTCAATTTCAATGAAGTTTATACCAACTGGAGAAGAATTGCCAAAAGTAATATCAAATAAAATGGAATCATCGGGAAGTAATTATCAAAAAGCAATATTCGCCTCAGGTTGTTTTTGGGGAACAGAATATTATATGCAAAAAGCAAAAGGAGTAATATCTACGACTGTAGGATATATCGGTGGTTGGAAAGAAAATCCGACTTATGAAGAAGTATGTACGGGAAAAACGGGACATGCAGAGGCAGTAGAAGTTGTATTTGATCCATCGCTGACAAGCTATGAAGAACTTGCAAAATTATTTTTTGAGACACATGACCCGACACAAATAAACAGGCAAGGTCCGGATATAGGTGAGCAATACAGAACGGAAATATTTTATATGGATGATACACAAAAAGATATTAGCGAAAAACTAATTAAAATATTGGAGGCAAAAGGGTTTAAAGTAGCAACGAAACTTACGAAAGCAGATAAATTCTGGAATGCTGAGAATTATCATCAGGATTATTATCAGAATAATGGGAAAACTCCTTATTGCCATATTTATAAAAAGAAATTTGATTAACCAATCCTTAAGAACATATAAATTATATTTTTTTAATCAATGAATTGAGTTAAGTCTCTTGATATTAGATTGATAATTTTTGCTATTATAATTAATTTAATATTAATGGGGGCTATAGCTCAGTTGGTAGAGCGTTTGAATGGCATTCAAAAGGTCAGCGGTTCGACCCCGCTTAGCTCCACGCAGAATTAGTTTTAAATTAAAAAGGGTTAGCGTAACTGCTAACCCTTTATTTTTTGTATATTACTTTTCGAAACTTTATTTTTTCTTTAAAAGAAATTATTTTATCAATACCATTCTTTTTGTTGACACAAAATCATTTATTTTTAATAAATAAAAATAAACTCCTGCGGATAAATTTATCGCATTAAAATTTATTGTGTAATAACCTGCAGATTGTTTTTGATTTACAAGCTCGCTGATTTGTTTTCCTGTTACATCATAAATCTTAAAAGAAACAAATCCATCTTTAGGCAATTCATAATTTATTTTTGTTGAAGGATTGAATGGATTAGGATAATTTTGTGACAGATAATATTCATTCGGTATTCCAACCACAACTTCATTTAATAAATTGTAGAATTCATAATTACCATTATAATCTATTTGCTTTAGTCTGTAATAATATCTTCCGGTATGTAAATTTTTATCTTTAAATTGATAATGATTTTGTAAATTTGAAGAACCTGCACCATTTACAAATGTTAATGTTGTCCATTCAATTTTATCTTTTGAACGTATAACTTCAAATCCTTTATTGTTAGTTTCTGAAACTGTACTCCAATTTAATATAACTTCATTTTTTAAAGTTAAAGAACTGAATGATGCTAATTCTACAGGAAGCATTGCTTCACTGGAAGTAAGTGCAAACTGTGAAAAGCCGGTAAGTCCCGTAGCCGATACAGTTTTATTTGTTGTATCAACATTTGAGTTTACAAGATATTCCCAGTCTCCACCGTCTCTTTTTGCAATTTTTAAACTGTCATTATTAATAATATTAAATAATATTGACGGACTGTAGTTTAATGTAATATCATAAGAATACCCTGTTCCACCCGTTGCGGTTATATCCCAATATCCTTTTGAATACTGCCCGGTTAATGTTCCGGGAGGATTTATTCCGGAATTATAAGTTAATGTTAATCCTGAAGGTACAGTACCTGTATTTCCCCAAGTAATTGAGGCGAGTTGTCTGCCACCAAATGAATATACAGTAATTGAATTTAAAGCCGGAGAGGCGGATTCAGTCAGATTTGGAACTGTACCTGAAAAAGTAAACTCATCCGAACCTATATCAGTTGTACCTTGATTTACAGAAATATTTCGAACTCCTGTTGAATTGTAATCATCCGACTGTCCTGTAATCGGAACACCTTTTCCATCACAATAAAATGCTTCATTATTGTCAGAAAGAATATTCAGATTTCCCAAAGTAGCATTTACAAAAAGATTCGAAGAAGAAACATTTATCGGTTGATTACTAAAACTAGAGAAATCATTATTGGAATTAATTTTGTAATCAGAAAAATTGTAATCGCTTGTTCCCCATTTTACCAGGTTTAAACTTTCACCTATGATTAAATTATAATCTGAAGTTATGTTAGTTATATTTGTTAAATCCATGGAGTAATGTTTTCCCGTGCCTCCTGTTCTCGTGTTATAAAAAATATTGTTCTTCAAATCTAAAATACAACCTACTTCCTTCCAAAGACAAGATGATGGTTGAGCTCCAGAAGAAGGTGCCCCACCAATGAAAACTGAATTATAATATATTTTCCATAATATAGCTCCTGATGTAACCCTTGGTCTTATTCCTCTTATAATAACCGGATTAGAATTAGCTTCATTGCTTAAACTGATTTGATTATTAATTACTGACCAAATTCCATTAGTCCCGAAAATTCCCATAATAGTCGCTCCTGCTCCAGTACATGTATTAGATAAACCATAAGTTCTATTCAGGGAAATTTCCCCACCACCGGAAGTCACAATAATGCCAATTACTAATGAACTGGTACTAGCTACTCTGTAATTCATTGAATTATAAATAATATTACCTGATAAAAATTGAGAAGTATTTGATGACGCAGATCCTATTCCGATTACTGAAGCATTAAAATTGGCAAGTGTATTACTCGAGGCAGTTGATAAATCGTGTATAGTATTATTAATAATATTCCTTTCGCCGGTTCCTGTAAAAGAAATAATCCCTCTCACATTAGTTGAAGTACCTGATCCGGACGCATTTAAGTTGGCAATTAAATTGCTTGAAATATTAATACTACCAGATCCAGACAATAAAATTGCTGTTATTCCGGAAAAATTTGAAGTTGTCATTATGCTATTAATTGCTGTATCACTTCCGATAATATTTTCATTAATATTTACAGTTCCACTTATTACTTCAACGCCTATAAAAGCGCTTGTTCCCAAAAGATTAATATTTTGAATAATGTTATCCTCAATTTGTGAAGAACTTGATATACTTATATTCAATGATATAGCTATAAAACTAATATTGTTACCTGACATAGGTAATCCTCCACAATTAACTTCCTGTCCGCCAATATAATTACTTACAATCGAATGATTACCTCCGGAAAGTACAACTATTCCATAATTAGTTATAAGATTATTTGATAACAAATCTAATGGCTCAAAAATATTATTACCGGTAATTATTAATCTGTCTCCAACTCCGATTGAAGATGTTTCAATAGCCCGATTAACAAAATTATACAATTTACAATTTGATATCGTAATACTGTCATTATTAAATCCTTCTGTTCCTCCTATATAAATAAGTCTTGAAGCACCGGTCGAAAAATTAAATACATCACAGTTATCTATGATAATATTGTTATTTCCTTCAGTTCCGACAGAAGTACCAATATTCACAACACCAAATTCAGTATTTCCACCGGAACGAGCTTCATCTCCTTTTATTTTACAAAATTTAATTTCATTATACGAAGATTCATTGATAAATCTTATTGCATTTGCATTTGGATTAGAATTAGAAATTATAATTTCCTGTGAGTTTCCGGAACCACCCGGTCTTCCATCAATTGTAAAATATTTTGTAGAATTCAAATCTATAGTTTGAGTATTATTTGATTCTAAAACTATATTTGAAACTCCTAAAGCAGGTCTTAAAGTAACTTTATTTATAACTGAACTTCCGTTTAAAATACCCGGCGAGATAGGATAAGATTCTCCGACAGGATTATAGTCACTTTGTATTTCCAATATCAAAGGGCCTGAAAGTCCTAAGTTATTAATGTCATTGAATGCTGACTGTAAAGTTGCGTAATCTCCGGTTGCTCCGATAGTTTTTGTTCCGGATATTTGTCCCAATAATATATTCGGAGAAATAATTATGAGTAATAAAAATATTTTTAAATGTAAATGTTTCATAGATTTATAAAATTTTGTTTTGAATGTTTTATTTTAAAATTAACTTTACTTAATATTAGTTTATTTAATAAGTACCATTTTTTTTGTACTTATAACTTCATTGTCAAAAATCAGTGAGTAAAAATACACTCCGGAAGGTAAAAAACTTCCGTCAAACGTATGTAATATTGTACCGGGATTTAATCTTACCCCATCAATTAAAGTTTGCACTAACCTTCCTCCGATATCATAAATCAATAATTTAACTTCTCCTGATTTAGGAAGATTAAATTGAATTTTTGTGGATGGATTAAAAGGATTTGGATAGTTTTGATAAAGTGAAAAATTAATTGGTTTTGTATTACTCCATTCTGAATACTCATTTATGTTAGTTATATTATCACCTAATCTGAAAACACTTGAATATCCTCCCACAGCAAAAATTAACGGATTTGGAAATGGAGCAATCATTTTTACATCCATATAGTTTGATGGAACAACTCCTAATTTAAAAATCCAGCTTGAACCACCGTTAGTTGTTATTAAAGTTGCACCTCCGTTATCAATTGTCACTCCGTTATTTATATCAAAAAAATCAATACTTTTAAAATCATATTCCTCAGGTGGAAATGGAATAAACAATGTATCCCACGTAACTCCACCATCGGTTGTTTTTCTTAACTTGCTTGCTGCAGCACTTAAATATCCGGTATTAGCATTTAACATACATATATCCATTGCCTGAATTCCTGCGTTAATTGGGTATGGCAACCAGTTTATTCCACCGTTTGTCGTTTTATTAATGTATGCCATACTACCGCCAAAAGTACCTCCACAAATCCATCCGGTATTTTCATTTAGCAATTCAATATGGGAGGATACATGAAAATTCACTGTTCCATTTAGAAAAGTTGCTTTTTGTCTTACCCAATTAACACCGGCATTAGTTGTTTTAAAAAGAGCACTGTCAATTCCAAACACCCATCCGGTATTTGCATTTGCAAAATTTAAAGCAGTAACTCTATTTGGTGTAGGTATGCTTGAAATTTCCCAATTATTACCACCATTGGATGTTTTAAGAAACGAGCCTTGTGAACCTACTATGAAACCAGTATTATCATCAATCATTTGTATATCATATAAAATCAAATTTCCATTTGATATAGGTTGGAAAATCCAGTTATTTCCACCATTAGATGAATAAAGTATTTGATTGAATGTACTTCCCAAAGTTTGCGGCTCACCTACTGTCCAGATTTTCATTCCTGAGTTTCTAACTTCTAAGCCATTATTGCTTTGAGTAAGACCGGGAATATTTGAAAATCTTACACCTTTCGTAAGATTTTTGACACTATCGTTTTGTCTTAGCATAAGTGTACCAAGGCCGCCTGCAAGAATTGTATTACCTGTTTCTGAGACCGAAACACCTCCATAATCGCTAAAATATTGCTGACCTGGAGAAATCATATTTACTGATTCCCAATTCACACCTAAGTTAGTTGTCTTTAAAATGTTGAGATTGTTTCCGCTTATATAAATCTCTTTGTACCCGATTTTATTAACTACATTTATTTTACCCCATACTTTACCTTCAATACCAGGGTTTCTGTTAATCCAGTTTAAACCTCCATTTGTGCTAATAATAAATCTGTCATTACTTCCGGAAGCAACTATTGTATCCTTATTTAAAAAATTTACTGCATTTAGAGCGGCTGTGCTTCCAGTTGAAATTTGCGTCCAATTATTCCCGCCATTTGATGTCCTAATTATAGAACCTGTTCCAGTTACAGCAACAACTAAAGTATCATTATAAGTTGAAATTCCCAAATAACCAATTCCTGAAAATCCAGTATTAACTGGATTCCACGAAGCACCGCTATTTGTAGATTTTCTTAAATAATTTGAATTACCACACATATAACCCGTAACATCATTCAAAAAAAATACATCTGTAATATTTGAATTTGGAAGTTCTGTGCCAGAGATATTACTAAACGTAAGACCACCATTAGTAGTCCTAGTAGCTCCATATTGTCCCGCAAGAATAATGTTGTTTTCATCAAAAACATGTCCATCGAAGATCTGTCCGTGCAAAGAGTATTGATAATCACCAAGACGACCAGCGTATGGAGTCTGAAACCAATTTTGCCCTGCATTAGTCGTTTTTAAAAACCATCCTCTTGCTCCGGCGATAAAATAAACATCTGGATTTAAAATATGTGCATAATAGATTGAATATCCATAAGGATATGGATGTACCCATTGCCATTCCAAATTTTGGGAAAATACTTTTCCATTATAACAAAATGATGAAAAAATTAGAAAAAAAAGTAATATGAATTTTTTCCACATATAGAATCTTTAAATTAGTTTTATTAAAATTAACGTAAATGAATTGTATATCCTAATTTCAATTATTAAATTTAGTGTGATGTTTTAAAATGACAAAAACAGTTAAAAAATACAGATTAGATAGAATAAAACCGAACAAGTCGAGCACATTCTATTTATACGGAATATGGGCTATTCCTAAAAGCATCAGATTACTATATCTTGATAAATTACTGAAAAGAAAGGGAGCAGAAAATAATAAAAATGTTATTCTCCTCAAAATAGTATATAGCCTTGTTGATAATGATGAGTTTCATTCCTGGGATTTAAATATGATATGCCGTAAGTGTGGCTTCAGAACTGCTAATCAGCTTTACTGGTATAAAGCAAAGATATTGAAAGATCTAAGATTTTTATATTTTAATTGGAAGGAATGTAAACTTGAAATTGAATCGCTTGAAGAAAACAAAGGAATCAACGAAACAGAACTTATGTATAAAAAAGCTTCTAAAATGTGCGAAATAGGGATGACGAAAGAAGCAAATTCAATTTTTTTGAAAATTTTAAAAACTAAAAATTTAAATACAAAAACACCAGAAGATGTAATTTTAGCAGCAACAATATATTACAGATTAGCTTTATTTTATCATCAAAAGGATTATGCAAAATTTATTTTGTACTATAAGGCGTTAAAAAATTTAACTGCCATCAGTAAGAGTAACAATCAAAATAAAAAACTGAAAAGAGTTCAAATCTTTTGTATTATGCTAAATGTTTGCAAATTTTCATTTAAAAAATTAAAATATGTAAGTAAAAGTAATGAAATAAAACAGCTTGAAGACGCATTAAGATTTTGCAGAGATAGTGAAGAAACTGATCTTAGATTAGAAATTTTATACAGGTTATCGGAATTATTAGTACTAAACTTTAGCAGAAATAAAAAAAGAATTTTTGAAGCAAAATTATATTTAAAGGAAGGACTTCATTTAGCAAAAGATTTTGGATTTAAAGATCACGAGATAACTTTTCGTTCTAAACTAACATCTATTGAAAGACTTCAGTCAACAAACAATAAACAGTC
This sequence comes from Candidatus Tepidiaquacellales bacterium UBA6667, assembly GCA_002455255.1. Lineage (GTDB taxonomy): Bacteria > Bacteroidota > Ignavibacteria > Tepidaquicellales > Tepidaquicellaceae > UBA9002. The sequence goes on along the minus strand of DKKL01000035.1, from coordinate 189,165 downwards.
AGATAACGCCATCCTACAAAAATACTATCAAAAATTAAAGTGCCAGAGTTATGTAACAATATTTCAGATCAGGTCATTGGATACTTTTGTATTTTCCTTGCCAAGAAATTCGCCTGACTATAATAAAAATTTAAGAACACTTATAAAGATGCATATTCTAAGGTATCACACGAGAATTGCCTTTTTTCATTTATACTTTAATTATCAGTTTCCGGATGAGCTTGATTTATTTGATATATCAAAAAAATCTATAAATGGATCGGATATTGTTTATTTAAAAAATGTAAATCCGAGAGTTCTGAACAAATTAAGTCGATCATTCGAAGTTTATGAAAGAGAATTGAATTTAATACACAATTCTGATTATAAGATTTACTCTCTAATTAATTTAATATTATATGAGTTTCTTAAGGGAAGATTTTTTGATTTTGAAAATCTCTCAAGTCTCATAAAAAAATATGAATCTTATAAAAAAAGGAGTTTATTTTCAAATGAAGAAATTGTAAATCATGTTGAATTTTTGAAAATTTCATTATTGATGTTCGAAGAATCGAGAAAATATCTTGCAAAAGAGGTTATACTTAATAAATATTTGCATAAATTTAACTTACTTAGTGATACGATGATTTCAGAAAAAAATCATTCAATAGGAATAACAGATAAATTTTTACTCATAACTTTTGTTGCAAATCATTTAAACTATCCTGAATTATGGTCAATTGCAATAAAACAATGGGATTATTTATATTTGAAATATCCACATGCAGTTGAATCATTAAATTTACAATACACTTCAATAAATAAAGTTAATAATTAATCAAAGCATTTAATAATCGTGAACGGATATTCTCCAAGCGAAAAGTAAATTAATTTTAAATTATAAGTTTATTTCTATTATAATTCTAATTCAAATAATTTTAAATCAGAATAAAACTATTTAATTTTGAAATCATTTATTTTACCAAGCAACCAGGATTTAATTGAAATTTCTTCACATTCTTTTAGTTTCACTTCAAGGAAATTCAGATCAGAATATTTGTTTTTCAAAACTATATTTAAAAACTTTAAAAAAAAATTAATTGAGTTGTTATAATAATTGTAAATACCTTTACTCATTGCAGAAGTTTTTTTAAATGTCTTTTTAAATGAAATCAAAGTTTCATAAGATTCAACATAATATCCCAATTCAAATAATGTTGCGGCTTTTAAAATTAAAATATCCTCCTTATAAGTACCGTAATTAAATTTTACCTTTGATAATATTTCAAGAGATTTTTCATATTCTCTTAAACGGGAATATGCAACCCCAAGCAAATAGTACACAAGATTATCCTCCGCTTCCTTTTCAAGATAAATTTTATTTTCGTTAATAAAATTTATCGCCCAATTATTTTCATTCAATTGAATTGCACACAGTGCAATATTCCTGAATAATCTTCTATCAAAAAAATTATTTTCCAAAAACAATTTATCCTCATCATATAAAAAAGTTTTATTAAACTCAAAAACTTCTGAAGTAAGGTCATCTCTGGTAATTGCCATATAACTGCAAAAATTCATAAATTGAAAATAAATTTCACGCTTTTGCTCTTTTCCGAATAGATTTCGATTTTTAAAAAATAATTCTTTAGCTTCATTATAAAAAGGAATAGATTTTTTTTTATTCAAGATTGACAAAAAGTAATATAGTTTAATTTTTGTCTTATAGTCTTCATGTATTCCTTCAATTTCAGAAATTAATTTTTCAAAATTTATCGAATTAAATAAAAATTCAGATAAATTAAATTCATCACCAATAAAGTTTTGCAATTTAAAATTATATAATTCTGAATTATGCCGAAATAATTTCAACAATGATTCAAACGCTGAATAATTCATAGATTCTAAGTATGAATTTAAATATTTATCATAATCCTTTTTTGTATCAAGATACATTGAGTTAATAAATGTTAGCTCCTCTTTATCTTTGAAATAATTTTTCGATTTACTGAATTTTTTGTCAAGCAATTCATTAGCTGTTTTAATTTGTTTTTCAAATTCATCTTTTAGGTTTCGTTTTAAAAATTCTTCAGAAATAATTTTATTATATAAAACTTCGTTATTAAAAACTTCTTTAACTGCCAGAAAATATTTAGCAGTTTTATATAAATCAGACATTAGTGATGTTAGATATTTCTCGCTAAATTTTTTCTTTCCAAATAGTGAATTATAAATCAATTCCAATGACAATTCAGGATTTTCATAATCACCATGATATCTATTTAGTACATTAAATAAAGATTTAAGATTTCTTTCAGAAATAAGATTTGATAAGTTTAAAAACTTTTCAAATTCTTTCATCTCTCTTTTAGAAAATGTATTTAAAAGCCGAATTAATTTTAAATTTTGCACCTTAGTTACCGTAACCTTTACACACAAAATTAACATAATAAAACTTATTTTTCTGCCTATTTTTGGAGTTTTTAATTGTCTCGTAATTTATTCACCGTAACCTTTCTGAAAAACTTTCCTTTGATTCTATCACAGAAGAAATTATTTTTGAACTAAAATTAATTAACAATAAAAATGAATAAATACTTTTTTTCACCGATCCTGTTTATTCGATTTTCAGGTTTTGCCTTTAAAAAAATCAGAATTGCTTTTTCTTTATTTTTCCTAATTCTCTTCTCAGGGAGTGCTTCCTCTCAATGGATACAATATAATGCAGTATTTGGCGATCCGGTTTCCGGAATATATTTTTTAAATGATAACACAGGTTATATTAGCCAAGGTTTTGGAGGAACACCAAATTTACTAAAGACTTCAAACGGAGGTTTGAACTGGATTGACCGTTCTGCACCTGGATTCCCTATGGATATTCATTTCTTTGACGAAAACACCGGTATTTCAGTCGGATATGCTTCTTATAAAACAACTAATGGCGGACTAAATTGGAGTTCTATTATAATTAACGGAGAGGAAGTTTCATTTGTAAACAATTCAACAGGATGGATATTAAATCCATCAGGGTTCATATATAAAACCACTAACGCGGGAGATAACTGGAGTTCAACAAATTTAGGAAATTCTACTTTATCGTCTTTATATTTTTTAAATGAATTAACAGGTTGGGTGTTAAGTGCAGGTACTAATTCTGTTTTAAAAACAACCGACGGAGGCAGCAATTGGAATACATATAGTTTGGGTTTATCTGAACTTTTATATTTCAATATAAGATTTACGGATGCGAATAACGGTACAATAACCGGGGATAATTTATTCCTTAAAACTACTAACGGAGGAGTAAATTGGAGTGCCGGGAATTCACCGGTGGATCATTTATTAATAGACCAATATTTTATAAACTCAAATACCGGTTGGATAGCGGCAAGATTTTCCGGAGTTTACTTTACTTCAAATGGGGGAATAAACTGGGAACAACAATCAACCGGCATACAAACTTTTGCATTTCATTTTACACCTGAACTAACAGGATTTATTGGCGGAATTGCCTCAGGAAATGGAGTTATTGCTAAAACAACTACAGGCGGATTTAATCTGACTGCTCCGAGTAACTTAACAGCAACAGGAGCATCACCAACTCAAATAAATTTAAGTTGGACAGATAATTCTTTAGTTGAAGATAAATTTATTATTGAAAGGAGTAATAATTCTGTAACATGGACAGTGATTGATTCGGTAAATGCGAATGTTACCAATTACTCAAATACCGGATTAACCATAAATACAGGATATTTTTATAGAGTGAGAGCAAAAAAATTATATTTCTCCGGAAACCCTACAAGTGGCGTACTTGGAGTTACATTAATCAATCCACCAGATTTATTGACACCGTCAAATAATTATATTCAAATTACTGATACTCCAAACCTTGCATGGTCAGCTTCATTTGCAGCAATAACTTATCATCTTCAAGTTGCTTCGGATACGGGATTTACCAACATAGTTTATAATACATCCGGTGGAGGACTTTTAAATCAAACTATTCCGGCAGGAGTTTTACAAAATTCAACAAGATATTACTGGAGAGTAAGATGCTTTAATGCATTTACACAAAGTTTATTTTCTCCATATAGATTAATTACCGTTCAATTTCCTGATTACGGGAATAATATTTCAACAGGAAATAATTTATATTATTTTGCTAACTCAACAACAGGAGCAAATCCTTCGCCTTCAAAACCAGAGTATAGCTGGGTGGATACAACCGGAAGCATAAACCTGATTTTAAATGGTACACCGACAATTCCGGTTTCATTCGGAAGTTTAGATGACGGAAGATTTGATTTGATTGGAATATTACCTGTTGGAAATTCAATCAGATTTTTTGGAACTGATTATCAAAATATTTATGTAGGAACAAACGGAATAATCGGGTTTAACGCATTTATGCCAATGGGAGTCGGACATTATAATCCGCCTTCATCATTACCACAATCAAATATAACTCAAGCGATATTCCCTTTTTGGAAAGATTTAAATTTTGGAGATGCTGATGTGCCGATTAACAGATTATGTTATAAAGTAACTGCAGATCAAATAATCATTACTTATATGCGAGTTCCAAATTACAACTCTGGAGCAGATCCTAATGATTTTGTAAGTTTTCAAGTTATAATAAATCATTCTCCTACAAATGCGGTAAATTCAAAAATAAAAATTCAATATAACTTTGATGAAAGCGGAAGTTCATTTAAGTCAAAGTATTCAAACAATACTTTAGCAACACATATTATCGGAATGCAGGGTACATTCTCGTCAAATTCATATTTTCAATACAGGTATGTTGATTTCGAACCTTCAGTAATTCAACCGGGTCCTATGTTTGGTTCTAATCTTGCATTAGAAATCGGTCCTGATGTTAATTCTTTACCCGTTGAACTTTCATCTTTTACTTCAACCGTAAATAGAAACAATGTTCTCCTCAATTGGACAACCTCAAGCGAGGATAACAATGCAAGATTTGAAATTGAAAGAATTGAAATTAAAAATCAAAATTCTGTGTGGATAAAAGCAGGAACAATAAATGGAAACGGAACAACGACACAATCAAAAAATTATTCGTTTGAGGACAGAAATATACCAACCGGAAAATACAAATACAGATTGAAACAAGTTGATTACAATGGTAATTTTGAATATCACGAACTTAACAATGAAGTAATTGTAGGAATTCCATCAAAGTTTTCACTCTCGCAAAACTATCCAAATCCATTTAACCCTGCAACAAAAATAAATTTTGAGATACCAAGTATTTCAAATGTTTCAATACAAATTTTTGATGTAACCGGAAAATTGATAACAGAATTGCTGAATAAAGAAATTCAACCGGGATATCATACTGTTGAATTTAATGCAGTTAATATATCGAGCGGTATTTATTTTTACAGATTAAAGACAGATAATTTTATTGTAACAAAGAAAATGGTCTTGATGAAATAATTAAATAATTTAAGGTGTTTACTACACTTTGGATCGGTGGAAGTAAACATATAGCACTATCTATGAGTTTGGGTAGTGCTATAATTTTTTAATTTAAATCTATCATTTTATAAACAACTTCAGAATTTTCACTTGAATTATTTGAATGTGAATGATTGGAATGGTTACTCTCCGAAGTTTGTTTATAACTTTGAGTATAAGCTATTAAAATTTGATTATCATTTAACTTAGTCAATACCGGGAAAGTTGCGGACATATTTTCATTTGAAATCAAAACAGGTTTTGAAAACTTTTCACCATTTTTAATTGACAATAAAATTTGACTGTTTTTATTTTCTGAATTCAATGGCGTTTCATCCCAAATAATTATGTCAATTTTATCATTTACACTTAATAATTGCTGATGTTTGGCTGTAGGATTGCTGCTAATACTCAAAGGAGTAGAAAAATTTTTCCCGAAGTTACTTGTACTGCTATATAAAATCCCTTTGTTGTTGCCTAATGTATGCCAAACAAATTTGATAAGTTCTCCAGAAACAGAAACATCAGGACCCGTATGAGGACAACCATTTATAACCCAGTTATCAGCGTTTATTCTGACAGGTGAAGAAAATGATTTACCGTAATCAACTGAATTAATGTAAGAGATATCTCTGATGCTATCTTGAAAAATATCTCTGTATGTAACATTGTATTTTCCATCTGAACTTACAGTTATATTTGTTCTGCAACATTCACAAACAGTTTCTGCAATTATTTTTTCACCAATGAATTTTCCTGTTGAGTCAAGCTCTGCAAAGAATAATGATGAACCATTTTCAGAAGTTTTATATCTGTTGTCCAGCCAAATAGCACCAACATTTCCATTCGGTAGAATTGCTACAGAGAAATATCTTTGATCAATGCTTAAACTGTCATTAGAAATTTTTTCAGGTGTTGTCCAAGTTAAACCTTTATCTTTAGAAATGGAATATAGAATAAGTCCGGAATATTGATTTTCAGGATTAGGATTTGCAATTCCCCAAAATGCAATTACATCTCCGTTGTTTCGAAAAATAACTTTTGGAAGGTTTTCTCCGTTTGGTTTAATTTGATTACTACCGTTAATTAATTTTTTTTCTAAAAATTTATTTTCTTCTGTTAAAATTGAATAATAAAATTCATATTCATTTTTTTCATTTTGAGATATCCAACTGACAACAGGATTTCCGGCATTATCATAAGTAAAAAATGTACAAGATGAATTATTAGAATCTAAAATAAATTCTTCAGAAATATTTTTAATAACTTCCGGTTGTTTAATCGTATTTCTTAAATCAGTTATCTCATCATCCTTTTGTGAACAAGATATAAGTATAAATGGGAAGTAAAATAGAAAAAATAAACTTTTACGAAATGAATTAATAATAAATATATTTTTAGTCATTGTCCGAATTAAATGTATAATTTATACCAATATTAAATGTTCTTAATTGTCCGGGTCGGAAAGAAGTACCGAACGCACTTTTTTCTACAGTAGTCGCATAAACTTCATCTGCAATGTTTAAACAATTAACCCAAACTTCAAAACTTTTAAACCTATACCCGGAGCGAAGATTGAAAATATTATATCCATCATAAACTGCTGTGTTTTGAGGGTCAGTGAAATATTTACCGAGTGATTGCCACTCGACTGAAACTCTTAAACCTTTTATAAAATTTGGTTTATAAGTTATTTCAGAATTTAGAATATAACTAGGTGCCTGGCTCATATCTTTTCCGGCAAGGTCAACTCCATTAATTGAATAAGCGATATATTCATGATGAGCGAAAGTGGTACCTGCTCTTAGATAAAGTTCATCAATTGGTGAATAGTTTATATTTGCTTCAATTCCTATATGTCGAGTCTCTCCTACATTTTGTTTCTCATAAGTACCATCAGCAAGACGAACAGAAACAATTTCATTAAATCCATCGAGTCTGTAAAACGATAACTCGATGAATCCTCTGCCGGAAATAAAATTAAACCATCCTCCAATTTCATAATTATTATAAGTAGAAGGTTTTAGAAATGGAACTTTTACCCCTGTATATAAATCAGTAATGTTAGGAGGAGTAAATCCGACACTATAGTTTGCATATACACCATTATAATCATTGAAAGAATATGTCAATCCTACTTTTGGTGTAAGATGATTAAAATTATTCACAGTACTAGGAGCACCTGTAAACGCACTTGGAGGAAGATAGTTTATAAAATCATAATCCATTCTGTCATACCTGAGTGCTGCGATTAATTTGAGTTTATCGGCAGGATTAATTTCAAATTGAGAATATAGAGCTGAATTAATCAGATCAACTTTGTAATCAGTAAGTAAAGAATCAGTCTCCGTGTATGCATAATAAACTTTATCAGAATTTCTATCAATACTTATATATTTAGCATAATAAGTTGCCGGGCTATAATCAAGACTACCACCTATTATCAACTTTGAATTTAGAAAATTAAATTTTTTACTGTGTTGAAAATATCCGGCAAAACTTTGGAATGCATCTTCATTAATTTGACCGTTTGCCTTTAATGGGTTATTTTGAACATTGGAAATTCTGTAAAATGGATTTTGTCCAATCGCAGAATTTCTATAAATTAAAGTAACATTTGAATTTTCTGATTTATTCCATTGATGAGATAGTATAGTTTTAAATCTCACTGAATTTACTTTTCTGTATGTAAACCTGTAATTACTATTATAATTTTTGCTAAAAAAGTTTACACTGTCAAGTCCCCCTTTTTGATCAGTTTTGTAATTTATATAATCAACAGAGGAAGACAATTTTGTTTTATCATTTAAATAATAATCACCTCTAAGAGTTACTGCACCTTTATCGAAATTATTATGAAAAACCTGAGATTCATTTTGATTTGCATAATATCCTGTAATGGAATATCCAAAATTTTTAATAGAATTTGAGATACTTAAGTCTGTTCTTTTATAACCTCTGCTTCCAATTTCTGCCTGAATTTTTGGAAGGAAAGAAACCGATGGAGACTGAGAAATAAAATTAACAACACCTCCAATTGCTTCACTTCCATAAAGTGAAGATGCCGGACCTTTAATAATTTCAATTCTGCTCAATGAAGATTGGTTAATTTCAATAAGTGCATTGTGGTTAAAATCACCAATGGTTCTGATTGGGATTCCATCTTCGAGATATAAATAAACTGAATTATAATTAATTGGTTGCCTTATAGACATTGTGTGTTGCTCATTACCTAAGTCAATCATATAAACACCGGATGCTTTATTCAATAGCATATCAAGTCTTGTTGCTTTAGTATCATTTATAATAGATTTTGTAATTGTTTGAATTGAAATAGGAGCTTCGTTTCTTTTTTGAGTTTCTCTATTTGAAGAAACTATAATTTCTTCAACAGAATAATTTGATTTAATTAAGGCAATACTGACAGTGTTACCTGTAAGTTTAATTTTTGTTGTTTTGAATCCGGGAGCAGAAATTATTAATGAGTCAATTTCAAATATAGAAGTAAAGTTAAATCTTCCTTGTGAATTAGTAGTAGATAAAACAATTTCGGATAGATTTGTAATAAAAGCATCCTGAACAGGCTCATTTGAGGTTTTATCAAAAACTACACCGGAATAATTTTGTTGTGCAAAAGATAAATTACAAAATATAAATATACATATAAGTATTACATTTAATATAACAAGAATGGATTTCATATAGATGAAGAATATTTAGTTTAAACTTAATAATTAAAAATTATAGCGAGAATAAAAATTTAAACTATTGGGATTGGTGACGGAATTTGGTTAAAACCTAAAGAATAATTTAAGTTTAGAATATATTGGTAAGTAATTTTATTTGCGAATAAATTAAAAGATAAATTTTCTGAGTTATATAAAGCAAGTTTTATATGATTTATCTGGATATTTTCAGGAGCAGAAGTTTCTGAATTATCTTCTGCCATTTTCTTTTCCAAAAAACAACAGGCATTACAATCAAGAATTATTTTTTCACAATATTCTTCGGCAAGAGATTCCTGATTAATTTTAAACAAAGAATAATAAACGATTAGGTTTACGGATTGTAAAGAAATAAAAAAAATTAAAGTGAGAGAGATTATATGGAAAAAAGATTTTTTCAATTAGTTTTGTGATAACTTAACCATTATTCTTTTCAGTTTCAATTTTATTATTTTTTCAATATATGTGTTGGGTTAAATTTTTTGATTCTTTCTCAAACATTACTGATTTATAAATTGATTATTTTTTAATTAATGGATATATTTAAGGTCATAGAAAAATCAATTTTACTTTCCAAAGTAAAATAAATTCAATTAAAATAAATAAAATGTTTGCAATAGTTGACATTAAAGGTGTTCAATATAAAGTCACCGAAAATCAGAAATTATTTATTCCTAAAATTAAAGCTGAATCTGGAGATAAGATTACTTTTGACAAAGTTTTAATGTTTTCAAATGATGATAAATCATTTGATATCGGCACACCGGTTTTGACTAAAAAAGTTGAAGCAACTGTAGTTGACCATGTTAAAGATGATAAAGTTATAGTCTTTAAGAAAAAAAGAAGAAAAGGTTATAAAGTGAAAAAAGGACACAGACAGCAATATACTCAGGTTACTATAGACAAAATCAACTAATGTCAAAACCTGAAAAAAACAAGTATTTAGAGTTAGGAAAAGATTATTTTACTGATGAATATTATAACGAATATTTCGGTGGTAACTATTTAGAAGAAACTAAAGAATTTTCCTGCCCCACTGCGAAAGATATCAAATATTTAATGGAATGGGTAGGAGAGGACTTTAAAACTGCGATAGATTATGGCTGTGCTTTAGGAACTTTGGTGAAAGAACTTAATGAAGAAAAAATTGATTGCATTGGCTTAGAAGTCAGTGATTATGCAGTAAAGAATGCAGTATCTGATAAGGTTTACAGAGATACATATGAGAATGCTGGAAAATATTTAACATTACCCGTAGATTTAATTATTGCAAGTTACAGCATTGAACATTTCAGTTATAATGATCTTGAAGATTTTTTGAAATGGGCATCCGAAAATTGCAAATATATGTTTGTTTCAATATATTATTATAATTTGATAAATCAGGATGATGAAGTTTTTGAAGTAATTCCTATCAAAGAAGGATGCAGATGGTGGATAAATAAATTAAGTGAACATTTCGATGTATTGTTTACTGATAAAATGATAGTTTGTAAATCAAGCAAAATAAAATAATTTAAAGGATATAAAAAATGGCACATAAGAAAGGCTTAGGCTCAACCAAAAACGGACGTGATTCAAATGCCCAGAGACTTGGAGTAAAGAAATTTGGCGGTGAAGTTGTAAAAGCAGGAAACATTATAGTAAGACAAAGAGGTACTAAATATTCACCCGGTTTAAATGTAGGGTTAGGAAAAGATTACACAATTTTTGCTCTTTCTAATGGTAAGGTATTGTTTACTGAAAGAAAAGGGAAAACTGTTGTGAATGTTTCACCTGCAGAAGCCAATTAAAATTCATCTCTTAAATAATAAAAAATTTATCAACTTATGAAAATCACGGTAGTAGGAGCCGGTAATGTTGGTGCAACATGTGCTGACGTAATCGCAAGAAATGAGTTTGCAAATGAAGTTGTTTTATTAGATATAAAGCAAGGAATCTCTGAAGGAAAATCTTTAGACATCTGGCAGACAGCTCCAATTAATTCATATGATACAAGAACAATCGGTTCGACAAATGATTATGCGGCAACTAAAGATTCTGATATAGTAGTAATCACATCAGGATTACCAAGAAAACCCGGAATGAGCAGAGATGATTTAATTTCTACAAATGCCGGAATTGTAAATTCTGTAACTGAAAACATTGTAAAATATTCACCTAATACAATCATAATCGTAGTATCAAATCCTTTAGATGTGATGACTTATGTTGCTTACTTAAAGGCACAGCTACCATCCAATAAAGTTATGGGAATGGCAGGGATTTTAGACACTGCAAGATACAGAGCTTTTTTAGCAGAGGCATTGAACATATCACCTAAAGATATACAAGGTATGCTTTTAGGAGGACATGGTGACACTATGGTTCCATTACCACGTTATACAACGGTTAGCGGAATTCCTGTGACTGAACTTATAGATTCAGAAAAGCTGAATGCTATAATAGAGAGAACGAAGAAAGGTGGTGGTGAGCTGGTTAATTTAATGGGTACATCTGCCTGGTATGCTCCGGGAGCTGCTGCTGCACAAATGGCTGAAGCAATAGCAAAAGATTCAAAAAGAATTTTTCCGGTATGTGCATGGTTAAACGGTGAGTATGGATTAAAAGATATTTATTTAGGAGTGCCGGTAGTTTTAGGTAAAAATGGAATTGAAAAAATAATAGAATTAAAACTGAATAAAGACGAGATGAATCTTGTAAATGATTCAGCAAAAGCAGTGAAAGAAGTTATGGATGTTTACGATAAAATGAAATAAGTTTTTTATTTTAACCTCGTTAAATAAAATTTAACGGGGTTAAACTTATTTATTAACCACCAGCGTCAGACAAGTCCCCTTTTCATCAGAATCAATTTTAAATTCATCAACAAGTGTTTTAATAATAAAAATCCCTCTTCCGTGTTCTTTTAATATATTAGACTGATCTGTAGGATCAGGAAGTTCTTTTATATCAAATCCTTCACCCTGATCCTGAATTTTAATACTCAAACATTTATCACTGCATTCGATTAATACATAAACAAACTTCTCAGGATTTTCTTTGTTTCCATGTACAATAGCATTTACTATTGCTTCTGAAACTGCAATTTGAAAATTGATAAACTTTTCAATTTGAAGTTGAAAAGTATTATTTATTTCGATTAATAAATTTTCAACTTTAAATACTTCAGATCTTTTGCTTTCCAGCTTTAAATTATATTCCACTATAATATTTTAACTAATTTATGTATTTATAAATTCCATTGAATACTTATGTTTACTGAACTTGATGTTTGATTGAACCCGGTATCTGAATATCTAAGGTTATCATATATATATGTAAATTTAACAAAAGAATTATTATTTAAATACAATCTTAAATTTACCACAGGACCGGAATTTATTATTCGGTTTTTAAGAGTTTTAATACCGGATACATAGTCATATCTTTTCTGTTCAAAATATCTAAGACCGGCGGAAAAATATATATTTTTGATTACTTCATACCATAAAGATAAATTATAATTTTGATCTTCAAAATATGTAAGTGGATTAACCGAAAATTCATCGTTAAAGAACTCACCTTGTTCTGACAATTTTAATTCCCCTATAAAATCTAAATTCATTGAGTTTGTAAATTTAAATGAAGTAGAATCTTTTACATAAAATTGCCTGAATGAAAAGCTTTGAACTTGCGACAATAAATCTTCAAAATCATAAACAGTATAGTTTGCCAAAACAGAAACTGAGTTTTTAGTTAAAAAATTATCGAATGGAAGAAAAATACTGGAAGAAGTTAATTTATAAATATTATTAACATTATTATTAGAACTTCGTTCAGCGAAAATATATTTCAGATGAGATCTACTAAAATCAAAAGTCGTTTCTAATTCAAAATTTTCATAATTAGTAAATTTGTGTGATAAACTTGTAACAAGATAGAGTTCATCCCTGTCATCATTGTTTTCATCGCTATCAGTATCATATTTTAGCAAAGAAGATGATCCTGATAATTTGAATGAATGTGTATTTGTTAGTAAATAATTTGCATCAAAATACATTGTGGTTCTTTTTCCGGAATTATTTTTATTTTTCTCAATTCGTTCAAGATCACGAGCTTGCGTTGGAGAATAAAATGATAAATCCACCGGTTCGTGATTTTCAGATCTTTCTGAATATTGCAATTTAACTCTTGATTGAAATTTTTCTGTGTAATAATCAATTGAAGAATTTAAACCTAAATTATTCTCAGTTATTTTTGAATTATAACTATTATCAAAAATTACTGTATTTGAAAATGCACGGTATTTTATATCACGGTTGATAAGTTTATTCACTAAAAACCCTGATACGGAAAACAGAAAATTTTTTGACACTAAATAATTTAATTTATCTTCAATTCCGATAAACGATTCAATTCTTGATTCAGTATTATTGTTAATTCCATAGGTTTTTTTTACATCAGTTGTAGCAGGAAAATACAAATCACTTCTCCTGTTATAAATTTTTATATATCCTGTATTTTCCGCAAACCCTTCAAATTGTTTGAAAATTTCTCCGGATATTTCAGCATTATAGTTTAATTTTTCAGATAAATTTTCATACATAATATTCATCTTACCATTTGAAAAATAATCATCAAAAACAAAATTTTTAAGATTTGCGTTTAAAATACTTTTAAATCCGGAATTTACTTCACCGATTTGGTCATCTATGATATAACCTGTTTTTAAATTTAAATCTATTTCTGATAATGGATTATATACGGAGTTGGAGAAAATAAAGATATTAGTATTTTTGTTTATTCCTATGTTCCTGTCGTCTGAGAATAAATTATATATTAATCCTGCCCCTGTTTCAAAATTATCACTTAATTTATAATTAATATTAAACTTTGATTCATTGTAATCCCTGAAAAAATTCTGGTTTAGTTTGGATACATTTGAATTAAAACGGTTATTGAACTCTACTTTAATATTTGAGAAGTATTTATTATAATTTATATAATTAAACAGATTTGAAGAATTTATATCATTATTAAAATCCGTCTTTATATTATTATTAGTTTCGAGAGTATCTATTACCGGTGAATAGACCTGACTTAATACAGATTTAGATAAGAATAAAGACAAGGAAAATATAAAGAGACGAAGTTTCAATATGAATTGATAACTTAATTATAGATATCTGAAAAAGTGATTTTTTCAGTTTCTGCTTTATCTAAACTTTTGAATAAATTTTCAAGATTGCTATAACCATCAGATTTCTTTAATTCAAGCGTTGGAGAATCTACGACAATTTTTCCTTTGTCGAGAAGAATTATTTTATCGGAAATTTTTTCAATCATATCCAGAAGATGTGAACAATAAAAAATAGTTTTTCCGTTTTTGGATAACTCAGAAGTTAAGTCTTGAAATGAGAAAATGGCATTAGCATCAAGACCATTCAATGGTTCATCAAAAAATATAACTTCAGGGTTGTGTAAAAGTGCGGAAGTAATAAGTATTTTTTGTCGGTTACCTTTAGACAGAACACCTAATGATTGTTTTAAAAATTCCTGAAATTTAAAAAATTGAGAGAATACATCAATTCTTTTTTTTAATATATTTTCAGGGATTTCAAATATTTTTCCAATAAATTCCAAATATTCAAAAGGTGTTAGAGAATTAAATAAGTTAGCATTTTCCGGAACATACCCTATTATTTTTTTTACTTCGATTGGATTTTCTTTTACATTTAAATTGTTTACAAATACAGTTCCGGAATCAAAATCCATCGCCCCTGTCAAAATTTTGACAGTGGTGCTCTTTCCCGCACCATTAGTCCCTATGTATCCGCAAATTTCACCTGCACTTATTTCAAATGAGATATCACTGATTGCATTTACTCCATTGAATGATTTTACAAGGTTATTAACTTTAATCATATAATTTTATATCAGTTTTTAACATTAAAAATAAATTTAAGAAATTTACGATTACAATATCAAAAAAGTTTTGAATATGATACTATTGAAATAACTTATCTTATTAGTATAGTTTCAACTTAGTTTATTAATATTGAGTTATTTTATTTAAAAAGGAATAATTTTATAACAAATTGGATATTAAGAAAAAAACTATCAAGTTAAAAAAGGTATGGTTTTCTATAGTAATACGAAATTAAAAATGTAAATTGAAAATTCTTAATTAATACGTTAATTTATAAAAAAACTGAAAATGTTTAAATCAAAACTCAGCTTAAATGGCGAAATTGGTAGACGCGCTGCATTCAGAGTGCAGTCCGGAATTCCGGGTGTGGGTTCGAGTCCCTCTTTGAGCACAATAAAACAAACAATCATTGAACAAAAATTGGAAATTAAAGGAAATCAATCCGAAGGAAGAAAGCAACCGGGAAGAATTAAATCATGAATTAAATAATGTAAAACTCAATACCAAACTTCCGGATGCAGCCATTAAACTATTAATAAATCGAGGTATAAAAAACTATGCACAGCTGTTAGATTTTTTTAAACCTGATTTAAAACAATTGCACAATCCATTTGACTTAAAAGATTCAGAAAAAGCAGCAAATAGAATTATTGAAGTTATAAACTCCAAAGAACGAATTATGATTTTAGGGGATTATGATGTAGATGGTACCTGTGGGGTTTCTATGTTTTATTTATTTCTAAAAAAATTCGGCTTAGATGCAAAAATATATATTCCTGACAGAATTAACGAGGGATATGGGGTTTCGGTTAAAGCAATAAATGAAGCACATGAAGCCGGTATAAAACTTATTGTATCAATTGATTGTGGAATAACTGCTGTAGAACAAATTAAATATGCTAAAGAATTAGGCATAGACTTTATTATTTGTGATCATCATCAAACACCTGATATAATACCTGATGCGTTTGCAATTTTAAACCCATTACAAAAAGGTGATAATTATGAATTTAAATTTCTTTGCGGGACAGGTGTTGCATTTAAATTAATTCAGTGTATTTGCACAAAACTTGGGAAAAATGATATACCTGAAAATTTATTAGATTTTGTAGCGATTGCTTCCGCTTCAGATATCGTACCCATTGTAGATGAAAACAGAATCCTCATTAAGAAAGGTTTAGATTTTTTAAAATCCAAACCGCGTCCCTCATTCAGAGTTTTAATGGAATCAAGCAGAATCAAACCTGACACGTTAACTGTTCCTAATATAATATTTTCAATTGCACCACGTATAAATGCCGCCGGCAGACTTGGAGATGCGAAAAGAGTTGTAGAGTTATTAATTTCTGAAGATATTACGGAGTTAAAAGATTTAGTAAATTCTCTTAATAATGTGAATGAAGAGAGAAAAGAAGAAGATAAGAAAGTAACAGAATATGTTTACAAATATTGTGAAGAAAATAATTTATCAAAGAAATATAATTCCATTATACTTCATAATGATGACTGGCATCCGGGAGTTGTAGGAATAGTAGCCGCAAGATTAGTTGAGAGATATCATTTACCATCTATAGTATTAACAACGGTGAACGGTGTGGCAAAAGGGAGTGCCAGAAGTATAAACGGATTTAATGTATATGAAGCATTAAAGAGTTGTGAAAGTTTACTTGTAAAGTATGGTGGTCATTACTATGCTGCCGGATTAGAAATCGAAATCAGTAATATTGAAAAATTCAGAGATGCATTTAATGAAATTACATCAAACCAGATAAGTGAGGAGAATAAGTTACATGAAATTGATATAGATTGTGAAATTAAACTTTCAGATATCAATTCCTATTTTGCGAGTATGCTAAAATACTTCGAACCATTTGGACCCGGAAACCCTATTCCGGTTTTTATGACTAAGAACGTAATCATAGATTCTGAACCGGTTAAGTTGAAACAGGATACACTAAAATTCACGTTAAGCGAAGAAGACTCAGATGTAAAACAAGAAGCAATATTTTTCAATAGCAGTAATCATTTTGATAAAATTAAAAAAGGAATTTCGTGCGATATATGTTACGAAATAACATTCAATGAATGGAGAAATACAAAATATTTACAATTAAAAATCAAAGATATCAGATATGAGCGGACACAGTAAATGGGCAACCATTAAGAGAAAAAAAGCTGCAATAGATAATGCACGTGGCAAAGTTTTTACAAAAGTTTCAAAGGAAATAACTTTAGCCGCAAAACAAGGTGGTGGAGATATAGAAGGTAATGCGAGATTAAGATTAGCGGTAGCAAATGCTAAATCAGTGAACATGCCGGCTGAAAATATTACGCGTGCGATAAAAAAAGGAACAGGTGAGCTCGAAGGAGTAACATATGAAGAAATCACATATGAAGCTTATGCACCACACGGTATAGCAATGATAATAGAATGTGTAACAGATAACAGAAACAGAACAGTTGCAGATTTAAGACACATAATTTCTAAAAATGGCGGGAATCTTGGAGAAACAGGTTCAGTTTCCTGGATGTTTGAGCGAAAAGGAATATTGATTACGGATAAATCAAAAACTGAAGATGAACTGATGGAGATAGTTTTAGATTCCGGAGCTGATGACCTGAAGGAAGAAGAAGATGGATTTGAGGTTTCATGTGCATTGGAAAATTTATATAATGTAAAAAACAAATTAGAAAGCAAAGGTGTGAATATAACTCAGGCATCATTACAATATGTTGCAAAAGATTTAATAACAATAGAAGGCGAAAATTCAAAGGCAGTTATAAAGTGTATTGAAGCAGTAGAAGACAATGACGATGTTCAAAATGTATATATGAATGCAGATATTGTATTGGAGGATTAATGAGAATTATCGGGATAGATCCCGGAACAATTGTAACGGGTATTGGAATTATTGAATGTTTTGAGGGAAAATTGAAAATGATAGATTGTGATGTAATTTTAAATAATTCGAAAATTCCCTTATCAGACAGACTTAAAAAAATTTATGATATTTGTACTTTAAAAATAAATAAATATTCACCGCAAGAATTTGCGATTGAAACTGCATTTTATGGGAAGAACATACAATCAACTTTGAAAATAGGACAGGCAAGAGGTGTTGCAATAATTTCAGCAGCAAACGCAAGATTAAATATTTCAGAATATTCACCGAGAGAAATAAAACAATCAGTTTCAGGGTCTGGAGCATCGAATAAAGAAATAGTGAGAAACTTTGTAAAAAAAATTTTGAATATAAAAACTGATCCAAAGTTTTTTGATTCCACAGATGCACTTGCTGTTGCATTATGCCATTATTTTTCACTCACAAACAATATTTATCTAAGTAAATATAAAACTTCAAAGAATTTTAACTGGAAAGATTTTATTGAAAATAATCCCGAAAGGATTGTGAAATGATAGCATATCTGAAAGGAAAAATTTTAGTAAAAAAATTTGGCGAACTTGTGTTAGATGTTAATGGTGTAGGTTATCAAATTTTTGTTACCAAAAAAATTTCACAACGTGAAATCAATATTGGAGATGAAATTGCAGTTATCACATACCTTGATGTAAAAGAGAATGCTTTAAATTTATACGGATTTGATGATGAAAAAGAAAGAGAAATGTTTAAACTTTTAATTAGTGTAAATGGGATAGGAACAAAAATGGCTCACAATATTTTATCAAATGTTTTTTTTGAAGAATTAATTGGGTTAATAACCGGGGCAAACTTCAATTTTAAAATTCCCGGCATTGGAACAAAAAAATTAGAATTAATTTCGATGAGTTTAAAAGATAAAGTTTTCAAATTAAATATTTCAGAAGGAACTTTATCAAGTGAGAATAAGCTGAGTGGTAGCGAGCAGATTAGAAATGAGGCATTAACAGCATTATTAAATCTTGGATACCAAAGAAGTGAAGCAGAAAAATCCATAAGAGAAGTTTTGAAATTAAAAGAAGGTACAAACCTAAATACAGAAGAATTAATCAAAAAGGCATTAAGCTTATAATATGAAAGAAAAAGAAGAATTTAAAACACTTGAACAAATCTGGAAGTCAATCAGGTTAATTTTAAAATCACATCCTTGGCACGGGATTGAAATCGGCAAAAGATCTCCGGCAATTGTAAATTCATATATTGAAATAGTACCAACTGATACTGTTAAATATGAAATTGATAAAGCAAGCGGATATCTGAAAGTGGACAGACCTCAAAAATATTCCAACATATGTCCGACACCATATGGTTTTATTCCTCAAACATATTGTGGTGAAAGTGTTGCAGAATTTTGTATGGAAAAATCCGGCAAAGAAGGAATCGTAGGAGATGGTGATCCTTTGGATATTTGCGTATTAACAGAAAAAGAAATATCACATTCTGATATATTTTTAGTTGCTTGCCCGATTGGTGGATTGAGAATGATAGATGGAGGAGAAGCGGATGATAAAATAATAGCAGTGATGCATCAGGATGATATATTTGGATATTGGGATGAGATTGATCACTGTCCTAAATCACTAATAAACAGACTTAAACATTATTTTTTAACATATAAAGAAGAACCAGGACGTGAAGGCACAAGACACGTTGAGATAACAGATGTTTACGGAAGAGATGAGGCATATGAAATTATTGAGAGAAGTCATCAGGATTATCTAAAGAAATATGGTGATATGGATAACCTGCTGAAAAATAAATTTGAATAAAAAAAATCCGAATTGAAAATTATCAATGCGGATTCCTAATTAAAAACAAAGGGAAATAAATTTAGAAAGAACGATTTATTAATTATTTTTATTTACGATTAAGTTAATAGATTGTTACAATATTTGAATGTAAAATATTGAATAAAATTAATCGACAATAATTATTTCTATTTTTCCCTTAAAATCGATTGTTATTAAAGAACTTGGTATATCCGTCCAACAACCGGAATTAAAATATTGAATACCATTTGACTCTTTAGATAATGTCTGATGAGTGTGACCACAAAAAACAAAATCAGCATGTTTTGATCTCGCATATTCAATAGCTCCATCTGCAACTTTATTAGCTAATCTTAACCAACTTTTCGAAGCCCGTTTAACAAAGCGAGGAATTATCTGCTTTTGAGGACTTAATCTTTGCATTTTATCATACACAAAAGATGCGACATTAGAAACTACAACATTTTCATTTAAGAATCTATCGAACTGATGTCCGTGAATGGCAAGATAAATTTTTTCATTTTCACTCCAAATATATTCCTCATAAACATCTATCCCAATCAGATGAGACATAATTTCAGACAAATCTTCATCATGATTTCCATTTACCCAGATTACATCAATTTCCTTTTCAGGATTTGAAAGTTTTCTTATAAATGAAAGTAAATTCCAGTGATCTTTTTTAAGTCTTTTAAAATTTAAATCATCAAAGATATCACCTAATAAAATTAACTTGTTAAAATTATATTTTTCAAGAGTTTCTTTTACTTTTTTTGGTCGGGATACAGGAGAACCAAGGTGAATATCAGAAATTATTAAAGTGGATACTATTTTTGGATTATCTGGATCCATTATTTNNAAAAAGCGAGGCAGATGCCTCGCTTTCAGTAAAAAAAAACAGTATTTGAAGAAAAAAATTTATGATGATATGTTATCAAAATCCGATAGAAAGATTTGCTCTGAATTGCCTTAATGCACCCGGAATGATTCCGAATCGGTCAGCTGCAGCCAAATATTCTGTATCAAACAAATTAAAGCATTGCAAAGTCAGAGTTCCACTTAATGTTTTATATAAATTAAAGTCAGCTCCTGCGGTTATATCAAAAACTGAAGCCGATGGTAACTGATCTCGGAATTCAGTACTGTAAATTTCTCTTCCCGCAGCATCATTACCAATTAGACTTGAGTTCACACCAAGGAAAGTTCCTCCATCAAGTGCATAATTTCTTCCGATTAATCTCCAATCTAATGACCCGAAAAAGTTTCCTCTGTTGTATTGTAAACTTAAAGAAGTCATAAGCTGAGGACCTGAGGCAACCGGTGTACTAACAAGTTCATCAAAGAATAGAGTATCTACATTTCCATTCATATCCAGAGCATTTGAGTTAAAAGATCTTCGAGTTCCGTTTGGATTTGTTTTTACCGCTTCTAATACTTCAGTCCATTTGTTATCCATATATGTGAAAGAACCTGCTAAATTAAATCCTGGTAATGAAGTTAAAATTTTATTTAATGAATAATTCCATTCAACTTCAATACCTTTGTGTTCAGACGAACCGATTAATTCAGAACGGAATCCATTTCTGTCATATCCCGGCTGTCCTGCTTGAGAAATATCCTGAATTCTTGCAGATTTATTATCCCATGACATATAATATCCGTTGATTTTTGCGTAAACATCATCATTTATAAATCCAAATCCACCTTCAAACTGATTTGATTTTTCATCTTCTGCATTTGGGAAGACACGACCTTGATTATAATAAATTGATAAATCAACAAATCTTTCTACATGAGAAAAGTTTCCGAAGAAATTCCAATTTTGATTTATATTCCAGTTGAACCCAAACTTCGGTTGCACAAATCCACGACTTCTTGTTTCATTTACAAGATTAAACTCATACCAACGGCTATTTGTACCTCTCATATAAAATTTACCATTCCCATTTAGTCCTTCTTTAGTAGAATCAATTAATCCTAAAGTGTTAGCATCTGCAACTGATAGTAACTTACCAATTGAATTTTCAGAAGGCATATTTTCTTTTAGTTTATAGGAATAATAAACATACTGAAAAGTACCCATAAAATTGACCGGACCAATCTGATAATATCCCTGAGTGAACAGTGTGAACTGTGGAGTTTCCCCTAAATAGTTTCTGTATTGAGTTCTATATGTTGGGTCTTTTGCAGTACCGAGATTCCAATTGAAAACATCAAATGGATTAATATCGGAAGAAGGTCCATCTAAATCACCTTGATACACTCTTCTTGAAAAAGTTGCTAATTTTACAACTCCGGGAGTTGTTGAAGTATCTGCAGCGTAGGACTGTGTAACAGATGTTTTACCATATAAATTTACAAAATGTCCAGGGTGATCTGCTTTCCAGTTTCTGAATTCACCACCAAGTGTTAAATTAAAATCTTTATTAATTTCACGAGAATATGAAGTTAAAAAACCCACTTGTGAATGAAGCGAATAAGAAATTCTTTGAAAAGCATTTCTAAGATATATCGTATCGGCAATTCTTGGGTCAGTAATGAAACCTTCAGGTCCATAATAATTAGTAATAAGTGTATCAGTTTTAAATCCATTAACACCCGGAGCTCTTCCCCTTAATGAAAAAAGAGTTCCTGCAGAATTTAAAGAAGATCCACCGCCTCTACCCATAGACCAGAAAAAAGTCGAACGCAAGAAAGACTTTGGATCAATTTGCCATGTATTATGAAGTTCGAGTTGTGGTTTATGAAAAAAATTATGAGCAAGATCTACATATTTTGGTCCAACTAAATCCCTTCCATTATCAGCAAGTAAACCATAATTAGAAACGCCGGTAGTTCCATTAGGAGGTAACTGTTCAACTACCGTTTTAGGTAAGAAGTTTGCCGGATTTGCTTTGTAACCGAATTTAGAAAAGTATGCTGAATTTTGAGAGAATGAATAACCATGTTCCTGAGGTGCACCGTGAAGTATTAGATTAAAAAGTACATTTGAACTTGACTGATAAGATGTGGAAAAATAATAATTTAAACCTTCATATCTACCGTCAATCCTTGTTCCTTCAGCAATTTTTCTATCAAGAGTGAAAGCAGTATTAAAGTTGTTTGCCCACTTCCCGCTGTTAATTTTCAATCCATATAAAGTATTTAACGGATCTCCGTATGAAGTAGTTAATCCAATAAATCTTTTATAGTCAGGCAATAAAGTTTGTATATTAAACGATCCTCCAAAAGAACCTGCACCATATAAAGAAGATCCCGCACCTCTTTGAATTTGAATAGAGCCGGCATTACTGGAAACTGAACCCCAGTTTGACCAGTAAACCGAATTAGATTCAGGATCATTTGTCGGGATTCCGTTTATCATCACCTGTACATAATTTTGGTTGAACCCTCTGATTAACAGCTGAGCTTCCCCATTGCCGGCTCCATCTGTAGAGTAAGCATAAAAACCTGGCACATTTCTAACGAGTAACGGAGCATCCTGACCTGCTCTTTTCTCTTCAATCTGTAATTGACCTATATTAGAAAATGCAACCGGGGTTTCACGATCAGTAGCTCTATTAATTTCGATAATTTCAATTTCTACAGTATCTTTCTTTGTATCCTGAGCAAAGCAAGTATTTGAAAAACAAATAATAGGTATAAATAAATAGAGTATTAGATTCTTCATAAATTATGCTTTTATATTTTTTAATTTTAATTTATTGAATGGTTGAAATGGAGATTCAAATTCATTAAAAATTAGTTATTCAAATATACACTTTTTATATTAAGTATGATGTAAATACTGTAAAGAAATCGTAAAATATATAAAATAAATCAACATTAATTCAAGCTATAACTTTTTAATTTGTTTAATTAATGAAAATGAAAATTTATTGTAATGGAAAAGGAAATTTGACAGGGTTATTTAAAAATAAATAAATTTGTGGAGCTAAACGGATTTGAACCGCTGACCTTCCCGAATTTATATATGACTCCGGACGCTCTACCAGCTGAGCTATAGCCCCATAATATTCAAAGTAAAAACAAAAATGCCTCTAATTTTAGAGGCATTTTTATTTATTGCAATTACTTAATGAGAGTCATTTTCTTTGTTTCCCGGAAGTTATTTGCAGTTAAAGTATAGAAATAAATTCCTGTTGTAAGATTTGTTGCATTGAAATCATATTTGTAACTTCCGGCAACTAAATCCTGATTAACAAGGTTTGCAACTTCTTTACCTGTTACATCATAAATTTTTAAACTTACAAATCCTTTTGTTGGAATATTAAAGTTTATCGAAGTAGATGGGTTAAACGGATTTGGAAAGTTTTGTGAAAGTTCAAATTTGTTTGGTACTACATTTCCATTAGAAGAAATTGAATTTGGTTGTGGAGTATAAAACTGTGGATTAAAATTTGACCAGCTTAATAACCAATTGTTATTATTTCCAAATGCACCAACATAAGTAGTTGTTGTAAATCCGGCTAATCTTGGGTTAGTAAAATCTGCACCGGTTAATAAAGGAGATCCACCGACAGGTACATACCAGTTTACATTTGCAAGCGCTGCAACACCAGTTGCTCCATAAAAAGCGAATTGGTTGTTAACCTGAATATCTGTTGGATTTGTTAATACTCTATTGCTAAAAGAAGGTGTTTGTAGCCATACTGATGGTGAAAATGTTGTAGAACCTGCGGTGTCTGCTATTCTTGAAGAAAAACCGGCAAGTACTGTATTTCTAATTTGAATTGTATCACCTTGTGCAGCATTGTAAACTCCGGAACCGTCAAATCTTATACCAACATTATAACCTGTTATAACTGAGTTATAGATTGAAGCAAGCATATTCCTTCTTAAATGTGCTGCTCTTAAATAAAACGGATTTAATGGAGTTGAATTTGTCAGCTTTGGACCAATTGCTGTTATATTTGAGAAAGTAGTTCTTGTTCTTGGGCTATTAAAATTCGCAGGATTATTATTATTATTATCAATTTCCCACAAATGTGATGCAGAAACGTCAGATTTAGATGTATCTCTTATAGCAAGTCCAAACTGAACTTTACCGCTATGTCCATTGTCACAATCAAAATCATCATCAACTGTACCCATTGCTATTAAATATCTTGCATCATGATTTCCACCGAAAAATTCAAAAGCATCATCACCACAATAAGAAACTTGCACATACTCAATTACAGTTCTTGAACCAACACCACCGGTTGTTAAACCGTTAATTTCATTTCCTGCTGTACCAGTTAGATTTACTCCGGGATATTCAAGTCTGACATATCTTATAACACCTGATGAATCATTATTAATTACCGGTTGTCCACCATACCAAGGACCTTGCCCTGCCGGGAAACCTTCAATCTGTGCTGAGTCTGCACCTGATGAAGTATTAATCTGAGCTCTTCCTAAAACAATCAAACCACCCCAATCTCCAGGAGCTCTTTGACCGGGTGCTTTTCTTGAAGTAAATACTATTGGTCTGTTTTCTGTACCATTTGCAATAATTTTACCACCTCTTTCAATTATTAATGTTCCGGTAGTTGCTTGATCACCTAAAATCAAAGTACCAGCAGGAATAACTAAAACTCCGCCACTTCTTACATAATTGAATCCTTTCATTATATAAGTTGTGTTATTATTCAAAGTTACTACGTTTGAAATACTTGAAGCATTCAAAGTTGTTGAATCAATCTGTGCAAAAGATTTCGTTGAAAAAGCTACCAGAAGTAAAAACAATAATGTTGAGATTTTTTTCATTTTTTATTTTTTAATTATTTAAATTTTTATTTATTATAAGATTTGTATCAATCAAATTAACAATTCTTTATTACGGATTTGTTAAGATAGTTTTAAGGAAATGTTATATTAAAAAAAAATCCTGCGAATCAAATGGTTTCGCAGGATTTTTTAAAGGAGAAGAATGGAGTTAAAACTTGTAGGATAAACTTAATGCAAATCCGGTTCCTGTAGAAATACTTCTTACAAGTTTTTCTACATCCGAAATTTTCTGATAATAATTTCTGTTTTGCTGCAATATATTTCTAACAGAAATTTTAGCTTCAAATTTCTCAAAAATTTTCTGTGAGGCTGTTAAATCAAGTAATGCAGGACCATCTTCTTCAATATCATTATAACCGTTATTACCAACTTCTGCAACTCTTCTTCCAAATTTATTAAATAATAAGTTAACACTTGTTCCTGATATATAATTATCATAATATAAACCGAGATTAACGGTATATGGAGCTTGTCCTTGCATTCTTCTATTCTCATCTTCCGTTTGTCCTGTTGTAATGCCTTCAAAATTAACTTTAGAATTCACAAGTGAAACATTTCCATTAAATGAAATATCTTTTAAAACTTTACTTAAAAATCCGAGATTTTTTCTTAGTTCAATCTCTATTCCATAATTATCAGCCCCACCTTTAAAATTTTCAAAAGTCTTTTCAGGATTATTTTGTCCGGGAGAGAAGACTTCTTCAATTGGTTGATTAAAATGTTTAAAGAATGCTGAAATAGAAAATATTTCGCCTGATGCAGGGAAAATTTCATATCTTAAATCGAAATTCTGAACTAGACTTCTTTCAAGATTAGGATTCCCTACAACATTAATGCCAGAAACAAAATCAGTAAAACCGGAAGGTGAAATTTCACGAAGCTCTGGTCTTGAGACTGTTTGTGAAGCTGATAATCTTAAATTTGAATTATCATTTAAAGAATAAGAAACATTTATGGAAGGAAGTATATCAATATTTTTTAAATCGGAATTAATTGGTTGTCCTATTCTTCCAAGTGTACCAACTTTTTGACGGTTATATTCATATCTCGCACCTGTAATTATTCTAAATTTATTATAAGGGATATCAAACATAGCATATGAGGCATAGTTTTCTTCCGAAGCTCCGTAATTATCTTCTTCACGTGTTAATTCATTCATTACAAATCTATCAGGTGAAAAATGATCAGGTTTGAAAATTGAATCTAATCCGTAATACAACAAGAAAAAGCTACCATTTAATCTTGGTGCAAAATTTCTTGCGTTATAAGATCTTGAAGTTGTATTTAGATATCCGCCTATTTTAAGTTTTGACTGTGGATTGTTTTCTAATTTTACGAAAGGTATTTCAAAATTCAAATTAAAAGTTCTGTTATAATCTGTAAGTTTAGTAAATAATCTGCTGCCTCCTTCAGATGCAGGAACAGATCCGACCCTCGCAGTGTACTCATCTTCAGAACCTACTAATCTTTGATAAGTCATTGCTTTCGTATCAGGTTCATTTCTTGTAGATTTTGAGTATGAACCAACCCAAGTTATATTTATATTTCCAAATTTTGGTAAATAATGTTCACCGCCTAAAGTAGTATTATATAAAACTCTTTCTGCAAATCTTGTATAATATAATTTTGAATCATATTCATCTTCGGAAACTCTTTTAATTACTCCTTCTGAAAAAGAAGTCTCATCATCAGAAGTTATAGAAAAAGTATTTTTAGTAGTAATTTTATTATTTAAACCGAGTTTCAAATTTAAATTTACTATACCACCCTGTAAAACTTCAAACGTTGATTTCTTTCCATTTAAACTATCGAGTAAAGAAAAATCTGTATTAAAAGTTGCCCTTGAAATATCACTGTTCACAAAACCGGTTCTATAGGAATAAGCTGCAAATACACCTAATGGATTTTCTCCTAAATTAAATCTATTACCTAATGATAACTGAAATGAAGAATTTACCGGAGCAGATTTTAAAATTTGTCCCCAGTCGTTTCTGAATGATTGACTAAAAGCAGATAACTGAGCTTGAGAATAATTTTGAGAAATTAACTGATTTCCGGGAATATCACCGGGAAGCTGACGACTTCCGTCATCTAAACCGGAATTTAAAAATAGCCAGTTTGTTTCCCCGGCATCATAAGATCTGAATTGTTTGCCGGTAGAGCCGGATAAGTATTGACTCGAGATATTTACTCCATAAGTTAAAGCTTCGGGAAAATCTTTCGTTGTCACCTGAACCAAACCACCGGAAAAACTTCCGGGTTGATCAGGAGTAAAAGTTTTTGCTATAATAATATTTTCAAGTAAGTTGGAAGGGAATAAATCAAACGAAAATGCTTTTTTATCCGGTTCTGAACTCGGAAGTTGAACACCATTCAGTGTTGTCAGTGAATATCTGTCCGTAGTTCCGCGAACATAAACAAATTTATCATTAACAATATTTACACCAATAACTCTTTTTAAAACATCTGAGGCAGCAGCATCTGGTGCCCTTTTTATTTGCTGTTCTGAAATACCATCCTGAATTTTTGAAGAATTTTTTTGTTCGAGTAAAAGGGCTTGTTCATTTGCCATTGAAGTTGTAGCTTCTATAACAATTTCTTCTGTTTGAATACCTTCTATCTGTAACGCAATATCTATTGTAGTATTTTGCCCTGATGAAACAACTACTCCTGAAACAGTTTTTGTTATATAACCAATGTATGAAAATTCTAAATCATAAGTACCCGGTGCAAGACCTTCAATTAAATATTTTCCGTCAAGGTCTGTTGCAGCACCTGCCTGCATATCTTTTACCTTAACAATTGCGTCTATAAGCACATCTGATGTCGAAGCATCAGTTACTTTACCTGAAATGGTTTGAGAAAATGAGAGATTAGAAATAAATAAAAATAACAATACGAGTCCTGAAACTCCGTAAGATTTTTTCATTTTGAAATTTAAAATTAAGTGAATTAGAAATAATGAGTGTAATAATTAAAGTAATTTAATACAGAGGGGTTAAGCGAATATTACGGAAATGTAAAGGGAATGTAAAGGGAATATTATCGAATTGTTAAGGAAGGTGTTTTGGGGCAGATTAACTGCCCCAAAATGAGTAATTATGAAGCAAAAGAAAAGAATGATTTTTCTTTTTTATTGGATTTTGATTCTGTTCCTTCCGGAAACTCTGCTTTAGATTTAAAATTTTCTGATTTAGAAAGTTCTTTTAACAGCTTTTTTTCCTGTGAAGTTAATTTTTTTGGAATTTCTATATGAAGTTTTATCATTTGGTCTCCTCTGCCATGTTCATTTAAATGTCTTATACCTTTATCACGCAGTTTTAATGTATCACCAGCCTGGGTTCCCTGATCAATTTTAACTTTTGCTTTTCCATTTAATGTCGGAACTATGACATCTGCACCAAGTAATAAATCAACTATTGAAAGTTTAAGGTTATAAATAATATTATCTCCGTCTCTTACAAAAAGTTTATGTTTGGTTTCGTAAATATATACATACATATCACCGGATGAACCACCGCGAATTCCTGAATGACCTTGCCCTCTCAGTGGAATATAATTCCCTTCTGAAACACCGGCAGGAATATTAACTTTGATTACGGATTCAGACATTACTCTTCCTTCTCCACGACAGGTTTTACATTTATCTATCACTATTCTTCCTTCACCTTGACACCTTGAACATACTGAAACATTTACAAACTGTCCGAACATCGAACGTGATACATGTCTCAGTTCTCCTGTACCTTTACAGTCAGGACATTGATTATAACCGGATGAACCTTCAGCACCTGAACCGGAACAGTCTTTACATTCTTCAAATTTTTTAATTTTTAAAGTTTTGTTTACACCATCTGCAATTTCTTCTAATGTTAATGACAGGTCAATTTTTATATCACCACCATCAACACCGGGAGAGTTTCTCCTTCTGTTTGAACCGCCACCGAAAAAATCATCAAAGATACTTCCTCCCGAACCACCACGTCCAAATCCACCAAATATATCTCCAAAATGAGAGAATATGTCGTTAATGTTATCAAATCCGCTGAAACCGGTGCCATTTACTCCTTGATGTCCAAACTGATCATATCTGCTTCTTTTATTTGCATCAGACAATACTTCGTAAGCTTCAGCACATTCTTTAAACATTGCTTCTGCTTCAGCATTATCCGGATTTCTATCAGGATGATATTTCATTGCTTTTTTTCTATAAGCAGATTTGATTTCATCAGCCGTAGCACTTTTACTAACTTCAAGTATTTCGTAATAATCTCTTTTATTCATTTTTAAATAAATTTTTAAAGTTATTGTGAAACAATAACTTTTTCATGTTTAATTATTTTGTCTTTTAGTTTATAACCTTTTTCAATTACTTCTAAAACGGTATTTGGTTTGACATCTTCTTTTGGCATTTGCATAAGTGCTTCGTTTACATCAACATTAAATTCATTTCCGAGAGAATTGATTTCTGACAAACCTTCTTCTTCCATAATTTTTTTAAATTTATCATAAATCATTTGAATACCGGTTTTTAGAGTTTCAAAGTCTTTTGTTTCGCCTTTATTAACAGAGTCAATAGAGCGTGCGAGATCATCATACACAGGAATCAAATTTTTAATTAAACTTTCAGAGGCATATTTATAAAAATCTGCCATTTCATCACTGCGTCTTTTTTTATAATTTTCAAACTCAGCCGCTTTTCTAAGCAAAGTATCTTTTAATTTATGAACTTCAAGCTTCAGTTCTGAAACTTCATCAAGATTATTTTCTTGAGCTTCCTTATGAGCCTCTGATTCTATTTCATCAGCGGTTTCTATATTATTATTTATTTCCTTTCCTTCGCTGATAATTTCTTCTTCGTGTTTTATGTTTTTATCTTTTTTAGTCATTTTAAAATCTAATTAAATTTTTTTATTAATTACTATGATTCGGAAATTAATTTTGAAGTATATTCCAAAAGAGTTACCATCTTTGGATAGTTTATTCTTTTTGGTCCTATAATTCCTATATTCCCTGAAGTGTCACCAATCCTGTAAGTTGAGCATATAATACTGTAATCTTTTAGTTTTTCATCAAAATTTTCTTCTCCTATTGATATCGAAATTCCGTTGCCTGAACTAATCAATCTTTCTCTAAGTATGTGAACAACAAAATTTTTATCTTCTGTTAAGTCTATTATATTCTTGAAGTTTTTTGGATCATCAAATTCCGGTTGCATTAAAATTTCACCTGCTCCGCCAAAATATAATTTTGCTTCATTTGAATCGTCAGAATAAATTTTGTCAGCTTGATTTATAAACATTTGTATTAATTCCGGATCTTCGTTTTTATAATCACTTATTCTTTGATTGAATGTTTCTTTAATCTCAAGCAATGTCAAACCTTGAAGTCTTTCGTTCAAAAAATGTGAAAGTTTATCAAGTTTACTCTTTGATATATTAATATCAATATCCATTATAACAGTTTTAACAAAACCTGAACTGATATTTATTACAACAAGAATTTTATTTGAGGAAACATCAACAAGTTCTATTTTTTCAAGTACTCCGGTTCCAAGAAATGGTTTTGTTATAACAGCAAGCTGGTGAGAAATTTTTCCGAGAATTTTAGAAATTTCACTAAATGCGAATTCACCTTCTTTGAAAAATAATTTTTTATCTTCTATGTGTGTTTTTAAAAAGTTTTTTTCCTCATCATTTAATTCTTCCTTATTCATTAGCATATCTACATACATTCTGTAACCTTTGTCAGTTGGTATTCTTCCTGATGATGAATATGGAGTTTTAATTAAATCTAAATCCTCAAGATCACTCATTACATTTCTGATAGTGGCAGATGAAAGGGATATTTCCATTTGCTTAGAGACTAAACGTGACCCAACAGGTGATGCATTTGTAATAAAATTCTGTACTATGTATTTTAAAACTTCTTGTTCTCTATTTGTCAGTCCTATACTCATATTGCTAAAATAATCAAATATAAATTGATATTAAATTCAAATGTAATTACTGCAAATTAAATACCGTAAATAAAGCACTGATAAAACAATAAATAAATTTAATAATAAATTGCCATATTTGGCATTCTTGGGACAGAAAGGATTATTTAATCTTGCTTTATATTAACGAGCAATTTTTTCGTAAGTTCCAAATCTTCATCTAAAAAATGACGGGCTTGATGGCGAGCTCTTTTAACTTCTTCAAAATTTAATTCACCATATACTAAATCTTCATCAAAAATCTTTGCTTTTACGATTACATTTCCGAATGGATCAATAATTTCAGAACCACCCCAGAAGTTTATACCATCTTCAAATCCTACTCTATTTACAAACACAAAATATACTGATAGTAATCTTGCGAATGTTCTGTGCTGTTCAGAATTAATTTCGTAATTTCTAAATAAATCTGAATCTGTCGCTAATCTTGTAGGAGATGCTGCAATACCATAAATTAATTTAGCTTTATCCATTGCTAATATATAAGGAAGTGAAATGTGCCAAAGGTCTTCGCAGACTAAAATTCCTGTTCTCGTATGTTTAGAATCAAACGCTGATGCGTTTTTCCCTTTTGAAAAATATCTGTATTCTTCAAACAGTCCATAAGTTGGAGTGTAAACTTTTCTGTGTAAATTTTTTATAATTCCATCTTCAATATAAAGTGAAGAATTATATATTCCGAATTCATCAGATAGTTCTGCAAATCCACATACAATCGAAATCTTTTTACTCATCTCAATCAATGATTTTAATTTTGATGATGTGTAAGGATTAAACGCGATTGAAAAATTCAAATCTTTTAGTGAATATCCTGTCAATGAAAGTTCAGGAAAAACAATAACATCAGCTTTTTCATTTATTGCTTTCTTACAGTATTCACAATGTATATCTATATTCTTTTCTAAATCACCAAGAATTGAGTTTATCTGAGCAAGTGCTATTTTCATAAATTTTTATTTTCTGAATATTGAACTTAAGTTTAATAAATTTTTTAATAAAGACAGTTTATAAGAATTACCAAAATATTTTTGAAAATATTTCACACAATCACTATTCCAAATTTTAATCATATTAGATCTGTCTTTATAAATACTAACACCTTTTTCATGAATAATTTCTGCAGACGGAATAAGCATAATATTATAACCAGATAAATAAATTTTTTTACATAAATCCACGTCGTTAAAAAACATTTTATATCTTTCATCCATAAAATCTATTTTTTCAAGCAATGATTTTCTAATCATAAGTGCCGCTGCCATAGGTTGCTCAACAGCAACAGGGTTTTCAGGATTGAACTTTTTAATTTTCCATTTCGATAAATTTTTTAAAAGCAATGACATTTCAAAAAACAAATCAGAATAATCAGGAAAATTTCTGCAAGAATCCTGAAGTGAACCATCGGAATTTATTAACTTTGGTGCAACAGCACCACAACCTTCAAATTCAGCAAATGAGTTTACAAGTTTTAAAATCGAACCGTTGTTTATTATTGTATCCGGATTTAAAAGAAAAACATATTCTCCTTTTGCTTTTTTCATTCCTTGATTACATGCAACTGTATATCCAAAATTTTCTTTATTACAGATAACTGATAATGAACTATAATTTTTTAACTTAATTTTTTCCAATGTTTTATCAGAAGAATTATTATCAACAACAATAACTTCAACTGAAATTTTATGATTTTCTGAATCCGAATAAACAGAATCTAAACATTGAATAATTTCTTCTTCACTGTTCCAGGTAACTATTACAACACTAACCATTAAACTATTAATTATTTTTCAAGATTTTTTACTGCTCCAATGATTGCAATATTAACTGACCTAACAGTAGTTTTTTCGTTCATTTTTTTCAATGGTNNTCTATGGTTCTATGTATTTTTTATTTCCACTTGCACCTAATAATTTAATTAAAGCATTTTTCATAGGATTATAATTCCAATCAATATATTTAAATGCCGTTTCATGAACTTCAGGTTCTTTACCATAGTGTATCAATGCCTGAACTGCATCAACCCTAACACGTGAATCAATATTCTTTCCAAATGCTATAGACATTAATGCTTCTTTAATTTCATTGTTTGGCTGAGTTCTGCTTGCAGAGTCAAGCCCTTGAGTAACTGCAAATTTAATAACATTTCTGTGAGATTCTGTATCCTTATAAGAAATTAATTTGTTGGAATATTTTTCCGCCNNTTTGATTAATGCTTTTAGAATTTCTGATATGATGTATTCATTTTTTTCAGATGAAAGCAACTGATTTAAAAAACTTTCACTGCCGGAAAGTCTTATTCTTCCTAATGCATCTATTATTCCTCTTTTTACTCTCGAATTGTTTTGCAAATTATAGGAGTTAATTAAATATTCTGCAACATTATTTCGTTTATATTCTGACAAAGCAATCGCCGCTTCATATCTTACTGCCCAAAATTCATCAGTTCTTAGTTTATTTCCTAATACTTCTAAAATTAAATTATCGTAAGGATAAGTTTTTAATTCCCTAATTCCCATAATTCTGTCAATTGGTTTTTCCGATCTGATAATTTGATTATAAATTTCCGCTTTATCCCTTTTATAATTTATTTTTTCCAAATAATGATTCCCATGATCAAATGTAATGAAATCAGGTGATTCCGGAAAATCAATTTCAAATTTATTATTTAAACCTTCTATATGTATTTCCTGAACTAATTTAATTGTATCATAACTTATAAGTAAGTCCACCGGCATTTTGAATACCGGAGTGAGAGTATCAGCAGGATTTAATTGATTTACATCATAAATAATTTTTTTTCTTGATTTATCATAAGTCCATTTCACATCAAATTCTGGATAACCGGCTTTCCAAATCCATTGGTCAAACATCCATTTATAATCTTTGCCAACACTCGTAGCATTAACAGTTTCATTAATGGCATTAATTAAATCCTGTGTTTGAACAATTTCATATTCATTATCTTTTAAAAATTTTTCAAGACTTTTTTTAAAATAAAAATCACCGAGAACTCTTCTCATTGAATTAATTATAACTGAACCTTTACTGTAATTATTCGCAGTTAAACTTCCATTACCTGCCCATATTGAAAATTTTCCTACTCTGTTTTGAGCTCTAACAGCATCATCCTGGTTTTTAAGGATTTCATAATCAAACTCATCTTCGCCGTGAAATTTTTGTGTCCATATATCATTACAAAATGTGGCGAAGGATTCATTTAACCATAATTCACTCCAATTTCTGCAAGTTGTCAAATCCCCCCACCATTGATGTCCAAGCTCATGGGCTATTAATCCATCAGATGAATAATCATTTTCAATTTCAGGTGTATAATAAGATCTTTCGTTTAAAACCGTAGCGGTTGTATTTTCCATCCCACCATAAATAAAATCTTTCACAACAATTTGTTTATAATTTACCCATGGATACGGATAATTGAAATATTCATTGAATAATTCCAACATCGCACCGGTATTCCTAAAAGAATATTCACCTTCATTTTGTTTATTTTGATAAACATAAGATTCTATTGGAATGTTAGCTTTATTATCTTTTACAATATGATAATCCCCTGCTCCAAGCATAATCAAATAACTCGAATGGGGTTTCTCCATAACCCAATGATCAATTCTTTTTCCCGGTGTGTCTGAGGTTTCAGATGATTTTAAATATCCGTTAGAAATTGATTTAAGATTTTCATCAATTTCTACTTTTATTTCAGAGGTTGCTTTGTCATTTGGATAATCATAAATAGGTAACCAGTGTTTATTATCTTCACTTTGCCCTTGAGACCAAATTTGTAATGGATGAGAAGGGTCAAGTTCTGTCGGATATATAAAATATAATCCCGCCTGAGGAGAACAAGTGTATTCAATTTCATATATAATAGTATCATTCACTGAATAATCTTTATTCAGATTTATATTTATTTTTTTACCGTCATTATCAAAATCTTTTGTTTCAAAACTGTTTATAAATATTCTGTTAATATTAAAAGCTATTGCATCAAGTTCAAACTTGTTAAATCCGTCTTGTAATGGTTTTATGTAAGTTTTAGCATAACCCTTTACAGTTTTATTTAGTATATCGGGTGATATAAAAAAATCATAATGTAAAACATCATAAGTTCTAACTCTTTCAGGTTCAGGAATTGATTGAGAAAAGGAATTAATACTAACTAAACTTATAATAATTAAGAAGAAGATTATTTTCATATTTGGGAAATTATTTTTTCTTTAAAATTGTATTATGTAAAAATTTTTCTGAAGTGAATGGAAAATCTGTCATATAATGCAATCCTCTGGATTCTTTTCTTTTCATTGCCGAGCATACAATAAGATATGCGACAGTTACAAGATTTCTTAATTCAAGTAAATCTACATTTAATTTTGTTTTAAAATAAAATTCATCAATCTCTTCTTTCATCATTTTAATTCTTCTTAGTGCTCGCTTTAATCTATACATATTTCTGACAATACCTACAAAATCGCTCATCAATTTTTTTATTTCAAATTTATCATATGAAATCAGTATCCATTCATCAGCATTTTCAGTACCATCATCATTCCATTCATAAATATTACTTAAAGGTATAGAATTTAAATTAATTTTTTGTTTAGACGATAAATATAATATATCATTATATATAGCATCGGCAAAAACCATTGCTTCAAGTAAAGAGTTAGATGCGAGGCGATTTGCTCCGTGAACTCCCGTACTGGATACTTCTCCGCAAGCATATAAATTTTTTATATTAGTTCTACCTTTTAAATCAGTTCTGATTCCGCCACACGAATAATGAGCCGCAGGAACAACAGGTATTAATCCTTTTGAAACATCTATTCCCTTTGAAATACAGACTTCATAAATGTTTGGAAATTCTTCTTTAAATTTTAGCAATCCCACAGGGTTTATATCCAGATAAACAAAACTATCTCCGGTTTTTTTCATTTCATTATCAATAGACCTTGCGACTATGTCTCGTGGAGCGAGGGACCCTCTTTTATCATATTTATTCATAAATTCATATCCATCTATTCTTTTCAATACTGCACCTGCACCTCTGACAGCTTCAGAAATTAAAAAAACATAAGGCACATTAGAATCCGGATGTTCATATAAAGTTGTCGGGTGAAACTGAACAAATTCCATATTTTCAATTTCGCAACCAGCCCTATAACCCATAGCAACACCATCCCCCGTAGCAATAGGAGGATTTGAAGTATGCAGATAAACTTGCCCTGCACCTCCGGAAGCTATAATAGTAGTTCCTGCTGTAATAATTTCAACTTTTGAAGTTTCAACATTGAATGCATATATACCATAGCATACATTTTTTTGTTTAGGTTTATATCTTTTCTTAAAGTTTTTCCTTGTCAAAAAATCAATCGCAAAATAATATTCAAGAATTTTAATTTGAGATATGTTTGATATTTTTTCAAGCAAAGCTCTTTCTATTTCCCTGCCGGTTAAATCTTTTGAATGAACAATTCTGTTCTTTGAATGTCCACCTTCTCTGCCAAGAGAAAGCTTTCCTTTTTCATTTGTAAATTCTACACCAAATTCAATTAATTCTTTGATTCTTTCCGGACCTTCAGTCATTNNCTTTTATATGAAGTCCAAAATTATCATCATCTGATAATACGGCAGCTATTCCACCTTGAGCATAATTTGTATTAGACTCTGCCTTTTGTTTTTTAGTTATAACTAATACACTTCCGAGTTCACTCAGTTTAATTGCCAGTGATAAGCCGGCTATTCCGCTTCCAATAATTAAAAAATCTGTTTGTAAATTCAAAAATATAATTTTTAATAAATTAATATATTAATATGTTTTTTTATACATATATCAATAGTATAAAATAAAAATCCCTCTGCAAGGGGATTACAGAGGGATGTGTGTTGCGTATCAAACAACACTGTATGAGGAACATCAATCACAAACTTATTTAATATTATACATTGTCTCTTTCCATTTTAACTTATTTGCAAAATCATCATATAATATTTCATATTGTCCGTTTCCTAAATCTTTTCCACCTGCTGATACATAAGGATTTTTACCGAATTGATTAAATGGGAACGGATCATTCACTTTTATATATTTGCATTTTACTTCACCTCCGGATTCAGGATTTACAGTAGTTTCGTTGTAACCAATAATCACACACACATGTTCAGTAGGTCCGTTTTTTCCACTCGTATTTACTCCCGCAACAATAGGCATTTTTCCGTCAATTTGAGTTTTAACTTCTTCAAAGGTTAATTTGCCAACTTTACTGTCAGCACTTAATTTTATGGCACCCTTAGAAGCAAAGTTTGAATAATTTTTTATCATATCTGTCATAAATTTCATACTTGGTGCACCTACCATACTGCAAACTGCACAGTTTATATTACAAGCTCCGCCAATCATATAACCTATTAATCCACATTGATAAATTCCAGCAGGATTCACATTCGGAACATTATAATATCTGAAAACCATCTCACCACAAGTTGCCCAGCACCACATTGGAGTTAACTGAAATATAGGGGTAATATTTAACGCTACCCATTTATTTGCATCCGGTTTGCAATCAGGTGCTTTTTTATAGACATTGAAACTTAATGTTTGTACACATCCGCGAACATCTGTAACTTCAAGCTCATATTCACCTTCTTCAAAGTTTGCTGTATTTACAAGCTGATTCCATGTTTTAGTATTTACAT
Organism: Candidatus Tepidiaquacellales bacterium UBA6667; assembly: GCA_002455255.1. GTDB lineage: Bacteria > Bacteroidota > Ignavibacteria > Tepidaquicellales > Tepidaquicellaceae > UBA9002. Next base: position 150,877 of record DKKL01000035.1, on the reverse strand, counting down.
ATTTTACAAATGGATTTGGTTTTTTCTTACCTTCCTCTGCCGGAGTAAACTTAAATGTCGTATTCCCCGTAACCATATTTGACAATACAACTGTAAAAGTTGTTTTTGTTTTTAAAACGAAATCTTCTTTAAGTGCAACGGTGAACTGAGGTTTGGAACAGTCTGAAACTTTTACGGTTCTTTCAACTATACAATTGTCATCTATTTTTAATTTTATTTTATATGTCTCAGGTTTTAGTCCGCTTATCCTGTAAGCTTTATTTTCATCTTCCTTAAATATTTGGTTTTGTGGTACTTTATTACCTTTTGAATCTGCAGCTTCAACACTTTTTACTTTATCATAAATTGAAGTTATAATCAATCGTATCACACCATCATTAGCTCCATCTTGTGTTACACCTGATGAAAATATTTTTACTTCTGCAGAAGATGTAACATATTCTAAAATTACAGATTTTGTTTTAAAACATTTACCAATACTTGAAGTATCCGTAACTGTGATAAAATATTCTCCGGCTTCAAGATTAGTTACTGAATCAAGTTTATATCCTTTTTTACTGAAGCCATTTGGACCTTTGAATTCTACTGTATATCTTGGAGAATAATCTTTAAATCCTGTTAGATTCCCTATCCTAATTTTACCTTTTTTTCCGGCAATACAGTCAAGATTTGTTCTGTAAACTGAAAAATCTATTTTTGAATCAGGAGACTCAATAGTAACGTCCCTGTGAGTTGAACATCCTTTCTCATCCGTTACAGTAATTCTATAAGTACCTGCATAAAGCGAGTCGGCGACTTTATATTCAGGAGTACTAAAAGGCATCTCACCTTGCACTGTACCTGATTTTATATCTTTTTGATCAGGTGCAATTTTTTTAATTGTATAATTATAAATTTTCTTTCCGGCATCATCTTTTGGAAAACCACCTGAAACTCTTCTGTTTTTAAAATAGATTTTCCCATCACTTGAAAAACAATATTGCAACTTACTTGCCTCAGCGCTTATATAAATCTGACTTATATCTATTTCTTTTGAAGCAGTCTTCCCTGATTGTGCATCGGTAACGGTAACTTTATATTTACCTGATAATAACCCGGTAATTTTTTTAGTCGTCTGAGGGAAATTAACACCTCCCTTTGTCCACTTATAAGTAAAGTTTCCGGAACCTCCTTCGGGCATCGCCTCAAGCTCAAATTCATTATCTTTACAGCCCGTTGTTGTTATATCAACTGTAACATCTTCATTTGCATTTGCAAATACAAATTGGAAGACATTAGAATTTCCATTATTTTGTGTAACAGGGACATTTTGATTATCTGTAGCCTGAACCTGCCATGCAAAAGCAATTGCCTGAGGATAAAAATCAAATGGAGGATCAGACAGATTAAACTGATAGGAAGGAGTCATTACAGATTTTTGTATTAACAATGGATTTGTAAGTATAGCATCATACTTACTTTGACCCTGATACACAGGTACGATTTTAAGATTATATTTCACAGGAGCACCTGAGAGAACCGGCGTCCACATAAATAACGGTAGTGAAGATTGAGGTATGACTTCATCATCAGCAGGATTTAAAAGTGAAATTGATTCCGGGATTAATATTTGAAAATAAGCACAAGTATTTCCGAGAAGTGATACAACCTGATTATTTTCATTTAAAATGTATATACAAAAAGTATAATCACTTTCGGGTATTGTATTGGTAGTTACAGATTGAGTTCTGTAACCCTCATCAATTTCAACAGCCGGTAAAAAAATCAGTTGACCTGCAGGATATGAAGTTGTTCCCGGAGGAAAATTTGCAGGTGGAAGACTTTCATCTTTTGTTTGTGCAGCTACGACTCCTGTTCTTGTATCAGTTGTTTTCCAACCAAGTCGGTAATTCGTAAGCGTAACTGAAGAAGTGTTTGTAACCAGGACTTGTATGAGTCCGGGGTTATTTCTCCACGCATCCAGATCAAAAGGCATTACCGGTGGAACGATTACTGTAACTGTGAGATTTTGCGCGAGAGAAACTGCCGAAAATAACAGAAAGAATAATGTTGTTATTATTTTTTTCATACTTTCTCCTGATTAAAAATTATAATTATATTGAATATTAGCCAACCATTCATTGATTGAAGGATTGAAATTTGAATTATACATATTCCTGATTACATAAGCCGAAACACTGCCAAATTTATTTAGTGAATATCGAAGATTTAATCCACCATTAAACTGATTATTCTCATCAAATGAATTCATTATATAAAATCCAAGATTTACTGATGCAAATAATTTATTTTCAAAAAAATTATTTGATGCTGAAATGCTTACATTTGTAAATTTATTTCCGATGTCATTTAATCTCGTATCAGTATAGTTGAGACTTGTATTAAGATTTAAACCCGATTTAAAAAATATATTCCAAGTTCCGAGAATGTTGTGTGAATTAACATTAGTTCTGTTAAAAGACACGATATTGAGATTTTCAAGATTTTGGTAAGAGTATAAGAATGTTACATTATTCATAGCACCGAAATTTATAAAATTAAATCTCGGACTTACAGAAATGAAATTTGAAATATTATCAACTCTTACTGAATCATTGGCAGGATCAGATTTCATTCCGTAATTCATAAAATTAACATCAAAACCAAATAAATTTGATATTTGATAAGAAGATACAATTGAAGAAATAAATCTGTTTGTTGTTGCAAATTTATTATTTCTCAAGTTATTACTTCTTATGCCGAGATTACCACGAATATTGAGTTTGTTGTTGAGAAGTTTAAAAGAACCGGTTAGTTTATTATCAAATAAATCATTTTGAAGATATTCATAACCTAATGTTGTAAAACCCGGTCCAATCCAGTTTCCTTCATATCCGAGCGTTACAGACCTGTCAATTTTATAGTTAAGTCCAAATTTAACCGCACCGTCAAATCTGGATGTATATTTTAATTTTATTAGAGGTTTTAAGATATCATAAAATCCTTCCTCCATATTATCCTGAACTCGTGTATCACTTGTATAAATAGATGTTGCAATTTCACCATAGCAATTCAGGTCTTGCTCTAAATATGGCAACACAAAAGAAAAAGACATTACGGCATTTTCTCTTGGTGATGCGGGATAAATAATTTTTCCTAAAGAAGTCTCATCATCTTTCGCTTTAAATAAATTAAAATCAATGTGTGATTTATCTGATCCATAACCTAATTTGAATGACCAGGCATCTCTTGCAAATTTTCCATAAAATCTTGCTGTAGTATCCGGTTCGAGTGATTGTTGAATCCTTCCGTAGTTAAACCCAAATCTTATAGGAAGATTTACAGTTTCAATTCCGCCACCAAGCATTTTTGATTCACCGAATGTAAAATCAGAAACTTTAGTGTTGAAATAACCTGCATTTACTTTTAACCATCCCCAAAAGACAGGTGAAATTCCTAATTGGTTAAATGGTTGTTGAAATTTCTTTTCTTGATTTGAGAGGTAAAACTTAAATGGAATTTCAACGAGATTATTTTTAAATGTAATACCGCCAATTAAATTCGTTAAACCGCTTTCAAATCTGTTCTGCGGAAGATTGGTGGAATAAACATTTGAAGACAAATTTACAAAACCGGTGGTTTCAAAACCTGTCAGATTTAACTGAGAAAAAGAAATTGAGGGTAGAAAAATCAGTACAAACAAACCCTTTAAAAAAAGTAGATGTTTCCTCATAATAATTAAGGGTTTAATTATTTTTATGTAAAAATATCTAAATTAGAAGTGAATTCAAATCTTTTTTATTTTCATTATTAAATTTCAATCGGCTTTTATAAGGATTTGCTATTTGGCGGGGTTAGCATTATCTTATTGATTTTCCAAGACTTTAGCAGGAAACCATTGTCTTTCAAGTGATGTAAAAAATGATTTTTCAATCTTAACTTTTACAGGTGAAACCGGTGTATAAGTTTGAAACCATGGCATCTTTGCTACTAAACCATCTCTGACAAATTTTTCTTTATCATCAGGCAGTACTTCAATTTTGCCATATCCCTGTAAAAAATCTTTCATTGCATCGTTTTGAGAAACTGAAATTGCAACTGAATTATTATTTCTTACATTGCCCATAGATTTTCCATTCGTCTCAAGAAAAAAATAAATATCCAATCCATCATTAAAATAATATACACCAAGTATCCAGGGAGAATATTCTCCGCCGGTTGTAGCAAGCATCAGTGCATTGTGATTTGCAAGATGATTTTCAATTAATTGCTTTAAGTCATCCATATTTTTATTTTTTTATTTATTATAAAACTTCTCTAATTCTTTTTATTGCTTCCTGAATGTTTTCTCTTGAGTTTGCATAAGAAAACCTTAAATATCCTTCGCCGAATTCACCGAATGCAGTTCCTGATAATGCCGCAACACCTGCTTTATATAACAAATGGTCTGTTAATTCTCTTGATTTATAACCTGTCCCTGTAATATTAGGAAAAGCATAAAAAGCTCCGTCCGGTACATTACATTTAAAACCCGGAAGTGAGTTTAAACCTTCAACAATTATATCTCTTCTTGCGATGAATTCTGCTTTCATCATTTCAACAGAATCCTGAGGTCCTTCATAAGCTTCTATGCATGCTCTTTGAGTTGGTAAATTTACACAAGAATTTGAATTTGTCATAAGTTTTCCAAACTGATCTGCGAGGTCTTTATTCATAACTCCATAACCCGCTCTCCACCCTGTCATTGCATAAGTTTTTGAAAATCCATCAAGTATAATAGTTCTCTCTTTAAAACCGGGAATGGAAGTAATGCTGAAATGTTCACCGTTAAATATCAATCTACTGTAAATTTCATCACTCAAAATCGTTATATCTTTATCTTTGAGCAACTCAGCAATTTTAATAATGGTTGATTTATCCACAATTCCACCTGTAGGATTTTGAGGTGTGTTTAATACGAGTAATTTTGTTTTCTTAGTTATTAATTTAGATAAATCTTCGACATCAAATGAAAAATTTTTTTCTTCTTTTAGTTTTAAAGGAACAGGAATTCCTCCAACATATTTAATCATAGATTCATAAATAGGAAATCCGGGATTTGGATAAATTACTTCATCACCTTCGTTTATCAGTGCAAGCATTGTGTAAAACATTATTGGCTTTGCTCCTGGAGTGAATACAACTTCATCAGGTGATACATCAATGCCTCTTGTTTTGCTTATATAATTTGCAATACATTGTCTAAGCTCGGGAATTCCTGCAGATGGAGTATATCCGTGTTCACCGTTTTTTATAGCTTTGATTGCTGCTTCACAAATATTTTCCGGAGTTGGAAAATCAGGTTGACCAATCTCAAGATGGATTATGCTTTTACCTTCTGCTTCAAGTTTTTTTGCTTTTGCAAGAACCTCAAATGCTGTTTCAGTACCGAGGTTATTCATTCTGTCTGCAAGTTTCATAATTTTTATTTTTTATTTTCCTAAATATGCTTTTTTAATGTCTTCGTTTTCCGAAAGAATTTTTGATTCACCTTGTAGTGTAATTTCCCCTGTTTCCAAAACATAACCATAATCAGCATTATGTAAAGCAAGATTAGCGTTTTGTTCAACAAGCAATATAGTAATACCCGTTGATTTATTTAGCGCTACAATTTTTTCGAAAATTGTTTTTACGAGCAATGGGGCTATACCCAAAGACGGTTCATCTAAAAGTAATAATTTTGGTTTTGACATTAATGCTCTTGAAATCGCAAGCATCTGCTGTTCACCGCCGGAAAGCGTCCCACCAAGTTGATTAATTCTTTCTTTAAGTCTCGGGAAAAACGCAAATACAAATTCGAGATCATACTTGATATGCTCTTTATCTTTTCTTGTATATGCACCCATTTCAAGATTTTCTTTTACAGTAAGATTTGAAAATATCATTCTGCCTTCAGGTGATTGGCAAATTCCAAGCTCAACAATTTTATCCGGTGACATATTAGTAATATCCTGACCTTCAAAAAATATTTTACCTGAAACAGGTTTCAGAAGTCCTGAAATTGTTCTTAAAGTTGTAGTTTTTCCTGCACCGTTTGCACCAATCAGCGTAACAATTGATTTTTCTTTCACTTCCAGACTGATGCCTCTTACTGCTTTTATAGCACCATAGTTAACATTAAGATTTTCTATTTTTAACATCTTTTCAATTTCGGATTTCGGATTTTAAATTTCGAATATTTAATTTTGTTGTTTTTCCAGTTGCTGTAAATATTGCAACTAATTCTTTTGTTTCGTTCATTAATTTATATAAATCATCTTTATCAGTTAAATTTAATTCATCTATTAATTCCAGCCAGTATAAAGTTTCATCTGCTTCTTCTTCTACAATGGTAATTTTCGAAATAAAATCCGCTTTTGATCTGGCTCTACATGCTGATCTGTAATTAGCACCTACAGAAGTTGCACTTCTTAAAATCTGATTACTTATTACATTAGAAATTCTTTTGTTGGGCATTTTATCAACTAACAATATTACATCTTTTGCAAACTCTTTTGTTCTATTCTTTAATTCAGTGGAATTCATATTAAAACTTTAATAATTACATTACATTCGAAATTCAAAATTAAAAATTCGAGATTCCTTCAATCTCCAAGATATGCTTCAATTACTTTAGGATCATTTTGAATTTCTGAAGGTAAACCTTCCGCTATTTTTTTTCCATAATCTAAAACAAATATTCTTTCACAAATTCCCATAACAACACCCATATCATGCTCTATCAATAAAATTGAAATTTTAAATTTTTCTTTTACATCCTGGATAAGTTTCATCAGTTCAACTTTTTCCGTCGGATTCATTCCCGCTGCCGGTTCATCAAGACACAAGAGTTTAGGTGAAGTTGCTAATGCTCTGACAATTTCCAATTTCCTTTGTTCACCGTATGGAAGTGAAGTTGCTATTTCATTTTCATCATGAATTAGATCAAACATTTCAAGCAATTCAGAAATTTTATTTTCAAGTTCTGCTTCTTCCTTATTGAAATGAGGCAGTTGTGTTATAGAAGAAAAAAATCCGTTTCTTATGCTTTTTCCGAAAGATACTCTCACATTATCTCTGACACTAAGTGAGGGAAATAATCTGATATTTTGAAAAGTCCTGCTGATACCAAGTTTTGAAACCTGATAAGGTTTATATGGAATTAAACTTTTACCTTCAAATAATACATCCCCCGCAGTTGGGTCATATACTCCGGTAATAATATTAAACACAGTAGTTTTACCTGCACCATTAGGACCAATCATACCAATTAATTCATTTTCGCCAACATATGTTGATAAACTATCCACACAGGTTAGTCCTCCGAACTTCATTGTAACATTTTTAATCTCAAGCAATTTACTCATTCTATAGTTAATCTGTGATTATTTTGTTTCAGTCTTTTTATTTTTAAAAGATTTAAGTTTAAATCCGAACAATCCCTGTGGTCTGGTTAACATCATTATTATCAAAAGCAAAGCATAGATAATCATTCTATATTCAGAAACTCCTCTTAATAATTCAGGTAAAATTGTTAATATAACTGCTGCGATTATCACTCCGATAATACTTCCCATTCCTCCGAGTATAACCATTACTACAACTTCAATTGAGCGTAAAAAATTAAAATCTTCCGGATTAATATATTGTGCATAATGAGCATATAAAACACCGGCAAGCCCTGCAAAGAATGCACCGGTTACAAATGCAGTAACTTTATATTTAGTGGTATTGACACCCATTGCTTCGGCAGCAATCTCATCATCTTTAACTGCAATGTACCCTCTGCCATAAGTAGAATTAATCAAACTGTAAATTATATAAATAGTAACAGCAGCAATTGCATAAACCCAGAAAAAATCTGTAAATTTTTCAATTCCGAAAAAAGTGAAGCCGATATCGGAATTGCTTTGCATATCGAGAAATTTTTCACCGTTGTTATAAACATAAACACCTCTGAAACCTTGCGAAGCACCTATAACATCTAAACCTTGAATTATAACTCTTATAATTTCACCAAACCCAAGAGTTACTAATGCGAGATAATCGCCTTTTAATCTTAAAGAAGGAACACCAACAATTAGCCCAACAATTGCAGCAGCGATACCGCCAATAAGTAAAAAAATCAAAAATGAAATTACACTACCGGGAAATGAAGTTCCGAAAGTTGATATGAAAAACGGACCGAAATAAGTAGATACAGCAGCAGAGACATAAGCACCAATAGCCATAAAGCCCGCATGACCTAAAGAAAACTGACCTGTGAAACCGTTGATTAAATTTAGACTTGAGGCAAGAATGATATTTATTCCTATGAAAATTAATATTTGATAGAAATAAGGATCAATTGAAGAAGAGAATAAATTTATGATGTAGATTAAAACTATCGAACCAAGTAGGATAAGTTTATTTTTCATTCACAAGAATAAAAATTATTGTATTAAAGACTTGTTATGCAATTTAAAATAAAAAAATGAAAGAATAGAGGAAGGATTCTTGGTATATTTATAATTTTTGGGACAAAGAAATCCCACAATACGGATAAATACTTTCAGTAGGAATTGATGGTTTTTCAATCAAAATAAACCAAGTAAAATAAATTGGGAAAATATGATTCGGAAAATAAATTAGGAGATTTTGTTTAAAGGGAAAATAAGGGTGGGCGATAAAGGACTCGAACCTATAACCCCTTCGGTGTAAGCGAAGTGCTCTAGCCAATTGAGCTAATCGCCCTATTTTATAAACAAGAAACAAAATTAATCAAAAATCCCAAAACTTTCAACGCAGAAGGGGGTATACAAAATATTAACAACTGAAATTTTTATAATTTATAATTAAAAATTTAATTGTAGATTTATGATGGATTTATATAAAAACTATTTTTATTATACACAAAAGCCATATTGAAATGTTCAAAAAATCCAATGTGTCCTAATAAAATACCAATATTTTCACAATCTGTAAAAGCGACATTTGTACTTATGTAATTATCATTTAGTTGTGGAAGTTTAATTTCTACTGAATGCAGATAAGCATCAATTTGTTTACCAGAGATACCTATAATCTTTATTATCTTTCCTGATCTCCAATCGAATTCAATTAACTCAGCAAAAGATTTATTTATTAGCGTATAACTAGCACCTGTATCTATTAACGCACTTGAAATAAAGCTTCTATTTCCTAATTTTATTTCATATTGAATATATGGCATTAGTATAAAAGGAATGGAATTATTACCTGTTTTGAATTTTTTAAAAATAAACTTCATTGAATTAATTAAGGTATTAAAATCTCGTTTATATTGGGGACTTTCATAAAAATTCCTTTATCGAGGTAATCTTTTAAATCTGACAATTTATCAGATGAAGATAATACTTTTGTTTCATCGAATGATAAAACTACCCATTTATTTTGATACTCGGAAAGCAATTCAGACATTTCTATAGGTTCAGAATATTCGTATTTTTCAAAATCTTCTATTTTGTAATCCATAATTGATTTTTTAAAAATAATATAAATTCCGATTTAATTTCAATTCATTTATCCTACTAGTAAAAGCTAATCATCTTAACGATTGATGCAAAATTTTTTTATTTCTTTAGGATTTTTTTAAAAGATTGAAGTTTTCTTATGAATCAAGTCGCAAAACGAGGTAAGGATAAGAACTCCGCTTATAACTTATTTCTGAAAATTAATTAAATTATTTTATACTTATGAAAGTTTCTAAAGATAAAGTAAAATTAATTACTCTGGGTTGTTCAAAGAATCTTGTTGATTCGGAATTTATTCTTTCTCAACTGAAAAATAATGATGTGCAAATTGTGGATGATGAAAACGAAGCTGACAATGTTATTATTAATACTTGCGGATTTATCGAAAAAGCAAAAGAAGAATCAATCAATACTATTCTTAAAGCTGTTAAAAGAAAAGAAGCAGGACTTCTGAAAAAAGTTTATGTTACCGGATGCCTCTCTGACAGATATAAACCTGAACTCGAGAAAGATATTCCCGAAGTTGATAAATATTTTGGTGCGACAGATAAAAAACATACAATTATAAGTTTGTTAAATGAACTTGGTTGTGATTACAAAAGTGAACTGCTTGGCGAAAGAGAACTTTCTACTCTGCGACATTTTGCATATTTAAAAATATCAGAAGGATGTAATAACCCGTGTTCATTTTGTGCTATCCCGATTATGAGAGGTAAACACAAATCAAAACCTCTTGATGAAATTCTGAAAGAAGCACAAATCCTCGCATCAAAAGGTGTTAAAGAAATTATTATCATAGGACAGGATACAACTTACTGGGGATTTGATTTGGATAAAAAAAGAAATATTGCAAATGTATTAAATGAAATTTCCAATATAAACGGTATAGAATGGATTCGACTTATGTATGCATATCCTTCACGATTTCCCGATGAACTCATAAAAGAAATAAGAGATAACGATAAAATCTGTAAGTATATAGATATTCCTGTTCAGCATATAACAGATGATGTTTTAAAATCAATGAGAAGAGGAATAACCAAAAAAACACAGGCGGATTTGTTAAACAAAATTAGAAATGAAATTCCTGAAATTGCGATAAGAACAACGCTCATAACGGGATATCCTGATGAAACGGAAAAGGACTTTGAAGAGTTAAAAGAATATATCAGTGATTTTAAATTTGACCGGCTCGGGGTTTTTACATATTCAAACGAAGAAGGGACGTATGCAGCTAACATACCGGACAGGATACCGTATAAAGAGAAACTTAGACGACAAAAAGAATTACTGGTGATTCAAAAGAGAATTTCCGAAGAAAAAAACAAAAATACTGTCGGAAAGGAACTAAAAGTTTTAATTGACAGAATGGAAAATGATTATTACATTGGTAGAAGTTACAAAGACGCCCCTGAAGTTGACCAGGAAATATTTGTCTCCCCAACAAATAGTTCAATGAAAATTGGTGAATTTTATAACGTTAGAATTTATGACTATGAAGAATTTGACCTCTTCGCCGAGGTAATTTAAATAGAGATTTCTATGAAAAATTTAAACAAAATTATTTTTGCAATTTCATTTGTAATTGCAACTGGTTTATTCCAGCAGGAAGAATCTTATTCTCAGTTAGAGAATCAAAGTATTCAAAATCTTAATTATGGAAAAGAATATTTCTTTTTTGACCCGCTGATTTTTTATCCGATTGATACGGATGGGAAAGGCAGATTGGATGTATATATTGAAATACCTCTTGAAAATTTACAATTCAAATTTATAAGTTCAGAAAACAAATACACTTCAAATATTGATTATATAGTAAAAGTAATAAACAAAGAAAACAGAGCGATAATAAACGAGAGATATAATTCTAATATAAGTTATAAAAAAGATGATAAGACTAAAAACAAATGGAATTCAGAATTTATTATAAAATCTTTTTCTATTGCCCCCGGTGAATATAAGGTTGAAGTTACACTTGAAGATAAAAATACGAGCAAAATATTAAGTAAGAGTTCCGATATAAAAGTATTGGAAAACGAACCTGACGGAATAAATTTCAGCAATGTAATGTTAGTCTCGAACTACGAAGATGGAGCAGAAGGGAAAAAATCAATAACTCCACTTGTTACAAAAAATGTCGGCGGAATAAAACAATTTTATATTTTTTACGAGATTAATAATCTAACAGGGAAAGATGAAAATAAAATTTATGATTATAAAATTACAAAAATTGATAACGAAAAGAAAAATCTGATAGCCAGCGGTTCATTTGACTACTTACTTAAACCAGGTAAGAATCAAAAGGTAGAAAAATTTAATGCTGAACAATTTTTGACAGGAGATTATACGCTGGAGATAACTGACAGAGAAAATAATTCTGTAATCACGGATAAAAATTTTATGTTCAGGTGGACAGATATGCCTGTAACTATTAAAGATTTAGATGAAGCTATTCAGCAGTGCATTTATATAGCAGATGCGACAGAGTTTGATAAGCTTAGAAATGCAAAAACTCGAGTAGAAAAAGAAAAAGAATTTATAGCGTTTTGGAAATCAAAAGATCCTACACCAAACTCTTCCAAAAATGAGGTAATGATTGATTATTACAACAGAATCAAAATTTCAAACGAAAGATATTCAACTCATTTTCCCGGTTGGAAGACCGATATGGGAATGGTTTATATTTTATTCGGCGATCCGGGAAATATAGAAAGATCACCTTTCGGAGATAACTCTAAACCTTATGAAATATGGGATTATTATGATATTAACAGAAGATTTATATTTGTGGATAATACAGGATTTGGAGATTACAGACTCACTGAGCCAATTTGGGATGTGAACAGACGTTCTTATTAATTTAACTTTGCTCTTTTACCAAGATATTTAATAAGAGCTTTATCAAAAGACATTTCGGTAGATAATATTTCATAATCTATACCGTTATTTCTCAATTCTCTTTTATAATTATCGAGAAATTCTTTGATAGTATCTTTATATGCTTTTTGAATCGCAAAAGGTTGAGAAAACAGTTCTTCATTAGTTTCAATATCAACAAGCGTTACTGGATTTCCTTCGAGAAAATTCATTTCAACAGGATCTAAAATCTGAAATACAATAACTTCATTTTCTTTAAAACGAAAGTGACGTAAAGATTTTACAACTTCAGAAGGATTATCAAACAAATCACTTATTACAATCACAAGTCCTTTTCTTTTAATCTTTGAGGCAATTTCATTTAAAGATTTAGCCGTCCCTGTTTTGCCGACTGAATTAACAGTTGATAATTCCCGAAGAATTGAATTTAGATTTGCATTTGTTGCTCGCGGAGGGATAAAAGACCTAATTGATTCATCATACGTAGTTAAAGAAATTGCATCTCTTTGAAGCAACATCATATAAGAAAGAGAAGCCGCAAGGTAAGAACCATATTCAAGTTTTTTAATATAAGTTTGAGGTTTTGCTGAAACTTTTTTTTTGAATTTATTGAAAATGTTATCCGAAACAGAATTAACATTTCCGGATGAACTGAAATCCATTGATTTACTTATATCAAGAAGTATATAAGATTTTAAATTTGTTTCTTCTTCAAATTGTTTTATATAATACCTGTCAGTTCTCGCAAAAATTTTCCAATCAAGAAATTTAATATCATCGCCGGGCATATATCGGCGGTGTTCGGCAAATTCCACACTGAATCCGTGATAGGGTGATTTATGAAGACCTGCCATAAATCCTTCGACCATAAGTTTAGCTTTCAGTTCCATATTGGAAAGTCTTGCTACAACATCGGGGAGAAGATATTTTTTTATGTCAGGTTGATTCAAAAATATATTTTTAAAATAAAAAACCGCCCAAAGGCGGTTTTAAAAGTTTTTTATTTAGTTTCTTTTTTTACTTCTTTATCCGGAGTTTCAGATTTAGGTTCTACTTTTTCTATTTTTACATCAGGGTTTGTAGTCTTAACTTCTTTATTATCACCTGTTGTATTATTCTGCGATTCAACTTTTTTGATTAAATCTTCAATTGAGCCACCGGTTTTTAAATTTTCAAGCATCACTTTTGCAGATTCACTAAATTTTTCATTGGGATCAGTATCAGTCGGAAATTTAACCAAATATTCTTCATAAGCTTTTATCGCATTATCTTTATCTTTTAAAACTTCATCATAAGTGAACGCCACGAGAAAAAGAGAATTTTTACCCTGTTTTGAATCCGGATAATTTTTGTAATGAGTTTTATAGGTTTCAATAGCTTTCGGATTATCCTTTAGTTCTGTGATGTAATAACCCGCAATTTTGTTGTATGCATCGTGCACTTTTTCAGATTTAGGATATGCTTTTATGAATTCTTCATACAGAGCAATTGCTTCAGGAAATTTTTTCCCATCAATTTTAACCTGAGCTTCCTGAAAATATTGATCTTCAGTTTTATTTGTTGTTTGTTGCTGATTTCCACAAGAGGAAAGAAAACCCGCAATAAGAAAAACAGCAAAAAATTTAAAGTAATTTCTAAACATTTTTTTTATTTTAATTTAGGTATAATTACAAAATTATTAAAATTAACAATTAATTTTAATGGAAAAACAAAACCTGAATGAATCTTTTATTTGCAGGATTTGGGAAGATCCTGTGTATTACAATAATTTACACACTATAAACCATGAAAAAGTTTCAATTATTGATTACGGCAAAAAGAATACTGATGCCGGTGCTGATTATAAAAATGCCAAAATAAAAATTAATGATAATATATTTGAAGGTGATATTGAAATTCACAGAGGATTAAATGACTGGAACCTGCATAAACACAAAAAAGACAGGAATTATAACAAAGTTATTTTAAATGTTTGTCTTTGGGGAAGCGAAAGAAATGAAAAAATAAAATCTAAAGACAGAAATGAAATTCCTACCATAATACTTTCTGAATTTCTCACAAAACCAATTTCAAAAATTTACAAAGACATTACAGAAAACCCCGGAGATAACTTCAAACTTCCCTGTTACCCTGATAATCTGGATATTGGAAAAGAATTTAAATTAGAATGGATAAAGCAATTATCAAATGAGAGATTAAAATACAAAATGGATAGAATGAGATATAAGCTTACGACATATGGTTTAAATGTTAATAAATCTTTGGTTTGGGAACGAGTTTTATTTGATTATACTGCTGAGGCACTCGGATACTCAAAAAATAAAAATCAATTTTTAAAACTTGCAAGTAGCATTGACACCGATATATTTACGCAAAAAAAATTAACTTTAACAGATATTGATACGATACTATTTGGGAAAAGTGGATTATTAAAAGAACTGAGAAGTTCCGATGAATACACAAAAAAACTGACAGCAAGATGGAAATTATTCACATTGAAAAAAGGAAGTGAGGCAATGGATAAATCAGAATGGATGTTTTTCAGATTGCGAATGGTAAATTTCCCTACTTTAAGAATTGCGTATCTTTCAGGAATTTTAAACGAGATAATTCAGGAAGGGTTATTTAAAAAATTAGTGACAGTATTTGAAAATAATAAATTTGTAAAAGAAGAGATAAACAAGATATTTAAAAAAATAAAATTTTCCAATTACTGGATATTTTATTACAATTTTGGGAAAAAGAAAAAAACAAAATCAGACGAATTAATCGGAGAGATGAGGATAAATGATATATTAATAAATGTTATAATTCCATTAATATTATTATACGCAATGACCTTCAAAAAATCAGAACTTAAATCACAGGTTCTAAATTATTATGAAAGTATAAAATCAAATTTTGATAACGAAATAACACGTGTGATAAAATCAGAACTTGATATCAAAACTAAACTTGAGTCTGAAAATCAAGGTATGATACATTTATATAATTATTATTGTTTGAAAGGAAGATGTAAGGACTGTGATATTGGTAAATTTTTATATCATAGAGATTTTGTCTATGAACCGCTTAAGATTATAATTTACTGATTAGAAATCTGTAATAATTCCGAAATTTATTTTACCATCGAGGAAACTGTCACCTTTGCCAAGTGCATAACTAACGCCTATTAAACCTAAATCTGTTTCTAATCTTAATCCGATTCCATATCCGAATAAAAATCCTTTTTGTTCAGAAATATTATTTATTTCATCCTGAGGTCTGAAATAATATCCTGCATCATAAAAAGCAAAAGCAAAACTTCTGCCGGTTAAGAATAATCGCGGTTCAAAATTTAGATATGCTAAACGTGAAGCGAGAAATTGTTCTTGTCGGTATCCTCTGATATTTCTGTTGCCACCGATTCTGAATAAATCAGATTCTTCCAGCTTATCACCTTTCACTTCTCCTCCAAAAAGTTTTAGCAAAACAGATGACTGTTTAAAAACAGAATAATAAAATTCAAGTTCACCGGTATATATTTGAATTACGTATTCATCTTTAAATCCGAGATTATTCAATTTTTCTATATTAAATATTTTTTTATCACCGATAGAATAAAAAGTTTTATATAATATTCCGGAAGTTGGGAAATAAATATTGTTACGAGAATCATATTTTAATTCAAGACCTGAAGAGAACAATCTTGAATCAGCAATTACAAAAGTATTTAGTGAATCGTCAGATGGGATAATTCTATCATAACCACCGAGTGCAGAAAGAGTAAAGTTATCTGTCAAATTATAATCAGCTTTAAAGTTAATTCTTCTTCTTGTATAAGTTGAATCCTGTATTCTCTGTAGAAAATCAAAATTTATATTAAATGGGAAAGATAGAAAATAAGGTTCAAGGTATCTAAATTCCAACTCCTGAGTTTCTCTGACTTCCTGTTGATATTTCAAATCAAGCCTTCGGGCTGTTCCGAAAATATTTTTAAAAGATAGATTAACTAATCCGGTTAGGTATCCTGATTCAGATTCATTTGCGGGAGGGACATAGCCGAGTATTCCATCAAATGTATTAGCATTACCTTCTTTAACTTCAATTAATAAACCGGTTTTTTTGGAGCTCTTATTAACATAAACTTTTGGGAAAGAGACTGCGGAAAAAATTCCAAGTCTTTCTAATCGAAATTTAATATTTTCAAGAGTTTCGATTGTAACAGTGCTGTCATTGTTTATTCTGATTTCTCTGTCAATTACGTTTTTTTTTGTCAGCTCATTGCCCGATATTTTAATTTCATTAATTTTCAGTTTAATGTTTTCCTGGATTGATATTTTAATTGAAATAAAATTTTTATCTCCCTGTTCATAAACTGAAATATCTTCAATATTAGCTTTTACAAAAGGATAACCTGAGGTTTCGTATAATTTCAGTATGGAAACTAAATCCTGATTCAAAACAGAATTATCAAGTATATCGTTTTTTTTAGTTTCAATAGATGTTAATAATTTTTCTTCAGAAATAGCTTTGTTACCTGAAAATATTATTTCACCTATTTTTACATTCTCATTTTCATTGATTAAGATTTTAACATCTGCATAAGCGGAATCTGAAGTATAGATTATTTCAGGCGAAGAAATATCAACGAACAGAAAACCATTGTTTTTATAAACAGTACGAAGTGTTTTTAAGTCAGCCTGAAGCTGAGTCGTATTTAAAACACCATTTTTTTTTGAAACAAAATAATTCAGAACTTCATCATCATCAAAAAAAGAATTACCTTCAATCTCTATTTTCTCAATTATTGTTTGGGAAAATGAAATTGAAGGTAATAATAATAAAAATAAAATTAAAAATTTACCGTGCATTAAAAGTAACCGGATTTGCAGTCCCCCGTCCATTTAAATTTCTAAGATCAAATAACGAATATCGGGTTAATTCATTAACATTTTCCACCCCATATAATTTATCCAGCCATAGATAATATTCACTGCCAGATTGTAAATTTAAACTTACATTTATAAACTTTGGAATTTTGACTGAAGATGATCTTGAGTAAACTCTGATTTGTTGACCGGGTTTATCAAAATTGTACATATAAATTCCATTACCGCCACCTTCATCAATGGAAAAGAAATCATCATATCCCATTGTCGTACCGTTTGACATTGGAGTGGTTACTTTGGGACCTGCGGGAATTGTTATATTCGTCCCAGCTGAAATACTTATATAAGAATTATAAAGTACATCATAATCTGAGCTTGTGGTTCTGGAGTATAAAAATAATTTTGGATTTAAAGGTAGATTATCAGGTGCATAAAAAGAATAAGTGTTACCTACAACAATATCCGCAAAGGAATAATTTTGCCAAAAATTATTATAAGAAAGGAAATTTAAACCACCCACTAATTCACTTGTATTACTACCCGCTGGTTTGGTAATATTTCCTGAGTATAATATATTATTAAGAGTTATATTAAAATCAGCTTCGTTATATGAATTACTTTGAACTGTATTAGTTTTAAGTAAATATGGTTTTATAAATGACCTTAAAAATAATTTATTGGTATTATCATAGACAATAGCAATTAAGTTACAATTGATTTCTGANNAATTTCCAATCCAATGAGATACAAAATTTATATTACCGGTTGTCTCTCTTATAATCTGAACATTTGATGTATTAGTTATAATAAGAATATATTTTTGTCCGGAAGGAAGAGATGGTAATGAAATTTGATTTTGCTGATTATTCTGGTTGTTAGTAACAACATAATCAAATATATTTATTTTCGGATTATCATTGAATACTGATTCGAATTTAATTCCTGTAGGAATACTAATATTCATATAATCTACATATAAATCATAAGGGGTTGTTACATTTTGCAAAGAAAAATTTCCCGATGCATCCGTTCTTAGTTCAGTATCGTTAATTTTAATATTAATGTTTGGAGCAGGGTTATTAAAAGCATCTGTTACGGTACCATTAACAGTAATTACCGGCTCTGAGGGATTTGAAGGATTACTACAACTAAAAACAGTAAAGGTAAATAACAATGTGAAAATTTTTAATATGTTATTCATATAATTTAATTTGTTTAAAGAATATAAATATAGAAAAACGGTATTTATAGTAATATTTTCTTACATTTTAAATATCTGTTTTTTTAATTAGTTTCATAAATAACCAATAAATTTTTGAAAAAAATCCTTTCCGTTGTAGGAGCCAGACCAAATTTTATGAAAATGGCACCTATCCATAAAGAGTTATTAAAATATAAAAAAAAGGTAACTCATAGAATTATACACACAGGGCAACATTACGACAAAAAAATGTCGGATGTATTCTTTAGGGAACTTGAATTGCCAAAACCACATATTTTTTTAGGAGTAGGTTCAAAATCTCATACACAACAAAAAGCAGAAATAATGACCGAATTTGAAAAAGTTGTTATGAAGGAAAAACCGGATATGGTATTAGTTTATGGTGATGTGAATTCAACAACCGCAGCAGCCCTTGTTTGTGCAAAAACGGATTATAACGGAAAAACCACAATTCCACTCGCACATATTGAATCCGGTTTAAGAAGTTTTGACCGAATGATGCCCGAAGAGATAAACAGAATTGTGACTGATAATTTATCAAATTATCATTTCATAACAGAGAAAAGCGGAATTAAAAATCTCTTAAAGGAAGGCTTCAGTTCAAAAAATATGTTTATGTGCGGAAATACAATGATAGACTCACTTAAGTTTTATTTAAAAAAAATAAATAAATCAAAAATATTAAAATCACTTTCGGTTTCAGAGAAAAATTTTGCATTAATAACGCTTCACAGACCTTCCAATGTAGATAATTTAAAAAACTTAAAAAAAATATTCGGAATTTTTAAAGGAATAAACAAAATCAATCCTAATATAGATTTAGTATTTCCGATACATCCACGAACACAGAAAATGATTGAAAAATTCGGATTAGAAAAATCAATAAATGAAATTCAAAATCTGATTATAACTGAACCACTTGGATATTTGGACTTTTTAAAACTAACATCAAGTGCGAAATATATTTTAACTGATTCGGGAGGAATACAGGAAGAATCTACTGTATTAAAAATTCCGTGTCTAACATTGCGTGAAAATACAGAAAGACCGGTGACTTATGAAGTAGGAACAAACACAATTTGCGGACTTAATGAGAAATTAATTTTATCAAATATCAAAAAAATAGAATCAGGAAAATACAAAAGAGGAAAAATTCCTGAGAAATGGGACGGGAAATCGGCAGACAGAATTGTTAAAATACTATTAAAAAAAATTTAAGTGAAAAAATCTGAAAAAGTTTTATATATAATAAAAACTATTTCAAAAATTTATAAAAGCAGAAACAATAAAGAAGGAAAGCAAAATTTACTTGACTATTTAATTGCAACAAAACTTTCTCAGAATACTACGGATAAATCTTCTTTCAAAGCATTTACGAATCTTAAATTAAAATTTCCTGATTACAATGAGATTATAGAAGCGGAGACATCAGAACTAAAAAATGCCATTTCAGTTTGCGGTTTAGCAAATTCTAAAGCAACGGAAATAAAAAATCTCTTGTCAGGAATTAAAAACAAATTCGGTACATTGGATTTTAATTTCTTTTATGATTTTAGCAATAAAAAAATTTTTGAGGAGTTATTGATTTATAAAGGTTTTGGAGTAAAAACTATTTCCTGTATGATAGCATTCGGTATGAAGCGACCTGAATTTCCGGTTGATACTCATATACACAGAATTTTGAACAGGTTAGGACTTGTAAAAACTAACACAGCTGAGAAAACATATATTGAAGCAAAAAAAATTATTCCTGAAAAATATCAGGCAAATTTTCATTCAGACCTGATTAAATTCGGAAGAAATATCTGCAAGGCAGTTAATCCGCTTTGCGGGGTTTGTAAACTATATGACATTTGTAAATTTACTGAAAAAAAATTTTACAAAAATAAATCACTGAAATCAGAAATAACAGAAAATAATTTTATTATACTGGAGAATATTTGAAGTTTGAGCAAAACGAAATAAAAAAAATTTTAATAATTAAATTTGGCGGTATAGGAGATATATTGTTATCCACCCCGGTATTGCCTAATTTAAGAAATTATTTTCCTGATGCAAAGATTTATTATCTCACACTTAGACATTCTCGTGACATATTAAATGAAAATCCGTTTATAGACAGAGTGATAACATATGATCCACTTGAAGATCATTCCAGATGTCTTATAGATAATATCAGAAATCAAAAATATGATTTAATTATAGATTTATACTGTAATCCGAGAACTGCATTAGTTACATATTTAAGCAAAGCAAAATACAGATTTGGTTTTAACTTCAGAGGCAGGAAATATGCATATAATCTGAAAACAGACGGAAGAGGCGGAGATGTTCATAATGTCGAATTTAATCTTGATGCATTAAGATATTTGGAAATACCGATTTTGAGTAAAGAGATGTATTTACCAATGAATACTGTACATTATGAATTTGCAGATAGTTTTTTAAAGAAGAATAATTTGTTAAACAAGACATTAGTCGGAGTAACCCTTACCGGGGGATGGGAAACAAAAAAATACAAAGTAAATGATTACATAGAGTTGATTAAAAAATTAAATGAGATATATGATTTAAGTTTTATTTTAATTTGGGGTAATGAAAAAGAAAAAGAAGAATGTAAGGAGATAAACAACGCTATTCCTGAAAACACATATTTAATTCCTGACAGTCCAATCAGATATTTAGGAGCAATAATAAGCAACTGTACATTTATTATCGGAAATGATTCCGGACCATTACATATATCTGCCGCAGTAGGTACACCTGTTTTGGGAATTTATGGTCCAACAAATCCGAAACTTCAAGGACCTTATGGGGATAAGAATTTAACAATAGTGAACGAAAATTTGGAATGTTTGGGATGTAACTTACTTGAATGTGAAATCGGGAATATTTGTATGACAAAACTATCAAAAGATTTAATTCTTGATAAAGTTAAACATTTGACTGATATTAACAATATTAAATTAAAGTTAAAATAATATTAAGCTTATGGAAAAATCTAACAAGATGCCAAAAGGAATTCCATATATAATCGGAAACGAACTTGCCGAAAGATTCAGTTTTTATGGAATGAAAGCAATCTTAGTAGTATTTATGACGCAATATCTGATGGGCAGTGGTGGTGAACTTTCTTTGATGAATGATGATGAAGCAAAATCATGGTATCATTATTTTGTTATGGCGACTTATTTTTTTCCTATCATTGGAGCAATTATATCAGATGTTTTCTGGGGGAAATATAAAACAATTATATTGCTTTCAGTTGTATATTGCTTAGGACATCTTGCATTAGCTTTGGATGAAACGAGGTTAGGATTGAGTATCGGGCTAACGTTAATCGCAATGGGTTCGGGAGGTATTAAACCATGCGTAAGTGCACACGTTGGAGATCAGTTTGAGAATAAGAACAAACATTTACTCGAAAAAATATTCGGATATTTTTATTTTTCGATTAATGCCGGTGCAATGCTATCAACATTATTAACACCAATATTACTTTTGAAATATGGACCACATATAGCATTTGGAGTACCCGGAATTATGATGTTAATTGCGACAATTGTATTTTATTTAGGCAGAAAAGTATTTATTGCAATTCCACCAGTAGGATGGAAGCAATACAAAAAAGATATTTTAAGTCCACAGGGTAAGAAAGCAATTTTTAGTTTGAGCATTATGTATATTTTTATTTCAATATTTTGGTCGTTGTTTGATCAGACAGGTTCATCGTGGGTATTGCAGGCTGAGAATATGGATAAATGGGTAGATTTAGGTTTTGTTAGATTTGAATTATTAGCATCACAAATACAGGCAATTAATCCGTTGTTAATAATAATAATGATTCCGTTATTTTCATATGTAATATATCCATTTTTTAAAAATAAATGGGAGCTAACCCCGTTAAGAAGAATTTCAATAGGATTATTTATTTCTGCTTTTTCATTTATGGTGATTGCAGTAGCACAGGCAATAATTGACGGAGGAGGTAATCCTACAATTATGTATCAATTCGTCGCATATTTAATTCTAACAGCAGCAGAAGTAATGGTATCTATAACCGGACTTGAATTTTCATATACACAGGCACCAAACAGTATGAAATCTTTTGTAATGGGTCTGTGGTTGCTATCAGTATCATTGGGTAATTTCGTAGCAGGATTTGTAAATTCACTAATTCAAAATCCAGCAATAAAACCATTGCTTGAAGGGTCATATTACTTTTGGTTTTTTGCAGGGTTAATGTTGCTTACTGCGATAATTTTTGTGTTTTATGCAAGGACTTATAAAGAGGAAAATTATATACAATCAAGAGACGGATTGAATAATCCAACTCTGACGGAAAATTAGAATGAAAAGGATTTTAATTGTTCGTACTGACAGAGTAGGTGATGTAGTTATGATTACACCAATGATAAGAGAATTGCGATTAAAATTTCCTGATGCATATATAGCGACATTGACACAAAACCATACGAGCGATATCCTGAAAAACAATCCTTATCTGGATGAAATGATAACAGATGATATGAAAAAGGAAAGTTTTTGGGAAGTGACAAAAAAAATAAGAGAAAAAAAATTTACCGATGGATTATTAGTTATGCCAACGGAAAGAGCAGCGTATCAATTGTTTTGGGGGAGAGTGAGAAACAGAGTTGGAGTTGGAAGGAAGCTATATGAAGTAATAACTTTTATGAAAAGTGTTTCCCGGAACAATTACATACCTATTAGACATGAGGCAGATTATTGCATGGATTTGGCGAGAAAAATTGGAGTTGTAACAGATAATATTTCACCTGAAATTTTTCTTACTGAAAGTGAGATAAAAGAATCAAGAGATTTTTTAGAGGGATTAAATATTGATTTGGAATCGTATAATATAATGATTCACAGTGGCTCTAAAAACTCATCTCCAAATTGGAGTGAAGAACATTATTTAGAGTTAATAAAATTACTATTAACAAAAGGTATAAGTAAGAAAATTAATATTTTTTTGACAGCGATAGAAATGAGTAACGAATTTATCTCTCAAATTAAAAAATCAGATTTTAAGAATATTTATTTTGTTCAGGAAAAATTAAATCCATTAAGAAAATTTATCTCGTTTATTAATTGTATGGATTTAGTAGTAGTATCATCAACAGGACCGGCACATCTTGCAGATGCATTAAAAAAGAAAGCTGTAGTATTGCATTGCAACAGAAACGTAAACTGCGTGAAGCATTGGGGCACGATTAACGGAGAATCAATTGACCTGGAAGTCAGTGAAGAATTTTGTAATAAAAATTGCAGTTCAGATAAAAGCAAATGTGAGATAGAAAAAGGTATTAGCACAGAAACAGTTTATAATTCAATATTAAAACAATCTTTAGAAAAATAAAATAATTTGAAACTAAATTTACCAAAGTGTAAAAAATTTACCGGATATAAACCTTGTGAGTCTTATTATGATTGTCTTGAAAACGGTTGTAAATATGACCGACCTGAAACCAAGTTAGGAATTAAAATTTTAATTATATCTTTAGATGCACTTGGAAATGTATTAGATAACACACCTATATTACCGGCATTAAAACGCAAATATCCTGAAAGTACAATTTATTGGCTGACAATGACAAATGCGAAAAATATATTAATAAATAATCCTTATTTAGATAAACTATTTTTATGGGATGATGAGAGTAGAATGATACTGAGAAATATTGAGTTTGATTTTGTTTTAAATGCCGATAAATCAGTTTATGCATGTTCTATGGTAAACGAATTGAAGGCAAAAACTAAATACGGATTTTTATTGAATAGTGACGGTAAGATTATCCCTGCAGATGAGAATGCCCTTTACAGCTATAATTTAGGATTAGACGATCAATTGAAATTCAAAGAAAATCAAAGAACAGGAATCGAAATATTACATGAAACTTTTCATCTGAAATATGAAAAAGATGAATGTATATATAATTTTGATGAAGATGAAAGAGACTTTATAAATAAATATAAAGCAGAGATAAACTATGACGGGAGATTTACTTATGTTGGATTTAATACAGGTTGTTCGGAGTTATTCCCCAATAAAAAAATGACAGTTGACCAGCATATACAGATAATAGGTGAATTATTATTTTATGATAACATCAAAATTGTGTTGTTAGGCGGAAGGGAAGATACCGAAAGAAATAAATCTATATTCAGTAATTTCACAGAGTTTCAGGATGAAAGAATTTTTAACAGTCCGACCTCAATGGGAATAAGAAAAGGTGCATGTTATATGGACGTTTGTGATGTTGTAATATCCGGAGATAGTTTTGGAATGCATCTTGCAATTGCACTTAAAAAATATGTAATTGCCTGGTTTGGATTATCATGTGCAAGTGAGATAGAACTTTACGGAAGAGGCATCAAACTGATCCCGGAAGGGTTAGAATGTTCACCGTGCTGGAAAAGAAGTTGTCCTTATAACCTTGAATGTATTCAGATGATAGATTTAAAAAAAATGAGGGAATCCGTGATAAATTTCAGTTTTAAAAAACCATCTTTTAGCAATTGATAAAATATAATAATGAATTATGATATACCTGTTTACCAACCGTTATTGGATGGAAACGAAAAAAAATATGTAAATAAATGTTTAGACTCAAACTGGATATCATCTAAAGGAGAGTTTGTAAATTTATTTGAAGATAAATTTTCTGAATTTATAAGCGTTAAACATTCTACATCAGTTTGCAATGGAACCGTTGCTTTGCATTTAGCATTAGTAACACTTGGAATTGGTGAGGGTGATGAAGTAATAGTTCCATCATTTACATACATTGCTTCTGTTAGTTCGATTTCACATTCCGGAGCAACACCTATATTTGCAGATTCATTGGAAACCACATGGCAAATTGATCCTGAAGATATCAGGAGAAAGATAACAAGTAAAACAAAAGCGATAATGTGTGTTCATATTTATGGATATCCATGCGAAATGGATGAGATTTGCAAAATCGCAAAAGAAAATAATATATTTATAATTGAAGATTGTGCTGAAGCTTTTGGTACTAAATACCACGATAAACATGTTGGAACATTCGGGGATATTTCAACATTCAGTTTTTACGGAAATAAAACCATAACAACAGGAGAAGGTGGTATGGTTGTTACAAACGATGAAACTTTATATGACAGGGCATATCATTTTAAGATGCATGGGCTTGCAAAATACAGGGAATATTGGCATGATGTACTCGGATTTAATTATCGTATGACAAACATCTGT
Source organism: Candidatus Tepidiaquacellales bacterium UBA6667 (assembly GCA_002455255.1). Lineage (GTDB taxonomy): Bacteria > Bacteroidota > Ignavibacteria > Tepidaquicellales > Tepidaquicellaceae > UBA9002. The sequence goes on along the minus strand of DKKL01000035.1, from coordinate 125,161 downwards.
GCGGCTATAGGTTTAGCACAGTTAGAAAGAGCAAATGAAAAAGTTATAAAGAAGAGAGAAATTGTTGAAAAATATATTTCCCAATTAGAAGAATTACCATTAGAATATCAAAGAGAAAATAAAAATCTGTTTAGTTCTTATTGGATGTTTACTATTTTAACATCAAATATAAATGAGAGGGATGGATTGCGAGAGCATTTAAAAAATGCAAAGATTGAAACACGACCTTCATTTTATCCGGTACATACGATGCCAATGTATGCATTAAAATATCAGAAATTACCGATAGCTGAAAAACTCGGATGGTGTGGAATAAATTTACCAAGTTATCCTGAACTGACTGATGAAAATATTAATTTTATATCATTAGAAATAAAAAAATTTTACAAAAATAATTTTTAAATAAATATAAAAAGAGACAATGTCAGATTTAAAATTATTTTCCGGAAGAACATCAAAAAAATTCGGAGAATCTGTAGCACGAAGTATAAAATCCAAATTAGGAAATTGTGAATTCAAAACATTTTCTGACGGTGAGATTTGGATGAAATATAATGAAAACATACGTGGGGCGGATTTATATTTAATTCAAACAACAAATCCTCCGTTTGAAAATCTGATGGAGTTATTGATAATGATAGATGCTGCAAAGAGAGCATCTGCACGAGGAATTAATGCTGTAATTCCCTATTTTGGATATGCAAGGCAGGATAGAAAAGATCAGCCACGTGTAGCAATATCAGCAAAATTGATTGCAAATTTAATTACTACGGCAGGAGCAGATAGAATAATCACGATGGATTTACATACACCTCAGATACAAGGATTTTTTGATATTCCTGTTGATCATTTATATGCTTCAAGTGTTTTTACACCTCATATTAAAAAACTGAAATTGAAAAATATGGCTGTTGCTTCGCCGGATGTAGGCGGAATAAAAATGGCGAGAGCATATGCAAAAAGATTACATTGCGATCTGATAGTGCTTGATAAAAGAAGACCAAAACCGAATGTGGCAGAAGTTATGAATATAATTGGTGATCCTAAGGGTAAAAACGTAATTATTATAGATGATTTAATTGATACCGGAGGTACATTTGTGAATGCTGTGGAAGCATTAAAGAAAGCCGGAGCTGAAAATGTATATGGTGCTTGTACGCATGCATTACTTTCCGGCGATGCATTAGTGAGAATTAATAATAGTTCGATTAAGAAATTAATTATCTCGGATACACTTCCTATTGCGAAACAGAGTCCGAAAATAGAAGTAGTTTCCGTTGCAAAAATTTTTGCTGAAGCAATAAAAAGAACCAATAAAAACCAATCAGTTTCATCACTTTTTGACATAAACAAAGGTTGAAGTAGGGATTTTCATGAATTGAATACAAAAACTGATATAGGTATTTTGAAGTATAAACCAAATTTTAAATACAGGAGAATTTTATAATGGTAGTTGATTTAGTAATGCCTAAAATGGGTGAATCTATTATGGAAGGTACAATTCTAAAATGGAATAAAAAACCCGGCGATAAAGTAGATAGAGATGAAACCGTGCTGGAAATATCTACGGATAAAGTTGATACAGAAGTCCCATCACCTGAAAGTGGAGTTATATCTGAAGTCTTGTTTAATGAAGGTGATGTCGTACAGGTTGGAAGTGTAATAGCAAAGATAAATACCAATGGAGAAGCAGGAAGTGTATCAGCACCTAAAGAGGAAGTAAAAATTGAACCTGTTACAGAATCAGTAAAAGCAGATAAAATTGTTCCTAAACAGGAAGTTGTAGAAATTATTGAAGAAACAATTGATTCTTCAACCGGCAGCGATCGCTTTTATTCCCCTTTAGTTTTGAATATTGCAAAACAGGAAGGAATAAGTATGTTAGAACTTGAAAAAATTCCGGGAACAGGTTCAGGGGGCAGAGTTGCAAAGAAAGATATTCTTTCATACCTTACAAACAGAAAATCAACACCGACAGAGCAAACTAAAACTATTGCACCGGCAGCATCACAAAAATCTGTAACGCAAACTTCAACACCTAAGCAAATAAATCTTCCAAAGTATGAAGTAGATTATAACGAAGAAGGATTATCAGTATTAGAATTTGATAATATCAGACAAAAAATGGCAGAGCATATGGTTGGGTCAATGGCGATTTCACCACATGTGAATGCTATTGCGGAATGTGACCTGACTGCGGTTGACAAAGCAAGAAAAGAATTGAACAAAGATTTTGCAGATAAAGAAGGTTTTAAAATGACCTATATGCCTTTTATTGCAGAATGTACCATAAAGGCATTAAAAGATTTTCCATTGATAAATTCTATAATTGACGATTCATCCGTACCATACAAAGCAATTATGAGAAATAAAATAAATCTCGGAATGGCTGTCGCGATGGATAACGGAGGATTAATTGTTCCGGTAATTAAAAACGCTGATGGAAAAAATTTGATTGGTATTTCAAGAGATATTAATGATTTAGGAAAAAGAGCACGAGTGAAAAAATTATCACTTGATGAAATTCAAGGTGGTACTTTTACAATTTCAAATTACGGTGTTTTTGGAAATATAATAGGAACAATGGTTATCAATCAACCTCAAGTTGCAATATTAGGAATTGGTGCGATAAAGAAAAGACCTGCAGTTTTAGAAACTGAACAAGGTGATTTCATAGTGATTAAACCAATGGTTTATCTTTCACTTTCGTTTGACCACAGACTAATTGATGGTGCATTAGGCGGACAATTCTTAATGAGAATTGTACATTATCTTGAAAATTATACATTGTAAAATAAATTAAACCGGTCACATAAACTGACCGGTTTTTTTTCTTCTAATTTAATTTTTATTCCCCATTCTATGAGAAATCTAATAATTATTTTCTTTCTACTCTTTCCTTCAATAGTACTTTCACAATCAGCCGACAAAAATTCAAATGCAAAATATTGGATTATTTTTAAGGACAAAGGAAGTTACAAACCAAATATTGTAATATCTCCCGGATCAGATGCAGAAAAAGAATGTTCTAAAATAATCACTGACAGGGCAGTAAAAAGGAGAAAAAAAGTTTTACCTACAGGAAGAGTATTTGATTATATGGATTTACCGATTTTTGAAGGTTATATAAAAAAAATTGAAAATGAAAAAATTGAGATAATAGCAAAGAGCAGATGGCTGAACGGTGTAAGTGCACAATTATCAGGAGAACAAATTCAAAAATTAAAAAAATTAGGGATAATTTCATATTTCAGAATTGTTGATAAAATGATTCCTTCTAAAACTGAGAATGAATTATTAGAAGAATATATTGAATCAAAGTCTGATTCCGTAAAATATAAATTTGATTATGGTAATTCATTGAAACAGATGGAAATGGTAAATGTACCGTTGTTACATAAAATGGGATTTTCCGGTAATGGAATTATGATCACAAGTTTGGATGATGGCTTTGACTGGAAAAATCATGAAGCACTTAAGAATTTAAATATCTCAATTGAATATGATTTTGTAAATAAAGACGGAAACACTGCACCGGAAGAAAATCAAAAATTTAAAGATATTCCATCTCAAGGCGGACATGGAACGGCTACACTCTCAAGTATGAGTGGTTTTATGCCCGGTAAACTTATAGGTCCTGCATTTGGTTCAGAAATTTTGCTTGCAAAATCTGAATACGTTCCAACAGAGACACCAATGGAAGAAGATTTTTGGTTAGAAGCATGTGAATGGGCAGAAGCACTCGGAACTGATATAATAACCAGTTCATTAATTTACAGAAATTATGATAAAGAATTTTCTACTAATACTTATAAATATGAAATGCTTGATGGGGATATACCAATTGCGTCATTTGCTGGTGACCGATGTACATATTTAGGAGTTGCAGTATTTCAGGCAATGGGAAATTATAATCAAACATCTGAACCTTCTCTCGGTTCATCTGCTGACGGAGATTCAATTATATCTGTAGGAGCAGTTATGTATAACGGATTACCGGCAACTTTTACATCAAACGGACCAAACAGCAAAGGACAAATTAAACCTGACATATCAGCACCCGGAGTAGGAGTTTTTGTAGCAAGAATTAACACAAATTATGACGGCAAGTCATTATATGAATATTCAAACGGTACTTCATTTTCCACTCCGATTGCAGCAGGAATTGCAGCATTGATTCTCGAAGCTCATCCTGAGCTTACCCCTATGCAGTTAAGAGATGCACTCAGATTAACCGGAAGCCAGTCAACAAGACCTGATAATATATTAGGTTGGGGAATTGTGAATGGATATCAGGCAGCTTTATTTCACGGAATGATTTTCAGCCCATATCCCGAATTAACTTTAGAAAATGGCGGACTTAAAGTTTCAACTTATATAGCGAGCAATGTTCCGATAGATTTAAGCAGTGTAATTTTACAATATAATGACGATGGAACGAGTTGGTTGAAAGATGTTAAGATGGAGTTGACAGATGAAGTTTTTGACAATAACGGATCCGGAAGATATGAATGTTTTATAGAAGGTGTAAATGATTTGAAATTTTTCAGTTATTATATATCAGCAAAAGATGTGAACGGAAAGTTAGGTGAATATATTGAAAAGAAAAAGATTAAATATTAGAAATTATTTTTTTTGCTATTCCGAGAGAATTCTCAAAAATTAATTCGCATTTAGAAGCGATACTATTTCTAACTTCAGGATAATATAAAATTTCGCTTAAGTCTTTATAAAGTTTTCTCTGATCATCAACAAGAACTCCACAACCTGCCTTTAATAGAACTTCACTGTCATCAGAATTTATGGCACGGTTCGAAAAGAAAATAGGCATATTATAAACTGCAGGTTCCACAATATTATGAAGTCCGGTTCTGAAACCACCCCCGACATAACTGAAGTAAGCGATGGAATACAACTTCATCAAATGTCCAATTTTATCAACTATAATTAGATTATTTTTCGAAAACTTATGCAGTTCGGAAAATCTAATAGAGTTTAAATTTTCAAATTCGTTAGTAATTCTTTGTTCAATTCTTTCAATTTTCTTTTCTTTAGGTTCATGAGGAACTAAGACTGTCAATAAATCAGGATGGAATTTCATTAATTTATTTACAACAGGTAATAAAATATCTTCATCATCTTTCCATGAACTGCCAATTACAAAAATTCTTTTATTTGCAATAACAGAAGCAGGCAGAATATTTGCGGTGCTTATATTTTTTGATGCCTGCAGAACACGTTCAAATTTTGAATCACCGGCAAGTTTAATTTCAGAACTAATAAATTTTTTAAAATTTATTTCATCTTCTTTGTCAATAACAAAAAGTTTATCTACCATATTATACAAATTTATTTTAAACGATTTTGACAATGGGAATTTCCAGGAAATATCTTTGATGTCATAACGAGCATTTGCAAGAATAGTCGGGATATTTCTTTTTTTACATTCATACAAGAAATTAAACCACAGGTCATATCTCATAAATATGACTTTATCAGGTTCTATAATATCAAGAAACTTTTTTGCATTATTGTAAGAATCAAAAGGTAAATAAGTTTTAAAAGAATTTTTGAGGTTAATACGTGCATTATTAAATCCTGATGGGGAAAAGAAACTAAATACAATATTGTATTCAGAAGTATCAATTTCATTTATCAGAGGTAATGCTTGCTGGAACTCACCGAGTGATGATGAATGAATTAAGATAGTTCTTTTGGCAGGATTGAGATATGAAACAGAGTTTGCAAGTTTTTTGAAAATTTTTCTGCGTCCATTAATTCCGTTTCGAATTTTTGCACTGAAGATATATCCGATATGGAAAAAAAACCACATAAGCGGAATAAAAAGATAATTATATGCGAGGAACCAGAATTTACGCATAAGCAAATTTATAATTTAAACTTCCAATATTTCTTTTTCTTTAACAACAAATAATTCATCTACATCTTTAATATATCTGTCAGTTAATTTTTGAATTTCAGTTTCTGCAGTTTTTCTTTCATCTTCTGAGATATGATCTTCTTTTTCAGTTTTCTTAAGCTTCTCATTTTCATCTCTTCTAATATTTCTAATGGATATTTTTCCTTCTTCAGCAAATTTTTTACATAACTTTACAATTTCTTTTCTTCTTTCTTCATTGAGTGCCGGTATAGGCACACGAATAATATTTCCATCATTTGATGGATTCAAACCGAGATCGGACATTAAAATTGCTTTTTCGATTAGACCGATTATTGATTTATCCCAGGGTTGAATAGTTATGGTATGATAATCAGGAGTTGAAATATTTCCGACCTGATTCAAAGGAGTAGGAGTTCCATAATAATCAACTTTTACACCATCAAGTAAATTTGTAGTTGCTTTTCCGGTTCTGATTTTAATCAACTCAAGTCTTACATGCTCCACTGCTTTTGCCATTCTATCCTGAGCTTCTTTTAATATATCTTTAATCATAACTATTTTACTTTAAATTAATATTGATTGTTTCATAACAAAATACAATTAAGATATTAAAGTTCCAATATCTTCTCCAACGACAACTTTTTTAAGGTTATCAGAAATGTTCATATTGAAAACTTTTATTGGTAAATTATTTTCCATACAAAGTGTAATTGCGGTTAAATCCATTACTTTCAAATTTTTATCCAAAACTTCTTCATAAGACAATTTCTTATACATTACTGCGGAGGGATTTTTTTCCGGATCAGAATCATAAACACCATCTACGCGGGTACCTTTTAAAACCAAGTCAGCTTTAATTTCAGAAGCACGAAGAGCAGCGGCTGTATCAGTGGTAAAATAAGGATTACCGGTACCGCCGGCAAAAATAACCACTCTGCCTTTTTCCAAATGTCGGTCGGCACGTCTTAGAATAAATGGTTCAGCAATTTCATCCATCTGAATAGCAGTTTGAACTCGTGTAGGGATTCCAATTTTTTCAATGGAGTTTTGAAGTGCTAATGAATTTATAACGGTAGCGAGCATACCCATCGAATCGCCTGTTGCTCTATCAACACCTTGCTTTGAGGCAGAAAGTCCGCGATATATGTTACCGCCACCGATGACAATACCAATTTGAATATTTAAATGAATAATTTTTTTTATTTCAACTGCGATGTGATTTAGCACTTCGGAATCAATTCCGAAATTTTGCGAACCCATCAAAGATTCACCGCTAAGTTTAAGGAGGATTCTTTTATAGGAGGTTTTCATAATTATATATTAAAACGGGGTTTTCACCCCGTTAATTTATTAACCTAATTGAAATCTCACCATTTTTGAAATGGAGAGGTTATTACCTGTTTTCTTATTAAATTCTTTCAGAATTTCATCAACTGTTTTCTTTTCGTCTTGTAAGAATGACTGCTCAAGCAGAACATTTTCCTGATAAAATTTTTCAAGTTTATTAGACACAATTTTATCAATTATGTTTTCAGGTTTACCTTCCTGAATTGCGAGGGTTTTATAAATTTCTTTTTCCTTTTCCGCAACTTCAGGTGTAATGGCATCTCTTGAAAGTGCCATTGGATTCATAGCGACAACTTGCATTGCAATTTTTCTTCCAAGGTCTAAAGCTTCATCTGTTTTATTTCCAATAAAGGCAACCAAACCACCGAGTTTGCTTCCGAAATGAATATATTCAGTTATGAAACCATTGTTTGCGGTTACAGACTCAAGTTTTTTAATTTCAATTTTTTCACCAAGTTTTCCCATTAATCCATCAAGAGTTTCCTGAACTGATAGACCATTTAGATTAACTTTTAAAAGTGATTCAACATCTGAAATATTATTTTCAAGTGCAGTCTTTGCAACATCGTTTGAAAAATTCTGAAAATCATCACCTTTTGCAACGAAATCAGTTTCGCAATTAATTTCAACGATTACACCTTTTGTTCTGTCATTACTGAGAGCATTTTTAACCGCACCTTCATTTGTCATTTTATCAGCTCTTTTTGTAGCAAGCGAAGCACCTTTTTTTCTCAAATATTCGATTGCTTTTTCAATATCACCTGAGGTTTCTTCAAGTGCTTTTTTGCAATCTGCCATACCAACACCGGTTTTAGCTCTTAATTCTTTTATTAAATCTATAGTTACTGTCATAATATTTTTCTTTTTATTTTAATATAAACATTTATTTGGAAAATCATTTATACTTTTTCCATTTTTTCTTTCATCTCTTCGGACTCATCTTCAGCTTTTTGTTTTGAGATTTGCTGTCCTTCGATAATAGAATCTGCAATTGCACGAGTAATCACTTCAATGGATTTTACTGCATCATCATTTCCGGGAATGATATAGTCAATCAAATCCGGATCACAGTTAGTATCTACAATTGCATAAACAGGAATGTTAAGTTTTTTTGCTTCATCAATAGCAATATGTTCTTTTTTAACATCAACAAGAAATATAGCACCGGGAAGTTTAGTCATACTTACTATTCCGCTTAAAACTTTTTCAAGTTTTTCTTTTTCTCTCATCATAATCAATCTCTCTTTTTTAACAAATCTATCAATAGTACCATCATCTTCCATTTTTTGTAGTGAAGTAAGTTTTTTAATACTTTTTCTCACAGTATTAAAATTTGTTAACATACCACCTAACCATCTTTCAGAAATATAAAAAGCACCGCATCTTTCAGCTTCGTCTTTTATAATTTGTTTTGCTTGTTTTTTTGTACCAACAAAAAGAATTTTTTTGCCTTCGGTAGTAATTTTCTGAACAGAGTTGCAAGCATCTTCGAGAAGCTCACGGGTTTTTTTAAGATCTAAGATGTGAATGCCGTTTCTTTCCATGAAGATATATTTCTTCATTTTTGGATTCCATCTTCTTGTTAAATGACCGAAGTGAGACCCGGCAAGTAACAAATCATCAATTTGAACATTGAACATTTAAATTGCTCCTTTTAGTTATAAAAACAAAGCCAAACGTGGGAATTGGATGTGAAAACATCCAAAAGAAAAGTATAAAAAGTGAGGGCTTTTGTTTTTCTTCTATCTTTTTCATCTTTTTCCCAACATTTTCAATATTGAAAACACGGGTCGGAAAAAATCCAAAGATATGTATAGTTAATAAAAAATTATCTTTTAGAGAACTGAAATCTTTTTCTTGCTTTTGGCTGTCCGTATTTTTTTCTTTCAACCATTCTCGGGTCACGAGTAAGCAAGTCATGTTTTTTCAACAGAGATTTTAACTCTTCATTATCTCTCAACAATGCACGGGCAACAGCGAGTTGAATAGCACCAACTTGACCTGAGAAACCACCGCCTCTAACATTAATGCGAGCATCAAATTTTCCGATAGTATCGGTAACTTTGAATGGTTTTAATATAAGGTCAAATTGACTTTGAGTTTTAAAATACTCTTTTGCTTCTTTTTTATTGACAGTAATTTTTCCATTACCGGAAGATAAGTAACATCTTGCGGTTGAAGTTTTTCTTCTGCCAACTGTTATTTTTTTAGTTATCATATTAAATACTTAGTGACTCCGGTTTTTGAGCAAAGTGAGGATGTTCAGATCCGGAATAAACTTTTAATTTATGAAATAATCTTTTGCCGAGTCTTGTTTTAGGCAACATTCTTTTGACTGCAAGCTGAATAACTCTTTCCGGATGTTTAATCATCAAATCTTTATAAGAAATGGTTTTCTGTCCGCCGGGATAGCCGGAATGATGTTTATATTCTTTTTGTTCAATTCTTTTGCCCAAAATTTTTACTTTTTCGGCATTAATGACAATTATATTATCACCCATATCTGCATTTGGAGTAAACTGTGGGTTCATTTTACCTCTGATTCTTTTCGCTACTTCAGAAGCAAGTCTGCCAAGAACTTTATTTTCGGCATCAACTACATACCATTTATTAGGGTTCAGTTCAGGTTTTGCAAACTCAGTAGTTCTAACTGATTTTCTTATCGCTGTTTTCATATCAAAATTAAATAGCTTATAAGTTACATATAATAGATAAAAAATTCAATGGAAGAAATTGGCAAAAAAAGATGGATTTTGTTTATATTTAGGTTATTTTTACGATTGACCAGTGGCAGGTGCAATAAAATTCATTTTCGGAAAGTTTTTTTAGATTTTCGATTTTTAATATTTCATTTTTTTTAAATCTATCCAATGGTGAATTTGCAGTTAATGAATAATAAAATTCATTAAAATGATAATCCGAAAGTTTTTTTTCTTTCAATATAAAACCTGATGTCAACAACAATTCAAGTAATTCAGAAATTGGTTTACATGGGGATAAGTTATCAACATTAATATTTTCCATTCAGATTATTTTATAAAATTACTTTTATCTACAAGTGAGTCAGAGAGAGTTATTTCTGCAAATTTTGTTAATGCGGAATCATAGTTTGAAATATAAATCTGCCAGCCACCACCTGAACCGAACTGAGGATTGGCAAGTGTTTTGGAAATTGCCGCTTTAATTTTTTGGTTATTTTGATATACACCGAGATTTGGTCTATAACCGAACACAGGATGTGGTTTAACCTGAACGAGTTTCCAGTAACTTTCTTTATTTCCACCGCTTTCTTCATAAGTTTTAATAATTGAATAAAATGCTGATTGACCTGGGAGACCTCCAAGCATTACCATACCAAATTTTATTTCAACAGCAAACCAATCATCCACTCCAGGATAATCGCCGTGACCTTGAAATCTTTTTGCAGAGTTTACGGAAGCAGTATCATCAATTAATATAGCATTAAAACCGGATGCTGAATTGAATTCTTCAAGTTCTTCAAGATAAGGATTGACGGGATAAACATTATTATCAGTGCAGGAAAAGAAAAACAGCGAAACAAATAATACAGATAGAAATAATTTTTTCATTTCGAATTATTTTTTTATAATACTAAATTTATAAATACCATGAACACCAATAAGCATCCAAACTACATTTAAGAATGTAGAAGGATATGCAAAGTAATAATAAGTATTAATGATTAGAAATAAACTGCCAACAGCATTTAAGAGAAAATACATTAGTGATTTGTTGCTTATTTTATTGTAATGAGACAATGCATAAGCACTTAAAACTGCAAGAGAACCAATCCAACCGAGAATATCTATTACAGGATTTTCCATAATTCGTAATATAATTTATAGAAAAAGTTATGAATATGAAAGTAAATATAAATGAGGATTAAACGGGAGAGTATATTTGATAAAAAAAAATAAAAATTTTTAAGAATTTTGGAATACGAATTTATTCACTAATAACCCTTAAACAGGGTTATTAGTGAATTTAAGTTGATTACAATCCAAATAAATATGAAATATTAAACTGAAAAGTAGATATACTTCTGCTTGAACCAATAGGATGTCTGTTAATATCATTAGGGTTTACCGGATCTCTGTCATCATTCAAAGACAGGTAAGAATCAAGTCTTCTGTTTTCAGACGGAGTTACATCGTTAAACTCCTTACCAATTAGGTTTACTAAATTATACCTAATGCTTATATCAAGAATATTCCCTGCACCTAAACTATATTCAAAACCTGCACCAAAACCTAACCCTAATCTCGCAGCACTTTGCATATCGAAAGTTCCGTCTGGAACAAAATCAACTGAAGAGAAAGTTGACCTTCCGGAAATGAAAGATAGCAGAATGTCAGCCCCAAGATATGGTTTTATTGATGTCGGTACTGAGGTTAAAACGAATTCGGGTCCTGCGGATAAAGTAAATATATTACTTTTATGCTCTATGAAACCATCATTAGGTTCAGCACTTCCGGAATTATTCAAAAAAGAATAATTTGCAGAACCTCTTAGAATAAATGGACCTATATTAGATTTTAATAAAGCACCAATATTAAATCCTGTGCTTAAACCATATTTAGTGCCGGAATAATATTCCATTGTAGTTCCAGAATAATCACCGGTTGGAGCAGTGATACCCACTGTAGGACCTATGTATAGGTTTTGTGCGTTTGATTGACTCTTTAGAGTTAACACTAAAATGAATATGATGATTGCTTTTATAAAATTATAGTTTTTCATAATATTTATTTTTGATTTTTTTTGTTTCCTTTAGAAGTTTGTTTTTTATTTTCTGATTCTGATTCATTTTTTGATTTTACATCTTTATTTATATTTTTGTCATTTTGTTTTTTGAATGTTTTATTTTTTTCCATAGGTCTTCTTTGTTCTTTATTTTTTTTCGTATCATTGGAAAAATTTTTTTCTCTTGGCATATCATTTTTTATAATTTTTTTATTGTAATCATTTTTTGATTCTCTTTTGTTTTTATTATCTTTCTCAATTTTTTCATTTTTCCATCTAAGCTCTACTTTTTTATCTTCTTTTTTTTCATTTTTACCTGCACTGTATCTTTGAGAATGATTTTTATATTTATCAAAAACTTCATTATATTTTGAGTATTTTTCAGGTTTGAAATGACTAAACTTAGCAGGTTTATTTCCTTTAATTTTTTTGAAAACCGGTGTGTAAGTATATATATCATTTCCAAAGAATTTTATTTTTTTAATATCTTTGACTTTATGAATTTTTACCGTTGGCACAGAAGCAACCAAAACCGGATCAAAGACTCCAATTTCAGGACCTTTATTAATAATTACATTATTTACGAGGACTAAACCTTTTGGACGATTCATAGATTTAATCATGACAACAGTTTCCGGTTCATAAATAATATGTTTATAAATAACAGGTTCAAAGAAATATTTTTTTTCAACGATTACATAATCATATTCAATGGTTTGGACAGGAGGAATTTCACCGGCAACAATATTGATACCATAAGGAACAGGAGCCCAGGCAATATGGCTATCATTAATTTTCCAATCTACCCAAGCCGGAGCCCAGACATTTCCGGGAACCCAGACCCACCCGATAGAAGGAGAGTTTACCCAACGACCATAGTGATGAACTACTTCTTCGTGGGGAGTAGGGGCTTTGAAATACCAACCTCTGTCAGTATTTATCCACTGACCGTTAGAATAAGGAACATAAGCAGGTTGATTTGTATTTGCAGAAATTGAAATCGCCATATCAGAAGATGGTTTCCAAACAAAGAAAGAATTTACATTAATATCAGAAGCATGTGCATCATTAATACCAAATAAGCCGGAAAGTGAAATTTTTTTAGTTAAACCTGGATTGATAGAAGAAGATGATTCATCATTTAAATTCACATTAATTTCATCACCGTTTACCTCTATCCATTCACCATGAGGAGCAAGCAAATCGTGGAATTCTTTATAGTCAACGGTAAATAAATCTTCAGAAGATTCTGAAACATTATCATCAGCAACTTCAATAGTTTCTAAATCCTGTTTTAGATTGTTTTCATTTTGCGCTTCTTCAATTGTGGAATTTGAACAAGCAGAAAATGTAAACATCAATAATAAAACTGTTAAAATTTTAAATTTACTTTTAAAAATTAATTTACTCATTATTTAAATCTCCTTTATTTTTTAGTCTGTCACAAAGTAAATTGTAACAGAATCATTACTGATTAAATAATTTTCAATTGTTATACCATAGAAAACCTTTAATATTAGGCGAAATATTAGGTTTTTATTTGAATTAAGAATAAGTTTTCTGACATCTATGTCAAAAAGACTGACATTTATTTCTGATAAAATGACAGGTATGAGGATTTATTTACCGATACAAAAATTTAGGAATATTGAGTTCAGTATATCATCATTTGTGAATTCTCCGGTGATTTCGGCAAGTGAGTTTAGGGAATTGCGTAGGTCGAGAGAAATATACTCTCCTGACATTCCGGAATCTATCGTAATGAGTGCTTCTGATAATGAATTAACAGTTTTTTCCAAACAATTTTTATGGCGAAGATTTGTAATAATCAATTTGTCAGATTCATTTGTTATATTTGTTAAATGGAGTTTTTCAATCATCGCCACTTTAAGGGAATCTATTGCTGAAATGTCTTTGATTGAAATTTTATGATAATTAATATTCTCTGGTATGATTTGCTCAATAAATTCAAAATCATTTTCTAAATCTGACTTGGAAAAAACAAGAATTGATTTATTCAAATCAAAATAGGTTTTGAAATACTCTATTGAATCAATTATATCTACTTGTTTTGAATTTGAATCAACCAAATAAATCACAAGATCAGAATTTTTAATTTTTTCATAACTTCGCTTTATACCTTCGGATTCAATTTCATCTTTTGAGACTCTTATACCTGCTGTATCTGTTAGTTTAAACAAAATTCCTTTTATTAAAATATTTTCTTCAATGAAATCGCGTGTTGTTCCCGCAATATTGCTGACGATTGCCCGTTCAGAATTTAGGAAAAAATTAAATAAAGAAGATTTGCCACTGTTTGGTTTACCGGCAATAACAAGATTTACCCCTTCTTTAATTATTTTTCCGGTGATGTAAGTGGAAATGATTCTGTTGAGTTCTAAGATTACATTTGAAATTTTTTCTTTCACTTCTTTTTTATTAACAAACTCAACATCTTCTTCTGCAAAATCAAGTTCGAGTTCAACGAGTGAAGTAATCTTTATTAACTCTTCCCTTACAGATTTTATATATGAAGAAAGTGATCCTTCAAGCTGTGAGAGAGAAGTTTTATGAGCGGAATCTGTTGCGGATGTAATTAAATCAGCGATGGCTTCTGCTTGAGACAAATCAATTTTTCCATTCAGAAAAGCCCGTTTAGAAAATTCACCCGGTTCTGCAATCCGAATTCCAAGTTTATTTAACAAAGAAATAATTTTACCTGCAATAAAAAATCCTCCGTGACAGGAAATTTCAATTGTATCTTCCCCTGTAAAAGAGTTCGGCGATTTGAAAACTGATACTAAGACTTCATCAATCTGTTCATCAACATCAAAAATATATCCGTGAAAAATTTTATTGGCATCGGAAGTGGATATATTGAATGGATTTGAATTTCTGAAATCTTTATAAAATATTTTATTCAAAATGGTGAAAGATTCAGAACCTGAAATCCTTATAACGGCAATACCTCCGACCCCTGCAGGAGTAGCAATGGCACAGACAGTATCATATAATGAAGAGTTATTCAATTTTGTTAGTCAGATTTTTGACGTTTAATAATTAACCATATAAAGACAGGTGCTCCAATAAATGAAGTAATAATTCCTACAGGTATTTCAGATGGTGAGATAACAGTTCTTGCAATTAAATCAGAAATAACCAAAAAAATTGCTCCTAAAATTACTGAACAAGGAATGGCAAATCTATAATCTTCTCCGGTTAACATTCTTCCAATATTTGGAACAATTAAACCAACGAATGAAATTATTCCTGCAATAGAGACAGCGGCAGCAGCAAGTATAGATGATAAAAGAATACTTACTCTTTGCATAAATTTTAAATTTAAACCGAGTGAAGTCGCCATTTCATTACCGAGAGACATTATGTTTAAATTTTTTGACAAGAGAAATGAAAGAATAACACCGATGAAAATGAAAGGTGAGGAATATAAAAATTCATTCCAGCCTCTGCCGGAAAGTCCACCATTTAACCAAAATAATATCTGAGTAATACTTTCCCCTGCAACAATCATAAGGAAACCATTAACAGAAGAAAGCAGAGCATTTATTGCAATACCGGCAAGAATTATTTTATTAGAATTAATGAAGTTTGTATATTTATTATTAAATCCGTTTGAAATTGCAAAAATTAATAAAGTTGCCAAAAGTGCAAATATAAATGAAACCGGAGTGAGTAAAAAGAAAGTATAAGATAATGGAAGTATAAAAACAAGAATTGCACCTAAACCGGCACCTGCGGAAATTCCGAGAAGACCCGGTTCTGCAAGATTATTTTTAAGTAGGGATTGTAAAATACTCCCGGAACAAGCAAGAGCGGCACCTATACATATTGCATTCAGAACACGAGGAAGCCGAATATCAAGAATAATCTTTTTATATGTTTCATTCTCAGAATTAAAGATGTTAAAGATTTCAGAAACAGGAACTGAAACACTTCCAATCATTAATGATATAATAATTGAAACTATAAGTGCAAGAAAAAGTGATAATATTATTACTGTGTTTTTAATAGTGTTTAAAAATGAATTCTCTTATTTTATGTATGATATTATAAATATATAATGAACAAATTCAAATCATTTAATATAAAAATTACCCTATTTCTAATTGGGGTAGTAATTGCAATTTTAATTTTGCTATTCACTCAAAGCATCGTAAAGAACATACAGCTTAGGGAAAAACAGATAGTGAGTTTGTATGCGAAATCTCTTGAATATTTAGCCAATGACAGAAATGAAACCGGTGAATATGATTTTATTTTTAATGAAATTATACTGCAAATAGATTTTCCGGTTATCGCTACAGACAAAGACAAAAAAAATATTTTATTTCTTAAAAATGTGGATTATGATTCAACAAAAAAACTTACAAAATCAGACACATTAAGATTTTTTGATTTAGTGAAAGAAATGGATAATAACAATCCGCCAATATTAGTGACTTTGCAAGACACTTTAATTCTTAATGTAGTGCATTATGGCGAATCAAAATTAGTTAGAGATTTAAAAGTGTTACCTTATATAGAATTAATAATTGCAATATTATTTTTGTCGTTAGGATATATAGGATTTTCATATATTAAAAAAACAGAACAGAGCAACATTTGGGTTGGTCTATCAAGAGAAACAGCTCATCAGCTTGGCACGCCACTATCCTCCTTAATGGGTTGGGTTGAAATGCTGAGAAGTGCAAAACCAGGTTCGGAAGATTTAAGAGAAATTACAAATGAAATCAATAATGATTTAGATAAGTTAAATAAAATTGCCGGCAGATTTTCAAAAATTGGTTCAAAACCATTGCTTGAAAAAGAAAACATAAAAATAATAATAAAGCGAGTGAGTGATTATTTTGAGAAAAGGATACCTTCATTGCAAAGCCCCGATGGAAAAGACATTAAAAAAGTTAAAATTGAAATTGAATCGCCGAGTGATTTAGAAGTAAAATTAAATAAAGATTTATTTGAGTGGGTAATAGAAAATCTAATGAAAAACGCACTGGATGCTATCGATAAAGATACCGGATTAATTAAATTTAATATTTCGAGAGTTGGAGATGAAGTATTCATAGATATATCTGATAATGGAAAAGGCATAGAACAAAAATACAAAAAAGATGTATTCAGACCGGGATATACAACGAAAAAAAGAGGTTGGGGGTTAGGACTAAGTCTATCCAAAAGAATAATTGAAGATTATCATAAAGGAAAACTTATATTGATAGACTCAATGCCCGGAGACGGATGTACGTTCAGAATTAAACTAAACTTAGATTAAAAAAAATAGACAGAATACAAAAAATATTATCAAAGATATATGAAAGTAATACGCTTATCATATTACTTTTAATAATTTTTAAATTATTATTTCAATTTATACTTTTCAAATCAGGATTCAGGTGGTTAAGTGCTGATGATTTTTGCAGAACTGTAATCTCATATGAATGGAATAATGATCCAAAGATATATGCAGGCGTTTGGTTATCACCTCATTTTTGGCTGAACGGATTGTTTATGTATATATTCAAAGATACAATCTTTGCAGCAGCATTTGTTAATGTAATTACATCAACAATAAGTTTAATTTTCTTTTATAAAATATGCGAGATTTGTTTTAATAAGCAAAACGCCATTATATCTTCATTTATATTTTGTGTATTTCCTTTTCAAGCATGGTTAGGAATGTCAGGATTGCCTGAGTCAACAGCATATTGTTTTATTATTGCAGGTATCTATTATTTTATTAAATGGTATTTAGAAAAAACCGATAAAACATTAATAATTTCTTCTGTAATGTTTGCATTTGCAAATGGATTCAGATACGAAAGTTGGTTTTTTACTGCAACATTTATTTTATTTGTAATTTTTATTACAATCCAAGATAAAAAAATAAATTTCATTTTTAAAAACTCGTTAATCTCGTTTATTTCTTTAATAACTATTATATGGTGGCTGATACAAAACTACATAGATCATAATGATGCATTTTATTTTATTTCTGAAACAGCAAAAATTTATGATCAGTTTAATACCGCAGGATTTTTGCAAAAACTTGTTCAATATCCTGTGTTTATATTTTACACTTCACCCCTAACAGCAATATTTTCATTCAAAGTAATATATGAAAGTTTTAAAGGGAAGGAATTATCAATTCAGAAAATTTTTATATGGTTCAATTTATTTCAGTTATTATTAATAGTGATTCAGGGAGTTATTGGAACCGGAGGCACGAATATGATGTCCCGATATATTATACTTAACGCAATTTTATTAATTCCTTTATCAGTTAAACAAGCACTTGAATTCAGAAAAATATTTTCTGTCAGCTTGATAACTTTGTTCATAACAATAAATATTATTTGGAGTTTTTATTATCCACAGCCCTACAGAGAAGATACTTTTGAAGTTGGATATACTATGAGATATCTGATAGACAAAAAATTTATTGGTGAAAACGAAAATATATATTTTGAGGAAGACCCCGGATATTTAGACATTTGGGCAATTAAATCATTATCAAATAATCCGAATAAAATAGTGTTGGGAACATTTCCATTGATGAAAAAGCAGGAAAGGAAAGGAAGGAGAAAAAGTGACCTTACTGATGACGAACTGAATATACTTGAAATCAAACAATATCTTGAGAAGAATAATATAAATACTGCTATAGTAAGAAGTGACAGTTATACTGAGAAGATGAGTAAACTCAGCGTCAGGAATGAGCAGATAGGTGATTACAAAATTTTTTACTTAAAAGAAAATTCATCCAATATAAACGATTCATCTATTTCAACTTTTTCAAAAAATATAACACAGAGAAGAAACAATCCCGATATGATTTTTTACGGAGGTTTAATAGGTCTGTCAAATTATGTAGTGGATAACTCAAATCTCGGTATGAATCCTCAGACAATAACATTAGAATGGACATCTTCACATCCGAAACTATTAGACAGTATAGAGTATGAGGAATTCGGACTTGAAAGATTCCGCTCGATAATAAGAATAAAGACAATTGATACAGACTCAACAGTTTATACTATTACAAATAAAATTTTTTCAGACAGAAACATAGAAGAACTTATACAAAACAACAGAATAAAAAATATAATTGTATTAAAGCCATTCGCCTTACTTCAATATTCCAGAAAGTTTGGTAAATCACCTTTTGATGGAGGGATTTATAATTTAGAATTAAGTGTATTTGATGAAAAAAATAATAATGAGTTATTGGTATATAAAGGGGAGAATAATTACATTCGGGATAAGATAGTCTTCAAGGATACTTTAATTTCAAAAGTAGCAGATTCATTGAACATTAAAATAGATACTTCAAAAGTTAAACAGAGATTACAAGTTACAAAAACTGACAGCATAAATTATTCGTATAATCTTGGAAGTATTATAGCGATGTTTCCGGATTCAGATTACAAAAAAATTGTTGAAAAGCGTTCAGACTTTGCGAGGATAGCTCTGGCATACAGTTTACAATCAATTTTATCACAAAGATATCAGGCAGATCATATACTGAACTGGGTGTTCACATATTTTTAGAGTTACAAAAAAAGTATTTTATATTATATTAGATTATTAGATGAATAGAAATATTTTTCAAACGTTAAGTAAGGTTCGTTTAAAAGAAGGAAAATTGCTTTTTAGAAACGGATTTTTTTCGGGATTTTACTATTTATTAGGTTATTCAATCGAATTTGCATTAAAATCATGCATCTCTAAAAATGTAAAAAAATTTGATTTTCCTGATAAACAAAGAGTAATAGATTCGTATACACATAATTTTGATAAATTAATAAAAGTCTCAAATTTAGAAGATNNCTAAATTAATTGATCAAAAAAATAAAAATCAAGAATTTAGAGCAAATTGGGATATTGTAAATCAATGGATAGAAAGCTCAAGATATAGTTCATCTGTATCAAAAGATGAAACTTCAAATTTAATTAATGCAATTGAAAATAAAACTTATGGAGTTTTAAAATGGATAAAACAATATTGGTAAATAATATTATAAATGAAGGTAAAACTTTATTAGAGAAACTTAAGAAAGATAATATTAAAGTTCACGATGCACTTTGGGTATTAGATGAAGAATCAAATAAGTGGAGATTAATTTTAAGTAGTCCTTTTGTTAATGAAAAAGGACCTCTTGCATTTCAAAAACTTTTGAATAAATACATATATGAGGACAATACAAAAAATTTAATTTACAATAATATATCTGTTTATCCGACTAACAATGATTTAATTAAATCATTAAGATCAATACATAAGGTAAAGAGTAAATTTTACAACGAAAATCCTTATCAAGATTCGTATATATATTTTTTAAAAAACTAAATCGGTTCAGCTTTCCCGACAAGCTTCATCGATTTAACCTTTTCAATTTCAAAACTAAAATCTACAGTTAACAATTGATTACTTCGAGTTTTTATGTTGATTGGCAAATCAAGGTTATATTTTATATAAGAAAATATTGCAACAGATAAAGAACCGGTTCCGCTTGCAAGGGTTTCACCTTCCACTCCCCTCTCATACACGCGGGATTCCACAATAGAATTTTCAGCAGAAAGAAGATTAATAAAATTAACATTTACACCTTGAGGCATTAAATCTTTATGATAACGAAAATATTTCCCTAATTTTGAAATCTCAATTTCATCTAGAGACTGAATTGTTTTATCAAGCTTAGAAATTTCTGAGATAGGTATAACTATATGAGGCGAACCGACATCTATATAACCACAATTAATTTCATTAAACCAATTTTCAAAATTTACAATTAATCTCATATTAGGATTTACGATAACCGGCGGAGGGAATTCTACTAAAACTAAACCATCAGATAATATTTCAGCGTTAAAAAGCTTTCCCAGCGCCTCAATTGAAATATTTTTTAAATCAGAATTGATATTGTCAGAGATGTATTTTGCGGTGCATCTCAATCCATTTCCGCACAAACCATCATCTGTGCCATCGCGGTTATAATAACTCATTTTATAATCTGCATTATTACTTTCTTCAATAAAAATTATTCCATCAATATCAGCATTTTCTATATTTTTAGCTAAGTCAATTACTAAAGATTTTTTATCTCTATAACCGGATGTTAAATTATTTATAATTATAAAATTATTTCCGGCACCGGAATATTTTAAAAAGTTTTTATTCATCAGAAATCCCCGAATACTCCTCTGTTAGAAGTTTGTTTTGTTACTTTTACATCCCTCAATTGAGGTGCTTTTATTCTAACTTCAAATCTGAATCCTTTAAATGAACCTGTAGGGTACCAATTAAAATTTGCTTCCCACGAATTTAAATCTCTGTATGCAGTTATGTAAGGAGCATTAATTTGTTTATTCAGAATATCATAAGCAGCAGTGAAAGTAAGTTTCCAGTTTTTTGTTAAGTTTAGTTGTAAATTTCCGCTAAGATTTGATGAGCGGAAAACATTCGTCGGGTCAAATTTAAATTCTGAATAGTTGTAATTTATAGTGCCTGTAAACGGTATGTAATATTCAACTTCAGGAAGTCTTCCTTTTGCAGAATCAATTTCGGAAGCTCTGTTACTAAATTCAAAATTATAGGATGTAGAAGCATTGATATTAAAGCTTGTTAAATCTGCTATTCTCTTTTCCGAATCCCAAAGATATATATTTACGCGAGAACGTTTTACCGGGTCAAATTTATAGAAATTAAAACTTGCCGAACCGCCTATATTTAAAATTTGTCCTATTTGAGTATTAAAATTTGCACGAAGTTCAGAAAGCTTTAACGAATCTGCCGCAAAGTTATAACCGGTACCTGCATTAATTTCAAATAGTTTAAATTTATTTTCTACAGAATCATTTTCTCTTAATTTCATTTCGAATAAATTATTCAAATTAAAATTTACAGATTGTTCTTCGCCTAAAGGGGCACCTCCAAAAATTTCTTTTTCAAAAAAAGAATATTTTGTTTCAACACCATTTTGATTTAAATATGAACCATAATATCCAAAAGAAGGACTTGAAAAATCAGGTCTATAAGAATATGATACTGAAGGAGTGATAGTATGTCGTATGCCGGTAACATTAAAAATACCCGGATTGAAAATACCCACAAGTTTTGTATTCACCGAAATACCTGTATTAAAAAATCGAACCGGTTTAAATCCTTCAATATCATTAGTCACAACAGAACTATCCGCAGGATTAAAAGATTTTGTTATTGATTTGGTATACCACAGTTCTGTATAATTAAAAAAAGGAGTGATATTAATATTGGATGATGGTGGAGAAAAATTAATATTAACATTATGAGCTAAGCCGAGTCGAGAATCACGAACTACCGTATCACGACTAAACATATTAACAAAATTTAGTTTAGTTCTTCTGTTTTGAAAATTTCCGTTGTAAGAATACGATATAAATTCATAAAAATTTCCTGAATTTATATTTGTAGAATTATTGTCCCTAAAAGGGAAAGTGGTAGAATTGCTAAACTGAACAGATGGTAAATTTTCTCTAATATCTCCATTTATCAAATTTTGATCTCTTGAGTAATTCAGATTTAAAGAAAATGGAGTACCTTCCCAGAACTTTGAAAGTGTAAGATTTGAAATAATATTCTGACGAAGCAACTGATTTAAATTATTTGAAGAATTATCATAATAACTTTGCCCACTTACAAAAGTTAGATTAGCGTTTAACTGAGTAGAGGGATTAATTGTTTGGCTGTGTACAAGAGATAATAAATATTCATCAGATGTAAACTTATTAAAATCATTATCATCACCAAGTCTAATCCTCGAATACCCTGCATTTAACTCCCCAATAAAATTATATCTTAGAGCATAACGAAATCTTGAAGAAAAATCGAACCTCCCTTTTGTGAAAAAAGAAAATAGTCCATTCACATCAAGATAATCATCAATAGCCCAGAAATATCCGAATTTTGATAAATACTGACCATATGTAGCATCATCACCAAAAGTAGGTGGGATTAGACCGGAGCTTCTTCCTCCCCTATCGGGAAAAATTGCAAACGGCAACCAAAAGACAGGCACACCTTCAATATAAAGAAATACAGATTTTGCAATTATTTTATCATCAGTTATAACTTTCATTTCAGGAGACAAGAAATAATATTCTGGATCTTCTTTGTTTGTTGAAGTTGTATATATTCCATTTTTGATAAAATAAATTTCTGAATTAACTTTTTTAATTTTTTCACCAAAGTAATACCCAATTTCAGCATCAGAATATCCCATTGAAACAGTGCCTTGCTGAGATTTGAAATTATATCTTAATATACTTCCTTCATATTTAGTTTCACCCTGAAACATTAAGGGCAACTGAACAATTTTTTTATTATCAACAGTATCAGGGATTCCTATTGCTTCAAGAATTTGCGTTTCTCTATCAATAATAATTATACCTGAATTTAATTTGAGATCCTGATATGTAACTTCAGCATTATTATAAAGATATAATTTATCAGTTTTAAAATCGAACACAGCAGAATCAGTCGCTGTGTAATTAATAATGCCATTTATGTCGGATTGTGATTTTAGAGAATCGAGAGGATCAATTTTCAAAGTATCTGAAGAATTCGAAACAGTATCGGAAGAATTATCAGATTGGGAATAGACATCAATTGAAACACTTATTAAAAAGAATATTAATAAACAAAATTTCATTTTATTTAATAATTACTTCATCTGACAGTTCATTTATATCGTCATCCGAAACAGGAAATTCAGAAATAAGTATTTTACCAATTTCTTTAATAGAATAGATTATACCTTCTTTATATTGAGAATTTCTGAAATATAAAACTAAGTGGGAGGTTAAGTCATTCCATTTCGATTCTGAAATTTTAGAATTTATTCCTTCGTCTGCAATTATTTCAAATTTTTTTTCATCAAAAAGAATAAAAATCATAATACCTGTTTTATCTTTAGTATTATGCATTTTAAACTCGTAAAATTCATTCATAGCAAGTTCTCTCACAGAAAGTCTATATTCCAGAATATCACGTTTAACTTTTATGCATAATCTAAGCTCACCAGAAGTATGAGATTCAACTTCAGCAATTACATTTGCAATTTCATTAAGATCAGATTCAGAGAGATATTTTTTTAAATAATTTTTTGGCAAAATAATATATTTTAAAATTTAGAATTACCAACTTCCCGAAGCACCACCACCACCGAAAGAACCGCCACCACCTGAGAAACCACTGCCTCCAAAACCTGAACCGCCGCTAAAGCCGGAACCACCACCAGACCCGCCAAACCAAAACCAGTCATTTTTATTCTTTTTTCCACCAAATACTGCAGAACTGCCAAACCCAAAAATACGTCTGATTATAGAACCAATAATTGAAATAAAAATAAATCCGAAAATTATAACTACAAATATCGGCAATCCAAAACAACAAGCAACATTTGTCCCGGAATTTTTATCACTTGTCTCAGTAGCAGTATATTCTTGCTCTGTAGCTGTCATAATAGCATTAACACCGGCATTTATACCTGCATAAAAATCACCATTTCTGAAAAACGGCTTTATATCTTTTTCAATAATCATTTTAGATTCGGCATCAGTAAGTGAACCTTCGAGACCGTAACCTACTTCAATTCTGATTTTTCGATCATCTTTTACAATCAAAAGTAATACACCGTTATCTTTTCCCTTTTCACCAATTTTGTTTTTCTCGGCAAGTTGCATTGAATAATCTTCTAGGGATTCATTCCCCAAAGTTGAAATCATATAAACTACTATTTGTGTAGAAGTTGAATCATAGAAAGCCCTGAGAGATTTATTAAGAGAACTTAGCTGAGTCTGAGATAAAGTATTAGTTTCGTCAGTTACATATTGTGAAAAAGACGGAGCACTAAGAGAAGTTTGAGAGAATAAATTTCCAAAAGAAATCAGGAAGATAAATAATATTGAAATTAATTTTTTAATATTTAAAGTATTATTATATATTATGGAAAATAAAAAAATGATTTATAAAAAAAAAGCGATTCAAAATAATTGAATCGCTTAGAAAAATAAGTTAAAAAGAGAAATTAACCACCGGCTGCAGTCACGATTTGAATATCAATTTCTTCCATAGGCAAGAAACTATATTTTCTTTCGATTTTTGCACGATTAATTTCATCTAATATATCAACCATATTATTATACTTCATCTTCCTGTCAAATTTGATAAGCATAAGCAGATTTGGGTTAGATGCGAAATATGATTCAAGAGTTTTTCTTAAATTCTCGAATGGAATTCTTTCAGGTAACATTTCAGACCCATCAGATTTACCAAGAGAGAAATATATATTTCCGGCACCGGATACTCTTATAAAGAGTACGTTACCCATATCAACTTTAACTTTATCAGTTTCTTCACCTTTAGGAAGATTAATTTGCATAACCTGAGGAGTTGCAAGAGTAGTGGTTAACATAAAAAATGTTAATAGAAGCATAATAACATCAACCATCGGAGTCATATCAATTCTGACACCGAGTTTTTTCCCTTTATGATATTTTTTCTTTCCGCGAGACGAACCAGAAGATTCAGCAGAATCAAAACCGCCACCAGCCATAATTTTAAAATTTAATTTTTAAAAAATAAAGAACTATTGTTGAATGATAATTACACATTAGATTACTCAAGAGTAGCTGATTTTAAATCAGTAACAAGAGCAAATCTCGTATTCTTAGTTTCTTTAAGCGACTTCATCAAATCTTCAACCACACCAAAATCAGTATCTTTATCACCTTTAACAACAATTCTAAAATCCTGTTTACCTTCAGTACGGTTAATTAAATTTAACCTAAGGTCATTAATATATTTTTCGAACTGAGCTTTATTCATAGGAATAACTTCTCTTTTGAATTCTTTATCTCCGATTTTACCGGTAGTAAGAAATTCACTTTGCGAAGTTGAGTCCGGGTGATAAAGTCCAATTGCGAATTCATTTCCAAAAACGTCTTTTCTAACGTTGTAATTATCAACATCAAGGAAAATATCTCCGGTATTAGTAAGAGTGAGAGTCATTATATCATTTTCCGGAAGTCTTGTTGAATCCGTATTTACAGATTTGGGGAGGGATACTTCTATAGCTTCCGAATCTGCTGCTTTAAAAGTAGCAGTTAACATAAAGAAAGTTAACAATAACATAATAACATCCACAAGAGGAGTCATATCGATGTTGATACCCGGCTTTTTAATTGATCTAGCTTTTTTCATAATTTTTAAACTTTTTAAATTCCGTTAATGTTTCAAAAAATCATAATTTAAGCTTTTCTAGATCTAACAGCCAAGATTTGCATCATATTATAAGTTGCTTCATCAATCATATAAGTAAGGTTACCAACTTTAGTAGTGTAAAAATTATATGCTAAAGTACCAATAATAGCACCAAACAAACCACCTGCAGTATTGATAAGAGCTTCAGAGATACCGGCAGAAAGTTCAGCGGCATTAGGAGTTCCTGCAGAAGCAAGAGCCTGGAAAGCACGAATCATACCAACTACAGTTCCAAACAAACCAACAAGCACAGAAACAGAAGCGATTGTTGAAAGTGCAACAAGGTTTTTTTCAAGTAGTGGTACTTCGAGCATCATAGCTTCTTCAATAGCACTTTGAACTTCAGTAAGTTTTACTTCAGCATCTTTACTTCCGTCCACTTGCAAAGTTTGATATCTTTCAAGACCGGTTCTTAATATATTAGCAATCGAACCTTTTTGTTTATCACACTCTTCAATAGCAGCGTCAATATTACCTTCAGTAAGATTAGCCTGAACTTTTTTCAAGAACACTTCAATAGGTCCTTTACCTTTAGCTTTTCCGAGAGATAAGCCTCTTTCAATAGTAAAAGTAATAACCATGATGGATAAGGTCATAAGAGCAATAACGACAGGACCACCAAGATAAATAGCACCCATAATATTCATTGGTGTTTTAGGTGAGTCCGGTTTGAAGTTTCCGGGTGCACCGAAAACGAAAACGAAAATAATAGTAGAGACTACAATTGATACTATCAAAAGAGTAGTTATAAATACGGATTGTTTCATTGAGATTTTTCCTCCCGAGTTTTTATCTGTTTAATATGTTTTAATTCTAAAATTATTTGGAAAAACTTGCAATAGCTTCATCTAAAGTTGGATAAGCATCAAAGATTAAAGCTAATTTAGTTATAACGAATAAGTTTTCTAAGTTTTTATTTAATTGACAAATTTTGATTTTGCCATTTCTTTTTGCGTAATTAGTATGAGCAGAGATTAATACACCAAGTGCAGTTGAGTTCAAATATGTTACATCACCAAGATCGATAATCAGTTTTTCATTACCTTCTTCAGATAATTTTTTAATAGTATCTCTTAATTCATCGGTTTCATCACCACCGACGAAGTTGCCTTTTGGCGAAACTACAGAAATGCCTTCATCTTTAAATTCAGTTACAGTTACTTTTGACATAGTTTTAAAATTAGATTTGCTAAAATATTAGAATAATAGTTAAAATGCAATTTATAAAAGGTATTTACAATTTATTTACAAATTGCCCATTTTTTCAAAGAAACTTGTTTATTTTAAAAAAAATTATTAAATCAGATGTTTTAAAATATTTGAATTAATTTCTTCAATATCACCGATACCATTTATTTCAATTATTGTATAGTTACCATCATAGTGAGCAAGAATCGGGGATGTTTGTTCTTTATATATTTTAAGTCTGAATTTAATAGTCTCTTCAGTATCATCACTTCGACCTCTAAGAAGAAGTCGTTTTACAATTTCATCATCATCTGCAACCAATGATATAACTATTACATTATTAAATTGTAATTCATCAAAAATAGTTTCAAGCGATTCGGCTTGTTTCAAAGTTCGAGGAAATCCATCAAGCAGAAATCCTGTTTTGATATCAGGTGAAGATAGTGCATCTTTCACAATGCCAATCATTATATCATCAGGTACTAAAGCACCGGAATCCATAATAACTTTTGCCTTATTTCCGAGATCCGTTTTATTTGAAACGGCATCTCTAAGAATTTGTCCTGTAGAGAAGTGTGCAATGTTAAGTTTTTCAGCAATCAGTTCAGCCTGAGTGCCTTTCCCCACACCGGGAGGACCGAAAATAATCAATTGTTTCATTTTTATATTAATTGTTTAAAACAGCGAGTTGTCCGCAAGCAGCATTGATATCAACACCACTTGAAGTTCTCAAATTAACAACAACTTTTTGATTTCGTAATCTTGTAATAAAATCATTTAATTTATCTTTTGAAAGGAATTTTGAAATATCTTTTGTATGCGAATTATAAATATCCAAAGGTTTATTCAGTTGAAATTCTATAGGATGAAAAGGAATTATATTTATATTACTTGGAACCATTGAAGATAATTTTTTTAATCTTTTGATGTCGTTATCAGAATCATTAATACCTTCAAAAAAAATATATTCATAAGTAATTTTAGTACCGGTAGTTCTGTAAAAATAAATTAATTCTTCATACAAATCAGGCAAACGATTTTTTTTAGATGTAGGGATAATTTCTTCCCTAATGCCATTATCCGTTGAATGAAGTGATAATGCAAGTTTTACATTTTTAATTTTAAAGTTTTCTTCATCAGAAAGGTCGTCTGCAAATTTTTTTATTTTATTTCTGAAACCAACAGTTGATACGGTAATCCTTCGTGAACCAATATTTAAACCTCGTTCATCAGTTAAAATTTTAAGCGAAGTCAACATATTTTCATAATTCAGAAAAGGTTCGCCCATACCCATATAAACTATATTGGTTGGTTTTAAATCTGTGAATTTTGATATTTGATAAATTTGATCTACAATTTCCCCCGGTTTAAGGTTTTTAATAAAACCCATTTTGCCTGTAGCACAAAACTCACATCCCACATTACAACCTACCTGAGTTGAGATGCAAACTGTATTCCTGTCTTTTTCAGAAATTAAAACTGATTCAATTTTTTGTCCGGTAGAGGTTTCAAAAAGAAATTTAGTAGTGTTAAATTCAGGAGAGAAATTATCTTTTAAAAGTTTAAGCTTTTCAAAGGAGAAATTTTTAGAAAGTATTTTTTTTAAATCAGCAGGTATATTTTTCAGGTTATCAAAAGAATCAGATTTACCTGAATGAACAGAATGAAAAATTTGTCTTGCTCTGTATGTTTCTATATCTAAGTCAAAAATTGCATTATTTAATTCAATAAATGTTAAATCGAGAATATTCTGTTTCATCAGATAAAAATACTTTATAAAAAGCTAAGTTTATATTACAAAAAATCTGCTTTAATGAAATAAAATAATTATTCTATATTAGTTTAAATATGAAATGAGTATTTTAAAACCCTTATGAGTTTTGACCTTAACATTTTAAATCCACAGCAAAAAGAAGCAGTAGTAAATACAGAGGGACCTTGTATGATTATAGCAGGTGCCGGAAGCGGAAAGACGCGTGTATTAACTTATAAAATTGCATATCTGGTGGAAAGCGGAGTGAGTCCTTTTGAAATACTTGCCCTGACATTTACAAACAAAGCAGCAAAGGAAATGAGGGAGAGAATCTCAAGAATATCTCCTGAGAGTGCTGATAAACTTTGGATGGGAACGTTTCATTCAATTTTTGCAAGGATATTGAGAATTGACGGGCATAGAATAGGATTTGACAGAAATTTTACTATTTATGATTCGGATGACAGTCTTTCAGTTATTAAGCAAGCAATGAATCTGAATAATATTTCAACAGACAGCGTAAACCCAAAATCAATTCAATCATCAATAAGTAAACTTAAAAACAGATTTATAACTCCGTCTAATTTTTCAGCAAAGAATAAAAATGATTTTGAAAAGAAAGTTTCATTTGTATATAATGAATATCAGGAAATATTGAAAAAAAATAATTCAATGGATTTTGACGATTTGCTGGTTAAACCGATTGAACTTTTTAATATGAATCCTGATATATTGGAAAAATATCAAGAGAGATTTAAATTCACACTCGTAGATGAATATCAGGATACAAACAGAGCACAATATATATTAATCAGAGCGTTATCTCAAAAGTATAAAAATTTATCAATTGTAGGTGATGATGCACAGTCAATTTATAAATGGAGAGGTGCTGAGATACAGAATATTTTTGATTTTGAAACGGATTACAGCGAGAGGAAAATATTCAGATTAGAGCAGAACTACAGATCAACAAAAAAAATATTAGAACTTGCTGATGACGTAATAAAGAAAAATAAGAAGCAAATAGAAAAAAATCTATGGACAGAAAATGACGAAGGTGAATCAATCTTTCTTGTAGAGAATATGACCGACAGAGAAGAAGGGCTTAAAACAGCAAAATATATACTTGACGAAATTCAAAAAGAAAAATATAATTTCAAAGATTTTGTTGTTCTTTACAGGACTAATGCACAATCAAGAGCACTTGAAGATGCCTTAAGGATGCAAAAAATACCTTACGTTATAATTGGCGGAATAAGATTTTATCAAAGAAAAGAAATAAAAGATTTGCTGGCATATTTCAAAATAGTGGTAAACCATTCTGACAGTGAAGCACTATTGAGAATATTAGGATTGACAGAAGGAATAGGGAAAACTACAACTGATAAGCTAAAAGAGATTTCTAACAGTTCAGGAATATCTATTTATGAAGTGTTAAAAAGTATTTCAGAATATTCAGAGTTTTCCGGAAAATTAAAAACGAGACTTTATGATTTATATAAATTTATAGAAAAATATTCATATCTGCTTGATGAAATGAAACTGACTGAACTGACGAGAGGGATATTGGATGAAACTGGAGTTATTAGAGAATTAAAAAATGAGAATACACTGGAATCTGAAGAAAGAATATCTAATATTCAAGAATTGATTTCAGCAATTGCGGAATATGATGATTCGTTAGAAAATGCTAAGCTTGAAGGCTTTCTGCAGGAGGTTTCACTTGTTGCGGATATAGATACTATTGATAATCAGAAAAACGCCGTTACACTTATGACAATCCATGCGGCAAAGGGATTAGAATTTCCGGTAGTTTTCATTACAGGTCTTGAAGAAGGATTGTTTCCGGGTAACAATGCATTAATTCAAGAAGAAGAACTTGAGGAAGAACGAAGATTGTTTTATGTTGCGATTACCAGAGCAATGAAAAAACTATACATTATGTATGCTAATCAAAGATATAAATTTGGAACACCATCTTACCAGGCAAGGTCAAGATTTATAAAAGAAATTTCTCCATTAATTTTTGATAAGCATATAAAATATGAAGGACTTAAAACATTTAATACAGGTTCTAACGGAAGCAGGGCTAAACAAGGGAGATCTATTCAGTATGATTTTACCGGATTTAATAATAAGAAAAAGGTTGAGGAAGAATTTGATAATGATAAATTTCCTGATATCAGAAAAGGAGTAACTGTAAGTCATGAAACCTTTGGAAAAGGGACAGTTCTTGGAATACATGGAAAAGGACTTGATAAAAGAGCAGAGATTTATTTTGAAGATATTGGATTGAAAAAGATTGTATTAAAGTATGCAAAACTAACTATAAATAATATAGAATGAACTATTGGTTATTAAAAACAGAACCTTCAGTTTATAACTGGGATGATTTGATTCGTGATAAAAAAACTGTATGGGATGGAGTTACAAGCCCTGCCGGACTAATGTTCATAAGGCAGATTAAAAAAGGAGATAAAGCAATAATTTATCATACCGGGGATGAAAGACAAATGGTAGGTATTGCGGAAGTTATTTCAAATCCATATCAAGATCCTAAGTCAGATAATCCTAAAATAGTAGTGTTTGATATTAAACCACTCAAAAAATTTAATAAATTTGTAACACTTTCAGAAATAAAAAATAATCCAAAGTATAAAGATTTCAGATTAGTAAAAGAAGGACGACTTTCGGTCGTCCCTGTACCTGAAAATTTTATAGATGAATTTTTAAAAATGGGCGAATTATAATTTATAAATTATTATTTCAACAATATCATTTGTTTTGTGGAGACAAAGTCTCCGGAAATTAATGAATAGAAATACACACCTGAGCTCAAACCTTCTGCATTAAAAGTAACTACATAATTACCTGAAGTCAAATTTGCATTTACGAGGGATTTAACTTCTTTGCCTGTGAGGTCATAGACAATTAACTTTATAAAATCACTTTTAGAAACTGAAAATTTTATGTTAGTTTCCGGGTTGAACGGATTTGGAAAGTTTTGTTTAAGTTCAAATTTCTGAGGTGAATAGCTGTCTGATTTTTTAATATTAACAATACCACCGTTTTCCGTTACAGTAATAAACCTGTTTAGTTCTACATTTGTAAAGTGATTTATATTTCCGGAAGGCCATATAACTTTAACAGAATCTGCGATAGCAGCATTTCCGAATCCAAAATTTAACCAAAGATTTTGTGAACAATAGCCAGCTTGCCCTTCTACTACCCGAGTTTGCCAAACAGGGTTACCATTGATATTTGCTTTGATTTTTATTTTTGTTCCGATACCGGCTTTATTGGATGAAGTTCCAACAGTTTTAATTTGTAAATAATTATTTGAATTTCCGTTATTCACATAATAATAATTATTCTGACTCTCGTTAAAAGTATTTGCAATATACAAATCAGGAAAGCCATCAGAATTCATATCGCCAAAAGCTAAACCGTAAGAATATCCACTGTCAGAAACGGAGGCATCGTTAGTTATTTTTTCAAAATTTGGTTGCGAGGTTTCCATCAAAAGATTTTTGTATAATTTATTTACGAGTTTAACATTAACAGGACCATAAGCCTGAGTAGTAAAAATATCAAGATCACCATCGTTATCAAAATCAACCCATGAAGATGATGCATGATATCCGGAATCATTATTTATCACGGAAGAATTTATTTTTGTAAAAGTAAAATTCCCTTCATTTCTATATAACGCATTTGGTCTCTTGCCATGATTTGCGATGAATAAATCCTGATCACCATCATTGTCATAATCACCCCAACTACCACTCCAGGAATTGCTTGCATCATTTGAAATTATTGATGTTGTATTTTTTGTAAAATATCCTGAACCATTATTAACATACAGAAAATTATTTTGACCGACTTCATTTGTTACGTATATATCAAGGTCTCCATCATTATCAATATCTATCCAATTCAAACCTCTTGAATCTGCAGTTTCACTTACGGCAATTCCTGTATCTACTTTTACATAATTAGTATTGCCGAGATTTTTATATAGAAAGTTTTTATGATTAGCACCAAAACTGTTAGTTATAAAAATATCGACAAGTCCGTCATTGTCATAATCACCAAACGAAACAGCTTCCGAAAAACCAAAATTAGTAGAAACCGGACTTGTATTTAGAAAAGTAAAATTTCCCATAGTATTATTTCGATATAATCTGTCCGTATTATTTCCCCAGTTAACAAAACACAAATCCAGAAAACCGTCATTATCAATATCAGCCCACGATGCTCCATCATCACGGCTAACATCATTAACAATAGTTAAATCTGTAATTTTAGTAAAGGTACCATTTCCGTTATTTTTATACAAAAAATTTATTGCACCCGGCTGAGGACCATTTGTAACATAAATATCAAGCTGCCCATCATTATTATAGTCAATTAAAGTGACAGCTCTGGAAGCCCCGGCATCATTCACAAACTGACCGGTTGTAACTTTTGTAAAGTATTGTGAGTAAGATAAATTAAAAGTAGCAATGACTGCTAATAGAGAAAGAATTAATGTTTTCATAATTTTTTGTTTAATTATTATATTTAAAACGCATTAAATCTTTTTAAGTTGTTATAAAAATTTATTTTAAACATATACTTCTATGAAACCAACAGAAGATTTATTTGAGTTAATAAATTCCTTGTCGAAAAGTGAAAAAAGATATTTTAAAATTTACAGTTCTTTATTATCCGGTAACAGAAAACGTGAGATAAATTATTTAAAGTTGTTTAACGAAATAGAGCGTCAGGGAAAAGATGGTATCTATGATGAAATGAAAATAAAAGAAAAATTCAGAAATGAAAATTTTGCAAAACAGCTGACATTTACAAAAAATTATTTGTATAATCTTATCATTAAATCTCTGTTTAATTTTTATTCAGACACTTCTCCCGATTTTGAAAGTGCTTTAGGAGTTTTCAAACAGAAATATTTATACAAAAAGGGGTTATTTGGGCAGTATTTTAAAGGTTTCAAGACTTTGAATAATAATTTAGAAAAATTTGAGAAGTATGGACAGTTAACCGATGTATTGAAATTTGAAAGAGTGATAGTAAAATTAAAACGTAGAAAAAAGAAAGTTTATAAAACAGATAAGTTTTTTGAAAAAGAAAAAGAATATATATCAAAGATTGAAAATTTAACTGAGTATTCAAAACTATTGAGTAAGATATTTAGTTTTCAAAGAGAGCAAGGTCTTATCAGGACAGAAAATGCACGCGAAAAATTGGAAGAAATTATGAGTCACAATTTGATTGCTAACGAAAATATGGCAAAAAGTAAAAGAGCATTAGAATATTTTTATCTTGCGAACGTAAAACTTTCTGAACTTGCCGGAAACTTTAAAGAATGCATCAGATTAAGTATAAAAAGATATGAACTTGCAACTAAAAATCCTGAAGTTTTTGCAGATTCTATTATAAATGTGAAAAATGAATCTTTAGATGATATACTGAAATATTGTTTATTGGGGAAAGACACTGAGAATTACAAAAAATATGTTGATATCCACAATAAGGCATCAGAATTCAAAGATGATATTAATAAGATTTTTTTTGTAAGCCATAAATATCTTGAATATTTAAAAAACAATGAAACAACAGACATAAAAATAATAAAAGAGCAGATAACATATATAAATGAAATGATTAAAAAATATGAGGATTCATTTTTTAAAGACTTTATACTTGAGTTTTATTTCTGGGCGATGTTTTACTATATGGAATTTGACGAAAACGAAAAAGCATTAGAGTTTAGCAATTTGATATTAAATCATGAAATAAAATTTTCCAGAATAGAACTTACTAATCTTACGAGAATATTTAATCTTTTAATACATTACAGATTAGGAAATATTAATTTAATAAGTTATCTGATAAGATCAACAGAATATAATCTTAAAAAAGAAGGAATCGAGAATGAACCGGAGAAAAAAATAATTCAACATTTAAAGAAATTAATAAAAGCTAAAAACCTTAAAAGAGAAATTACTATTTTAAGTAAATTTAAAAGCGATAACATAATTATAAACGATAGAATTAATAAAATCTTCAATTTAAAAAACTGGATAGAGCGAATTATATTGTTAAAAACAAAATAATTGTTTTAAATTACTGAAAAAAAAATATGAAAATATTATTTACTGTTTTATTCATTTTATCAGGAATTCAAACAACAAATTCACAGGATACATTTTCAATTACAGCATATGACCCTATCACAGGAGAGGTTGGTAGTGCAGGTGCATCTTGCGTTGCTAACTGTATAATTTTAAGTGACGTTCATCCCGGACTTGGTGTGATACATACACAAGCATCATATTTAGCATCAAACCAAAACTATGCGAGGACACTTTTTTTAGCAGGATATTCGCCTCAGCAAATAATAGACTCAATGATAATCAGAGATGCCCAGAATAATCCTTCGGTAAGACAATATGGAATAATTAAATCAACAACAGGTGAAAAAGCGGGATATACCGGTTCAAACTGTTTAAATTACAAAAATCATTTAATTGGACCGACTTATACGATTCAGGGAAATATTTTATCCGGTCAGAGGATACTTGATTCGATGGAAGCAAGATTTAACAGAGAAGAAGGTTCATTAGCAAAAAAATTGATGGCAGCATTGCAAGGTGCAAAAATCTTAGGAGCAGATACAAGATGTTCTACAAGAGGAACATCATCCATTTCATCATTTATACGAGTCGGAAGAGTTACAGACCCTACTAATAATTTATATTTAGACCTTAGAGTAAATAATACACCAGTCGGAAAAGATCCAATTGATTCTTTACAGGTTTTGTTCAATCAATGGATGCCTTCAGGAATTTCACAAATTAATGAAAACATACCGTCAAATTTTATACTGAAACAAAATTATCCGAATCCTTTTAATCCGGAAACTTTCATTGAATTTTCATTGCCACAAAAAGAAAAAGTATATTTATCCATCTTTGATATATCAGGTAAAGAAATAGAAAGAATATTATCTGAAGAAATGCCAGCCGGAAACTATATAGTTAACTGGAAAGCAATAAATTTACCATCAGGTATATATATTTACAGATTAGACGCAGGATTAAAAAGATTAAGTAAAAAGATGTTATTGGTAAAATGAAGTATTTATTATTAATCATAATAATTCTTATTTCAAAAAATTTATTTTCTCAGAATTTTTTGGATTATATATCAGAATCTGAAGGGAAGAGAATTAACGGAAAAGAGTTTCAATTACAAAATAATTATAAGAGTGATACAACGATAGATGTAACATATTATAAATTAGATTTAAGAATAAATCTTTCGCCAAATTCAATAAACGGAAGTTGTATAATTAACTTCATCAGCATTCAAAATTCAGAGAGTGTATTTTTGGATTTAAATGATAATATGAAGGTAGATTCGGTTTTTTTAAACGGAAAAAGAATTGGTTTTTTTCATACTAAGAATAAAATTAATATTTCGTTCAATTCGGGATTTTTAACAGGTAACAATTATTCAATAAAAATATATTACAATGGAGTTCCTGACCCTCAAGGGTTTGGAAGTTTTATTTTCGGAAATCAGGGCGGATATCCGTCAATTTGGACATTGAGTGAACCTTTTGGTGCAATGGATTGGTTTCCTTGCAAAAATGTACCATCGGATAAGGCAGATTCAAGTGATGTATGGGTTACGTGCAGAAATGATCTGACACCGGTATCAAACGGATTGCTTGATGAAATATTGATAAATGAAGACAGCACACATACTTATAAATGGTATAGCAGATATCCGATAGCACAATATTTAATATCACTTGCCATAACAAAATATGAAACTTATGATTTTTATTATAAATATTCAGAAAAAGATTCTATGCCGGTAAATAATTATATTTACCCGCTAAGTTTTAATCAGGCAAAACCGGAAGTAGATAGAACAATTCCAATGCTTGATTTTTACAGAGGTATATTTGGAGAATATCCTTTTATAAAAGAGAAATACGGACATGCTCAGTTTGGATGGGGAGGAGCAATGGAACACCAAACTATTTCAAGTATGGGAATTTTCTTTGATGCGATAGTTGCACATGAATTAGTACATCAATGGTTTGGAGATAAAATCACGCCTGATACGTGGAGTGATATTTGGTTAAACGAAGGATTTGCAACTTACGGAGCATCACTGTTTCTTGAGCATTACAGGGGTAAAGAATTTTTCAAATGGGATATTCTTGCAACAATGAACGCGGCGAAAAGAGCAAAAGGAAGTATATATATAGAAAAACCGGTTGACGTATCTTACATTTTCAATGGAGACAGAACTTATGCAAAATCGAGCATAGTATTACATATGTTAAGAGGTATCACCGGCGACAGTATTTTTTTTAAAACATTATATGAATATTCAAATGATACTGCGATTGCATATAAGAACGCAAAAACTGAAGACTTTATAAAAATTGCAGAAAGAGTATCCAATCTTGATCTTAAATATTTTTTTGATCAATGGATATATGGTGAAAATTTTCCAACTTATAAATATGATTTAGAAACAGAAGCAATCAATAATAATTTCTTGGTAACGTTTAATCTTGAAGTTATAGGTAATACGGAAATATCACCGGGTTATTTCAGAATGCCTGTTGATATAAAATTTAAATTTCAGGATGGTGATACGACAATCAAAATATTTAATAAATTTCAAAAGGAAACTTTTGTTTTTGAATTAAACAGCAACCCAATTGAAGTATTGATTGATCCGGATAATTGGGTATTGAATGACGTGGATGAGGAACCAATTATATTGCCGGTAACTTTTGCATTATATCAAAATTATCCCAATCCTTTTAATCCGAAAACAATTATTCAATATGAATTAAAAAATCCTTCGAGTGTTAAATTAAAAATTTACAATATGCTCGGAGAATTAATTTCAGAATTAGTAAATGAAAAGAAGAGAGAGGGAAAATATGAAGTGGAATTTAATGCTGAGAATATTGCTTCAGGGACATATTTTTATAAACTTGAAGTCTATGATGATTTTGAAAATTTAATTTTTAATGACGGTAAAAAAATGATATTAGTGAAGTGATTATTTAAACTTAAGTTTTCTTGCGGCAAAGAACACCATTTTAAGAAGCAACCATCCTCCGCTCCATCTGCTTATATTAGTTTCCCCATAAGTTCTTTCTCTGTATCTGACAGGTAAATCTATAATTTTCAAATTTATTTTTGCTGCTCCAAAGATTAAATCAAAATCTCCATAAGGGTCAAAATTTCCAAAATATTCACGGTTTTCGGAAATTAAATTATAATCTTTTTTATATAAAACTTTTGTTCCACAAAGAGTATCTTTAACAGGTTGCCCGATTAACCAGGTGAAAGCCCAACTGAAAAATTTATTTCCTAAAAGATTAAAAAACCTCATTGCCTTTTTATCCATTGGATATACTAATCTGACACCATTTATAAATTCACCTTTGCCTGTAA
Organism: Candidatus Tepidiaquacellales bacterium UBA6667; assembly: GCA_002455255.1. Classification (GTDB taxonomy): domain Bacteria; phylum Bacteroidota; class Ignavibacteria; order Tepidaquicellales; family Tepidaquicellaceae; genus UBA9002. Next base: position 86,390 of record DKKL01000035.1, on the reverse strand, counting down.
CGATTGCTTCATAGAAAAACTTCAATCTATCCGGAGGAACTGTTAAATCAGCATCAAGAATCATAAGTATATCACCATTAGCGTGTTTAAAACCTTCTCTTACTGCGTCACCTTTCCCTTTACCTTTTTGCTTGTAAAGAGAAACCGGGAGTTTAGTATAATTTTTTATTTCAGATTTTATTACATCATAAGTATTATCAGAAGAATTTCCTTCAACAAATATCAGTTCTGTTTCAGAGCCAAGTTTTTCGACACCATCGAGAATATCTCTTATATTTCCTGCTTCGTTTCTTGCCGGAACTATAATGGATACGGAATTACTTTTAATTTCAGATGGAATTAAGCCGGCAGTTACAAAATTTGTAAGGCACAAATGATTAAACGGAAAAAATCTTGAAAGAAATTTATTAAAAAAAGAATAAAGGAGAGGAATACGAACAGGAAAGAGAACTTCCCTTTTATGATTTATAAATTCAAATCCGGAAAGTTTCAGCAAGTTAATAACATCATGGACAGTTAGCCAGTTTTGCTCAAGGTTTTTTTTCTTTAATTTTATTTTTTCTGCAAATTTTAACGGAAAGCTCCAAAGTTTGCTATAAAAATTTATAATTAGTTTAGTATTCTCATGGCAATTCTTAACAAGATTTTGGAACAATATCTGTACATCATAAACATCATTAATTAAATCAGACAGAATTATATAATCTGTATTTTCATTATTTGTTAACGAGTGGACATCCGCCAGAATAAATTCAGTATCGGGATAAAACTCCTTTGCTTTTGATATTGCTGCTTGAGAAAAATCTACTCCGGTTTTTTTTGAAGCATTTAAAGAACCTATAAGCGAACCATCACCACATCCAAGCTCCAATACAGATGAAGATTCCGGAATAATAAAACTTACTACTTCTTTTACCCGGAAATGGTAAGCAGAAGAAAATAAATTTGAATTTCCGTCGGTGGAATAAATTTTATCCCAAAAGGCAGAACGTTCTGTGTTATATGCTGTTAGATTATTCAATTAGTTTAATAATATTATAATAATAAATCTTAAAATATATAAAATAATTTTGTTTTGATTAAATCTGAATCTATTTTATACCTTTAGAGTTAAAAAGTGATAAGTTATTTTGCAGATATGAGAAAAGCAATAATAGTCATATTTTGTTTTATAAGTTTAGTTAAACTAACCGGATGCAGTTCAAGACCTGAACCAGAAAAACTTCCAATTAGTGTAAGACAAAATTTTAATTTACTGCAAAAAGATCCTCAGTTTGTTATGTATTTAAATTTTAAGATGATGCGTGGAACGGATTTTTGGAAAACAAATGTATCAGATTCTATTTTCAGTGCGGAGAGAACTTTTGGAAGTTTATTATATTCTTTCAAAGAATCAACCGGTGCATCAGTTAATGAAAACTTAGATGAGTTATATTACTCAAATTCATGGATTGGAGAAAACTCTATTGTTCTCAAAGGAGTATTTGATAAATCAAAACTTGATGAAATTTTAAAAACAGATTCATCTTACACAATTACGACTTATTCAGACGGAACAAAAATTTATCACAATGAAGAGAACAAATTATATTTCTTTTTCAGGGATAACAACACAATATGTGCAAGTAATTATTACAGCAGAATAGATGAGATGATACCTACAAAAGATACATCAGCCACAGGTTTAGTAACAAATGATTCACTTATGCGAGTTATAAATGAAATTATTTATAAGAATAATATAATGATGGTTTCATCAGAGCCGACTTTTATCAGAGGAATTTTTATGAATTTTCTTGGTTCGCCACCTGATGCAGAAATGAACTCCGACAGTGCAATGTCCGGAATAATGGATGATATAAATACTCTTTATAAAAGTATAAACTCTATTTCATTTTCGGCGAAGATGGATAAAAATCTGAAATTTCTAATTCAGGGAGAATGTTTTGACAATAAAGAGGCGAACAGACTAAAAAACTATATGAAAGCAATTTTAACTATTACGAAGTTTAAACCGGGAGTAGCCTCAGGAAAAACAGAAGAAAATGAAGTTTCAGATTTAGTAAAAAATATTTCTGTTAAACAATATGATAACTCCGTTTATATAGAAATTAGCATTACAAGTGAAAACATTAATCTATTCAGAAAATCATTGAACTAAATTCAGGAATTCAGAAATTTTTCAGCTTCTTCAACATCTTTTTCACTGCCGATAAACAATGGAACCCTCTGGTGCAGAGATTCTGGTTTTATATCGAGAATTCTTGAATTTCCGTCAGAGCTTCTTCCGCCGGCCTGTTCGACAATAAAACTTAATGGATTTGCTTCATACATAAGACGAAGTTTGCCATTAAGATTTTTATTATCTGAAGGATACATAAAAATTCCTCCATACAATAGATTTCTATGAAAATCAGCTACAAGACTACCTACATATCTTGAAGAATACGGTTTGCCTGTAGATTTATCATCAACCTTTAAACTGTCAATATATTTTTTCATTTTCCCAGACCATTTACAATAATTACCTTCATTAACTGAATAAGTTTTAGATTTTTTAGGAATTTTTATATTCTCATGAAATAAAATGAATTCACCGGCTGTTGGGTCTAACGTAAAACCATGAACACCATTTCCTGCAGTATATACAAGAATTGTACTCGACCCGTAAATACAATACCCTGCGGCAATCTGCTCAGAACCTTTTTGCAAACAGTCTTCAAGAGTTCCAACACCTGTTTTTGAAATTCTTTTGTATATTGAAAAAATAGTCCCGATAGAAATATTTGCATCTATATTTGAAGAGCCATCAAGCGGATCAAAGTGGACAATATATTTATTTGAAATTGTTTCAGAATCTTTAAACTTATCATCAAGTGGAATAAAAGTTTCTTCTTCTTCAGAGCAAATGGCACAGATATGACCACCAACTTTCATTGTATTTGTTAATAAATCATTTGCATAAACATCAAGTTTTTTTACCTCTTCACCCTGAACATTTTCTTTTCCGGCAAGTCCTAATATATCAGCAAGTCCTGCTCTGTTAACTTCGAGAGAAATCAATTTACAAGCAAGAGCGATATCAGCGAGCAAGTCCGAAAGTTGACCGGAGGCTGAAGGTATTTTTCTTTCTTCTTCAATTATATGCCTGTATAAAGTTTTAAATTTTGAATCCATATATTAATTATTTAAAATTTTTATTTAAAAAATTATATCAATAACAGATTTAACAGAATCTGCTCCCAATATTTTAATTTTAAAAGATTTGTTATCTATATTTTTCAGATTTCCTTTAGGAATAATTATTTTTTTAAACCCTAATTTTTCCGCTTCATAAATACGTTTTTCAATTGATGAAATAGTCCTGATTTCTCCTGATAAACCAATTTCACCTAAAACGACTGATTCAGAATCAACAGGAATATCTTTAAATGAAGAATATATACTCATAGCAATTGCAAGATCAATTGCAGGTTCATCTATTTTTACACCACCGGCAATATTAATAAAAATATCACTTTTATTTAAAAACAAACCAAGTTTTTTTTCAAGGACAGCAATTAAAAGATTTAATCTTTTATAATCAAAGCCGGTTGATGTTCTTTGAGGAACACTAAAATTTGATGAGGTAACCAAACCCTGTACTTCAATTAGGATTGGTCTTGTACCCTCTATTGAACATGAAATTACACATCCTGAAGCTCCATAGTTTCTCTGCGAAAGAAAAATCTCACTCGGATTTAAAACTTCTTTCAATCCTTTATCTGACATTTCAAAGATACCAATTTCATTTGTAGAGCCGAATCTGTTTTTAATTCCTCTTAAAATTCTGTAGGAGTGAGTTCTTTCACCTTCAAATTGTAAAACAACGTCAACCATATGTTCGAGAACTTTTGGTCCGGCAATCATTCCTTCTTTTGTGATATGACCAACGACAAAAACAATTATGCCTTTTGATTTTGCTATTTTAATCAATGAAGAAGTACAATCTCTAAGTTGTGAAACAGTACCTGCCGCACTTTCAAGGAGAGGATCATAAATTGTTTGAATGGAATCTACTATGAGAATATCAGGATTTTCATTTTCAACCACAGTTGCTATAATTTCTATATTTACTTCATTCAGTACTAAAAAATTATCAATATTTGAGTTTAATCTGTCAGCTCTCATTTTAATCTGTTGTGCAGATTCTTCTCCGCTGACATACAAAAATTTTTTGTTTTTAATATTGCCGGCAATCTGAAGCATCAGAGTTGACTTCCCTATCCCAGGGTCACCGCCAATTAGTAACACACTCCCTTTTACCAAACCACCTCCGAGAACACGGTCTAATTCTGAAATTTTTGTATCAGTTCTCGGAAAAACATCCGCATCAATTTCCTTTAGGTTTGTTATTTCTGCATTCCTTAATAATAAATCAGTCTTACTTTTTGATTTTCTTGAATTGCCCACACCTTCATTTCTTCCACGTGTATTAGATAACTTTCCTGAATCTACAACTTCTTCTTCAAAAGAATTCCAAGAATTACATTCAGGACATTTACCGGCCCATCTGGGAGAATTGTAACCGCAGTTCTGACAGATATATATAGATTTAAGCTTCAAATTATAGATATTGAAATAAAGATAAACATAAAAAAAAATAAATCGTTTTTAAGGGTAGTAATAATTCTTAAATAAAAAACAGAATATTTAAAATCTTTAAAATGTAAAATAAATTATTTAATATATGAAATAAACAGACAACATGGAATTTTTAAAATCAATACCGGCTTTTCCTGTTTTAAACATTGAAGATGCTGTAGAATTTTATTCATCAAAATTAGGATTTGAGAATATATACAGCACGGGAAGTTTTGCAAGGGTTAAGCGTGGAGAGATAATGATAGACTTCTGGAAATCAAATGATAAAAGCTGGAAGTTCAGGAGTATTTTTTTATTTTTAAAACCTGTTAAATCCGGTGCGGAAAGTTTCATTGCCGGAACACACAGTTGCAAAATAGAAATGAAAGGAGTGGAAGATTTATACAATGAAGTGAAAGATAAAAAAATACTTCATAAAAAACACAAAGAAATAAAGATTACAGATTGGGGTACAAAAGAATTTCATATACTTGATTTGTATGGTAACCTTATAACATTTTATGAAAATATAAAAATCTGATAATGAGATATATTATTTTAACATTACTGATATTTTTAACAACATTAAAAATTAATTCGCAGACTGAAAATCTGAGAGACGATATAAACAAAATTATATCAGAAAGCGGAACAAGAACCGGAGTAAGTTTATATTCATTCACAACAGGAGATACATTGAGTATTAGAGGTGATGAATTTTTCCCAATGCAAAGTGTTTTTAAGTTTCACATTGCACTTGCAATTTTAAATATGGCGGATAGAAAAGAACTGAAATTATCAGATGAAATATTTATTGATAAAAGTGATTTGCATGAAAATACTTGGAGTCCTATGAGAGATAAAAACCCTGATGGAAATTTTAATATTTCAATCGCTAAACTGTTAGAGTATTCAGTTTCATTAAGTGACAACAATGCTTGCGATATATTAATCAGAATTGCAGGAGGAACAGAAAAGATTCAGGAATATTTTGATGGAATAAAGTTAGAAAATTTTTATATCGTCGCTTCAGAATATGAGATGCATAAGGAGTGGGAAATACAATTTAGGAATAAAACTACACCTAAAGCATCAACTGAAATTATCAAAAAAATATATACAGATAATTTGTTTTCAAAAGAAAGTTTTGATTTTTTATATAAAATAATGACTGAAAGCCAAACAGGTCAAAAGAGAATAAAAGAGAAACTTCCTGTTGGGACTATCATAGCACATAAAACAGGTACATCCGGAAAAAGTGCTGAAGGATTAATAGTAGCAGTGAATGATATTGCATTTATATCGCTCACAAACGGTCAAAAATATATTTTAAGTGTTTACGTATCAGATTCAAAACTTGATTATCCTGAAAATGAAAAAATAATTTCCGATATAAGCAAAGCGGTTTTCGAATATTATAAATAGAAAATCAGACGCATTTCCCCCTAAAGATTGTCGTTATTGCAAAGCAGATTTAATATTGAAATTTATTAATTTTGATTGAACTATTAATCAAAAAAAATTATGAAAAACAAAACTCAAAAACTAACAAGTTGCATTTGGTATAGCACTCAAGCGGAAGAGGCTGTGAATTATTATATTTCACTTTTTAAAGATGGTGAAATTACAAGCCTAACTAAATATGGAGAAGGTGAACACGGAAAACCCGGAACTGTAAGAACAATTAGTTTTAAACTATTTGGTCAGGAATTCTTAGCCATTAACGGAGGTGATTATTTCAAACTTTCAGAAGCTTTCTCTATAATTATTGCATGCGATACACAAGAAGAGATAGATTTATATTGGGATAAATTATCAGAAGGCGGGGAGAAGCAGATGTGCGGATGGGTGAAAGATAAATTCGGATTATCTTGGCAGATTACGACACCTATAATTAGTAATGTAGCAACAAAGTGTTCACCGGAAATATTTGGAGAACTCGTAAAAGATATTTTGAAAATGAAAAAAATTGATATATCGGTATTAAGTAAATATGAGAAATATTATAACAGTTAATATTTGGACAGACAAAAATAATAGCAATTTTCAAGAAGTAAATATATTTTCAAATAACAATTTTTGAATAACTAAATTCAAAACAATGAAAAACTTAAAAATTGATATTAAGTGGGCTGTTATTTTTGTTATCATGATGTTAATCTGGATGTTTCTGGAAAAATTAGCCGGATTACATGATGTGAATATTGCTCAGCATGCCATTTTTACAAATTTTGTTGCGATACCCGCAATAATAATATATGTTTTAGCATTACGTGATAAAAGAAATAATTATTACGGTGGCACAATGACATACGGGCAAGGTTTTAAATGTGGGTTAATAATTTCTGTTATAATTGCATTGTTAAGTCCATTGCTTCAATATATAACATCCAACTTTATAACTCCTGATTATTTCAAAAATGCTATTGATTATGCTGTGCAGTCAGGAATTAAAAGTCGGGAAGAAGCAGAGCAGTATTTTAATCTGCAAAGTTATATGATTATGGGAGCAATCGGTTCATTGGTAATGGGAATTATCACAACAGCAATAGTTGCAATTTTTGTTAAAAAAAAATAAAATAAAAAATGAAATCAATCAATCCTTATTTAACATTTTGGGGAAATTGTGAAGAAGCATTCAATTTCTACAAAAAAGTATTTGGTGGTGAATTTACATACATTGGCAGGTTTAAAGATATGCCTGCACAAGAAGGAAAAAAAATAAATGAAGAAGAAGCAAATTTAATTTTGCATGTAAGTTTACCTATGGGTGATAGTGTATTAATGGGTAGTGATACGACCGTTGCTTATGCAGGTGAAAAAACAGAAGGAAATAATTTTACAATTTCAATAAATGTTGATTCAAAAGAAGAAGCAGAAAAAATATTTAACGGACTTAATGAAAATGGAAGTGTTATTATGCCATTAGCAGAAACATTTTGGGCAGCATATTTCGGAATGGTAAAAGATAAATTCGGAATTATCTGGATGGTAAATTTAGATTACAAATAATAAATCAGGCAGATTTAGAATATTTATTTCTATACTCAACCGGTGTTAGTTTGGTAATTCTTTTAAATACTTCTCTGTAAGATTTAATATCGGAGTAGCCAACTTCAAACATAACTTCGGAAACTGTTTTATTTCCGAGTTCAAGTTTTGATTTGGCTGCTTCAATTTTTACCCTCTGAATATATTGTATAATAGTATTGTTAGTTGCCTGTTTAAATCTTCTTTCAAAAGTTCTTCTTCCCAAGTTGAACAAATCTGCCAATTCAGAAACTGATAATTTATCATCATAATTTTTTTCTATATACTCCTGAACATTTTTAATGACATCATCATTGTGCTCTTTTTGTCCGCGAAAAATAGTGAATGGAGATTGGGATACCCTATTTATGTCAAGTTCAAAATATTTTGATGCTAAAATTGCAGTTTCTCTGTCAGTGAACTTTTCTACTAAATATAACAATAAATTCCAATATGAACTTGCTCCACCACTGGTATAAATTCTTTTTTCATCAGTAATAATTTTATCATCTTCGAGAATTACGTCAGGAAACATTTTTCTGAATTTTTCAACGTACATCCAATGCGTAGAACTTTTTAAACCGTTCAGAAGACCTGTAGAAGCGAGCAGGAATGAACCAACACAAAGAGATGCGACCTCAGCACCATTTTGATATAATTTCTTTATCCAGTCTATGTATTTTTGATTAAGAGAAATTGTTTCATTAAAATCACCCGAAATAGCAGGAATAATTATCAAATCTGTTTTCTTTATTTCATCAATATTTTTTTGAGCATTAACAGTAAATAAACCGTTATTTAAATTTACTTTTTTCTTAAATCCTACAAGTGTAATTTTGAAAGCAGGTTTTTTGTTAGAAATAAATAGCAGTTGATTAACCGCTGAAAACATATAATGGGGGTCCGTGATAGAAGCAAGAACAGCATTTTCAGGTATGATGATAGCTAAATTTTTCATAAATAAATCTAAAAATAAATAGTGTCGTATTCAACCCTATAAATTGTCGTATTTGCAGTTTGTATTTATGATATATTTGAGTTAATTTTGAAGAAAAAAAACATGGAAACTATCCAAAGAACAGACGATGTAAAAATAATGTGTGTAAAAGCAAAAACCTTTCCAGAAGGCATCAAAGAAGCATTTGATACGCTTCACTCAAAATTTCCAAATTCCGACAACAGAGTTTATTATGGAATTTCATATATGGGCGAAGGGGATAAAATTATTTATAAAGCCGCCATTCAGGAATTAAATGATGGAGAGGCACAAGACTTAGGTTTAGAAGAATTCACAATAGTGAAAGGAGAATATATTTCGAAGAGAATTTCAAATTTTATGGATAATATTCCTGAAATTGGAAATACATTCACTGAAATGTTTAAAGATGAAAGAATTGACAGAGAAAATGGTGTATGTGTTGAAGAATATTCAGGAAATGATGTTATCTGTTCTATTAAATTAAAATAAAGAAGTGTATTTAATAATATAAATATAAAAAATTATGGTGCAGAGTTTATTTATAAACTTACCGGTAAAAGATTTAAACAAAACAATTGAATTTTTTACACAACTTGGATTTACATTTGAAAGNNATGAAAAAGCAACCTGTATGATTTTAAATGATAATACATTTGTAATGTTACTTGTGGAAAGTTTTTTTTCGACTTTTACAATTAAGCCAATTTCAGATGCTACGAAAAGTTGCGAAGTAATTAACTGTATTCAGGTTGAAAGCCGAGAAAAAGTTGATGAGATGGTTACAAATGCCGTTAAAGCCGGTGGAACTGAACCAAGGCAAGCTCAGGATCATGGCTGGATGTATTACCGAGGATTTCAGGACATTAATGGACATTTATGGGAAGTTAGTTTTATGGATGAAAGTAAAGCTGAGAATATTTGAGATGAGTAGGCAATTAATTTTGAATATAGCAATGAGTTTAGACGGCTATATTGCAGGAGAAAATGATGATTTGGATTTTTTGAAAATAGTAGAGAAAGAAGGTGAAGATTATGGACATTCCGAATTTCTTCAAACAATTGATACGATTATCTGGGGAAGAAGAACATACGATAAAGTATTATCGTTTGGAATAGAGTTTCCATATAGAGACAAAAATTGTTTTGTGTTTTCCAAGACAAAAATCGGGGAAGATGAAAACGTTAAATTTATAAATGAAGATATAAATACATTTATAGAAAAATTAAAGCACGAAAAAGGTAAGAATATTTATTGCGATGGTGGAGGAGAAATAGTTTTAGAATTAATGAAGAATAAATTAATTGATAAATTTATCATTTCAATAATTCCTTGCATTTTGGGAAAAGGAATCAAACTATTTAATGAATCAGGACAGATGCAAAAATTAAGATTAGTAAAAACGTGTAATTTTAGCACAGGGTTAGTTCAAATAGAATATGATACAATAAAAAATTAGAGATTATAACTTGCTTTACCCGTAATTTTTTCTACGTCCCAAATTTTACAAACTAAATTTGGTGATTTCCTGTCAACACAATCATGCTTTTGGCAAACTTTGCATGCAATAGTTTTACATGGATCAACATGAATCATAACTTCCACCTGATTAGTTTTAAAAATATTTTTCAATATATCTTCCAATCGCTGATAATATTTATGAGTATTTTGTACCGTCAGATAAAACGGAAGAGTTAAATGAAAATCCACATAAAATTTTTCACCTGATTTCCAGTATCTGAGATTATGAATATCAATAAGGTTTTCATTATTGCTTCTCTCGACATCAAAAGCTGAAGCGATTTCGGATAATATTTTACTATCATTTTTATTCATTAATCCACTGATAGATTCTTTAATTAAATGAGACCCCGTATATAAAATCTGAGTAGCAAGGATGAGAGCAATTATAGGATCAAAATATGCAAAATCTGTTAACATAACCAAAATCAATGCGATGAAAGCACCTATACTTGTTATAGAATCTGTCAGGACATGTTTTCCATCAGCAATTAAAATGAGACTATTTGTTTTTTTACCGGAACGAATAAGATATAAACCGAGAAACAAATTTGTTAGAGAAGCGATTGCGATAATCAATGCCCCAATATCTATTTTATCTAATTCAGGACCTTTAATAATATCAAGGATGGCGTAATAATAAATAGAGATAGCAGCAATAATAATAAGCGCACCTTCAAAACCAGCAGAAAAATATTCAACTTTTCCATAACCGTACGGAAGGTTTTTCGAAGGTGGTTTCAAAGATACAAGCAAACTGTAAAAAGCAAGAGAAGTTGCGATAATATGAACAATAGATTCCAAAGCATCTGACAAAATTGCAGCAGAACCGGTCAATAAGTAAGCTGATGTTTTACCTCCAAACATAAGAATACCAATAACAAGAGAAATTGTCATTGCTTTCTTTTTAACCTTAATATTCCGCTCAGTCATTATTCAAAATAAAAAAAATGGAAAGTTTAATAAGTATAAAAATAATTAACAAAAATATATACAAACCGTATATATAAACAAATCATACAATTCCTTTTAAATTTACATATAATTAATTAAATTTATTTATGAATTTAAAATTTAAACAAATAATTTCAATATTTATTATTTTATTTATGGCAGAAATAGGAACAGCAGAAAACAATGATTCGTTAAAAATTGATAAACAAAAAGTATATTCATTCTTACTTGACGGAAGAATAAATGATGCTATCGTATATGTTAACTGTATTGATTCCGAAAAACTTTTAGAAAAAGATTTAGACTTAAAGAATAAAATAATTGAAAAATTTGGTGGTGAGAAAGATAATTCAATTTTTATAAATTCTAATAATGTAGGTTTAGATGAGATATTAATAATTTTTAGAAATTATTGGAGAAAATCATTCATTATCGGAAATGAATTTGATGATGAATTAATATCAGAATTATATGAATTTTTAAATAAAAATCTGATAATCCCTAAAACAACATTTGAGAAAAAGGATCAGGATTCATTAAATCATTATTTGAAAGAATTTGTTAAATCTCAAGGTTTTATAACGACAGGTTTTGGAAGAACCGGAAGCTATTTAGATTTTCTGTGTTGGGAAACCGAAGAAGATACAATTTATACTTTTGAGATACATAATGAAATTTTAGCTCCGAAGGTAATAAGAATGAAAAATTTTTTATCGTTAGGTTGGCAGGAATATGCAACATTTAATACATTTTATCCCGGAGGATGGGCAACAAAGGAGGCTATATATTATGTTGATAGTGCATTTAAAACAGATTCAGAAAATTTTTTAGTTGGTTATTTGGCACATGAAGGGCAACATTTAAGGGATTACAAATTTTATCCAAAACTTACCGGTGCAGACCTTGAATACAGAGCAAAACTTACTGAGCTATCAATGTATCAAGATTACATTTATAATTTTTTACAGTTTACAATATCAAACTCAAATTATGAAAGTAAAAATGCACATTCAATAGCTAACTATTGTGTTGTAAGAGATATGTCCAGAAAGCTATTTGAAAAAGATTTTGAAAATGATATTGAAAAGTGGAAGGAAATAAGTGTTGTTAAATTGAATGAAACTGCAGAGGAATTATTTAGAGAAAACACAGAATCTCTTGATAAAATCGGGTCTGAAGTTCAAAATTACATCAAACAATAATGACAGCACTGATAGAATCGGAAAGGTTGATTTTGAGAGAATTGAAGGAAAAAGATTTATCAGGATTTTATAAAATCAGAAGCAATGAACAAACGAGTTTATATATTGACAGAGAAATTCCTAAAAATGAAAATGAAGCATTGCTGATACTGAGAAATTTGATTGAAAGGTGTTTAAAGCATAAATGGTATATATGGGGAATTTTTAAAAAAAACAATAATGAACTAATCGGCACATATTGTTTATGGAATTTCACAAATGACAGGACGAAAGGCGAAATCGGATTTGAAGTGCTTCCTGAATTTCAGAGAATGGGTTTTATTTCAGAAGCGACAGATGAAGTTATGAAATTCTGCAAAGAGAAATTAGGAGTTAAGATTTTAGAAGGATATGCCGATGCAGAAAATTTAAGTTCAATAAACTTGCTGCTAAAAAAAGGATTCCGGTTTCATTCACAAAAAAAAGAAACTACAAAATATTCAGGTAAAGACAGAATAATTTCAATTTATCAATTTGAGAATAAATAATATTATGAAAAAAACAGAGAAGGTTTTATATATTACCGGAGTAATTATAGTTGTAGTCAGTTTATTTGGAGGTAGTCTATTTAAAGGAATATTTGTTAATATGAGCGAATATATACTGCAAAAGGCAGGATTGAGATATGAATATATTACATTTTATGACGGTAAAATTGACGACGTATTTTTTCAGATAAAGCAAACACAACTACAGATTGAAAAAATCAAAAATTTCTTTTCACGGGATTCAATAGATGAAAGTAAATTTACAAGAGAAGAATCTAAAATACTTGAAAACTCAATTTACAGACCTATAGTTGAATTTATATCAATATTATTAAGATTTGTGTTTTTAGTTCTCTCAATTATAATGATATTAACAGGTGTAATAATTGGAACAATAAATAAAAACAAGTCTTTAAAACAAAGACTGGAAATTCTGGAACAAAAAGTTTCAATGATAGCGTAAAAATATACCTTCTTAAGAAATAATCAAAAAAACCCGGTGAAGAAAATCACATCAATAACAGAAGATATTTCTAAAATCAGAATTAGTTTAATAAAAGGTGAAGTTGCAGCAATACCAACTGAAACAGTTTATGGGTTAGCAGCAAATGCATTAAAACCGGAAGCAGTGTTGAAAATATATGAAATAAAGGAAAGACCGAAATTCAATCCATTGATTTTGCATTTGGCAGATACAAACGAACTTGATAAATATGCAGAAGAAATTCCGGAATATGTAAAAAAACTGATAAATAAATTCTCTCCCGGTCCGTTAACATATGTTCTTAAAAAGAAGAATATTATTCCGGATATTGTAACAGCGGGTTTGGGGACAGTTGCAGTCAGATTTCCTTCTCATCCGGTTACTTTAAAACTTTTAAAAAGTTTAAATTTTCCAATTGCAGCACCATCAGCAAACAGGTCGGGAAAAATTTCACCAACTGAATCAGGACAAGTGTTAAAAGAGCTTTCCGGCAGAATAGAGTTTATACTTGAAGGAGGACAGTGTGAACTTGGGTTAGAATCTACCGTAATTGATTGTACAACGAATAAAATAATTTTACTAAGAAACGGTATAATAACTAAAGAGGAAATTGAAAAAGCATCCAGAAAAAAAGTTTATGAGAAATCAGAAATTAAAAAAATAAACTCACCCGGACAGATGAGTAGCCACTATGCACCTGAATCACCTTTATACTTAATGAATGATAAAGAAATTGATCCCCTTTCATTCAATTCCACTGTTGGCTATTTAGATTTTTCAAAATATAAAAATGTAAAAGAAATTGCAAAAAATTTATTTAAGGATTTACAGACACTCGATGATAAACACGTATCATATATAATTGCAAGGAAAGTTAAGAATGAAGGCATTGGTCTGGCAATAAATGACAGATTAGAAAGGGCGGCGTCAGGATATATTACAACACATAAGACAAGAATAAAAATTGTTCCAAAAATGTAAAATATTTTAATCTGCGTTAAAATTTAATAAATAATTTGATAATTTATATTATCACAGTTTATAAATGAAGATTGAAAAAATAGATATATCATTTGATGATGAAGAATTTTCGGAAAAAGAAAAAATAGAAATCAATTTATCTGATGAAGATAATAAGAAATCAGATGCTGAAATATTTGTTAAAGAAAAACTAATAATTGCAGATAATTTTGAAGAAGCACCTGCCAAAATAATAACACCAACAAATTCATTTCATTTTGCTAATCAAAGTTGTAATAAATATTATGATGTTAATATTCAGTTTCCTACAGGACTTGAATCAGGCTTTAGAAAAAAATTTTCTGTTGACACAGGATTTGAATTCTTCACTGATATATTAACCGACAGTAAAAATATAATTTTAACAGCATCAACCGGTGAAATAATTTTTATATCTAAAAATTCCGGGAGATTGTCATCAGTTATTAATACAAACGGCGAGTATATCGAAAAGACAGGATTAGTTTATGAAGAAAAAATATTTATCTCAACATTAAATTCATTATTTGAATGTACTGAAACAAATCTCAAATCAATTTACAAAGCTGAAGAAGGTTATTATATATGGACAAATCTCAACTTAACCGGTGAAAGTATAATTTTCGGCGTATATTCTGAAAATGAAAAAAAATTTAAAATAATTTTATATGATATAAAAGAATTTGTTTACAGTGAAATATATGAAGGATTTGCCATGAAATATTTTGGAGACAGTATGGTTGTAAATAAATCAAAAGTTTATGTGAAAGCTGATAAATCATTAATTGTAATTGACTTCTCAAATGACAAAAATGAAATTAAAATTGAAATTTTAGAAACACCTGTTGAAAACGAAGCATACATAATGTCAAACAATACCGGTATTGTAATGGCAGATAAGAAAGATGTATATTTTTTAAATATAGTCCTGAATGAAAAAGAATTTAAATATACCGGGATTTCCTGTTATGAAATAAATTCTATTGCAGGATATGGAGACAGAGTATTTACGGGAACCGGTAACGGTTGGAGTCATTATAAGATTTCCGGAGTTTCAGAAAGTAACACAGAAGATATAGCTGAGAATATAATTCAAGCATTAAACCAAAATGTAATAAGTATATCGAGAAAGAATAAAATTATTTTTTATAATTTAAATAAAATTCAGGAAGCCGAAGGTTTTATTATTAGCAGCGAAAATGTCTCTAAATCACAGGAAATTATTTCCGTTATTTATGACAATTCTCATATTTATGTTTTAACAGACAATGGAATATTAACTTGTTTTTCAAATGATAAATTAAATATTCATATTTGAAAAAAATAATATTAATATTAGCACTGATTTTTTCCAATAAAAATTTTGCACAAGAAAATATAACATTTTATTTTGATGCATCCGGTTCAATGACCGGATATTACAATGATCCTTCTTCAACATTCAGATTATTTGCAAAAGTATTAATGAAAAATTCATTGAAAGATGCAAATAATTTTTCAGTTAATTTATTTTCTAAATCTGAACCGCAAAGGGGGATAGAATCACCTATAAATCTTTTTGAAGGAAAAACGAGTAATTTCTCTCCGGATAAAATTATAAACGAATTTAGGATTCCCATTGGAAAGGATAAAGATTACGGAAAAACAGATTTAAATCAGGCGATAGATAATGCTATTAAATCACTTAACAATGAAAAAGGAATAATTTGGCTACTAACAGATAATATAAATGATAAATTTGGAAGTGGTGACTCTACATATAAAAATACACTGGAATTTTATGAAAGATTACGAACTGATAATAATTTAAGAAAAATATTACTGTTTCCATTTTCGGAATATATTCAGGAAAGTGATGGGATATCAAGAGGGTTTGTTGCTTATGCGATTGTTTATTCACCTGAACCTTTATCACAATCAGAATACGAAAAATATGATACTATATTCAGGTCGTTAGGTATAAAACAAAAACCAATTACACTTAAACCATTAGATATTGGAACTATTGTATTAATTCCGCAGAAAACACAATCGAAAATTACTGAAGGTAAACTTTACTATGACGGAAAGACACTTAGAGGATTTGGATTTGATGAAGGGCAGGCATATCAGGAAATATTTAACAACTTAACGCTGAAATCAAATTTATTTCCATACAGAATTAAATCAGCAAATCTGAAAGTTCAACTGGATGATTTTACATCTTCAGATTATTCAGTGAAATCGCTTGGGACTCAGACGATAACTCCATCAACAGTTAGCAATGTATCACCGGAAGGAGAAGTAACGGGCTTTGCAGTTACATTTAACCTGCCGGATATCACACCAACTTTTTCTTTGAATACAATTTTTAAAGATGAGTTTACCATTGGCGGGAATTTAGTATTAGAAGTTTCAAATACTGATGTTGCACTTGATGAAGAATATGTAAATCAGTTTAAAGAATTATTCGCATTACAGTCCGTTCCTGAGATTTTCAGACCGGTATTGAAAGATAAAAAAATCATAACTCAGATACCGCTTGAGATTAAAATGAAATACGGTCCATGGAGATTGTTTGTATTAATCAGTTTGATTACGATTGTTATTTTAGTATTAATACTATTGATATATTTATTAATGAAAAAAACATCATTTGAATTAAAGATAAACAATGATGAACCGACATTAGTAACATTAAGTTCTTTGAACTCCTATTCTTTGAGTTACAACTATTCACTTGAGTTAGGGAAATTTAAAAAAACACTTTCAGGAAAAATAAAATTTAATTATTCGAAATACACAACTACACCATCAAAAGCAGTAAATATATCCGAAGGAATTCCTTATGAAGTAGAATTTACGAATACAGATATGAGTCAGGAAAAGATATTGTTCACAATAACTTTTGCAAGTAAATCCGGTAGGAATAAGGATAATGAATTCACAAATCAGGATACATTTACTGAAATACATTAAATTGACCGGTTTAGAAATTGCAAAATAATTTATACGGGAAATATAAAGAATTAATATTTATTCAAATACTGATTTGTTTATTTCCTTTTTTTGCTTCAAAAATCTCCGCACAAACAAACCCAAATCTTAAATATCAAATTTATCAAATCAGCAATTCGGACAGTTTAATCTCAACAGGAGATAAATTTATAATAAACTTTTCGGATATTATAACATTAGACTATAAAATAAAACTAAGACCACAGGATGATTATAGTTTAAATTACAGAAACGGCGAATTAAAACTTGACAAAAATTTATTCAAGAAATATTCGCTTGATACAAACAGAATTTATGATTTAACTGTTGAATACGATTTGTTTCCTGTTAATTTAAGCGATGAGTATTCTAACTTTGAAATTGTTACGACGAGAGATACAATTACAGGTGATACTATAGAGATTGCAACTCAAAGAACAGATTTTGTTTCAAATATCTTTTCCGGTACACAATTAGAAAAGTCAGGTTCGATATTCAGAGGATTTACATTCGGCTCAAACAGAGATTTATCATTGAATTCAGGTTTCAGACTTCAACTGAACGGAAAAGTAACAGATGATATAGAAATAACAGCAGCATTAACGGATGAAAATACTCCAATACAACCTGAAGGTAATACACAAAAACTTCAGGAGTTAGATAAAGTATTTATAGAATTGAGAAGCAACAACATATCAACTACGATTGGTGATATTGAACTGAATTTTGACAATTCAGAATTTTTAAGATTTCAAAGAAAGATACAAGGTGCAAAAGGATTTGGTGAATTTGATTTTGGAGAATTATCAC
This sequence comes from Candidatus Tepidiaquacellales bacterium UBA6667, assembly GCA_002455255.1. Classification (GTDB taxonomy): domain Bacteria; phylum Bacteroidota; class Ignavibacteria; order Tepidaquicellales; family Tepidaquicellaceae; genus UBA9002. The sequence goes on along the minus strand of DKKL01000035.1, from coordinate 68,287 downwards.
TTTCAGGGGCAGTGCAAAGAGGTAAATTCAATTCTAATTCATTCAACGGAATTGACGGAATCCAAGGTCCTTATAAACTGACAGGAAGTGAAAACGAGTTAAACATACTTGTACTTTCAGGGACAGAAAAAGTTTATTTAGACGGACAGCTTCAAACCAGAGGAGAAAATGAAGATTATGTTATTGACTACGGAATTGGTTCTATAACTTTTAAAAACAGAAGAATCATCACTTCAAATTCAAGAATTGTTGTTGATTTTGAATATTCAGACAGGAGATATTCCAGAACATTATTAGCCGGTAAAAACAGTTTGAAACTGTTTGACAATAAGCTAAAGTTTTCTGCAGCATATGTCAGCGATTTTGATGATCAGGACAGAACAATAGATTTCACATTATCAGAAGAAGATAAGATAATTCTTGCAAATGCGGGAGATGATAAATTTAAAGCACTAAAAACCGGAATTCAGTTTGTAGGATTAGATACAACAACAAATATTGGGAATGGTTCTTATATTTTTTATCTTGATTCAATAAACACACAAGATACGATTTACAAATTTCAGCCGGGTACAGATTCATCAGTTTATAATGTAACATTTTCGTTTGTAGGGCAAGGCAAAGGAGATTATTTTCAAATTAGTTCGCTTGAATATAATTATGTTGGAAAAGGAAACGGAAATTATTTGCCTGTAATATTTATTCCAATCCCGACTGCATATCAAATAATAAATGCGGGATTTGAATTTAACCCTAACAGAGAAAGTGATTTAATAATAAAATTAGAATCAGCATATTCATATCTGAATGCAAATAAATTTTCAAATATTACGAGTTCTAAATTTGGTGGGGTTGCGTTTGCCGGAAGTGTGAATTTTATAAAACCTGTTTTAAACATTGCAGGAATTGATATGAATAATTTCAGACTTCTGTTTAAAAGCAGATTAGTAAATAAATATTTCACATCGCTTGAAAGAATCAACTCAGTAGAATTCAACAGAAATTTTGATGTATCAGATTCAACAATACAAACTGAACTATTCAATGAAGGTGTTTTAAATTTTTCGCCGGGTAAATTATTTAATATAAACTATAATCTTGGTCAGCTGAAGAGAGGAGAAATTTTTAATTCTTTGAGGAATATTGCAGAGATTGGTTTTACGGGAGATTCATTACATTTACCTTCAGTCAAATATAAATTCGACTTATTGAATTCAGACAATACATTGAACGGAATTTCAGGTAAATGGCTTAAACACTTTGCAACAGTTAATTACAAAAAAGCATTCGGAGAAAATATATATGAGTCACCATTTTTAGAAACCTCATTCAATTATATATCAGAAACCAAAGAGAACAGATTAAACGGATTACAACTTGATTCTTTTCAGACATCATCTTTTGCATTCAATGAATATATTCCGAGAATTGCCATCAGGAATTTTAACAATTTAGATTTTTTTGCTGAATTTAATTACAGAAAAGATCAGTTTGTAAGTTCGGGTTTTCTAACAGATTTTTCCAATACATATATTCAAAAATACGGATTAATATACAGAGGTATTCAGTTTATAACAGCATCATTAGATTTAGGATTTAGAGATAAACAATTTTCAGAAACTGCAATATTACAAGGTAATACAGATAATAAATCTGTTCTTGTAAATTCACAAATAAGAATTGACCCGTTAGTTTCTGGTTTTGTAACAGATTTGTTCTATAACGTGTCATCAGACAGAACTGCAAAGATTGAAAGGGTTTTTGTGAAAGTTCCTGTCGGAGAAGGAAATTATATTTATTTAGGAGATATTAACAACAATGGAATTCTTGATGAATTTGATTTTCAATTAGTAAATTTCGGAGGTGATTATATCAGGTTAAATATACCGACTAATGAATTTTTCCCTACGGTTGACCTCAGAACTTCAGCGAAGATAACATTGAGACCATCAAGATTTATAAATCTTAAAAACGGGAATATAATAAATGATGTAATAAATAATTTAACAGCGGAAACATTTTTCAGAGTTGATGAAAAATCAAAAGACCCAAACACCGATAATTTATATTATCTGAAATTTAATACATTCCAAAATGATACAAATACTTTGCAGGGAACACAACTGATTCAGCAGGATATAAACCTATTCGAAAATAATCCTGATTATTCAGTGAGGTTCAGATTTTTACAAACAAAAGGATTCAGTCAATATGCAAGCGGAAATGAGAGAGGATTGAATATACAGAGATCATTAAGAATTAAAATTGGTTTATCAAAAGATGTAGGTACGCAACTTGACATTACAAACAAAACTGACAGAAATATTGCACCGGTAAATTCAATCAGAAACAGGAATATAATTTCAGAAGGTGCAACACTTGATTTTATTTACAGACCTATTCAACAGATTGAAAGCGGATTTGCAATTAATTTTACTAAAGCAACCGATTACTACCCATCCTTACCAATAGATGCAAACATTAATCAGCAGACATTAAGATTTATATATTCTTTCACTTCAATAGGAAGAGTCCGAATAGAATTGGAACGGGCTGAGATTATTCTTAATGAAAACATACTCACATTTCCTTATGAACTGACAAATGGCAGAATAAACGGGAAGAGTTATTTTATCAGAGGAATTTTTGATTATTCAATAAGTCAGAATATACAAGCAAGTCTGAACTATGACGGACGTTTAGAAGGTTCAAGAAGATTATTGAATACTGCGAGAGCACAGGTAACTGCATTTTTTTGATTACAAATTTCCGTTTACATACATATCTTCCGGGATAGTTTTCATTTTTATTATGGAATATTTTCACATTAGAGTTCGGAGATTTTTCCACACCTTATAAATCTACTAAATCGGTAGAAGGATTCATCATAACTTCAAACAAAGAATTATATTCGATATTCGCCCTTTAGATACAAAACACAACATTTTTATAAGAATTTTTTAATTTAATTTAATTCTGGTTATTCCATAAACTTCACGAGTAGTTATATCCTGAACAAAAACATTAATATAAGAATTCATTGTATTTATTTGTGAATCAACTGCATAATTTAATGATTGTTCAACTTCAACAGAAACCGGCAGAGTAATTTCGTTTCCGTTTGGATTAGTAAATATATCTCTCATTACATTATTAAATACTGTAATTCCGTTTGGTGCATTATATGCAATATTATTTTCTGTTAAAATTATAAAATATTTTAAACTATCAGTATCCAAAGTTAATGAAGATTTAAATTTTGAAATAATATTACCGGATGAAGTTAACGAGTTAAAATTATTGTATAATTTTATATCAACTGAATTTGCAGAAGTAGAAAGAGAAGAATTTATTGAATCAGTCCAAGCTGAAGAATTAAAGACGCTTAAAAATTTTGACATAAGGTAAGCTCTGGGGTTAGAAGTTCCTGCATTATATAAAATTTGTCTTGCAAGATTATCAACAGGGTTAAAATCAAAAAAAGGATCACCGGAATATAAAGTTGTATGATAACGAATTATTATTACATTTGTATCATTTAATGTTATTCCTGCTAAATTGTTCACATTATCAGCATAATGGTCAGCAGGAGGACAAACAGTACATCGGGTATTCACAAATATTTCAAGTAATCTTTTATTTACGTCTGAAGTTGCAGAAGGAGGATTATTAGTAACCGGAGTATTATTACATCCGTAAATTACGATAGTTAAAAATAATAAACAGATTATTTGATTACACTTTTCAATAAAAATATGTATAATTGATTTATTAAATATTGATTTCATATTATCTGATAGTTTAAATATATATTTCATTAAAAAATAAAAAATGAATATAAGTTCCCGATTATATATGGAGTTTGCACCTGAGTATAAATATAGTGCAATTATATCTAAAAACTGGTTTTATATACGAAATGATATGAGCAAAGAAAAAAACAATTTGTTACCGGATAATAATTTTTCATTGATACTGATTCAGGATAAGCAAAATGAAGAAATAAGATTGCTGAGACCACATACAAACAAAATAGAATTAGAAAATAAATCAAATATAATTTTATTTGGATTTTCAATATATCCAATAATAAAAATTGAAATTTCTGATTTTAACGAAATAAAAACAATAAATAAGCCTGAGAATTATGAAAGAGAAAGTTTACAAAATTATTTCTCGCAAATGAATGAAATAATTCTAAATATTATTATAACTAAAAATAAAACAATAAATAATATTGTCAGTGATGCAATAAAATTGATTATTAAAAATCCTGAAATAAAAATAAAAGAAATAGTTTCGCTATTAAATATAAACGAAAGGACACTTCAAAGGAAATTTAAGGAATATACCGGATTGAATATGAAAAAGTATGCTATGTTAGAAAAATTTAAAGAATCTACAGATAAACTTTCATTAGAAGAAATTTATAAAAACGATATGAAATATTATGATCAGTCTAATTTCAACAAAGAATTTAAAAAATTAAGCGGTAACAATCCTACTGATTTTTTAAAAATGCAAAGAAGGATAAAGAAAAAATTTTACAAAAATTAATCTGTCGGAAAAATACAATACAAAGGAATTTAAATTGCATAATTTTATTGAAAATATATAAAAGATGAAAAAACTAATTTTAATTTTAATTTTTATGATAATTTCAAATCAGCTGACAGGGCAAACAAAATTCCAAGAAGCATTATCAATTTATGAAAGTGATAAATATTTCGAGTTTATTAAATTTTATAGTTTAAACTCTGATAAACTTAGTGAAATAGAAAATTCGATATTAAATGGTTTAATTTTATGTCTTCAAAATGAACCTGAAAAGTCTAATGAGCTATTATTGAGTCATTCTAAAAATGAAAAAATTGATTTAAAAATTCGTAAGGCACTTATTGAAAGCATAATCAACAACTATGTACATTTATACGAATATAAAAAAGCAGCTGAAATGTCTAAGGATTATCTTGAGAGTTATAAAGAGTCAATAAATTCAAATGACAGAGAAGAGATTGAAAATTCTTTAATTATATGGGAAGGTTTTAAAGATACTAAAAAACAGGAAGTAAAATTCTCCGGGAAGAAAAATCTAAATTACACAAAAGATCTTGCGGAATTGATTAATATTAAAGTTAAATCTAATTCAGAAGAAATTAATTTTGTATTTGATACCGGAGCAAACTTTAGCACAGTTACAAAATCAACTGCATTGAAGATGGGTATGAAATTTGTTGATGGAACAATAAAAGTTGGCACTATCACAGGTATAAAAGTAGATGCAGAACTTGCATATGCGAAAGAATTTTTTATCGGAGATATTGAATGTAAAAATGTATTATTTTTAGTTTTACCTGACGAGGCATTATCATTTGGAGGAGGTGTTTATAAAATTTCAGGAATCATTGGTTTACCCCTGATAAAGGATTTAAAAGAAATTACCATAAACAGAAATAATATGATTACACTTAACAGTGATTCAAAAAAAGACAGTCATCAAAATTTGCTATTGGATGGTTTTATGCCGGTAATAGAAGTAGTATATCAAAATGATTCACTTGATTTTACATTTGATACCGGAGCGAGAACAACATTATTATATTCACCGTTTTATGAAAAATATAAAAAATTTATAGATGAAAACTATAAATTAACACAGGTAAAATTTGGAGGTGCAGGAGGGGAAAAATCATTCAACGGATTTAATATAGAAGCAATAAAATTCACAATTGGAAATTCAACAAACGAGATAAAAGATATATCATTAATAAGTGAAAAAATAGCAGATAAAAAGAAAAAAATGTATGGAAATCTTGGACAAGATTTTTTAGGGAAATATGATAATTTGGTAATAGATTTCAAATCAATGAAAGTGCAATTATATTGAAATAATAGGGTTTTTAGCAGTAATTATTGGAATTGAGGGATATTTGTGCAGTTCAAATATTATAAAAATTGGTTATCTTATATGATATGATAACAAGTAAAACTGATGAGACTGTGCTATTTAAAGATCTCGATATTTCAGGACAGGTATTAAAAGCCATTTCAGAAATAGGTTATGAACAACCAACACCAATACAAGCACAATCTATACCGGTATTATTAGCCGGTAAAGATGTATTAGGATTAGCCCAGACAGGAACTGGCAAAACAGCGGCATTTGGAATTCCGCTTGTAGAGAAAATAAATCCTGCAATAAAAAAACCACAAGCGATAGTTTTATGCCCAACTCGTGAACTTGCAATTCAAGTTACAGAAGATTTAACACATTTATCTAAACATAAAAAAGATATTAGGATTTTAGCGATATATGGCGGACAATCAATTGACAGACAACTTAGAAGTTTAAAATCCGGTGTAAATGTAGTGATTGGAACACCCGGAAGAGTACAAGATCATTTAGACCGAGGTTCATTGGTATTGGATAACGTAAACCTGGTAGTTCTGGACGAGGCAGATGAGATGTTAAATATGGGATTCAGAGAAGCCATAGAAGATATACTCACGAGTGTTCCTGAAGACCGTCAGACAGTGTTGTTTTCAGCGACGATGGCACCACCTATATTAAAATTAACAAAAAGATTTCAAAAAAATCCTGTTGAAGTTAAAATCCAACATAAAGAACTAACAGTTCCATCAATTGAACAGGTTTATGTTGAAACAAAAGAACGCGATAAACTGGAAGTTCTTTGCAGATTTATAGATTTATACCAATTTAAGCTTACATTAGTATTTTGCAATACGAAAAGACAAGTTGATAACCTTGTAGAGCATTTGAATGCTCGGGGTTATTTAGCAGATGCTTTGCATGGAGATATGAGGCAAAATGTGAGAGATAAGGTAATGAAAAAATTCAGAACCGGTGGACTTGATATATTAATAGCTACAGACGTTGCTGCAAGAGGATTGGACGTTGATGATATTGATGCAGTAATAAATTATGATTTTCCACAGGATGAAGAATATTATGTACACAGAATCGGAAGAACCGGCAGAGCGGGAAAAAAAGGTATTTCATTAAGTTTTGTAACTTTAAAAGAAATTTATAAGTTGAAAGATATTAAGAAATACACAAATGCTAAAATCGTAAGAAAAGAAATTCCATCAGCAATAGATATAGAAAGTTCTAGAAAATCTAAACTGAATGACAGAATAAAAAAAGAAATTTCAGAAAAAAATTTAAATAACTATATTAATGACTTAAATTTTTATCTGACTGATGATATCACAATTTCAGAACTTGCTGCTGCGTTGCTTAAGATAGTAGATGAAGAAGATAAGAAACCAATAAAAGAAATAGAAAAAAGTGAATCAAGAGATGACAGACGAGACAGAGGAAGAGACAGAGATAGAGATAGAGGAAAAAACTGGGGTCGTGACAGAGACAGGAATAATGACAGGGGTAGAAATAATGACAGAGGCAGGAGCGGCGATAGAAAAAATGTATATGAAAAAGGTCAATCAGGCGGATATGACAGAAGAGATTCTTCAAGAAATCCATTTGACAGAAATTCAAATTTAAAAAAAAGTAAATTCTCTAAAAATAAATTTTCAAGGAACTATTAGTAATGAGTTTTAAATCAATTAAATTTTCAAATCAGGTTAATCCTAATATAGCATCTATTCTTAGAAAGAAAGTAAAAGAATATTTTGATGAAAAGAAAATTGAAAGGCATGGAAATAAAGAAATGGTATTTAAAACCATTTTTATGATTGCCTTATATTTTATTCCGTATGGTTTTCTTATTAGCGGACTGATTAGCAGTCCGCTAATAATTTTTGCGATGTTTTTATTAATGAGTGCAGGTATGTCAGGCATAGGGCTTTCCGTAATGCATGATGCAAATCATGGTTCGTATTCAAGAAATCCCACAGTTAACAATGTCTTAAGTTATTTAATAAATATAATTGGTGGAAACTCACTTAACTGGAGAATCCAACATAATGTATTGCACCATACATATACGAATATACATGGTCATGATGATGATATTGGTTCAGGATTTCTAATGAGACTTGCTCCTGACCAGAAAAAATTATTTTTCCATAAATATCAGCATTTATATGGCTGGTTTATATACGCTCAAATGACAATTTATTGGTTACTTGGAAAAGATTTTGGGCAATTGTTTACTTATTATAAGCAGGGATTTCTAAAAACTCAAAAAAGAACATTTATTTTTGCGTTCTTAGAATTAATATTTTTTAAAGCTTTATATTTGTTTTTATTTTTAGTATTACCAATAATAATTTTACCGATTCCATGGTGGATGACAGTTTTGTTTTTCTATGGAATGCATTTGGCATCAGGATTATTTCTTGCGTGTGTTTTCCAATGTGCACATGTAATGCCATCATCAGATTACAAAATGGCTGATGAGGATTTAAAACATGAAAGTAACTGGACTGTTCATCAGTTTTATAATACAGCAAATTTTTCACAGACAAATAAATTTTTATCATGGTTTATCGGGGGATTAAATTTTCAGATTGAACATCATTTATTCCCAAATATTTGCCATATACATTATAAAAATCTTGCCCCAATAATAAGACAAACAGCTGAAGAAAATGGAATTCCCTATTATGAATATGGCGGTTTTTTTAATGCACTATATGAGCATACAAAAATGCTCAAACGTTTCGGTTATAATTGACGCATAATTTCCCCGTGATTTAAAAGAAAAATTATGGTGAAAGAGTTTGTATTAAGTGAATTAAATAACAACAAAAAAATTTTTGAAAATCTACTGACCGGACTTTCTGATGAAATTACAAAGTGGAGACCGGAAGAAGGAAAATGGAATTTACTCGAAATTGTCTGTCATTTATACGATGAAGAAAGAGAAGATTTCAGACAAAGAGTGGAATTTGTTTTATACACACCTGAGAAAGAATTACCGCCTATTGACCCAATAGGATGGGTTTCATCAAGAGAATATTCATCAAAAAATTACGAAGAAATACTTAAAAGTTTTCTTCAAGAAAGAGATAAATCAGTAAACCTGATTAAGTCATTTGAAAATCCCAATTGGTCAAATAAAATTTATCATAAAGTCTTAGGAGAAGTAAATGCTGAATATTTTTATAATTGCTGGCTTGCTCATGATTACCATCACATAAGACAAATAGTTCTTTTAAAATTAAACTATTTGAGATACAAAACCGATAATCCGCTTACTTACGCCGGATAATTATCAAATTTTAAAATTATGCTACTCAAAGATTATTTTAATGAGAATTTTTATATTAAACTATGTGAAGTGATAAAAGGAATATACCCTGATTTCAAAAATTCTGGCTTTATAAAAAATGTTTTGAATGATGAATTTAGAAATATGGAACTTAAAGAAAGAATGAGGCACACAACACTTACTTTAAGAAAATATTTGCCTGAAGATATAAATAAAAGCATAAAATTAATTGTAGATATTAGTACCGAATTTAAAAAAGACAAAAGAGGATTATTTGGATTAGAGTTTATTATTTTCCCGGATTTTATTGAAATATACGGAATTGATAATTATGAATTATCAATTAAGGCAATGGAAGAAATTACAAAATTAGTTAGTTGTGAGTTTGCCGTCAGACCGTTCATTTTAAGATATGAAGATAGAATGGTCAAACAAATGATGAATTGGTCAAAGAGTAAACATCATTCAGTTAGAAGACTTTCAAGCGAAGGTATAAGACCGAGATTACCTTGGGGTATTGCATTACCGGTATTCAAGAAGAATCCGACGAATATTTTTCCAATCCTTGAAAATTTAATTAATGATGAAAATTTTTGGGTTAGGAAAAGTGTTGCTAATAATTTGAATGATATATCAAAAGATAACCCTGAATTGGTTTTAAAATTTTTCAGGAAATGGAAAGGAAAATCAGAAGAAACAGATAAAATAATTAAACATGCATCGAGAACATTACTAAAAAAAGGCGATAAAGAAATATTAAAAATCTATGGATTAAACGATTCTAAAGAAATTGTAATAAACAAATTCATTGTAAAAAATAATAATGTGAGAGTAGGAGAAAAACTAAATTTTACTTTTGATATAAAAAACAAAAGTAAAAAAGAATTGTTTCTAAGACTTGAATATGCAGTTTATTTCAGAATAAAAAATGGTAACCTTAACAAAAAAGTTTTTAAAATCAGTGAGAAAAATTTATTACCGGGACAAGAAATTAGGACTGAAAAATTTCATAATTTTAAACAAATTACAACAAGGAAATATTATACCGGCGAACATAAATTAGGATTAATAATTAACGGAATAGAAAAAAAGATACAAATATTCAATTTGAAAATTTGATTAATTTTTAAGAACTTTAGAGAAAAGAAGAAATGAATTTTGAATTAAACAAATCACTTGAAATACTTGAAAGAACACCATTGATTTTAGAAAGAATGGTGAATGGATTATCTGAAGAATGGGTTATTTCAAATGAAGGGGATAATACGTGGAATACTGTAGAAATAATCGGACATTTGATTCATGGTGAAAAGACAGATTGGATTCCGAGAATACTGATAATACTTAATGATGAAAATGAAAAAACATTTGAAGTATTCAATATGGAAGGGCATAAGGAAGAGATTGAATCAAAAAGAACCGCAGAACTTTTAGATGAATTTAAAGCTTTACGAATAGAAAATATACGTGTATTAAGATATCTTGATTTAACAGATGACGATTTAAATAAAACCGGATTACATCCTGTTTTTGGAGAAGTAACACTGAGGCAACTTTTATCAACATGGACAGTTCACGATTTAACTCATATTTCTCAAATATCAAGAATTATGGCAAAGCAATACAGGGAAGAAATTGGTCCTTGGATTGAATTTTTTAATTTAATAAAATAAATATTATGAAAGCAGATATTGGAATTTCCGAAAAAAATACAAAAGCAGTTGCAGATAAACTTCAGGTTATTCTGGCAGATGAATATGTATTATATACAAAAACGCGAAACTATCATTGGAATGTAGAAGCACCAAATTTTATGGAGTTACACAAACTTTTCGAATCTCAATATGAAGAAATTGATGAAATGATAGATGATATTGCCGAAAGAATTCGTTCAATCGGACATTACAGCACTGGGAGACTTCAGGATTTCCTCAGTTTAACAAATTTACTTGAACCTAATTCAAACAACAAAGCCGAGAAGCAGATTAAAAATTTATTACAAGATCATGAAACACTGATTAAGGAACTAAGAAAATGTGAAGGAGATTTTAGCGATAAGTTTAAGGATGCAGGTTCTGCGGATTTTGTTACGGCATTAATGGAAAAACACGAAAAGATGGCTTGGATGTTGAGGTCTTACTTATCATAAGATTTTTTTAATAATCTTTTTTAGAGAAGTAGTAAACGGAAAGAGAAATTACTGTAAACATAAATAATACAGATGTAATTAAAGGTTGATATGATTCAACCCCGTAACCCAAAATTAAATTTACACACATTTCTCTTAAATCCCATGCTTTAGGCAAGATGTAATATAAAAAATCAACAATGAATTTTACGAAACCCGAATCAACAAGAGTGAAAATAGTCTGCTCTCTAACAGCGAGAACTGCTGAAATTGGAAAAAGAATAAAAAGATTAATCGCTAAAGAAATTATAGTATTTTGAGTAACTAATCCGAGGAACATCTGAAAAGAATATAAGATTGCAAATATCAAAGTGAACCAAAGAATTGAAGTGAGAAACGGGAAATGCCAAATTCCCGATCTTGCGGAAACCATAATCCAGATTAACAAAATCAAGAATGAGAGAATTATAAATGCTAAGAAAACTACAGAAAGAAATTTTGCAATTATAATTTTAGGTCTTGAAACCGGTTTTGATAATAGCACATCAATACTTCCTTTTTCCAACATTGATGGAATGTAAGATGCTGAAAAAATTAATAGTAGAAAAAAGACAGCGAGAAAAGTGAACTGATTTAACAATTCTGAAGTAAACCTGATAATATTTTCCCTATAAGTTTCGTCACCGCCGAGAGAGAGCATTTGTTGAATACCATCTACAGAATCCAGATTTATAAACAGAAGCATTAGAAAAACAACAAGTCCTATTAAAGTAAAAATTGCCAATACAATTTTTTTCTCAATTGCTTCACGAATTGTGCTATATAATAGAGTTTTAAATATCAATTTACTGTTTGCTTTCCAATAATATTTATAAACATATCTTCAAGTGAAGTTTTTTCTTTATTAAATCCAAAAATCAAAACTTTTTCTGACCTTAAAAAATCTAATATATTATTTACATCTTCAATAGAAGAAGTTGCGTAAGAAAACTCATTTTTCCCGTGCATAACTACTTTAAATTTCAAAATTAAATCGTTGACGAGTGAATCGGTTAAATCATTTGTATGGAATAAATAGGAATCTTCGCCGGATGTAATCTCTTCGACAGAACCCATTTTTACCAAAGTTCCTTTATCAAGAATAGCAACTTTATCACAAACTAATTCTATCTCGCTTAACAAATGTGAATTTAGAAAAATAGTTTTACCTTCATTTTTTAAATTTAAGAGAATATCTCTAATTTCCTTTCTTCCGATAGGATCTACACCATCAGTGGGTTCATCAAGAAAAATCAGTTCAGGACTATTAATCATTGCCTGTGCAAGACCAAGTCTTTGCATCATACCTTTAGAGTATTTTTTAATCTTTGTTTTTGCCCAATCACTCATCCCCACAAGAGATAACATTTCAGGTATTTTTATTTTTACTTCTTTATCAGCCATACCGGACATTCTGCCATAGTATGATAGAACCTGCTCACCTGATAAATAATTTGGAAATCTGTGATTTTCTGGTAAATAACCAACTTTAAATTTGTAGGAAATATCTGTAACGGGTTTTTCAAAAATATTTACTTCGCCAGAAGTAGGGAAAGTAATACCAAGCAAAATTTTAACTAAAGTAGTTTTTCCTGCTCCGTTTGGTCCAAGCAGACCGAATATACTTCCGGGTTCTACCTGAAGACTAAAATTATTTAATGCTGTAATTTTGTCTTTGGAAAAATTTTTCGCCGGATATTGTTTTGTTAGTTTCTTTACATCTACTATAGGCATAGAAATCTAAAATATATTTATTTTATATTACAATCTACTTATTAAAATTAATAAGATTTTACTTCTTCACCAAGATCGAAAACTTTATTCTTAATTTTATTTTCAACAATGCTCAATGCTATAGCCGACCTATAACCACCTGCACAGTGAACAACAACAGGTTTATCATGAGGGATAATGTCCATCTTAATTCTTAATTCGCTCAAAGGAATAGCCATAGCGTTATTAAACTTTAACCCCTTCGAAGTTTCAGATGGATTTCTGACGTCTATTATTGTATAACTGTCGGTATTTTCTCTAAAGTGTTTTAAATCCAATTCATCTGATACAAAAGATGCTTTTTCAGGTAATGTTAATATTCCCAATACATTTACTTCATATCCAATTTTTGCAGTTCTTTTCAAAATCTTATCAAAATCATCTTTTGAATTACAAATCAGATAAAATTTTTCATTCGGATTTACTAAAGTTCCAAGCCATGTTTCAAATTTCGTATCTTGAAATATGTTAATCGAATTTTTAATATGCTTTTTTCTGAATTCTTTACGTTCTCGAACATCAACTATAGTTGAATTCTCCGGAATTTCTGTATTTGAATCAAGTTTAGGAATTGCATTAATGCTTTCATAAAAATCAGGAGCTCCTATTCTGTTTAACTCAACATCATAGCCGAAATAAGCCGGAATAAAAGGTTGGTCTTGAAGAAGGCTATTTATAAATTCAGTTTTGTCTGAAATTTGAAAAGCATAATTTTGAGTTTTTTCTCTTCCTATAGTGGAGAATCGTGCATCACTTAATGCCTTACCACATAATGAACCGGCACCGTGTGCCGGATAAACAAGAATATCATCATTTAAAGTTTTCAATTTTGTTTGCACAGTATCAAACATTGCTCCTGCGAGTTCTTCCCTTTTTTTGGAAATATTTCCGGCAGATTCTCTCAAATCAGGTCTTCCGACATCACCAACAAATAACGTATCACCGGACAATAATGCATAAGGTTTATTATCTTTGTTATAAACAATGATACTTATTGAGTCAGGAGAATGACCGGGAGTAAGGATAAATTTTAATCTGATGCTACCGAGGATAATTTCATCTCCATCTTCAACTCCTTTATGAGGATAGAAAACACCAACAAGTTTGCCAACATATATATCAGCGTTGGTTTTTTTATGAAGTTCAAGATGAGAACTAACAAAATCTGCATGAGGATGAGTTTCTATTATTGCTTTTAACTGAGCTTCATTTTTAGAAATAAAATCTAAATAAGGATATGGATCTCTTGCGGGATCAATCACAGCAGCATCACCGTTGCTAATAATTACATAAGAAGCATGTGCAAGATTATCATCATAAAATTGTTCTATTAACATATAATTTTAATTTAATTTAATTATTTCAAATCCATTTTCACTCCAGTCTATGATTCCACCGTTTAGATTATAAACTTCTTTGAAATTCATAAACTTCATCATATTCATTGCTTGTCCGCTTCTGTTTCCTGAACGGCAATAAACAAGATATTTTTGTTCTTTGTCAAGTTCCATAAGTTCCATTTGAAAAGTCGGAGAATGGAAATCTATATGTTTTGCATCTTTTAGATGACCTGAATGAAATTCTTCGTGAGTTCTGGTGTCAATTAATATATGACCACCTTCTTCAATTTTTTTCTTAAATTCTTCTGATGAAATGTGTTGATGTTTCATTTTTTAATTTTTAATGAGGTAGTTTATTTCTAAAAAAACTATAAGTATAAGTTCCGAGTAATGCTGCAATGAAAGCAAAAATTACAGGTAAATAACCTGCTCCTATTAAAGCAGCCATTGGTCCCGGGCAAAGTCCTGAGAGAAACCATCCCATCCCAAAAATAATTCCTCCAAAAATATATCCTTTGTTGAATTTTTTTTTAGGAATAACAATGGCTTCGCCATAAAAATTATTTATTTTAAATTTTTTAATTATTAAAACAGAAATAGCACCTGTTATCACCGCTGAACCTAATATGAGGAACATATAGGGGTCTTTAAATCTGAACATATCCTGAATTCTGAACCAACTTACAACTTCTGCTTTAGTAATAATTATGCCAAAAATTAATCCTGCAATTAAATATTTTATATTTCCCAAAAAATTAAATTAAATTTATAATAAAATCAGTTAAAAAAAGAGCAATGAAACCGCCGATGAAAAACGAGATAATTGCGAACAGACTTGGAAGCTGCAATGTAGATAACCCTGTTATGCCATGTCCTGAAGTGCATCCACCTGCATATCGCGAGCCAAAACCGACAAGAAATCCTCCGATTATTAATATTATCGCTCCTTTAAGTGAGTAGAATTCCAACGGAAATAAATTGATTTTAGGTGACATTAAAAAATTATATGTAATAAAACCACCGATGAAAATACCTGCAAGAAAAAAAAGATTCCATGGATTTTCTTTCCATTTATTAGATTTGATAAATTCAACTTTTGAATTTGGCATTGAAACTGAACAGATATCTCTGAAAGAGCCGGAGACTCCTAATGATTTGCCAAAATAAAGCAAAGCAGGAACCATCAAACCAATCAAAGGACCTGATACATACCAAGGCCATGGTGAACGAATAATATTTAAAATATTTTCTATCATATTTATTTTAAAATTGTTTCTCTGAATAGAATATAAATACCCATTATCATAATAAAATATCCAAAGGATAACTTCAGTTTTGCAGGTGAAATTTTTTTCTCAGCCATTCCACCGACAATGATACCTACTACAGCAATTGCCAGGAATGAAAAAATCAATCTCCAATCAAAATAATAATTCCCGCTTAAATCACTTAAAAATCCCACGAGTGAATTAATGGCAATAATAATAAGAGAAGTACCAACCGCTTTTTTTATTGGCATTTTAGCGAGCAATACCAGAGCAGGAATAATTATAAATCCCCCACCGGCACCAATCGCACCGCCTATTAATCCGGTTGCAATACCGGAGGAAATAAGAATGAATTTTTCCTTTAAAGAAATTTCAGTTGCTTTGGATTCTGATTTTACACCACCTTTAATCATTGAAACCGAACTTATAAGTAAAACAATACTAAACAAAACAAGTATTCCGGTATTTTTAGAAAATTCCAGGGTAAATAAATTTAGTTCATCCGGTATTGCAGGGATAACAAATTTTCTCATCAGAAGCATAACGAATACTGAAGGAATAACAAAAAACAATGAGGATTTAATATCAATTAAACCTTCTTTTAAATAATTAACAGAGCCGATGAAAGCTGTTATGCCAACAATAAAAAGAGAATAAACAGTAGCAAGTATTGGTTCAACACTAAACAAATAAACCATAATAGGGATAGTCAGTATTGCTCCACCGGCACCGAATAATCCGAGAGTGAACCCGACAGCAAAAGCAGATATGTAACCTAAAATTTCCAGATAGTTATTTTAATATATGCAAATATATAGATATGTAGATATATAATCAAATCAAAAATTATTACCCTTCACAATATTTCTCAATTGTTTTTAAAACCTTTGCAAGACCGGGATTTGATAAAGAATAGAAAATATTCTTTCCTTTTTTTTCAGAAATAAGAATGCCTTTATTTTTAAGGATTGTGAGATGATGTGAAACTTTAGCCTGCGGTAACCGGAGACTTTCATAAATTTCAGTGACAGAGGATTTTTTATCAGGAGATAATACTTCTACAATGCTTAATCTTTCCGGATGTGAAATAGATTTAAATACTTCCGCCGCCATTAAAATTTTTTTATACTTTTCCTTCATAACTTAATTTGTGAATTTTAAACTAAATTATCCAAATAGTTTTCTAAATGTATCCAAATCTTTTTTAGAGATACCTGTTGGTTTTTCATTTTCATCATAGTTTAAATTCTGATTAATATTTTTACTTTTAGTTAAATGTTTAGAGTTTATTTCTTTCCAAAAAGCAGAAGAAGATTTAATTTCACATTTACAAATTTTTGCAAAAGAAGCAATTTCTATATCAGAAGTAACAACAATCAGATTTTCAGGTTTATTATTTTTCTCAATATATTTTTTCATTATCTCATCTGCCGTTTTATCAAAAGAAAAAACAGCATTTTTATCATTTAATTTTCCGTAGCCATCAAAGAAAAAAATTACATTATATTTTATACCGATTAAGGATTTCACAGAACTAATGATTGCATTATGATTATCAGAAGAACCATAAACTTTATGCATAAGATTGTTTCCGTCTATTAATATCGTTTTTTTCATATGTTCATATTTTTGATATAATTTTTATCCCAAATTCTATAACAGATTTTATATCGCTAAGTTCATTTGTAGCATTTGTTTTTATAATTAATCTGTCAGGCAAAATCACAAGTGAAAAATCGTTATCAGCAACCCAATCAAAACCATTTGCCATCATATTTTCCAATTCTTCATCTAAAATTAAATATGGATTTGATTTTTTATGTGCAAGTGTGAGATATTGAAATTTAAATGCATCTGTTCTTCCGATTTCCATAACGACAATATCAGATAATTTAGATGCGACTTTTTCGCCGAGTACATTTGAAAGTAATAGTTTAATAATTTTTTCATCAATTACTTCGATTTCAGGAGCATTAGTCATTTCGGCTTTTCCGATAATAAACATATTATTTATTTTTACTCCGGGGACGGAAAACTGGAAGTAAGACTCTATTTCTTCACTTGAAAGATAATTTGGTTTGGCTATAAAATTTTGGAAAATCCAATGATATTTTTTTGTAGCACCGGTTATCTGAAACTTTACATTCCTGTTCGGATTTTTTTTAAATTTATAATTATTTGAAAAACAATAATCTTTTACTTTATTAAAAAATGAGTTTACCTTAAAAAAATGGTAAGCAAAAATTGCAATAAATAAAATTATAAATAAAGCACCGGTAATAATAAAATAACGTTCAGCCATTTGCCGTGAATTTTTTAATTACGGTCTGATTCTGTTTGGTCTTCGTGGAAACGGAATTGATTCTCTTATATGTTCTAAATTACAAATCCAACTCACCATTCTTTCAAGTCCCATCCCAAATCCTGAATGAGGAACCGAACCATAACGTCTCAAATCAAGATACCATTCAAATTCTTCCATTGGAAGTTCATGTTCCTTAATTCTACTGATAAGCAGTTCAATATTATCTTCTCTTTGAGAACCACCAATAATTTCACCAAAACCTTCCGGAGCAAGTACATCAACCCCGAGTGCAATTTTGGTATCATTAGGGTCACGTTTCATATAAAATGCTTTAGCTTCTGAGGGCCATCTGTGAACCATCACTGGTTTATCAAAATCTTCAACAATTGCTTCTTCATGCGGAGCCCCAAAATCTTCACCCCATGGGAAAGGTCTTATTTGTTCTTCCCCATTTGATGTTTTTCTAATCAAAGGAATATCTTTTCTGTGTAATATTTCAACTGCCTGTGTATAAGTTATTCTTGGGAATGGTTTTTTTACCTTCTCTAACTTTGATATATCTCTGCCCAATATTTCAAGTTCAGGTTTCATTTTTTTGATAACACGCTGCACAACGTATTCAAGAAAGTCTTCGATTAAATCCATATTATCGTCAATATCATAATAAGCCATTTCAGGTTCCATCATCCAAAATTCAGTTATATGCCTTCTTGTCATAGAATTTTCTGCTCTGAAAGTAGGCCCGAAAGTATATACCTTACCTAAAGCGAGAGCACCTGCCTCAGCATAAAGCTGACCGGATTGAGAAAGATATGCTTTGCCCAAATCAAAATAATCAGTTGAAAACAAAGTAGAAGTTCCTTCACAAGCATTTGGAGTAAAAATCGGCGGATCAAATAATGTAAAACCATTATTATAAAAATAATCTCTGATTGCCTGAACAATTTCAGACCTTACACGCAAAATGGAAGCTTGCTTTTGTGAACGAATCCAAAGGTGTCTTCTGTCAGCAAGAAACTCAATACCATGCTCTTTAGGAGTGATTGGGTAAGGTTCAGCAATCTGAATAATTTGTAAATCAGATACCTGTAGTTCAAAAACATTTTCTTTTTTAGGATGTTTAGTAATAGTTCCATTAACTATAACAGATGATTCCTGAGTTAATTTAGAAAAATCTTCCCAAACTTTTTCAGGTACGGCAGATTTAACAACAACACCTTGAATAATCCCTGTTCCGTCCCGTAATTCCGGAAACATAAGTTTGCCGGAAGACCTGATATTGTATAGCCAACCTTTTAGTTCAACAGATTGATCAACATAATCTGCAATTTCAGAAATATGAATCCTTTTTTTCATTATAATAATTTATGATTTTATGATTTATAAAATGACAGGAAAGGTTTAAAATACTTAAAATGACTGAGAGATTAAATATATAGAAAAGTGCATATATTAATCAACTGATATTCATATATAAATTTGATTTGAAGTATATATAAGTTATAAAAAAAATACCCGGGTTTTGGCTGAATCAGATCTTAGTAGGTCTGACCCTTGAAAAGGTGTCAGATATAAACCCGGGTATGACGCATCATCTCATCCTCCAATTTGTTTTTCCGAACTATATATTCGGAATAAATGGCGATTGATTTTTATAACAAGATGAGGAAATTATCAAACATTTCACCGTTCGGAGCAAATGTGTGATTAATTCACACTTAATTTCTTATTTTCCAAAATATAAAAAGTATCCGGAATATTATCATTATTCAAATTTTTAATGAGAAATTCTTCTATTGATTTATTTTTATCAATTCTTACTTCAATTATACCATCCATATTTCTTGTGACAGATTCTCTATATATAAACCATTCATCATTTGTTAAATAATTTAAAATCTTAATTCCAAGGTATCCGATTTCCGGTATTTCATAATTGCTGAAACCAAAAGGGAGTTTGTTAAACAAATTATTTATTTTTACAAATGAATTTTCATCTATAAAACTTTTTATAGATTTATTATAATGAGATAAAGTAAGTTCTATAGTATAATCATTCATAAAATTACTAATCTTGATGAGGGTCAATAAATTCAGCATAAACAGTACCATCAGGAGAATAAATAATCAAATACCAAACACCATCTATGTTTTTTCTTTCAACAGTATATCCCTGTGGTGAGTCCTGCATATTTATTTAATAATTTTTATGTAATCTGTGAAATATAAAAACATATATCAAAAAATTATTTTTCCGATTGTCGCTGAAATTTAAAACTATTTTACTCTAAAAGATTTAAATTTTCTTTGTTTTTTGGTTAGATTTTAGATATTTTCAGGATTAAATGTGATTCAACTGTCGTCAATATTTGGATAAAATTTATAAACTAATTTACCGGTTTTCAAAAAAAGAAAGGAAAGAACTTCATACTTTTCTGATTTCGCCATTTTACAATAAGAATAAGAGTATAGTTACTTTATATAAATTAGTTTTAAAAAATTCGGAATTAAACAAGTTTGAAGATTTAGATTCATTGAAAATTTATAAAAAGATTTTTAAAACTGATGAATATAAATCTTCAACAATGCGAAATCTTATATCAGACTTAACTAATTTGATTCTTAAATACTCAGCATTGAAATATATTGAAAACAGCGGTTCGGGATATTATGAAGACTCATACATAAAAAGCATAAAACTCAGAAAACTATCATCCGAATATTATTATAAATTTAATGAATGGAAAAAAGATTATAAACAAAGAGATTCCATAATAGAGGTTGACTATGAAAAAGAAGGAATTGCATTTTATAACAATAAACTTGATTTAGACATAATTTCAGAAGGCGAGTCAAAAAAATTTGATATCGGACAGAGAATTTTTGATTTGGAGAAATTATCAGTGAAATCAGGAATATTTGATTTTTTATATTCAATCAAATGTTTTATGGTATTGAATGTAATTATCATTAAAAACTCATCAACAGATAAATTATACTCTACTGAAATATTAAATAGAAAAGACATACTTTATCAAAAAATAATAAATTTATATAATTATCTAAAGGAATCAAATGAAGATGTGGGATATTTGGATATTTATAAATTTCTAATTGAACTTTCAGAGCAATTAATGAAGTCGAAGTTTATTAAACTTGAAGATTTTATTAAACTGGATGAATTAATTTTGAAAAATGAATCAAAATTTGGAATAGAAGAAATTAATTTTTTATTTATACAGAGGATTCAACTTTTATACTCAACAGAATACAGCTCTGAAAAAAATTTAATAAAGTTTAAATTATTAAAGAATTATTTTTTAAAAGGTCATTTCAAAGTGAGAGATAATTATGATATTGATGCGAGTCTGTTCAGGTTGACATTACTTTCATCATTTGATGTAAAAGATTTTGATTTTGCAAAAATCTTTATTGATAGATTCAGCAAATACATTACAGAATCACAGAGAAATTCTATGACAAATCTTGCATATTCATTTTATTATAACAGAATCGGAGATTTTAATAAATCTTTAGAATATTTAAACAAAACTGAATTGAAAAAACAAATATTTGAATATGATGCAAGGATACTATTGATAAGAAATTTTTACGAACTTAATTTTATTGATTCAGCATTAGAACAAGTAAATAATTTTAAAATTTATCTTTCAAAAGCCGGAAAGAAAAAGGGACTTACAATTACAGAGCAAGCACATTTAACATTTTTAAATTATTTTGAGAAATATATAAAAGATTCAGAGAAAAAAAATTTTACATCAATCGGAATAAGTTTTAAAAAACTAAAAAGTGAGAAAAATATAATATTGAGTACCTGGCTGTCAAAAATAATGTCTGAAAAATTAGAGCAGGAAAATAAAAAATCAAGAATATTTCAGCAAAAAGCAAGAGTTATATTGAGCAAAGCTAAATAAATCTATACACTTGAAATTACAATAATTAAACTTTAATTTTGAAAATATTGAAATAAAAAAAACGATGAGAAATTTAATCAAGTTAGCAGTGTTTTTTGTTTTCACCATATTTAATGCAAACAATATATTTTCTCAAAATCTTCCATATACTCCACCGGTAGTTACCATTAATACAAATTTTAATGGAAATCTTGCTTCGCTGGACTTTTACGGTACTTATTATACTGAACAAGCAATGGG
Source organism: Candidatus Tepidiaquacellales bacterium UBA6667 (assembly GCA_002455255.1). Classification (GTDB taxonomy): domain Bacteria; phylum Bacteroidota; class Ignavibacteria; order Tepidaquicellales; family Tepidaquicellaceae; genus UBA9002. The sequence goes on along the minus strand of DKKL01000035.1, from coordinate 46,062 downwards.
TAATTATGGGGCAGTTTGGGGACGCGGTGCTTCGGTGAATTTTAAATTTGGTATAGGAAAAAATAAAAGTTTCCGAATAGTTACAGGATTTGAATATAACAAAATGATAAATGCAAATGATGACAGTTTTCCGTTTTTTACAATTGACCCGGCAGGTCCCGCAACGGATTACGATATTTTTACCGGTGTATTAGGCGGAGAATACGTAACAAAGCCAAGATGTCCTGAAAGATTTTATATAGGCGGTGGTTTCACAGCAAACAGAATAAGTGCACCATTAACTAATAAAAACGGACCTATTGACCCAGCTTATAGATTTGGAATGCAGATACATGGCGGTTATGAATATGTGTTTGGTCAAAAAGGTATGTTCGGTATAAATGTAGGTTTGAAATATAATTATATGAATTTATTTAATTCCGGTTCAGACCTTTCACCGGGAAGTGCAAATCTGAATGATGGAGTTGGTTTATTTGGATTTAAAAGAAAAATAGCACTTATAAGTTTAAACTTAGGTTTGGTATTCAACCTCGGTCAAAAACCTTTTCCTACCAAAAAGATGTAATCATAATTTTAAAAATTTTATTAATACAACAAAGGGGAGCAATTGCTCCCTTTTTCATTTCAAAGGTATAAGACCGTTCATTGAAGGTATAAATTATTATGGGTATATTCAATGTTTGTCATTAAAATATTAACAATTCCCGGGCAATAAAAATAATTGAGTATAATTAAAAATATCACACCGAAGAACAAATCCAAAAACGCAACAAAGAAAGCAAATCAAAATAAATCTAAAGCTTTAGATAAAATTGTTGTTAAAGGTGCAAGAGTTCATAATCTAAAAAACATAGATATTGAAATACCAAGAGATTCTCTCGTAGTATTTACCGGTCTTTCCGGTTCAGGAAAATCTTCACTTGCATTTGATACTATATATGCAGAAGGTCAAAGAAGATTTATGGAAACTTTATCAGCGTATGCAAGACAATTCATTGGCGGAATTGAAAGACCTGACGTTGATAAAATTGAAGGACTATCACCGTCAATATCAATAGAACAAAAAACAATTTCACACAATCCAAGATCAACCGTAGGAACTGTTACGGAGATTTATGATTTTCTAAGATTGTTATTTTCAAGATGCGGAATACAATATTCACCTGACACTGGGAAAGCCGTTACCAGACAAACAATAGATCAGATAATTGAAAATATATTTAAAGAAAAAGACGGAACAAAGATAACAATACTTGCACCGGTAGTAAAAGGACGGAAAGGACATTACAGAGAATTATTTGAAGAAATTTCAAATGACGGATTTACGAGAGTAAGAGTAGATGGTGAGATGTTGGAAATTATACCAAAATTACAATTAGAGAGATTTAAAATCCACGATATAGAAATTGTGATAGACAGGGTGGTTATAAATGAAAAATCGAAAATGAGAATTTTTTCTTCAATCGAGACAGCATTAAGATATGGTGATGGATTAGTTATTATTAACAATGGTAAAGAAGACAGATTATACAATGAGAAACTTTCAGATCCTGAAACCGGAAGAAGTTTTACTGAACCGGCACCAAACTCATTTTCATTCAACTCTCATTATGGGTGGTGTGATGAATGTTTTGGATTGGGAGAAAAAAAAGAAATAGACCTTGAAAAGGTAATACCCGATTTGAATTTATCTATAAATCAGGGAGCAATAGTTCCGATAGGTAAACCAAAGACAAACTGGATATATTCAATTCTTAAAGGATTGTTTAAATTTTATGACCGAACATTTGACGATAAACTAAATGAGTTATCAGAAGAATTATATAATGCAATTCTTAACGGAACGAATTTTAAATTCCCATATGAATACACAAATTCTATTGGCAAAACTTCAATTTATAATGGTAAATTTACAGGCATAACAAACTATATTAAACACTTTGAAAAAGATTCAACTTCTGAAAGCATAAGACAATGGGCAGAAAGTTTTATGAAAATAGATAAATGTCCTAAATGTAAAGGGGGCAGATTAAAGGAAGATGCACTCTGGGTCAAAATTGCAGATAAAAATATTTATGAGATAACACAGTTTTCAATAAAAGATTGTAAAGATTTTTTTGAAAATCTAACACTTGATGCCAGACAAATGATAATCGCATCAGAGATTATAAAAGAAATAAAATCACGACTTGATTTCCTATTGAATGTTGGATTGGAATATTTATCATTGAACAGAGGAGCTAAAACTTTATCAGGCGGTGAAGCACAAAGAATCAGACTTTCAACACAGATAGGTTCACAGCTGACCGGTGTTTTATATATACTTGATGAACCTTCAATAGGGCTTCATCAGAGAGATAATATAAAACTTATAAACTCATTAAAACATTTACGTGATATAGGAAATTCAGTAATTGTGGTTGAGCATGACAAAGAAATGATAGAATCTTCAGATTTTGTAGTTGATTTGGGACCCGGAGCAGGAGAGCAAGGCGGTAAAATAGTTTCTTACGGACATCCGAATAACCTGAAAGGTCATTCCATCACGGCAGATTATTTATCAAAAAAGAGAATTATACCAATACCAACAAAGAGAAGAAGTGGAAACGGATTTTCAATAAAACTAAAAGGTGCAACGGGCAATAACCTTAAAAACGTTAATCTTGAAATACCGTTAGGAAAGTTTATATGTGTTACAGGTGTTAGCGGGTCGGGAAAATCAACACTTATAAATGAAACTTTATTTAAAATACTTTCTTTAAAATTTTTTAAAACACCGGAAAAACCTCTACCATTTAAAACAATAGAAGGTATAACAAAAAAAGAAGACGGAAGAACAATCAAATTTTTAGACAAAATAATTGATATAGATCAGGCACCGATTGGCAGAACACCAAGAAGCAATCCTGCAACTTATACCGGATTATTTACATTTATAAGAGATATTTTTTCAAATTTGCCTGATTCAAAAATCAGAGGATATAAAGTTGGAAGATTTTCATTCAATGTGAAAGGTGGCAGATGCGAAGGTTGTGAAGGTGCGGGATTAAAAAAAATTGAAATGAATTTTTTACCTGATGTATATGTGATATGTGATGTATGCAACGGAAAAAGGTATAATTCAGAAACTCTGGAAATCAAATACAAAGGTAAATCAATTTCAGATGTTTTAAATATGACAGTTGAAGAAGCATTGAATTTTTTTGAATCAGTACCGAGTTTAAAACGGAAATTACAAACTCTTTTTGATGTAGGATTAGGATATATAACCTTAGGTCAACAGGCAACAACACTTTCAGGAGGGGAAGCACAGAGAGTAAAACTATCAACAGAACTTTCAAAAGTTCAAACCGGAAAAACAATTTACATACTTGACGAACCTACTACCGGTTTACATTTTGAGGATATAAGTATGCTTTTGATTGTGCTTAATAAACTTGTTGAAAGAGGAAATACAGTAATTGTGATAGAACATAATTTGGATGTTATAAAATCAGCAGATTGGATAATTGATATGGGACCTGAAGGAGGAAATGCCGGTGGAGAAATAATTGCCGAAGGAACACCTGAAGATTTAGTGAAAAATTTTAAAGAAATCAGTTGGACAGCAAAATATTTAGAATCTGAACTTGATTAAAAATTTAGTTAATTATCTATAATCATATTTCCAACTCCATAGTAAGCTTCTTTTCCGTTTAAAATAAATATTATTTCATAAGCATAATTATTTTCAGACATTCCGTCATTACAAGGTGTATCACATCTTTTTACAGTTAAATATCCGAAATTCTTTTTAGATGAGAGTGAAAAAGTTGTAATGAATTCTGTTTGCATACCGACAACGAATATTTGCTTTACTTTATTGAATTTTATAGTTTCGTTATCAAACAATTTAAATTCAGCGTCGTTATTATCTAATTCCATATCCCAAAATGGTTCTGTACCTATTATTTTCAACTCCCATTGAGGTGTATCAAATGTTATTGTTGTTTGCGAATAAGAAGTTATGCTAATTAATAAAATAAAAATAACTAATATTAATTTTTTCATATGTTTTAATTTAATATATTTTTTAAAAACTGTCCTGTATATGAATGCTTGTATTTTGCAATTTCTTCAGGTGGACCTGATGCAATAACATATCCTCCCTCATCTCCGCTTTCAGGTCCTAAATCAAAAATATAATCGGCACATTTAATAACATCAAGATTGTGTTCAATTACCACAAGTGAATTTCCGTTCACAATTAATTTGTCAAAACATTTTAACAACTTAGCAATATCATTAAAATGAAGTCCTGTAGTCGGTTCATCAAAGATAAATAAAGTATTTATACCTCTTTCCTGGAAAGTCAGGTGGTATGCAAGTTTTACTCGTTGAGATTCCCCGCCTGAGAGAGTAGCTCCTGACTGACCAAGTCTAATATATCCAAGACCAACTTCTGAAAGAACTCTTAACTTATTATAAATTTTTTGGTTAAGTTTAAAAAAATCAAGTGCTTCATCAACGGTCATTTCAAGCACATCTGCAATATTTTTCTGTATGCCATCAGCACCTTTAAATTTTACATCAAGCACATCAGTTTTAAATCTTTTACCTTTACAAACCTCACACTCAAGAATAATATCAGCCATAAACTGCATTTCAATTTTAATAATTCCGGTTCCTTCGCATGTTTCACATCTTCCGCCTGGGACATTAAAGGAAAAGTAACCCGGTGTCATCCCATATTTTTTTGAAAGTGGAAGAGATGAAAAAAGTTCTCTAATTACGTCAAATGCTTTAATGTATGTAACCGGATTTGAACGAGGACTTTTGCCAATAGGAGACTGATCAACAATTTCAACAGAGTCAATATAGTTAATTCCTTCAATAGTGTCATATTCACCAATTCTTTCATTATAGACACCTTCCATTTTTTTCTTTAATCCTCCATACAGAATATTATTTATTAATGTGGATTTTCCGGAACCGCTTACTCCTGTTACACAGACAAACATATTCAACGGAATATTAACATCAATATCTTTTAGATTATTTTCTCTCGCACCTTTTATTGAAATAAATTTAGTATTTCCGGTAATTTTTCTTCTTAATTTTGGAATATTAATCGAGAGTTTTCCGCTTAAATATTTTCCGGTTAACGAATTTTTATCCTTTAAAATTTCCTTGTATGAACCTTGAAATATTTTTTCTCCTCCCAGTTCTCCTGCTAAAGGTCCAATATCAATAATTTCATCTGAAGATTTCATCATATCAGAATCATGCTCAACAACAAGCACAGTATTACCAATATCACGAAGTGATTTCATAATATTGATAAGTTTTTCATTATCTCTCGGATGTAGCCCTATTGAAGGTTCGTCAAGGACATAAACAGAACCAACGAGAGAAGAACCAAGAGAAGTTGACAAATTAATTCTTTGGGATTCTCCACCTGAAAGCGAATTACTCAATCTATCAAGAGAAAGATATGTCAAACCAACTTCGATAAGGTATTTCAATCTTGAAGTGATTTCTTCAATAATTCTTCCTGCAATTTTATTTTCCGAATCTGAAAGTTTTAATTCAGTAAAGTATTCATATGCTTCACTGATTTTCATTTTCACTATATCAAAAATATTTTTATTGTTTATTTTTATATAAAGGGCTTCTTTTCTTAGTCTGGCTCCATTACATGAACGGCAAACAGTGAACGCTCTGTATTTATTTAACAAAACTCTGTAATGTAATTTATATGCGGCTTCTTTTTCTATTTGATTAAAAAACTTATAAATGCCACCATACTTTTTACCTCCGTTAAAAACAAAATCTAACTGAGATTTATTGAGTTTTGAAAATGGCAAGTGTATATCCACATTATACTCATCAGCTTCGTTGATTAAATCTGTAAGGTTTTTAGTATGTTTAGGAGTGGTAAAAGGAACTATTGCTCCTTTAAAGATTGATTTCTTTTTATCCGGTATAACTAAGTCTAAATCAATATCCATAGTTCTGCCAAAACCCTGGCAACTTTCACACGCACCAAATGGATTATTAAATGAGAATAGTCTTGGTTCCGGATCTTCAAATTTTATTCCATCACGTTCAAGAAAATAATTATAATTAAAATCTTCGAATGATTCAGAAGAACCCTTATAAATCCTGATTATTACATATCCATTAGATTCTTTATAAGCAAATTCAATCGCATCATTTAATCTGGAAACTGATTCCCTATCCGTTGGATTAAAATTTAACCGGTCAGTTAATATTCCAATTTTATCCGTATCAGATTTTTTAACAATTTTTATTATATCCTCATTGGTATAATCATTTATATCAAACAGTTCGTTGTCAATTAAAATTTTATAATATCCGGAAGATCTTAAATCATTAAATTTAAGATTTAATTTTTTTTCATCTTCGAATGAATAATTATAATAAACATAAATTTTTGTTTTTTCAGATTCTATTATGTGTGAAATATCCTCAATGATTGATTCAGGCGAATCCTTAGTAACGAGTTTATTACTGATTGGCGAATATGTGTTTCCAATTCGTGCAAACAAAAGTCTGAGATAATCATAAATTTCCGTTGAAGTACCGACGGTTGAGCGTGGGTTTCGTGTTTTAGTTTTTTGTTCAATTGCCATTGATGGGGCGAGTCCTGATATAAAATCTATACGCGGCTTATTCATCCTTTCTAAAAATTGTCTGGCATAGGAAGAGAGAGATTCAACATATCTTCTCTGACCTTCAGCATAAATGGTATCAAATACGAGGGAAGATTTCCCTGATCCGCTGACACCTGTTACAATTATTAGTTTATTTTTAGGAATATCAATATCAATTCCTTTTAGGTTATGTTGCCTTGCACCACGGATGACAATAAAGTTTTTAGGGTCAGAATGGTTATATAATGAATCAGGTTTTACGTTACTTTTCTTTTTGGGCATCTAATAAAAAAACTGAGAAATTTTAATCAAACCTTAAAAATACCTAAAATAAAGATGATAAGAAGTTGAATAAAACGTCACCGTGCAGGAATTTTGAATAACAATAAATAACTTGTTGATTTTGACCGGCGGGACTATAATTTTAAAAAAAAATTTAAGTAAATTAATTATCAGATGTTCATTGATAATACCTTTTTATAAACTTCTTTTCCAAGTTTTATTTGTTCATTAGGTTCCAGATGAAGACCATCAATATCTGAAACGGTAACAAATTCAGCTGCATTAATCATTTCAAAACCAAAGATATCACAAACTTTTTTATAAGTTTCGGGTAATTTTTTTGATTCTTCTTCATTTCCTGCATAAGACATAGACATAAAACCATTCAGTTTTCCAATTGGAGGGGGAGCAATTACAAGAATTTTTGGAGGAAGAAAATTATAACCACAGTTATTAAAAAGGACAGTTCTGATAAGGGTAAAGATACCCCAAGCCGATTTTTCAGCATCAGCATTGAGTGATTTTATCAGGTCATTTATACCAAGAAAAAAAACTACTAAATTCAACGGAGAATGAGATTCCAATATTAAAGGCAAAGACTCAACTCCATTTCGGTATGGTAGAAAAGGTGAATTAAAACTAGTGGTTCTGCCGGGAAGTGCTTCAGTTATAACCTGAAATTCATTTCCGAGACTGTTTTGCAATACACCTGTCCAAATCTGATCAGGTTCATATCTTGACCAATCATTAGGATTGAAACCCCACGTGAGAGAATCACCATAACATAAAATTCTTTTCATTTAATAAATTATTGAAACATTTTAAACAAAATATGTATTTAATACAAAACGGACAATAAAAAAATAAATAAGCAAATAACTTAATTACAAATCAATTAATTTCTCATCCGAAAAACTTATTGATTAGACAGACCATTTGTCAGCGGATTTCAATTTTATTATAAAAATTGGGACGGACAACTGCGGTCAAAAACGCATTCAGGAAGGTATTTTTGAAGTTATTTTGCATAAAGATTTTGTTATTCTTATCCGTGAAACTTAAAAAAAAATCATAATATTATGAAAAAACTTTTTACACTTTTTTTATTTGTATTTATCGGGATTTCAGCATCACAAGTATCAGCACAATCATATGTTGATTACACATGGGATACTTATGATTTAAAATTTAAGATTCCGAAAACATTTGAAGTTGTTGATAACAACAGTGAAAAATTTTCAGCGGGAAATGATGCTGTTTGGTTAACAATTTATCCAAAAACAGGAAGCAATCTTAAATACAGCGAAATGATTGATATGCTTACAACATGGGCAAAAGAAAATGATGTATATGCGTATGGAACAGTAAAAACTGAAATTAACTTTAACGGTTTCTGGGGTGTATATCTTGACGGAAAACTTGCCAGTAATGATTTACCTGTTTACTGTGCTATGTTTGTCCATCCTGATTTTCCAAGTCAGTATTATTATGTCTGGATTAATTACAATAAAAATGACATTGATATAGCTGAACAAATTTTGTTGAGTATAAAACCAATGTAATTAAAATTTAATGAACAGAAGTAAACTGTTATTTGTATTTTTAATTTCCTTTTTATTTTCACAGAAAGTTCTTTCGCAAGAATTGTTTATGAATTCACCTGCGGCTGCAAATATTTCCAAAGGCAGACTGGAGATAAGGAATAATGTGATGGCATATGATGATTTCAGATATTATCATAATGCAGTAGAAGTGAATTACGGATTAACAGGAAGACTGACAATTTATAATCATTTTTATTATACATTAAGTGATGGATATAAATTTATAGGTGATTATGAACCGATGTTCAGATATAGGTTTAAAGATATTGACGGAAAGAATTCCCATTTGAGATTTGCAGGTCAAATGGGATTTCGAATTCCGGTAGATTCCAGATCAATAGTTGCTGATGAAGTGGAATATGAACTTCATCCCGGTCACAGAATAAAAGTTTTCAATTTTATAAACGACCTAACAGTCCCAATAATAGATTTTCACACCACAGATAATTATACGCTTCGCTCTGACATTATCGCAACAGGTTTATTTCATAAACTTGCGATTTCCGGTCATGCGGGATATAATATAAATTTTGCAAAGGATAATTTCAAATTTGGGAATTATTATGATTTTGGATTATCGTTTGGATATTTAATTTTACCAACTGAATATGAAAGTTATGACCAGGTTAATCTGAATGTATATTTAGAAAACAAGGCATGGTATTTTGAGAAAAATAAATTTTTAAACCAGACCATTATAAATTCTGGAGGATTCCGAATGGATACATATCTTGGTCTTCAGTCAATATTTTATTCAACTTTTATAGCAGAAATCGGATATAAAATTGCGGTTCATTCAAATGAATATGCAGAAACACAGATAGAAAAAAGACCGGGTGCCTGGCAGTTCAGTCTCAGATATTTATTCTTCCTTTAAAATAAATCTCACCAAATTTTCACTCTCTTTTCCAAAGGTAAAGCAATCGGAGCGTCATCAGAAATATTAAATGCTTCATAAAAAGGTTTAAAATGTAGCAACGGTGCAACCCCTCTCACAACACCGGGTGAGTGAGAATCCGTTTTTAATTGCAATCTTAAACCATCATCTGTAATTGTATTCCTCCATATAGTTGCCCATGAAATAAAAAATCGTTGTTGAGGAGTGAAGCCGTCAATTAATTCAATATTGTTGTTGTCTTTTAAAGAATTTTCAAGTGCATAGAAAGCAAGTGACATACCTCCAATATCAGCAAGGTTTTCACCTAAAGTCAGTTCACCATTAACGGTTGATGAGTCTATTACAATTATACTATTGTAGTGTTCTACTACCATATCAGCGAGTTTATTATATCTTTTATTATCTTCAGGTGTCCACCAATCATTCAGGTTTCCATCAGCATCAAATTTTCTTCCCGCATCATCAAAGCCATGACCTATCTCGTGACCAATAACTCCACCGATACCTCCATAGTTTACAGCATCGTCAGCATTAGCATCAAAGAATGGCGGTTGTAAAATTCCTGCCGGAAAAACGATTTCATTTTTCGTAGCACTGTAATAAGCATTTACAGTTTGCGGATTCATACCCCATTCGTTCAGATCAACCGGCTTACCAATCTTATTTATCATTCTTTTAAAATTATACTTTCTTGCAGCAATAATATTTTCAATAATAGAATTTCTTGAAATTTGAAGCGAAGAATAATCTCTCCAAACATCCGGATAACCGATTTTTACTTTGAAAGTAGATAATTTTCTCAGTGCCTGTTCTTTAGTTTTATCTTCCATCCAATCAAGATTAGTTATGCTTTCTTTTAAAGCATTTTTAATGTTATCAATCATAGATAGAATTTTTATTTTCGAATCGGGGGAGAATGCTTTAGCAACGTATAACTCACCAAGAGCTTCTCCGAGTGACCTATTCACAATTCCGAGTGATTTTTTCCAACGTGGTTCCTGCTCTTTTATTCCTGAGAGATAACCGGAAAAGAAATTAAAATTTTCATTAACAAAATCTGAACTTAAATATTCTGCATAGTTGTTCAATACTTTCCAATTTAAATAAGTTTTCCATAATTCTAAATTATTACCATTAACTAAGTCATTAAGAAATGCATAATATTTTGGTTGACCTATATTTGTTCCCTTTGAAAATGAATTTTCATTAATACCGATTTCGTTAAAATATAAATCCCAGTCAATCGAAGGACTTAAACTTTTAAATTCCAATAATGACATTTTATGATAAGTAGAATCCGGATTTCTTTGAATTACTCTTGCCATAAAATTTTCAGCAAGAATTGTTTCAAATGCTAAGATAGATTTTGCATCTGACAATGCTTTAGACTCATCTGTTCCCGTTAAAACAAGCATATTCTTTATATGTTCTACGTATTTATTCCTGATATCTTCAGAACGAGCATCTTTTAAAATATAATATTCCCTGTCAGGCAATGTTAAACCTCCCTGATAGAACATTGGGATTACATCAGAACTGTTTTTTGCATCTTGCGAAACAAAAAATCCGAATGAATTACTTATTCCGGTTTGATGAAGAAATCCTATAGTTCGGATAAGGTCATCTTTATTCTGAATTGAACTGATTTTATCTAATATCGGGATTAATGGTGAATGTTTTTGGTTTTCAATATTCTCTGTATCCATTGCAGTAAAATACAAATCACCAATTTTTTGTTTATTTGTACCGACCGGTGAATTTGAATTCATAGCATCCTCAAGAATAGATATTAACAATGATTCATTGCTTTTCGTAATTTCACTGAAAGCACCCCATCTGCTGTATTCAGGTGGAACAGGATTATTTTTAATCCAGTTACCGTTTGCAAATCTATAAAAATCTTCAGATGGATTCACACTTAAATCCATATTTTCAATTGATACACCTTTTACTTTATAGATTTCTGCTGTTTGTGAAGACAGAACGGGAGTAAGTAAAATCAAAATTAAAATCGAATATAAATATTTCATATATATTGTTAATATTTGGATTGAAAACAAAAAATTTATTAAAAATTAAACTTATTATTTAATATTTAAAAGTTTAATATTTAGCATTGAGTTTACTGAACAACATTTTTAAATTAAGAAAAATAAACAATTATTTATGAAGAAATTTATTCTTACTATAATATTCATTTCATCATTTGTGAATTTATCAAACGCACAAATGTGGAATCAAAGATTAAACGGAAGAAATGTTTGGTCGCTTGCAAAATCACCACAACCGAATGTAATTTATGCGGGTGGATTGACAGGGGCAAACTCAAGAATTTGGAAATCTTCTGATTTAGGATTTTCATGGGATACAATTTACATTGGGAATGGTCAAACAATGTGGGACATTGCATTTGACCAAAGCTCTAACATTTATGTAGCAAATTTTTCAAACGGTTTATTGAAATCTACCAACAACGGTACAAGTTTTGAGGTGATTCCTACTTCTCAGTTCAATAATAAAAATCCTCAGGGAGTGGAATGTGGAAATGCCGGATATGTTTATGTATCAACATCTCAAGGGTTTTTTATGAGTTCAAATGGCGGAGCAAACTGGAATGAAAGCGTTTCAATGGTAGGAAATAACTGCTTACCTATTGTCGTAGATAAAGACAGTTCAAACATTGTGTATATAGGAGTAACATCGGCAGGCGGACTTGGGATTGGTTTTTACAGATCAACTGATTATGGGGTTACATTTGGAATAAATCTAAATCCCGGAAAAAACGGTTACGGAATATTACAGTTACCGATAAATGGAGATTTGTATATGATAACAACAACGAGTCCATATAATTTTGACAAATCAACGAATAAAGGATTAAGCTGGACAACAATATCCAATGCTCCTAACGCCATGCGAGGTATAGCATGGGGAGTTGACGGAATGTTCATCGGTGGAAATGGTGGAGTGTTTGTATCCACAAGCTTAGGTATGAGTTGGAGCAATTTTAACTTCACATCTTCAGCAACTCCTATGATGTATGCATTTCCCTATATTTACACCGGAACAAGCGGAACGTCAGGTGGAGTATGGATTACAGCGTGGCCATTAATTAACATAAATCAAATTGGAAATTCAGTACCTTCTAAATTTGAATTAAAACAAAATTATCCGAATCCGTTTAATCCAACCACAACAATTGAATTTTCACTTATTAGAGAATCAAATGTGAAAATGTCAGTATATGACACAAAAGGAACCGAAGTATCAAAATTAACAGAGCAGAAATTAGGAGCAGGTAATTATTCAGTAATTTTTGACGGAAAGGGATTAAATTCGGGAGTTTATTTCTATAAAATAGAAGCAGATAATTTCAGTGAAGTTAAGCGAATGGTATTAATTAAATAACTATTCTGCAGAAAGAAATTTTTTGAAATCTTTCTGAAATTTTTTATGAGAGCGGTAATGAATTGAATGCAGTCCTATTTTAGAAGCAGAGATAATGTTATCTTTCATATCATCAATCAGAAGGGTTTCTTCAGGATCAAGCTGATATTTATTTATTACATAATTAAAAATCTTCGATTGAGGTTTCATCATTGATACTTTATACGAGAGGATTTTAAACCTGAAATTTGAAATTACCGGGAAGTTTTTGGTAATAAAATTAAAGTGTGCAGAATCAGTATTAGAAAGCAAAATTAATTTATATTTATCTTCGTAAACAAGTTTTTCAAATATTTTGAGCATTGGGGAATTTTCCCAAAAAATATCAGAATAGAGAAAAATAAAATCTTTGTAGCCGATTTTTAGTTCGAACTTCTTCTTTAATATTTTGAAAAAGTCTTTGTGTCTTAATTTTCCTGTGGCGAGTTTTGTATCAAGTTTTTTTTCGGATATAAATTTAACAAATTTTTTCAGATTTAAATTTTTTTCCAATCTGGAAAGACCGTCATAAAAATACCAGAAGTCGAAAAAAATCAGAGTGTTACCTAAATCAAAAATTATATTTTTAATTTTTTTCGTTTCCAAAATCAGAGAAAAATTTTCTCTTTAACTTTTAAATTTTCATCAAGTTTATAAAGAATTGGTTTACCAGTAGGTATTTCAGTTTCGAGAATTTGTTCTTTTGTTAAATTTTCAAGATACATCATTAATGCTCTAAGGGAATTTCCATGAGCTGAAATGATAACATTTTTCCCGGCTTTCAGTTCCGGTTCAATTACTTTATGATAATACGGCAAGACTCTATCTGCAGTATCTTTTAAACTTTCACCATTTGGAGGAGGGACATCAAAACTTCTTCTCCAGATTTTCACCTTTTCATCACCAAATTTTTCTCTGGTTTCATCTTTATTAAGTCCTTGCAAGTCTCCATACATTCTTTCATTTAGAGCTTCATCTTTAGTAACGGGAATATTTTTCTGATTAGTATTTTCCAGTATAATATCAAGAGTTCTGTTTGCTCTTTTCAATACTGAAGAGAAGGCAACATCAAATTTATAATTTTTAAGACTTTCAGCGGCATTGACTGCTTCATCAATACCTTTATCGGATAAATCAACATCTATCCAACCTGTAAACTTATTTTCAAGATTCCATAATGATTGACCGTGACGGACAATAACAAGATCTGGCATATTTATATTATTTTATTTTTTCCATTTTATTGAACAGCCCATTGAAGGAATCTGCTCAAAATTAATTTCTTCGTCATTAAGAATTTGGTTAATTGCTTTCTCCAAATCTTTTTCTCTAACCGAATTTTCATCTTTCCAATTATCATCAATACGTCCTCTGTATCTTAGTTTTTTATTTTTATCATAAACATAAATATCAGGAGTGCACACTGCTTCATACTCGGAAGCGACTTTTTGATCTTCATCATACAAATAAGGAAATGTAAAATTATATTGTTCAGCAAACTTTATCATATTATCAAAAGAATCTTCAGGATATTGATCTGAATCATTAGAATTTATAGCAACAATTTGAACACCATTTTTTCGGTATTTATTTTGAATATTCACTAACCTTTCAATTACAGCTATTACATATGGGCAGTGATTACAAATGAATGCAATAATAGTTATATTTTTATCTTCAAGAAATTTTTCAGAATAAAATTTTCCGTCAATATTTTTAAGATTGAAGGGAATCAAGTCTGAACCTGTCATAATCTTTTTACTGTGAAGTAACATTAATATGTTTCCTCATCATCATCTTCTGCAACTTCCGGATGAAAATCTTCATAAATAAAGTTTATATGTCCGTGTGGTTTTTTAGTATCTTCAATTGCCTGATTCATAATTTCTTCTGTAACAAATCTATACATTTCTGATTTAGGATATTCATTTTGAAAATGAATTACTATATTTTTTTCATCAAGCAGGCAAATTAATTTTTTATATTCATCATTAATGGAATCTTTATCAAGTTCAGAAAGTTTTTTAATTTTTGGTTTTCCAATTTTATCAAATACTTTTACAACTTTAGCACCTTTTAATTCTTTATCATGTTCTTCAACAAAATGTTTAAATTCCTCTTCAGCTTCATCTTCATCAATTTCTTCTACAAAAGTATCTTCTTCATATCCATCATCTATAAGTTCGAAATGTTCCACTGAACCCTGATTTTCTTTGGATTCTTTTGAATCGTCGGTTTCTTTTCTTTTTTTAACAGACTCTTTTTTTGAAGATTTGGATTTATTAGTTTTATTTTCCTTTTTTTTATCTGACATATTAAATACGATATTAATTATTTATAAAATCGAAAATGTTAAATCAATATTCTGATTATTTAGTTTTTAAAATATTTATTACAAAGATAAAAACATTAATGATGATTTCAAATTTACTTATAATTCATTTTAAAATAAATTTTTAAAAAAAACAATATAAACAAAAACGATTGGAGTTACAAATAATAGAGAATCAAATCTGTCTAAAACACCTCCATGCCCCGGTATTAATTCTGAAGAATCTTTTACACCTGTATATCGTTTAAGCAGAGATTCAAATAAATCCCCTATTTGAGCGAAGAACCCGACTAACAAACCCATAACAATTGCATCAGTTAAACTAATTTGAGTTGGAAATATAAAATGAAATAAGAAAGAAAAAATCAAAGTGAATATGAAACCGATAGCCGAACCTTCTATTGTTTTATTAGGACTTATTACAGAAAGTTTATGTTTCCCAAATTTTTTGCCTCCGAAATACGCAAAAGTATCGCATGTCCATACAAGTATTATTGAATATAAGACATAATTAAAAATCTCAAGATTAATAATATAATTCATTAGCAAAATAGGAAGTGAAATATAAAAGAAACCAAATAGTGAAATTAAAATATTGACCGGACTTGCATTATCTTTTCTGAAAATTTCTGCTGTAGTTATTATAGGGATATATAATAATATTAAATAATAAAAATTACTAATTTCAAAATAAAACAGTATTGTAATTAAAAGAGATAAAAAAATAGAAATATATTTCAAAGGAAAAAAATTTTTATTAACAAATATTGAAAATAATTCCCACATTGCAAAAGCACAAATTAAAAGAGAAAAAATAAGGAAATAAATTCCGCCATTTAAGATGATAAGAATCAAAACCGGAATTGCGATTAATCCTACAATAACCCTTTTTAAAGTATTAGACAATATTTTGAATCTGTTTATTTTTAAATTTAATAATATAAATCATTATCGCAAAGAATAGAATTAAAGAAACAATACCGAGAATTATAAAATATAATTCATCCGAGCCGGAAAACTCTTTAGTGAAATCTTCCTTACCATAAATATAAAAAGCCAGAGCAGCTATGAAATTATTAAGAAAGTGGCAAATGATAGCAGGATATATGCTGTCAGAAGCAACAGTTATTACAGATAAAAATATCCCAAGAAGTATTAAAGGAATAATATTGATAGGTTGAAAATGAAATATTGCGAAAAGTACACCTGTAAAAACACATGCTTTTATCCAGGAAAGTACTCGTTCAAAATTTTTGAGAATTAATCCGCGAAATAAAAATTCTTCGCAAATTGCCGGAGTGACTGCGATTACAAATACTACTCCAATAAATTCAAAAACCGAACTTGCATTAATTATTGAGATTGTAAACTCTTCAAGTTGTTTAAAGATTTCTTTTAGTTGTGTATATAAGTCAGATACACCCGGAATTGCGAGAAACAGTTTATCCTGCAGATGGATAATAACCTGCAGGGAAGGTTGAATTAATAATATACCAAGAATACTCAACAGAAGAATATTTAAGGGAGGATTTTTGAGTCGAAAAACTGAAGAAGATTTATTCCCCTGCAGCATACTTAATAAAATAGCAGGAAATAATATAAACATAAACTGCGAAAAAGAAATGAGGATTCTCATCAATACTACGTTTGAAGAATCAACTTTTATATCACCACCTGTAACGAGGAAAGTGATTAAAGCTCCTATTACCTGATATGCAATAAAAACGACAAATAAAACAATACAGACAAATAGAACCGGATTTACATCTGCAAATGGTGCTTTTTTTTCCTTTTCTTCCAAGTTAAAATTTAATTTAATATAAGATTTAAAAAAGTATTAAATAATTAAAGTTAAATAATTAAATAATTATAAATTTAATTTTGATTAAAAAATCTGAATATTGAATGAATGAATGACAATTATAATTATACTGAACCACAGCAGAGAGAATCTATTTTTCAAATCAGAAAAAAGAAAGATAATTATTTTATTCATATCTTACTTTTTGCCTTAACGTTTTTATCAGTTACATTGGGAGGAGTATTTTGGGCAGGGCAAGATCCTTTTCAATTGCTTAATTTTCAATCAGGACTGTTATATGCTGTATTGATTATCACAGTTTTAACATTCCATGAATTCGGACATTACTTTGCTGCGAGATTTCACAATGTAGATGTGACACTTCCATATTACATACCTTTTCCATTTATAATGCTCAATCCATTTGGAACAATGGGGGCAGTTATCAGAATGAAATCTCCTGCCAATGACAGAAAAGCACTTTTTGATATTGCTATAGCAGGACCAATTGCAGGATGGGTGGTATCAGTAATTTTTTTGATAATTGGATTTTTAACACTTCCATCGATAGATTATCTTTATTCAATTCATCCTGAATATGAAACTGCCGGTGTTAAAGTCGGAGGGTTTAGTTTTGGATATAATATAGTTTTCTGGATACTTGAAAAATTATTAACGAATTCTCCCGGAGTTTTTATGCCGCCGATGAATGAAGTTTATCATTATCCGTTTTTGTGTGTAGGTTGGTTTGGACTTTTAATTACTGCCCTAAATATGATGCCCGTTGGTCAGCTGGACGGAGGACATATATCTTACGCAATGTTTGGTGATAAACATAAATGGTTAGCATATACAACTTTCGGTTTGTTATTGTTTTTTGGGTTACTCGGAATTTTACCATTTTTTGGGATAGATTCAACGATTGGTTCAATAAACTGGCTACTGTGGGTAATACTAATAGCATTTATAATAAAAATAAAACATCCGGATAACGTTACAAATTTTCATATACCGCTTTCTAAAGGCAGAGTAATACTCGGATGGATTTCTTATTTAATATTTATAATTTCATTTTGCCCTGTCCCTTTTACTGGAGATTTTTAAATCTAACTGATAATTCCAATAACACCAAACATTCGTCCGGATTTTTCTCGGTCCCTTCTGTAAGAGTGAAGCAGGTCAATATTTTCAAAAGTACATAAATCAGAAGATTCTAAATTAAGAATATTTATTCCGGAAGATTTAATCTGAGATATAACATTTTTTTTTAAATCAATTAAAAATTTATTTTTAATTTCATCAAACAATACAAACTCCGGATTAAACAACTCTGCAACATCTTTATCTACTTCAAAATTTTTCTGTGATATACAAGGAGGAATATAAACTTCAAAATTAAGGATTTTGTTACGATATTTTGTCTTAATTGAATCAATAGTTTTTCCAACAATATTTAATGATGTGCCTTTCCAACCTGAATGAATACCGGCAATAATATTCAGAACCGGTTCAAATAAAAAAACTGACACACAATCAGCAACACTTATAGTTAGATATATATCTTTTTTATCAGTCCAGACCGCATCACACTCACCTGAAAATCCGGGACTTTCCACATACTTTACAATGTCCGAATGTACCTGCTTTTGAAAATTTATTCTATCTATCGGGATATTAAGATATGAAAAAAATAATTTTCTGTTTTGTTCTATGTTTTCATTTTTATCTGAAGTATTCAGACCTAAATTTAAAAAATAAGGAGGGTCACTTATCCCGCCTTTTATGGTAGAAAATCCGAAATTCAAGTTTTCATATTTTTTGAATATTTCAGGTTGTATTATTTGTAATTTATTTTCCATTATTCAAATTTACCTGATCTTAATTTCTTTTTTAAAGATACAATTTTTTTTGTTTCTAATCTTTTTTCCTTTGATTGTATGGTTGGTTTTGATTTTTTCCTTTTCTTAACTTCTAAAAGTGAATTATCCAACAGATAAAAAAATTTTTCAATTACATCCTGCTTATTTTTAATTTGTGATCTTGTTTTTTGAGAATAGAGGTGAAGAAATCCTTCTGAATTTATTTTGTTTTTAAGTTTAACTTTTATCTTTAACTTTTCGTCATCATTTAGTGCATTAGAATTCTGAATATGAAAATGAAGTTCAACTTTAGTTGAGACTTTATTAACATTTTGTCCGCCTTTTCCGCCTGAGCGAGAAACTGAAAAAATTAATTCATTATTTATTAAGTCTTTATTCAATATTCAGTTAGTTATTATTACAATCTTTTTAAATTTAAATTGTAGTTTATTATATATAGTTTTATAATTGAAACTATAAATCGCCTTTTAGAATATAAATAAAAGTTTAACTAAAATAATCCATTATTAAATGAAAAAAAATTTATTTTTAATTTTATTGATTTCGTCATTTTTTATCGGAGGAAAACTATTTGCACAAAAAGTAGTATATACAAGCACTGATAACCCAACAGGTTATCTGCAGGTTTTCACGATGAATATTGACGGAAGCGATAAGAAACAATTGACTGCATTAAATCAGAATGCAATGTACCCGAGATGGTCATATGACGGAACCAAAATTGTCTTTTATACAGATAATCAGGATATATATTTAATTTCAGATTTGGAAGGAATTTCAAATCCTTATTTTGTATTTAAAGGATATAATGTTTGTTTTACCTGGGATGATAATAATGTTATATTTGTAGCAGAGCATGAAGGATTTACGACACTTTACATTATGGAACCTACAGAACCCTCACCAACTCCATTATCCGGAGATGATTACAGCACAATGCAAGTACTTGCAGCTGACGGAAGAACAATGGTATATTCTGCTTTTGAAGGTGGTGATAAAGATATATTTATAACAGATCTTTCAGATTCAACCGCAGTTGACGGAGTTAGACTTACTAAAAATAATGATTCAGAATTGGAACCGGATATTTCACCTGACGGGTCATTAATAACTTACGCAAGTTTTGATATGAATTTGAAAGGTACCATTTACGTATATAAAGACAACAAAGAAATTCCGCTTACACAGGGAATGAGTAGCACAAACCAACCAAAATTTTCACCTGACAATAAGTTGATAGCATTTGTTTTAATAACAGATAACAGTGTGGATTTATATACTATGAATACTGACGGAAGCAACAAGAAAAAGATATCTACAGTAGGTGGAAGTGTTGGAAATTTCAGATGGGTTGATGCGAGCAACATAATTTATGATGTTGAAATTGGAAATGCCAACCAGATAGGGTTAGTTAATGTTTATAATAACGAGGTAAAATTTTTGACAAGTCGCGGAACTAATGCCTTTCCTGATATAACAAAATAACATAATTAATGAAAGTTACTGAACATTTAGCAAAGGCAAAAAGTCCGTTTATCAGTTTTGAAATTATTCCTATTCCAAGAGGTGGAGATATAGGAAAGATATTTGCTATAGTAGAAGAATTGATGAAATATAATCCGCCATTTATTGATGTTACTTCTCATTCAGCTGAGGTACAGTATGAAGAAACTCCGACGGGAATCAGGAAAAAAGTAAAAAGAAAGAAACCGGGTACTATAGGAATTAGTGTTGCCATTAAGAACAAATATAATGTGGACACCGTACCTCATCTTCTCTGCAGAGGATTTACAAAAGAAGAAACAGAAGATGCACTAATAGAACTTAATTATCTTGGAATTGAAAACGTATTGGCAATTAGGGGTGATGATACCGGATTTGTAAAACCTGTTTCCGAAGGTAAAACAAGAAATGAATATGCATGCGATTTAGTTAAACAGATTTCCGATATGAACAAAGGTAAATATCTTGATGAAGATTTACTTGATGCAACTCCAACAAATTTTTGTATAGGAGTAGGAGCATATCCGGAGAAACATTTTGAAGCACCAAATATAAAATCGGATATTAAAACAGTCAATACGAAAATTAAAAATGGAGCAGATTACATCGTATCTCAGATGTTTTATGAAAATAAAAATTATTTTAATTATGTGAAAGCTTGCAGAGATGAAGGGATTGAAGTACCAATAATTCCCGGATTAAAAATTTTAACAACAAAAAGACATCTTACCACAATTCCTGCTAATTTTTACATAGAAATACCTGATGCACTTTCGGAAGAAATAGAAGCCGCAAAACCTGAACATGTAATGGATATTGGGGTTGAATGGGCATATAAACAAAGTATGGAATTACTTGAGAATGGTGCACCTTCAATTCATTTTTATGTAATGCAAAATCTGAAACCAATAAAAAAACTTTTAGAGAAATTAAAACTTTAAAAATAAGAAAAATTTAATACATTGTTTAAATAAACTGATGTTTTTATATTATTTAACATGAGATTAAAGTATTTAAATAAATTGTACTTAAAAAACATATAACAAAGACTATAAAAGGGGCTAATTTAAAGCCCCTTTTTTTTTGTAAAAAAATTTGATAATCACAGAAGAAAATATAATTAATAAATTATTTTTAAAAAAAATTGTAAAAGAAATTTCTGTTATAAATTTTTATTTTTTAGAAAAAAAGAAAATAGTTGTTTTTATTCCGGAAAAAGAAGTTGAAACTGTTTTTAAATCGATGAGTAAAGCAGGAGCAGGCGTAATTGGTAATTATAAAAATTGTTCATTCAGAACAAAAGGAACAGGATCGTTCTTCCCAACAGGAAATGCAAATCCTACAAAAGGAGAAAAAGGTAAACTTGAATTTGTAAACGAAGTAAAATTAGAAATGGAGTGTGAAACATCAAACCTTAATAAAGTTATTAATGCTATGTTAGATTCACATCCATATGAAGAAGTAGCATATGAGATATATGATTTCAAAAGAAGGACAAACAGAACAAACGGAATATTATTAAAATTTAAAAAACTAATTGATTTGAATGAATCACTATCAAAAATAAATCCATTATTTAGAAGTGATAAAATATTTAAAGAAAAGATTTTGAATTTAGGAATTTATGCGAGGGAGTATGAAAAAACTGACATTGAAGAATTAAAAAAACTCAAAGTAAAAACAGCAATTTACAAATCCGGGAAAAATTATAAAATAGTAAAAATATAAAAATGACAGTCAATAACATTGAAAACGAAAAACCTGAAGAAATGAACAGTGAAGATAACGTAGAGAAAGAATCGAAAGTTTATGAATACTTCGAGGCAGTGGATAAAAGCATTAAGCCAAGGATAGAAGAAGAATTAAAAATTCTTTATGAACTTTGCAAAATTGATGAAGACCTTAAAGATATAGATGATGAAAAAGGAGATTTACCTGATAGAATAAGCGAACAAAAAGTAACACTTGATAAGATTTGGGAAGAATTAGACTCAAAGACTGCAGAACTTGCAAAACTAAAAGATGAAGAAGGTAGTTTAAGGAAAACGATTAAAAAAGGTGAGGATAAGATTGCAAAATATGACGAACAGAAATATAATGCGAAAAGTAACAAAGAATATGATACCATAATGAAATCAATAGATACACAATATGAAACAATTGAAAAAGGAGAAAAGAGATTAAAAGATTTATCAGAGATAGAAGAAATACTTTCAAATGAAATTCAGGAATTGAGAGCATCATCTGATGAAATATCGGCAGATTTGAAATCAAATGAAGATTCGCTTCAAGAACTTGATGAAAAATATTCACAGGAAGAACTTGAACTCAAAAATAAAAAAGAGAAACTTACAGTCAGACTTGAAGATCATATTAAGAAACTTTATGAGAGAATAAATAAAACGATGAAAGGAAGTGCAGTTGCTGTTGTGAGACGCGGGAACTGTAGCGGATGTTTTAATTCAATTCCGCCACAGAGAGAAATTGAGATAAGATCGGCTGCCAAACTTTATACATGCCAGTCTTGCGGAAGAATACTTGTAGATGAAAAATTAATAGGTTAGAAATCAATGAATGTATTGGTAAAGACGGATGGTGCTTCACGCGGAAATCCCGGTAAAGCAGGAATAGGAATTTTCATTATGAAAGATGATGAAGTCAATGTGTATAAAGAGTTTATTGGAAATGCAACGAACAATGTTGCCGAATACATTGCGTTTATAAGAGCAATAGACATATTAAATGTTAAACCGCAAGATAAGATAATTTTTCAGTCAGACAGTGAATTAATGGTGAATCAGATTAACGGGAAATATAAAGTGAACAATGAGAGTCTAAAAGAATTGAAGGAAGAGGCAATAAATAAACTGAAGAATAGATTTGCAGGAATGTGGAGTATAGTTCATATACCGAGAGAAGAAAACCGTGAAGCAGATAAACTTGCAAATGAAGCAATAGACGAATCAGAAAAAGTAAATAAAGTTTCAGTTGAAAATTTTCAACTGAACTTTAAATAAGATTTTGTTCTTTAAAAAATTTCCTTCCGCCGCAGACAATCGCGCAGTTCCGGAGAAATCCGGAAAGTGAGGAAAGTCCGGACTCCATAAAAGCAGGGATGCCGGGATGATATCCCGGGCAATATATTCCCAAGAATATATTGCAGAAAGTGTTACAGAGATGAAGACTGTTTCATTGCGAAAGCAATGGAATAACGGTGAAACGGCAGGGTAAGAGCCTACCATTCTGAAAGCAATTTCAGAGATTGACATACTCATCCGGAGCAAAACCAAATATAGGGAGATTAAAGCTCTGCTTGCTTAAACATTCTCCCGGGGTAGGTTGCAAAGTGGTTAACAGCAATGTTAATCCAAGATAAATGATTGTCATTTGTTTTCGGACAAAACAGAATCCGGCTTATGCGGCAGAAGGTTTTTTTATTTACTCATCTCAAGCATTCTTTTCAAAGAAAGATATGCTTTTTTCCTAATTTCCTCATCAAGTGTTACTTCAGGTTTTTTATTCCTCATACATAAATATAATTTTTCCAAAGTATTCAATTTCATATACGGGCATTCGTTGCAAGCACAGCTTGATTCCGGAGGAGCAGGTATAAGTTTTTTTCCGGGAGCTTTCAACTCCATTTGATGTAAAATTCCGGGTTCTGTAGCAACAATGAATTCTTTACTTGAATCCGTAATTACAAAATTTAAAAGCGAACTTGTAGAGCCAATAAAATCAGCATTTTTTAATACTTGCTCTTCACATTCAGGATGAGCTATTAGCTTCGCATTTGGATGTTTAAGTTTTAATTCGAATATTTTTTTAGCACTGAAAGTTTCGTGAACAATACACGCACCTTGCCACATCTTCATCTCTCTGCCTGTTTTTTTCATTACCCAGTTTCCAAGATTTTTATCCGGTGCAAAAATAATACCGGTATCTTTTGGAATTTGTTCAACAATTTTAACTGCATTGGAAGAAGTGCAAATTATATCAGAAATAGCTTTTACATCCGCGGAACAGTTTATATATGAAATTAAAATGTGTCCGGGATTTTGATTTTTAAATTTAAGCAATAAATCAGCCGGACAGCCCTCAGCAAGAGAACAGCCCGCATTTAAGTCGGGGAGTAATACAAGTTTATTCGGGTTGAGAATTTTCGCAGTCTCTGCCATAAAATGAACACCTGCAAATACTATTACATCTGCATCAGTTTTTTCTGCATTCTGGGCGAGCTGTAGAGAGTCACCAATAAAATCTGCAAGATCCTGAATTTCAGATTCCTGATAATAATGTGCAAGAATAACAGCGTTAAGTTCTTTTTTTAATTTTAAAATTTCCTGTCTTAAGTTTAAAGCCGGATCAATTTTAGAAATAGTCTTTTCAGTTGATAAAGTTTCTGTCATTTATTTAATATTATAAATATAAAATATATATATTAATTTAGAAATTAAACGATAAGAAAATTATTTAATTTCATATAATGAAACATAAAGGAATGATTTTAAGTGCCGGATTTGGGACAAGACTGAAACCATTAACAGATACACTTCCGAAAGCATTGGTTGAATTTAAAGGAAAGCCAATGATTGAATATCAAATTGATAGATTAAAAAATGCAGGTTGTGAAGAAATAATTATTAACACTCATCATTTTGCGGATAAGATGGAAGAATATTTTTATCAACGGGATTTCGGAATTAAGATAAGATTAAGTTATGAACCGGAAATTTTGGGAACTGGAGGGGGAATTTTAAATGCAGAGAAGTATTTAAATAATTGTGATTATTTTTTTGTAATAAATGTAGATGTTGATACAGATTTTGATTTGAATGAGATGAAGGACGAGTGGGAGAGAATTTTTTTGAACAGAGGAGATAAAATGGAAGATTCCCCGCTTGCAATGTTACTTGTTCAGAAACGAAAAACTTCAAGGTATTTGGAGTTTGATGAGAAAATGAAATTAATAGGACGAGCAACAGACTCAACACCGGAAGAAAGAAAATTTGCATTTAATGGAGTTCATATAATTTCGAACAAGATTTTTTCAATGGGTTTGAACAAGGAATTTTTAGATATTTTAAATATTTATTTATCATTAAATGAAAATTGTATTGGTTTAAATTCAGGTAATAGTTCATTTAAAGATATAGGCAAGGCAGAGAATTTAAATTAAAATAAATTGAATCAAAGTATCGGAAACAAATACGACAAGATTGCGAAATGGTGGGATGAAGAACATAAGAATTCAAATTATGGAGTATCTCAAATTGAGAGGGCTATAAAGTTTTGTAAGAAAAGAAATAATGCTTTGGATATTGGATGTGGAAGCGGCGGAAGGATAACAAATAAACTTATTTCCGAAGGATTTAAAGTTACCGGAGTTGATGCCTCAATAGAGATGATAAAATTAGCAAAACAAAAACATCCATCTTCAAATTTTATTCATTCAGATATTTGCAATTGGAATACTGATAAAAAATTTGATTTGGTAATCGCCTGGGACAGTATATTCCATTTACCATTAAAGAAGCAAAAGCCGGTCTTAAATAAACTTTGCAAATTTACCGCAAAGAATGGAATATTAATTTATACTTTTGGAGATGATATTGGGCAACACACAAGCAATTGGAAAAATGATACTTTCAATTACAGTTCAATTGGTGTTAATGAAAACTTAAAAATTTTACTAAAGAATAAATTTATACTCAGACATTTAGAATCTGATCAGTTTCCTGAAAAACATATGTATATAATTGCAATGAAATATGAATAAAGTTTTAATCAAAATATTATTCATTTCAATATTTTTCAACTTTTTCTCATTCAAAACATATTCGCAGAACATTAATGATAATTCAAAAAGTAAATTAGGAGTTAACTATAACGGAGTATTTGAACAGATAAATAAAATTGATTTGGTCAGATGTGGAGCAAAGGTGATTCGGGGATTTGTTGATTATTTTCATTATAGAGAAATGGGGAGAAAAATTTACAGCGATAGCGGATTAAAAAAATTAAAAGAAATATATAATAATGGTTATTCAGTCATTTTAAATATTAAATTTAACTTTGAAGAAAAAAATTTACCAATCACAACTGCTGAAATTAAATCTGAATTAAATTTTTTAGATACTTTATTGAGTATAATATATGATAATTGTGACCATCTTGTTTGCGGAAACGAGCCATTCATCGAATCGAAAAAAGATCAACGAGATGAAAGATTATCAAATTTTTATATAGCAGTTGCCGAAAAAGTAAATAATTTTAAAAACCTGCAATCAAAAAAAATTCCATTATATATTGGTGCGTTTGATAATTTGTGGAAGCCATCCTGGCAAACAGAAGCCGCTAAAACAATGATAGAATTTGCAAATAAAACAGATTGGATTACGGGAATTGATTTACATATACATCATACTTATATGGATGATATTGACAGTGCATTTGAGTTTGTAAATCCTTTAATAAGAGAAAATCAAAAAATTTTAATAACAGAGTTCTCATTAAAAAATCAATGGAAACTCCATCTCACTGATACTATACCTCAAATTCTATCGATAAAGTTTGACAGAGAAAAAGGAATGTTGGTTTATGAATATTTAAATTTTGCTATTCATAATCCTGTTAGTAGAGATGAGTGGGTAGATTTTTTGAAATATAGCGAGTGGTTTGATAGCAGAAAAAATTATTTAACTGATGCATACAATAAGTTTACATCATACAAAAAATTCAGTGCTGCAACTTATGGGTTATATCAAAATGCACCAAAGGTTTTTACCGAGCATACAGACCCTTGGATTATAAATCCATTATTGGTAAATGTTACAGTTGTAAAAGACAGTTTGACAGGTGAATACCAAACAAACTATTCATTTTTTGAAGAGTTTAATAATATAATGGGTAATTAAATTTTATTTTTTGCCGGATATAATAAATTTTTCTTTCTTGGGTAATTTTTTTACAATTTCCGGAGGTAAGTTTAAATTTCCTGAAACGATTGATTCAGGATTTGATGAAAGCCATGATGTAAGAGAAATTTCTTCATACACTCCGCTGTTAAAAACGACAATAATTTTGCAGACTTCTTCACCAATATTTTCAATTGAGTGTCCATATCCCATTGGAGTATATCCAACTTCACCTTTTTCTAATTCAACAACGGAAGATTTTGCAGAAGAAGCAAAAACTGTCAGTCTGATTTTTCCGGAAAGTATATAAATCCATTCATCAGCGTTAGGATGCCAGTGAAGTTCACGTAATGAACCTGGATTTAATTGTAATATAGCACCTGTTATTGTTTCAGAAATTGGAAATTCCACAGAGGAAGAAATCCATAGTTTACCGCCATCATGATCGTGAGTTGGAGACTGTGACATCAACTCATATTTATGAGTAAGAGGAGAAGAGTTTTCAGATTTATCGCCAATATTTTCACTTGCAGGAACGATATAAACCTCTTTATCAGGAAGTGAATTCAATTCTTCTTGAGAAAGTCCTAAATTTTTTGCTACAATTTCTTTCGGTGTTTGAGAAAGCCAATCGGTTAAACTGAAAGTTGCAAATTCTGAAAAGGAACCATTATCAAAAACCAACATAAATGTAGTCCCCTCAGGGCTTAGACCTTCAATCGAATGTCCATGACCTCGTGGGAAATACCAAATATCACCTTCTTTAAATTCATTATATTCAAATCTGCCTTCAGGGTCAACTATAGTAGTTCTAACGTTTCCTGAGATTACATATCCCCATTCCGCAGCATTTGCATGCCAATGAAGTTCTCTAAGTCCTCCAGGTTTCAGATACATAAGAACGCCTGCAATATTTTTAGACACGGGAAAATCAATAACCGTTGCCTGTTTTGCCCAACCGTACGGTAATTCTCTGACAGACTGATTATTTAGATTAAATTTAAATTCCGGTAGTGTGTTATCAGAATTTGAAGGCATAGTAGATATAAAATGGTTAATTAAATTGATGAAACAAATCTGTTTTTAAAATTAAAATAAAACATCATTTTAACTGACAGATTCAACCCTTTTAAGGGTTGGGAATTCACGCATCAATGCACGCTCAACACCTGCTCTGAGTGTCATTTGGCTTAATGCACATCCTACACATGCACCGAGAAGTCTTACTTCGATAATATTATCTTCCGTAATATTTACAACTTCAATATCACCACCATCCATTTGTAAATATGGTCTGACATTTTCTAATACTTCGTTCACACGTTCAAGTGTTATTTCTTCCATCTAAATTGTTTGAGTTCTGTTTTGGTTAATTATTCAACGAGTTTTCGGCTTTCTTCCATTGTTCTTGCATAGTCAAGATGCCAAGTACCGTTTTCTTTTATCGTGTACATTTCCTGAGTTTCACCATTCATTGTCATTACATTGACAATTGCTTTATCATCACCTTCTTTTATTTCTTCCATAACCTGAAAATCATTTCCGAGAATTCCGAGTGCTTTTGCATCTTTCATTGAACCAACAAAAAATTCCTGTCCTGATTGGTTACGATTTTTTGCCATATCTTCATACAGTTTTTGAGAGTCTTTTGAAAGAATAGTCCAAGCTTTCGCCGGATTCCCTTCTTTAACTGCCGTTACAAAATCTTTGATAGCATTTGCCGGTGAATCAGAACCACCCGGAGAACCACAAGAAATAAAATAAAAGGAAATGATTAATGTTAAAATTATTTTCATAAAATAAATATAGAAAATATATACATATTTAAAAATCTAAAATTAAAATTTTTATTAAATATTAATTTCAAGTTCAGGTTTTTTATTTGATTTAATATTTCTGAAATTTACTTCTTTAACTATTGTTTTTGCAATATTTAAATAAGATTTTGACTCAATTGAATCAGGAATAAACTCAGCCACCGGCATTCCGGAATCACCACCTTCTCTGATAGTTTTATTAATAGGAATCTGTCCGAGCAGATTTAACCCAAGTTCTTTACACATTTCCAATCCACCATCTTTTCCAAAAATAAAATCTTGAGTTCCATCAGGAAGTGAGTAATAGCTCATATTTTCAACAATTCCAAGTGTCGGGACGTTCACTTTTTCAAACATTGAATATCCTTTTTTAGCATCAATAAGTGATATTTCCTGAGGAGTAGTAACAATCACAGCACCTGTCAGAGGGATAGTCTGGCTTAAAGTTAACTGAATATCGCCTGTTCCCGGAGGCATATCAAAAAGCAAAAAATCAAGATTTCCCCAAACAACTTCACCCATAAACTGCTTAAGCGCACTTGAAGCCATTGGACCTCTCCAAACAACGGCATTATTTCCTTCAATTAAAAATCCTATTGACATAATTTCAACGCCATATTTAGTAACAGGTATGAGTTTATTTTTTCCGCTTACCTGAGTTATTTTTGGTTTTTCTTTTATATTAAACATAGTGGGAATTGAAGGACCATAAATATCAGCATCTATAAGTCCGACTTTAAAACCAAGTTTTGTCAATGATACAGCAATATTCACAGCAACGGTTGATTTCCCGACCCCACCTTTTCCTGATGCAATAGCAATAGTATTTTTAATATTTGGCAGAACAGATGATTTTTTTTTGTCAATATGTTCAACTACACCGGAATTAAAATCTATATTAATTTCAGATATTTCAGGATGTGTTGAAATTATTTTTTTTCCGATATCTTCTGAAAGTTTTTGTAAGATATTATTATCAACGTCAGAAACCGAAAGGTTGAGTTTTAGTTTATCTCCATTGATTGAATAAGAATTTATGAAACCTAATTCTGAAAAAGACAAATTCAAAAGCGGATCATTAAAATTATTTAAAATTTCTTCTATGTTTTCCTTTGTAAGCATAAGTTAAAATTATATTTAATTTTATAATTTTAATTATGAAATTAAATTCAGAATGAATGATATATGATAAATAATAATTATCAAATCCGTCCAAAACAATTACGAACTTCTCCACTAATTATCACGAATTAACCGAATTACATAAATAGAATAAAACTATTTTAACAATATGAGATTAATGCATACACAAGTGTTAAATTTGTTTGGGACGGCTGTGAATAATAGTAAGAATTTTTAAAACTTTTCTGAATTTATATTAACAGTTAAAAAAGTTATTTTTCTATTATTGAATAAAAAAGCTAAAATATTTTTATTTTTAATTTGCATTTTTGCAATTGCATGGCTTGGTGCAATCAATATAAGATTTTTAATTGGCAACGAACTCTTAATATATGATGAATTTAATTTCAGAACAAGCATTCCACCTGATGAAGAAAATCTTATATTTAAACAGGTTTCAAATTCCTCATTAGTAATTATCATTTCATATTGCGTTGTTTTCATTTCAGCCATATTTTTTTTAAAAAACTGCAAAATTAATCTCAAAGAAAATCCATGGCTTTTAATGTGTTCAATTTTATTTTTTATGTTTGCACCTGTTGAGTTTTACAGTCATTATTTGGATATAAAGTTTATGTTTCTTTTTAATGAGCGACCGGAAAATCATGATCAACTATTAAAAATATTTGGAGAGCGGATTGGTTTATTGAGGGGAGTTCCCTGGATTGCACTGCTTAGTTATTATTTCATAATCTGGTGTGCAGTATTCCAACCGATGAAAAAAACAACAGAACAACTGGAAGAAGAAAAATCGAGAGAGAAATTACATTCATATAATTATATATTTCACGAAGAAGACGATTTAGCAGTTAAGGATAACTAATCAAATATTATGGCAAGTGTTATAAAAAAAGTACAGAAAAAAAATATTGACGATAAGAAAGAAGAGTTAATTGAAGGGTTAATAAACGTATTTGAAAATTTAGGATATGAAGTTAGAATTGAAAAAGGATTATTCAAAGGGGGCTTTTGTTTACTCAGAGAGAAGAAACTTTTTTTACTTAATAAAAACTTAGAGCAGGATAAAAAAATTAGTTATATGGCTAAAAATCTTTCACTTATAGGCACTGAAGAATTATATCTTAAACCTAACATAAGAGAGATTATAGAAAGTGAAACTGAAGGTTGAGCGAAAAGTATTCAATGAAAGTAATTATTTTAGGAAGCGGAACATCTCAAGGTGTTCCAAAAATAGGTTGTTATTGTGAAACCTGTACCTCTAAAAACCCAAAAGATAAAAGATTAAGAACCTCCGCTTATATAGAAACTGAAGGTCAAAAAATCCTTATAGACACATCAATTGATTTTCGGCAACAATTTATAAACAACAATATTTCTGATTTGGATGCGGTTTTATTTACGCATCATCACGTTGACCATATACTCGGTCTTGATGATATCAGACAAATTAATCAACTACACAATAAGTATATAGATTTATATGGAAATGATTTAACTATGGATGAATTGAGAACAACATTCAGATATGCCTTTAAAGAACAATTGGTCTCACATCTTGCCGTTCCTATGGTGAAGATTAATAAGATAAAAAATGAAAAATTTAAAATAAGGAATGTTGAAATTATACCGATAGAAGTGATGCATGGCAGATTACCAATTTTCGGATATAGGATAGGAAATTTTGCATATATAACAGATTGCAGTAGAATTTCAGATGTTGAGATGAATAAACTGAAAGGATTGGAAGTACTGATATTAAATTCATTGAGAATACTTCCGCATCCATCACATTTAAATGTAGAAGAGGCAGTTAGCATAGCCGGGAAGCTGAGACCTGCAAAAACATATCTCACGCATATGACACATGATATTAATCACGATAAGATGAATGCAAAATTACCGAAAGGAATTGAGCTTGCCTATGACGGATTAACTCTAAAATTAAAATAAATAATGAAAATAAAAGAAACATTAATAAAAGCAACTAAAGAAGCAGGAAAGATTTTACTCGATAATTTTGGAGGAGATTATAAAATTGAAAGTAAGGACAGAGAAAGCAATCTGGTAACAGAGGTTGATAAGAAATCTGAAGAAATGATAATGAAAATTATCCGAAGTGAATTTTCTGATCATTATATTTTAACAGAAGAAAGCGGAGATTTATTCACAGATTCAGAATATAAATGGATAATTGACCCCATAGACGGAACTATAAATTATGCACATTCAATTCCACTGTGTTGCGTATCAATAGGAGTGGAACACAAAGGTGAATTAATATACGGAACAGTTTTTAATCCGATGGGGAATGAATTATTTTATGCCGGAAAAGGAGAAGGTGCCTTTTTAAACGATAAAAAAATTAAAGTTTCAGAAAATGATAATTTCAGAAAGTCATTACTTGTAACCGGATTTCCATATAACACCAGTGATAATCCGAGAAATCCGGTTGGTGTATTTGCAGAAGTTGTTAAGCAAGATATACCTGTGAGGAGACTTGGTTCAGCCGCATTGGATTTATGCTGGGTTGCATGTGGAAGGTTTGAAGGTTTTTGGGAATTTAATCTGAATGCGTGGGACACTGCAGCCGGTGCACTGATGGTAACTGAAGCCGGAGGAAAATTAAGTGATTTTGAAGGTGGAGAATATTCTGTTTACAATAACGAAATACTTGCTTCAAACGGTAAAATTCATCATCACTTACTTGAAGTTATTAAAAAAGGCAAAGAGCATAAACATTAAATCAATTTTTTAAAGTTTTAATCATTTCAAATACAACTTTAGCAGATTCATATCCCTTATTATTTTTAATATTTTGTTCATCAAGTAAACTTCTTTCATATGCCTGTTCTGAAGTATAGCACGTTAGCACTCCAAACCCCAGAGGCATTTTATATTCAACAGATATATTTTGCAGATTTATACTCACTGGTAACGCAACATATTCAAAATGTGCAGTGTCCCCTTTTATAATACAACCCAAGGCAATTACCCCATCGGGTTTTTTAACTTTTGAAGAACAGAGATGTTTCATTAAAAGAGGCAGCTCGAACGCTCCCGGAACCTGATATTTAGTTATTTTGATTTTGGGATTTTTAATTTCTGATAAAGCAACTTCAGAACCTATCACAAGGTTTTCAACAATAGGTTTATTAAATTCAGAGAATATAATTGCGATATTTAATTTTTTTTTCATATTTATTATTTTAGAACAGGCGTCTTTTCATATTTAATATAAAACTACCGGGAATTACAAATTTTCCAAAGTTAAGATTATCATTAGAATTTATCCCATGAAAATCAGAACCACCACTTTCGAGCATAAAATTTTGAGATGCGATTTCGGCATAGAATTTTCTGTCTTCATTTGAATGTGAAGGGTGGAGAGTTTCAATTCCATCCAACCCTACACCGGACAATTCATTTACTTCGCCATTTTTAAACATACGACCCGGATGAGCAAGAAAAGACAATCCACCTAAATCATTTATCAATTTTATAACATCTTTTATTTCAGGATTATTTTTTTTTACATAAGCCGGTTTGTCATCACCTATATATTTTATAAACGCTTCGCCAAAAGTATTAACATATTTTTTTTTAACAAGTGCTTTTGCAATATGAGGTCTTCCGATTGATGTATTTTCATTAACTCCATCCTGATTTAGAATGTCTTTTAGTTCAAGAAAAACATTATATTCTTTTAGTTTTTCAAGAATATTTATTACTCTGTTAATTCGGATGTTACGGAATTCCTGAAGATAAGAAGTCAACAATTTACTTGAATGATCAATAAAGTATGCTAAAACGTGAATTTCCTTATCCCTAAAATTAGCACTGAGTTCAATACCGGGGATTACTTCAACATTTTTTGATTTACCTTCGTTTATTGCGATATCAATAGCATTAACATTATCATGATCTGTAATGCTGATTAGGTTTATACCCGCATTTGCTGCTTTTGCTATCAATTCAGCAGGAGACAAAATCCCATCTGAAAAATTGGTGTGTGTATGCAGGTCAGCTTTTATATTTGTTAAATCATAACCCATTGGGGAATCTGGAAAAATTGATCTAAATCTTTGAATTTAATTAAAAAAAAGCATTTAAATTTATGTTAAGACAATAAATTAGATTTTAAAACAAAAATTTAATAAGTATATTTATAAAATGCAAATAAAGGAAAATATCTTTACTAAATTAGTAAGATTTATCAAATATAATAAATTATTTGCCCTATTTATAATTATATTTTCTTTACTAATGAGTTTATACTTATTTGGAAATAAGGGACTTGTTGACAGGTTAAGTTTGGAATCTGAGAAGAATAAACTTGAAAAAAGTTTGAAAGAAGAGCAACAAAGGACTGAAAAATTGCAAAAAGAATTAAATGATATAAAGACATCAGATTATAAATTGGAATCTGTTGCACGTGAAAAATACGGATTAACAAAAGAAGGCGAAAAAATTTATAAAGTTTTGGCAGACACAACAAAAAATAATGAGTGAAATAGTAAATACTTTAGAGACTATTCTAAAAATAAACTCTCCATCAGGTTTTACCAAAGATATAATAAATTACTTAATTAGCGAGTTCAGGCATTTACCTTTGAATCTTAGCATAACAAATAAAGGTTCATTACTTGTCTCCTTTTCTGATAATCCGGAATTAGTAATCGCGAGTCATGTAGATACTCTTGGTGGGATGGTTAAACAGGTGAATTCCGATGGAACTCTTGAGATAACGAAAATCGGCGGATTACAGTTAAATTCATTTGAAGGTGAATACGTTACAGTAAGGAACTATGCAGGTGAGCTTTACAGAGGTACATTTCTGATGAATAATCCTGCGGCACATGTGAACAACAGACTTGGCGAAACAAAAAGAGAAACAGGAGTAATGTCAATCAGACTTGATGAACTTGCAGATACTCCGGATAAAATAAAAAAGCTAAACATTGGTACAGGTAATTATGTGTTTTTTGACACGAGATTTGAAAATACAAAATCGGGATTTATAAAAAGCAGATTTTTAGACAATAAAGCCTGTGTAGCAGTTATGATTCAGTTAATAAAACATTTTGCAGAAGAAGGATATAAAGGTGACACAGCATTTTATTTTTCAAATTATGAAGAAGTTGGTCATGGAGCTTGCGTTGGTATTCCTGAAAGTGCAAAAGAGTTGCTGGTTCTTGATATGGCAGTTGTTGGTGATGGATGTAACGGAAAAGAAGATATGGTTTCGATATGTCCGAAAGATTCAAGCGGACCTTATGATTTTGATGTTACGAATAAACTGATGAAACTTGCGAAAGATTTTAAAATCAATCACGTAATTGACATTTACCCATATTACGGATCAGACGGAAGTGCAGCTTTGGCGTCCGGAACAGACGTGAGAGTTGGATTGATAGGTCCCGGAGTATCAGCCTCGCACGGTGTGGAAAGAACTCATATAAATGGGTTACTAAACACATACAATCTTACTTATTATTACATAATAAATTTTAAATATTAATATCATTTAAGAGAATGATATATTTGCATTGAATTTTTATTTATATGAAAAGAATAGTTTCAGGAATAAAACCTACAGGTGAATTGACAATTGGAAATTATCTCGGTGCAATGAAAAGATGGGCAGAGATGGAAGTGGAAAATAACGAATCACTTTATTTTGTTGCTAATTTACATGCAATCACTGTTAGGCAAGATTCATTTGAGTTAAGGAAAAGAACATTTGATGTTGTTGCTTGGCTTTTGACATGTGGTGTGAATCCGGATAAATCATTAATATTTATTCAATCAATGATTCCGGCACATTCAGAAATTTGCTGGGTTTTAACAAACTTTGTAACAATTGGTGAATTAGGAAAGATGACTCAATTTAAAGACAAAGTATCAAAATCATCAAAAGATGGTCAGCTTGCAGGATTATTTGAATATCCTGTATTGATGGCAGGTGATGTTTTATTATACGATGCTGATGAAGTACCCGTTGGAGACGATCAGATTCAACATCTTGAATTAACAAGAAATATTGCAAACAGATTTAACAATTTATATGGTCAGACGTTTAAAGAACCAAAAGGAACAATTTCAAAATCTACAAGCAGGATAATGAGTTTAAAGAATCCTGATACAAAGATGAGCAAAAGTGAAACAGAAGACAGTTATATAGCGTTACAGGATAAACCGGATATAATAATTAAAAAATTTAAGAGAGCTGTAACAGATTCTGATAATACGGTTAAGTTTGATATGGAAAAAAAACCTGCGATAAGCAATTTATTGAATATTTATTCAGGATTTTCGGGTAAAAGCGTAGATGATATTGAAAAAGATTATATGAACGAAGGATATGGAAAATTTAAAACTGAACTTGGGGAATTAGTTGCCGGAAAATTAGAAATTATGCAGAAAAAATTCAGTGAGTTAAGAGAAGACGAAGAACAGTTAATGAAAGTAGTATTGAAAGGAAATGCAGGTGCTAATGATATTGCGAATAAAAAAGTTTCAGAAGTTTTTGAAAAATTAGGTTTAGTTTATCACAGATATTAAAAAGTTAATTTATATTTTAAAAATTACTGATGTCAAAAAAAGAAGACGAGGATAAGAACAGACAAGAGCAAATAAAAAAATCCGGAGAGATACCAAAGCATATCGCTATTATTATGGATGGGAACGGCAGATGGGCAAAATCAAAAGGATATACGAGAGTAAGAGGGCATCACGAAGGAGTTAACTCAGTAAGAGAGATTGTAGAAGCATCTGCACAAATAGGGATTAAATATTTAACTTTATATACATTTTCAACAGAGAACTGGAGAAGACCGAAAACAGAAGTAGCGTTATTGATGAAACTTCTGATAAAAACACTTAGGCGTGAAACGGAACGACTTCATAAAAACGACGTTAAATTAATTTCCACAGGAAATTTGAAAGATTTACCGGAAAAAGTATATCAGGAATTACAGGAAGGGATGGAAAAAACCAAAAATAATAAGAGATTAACTTTAAATTTAGCATTGAGTTACAGTGGCAGATGGGATATTTTGAATGCAGTAAAAAAATTGATAAATGAAAAGATTCCTGCAGATAAAATTAATGAAAAAGTATTTTCAGAACATTTAGAAACTGTAAATTTACCTGATCCTGATTTACTTATTAGAACCGGAGGTGATTACAGAATCAGTAATTTTTTACTTTGGCAGTGTGCATATTCAGAATTATACATAGAAAAAAAATATTGGCCTGATTTTAAGCGTGAATTGCTTTACAAAGCAATTGAAGAATACCAAAAAAGAGAAAGAAGATTTGGTATGATTAGTGAACAAATTCAGACCACAAACAGTAAAATATAAACACAAGTTTAAACTTATAATGAAATTCATAAAATTAATTCTTTTAATCGTAATTACAAACGTTGCAATCTCTCAAACCGATGATGATTATAAATTCAGAATTGTAAGTATTAACACCTTAGGGAATAAATCAGTTGATAAAAATACAATTATCGCATATTCAGGATTGGTAACGGGACAGGAACTTATGATACCATCGGACGAATCAAGAGATGTCATAAAAAAACTCTGGAATCTCGGTCTTTTTTCAGATATTCAACTCTATATAGAAAAAACAATCGGCAAAGATGCTTACCTTGTTATAAAAGTATCAGAGTTACCGAGAGTTTATGAAGTGAATATAACCGGGAATGAAGAGTTTTCGGATAAAGATTTAACTGAAAAAATTAATCTGACAACCGGTGAGGTAATTTCAGAACAGAGATTAAAAGATATAGCATATAATCTGGAAAAATATTATCAGGAAGAGGGATTTTCACAGGCAAAAGTGGAAGTTGATTACGATAAAAATTCGAATAATGATGCGAGAATAAATATAAAAGTTAATGAAGGTAAAAAAGTTACTGTTAGAAATATAACAATAAATGGAAATACCGGAGCGTTAAAAAAAGATGATGTAAAAGATGCAATGGAAAATACATCAGAGAAAGTTTGGTGGAAATTTTGGGATGGAGCGAGATTTGACAAAAGTAAATTTGAAGAAGATTTAAATTACATTAGAGAATTTTTCAGAGAAAAAGGTTATAAAGACGGTTATATAAAAGATTATGATGTGAAAATTATAAATAACGGAGAGGATGCAAATATAGTTATTAATGTTGAAGCCGGAGAACTTTACAAACTAAACAATATTTCAGTTGAAGGAAATACGATATATAACGACACAATCATATTGCAAAGAATAGATATGAAACGGGGTGATATTTATGATCAGAAAAAACTTCAAATGAATTTATATGGGAATGAATCAGAAACTGATGTAAGTTCGCTTTATTTAGATAATGGATATTTAGCTTATAATTCGGAGATTTCAGAAAAAGTATTACCGGGGAACAAAGTAGATTTAAAAATAAAAATTTCCGAAAATAATAAATTTAAGTTAGGGCTTGTGAACTTTGACGGAAATGATAAAACGCAGGATAAAGTTTTAAGAAGAGAATTATATACATATCCAGGTGATTCATTTAACAGAGGAAATGTAAAGAGAAGTTTACAAAACCTTAATGCTCTGAATTATTTTAATCCGGAAAGATTAACTCAGGATATATCACTTGCTAATGATTCTGTTGTAAATATAAAATACATAGTTGAAGAAAGATCTTCAGACCAGTTTAATGCTTCGGTTGGTTACAGCGAAAGTTTTGGAATAACAGGTGCATTAGGATTAACTTTTAATAACTTTGATATTGCAGCACCTTTAAAGGGTGGTGCAGGTCAGATATTAAATTTTAGCTGGCAATTTGGAGAAAGCGGAACATACAGAACTTTTAATATTGGGTTTACTGAACCTTGGTTGTTTAATACTCCTACCGCATTAGGCGTAAATTTATTTGATACGAGACAAAACTATAGCGGTATTGATATAAAGGAAACCGGAGGTAGTTTAAGCTTAGGAAGAAGACTGAAATGGCCCGATGACTTTTTCAGAGGTGACTGGACAATAAGGTATCAGAAAACGGATACAAGAGAAGGAGCAGGCATATATGAAATAGGGATTAGAGATCAAATTGCTATTAGACAGACAATAACGAGGTCAACAGTATTTGACCCATTGTTTCCGTTATCAGGAACAAAAGTTTCAAATTCTACAGAGCTATCAGGCGGTCCTTTTTTGCCGGGAAGTATTGATTACATAAAGAATACATTTTCTGCAGAAACATATACACCACTTACGAGAGAAAGTAAATTTGTGTTATATTCTAATTTTTATTTTGCATTTATAAATTCACTTGCATCCGACAAATATCTGCCACCAAATGAAGTGTTTTATATGGGCGGTAACGGATTAACATATAATACCATAGCACTTAGAGGATATGATGACAGAAATGTAGGACCAAAAAATGCTGCATTTAATCCGATAGGTGGAAGAGTGGCATTAAAATATGCTGCTGAATTACGATATCCGCTTTCATTAGATCCATTCCCTATTTTCATATTAGCATTTGCAGAAGCAGGTAATGTGTGGAGTGAATTTTCTAAAACAGATCCATTTGATTTAAGAAGATCCGTGGGATTTGGAACAAGATTATTTTTACCGGCAGTCGGATTAATAGGGTTTGATTTTGGATATGGTTTTGACAGACAAATTGTGGACAGACAACCACCAAAATGGATTTTCCACTTTTCATTTGGAAGAGGATTTTAAAATAACTTAAATAAGTAAGTTTTACAAAAATTTCAAATTAGATATATTTAAATAATTAAAGGAGAAATATTTTTTGAAAAATTATTTTATTAAAACATTTATAATTTGTGCAGTAATTATGTTTTCAGGATTTGCAAATGAATCAAATGCTCAGTTAAAAATCGGATTTGTTGATTCTCAAGTAATACTCGAACAGTTGCCGGAAGCAAAAAAAGTAACGGCAGATCTTGAAGAATACAGAAATAAATTTCTGGATACCTTAAGAGCGATGGCGATAGAATTCAAAGAAAAAGATTCTATATTTGCAGTAGAATATCAGGCAGCACAGCAACAGGTTGAATCAGGCGCTATTACGAGCAATGATGATTTGAAGGCATTAAATGATAAAATGAATACTATGAGAATGGAGATTGTTCAAATGGAAGATCAGTTAAAAAACTATGACCAATATGTTCAAAATGCAGTGTATGAAAAAAGGCAGGAATTATCAAAACCTTTGTATGATAAAATAAATAAAGCGATAGAAGATTTAGCAAAAGAAATGAAATACAGTTATATATTTGATAAGGCGGCAGGCAATCCATTATATGGCGACAAGGAATTTGATGTAACATTTAAAGTAATGGATAAATTAAAGTAAGATTTTTCAGATTCAGAGAAAGTTACTTTAAAAATTTTATTATGACAAAAAAAATAATATTATTAATCGTGTTTTTGATAGCCGGGTCGAGCGTTTATTCCCAATCAAAAATCGGTTATGTAGATTCTAAAAAAATTATTGATGGAATGCAGGAATCTCAAGATGCAAAGTTGAGACTTGATAATCTTGTAGATGAATGGCAAGGTCAATTGAGAATTTTACAGGACAGTCTGAAAAATATGAGAGATGATTATGAAAAGAAGAAATTAATTCTGACAGAACAGTTAAAAAATCAAAGAGAGCAAGAGATTACAGCGTTATCTGCATCAATTGATAATTATAAAGTTCAGAAATTTGGAGAAGGTGGCGAATATTTTCAAAAGCAAAAAGAATTTATGAAACCTGTACAGGACAGGGTTTTTTTAGCAATAGAAACTGTTGCAAAACGTGAAGATTATGATTATGTAATAGACAGAAGCGGCAGTATATCATTATTATTTGTAAATGAGAAAAATGATTTGACAGCAAAAGTTGTAAAAGTAATAGAGGGTAGATAAATGACAACCGGCGAAATTGCCGAATTGCTTAACGGAAAAATTACCGGTAACGCAAATCTTGAAATCAACAGTATTGGAAAGATTGAGAACGCAAAACCAGACCAAATAACGTTTATCTCTAACCCATTATATGAAAAATATTACGGCTCCACAAATGCAGGAGCCGTTTTAGTTTCTAAAGATTTCAAGATAAATAATATAAGAAAAGAAGTAACTCTGATAAGAGTATCTGACCCGTATTTATCTTTTTTAGAATTGATTGAAAAATTTGACAATGAGAATGAAGAAATCGAAACGGGCATTTCAGCTCAAACATCCATAGCAGATAATGTAAGATTAGGAGATGATATATTTATAGATGATTTTGTGAAGATTGGAAAAAATTCTATTATTGGAGAAAATTCAAAAATTTATTCGAATGTTACGATTGATAAAAATGTATTGATAGGAAAAAACTGTATTATTTATCCAAACACCGTTATATTTAAAAACAGTAATATTGGGGATAATGTAATAATTCATTCAGGTGCAGTTATTGGCGGAGATGGTTTTGGTCAGGCAAAAGGTGAAGATGGTAAATATATTAAAATTCCACAAAAAGGTTCAGTAAAAATTGATGATGATGTAGAAATTGGCAGTAACACAAATATTGACAGAGCAACAATCGGGGAAACAATAATTTCAAGAGGTGTCAAGATAGATAATCAGGTTCAGATTGCTCATAATGTCGAGATAGGTGAAGATACAGTAATAGCAGCACAGACAGGGATAGCAGGTTCAACAAAGATTGGGAAAAACTGTATGATAGGTGGAAAAGTAGGAATAGTAGGTCACATAAAAATATGTGATAATGTAATAATTGGTGCGGCAACAAATATATCAAAATCAATTGATACACCGGGTATTTACACCGGGTATAGAGGAAAACCGCACAGAGATGATTTAAAAATAGAAGCCAATCTAAAAAAATTTCTTGAAAGTAATTAAATTAAAAGAATGTTAGAAAAACAAAGGACAATATCAAAAGAAGTTTCAATTTCAGGTAAAGGTTTACATACAGGAAATAAATCCAAAATGACATTCAAACCTGCACCGGAAGATTATGGAGTAAGATTTATAAGAATTGATATAAAAAATTCACCTGAAATTCCTGCCGATATTGATCACGTTACTGATATTTCAAGAGGAACCACAATTGCAAAAGATGGAGTTGAAGTACATACGGTTGAGCATGTGTTAGCGTCAATTATGGGTTGCGAAATTGATAATTTAATTGTAGAACTTGATAATAATGAAACACCAATTATGGATGGCAGCGCTACATCTTATGTGAAAGCATTAAAAGATGCGGGAATAGTTGAGCAGAATGCGAAAAGGGATTATTTGGTTATTGAAGATACAGTACACTATCATGATGATGAAAACAATATTGATATAGTGGCATTACCTTTGAAAAATGATTTTCGGGTTTCAGTGCTTATTGATTATAATAATCCGGTATTAGGTGTTCAACACACAGGACTTTTTAACCTACAGAAAGAATTTGAAAATGAATTTGCACCGGCAAGAACTTTTTGTTTTGTAAAAGAGCTTGAGATGTTAAGAGAACAAGGACTAATCAAAGGTGGTGACATAAATAATGCAATTGTAATAGTAGATAAAGAATATACCAATGATGAGTTTGACAAGATAAAGAAAAAACTTGGGATAGAAGACAGTGTGATATTAGGTAATAATGGAATATTGGATAATAAAGAATTAAGATTTAAAAATGAACCGGCAAGGCATAAACTTCTTGACCTGATAGGAGATTTGGCATTGATAGGAGCACCTGTGAAAGGTCAGATACTTGCAGCAAGACCGGGGCATAAGGCAAATGTTGAGTTTACAAAAATGCTAAGGAAACTTTACTTACAAAAAAAGATTGAGAAAAAATTTCAGGTTATGAAGTCCGGTAAAGTAGTTATGGATATTGAAGATATTTTAAAAGTTATGCCTCACAGATACCCATTTTTACTTGTTGACAGAATAATTGATTTAGAAATAAATAAAAAAATTGTTGGCTTAAAAAATGTAACATACAATGAACAGTTTTTTCAGGGGCACTTTCCGGCAAGAAGAATAATGCCGGGAGTATTAATAATAGAGGGTATGGCTCAATGCGGATGTTTAATGCTTTTAAACACTATGGACAATATGGAAAACAAATTAGTATATTTTGCATCAATTGAAAAAGCAAAATTCAGAAAGCCCGTTACCCCCGGAGATCAATTGGTATATGAAATGGAATTAATTTCCGTCAAAAGAGGAATTTGTAAAATAGCCGGAAGGACTTTTAAAGATATATTGGGTGGCGAGATAGTTTGTGAAGCAGAAATGATGGCTGCTATAGT
Organism: Candidatus Tepidiaquacellales bacterium UBA6667; assembly: GCA_002455255.1. Taxonomy (GTDB): domain Bacteria; phylum Bacteroidota; class Ignavibacteria; order Tepidaquicellales; family Tepidaquicellaceae; genus UBA9002. The sequence continues at coordinate 2,484 of DKKL01000035.1, read as the reverse complement.
AGATAAATAAAATTAAATTTCTGTAAGTGCTTCTATTCCGGGAAGTTTTTTCCCTTCAAGATATTCAAGTGAAGCACCTCCTCCTGTAGATACATGGGTTACATCATTTTCCAATCCTGCTTTTGCTATAGCACTTGCAGAATCACCTCCACCAATAATAGTAACCGCACCTTTTTTGGTAACTTCAGACAATGAAGCAGCAATTTCAAAAGTTCCTTTTGCAAAATTATCCATTTCAAATACTCCCATTGGACCGTTCCAAACTATGGTTTTAGAATTTGAAATTTCATTTTTAAAATTCTTTATTGTATCAGGTCCTATATCCATTCCCATCCAATCTGAATATTCACTTGTTACCTCATTTGTTTTTAATATTTTAGTATTGGCATCGTTTGCAAATTTATCAGCATAAACAACATCAACAGGCAACATAATTTCTTTACCAAGCGATTTTGATTTTTCTAATAATGATTTAGCCAATTCAATTTTATCATCTTCAAGAATTGATTTACCAATATCAAAGCCCATTGCTTTATAAAAAGTGAACATCATTCCACCACCAATTAAAATTTTATCTGCTTTAGAAAGCAGATTTTCAATCACATCAATTTTTCCTGAAATCTTAGAACCTCCAAGAATGGCACACAACGGTTTTACGGGATTATTAACTGCTTCTGATAAATATTTTATTTCTTTTTCCATAAGAAATCCTGCGGCACAAGTATCAATATAATGAGTTACGCCTTCGGTTGAAGCGTGTGCACGGTGAGCAGTACCAAAAGCATCGTTTATATAAATATCACCATACCTTGCAAGTTTTTTAGAAAAATCAGAATCATTTTTTTCTTCTTCTTTGTAAAATCGTAAATTTTCAAGAAGTAAAATATCACCTTCTTTCATATTCTCAATTACCATTATATTATCATCACTAATACAGTCATCGGAAAAAATTATTTGTTTATCCAAATCACCTGTCATAAACTGAGCGACAACATCAAGAGAATATTTCGGATTCTTCTCACCTTTAGGACGACCTAAATGGCTCATCAATATACATTTACCTCCATTAGATGTAATTGCATTAATTGTCCTGTAAGTTTCTTTAATTCTTTTAGAATCGGTAATATTCCTGTTTTCATCAAGAGGAACATTGAAATCAACACGAACAAGAATTCTCTTACCTTTTATTTTATTTTCTGATATTAAATTTTCTAAAGTTAGTTTTGGCATATTAAAATTAATTATGAATTTCAAAAATACACAAAAAAAAAGGGGCTTTAAAGCCCCTTTTTTAAATACAAAAACATTAAAGAAAAATTATTTAATTAATAACATTTTCTTTGTATCTACAAATCCGTTTGATTCAAGTCTATAGAAGTATGTACCTGATGATAATGTTGCGGCATTAAAATCAACTACATAATTTCCTGCAACTTTAAAATCATTTACCAATGTCATAACTTCTTTACCAAGCATATCATAAATTTTCAATGTAGTGTTTCCACTTTTTGGTAATGAGAAATTAATCTTAGTAGTTGGGTTGAATGGATTTGGATAATTTTGTGAAAGTATATATCTTTCAGCAATTGAGTTATTCAATGGAGTAACACCTGTAATGGTTCCGTTATTTGTTCTAACGAAATCAATAGCTCCTTTTAATACTCTTTTAAATCCGAAATCTGTTCCACCAACACCACCTGAACTTGCATAATATCTTGGATCCTGGAACATAGTTACTACTACAGAAGTCGGTCCTACTTTTGTAATACCGGCTAATGTATCAGTTGTACCTCTTTGTCTGTATCTGTTCCATGCATTTCCACCACTAATTGGAGCACAGCCGTCCGGCCAGTAAGAAGCACCCGGAGGAGCAGTTAATAATGAATCTGAACTTCCACCACCTATATTAATAACCGCATTAAAGTTAATTGCACCACCATTATCAACTTTATATTGGAAACCTCCATAAGTTCTTGAGAATGTTGTATCAAGATAAGTTGAGCCGGTTCTGTCGTAGTTATAACCCATATCACCACCGATTAAAATCAATGATTTTTTATTGGTTGGTGTTCCGGTTGCTAACCATGTTTTAATAACATTTCTTTGTGCTGCTGATAAACCTCTTACAAATACAGCATCAAATGCAGTTTCTTGTAAAATAACAGTACTGTAATTTGATAAATTTGGTAATACAGTTGATGTATCCTTAGTCATTATTCTGTATTTACCGACTAACATTGGTAAATATTTTCTTAATGTATCTCTGTCATTAGTTCTTTGAACAGTTGTCCCTGTGGAGTCATTAATAATAACTAAAGTAGAATCTCCTGAAATTGGAGGTGCACCGGCACTTTCAATTGTAATCATATCAATACCAATGAAATCACTATTTGAACCACTTGGACCACCATTTGCTACTGCATATCTGATTGCAAATCTTCCGTTAGCTGATGCTGATGGAGCTCTGAATCCTCTACGCTCCCA
>DKKL01000020.1 GCA_002455255.1 Candidatus Tepidiaquacellales bacterium UBA6667 | reverse complement strand
GAGCTAACGCCGAATAAACTTTTATTGATTTATTAAAATTGCACTCTTAAATCAATAAAAACAAAAATAATAAAAATTTAAATTTTATTCAATTACTTAATAAGTCGGAATTCGATTTAGTAATTTTTCTAAATCTTTTCGGAACCCATAAAAATCCAAATGCATCAGCTCCTTCTTTTGAAATGGTTTTATGATGTATTTTATGTGTTCTAATTAACGATTTTAAATATTTATGCTTCACATTTCTGATTAATTTAAATCTCTGATGAACAAGAATATCATGCATAAGAAAATATCCTATTCCATATAACGAAATTCCAATTCCTGACCAAAGGAATAATTCATTAACATTACTCAAAACAAAAATAAACATCAATCCTAAACTTGCAAAAATTATAACGAAAACATCGTTTAACTCAAAAAAACCATCCCTTTTTGTATGATGAGACTTATGAAGCGACCAAAGAAATCCATGCATTATATATTTATGAGAAAACCATGCAATGAATTCCATCCCAAAAAAGGAAACAACAAGAACTATTAAATTTATTATCATATTTTGTTTACAAAATTAATAACTAAAATTTATTAAAAAAAGTTTTAAAAACTTAAAAATTGTTAATTTTAGCCGAATTTATATACATTGAAATAAAAATTGTTATTACATAAATTTAAATTCATGGCGAATGTAGCTCAGTTGGTAGAGCGCCAGATTGTGGCTCTGGTGGTCGCGGGTTCGAGCCCCGTCGTTCGCCCCAAAACTATTTACTTAAGGAAATTAATTTTTGGATCCTGATATTAAAGATCAATTAAAGGAAGAGAATATTGTTAATTCGACAGATAATTTATCAGAGAATGATGAATCATTTGAAGATGATAATTATACCCAAGAACAAGAAAATCTATCTGAAGAAGAAATTCGTAATTTAAAAAAAGATTTTGAAGCGGAAGCTATGCCGCACATAAATCTTTTACATAATTACGCTTTAAAGCTATGTGGTAACCAACTCGATGCGGATGATCTTGTACAAGAAACATTTTTAAGAGCTTACAGATTCTTTCATAAATTTGAAAAAGGAACTAACTGCAAAGCATGGTTGTTTAGGATTATGAAGAATTTGTTCATTAACAAGTACAGAAAAAATCAAAAAGAACCTGGAAAAGTTGATTACGAAGAGATTGAAAATTTTTATGATAATATAAAATCAGACAGAGTTGATTCAACAGACCTTCAACAAAAATTATTTTCAAATGTACTTGAAGATGAAGTTATAATAGCATTGAATTCACTACAAGATGATTTTAAAACTGTTGTTATACTTTGTGATTTAGAAGGTTTGAGTTATGAAGAAATAGCAGATTTTGTGCAATGCCCTATCGGGACGGTAAGAAGCAGACTTCACAGAGGTCGAAAACTTTTACAGCAGAAACTGTTGGAATATGCTAAGGCAAGAGGGTTTGATGTTTCAAAAGCAAATGAATTATAATTTTTAACATTTAATGTCAGATAAATTAAATAATATCGAAGAAAAAATTACAGCATACATTGATGGTAATCTTACACCTGAAGAATCCAAAGAGTTTGAATTAATCATTCAAACTGATAATGATATTTATAACAGATATCAAATGGAATTAGCGGTTAAGAGTCTTTTGAAATCGAAAATCAAGAACAGAGAAACACCACAATATATTTACCAAAATATTCATAATGCAGTAAATGAAGAGTTTGAATCTAAACTTAAAAAAGTTCAACCGGTATCTTCATTAAAAAACTTAAATGTATCACGTCCTCAACTAAACCAAAAAAAATATTTTTATTTTTTTGCCTCAACTTTTGCAGTTCTGATAATTTTATTTATTGCGATTAATTTCAATAAAACAGATGTTAACATTCCTCCGGATAAAGATATGGTCGAAAGATCAATTCAAATTTTCGATCAGATTAATGCCGGTGATATTCAGATACAATTTAAAACTAACAATGCCTCTGATCTTGAGAAATTTTTTAAAGAGAAATGTGATTATGAGGTATTTGTCCCTGACGTAAAAGATGCTACACTTCTTGGTGGAGTGTATAATGAAATGAATGGATTGAAAGCAGTACATTTTGTGCATCAAATAGATAACCAATTGATATATACTTTACAACTGAAAAAAAAGGATGTAGTTGACAAAGAAAATCCGGGTATAATGCTTGCAGGACCTTTAAAAGATGAAATACTTGAAGGTAAAAACTGGTTCCCATGCATCAAAAAACATCCTGATAATGTTATGATTTGGCAGAAAGATGATGTTGTTTGTACATCTGTATCAAAATTAAACAATGACGTTATTCATACAACTTTAACAAATTTTAAACAAAAATAAAAATGATCAAATCCTTAATTATCGTTTTGCTTGTTTCATTTATTGGTTGTAGTTCAAATAATAAAACAACGACTACAGATTCCAATACACAAAATAATACTACAAAAACTGAAACAACAACAGATACAAAAACTACTAATACTACAACTTCAAATGATGCATTTGCAAAAATTGGGAAAGTAACTAATTCTGCCGGGTCTAAAGAAATTCCTGATTTTACCTGGACTGAAAACGGAAAAGAAAATTCAATATCTGCATTAAAAGGAAAAGTCTTATTGGTAAATTTCTGGGCAACCTGGTGTGGACCTTGTATCAAAGAAATGCCAGATTTATCTGATATTGCAACAGAATTAAAAGATAAAGATTTCCAAATGATTGGGTTGAATGTATTTCAACAACCCGGAGATGATTTAGGTGCATTCTTAAAGAAAATGCCGGTTTCATATACAATAGTAGATGGTAATGAAGAAGTAGTTAATGCATTCGCAAAAGCAAGTGGAAATGATATGCAAGCAGTGCCAACAACTTTTATTGTTGATAAAAACGGAAAAATTGTTGAAACTATTGTCGGCAGCAGAAGTAAAGCAGATTTCTTAAAATCGATTAATAAATATCTGTAATAATTTTCATTAATATTTAAATTTATAGATTTTTAAATATGCCCGTATTTTTACGGGCAATTTTTTTTATATACCGAAATTATATTGAAAAATATTTCTATCTTTGGGTCAACCGGTTCAATCGGTGTAAATTCTTTAAATGTTATTAACAATCTGAATTTAAACGGATTTGGTATTAAAATTGCTTATTTATCTACTAATTCTAATATTGACGTTCTTTTAAAACAAATTGAAATATTTAATCCTAAAGGAGTTATTATTAATGATAAGAATTCATTTAATAAAATAAAATCGCTTGATTTAAAGAATATAGAAATTTTATTTGGTGAAGAAGGTTTAGTGGAGATTGCTTCAAGAGATGATTATGAAATTTTGATAAGTGCACTTGTAGGATTTGCTGGTCTTGTTCCTACAATTGAAGCCATAAAAACCGGGAAACGTATTGCATTAGCAAATAAAGAAACTTTAGTTACCGGTGGAAAAATAATTATGGACTTGATTAAAATATCAGGTTCAGAATTATTACCAATTGACAGTGAACACTCCGCGATTTTGCAATGTATAGTTGGTGAAAATGATAAAACGGTTTCAAAACTAATTATCACAGCATCCGGAGGTCCTTTTAGAAATTTAGATAAAAGTAAATTTAAAAATATTACAGTTGAGGAAGCGTTAAAACATCCTAACTGGAAAATGGGAAAAAAAATAACTATAGATTCTGCTACTCTTATGAATAAAGGACTCGAAGTAATTGAAGCAAAATGGTTGTTTGACGTAAATACTGAAAATATTGAAGTTATTGTTCATCCACAGTCTATCATTCATTCTATGGTAGAATTCACTGATGGATCCGTAAAATCACAAATGGGAATACCTGATATGAAAATCCCCATTCAGTATGCTATAACTTTTCCCGACAGAATAAGTTCAGATTATGAAAGAATAGATTTCCAAAATCTTCAGGACTTAACCTTTGAAAAACCTGATTATGAAAAATTTGAATGTTTAAAACTTGCTTTTGATTCAATAAATAGCGGAGGAACTTATCCAACTGTTTTAAATGCTGCAAATGAAATTGCAGTCGAACTATTTTTAGATTCAAAAATAAAATTTAACGACATTCCGTTTATCATAAAAAATAGTCTTGATAATCATAAGAATCTGACTAATTTTGAAGTATCGGATATCTTAACAATTGATAAAAATACACGTAAACAAATTTTAGAGAAATTTTAATAAAAAAACATTAAATGGAGTTAATTAACACAATATTTTATTTTCTGGTCGTAATCGGAATTCTTGTATTCGTTCATGAATTTGGTCATTTTGCAGCAGCAAGACTAACCGGAATGAGAGCTGAAGTTTTTGCACTCGGTATCGGTTACAGATTATTCGGATATAATAAAGTAAATGGATTTACTTTCGGAAAACTGCCGGAAGATATAAAATTAGAAGATAATACAGATTACAGAATTTGTGCTTTCCCTATCGGTGGATATGTAAAAGTAGCCGGAATGGTAGATGAAAGTATGGATAAAAATTTTGTAAATTCAGAACCAAAACCATATGAATACAGATCGAAACCGGTTTGGAAAAGAATGATTGTTATAACTGCCGGAGTTATAATGAATATCTTATTGGCATTTTTAATTTTTTACACTATCACTCTTGCAAAAGGAAAAAGTTTAACTGAGACAACAACAGTCGGATATGTTAGTTTAAACACTGCAGCATTTAATGCTGGTTTTCAGCAAGGAGATAGAATCATTTCTATTAATAATAATCCTGTTCAATATTGGGAAGATTTAACATCCAAAATATACTTAGACAATCTTGGAGAACCACTTATCTTTTTAATTGAAAGAAATGGAAAAAATGAAATCATAAATATTCCCAAAGATAAAGTTGGTGATTTAACTGAGAAAAATTTCGGTATTTATCCAGATAAACTTGTTCCTGTTATTAACATGGTAGTATCCGGAAAACCTGCTGAGACATCAGGATTACAGGTTAATGATGTAATAACAGAATTTAATGGAGTGAAAATTACAAATTCACAACAGTTAATAGAAACAATAAAAGCCAATGCCAATAAAGAATCAAATGTGAAATGGATAAGAGGAGGGATTGAAATGAATTCTTCAATTAAACCATCATTAGATTCTACTATTGGAATCGGAATAAGTGCTAAATATGAAGGAACCGTTAAAACGGAAAGTTATAATGTAATAAACGCAATTCCTAAAGCAGCTTATGATATGTATTATTATGGAATAGAAGTTTTTTTCACCTCAATTTTTAAAATATTTAAAGGTGATATCCCTTTTAATAAAGCAATAGGAGGGCCGGTAAAAATTGCTCAGGTTTCAGCACAGTCAGCCGAAGGCGGTCTATTTACATTTCTAAGTTTTGTAGCATTACTTTCAATGTCATTGGCAATAATTAACATACTCCCATTTCCTGCACTTGACGGAGGTCATTTTATGATGCTTGCATACGAAGGAATATTCAGAAAACCTGTACCTTATAAAGTTCAAATAGTATTACAGAATGTTGGCTTTGCATTATTACTGGTGTTAATGTTGTT
>DKKL01000046.1 GCA_002455255.1 Candidatus Tepidiaquacellales bacterium UBA6667 | reverse complement strand
AAGCTGCTTCGCTCAGAATGACACATTTTTGAGTTACCCGCGCATATGGGATTCTTTCCCGACAGGTCGGGACAAGCTGCTGCGATCAGAATGACATATTTTTGAGTTACCCGCGCATCTGGGATTCTTTCCCGACAGGTCGGGACAGGCTGCGTCGCTCAGAATGACAGTTTTAGTGAGTTTAGCCGCGCATATAGATCATTAGTGCGGAGATGTCGGATGGGCGGACGCCGGAGATTCGCATTGCCTGGCCGATTGAACGGGGTTTTACTTTTGACAGTTTTTCCATTGCTTCGGCTGAAATAGATTTAAGTTTGTCGTATTTAAAATTTTCCGGAATTTTCAGTTCTTCGTTTTTATTAAATGTTTCTACTACGTCGTTTTGTCTTTTTATATAACCACTGTATTTTATCTCTATATCTATTTGTTCTAAAACTTCTTCGTTATCAAGCACTCTTTTTACTAATCTTTTATCTTTTAATCCATCTGTATTTATAATATAGTTTAATAATTCTTTTGTGTTCACGAAGTTTCTTTTTATAAGTGATGAAATAAATTCTCCCTGTGTAATTTCTGATGACCCTACAGAGGATAAAAATGAATTTACATCTTTTGGGAGTAATGTGTTTTTGTCAAAGAAATTTTTAGCATCGTGAATTAACTGAATTTTTTGATTTAAATTATCAATTAATTCCCTATCAATTAATCCGAGTTCATAACCTTTTTGCATTAATCTTATATCTGCATTATCCTGGCGTAAAATAAGACGATACTCCGCACTTGATGTGAACATTCGGTACGGTTCATCAGGTGTTTTATTTATTAAATCGTCTATTAATACTCCAATATATCCTTCACTTCGTTTTAATATAAACGGTTCTTCGTTTTTTAATTTCAATGCTGCGTTCACACCGGCTACGAATCCCTGTGCGGCTGCTTCTTCGTAACCTGATGTTCCGTTAATTTGCCCTGCTACATAAAGTCCGGAAACAATTTTTGTTTCAAGTGTAAGTTTTGTCTGATAAGTCGGGAAAAAATCATATTCAACTGCATAACCTTGTTTCACGATTTTAACTTTTTCAAGTCCGGGAATTGTTCTTGCGGCTTTCTCCTGAACTTCAACCGGAAGACTTGTTGAGAATCCATTCATATAAATAGTTTCACCATCGAGAGTTTCCGGCTCGAGAAAAATATGATGTCTTGGTTTTTCTGAAAATCGGGAAATTTTATCTTCGATGGATGGGCAATATCGAGGACCTATACCTTTGATACGACCTGTGAACATTGGTGAATCTTCAAATCCTGTTCTAAGAATATCGTGTGTGTCAGCGTTAGTATAAGTTATGAAACAACTGATTTGTTTTTGCGAAGGGAAAGAAGACTTATCTGTTCTGTAAGAAAAAGCAACCGGCGATGAATCCCCTGCCTGCTCTTCGGTTTTTGAAAAATCAATTGTGTTTATATCAAGTCGCGGTGGTGTACCGGTTTTTAATCTGCCTGTAACAAATCCCAAACCGAGCAAACATTCAGATAAACCTGTTGCGGATTTTTCACCAATTCTTCCGCCACTTATTTGTGATTTACCTGTGTGCATAATAGCATTGAGAAAAGTACCGGAGGTTATGATTACACTTTTTGATTTATAATAATTCCCTTTTTCAGTTTTAATTCCTTTAATTTTAAATTTATATCCTTCGTTATTATTTTCGGAAATATCTTCAACGTCAAGAGAATTAACCATATCTTCAATAATCTGAATACCGGTATTTTTATTTATTTGTGTGGCAGCTTCGAGCGAGTATAAATCCTTATCAGACTGGCAACGAGGACTCCAAACTGCAGGACCTTTAGAACGGTTTAGCATTTTAAACTGAATACCTGTTTTATCAGCGATGACACCCATAACACCTCCGAGAGCGTCAATTTCTTTAACAAGATGACCTTTTGCAGTACCGCCGATAGCCGGATTACAACTCATTCGACCGATAGCATTTATATCCATAGACACGAGACCAACAGTGAAACCCATTTTAGAAACAGCGAGAGAAGCTTCCACACCTGCGTGTCCGGCACCGATAACAATTACATCAAATTCAGTTTGCACAATTAAATATGTTTATGTTTAAAATTAATTTATTTAGATTAATCCTTTCAAAAATAAAATTTTTAATTAACAATATCTATTCAGATAATTGTTTGTTTGATAACTTAAATATTGATATTACAGTATTTATATACAGTTAAAATTGAAAGAAGATAATTTTATAAAGTTTAAGGTACTTGGTGGAGGAGATGAGATTGGAGCAAATTCATTTTTAATTTCACATAAAGAAAATAATATAATAATTGATTGCGGATTACATCCCAGAAAAAAAGGAAAAGAAATTTTTCCTGATTACGAAAAGATAAAAGATGAGACGATTCAAAATTTATTAATTACACATTCCCATAACGATCACATCGGAGCACTTCCCTATTTTTTAAATAAATTTCCTTATGCAAATATTTACACGACAAAAGCGACCGCTTCGATTGCTGAAATTACATTAGTAAATACAGCAGGATTGATGGAAAGGGAATTTCAATTTGAATGGGACACTTCGTTTTTAAAATATTATAAAGAAGAGATATTAAATATAATTCCATTGATAATCAAGCAGACAGACTACAGCAATAAAGTGAACATAAATGAGAGTATAAAATTTGAATTTTTAGATGCGGGACATTTATTGGGTTCAGCCGGAGTTTTATTAAATATTGAAAATAGAAGTATTTATTTCACAGGAGATATAAATTTCAGGCAACAGAAATTGATTAAACCTGCGATATTGCCAAAGCATAAATTGGATATTTTGATTACAGAATGTACAAATGGAAATACGGAGAGCTTACCTACATACGAATCAGAGGAAACGAGATTAAAGAATTTTATAAATGAGATTACTAATAAAGGGGGTTCGGTTTTAATTCCGGTTTTTGCATTGGGTAAAGCACAGGAGATGTTGAAAAGGTTAAATGAATTAATGACAAAGAATAAGATTCCACATATACCGATATATTATAGTACACTTGCGAATGCATTGAATAGGGTATATGATGATTTTAATTATACAGTGCGGAGGGTAGAAAAGGGATTTAAGTTGAGTGAAATTCCGATAAGACTTTTAAGGAGAACAGATATAACGAGAGGAGATTTTTACAGACATCCTTCAATAATTTTAGCGACGAGTGGGATGGTTATTGAGGATACATATTCATACAAAATAGCGAGGCAATTTTTGAGAAGGAAGGATTTCGGAATTGCCATGACAGGATATTGCGATCCTGAAACACCGGGATATAGGTTTAAAAATTCGGTTAGAGGTGAGAAGATATTTTTAGATAAACATAAGACAGAGTTGGTAGAGGTAAATTGCAGAGTTGAGAATTTTTCATTTTCCTCACACACAAGGAGAGAGGATATAATAAATATGGTAGAGAAATTAGATCCGGAAATAGTGATATTGGTACATGGTGATAAATCGGCGATTGATAGGGTTGGGTTAGAGATATTGGATAGATTTCCGAAGAAAAGGGTATTGGCACCGGAGAAGTTGAAGATTTATGAGATTTGAATTGTTTCACGTGAAACAAAGTTTGAGTTGTAAAATATTTACCACGAATTTGCACGAATTGAGCGAATTTCACGAATTTGGGATGAGGTAAAAGGGTTTGGTGGTTTGGTTACAATATTGAATGGGATACTTCGGTCGCAAGCTCCCTCAGTATGACATAGGAGGTTTGGTTGGGAAAATATTTACCACGAATTTGCACGAATTGGGGGAATTTCACGAATTGTTGGGTGGTTGGAATGATTTTCAAATGATGAGATTTTTAGAGTATGAATGAAGGGGATTTTTTTAATCCTACACCTAATTCCCCTACCGATGAATCGGGACAGGTTTCCAAAGGGGGACTTGTTCTAATTATTACGAAATTGAGATTCTTCGCTTCGCTCAGAATGACATAGAACTAAAAGTTGAGAGAGGTTACGAAGGGGGACTTGTTCTAATTATTATATAATTGAGATTCTTCGCTTCGCTCAGAATGACATAGAACGAAAAGTTGGGAAAGGCTTCTAAAGGGGACTTGTTATAATTTTTATGTAATTGAGATTCTTCGCTTCGCTCAGAATGACATAGAACGAAAAGTAGGAAAATTGTTTCATGTGAAACAATAAAATGGTAAAAACAACTATGGTTTAAATGATTAAAAATAAATATGTTTAAATAGTATTTAAATGGGTATGAAAAAAGATAAAAGCAGGTGTGGATGGTGTTTGAGTACGGATGTTTACAAGGAATATCATGATAAAGAATGGGGGGTTCCGGTGCATAATGATAATAAGTTGTTTGAATTTTTAATTCTTGAGGGTTTTCAAGCGGGATTGAGTTGGCTAACAATTTTAAATAAAAGAGAAAACTTCAGGAAAGCATTTAATGAATTTAATCCTGAGAAAATAGTGCGATATAATGAGAAGAAGATTGAACAGCTATTAAACAATCCAGGTATAGTAAGGAATAAATTAAAAATAAATGCTGCGGTAACAAATGCAAGAATGTTTTTAAAAACCCAAGAAGATTTTGGATCTTTTGATAAATACATCTGGCAATTTACGAATGGAAAAACCAAGCATAACTATTTTGAGAGCTTAAAAGAGTTACCGGCAAGAACTAAGGAATCAGATGCGATGAGTAAAGATTTAATAAAGCGAGGATTTAAATTTGTTGGCTCTACAATTTGCTATGCTCATATGCAGGCAACAGGAATGGTGAACGATCACCTTGTCAATTGTTACAGACATAAACAAATTTTGATATCAAAATGATGAAATATTAAAATGGAAATTAAAGTTGTAAATATTAAAGAGAAGTTTGAATTGATAAAAGAGTTTTGGAGTCCGCATATAGCAGGAGAGTTCAATGAGAACTACATTAAGTTTGCAAAAATAAAAGGAGAATTTATTTGGTATCATCACAAAGATGAGGATGAAATGTTTTTAGTTATTAAAGGAAAATTTGATATGCATTTAAAGACAGAGAAATTTGGCAAAACAGTTGAAAATATTTTGACTATAAACGAAGGAGAATTTATTGTGATACCAAAGGGAGTGGAACATAAACCGGTAGCAAAAGAGGAAGTTCATTTATTATTAATAGAACCGAAAACAACAATAAATACCGGAAACGAGAAAAATTCAAAACTAACAAAAACAAATTTAAAAACAATATAAACTATTGTTAATACAATAAATAAATATGAAAAAATTTACATTGTCACAAAAAATCCGTTATCATTTTGATAATTTAATGTCAAAAGGGGTTATAGCATTAATAGGTTGGTTAGGAATACTTTCAATAATTTTGGTTGTGGTAGCTGCGGCAGTTGTGAGCATTTTGGGTTTGACACAAGAAGGAGACGAGACCGCACCCGGTTTTATTGAAGCGGCATGGAATTCACTAATGCGGACACTTGATCCGGGAACGATGGGAGGAGATACCGGATGGGGATTTAGAATAGTTATGTTGTTTGTAACATTAGGTGGAATATTTTTAGTCTCAACATTAATTGGGGTATTGTCAAGTGCGATATCTGATAAAGTAGATCAACTACGAAAAGGAAGGTCACATATTATTGAATCAGGTCATATTCTGATACTTGGTTGGTCAGAAAAGATTTTTCCAATTATATCTGAGTTAATAATTGCGAACGAGAATCAACACAAGCCGAAGATAGTAATTTTGGCAGATAAAGATAAAGTTGAGATGGAAGATGAGATAGAAACGACAATAACAGATAATAAAAATATGAAAATAATCTGCAGGAGAGGAAACCCGATTGATTATTCAGATCTTGAAATTGTGAATCCAAATGATGCGAGATCAATAGTAATTTTAGCTACTACAGAAAATGATCCTGATATTAATGTAATAAAATGTATATTAGCGTTAACAAATAATCCAAACAGAAAGCCGGAGAAATATCATATTACAGCGGAGATATCAGACATAAAAAATAAAGATATAGCGGAGTTAGTTGGCAAAGATGAAGTATCGTTAGTATTTTCAGAAGATTTAATAGCGAGAGTAATAGCACAGACATGCAGACAATCAGGATTGAGTATAGTATATACAGAGTTATTGGATTTCGGAGGTGATGAAATTTATTTCAAAGAAGAGAAAGAGTTAACAGGAAAAACATATAAAGAAAGTTTATTTAAATATAATGATTCTGCGATAATAGGAATACAGTTTGCTGATGGAAGTTGTAAAATTAATCCTGATATGAACGCAAAAATTTCGGCAGGTGATAAACTGATAGCAATTTCAGAGGATGATGATACGATAGTATTAAATGCCGGAGATGTTAATATTGATGATAGCTTAATTACAGACTCTGCGGATGTTGAGACTCAAAAGGAAAAAATATTATTATTCAACTGGAATAAGTTAGGAGCAAACATTGTAAGAGAATTAGACAACTATTTAGCGAAAGGTTCGTTAATAAAAGTAGCAGAAGACAGTACATATATTAGAACTGAAGTAGATGACTTGAAGAAAGAAATGAAGAACTCAGAATTAATATTTGAGAATGTAACAACAACAAACAGGGAAGTTATAGAAAAATTAACAAACGAGAATTACGATCATATAATAATATTATGTGATTCAGATTCAAACCATATAAACGATGCAGATGCAAAGGCACTTATGACACTATTGCATTTAAGAGATATAAGTAACAAGACCGGCAAGGAATTCAGCATAGTAAGTGAAATGTTAGATATAAGGGACAAAGAATTAGCCGAGATAACCAAAGCGGACGATTTTATAATCAGTAACCGCTTAATAAGTTTATTAATGTCGCAATTAACCGAGAACAAAAGTTTAAAGAAAGTATTTGATGATTTATTTGATGCGGATGGTTCGGAGATTTATCTAAAGCCCGTATCAGGATATATAAAAACAGGTGTAGAAACTGATTTTAATACACTGTTGGAATCTGCAGCAAGAAAGAATCAAACAGCGATAGGTTATAGAATAATGAAATATTCGAAAGATCCGGAAAAAGCATATGGAGTTGTAGTTAATCCACAGAAAAGTAATAGAGTAAAATTTGAAGAAGGTGATAAGGTAATTGTATTATCAGAAGAATAGAATTAAATTTGAAAAATTAAATTTAAAAATATGGATACGGACAAAGCAACACAGACGATGATTGAAAATCTAAAGAAGAATACGGGTAAAACACTTGAAGATTGGATTACGTTAGTAAAGAAATCAGGAAAAGAAAAACATAGTGAGATAGTAAAGTATTTAAAAGAAGAGCATAAGTTCACACACGGGTTTGCAAATCTCGTTGCATTAAAAACGAGAGGAACAGATGCGGTTTCGGTTTCGGAAACTGAGGATTTAGTAGAGAAACAATATAAAGGTAAAGAAAACCTGAAACCAATTTATGAAAAACTTGTTAAAGAAATTATGAAATTAGGAAAAGATATCGAAATATCACCAAAAAATGCATATGTTAGTATAAGAAGAAAAAAACAATTTGCATTAATTCAACCAACAACAAAAACGAGAGCAGATCTTGGAATAAATTTAAAAGGGAAAGCACCTGAAGGAAAACTTGAAGCATCGGGAAGTTTTAATGCAATGGTGAGCCACAGGGTTAAACTTGAAAAAGCAGAAGACATAGATTCAAAGGTGATTGAATGGATGAAAGCAGCATATGATATGGCAGGTTAGATGCAGAAAAAAGAGAAAGCTGTAAAGACATTAAGGATTTTCAGAAAAGTTCACAGATTAACGGGAATAATTTTATTTTTATTTTTTATGTTCATTGCCATAACCGGGTTAATATTAGGTTGGAAAAAACATACAGGTGGACTGATATTACCGGAAACGATGAAAGGAAAATCAAAATCACTAACCGAATGGTTACCAATTGATTCAGTTAAAAGTATTTCAATAAAATTTTTCAGAGAGAATATTTCAGCAACAGAGTCAGATAAAATAGACCGGTTAGACATTAGACCGGATAAAGGAATAGCAAAGATAGTGTTTGCTGATAATTACTGGGAAATTCAGGTTGATGGGGCTACCGGAGAGGTGTTATCCGCAGAAATACGGTGGTCAGATTTCATAGAAAATTTACATGATGCATCATATTTAGATAAAGTATTTGGAATTGAGAGTGGCACAATAAAATTAATATATACGAGTGTGATGGGAGTTGCATTGTTATTGTTTACTATAACCGGATTTTGGCTTTGGGCAGGACCAAAAAGATTGAGGAAGTTAAAAACAGAGAGTGTATAAAATTAAGCCGGAAAATTTAATTTAGAAAGTTTATTTTCAATTATTTCAAGCAACCATTTTTTAGAGTTACAGATTTTTTCATCAGAAAGAGTTTTATAAAGTTCATTAAGTCCCTGCCTATCATCTTTAAATTTCAAATATTCATTCAAATATTTAATTAAATTCAGATAAACATTGATGTGATAATCAGAAAGATTATTTTTTCTTTGAAGAAATTTTTTAACAGTTTCCATAAGAGCATTGAGAGAATCCCAGTAACCTTTTTCAAAATAAATTTTAATTAAAACAGAGTTAGCAAAAAGATAGTGGAGAGGGTTGCTGAATTTAACAGAATTCAGAAGTGAATAAGCAGAATCGGAATCACCTTTAAAAAATTTTATATTGGCGAGATTGATTCTGTATATATGGTCCCGTTGAGAAGCCGGAAGCAGGTGTTTATATTTCTCGAGAAGATATTCACCTTTGTCAAATTCCTTAAGAATAATAGCATTACCAACTGCTGTAAACAAGAATAAATCAAAAGAAGAATAAACACCTTCAGCAAGATTTTTATTGTCAATTTCATTAATTAAATCAAACAGAGGTTTACGAAATTCTTCAAAACCTTTATTTAGCCGACCGACATAATAATTATAAAGCACAAGCATCATATATTTCAAAGTTAAGACGTCAAGTTTAAATTCATTTTCATATAGATATATCCTTATTTCTTCTGCATTTTTATTGTTATCAGGTTCTTGAATAGTTTTAAGAGCGAGGAATTCACAAAATAAAATGGGGTGATTAATTTTTATTTCATCTAAATTTTTCTGAATAAAATTTATCACTTCCTTTATGAAAGGTAAATTGAGAAAAGCATTTCTATCAAAAGAATTTTTAAATTTTACATAACTGTAATAAATTTGAATATAGTTTAGAACAAACTCATATTGAGAGTTTTCAATAATGTCGGAATATCCGTTAAGAGAAAATCCGAGATTATCAGTTTTGTGATTATAAATTTCTTTGTGGAAGAATTTTTTTTCGTGATAGAATTCAATGTTTTTCATTTCAGCTTTTTCAAATCGGTCAGAAAATTTTTTCACACTGTGGTTATAATTTTTATTCATTTTTCTCATTCTGAAAAATGCGAGAAGTTCATTGTTTTTTCTGAATTCGTTTTTATTGCCGAAATAAATTTGAATAAATTCATCTACAAGGGAATTAAAATCAAAAATAAGTTTTCTAAGAATAAGATCGCTGAATGGTTTTCCGGGATAAATATGAGAAAACAAAGATTTTTTTGAGACGGAAAAATTATCGGGAAATGGGAATAACTCCGATAAGAAATTATACAGACGAATAATTCTCACACTTTTATTATGAAAAGGTGAGTTTAGAAATTCCCCGAGTTTATTAAACTCTTTTACAGATAGACCTGAGAGTTTTTCAATTAGGTAACTATTATTAGCTGATAACATATTTAATTCTAATATATTGATTTTATTAGACTTATAACAGTTATTTAATAAAACCATAATAACAATAGAGGCTATATTTCCATACAAAGATTGTAACAGAAGTGAGGGTATAGGTCGTAAGTTAAGTAACAATTTTAATTAACAAATTTCCTCAAAACAAAAAAATGAAACTATTTAAGAAAATTTTACTTGTAACAATAATTTTAATATTCGTTGGCGTGACCGGTTTGTTTATATATCTTTACACAATATTTCCTAAAGTAGAGGCAGCACCGGATATAAATGTGGAGCTGAGACCTGAGAGATTGGAGAGGGGTAAATATTTATTTAATGCCGTTATGGCATGTGTAGATTGTCATTCAGAGAGAGACTTCACAAAATTTTCAGGACCCGTAATACCCGGAACAGAAGGAAAAGGCGGAATGAAATTTTCCGGTGAAGAGATGCCGGGATTTCCGGAAACGATATATGCACCAAACATAACACCTGCGAAATTAGGAAATTGGACAGATGGAGAAATTTTCAGAGCGATAACAGAAGGAGTTAGCAAAGATGGCAGACCATTATTTCCTTTAATGCCATATACGGAATACAGGACAATGGACAAAGAGGATATTTTATCGGTGATAAGTTACGTTAGAAGTTTGAAAGCGATTGAGAATGAAGTTCCTGAGCGGGAGCTTGATTTTCCATTAAACTTTTTGGTAAGGACAATTCCAATGCCGAGTGAATTACAGCCGAAGCCGGATAAATCAGATATAGTAAAATATGGAGAGTATTTAATGAAAGGAGCGGTATGTAATGATTGTCATACACCGATGACAGATGGAAAATTTGATAAGGAAAAAATGTTTTCAGGCGGACAGGAATTTATGTTACCGGGAAATACGATTTTAAGGACTGCAAATTTAACACCGGACAATGAAACAGGAATTGGAACATGGAGTAAGGAATTTTTTATTTCAAGATTTAAATCAATCGATGCAGAAAAGATTCACAATACTCCTTTGAAAGAGGGGGAGTTTCAGACAGTGATGCCATGGACGATGTACAGTAAAATGACGGAAGAAGATTTAGGTGCAATTTATGAATATTTAAGAACTGTGAAACCTGTAAAAAATCAAGTAAAGAAATTTGAAGTAGCAAAAAAATAAGTGTTTTTTCATTCCTTTTTATTTACATAAGCCCGGTGGATCCCCACACCGGGTTTTTTTTATACAAATGTCTATAATTATTAAAAAATCTTCACCACCCCGTAGGGGCGAGCTAATTTTCACCAATTGAACGAATTACACGAATAAAAAATTGTAAGTAAAAGAGTGACTACAAAGCAAAATTGCTGTTGCTTTTAGATGGGAAACTTAACAAGGAGATAAGAAATCTTCACCACCCCGTTGGGGCGAGCGAATTTCACTAATTGAACGAATTACACGAATAATTATGTGTGAGATTATAGAGAGATTGTGGGTTTCCGATACATTGGGATAAACTAAGCCCGCTATATAATGAAGTTAAAGGAGACATAGAAATTTAAAAAACCTTGAAATAAATTTATTTTTCCTCCCCCTAAATTCCCTCCCGATGAACCGGGACAGGCTTCTAAAGTTGGACTAAGATTCCGAATAATTCTTCTAATAGATTACTTAAAATTTAGAAATTGGAAGGCAGTAACGAACAAGACAGACTTTTACGAAAGTTATACTTTTTTAAAATGAAAATACATAAATTATATTATAAAATTAAATTACAGGAGAAATTTACAAATGCAAAAATTTTTAAAACTTTTGGCAGTGTTAATTTTATTATCAGTTTCAGGAAAAGTATTTTCTCAAGCAGGGTCTGTACAGTTAAGGAATACAGGTGGTCTTATAAGCTCCCACAGTTCGATTCAGGAAGCTTACAATGCCATTCCCCCGACATTAACTGAAGCACTTATGATAGTAATACAATCAAGCTACACCGGTGCATCAGAGATGTACCCAATAATTTTCTCAGCAAGGACCGGAGCAAGCATAACAAATACAATTACTGTAATGCCGGCAGCGGGAAATCTGAATGTATCAATTTCATCAAGTATGAATAATAATCCGATAATCACATTTGATGGAGCAGATTATGTAATATTAGACGGAAGAGCAGGAGGAACAGGAACCGGAAGAAATATTACTGTTGCGAACAACATAACAGCAGGAACCTCATCGAACACAATAAATTTAATAAACGGAGCAACTAATAATGTAGTGAGAAACTGTATATTAATTAATGCGACACAGAACTCAGCAGGACCGAGAACAGTCAGTATAGGAACGGCAGCTGCAAATCCTGAAGGAAACTCGGACAATCAAATTATAAATAATGTTATTGATGGTGGAAGAACAGGATTAGGGATTAACGGAACAGCTGCTAACGTGAACAATAATAATCTGATTAGAGGTAATGAAATAAAGAACTGGAGCTTTGCAGGAATATGGCATCAGACAGGAGTCAACAATACAACAATAGATTCTAATTTAATTTATCAAACCGCAGGGTTTAATATTACAAATCCTTCAGGAATTTCAATAGCAACAACATCTACATACAATTTAACAATCAGTAATAATAAAATTTATAACGTATTATCATCGTCAACATCTACATCATTAACAATTAGAGGAATCTACACAACAACAAATCCAGGAATTGGTAGTGAACTCTATATATATAATAATTTTGTAGCATTACCTGATAACAACAACAATGCCGTAACAGTATATGGAATGTTATTTACCGGTACGAATGCTTACACAATTAAACTATTTTACAACACTGTTAATATTGCGGGAACGCATATTGGAGGCGGAGCAAATACAGTAATCTCCGCAGGAATTTTTAAAAACTCAACAAACTCAGGCGGAACATTTGAGATGAAGAATAATATTTGCGTTAATACAAGGTCAGGTGGTGTGATGTCAGGTTTTCACACTGGAGCGGCATTTAACGGTATAACATCAAATACGCTTTCGATGGATTATAATGTTTATTTTGCTGATGCAGCCGGTAACGGAGCATTTGCCGTATGGGAAGGAGTTAATTATTCAGATTCAGTTGCATACCGAACAGCAGCAAATCCACAGGAACAGAACACAAGATTCAGATCAGTGACTTTTGTATCACCGATTGATTTACATTTAAGTGGTGCATCTTTAAATGATTTAGCGTTGAGAGGTTCACCTGTTCCCGGAATAACCCGTGATATAGACGGTCATATGAGGAATGCATTATTACCATCAAGAGGAGCAGATGAAGTAGCGTTAGTCGGTATGAGCAATTTAAATTCAACACCTGACAAATACAGTTTGTTGCAGAATTTTCCAAATCCATTTAATCCTACAACACAGATAAATTTTTCAATTCCAAATACAGCGATGACTACTCTTTCTATATATGACATTAGCGGTAAAGAGGTAGCAAAGTTAATAAGTGGAAATTTAGCGGCGGGGAGTTATTCATATACATTTAATGGAAAAAATCTGACAAGCGGAATATATTTTTATAGATTAACATCGGGACAGTTTATTGAAACAAAATCAATGATGTTAATTAAGTAAAAAAATATTTATTTAATTCTGAATGATAATATAAACGGGGATTTAGTCCCCGTTTTTTATTTCCTTAATTTTTTCAGCGAGCCAGAGATTTTCTTTTGAATATCTTTGAGAAATTTTATTTAAAAGAAAATCAGAGTCAGTATTATCTTTGCCGGTTTTTATCTTTAATACATCTGTAAAATATTTCAAAAACTCTTTGTTTACTTCAAAGATATAATCATTAACTTCATCGTTTCTTTCAAGGAATTTTGAGAATGAATCAACAAGTGAGAATGCTGTTTCGTAGTTGCCGAGTTCGTAGTGAGTCATAAGACTGATGGTTCTTATATCGGTTTTAAAAAGAAAGTGGCTGTAGTTAACTTTATTAATATGTTCAAGAGATTTATTAAAATTGCCATTTAAGAATTCAAGATACAACATTCCGTAATTATACATATCATCTCTGTATTCGTCAGAAACCTCTGAAGTATATTTATCCAAAAAATGTTTCAAAAAAGTTTTATCTTTAATTTCAAAACAAACGAGAATAATATTTCTAAAAGTTATAATGCGGAAGTTTTTTTTTGCTGAACCATAATTATAAGTGCCGAATTTAAGCATAAGTTTATAAACCTCCAGTTCTTCTGCTACAAGAGAGATTTTATTTTCAAAATTAATTTTATAAACAATCAGATTATTAAGCCGCAATAGATTTGCATTTTTTTCTGTGTAGTTAAATCTATCGATTAATTTAATTAAAAGATTTTTAAAGTTAAAATAGCTTTCATCATCATTCAGATTTTTCAGTGCTTTTATAAAAAAATAATACATTTGAAAATAATTTTTTTCAAAATCGTCAGTATGGTTTTTTTTATCAAAATTTTTAAGAATCTCTTCAAAATTTAAAGAATCAATAACTTTATATGTTAGTGAATCTTTAAACTCTTCATTTCTCAGGTTAGAAAAAGTAATCATTTCCTGATAATCATAAAATAGTTTAAGCACAAAATCATATATCAGATAATCACTTCTTGAATATAGATTTTCAATTATATTTTTATATTCAGTTCTGTAAATGAGAAACTCAACTTGATTTTTTGCAAGCGAGAGTTTTTCTCTGAAGAAGTTAATATTAACATCTTCGGAAGATATTTTATTATCAATTTCGGATTTAAGTTTATGATATCTTGAGTCAAGTTTTCTATTGTTATACTCCCTTAACAAATTAAAATCATTAGAAAGGTCATTTTTTAAAAATGGTACCAGTTTATAAAAATCGGAAGAGATTTTATTTGCTTCTGAGATAAGATTATTAAAAATTTTTTTATTGAATTCTTTTTTTCCTGAAATTTTAAAATAAATTTTTTCATCTGTAAGATTTTTATTTTCAAACTCGGGATAAAATTTTAAAAGTTCAGAAGTAAGTTTTGAGATATTTTTATTTTTATTAAAGAAAGGAGAATTAATGAAGTCAGTAAAATTATCTAATTCAGATGGCTTTAAAGATTTTAAAAATTCGATAAAAATGTTATTCATAGATTGTCAGATTGGAATGATTGGATTTATGATTAATGTATTGATTTTTCATTATGTTACAACTTAAAATTGAAAAAATAATTATGATTTATAAGTCAATTTGTCTTTGAAGAGGAAGTAAAATTAAGATAATTTTGAGTCATTATGATAACAACATTTATAAATATGCCTTTAAAGAAAACAGTTAAACCTGAAATGATAATGACAATAATCAGGAATCATTTTGAGAAAGGATTTACGATAGAAGAATTATCAAATAAAAACGGTGTAAGCTCTGATAAAATTAAAAGTTGGATAAAAAAATTATTTAATGAGGGAGAAAAAATTTTTTCAGAAGAGATTAAGTCTGAAAAAGAAAAAATTAAAGAGCTTGAAAAAAACATCAAAATGAGAGACAAAGTTTTGCGAGAAATATTTTTAATAAATAAATAAAATATGAAAACAATTAAAATATTATTTTTATTATTTCAGATTATAATTTTATCGGGAATAAATTCTGATGAAGTTAAATCACAAACACCATTCAGTTGGGATTCGATTGGGAAATCTGCACCGGGATTAAACGGAACTGTTTTTGATATCCTTTATGATGAAGGAAAAGTATATGCAGGTGGAGAATTTACTTTTGCCGGAGGAGATTTAAACGGAAGAAGAATTTCCTTTTGGGATGGATATAAATGGAATTCACTTGGTACAGGAATTTCAAACGGTATTGTTTATACGATTTGTAAATATGGAAATGAGATATATGCGGGTGGTTCGTTTACAGATGCAGGAGGAAATGCGGATGCTGATTACATTGCAAAATGGAATGGAGTTAACTGGCAAGCTGTAGGCGAAGGAGTAGATGGAGAAGTGAGAGTAATGAAAGTTTATGGTGATACGCTATTTGTTGGAGGATACTTCACCACAGCGGGTGGGGTTGGTTCACGAATTGCAAAATGGACAGGAACGCAATGGCAACAAGTTATTCCTAATGTAATAAATAACGGCGGTGTTTTAGATTTTGATTTTGCAGGAGCAAGTAATTTAATTTATGTCGCAGGAAATTTTTTTAATGCCGGAGGTAATCCTAATTTAAATAATATTTTATATTATAACGGACAGTTAAATACATTCGTCGCAATAGGAACAGGTTTGAATAGTTATGTCAGTGGAGTTGCGAGAGTTGGGTTATCAAGTTTATATTTAACGGGAGATTTTACAAATGCAGGAGGTTCAGCAAATGGAAACTATGCTGTAAAGTATGATGTGATTTCTAATAATTTTGAATATATGGGTAGTGGACTTCAGGGAGCCGGGTCGAAAATAATAAAGACAAATGGTTCAGCGGTTTATTTTATTGGTGGATTTAGTTTGGCGACCGGCGTTGCGAATACTTCAAAGATTGCAAGATGGGATGGAAACAACTGGGAAAGTGTATATTCAAATGTAACTGATTTTTTACCGGGTACTGTGTGTGATATTGAATTTATTGACGGGGTATTCGATTCACAGAATTTTTATTTCGGTGGAACTTTTGACAAATCCGGAATTAACAAAGGGATAAATAAAATTGGAAAAAGACAAAACGGTGAATTTAAACCATTAGGGATAGGACTGAATGATATGGTATATTCAATTGCAACTTATGGAAATGATATTTATGTAGGTGGAATTTTTAATTGTGTTAATAATGATGTTACTGCAAATTACATAATGAAATGGAATAATGGAGAGTGGAGTAAATTAGGTTCAGGAATTCCAACTATAATGTCCAACGAAGAAGTGAGAGCTTTAACTGTATCGGACTCAATACTTTACGTCGGTGGAAATTTTTTAAATGCAGGTGGAGATGTAAATGCTGACAGGATTGCCGGATGGAACGGACAGTCTTGGTTTTCATTAGGAAGTGGAATAGATAATGGTTCGGTAAGGGCTATTGCGGTTTCGGGAAACAAGGTTTTTGTAGGCGGAACATTCACAAGTGTTGCGGGTGTGCCGAATACATCAAAGATAGCAATGTGGGATGGGACGAACTGGAATTCTGTTGGTGGGGGATTAAATTCAGATGTTTACACAATTGCAATTCAGGGAAGTAATGTTTTTGTTGGGGGGTTTTTTACAAATGCAGGAGGAAATCCTGATGCCGACAGAATTGCGAGGTGGGATGGGGCGAGCTGGAATGCACTTGGGATGGGCTTGAACGGAGCAGTTAATACTATTGTTGTTTCAGGAGCGAATGTTTATATAGGAGGAGGATTTAGTAATGTTAACGGAAATTTTTTCGGGAGGAATGTGGTGAGATGGGATGGCAATGCTTTTCATATTTTAGGCAATGGATTGGCATCACAGGTAAATACGCTTGCCGTTTCGGGGAATGTGTTATATGCGGGAGGTCAGTTTGGTTCAGGGTTTCCATACATTAGCAGATTTAACGGAACAAGTTGGGGGAATATGGGCACAGGTGCAAACTCAACAGTGATGACACTTGCAATATCCGGTACAGAAGTTTTTGCCGGTGGAGAATTTAACCGAATGAATGGAAATCCTTCATCAAGGTTTGAAAGATGGTTTGATGCATATACATCAGCACCGGAGGCAATTGTAATCAAAACAATTTTTGAAGGAGATGATTTTGTTTCATTTAATTTATCGGGAAATATTACGGGTGTAAGAATTAAAATTGATTCAGGAGCAGGGAACGGAAATGTCAGTGTATTAAAATATGATAGTGCACCGGTTAATGTGAGTGGAATACCGGGAAATATTTCTCAATACAGGTGGATTGTTGAGCAGAGCGGGTTTGCAGCAATATTCAACGGAGTTTTGCGATTTAAAATTTCCGAAATTACAGGAAATGGGATTAATGATCCAAATGGAGTAACGGTTTACTCAAGACCAACACCGGGGACAGGAGTATTCAATCCATTAACAACAAGTTATGATGCGGTAAATGGAGAGTTGGTTGTAAATGTAACGGGGTTTAGTGAATTTGCTTTTGGAAGTAATGATAGCCCTTTGCCTGTAGAGCTTACGGGATTTATACATACGGTAAATTTAAACAATGTTAATTTAAATTGGAAGACATTGATTGAAACAAACAACGCGGGGTTTGAGATTGAAAGGAAGAGTATGGTGGATGGTGATGAAAGTTTTGTTAAAATAGGTTTTGTACAAGGAGCAGGAAATTCCAATCAGCAAAACGAATATATTTTTAATGACAGAAATTTAAATTCGGGCAGATATAAATACAGATTAAAGCAGACAGATTATAACGGTAACTTTGAATATTTTGAAATGAACGGAGAGGCAATAGTTGGTTTACCGGAAAAGATTGAATTATCACAAAATTATCCTAATCCATTTAATCCCACAACGAAAATAAATTTTCAATTACCGGAAGATTCCAGAGTAGTTTTAAAAATATTTGATATAACGGGCAGAGAGGTGGCAACAATAATAGATGAGTTCAAGCCGGCCGGATATTATGTAAGTGAATTTAATGCAATTAATTTATCAAGTGGGATTTATTTTTATAGATTAGCAACTTTGAAAAATGTAATTACTAAAAAAATGACGTTGATTAAGTAAGAGCAAAAATCCTGCCGGTAGTGTTTGAGCCGGCAGGATTTTAGTTTTGAGTTAAAATAATTTATAATTTAATTCATTTTTATATTCACTTAATCTAATTAAAGCAACCCTAATGTGTTCAATTTTAAAATTTTCACCTTTACGTTTACTCCATTCATCAATTTTAACCTTAATATCTTCGGATGACAAAGTTAAATCATTATTGTTAATTATCCAATCAACCGAAGCAAGTAATTCCAATCCAAATGGTGATTCAAATCCATCCATTAAGTTTTTGATATTATTTAATCTATCCTTTTCTTCGTCATTACAATTAAGCTCCAAAAATTCTTTTACCTCTTTTATTTTTCCGGAATTCAACTGTATCAGGTCAAGTGGTTTAGAGTCGAAAACAGATTTATCACTTATGATATATCCTTTTTCCAATTCGTGTAATAAATGCTGAAGATTGTGGGCATAAGGACCATATAAATATTTTTTAAAATTTAATCTTAAATCAATCTGTCCCATTCTTTGAAGAAAATATGCAATTTTTTGAATCTCGAGGAAAGAAATTTCATAACCAAGTTTTCTATATTCGTCAATTAGATTTAAAATCATTGCTCTCGGTTTAGTTAAATGAACACTTGGAAAATCGTTATTTGCAACATTTGTTGATGAAGGTTCAAAAACAGAAATCTCTATATTAATTCCTCGAAGATTATCAATAATCAATTTTTTAACCTTATTCCAATCAAGCCCACCTTGACCCGCACCAAGAGGTGGAATTGCTAAAGATTTTATATCATATTTTTCAATTTGAATAATTAAGTCTTTTAAGCCTTCTTCAATGAATTCATATTTTGAATTTTGTATCCAATGTTTTTTGGTTGGAAAATTTATTATCCATTTTGGATTCATTATACTATTGGTAGCTGTAATAAACATCTTCCCTATTTTAACTTCACCGTTTTTACATGCTTTAAGGTACTCTTGAAAGTTTTCCGGAAATCTTTTTTTGAATTGTAAAGCTATACCCTTTCCCATAACGCCTACTGTGTTAACTGTATTAACAAGGGCTTCGGTATTACTTTCAAATATATTTCCAACAATAAATTTCATTTAGATTTATAAGGTTTCAAAAATAAAATTCAGGTTTAATTTTTACTATTAATCGAACAGTTGAATCATTGATAATTTTTTCGGCTGCAATTTTCATTTTTTCATTCATCACTGCAATTCCGAGGAATGCTTCAATCGGCATTTGCCTATATACAAGGCATTCAGCCTGTTTTAATTCTCTTATTTCTGGTCCGTAAATTCTTGACCAATCGTTAGATTTTATATAATTCCAATTTAATTTATTTAAATTTTCTTTACTATTATAAAAATTTGCATATTTAAGGTGGGCATGCCTATCAGTAAAAACAAATTTAGTGTTTAAATCCAATAACTTTTCTATACTGCTTACTATATATACAATTTTTTCTTGAGGAGTTTTATACACTTCGTTATCATTTCCTTTATATATTACATAAAGCATCGGGCTTTTATACCAAAAATAAAATGGAATATAATCAGAGAGAGTTCCACCAGGATTAATCGGAACTTCCGTTTTTTTTCGGTCATTAATCAATGTTTGATAACCAATCAGAATGAAATTACAATCCTGAATTTTTGAGTTAAGACTACACAAACCATTATTTAAAATGAACGGTAAGTTATCAATATGAGTCATTCTAAAAATCTGAGTCATTACATCAATTAAATTTTAGGTTTTAATTTTTAAGAACAAAATAAATATAATAAATGTGTTTGGATTTTACTATATATAATATTAAATGAGAAAGTTTGGAATAAAAAGTAATTGAAATAAATGTTGTCACAGATGGAAAGTATAGTTGTCTAAATTAATAAAAATGTGTTATGAAAATTTTATATATAATTATAATGCTATTATCGGTTGATTTTCCTATAGGGTATTTTAATAATTCATCAATCAAAAATGACAATGATTTGGAAAATATGATACAGACGGATAAGGAGTTTTCGAGGATGTCCGAGGAGAAGGGGTTTCCTGAGGCATTCATTCATTATGCTGATGAAAATGTAATTAAGATGAATCCAGGTAGTCCTGCAATTATTGGGATTGATGAACTAAAAAAAGTATATAGCGAACCGCTTCCAAATGATAAAATTAAATTAAAGTGGGAACCATATAAAGCAGAAATTTCTACTTCGGGAGATTTAGGGTTTACATTTGGAAATTGGGAAATGAATACATTAACAAAAACCGGTGCAGATACTGTTATATACGGCGTTTATGTTTCAATCTGGAAAAAGCAAAAAGACGGAAGCTGGAAATATATTCTTGACGGAGGAAACACAACTCCAAAACCGGAAAATTAATTTATTCAATTAAAATCTTCCGGCAGATTTCAAAACATACAGAGCATCAAGTGTAATCCATTCGTTTGGTATTTTTTTAGAGTTTGACCCCCAACTTACATAATCACAATTATGACAAAATTTTTCTGAGGTTTTATAATATGAACCTTCTGAAGCCCACCCTTTATCAATAATGAGTTTTGATTCAAGTAAATCCAAAGCATCATTGCATCTATTGTCGGTTATAAATCCGTTTTCGGAAAAGACTTTTAAAGCACCTAAAATGTCATAATGCCAGTAAAGAGGATAATGAAGTTTAATAAATTCTTCCCGGATGAATGAGTTGTCAGACAATCTTTTATAAAGTTTTCTTTTGAGAATAACTTCAGATGCATTTTTAATTGCTGAAGGTATTTTTTTAGACGGATAGAATTTATTGTAATAGCTAAGCCCGCGAATACTCCACAGTGTATGAACAAAACTTGAAACTTTTGCATCAGGATTTTTATCACAGTTCCAACCCCCATCATCCCATTGCCATTTTAAAAGTAGTTCAGCAAGATTATGAATTCGTTTATCATGGAAACCGAGTTTAAGCAAAGCATATAATAGATTTCCTTGTTGTGAGGCACACCTTCTATATTTTCCATTTATAAAAGGGACTCCGGTTTTATCTTTGAATACATCGCTCGGTTTTTTAATTAGTACTTCGTTAAAATAATAATCTTTTAACCAAAAATTCAGAAGTTCATCCACAGTGGATAGTAAAGTTTTATCGTTTTCGGGGTAGTCAAGCTCTGCGAGCAAAATCATTATCCAGTGAGAACCTTGCCATTTATCATATACATTTTTACAGTTTTTTATTTTACCTGTATTATCTCTGTTTGATAATAATTTTTTTACTCTTGCTGAGTTTTTTATTTCATTTTTTAGAATTTTAATTTTTTTAGACGGGAAGTCTTCACCGAGAATATTGACAAATGTTTTATAAACAATTGTTGGTTCGTTTGATTTAAGAAGTTCATTTATGATTATATCGTATTTCATTTTATTAATTACAGTAAAATTAATAAAATTCTCAAATTTATTCCTATTAAAAATCATAACTTGAAATTTTTTAACAGGGGGTTTATTTTAAAACAATATAAAACAAAGATATGGAAACCGGAAAGAAAAAACTTTCACGCAGATTATTTATTAAAGATACTGCAAAATGGACAGCACTCGGAATAGCGACTGTTTCGTTACCCGGAATTTTTTCGTGCGGGAAATCGCGGGATATAACCTTAGATGAGTTTATGCAGCTGTCATCTTTATTAACAGGGTTTGAGGTTTCAGATCTTGATAAAAGCAGCGGACAAACATATCTCAACAGTTTAAAAAATTTTCCACCTTCCGGCTCATCAATTTCTTCTTTATATGATAAGTTTAAATTAAATCTTAATACACCTGTCAATTTAAATTATAATGTTGTTGATGATTTAACACTTGATGCGGATAAGAAACTTGCACAGAGAATTGTAATGTATTGGTATAAAGGAGATTATAAAGATGGGAATGAATATAAAATGTTAAACTTCAATCAGAATTTGGGCTGGCAAGCAACCGTTTACGGAAGTCCGGAGTCAGAATGTCACGGAGATACGAACTCCTGGCTCAATCCACCAAGTATATAAAAAAATTATCTTATGCAAAATAATCTTAACGCAGATGTAGTAATAGTTGGCTCCGGCGTAGCCGGTTCATTAATTGCATCAACACTTGCTTCGGCAGGATTGAATGTGCTGATACTTGAAGCAGGAGAAATGATAGACAGAGATAAAGCAGTGAAGACATATCAGGAGACACCCAACAGGTCAATTGATAAACCATATATCCCGACAAAATATGCTCCGTTTCCATATTTAACAGAGCCGGACAAGTATTTTGTGAAAGGTGGTCCTGATAATTTCGGTAGTTCATATGTAAGAGCAGCAGGTGGAACAACATGGCATTGGTTAGGTACAGCATTGAGATTGACACCAAATGATTTCAAGCTCAAAAGCACTTACGGAGTTGGGGTTGATTGGCCAATTGGATATAATGATTTAGAGCCATACTATGCAAAAGCCGAGACACAGTTAGGAGTATCGGGAAATTCACAAGACGATCTTGGCAGTCCGAGAAACAACAGCTATCCAAATCCTGCACTTGATTTTACATATTCAGATTTAAAATTAAAACCTGTTTTGGAAAAATTAGGATTAATAGTAAGCCAGACACCGCAAGCGAGAAACTCAAAACCATATCAAAACAGAAAACCTTGTTGCGGAAATGCGAGTTGCATACCGATATGCCCAATACAGGCAAAATATGATGCGACTGTTCATTTGAATATGGCAATTGAAGCCGGTGCAAGATTGCTAACAAATTCAGTTGCAACATTTGTACAGGCAGATCCTGATGGAAATATAATCGGGATAAAGTTCAAAGATACTGAAGGAGAAAAAACAGCAAAAGGTAAGTTATATGTGATAGCTGCACATTCCATTGAAACTCCAAAGTTACTTTTAATGTCAAAGGATGGTCAATATCCTAATGGAGTTGCAAACTCATCTGATCAGGTTGGAAGAAATTTAATGGATAATTTGACATTACTTGCATATGCAGTTCATCCGGAAAATTTATATCCATACCGCTCACCACTTTCAACAGCGGGAATAGAAAATTTACATGATGGAGCGTTTAGAAGAAACAGAAGTGCATTTAGAATTGAAATAGGAAATGATGGCTGGAGCTGGCCCGTAGGGTTTCCTCCCGACTATGCTGTTTGGTTAAATCAAACAAAAAATTTATATGGAAAAGATTTGAGAGATCAGGTTGCAAAGGATGTACCTAAGCAATTTCGGTTTGCATTTTTGACAGAATCATTGCCAAGCCCTGACAACAGGATAGTACCTGATTTTGATAATTTAGATACATTTGGAATTCCAAGACCAAAAATATATTACAAATATGATGACTATTCATTGGCAGGACAGAAAGAAGGTCAGATACTTGCTTCTCAGATGTTTAGTGCACTTGGAGCTACAGAAGTTGGGTTTGAATACAATCAGGGAGCAGGTCATATAAACGGTACTTGTAAAATGGGAGATGACCCTAAAACATCAGTGGTGGATAAAAATCAAAAAACTCATGATCATAATAATTTATTTATTGCTGGAAGTTCTGTTTTCCCAACAGAAGGAACCAACAATCCGACGCTTACAATTGCTGCGATGTCAATAAGACTTGCAGAATTTATTCAAAAAGAAATTAAAAAATATATTTAATAAAATAATCATATGAAAAACATTTTACTTAAACCCGTATTAGTTTTGTTTTTAATAATAATATCAGGGCAGGTTTATTCACAGTCGGTATTTAATATGACATTGCTCGGAACTAAGAATGATTTTAACGCCGGAGGTACACCGGCAGACTGGCATTATGCATCTTGTTGGGGATGGACAGCACCAAACGGTAGGGAGTATGCTATAATAGGGCATTATGCCGGAACAACTTTTTACGATATTACAGATGTGAACAATATAGTCAACTGTGGTACGGTATCAGGGCCCGGTTCATTTTATAACTACAGAGAAATGGCAACCTATCAGAATTACTGTTATGTAGTTTCGGAAGGTGGTGCAGGAATACAAATTATTGATATGCAGTATTTACCTGATTCGGTTAGTTTCGTAAAATCATATACTTTTCCGGGATATACCAGGTCACATACAGTAAGAATTTTTGACAGATATTTATACAGCAACGGCGGAACATTCAATAACGGCGGGGTTTTTATTTTGGATTTGCTTGATCCCATTAATCCTGTAAGAAGGGGGCAATGGGGAACGAGGTATATTCATGATTGTTTCGTGAGAAATGACACATTGTTTGCCTGTTGTATATCCAGTTCACCAGCTAACTTGACAGTTCTTGATGTGAGAAATAAAGACAGTATAAAACAAATAACACAATGGACATATCCCGGAGCAGTAACACATAATGCATGGACAACTGATGATGGAAAATATTTAGTAACTACTGATGAAGGTGGATCGAACCATGCAAAGATTTGGGATATACAAAACATAATGAGCCCTGTACAGGTATTTGATATTATGCCGTATGAACTTTCAATGGTTCATAATGCTTATGTAAGGGGAGATTCGTTGTATTTAGCTCATTACAGAGCAGGGTTGATTGTATATAATATTTCAAATCCAAATTTTCCGGTTGAGGTAGGACACTATGATACATATACCGGAACAGGCACAGCTTTTCAAGGTGCCTGGAATTGTTATCCATATTTTGCATCCGGTAAGATAGTAGTAAGTGATATAAAAACGGGTTTGTATGTTGTAAAGATGGGAATGAGTGTAAATATAACAAATACATCAAGTGAGATAAAAGATTTCAGTTTAAATCAGAACTATCCAAATCCGTTTAATCCTGAAACGAAGATAAGTTATTCAATTCCAAATAAATCGGATGTGAAGATAGCAATATATAACAATATGGGAAAAGAAGTAGCTAAGTATATATATGAAAATCAGGCAGCGGGAAGTTATGAAATTAACTGGAATGCAAAAGATTTACCGAGCGGTGTTTATTATTATAAATTAATTTCAGAAAATTTTTCAGATACTAAGAAAATGATTTTATTGAAGTGATATAAAGATTCACAAATGAGTAAAATTGTCTTAGGAATTTTAGAAGAGAATGTTTAGTTTTATGATATAAATTTTATAATGAAAAAAATTATATTTATATTAACCCTTTTAAGCTCATTAAATTTTCAAAGTCTTCAAGGTCAGCAATGGAGGATTTATAATTCCGGGAATACGGGAATGCCACTTGATTTAGTAGGTCCTTTTGCATTAGAAAGGGATTCTAACTGTACAATCGCATGGATACCAACAAATGGATTAGTGAGATTTAATTTTCAAAGAAATTCCTTTATAAGATTTGATTCAAATGCAAATTATCCTTTAGCTTCACCGTATTCAATGGTTGTGAATGGTCATGACAAATGGATATGTCATGCAAAAGGGCTAACAAAGTTTGATAATTTTACCTGGACTACATATACTCCTCAAAACTCAGGGATTGCTTCAAATTTAGTATTAGATATAACTTTTGATTCAGAAGGAGCTGCATGGATAGCGTGCGTTCCGGGATTATCAAAATTTTATAATGGTATCTGGAAAACTTACAATACAAGTAACTCTCCATTAATAAATAATAGACTTGAAACTATATCGAGTTTTGGGAATGAAGTTTGGATAGGAACATATAGCAGTGGATTAGCCAGAATAATAAAAACACCAACAGATACTTTGTGGAAAATTTATACTTCAACAAACTCACCTTTAACATACAATTGGACGGATGATATATTGATAAAATATCCGATAGTATATATTGGACTAAGCGGAGGAGGATTAAATAAGTTTAATTTATTGGATAGTAGCTGGAGCAATTATTTAAACTTCGCTTTTTTGCAAGGAATTGCACTTGATACAAGCGGAAATATCTGGATGGGCTCACCTGGTGGAGGATTATTAAAATTTACAAAAGATACGACATTAGTAAGATTTGACCCGACCAATTCTCCTATGCCAAGCTATTCTGCTAATTCTGTAAGAGTTGATATTCATCAAAATGTTTGGGTGGGGACTGATAACGGATTAGTAATATATAATGAAAACGGAATCGTAGGAATAGATAATGAAAATAATGTAACAATTATATCCGAAGATTTTAAATTGTATCAAAATTACCCTAATCCGTTTAACTCCCAAACAAAATTAAAGTTTGAGTTAAAGAAAAGAGAAAGTATAAGATTATTTTTGTCAGATGTAACAGGCAAAATTATAAAAGAAATATTAAATGAAACACGAAATCCGGGTATTTATGAATATAATTTAGAAATGAGTGAATTTCCATCAGGTGTTTATTTTTACAGTTTGAAATCTTCTAACCGAGATGAAACCAAAAAACTAATATTATTAAAATAATAATACACAACTGCTATGAAATCAAGAATGAACTTTTCTATATATTTCATAATTTTAATATCAAACTTTTTTATATTTTCAACAAATTTGAAATCACAAGGTTTCGATAGTGATTTGATGTTCTTAATCAACAACATTGATAGCAATTATACAATAAGGGTAAAAGTTGATTTATATTCGATTCCGTTTGAAGGATACAACAATAATTCATCAGGGAATTTTCAATATAACAGACAGTCAATTATACAATCAGGATCGGTTTTTAGATTTTTCACACAATCGAGTGTTAAAAGTAAGTTAATTAAAAGTCATTTTGTAAATTCAAACATTAATGGTGGAGTTCTTCAATTAGCATCTCCAATAGAAACGGTTGATAGTTATGATACCTGGGGTTTTGCAAAATACTTTATTACAATAGAGTCTTATAAAAATAATGAATTAAAAGAAAAATACAAGTTTTTTTTAAATAGTTTAGACAGTAAATATGGAACAAAGAACTATCCTCACCTTGATACGAATGGATATGGTAGAGATATAAAAATTTATTATGATTTATATCGTGTTTTCGGAAATCGAGTATATATAAAACTAATTGCATATACATTTGGAACAACTTTTTTCGATTCAATTTACACAAGTGATACTTTGAGTAATGGATTACCTACAAAAGAATTTAAAGTTTGGAAGTTTTTAGATAACACTAGAGAGTTTCCATATGAAAAATTATTTTATGCAAGAACAACATCGTTTCCTTTCAACGCATACTCAGCAGAGAATGATTCTATTCCAAGAGTTTTAAGAATCGGAACGACTGTAAGATTTGATACGGTTTTTAAAAACAAAGATACAATTGGTGTATTGGACAGATGGGGGTATAATACACAGAATGACCCTTATTATTATAATACAAATTTTATTATGCCTCCTGATATTTATGTTGCCGGAAATACATATTCTACTCCAAGAACGAGTAAATGGATTTATGAACCTATTTCACAAACATATATTCATATTTACGGTATCAAACTAATCGCTGAATCGGGAGATTCGCTTTTATTAAATCCTAATAAAAGATTATTTATTAATGGTCAAGGGTATGATTTTACAAACGGTTCACCTCTCGGCGACACACTTCAACTTCTCGCAGGTTCAAAAGTTATTTTAAAACAGAACGCAGAGATATTTACATATAGAGGGGGAGTAATTGAATATTTAGGAGGGCAGATAGTTTGGGAGAATCAGGCATGCCACAGAGCGTTTGACAGAACTTCAATGAGTTTTTCTAATGGCAATTATACGGTTAATAACGGAGGGTTTATAGTTATAGACAGAAATGCAAATCTGAATATAGGTGAAAATACGGTTATAACTTTTGACGGACACTCTACATATCTGAAGTTGGATAAAAAATCGAAAGTTAATTTAAAGAATAATGCTAAAATAATTTTCAAAAATGGTGCATATCTGATAGCAGATAGTTCCGTATTTTCATCTCACAACAATGAAATTTGGGAAGGACTTGTATTTGAAAACGCTGGAGGTCTTACAGAAATAAAGAACTGTTCATTCAACAATGCAAGAAACCCTATCAAAATAATAAACGATTCTGCATCAGCATATTTAAATAAGATAATTACCGGAAACACATTCAATTTACCGGCTGTTTCAGGAAATAGTATTTATGCTCAAAATGTGTTTAGAATTCTGATTCA
>DKKL01000013.1 GCA_002455255.1 Candidatus Tepidiaquacellales bacterium UBA6667 | reverse complement strand
TATCCCTCATTCTCAAATCCAAACAAATTCCACTGTTTTATGTCATAACTGTTATAAATCGCTATCTCCTTTCCCGTTGCATCCCTGATATAATACAAATCCGTTATCGCCGTCCAACCAATATAATTACTATCTGATTTTCTTTGATTAAAGTTTTTTCTTATCGGCATCTTCTCACCATGTTTCTTATTATTAATAAACTTTGTAAAATGATTCAAAATATCAAGACCAATATAAATTAACTAAATCTTCCCTCTCCCGCAGGAGTCTCTCGCAGAGGACTCCTGAGTTTAATATATTTTTCTATAAATCACAACCCAACATCCATTTTCATTTACCTTGATATTCTCAATCCATACCCATATTTTTATATGGGCTTAATAAGCACCAAACCGTTCTTTCCCATACTCCCAAATCCTTTCCCTAAAACTATACCAAAACTTGACCGTTTCTTTACCATTTCTTACCAAAATAAAATTTTCACCCTCTCCATAAACCCTTTTTCTGTCTTTAACTTCGGAATCGTTTTCGGTATTTTCACTTATTATAATTATTGATTCGCTTAAAATTTGATCGAAAATAAAAAAGAAAAAGAAAGAGCCGTCTTAGTTTGCTACTCTAATAAATTTCACGATAAACATATCCTCTCCGAAGATTCGCTCGATGAACTCAAACTTCTCGCGGAAACTGCCGGGGCTGTAGTCGTTAAATCTTATTTTCAGCAAAATAGTTACTATGACATTCGTTACCTCATCGGTAAAGGTAAAGTGCAGGAAATTGCTGAGTATGTCAAAAATAATCATATCAGTCTTGTTATTTTTGAAAATGAACTGGGCTTCACACACTTTAGAAATCTCGAAAACGAACTCAAATGTAAAGTCCTTGATAAAACTAATCTCATCCTTGATATCTTCGCCTCTAATGCAAAAACTTCTCAGGCAAAACTTCAGGTGGAACTCGCTCAGCTCGAATATCTAAGACCACGATTAACAAGACAATGGACTCACTTATCCAAACAGTTCGGGGGAATTGGTACTAAAGGTCCCGGTGAAACGCAAATTGAAACTGACAGAAGATTAATTGATAAAAGAATTTCTGCTCTAAAAGAAAAACTAACTAAACTCGAAGCTCAGAGAAAAACTCAATCGTCTGAAAGAGAAAATTATTACAGAGTCTCTCTCGTTGGCTATACTAATGTCGGCAAGTCAACCCTAATCAACGCTC
This sequence comes from Candidatus Tepidiaquacellales bacterium UBA6667, assembly GCA_002455255.1. Lineage (GTDB taxonomy): Bacteria > Bacteroidota > Ignavibacteria > Tepidaquicellales > Tepidaquicellaceae > UBA9002. The sequence goes on along the minus strand of DKKL01000013.1, from coordinate 4,908 downwards.
TCACTGATTCCGATGTCTATGTAAAAGATAAACTATTTGCTACTCTTGATACTTCCACACGCGTTCTAAATGTGAAAGACAAAAAAACTAATGAAATTATTTCAAGATTTCCGAAAAAAATTCTCATCTCTGATACTGTCGGTTTCATTAGAAATCTTCCTCACTCACTTGTTGAATCTTTTAAATCAACTCTAGCGGAAGTTGTCGAGTCTGATATTCTACTCCACACTATTGATGTCTCAAACCCGAACTTCAATGAACAAATGAAAGTTGTGATGGAAACTCTCAAAGAACTTAAAGCGGACGAAAAAATTATCATCAATGTTTTTAATAAAGTTGATAAACTTGAAGATAAAAAACTTATCAAAGATCTCAAATCTATTTATCCCGGTTCAGTTTTTGTCTCTGCCGAAAAAGGAATGAATCTAAACTCTCTCATTGATGCCGTAATCAAAAAATTAACTTTTGATAATGTTGAAAAAATTGTAAAACTTAAAGCAGGTGATTATAAATCACTTAGCGATTTATATAATATCGCAGAAGTCAAAGATGTTAAATATCTTAAAAATTCTATCAAAGTTAAAATTAATACCAATCAAAAAAATTATAACAAACTCGAAAAAACCTTTAACCTTATAAACTAAAATTTTTAATTTTATATGTCAAACTTAAGCAATTCGAAATCTCCTGACTATTACCTAATTGATGATCTTCTTTCTGATGAAGAAAAAGCTATACGCGATACTGTTCGCGATTTTGTTAATAATGATGTATTGCCCATTATCGAAAAATATAATCAGGAAATGAAATTCCCGATGGAGCTCGTCCCTAAAATGGCTGCTATCGGTGTCTTCGGTCCTACTCTCCCCTCTGAATACGGAGGTATGGGTGTCAATAATATTTCTTATGGTCTTATTATGCAGGAGCTCGAAAGAGGGGATTCAGGTGTGCGTAGTTTTGCATCTGTACAGTCTTCTCTCGTGATGTATCCGATTTTTGCCTTTGGTAGCGAAGTTCAAAAAAAGAAATGGTTGCCAAAACTCGCATCCGCTGAAGCTATCGGATGCTTCGGTTTAACTGAACCTGACTTCGGAAGTAATCCGGGTGGAATGATTACTAAAGCTGAAAAGGTTTCCGATGGATTTCTTCTTAACGGTGCTAAAATGTGGATTACTAATGGTACCATCGCTGATGTTGCTGTCGTTTGGGCTAAACTCGATGGGGAAGTTCGTGGTTTCCTTGTTGAAAAAGGTACCAAAGGTTTCTCTGCTCCTGAAATGAAAGGTAAACTCTCTCTCAGAGCTTCCATAACTTCTGAACTGGTTTTTGAAGATTGCCTAATCCCCGAAGAAAATATTATGCCGCTTTCTAAAGGGCTAAAGTCTCCGCTCTCTTGCCTTACTCAAGCCCGATACGGTATAGCTTGGGGTGTTACAGGTATGGCTATGGAGTGTTATAACACGGCTTTGAATTATTCTCTATCAAGAATTATGTTCGGCAAACCAATCGCTGCTTTTCAAATCACTCAGGAAAAACTTGCTTATATGATTTCTGAAATTACTAAAGCTCAATTGTTGAATTTCCGTCTCGGACAACTTAAAGATTCCGGCAAACTACGTCCTCAACAGGTTTCTCTCGCAAAAAGAAATAACTGCGAAATTGCAAAAATTATTGCTTCTATGGCTCGCGAAATGCTCGGTGCTAATGGCATTCTTGATGAATATCCTATTATGAGACATCTCAATAATATTGAATCAGTTAAGACTTACGAAGGTACTCACGAAATGCATACTCTCATTCTCGGACACGATGTTACGGGTATCACTGCATTCGAATAATAATTTGTGTTAATTTTATTTAAGGATAATTTTTGGAATTAATAAAAGCAGAATCACTTTGTAAAAGTTTTGGAAATCATCAGGTTGTAAAAAATGTTTCTTTTGTAATTCCTCAAGGAGAAATTTTTGGATTTCTTGGTCCAAATGGTGCAGGTAAAACTACAACTTTAAGATTACTAAACGGTTTACTTTTTCCGGATTCCGGAAATATAGAAATTAATGGTTCTCCTTTAAGTTCTGAAAATATTTCAAATGTTCATAAGATTTCTGGAGTTGTTACTGATACTGCCGAGTTTTATGATTATCTCACAGGATATGAAAATATAAATTTTTTCGGGCAGTTATTCGGAATTGATTCTGAAAATCTGAAAAGTCGTGCGGAATATCTCTTTAATGAGTTTGATATTTTTAATGCTAAAGATAAAATTGTAAAATCTTACAGCACCGGAATGAAGAAACGACTCAAACTCATGCGTGCTTTTTTAAATGAACCTAAAATTCTCTATCTTGATGAACCAACCTCCGGTCTTGACCCTGAAGGTTCTAAACTCGTTAATGAATATATTCTGAAGCAGGTTTCAAAGGAAAACATCACGGTTTTTCTCTGTACTCATCAGCTTAAATATGCACAGGATATTTGCTCTCTTTATGGTTTTATTGATAACGGTTCTATGATTGCCTATGGCACTTTTGATGAGCTTAGAAATAAAGTTGATGACTCGCTTTATCTCGAAATTAAAGGAAAAAATCTTGATAACTCAGGTTCTCAGTTTCTGAAACTGAAAATTAATAATGATAATGATGCTTCTGAAATTATTTCTACTGTTATAAAAAACGGAGGGATTATTTTTGAAGCAAAACAAATTAAAATTGATCTCGAACAACTTTATTTCAAAATCAGATCATTAAAATGAAAAGTTTAATTTATAAAGCATTCATAAAAAAAGATCTTAAAACTGTATTCGGTGATAAAATTATTTATCTCCCGTTTATTATACTTCCTGTAATTTTTTGCGTAATACTGCCTGCCGGATTCATTATCGCTTCTAATTTTATGAGTGATGCTTCAGTAAATGATAACTTTAAAGAAATTCCGCTGCCTGAAGAATTTCAATCGCTCAATTTAAGAGAAAAATTTTTATACCTTTCTCTCAATACTATTTTCCCGTCTTTGTTCCTGCTAATACCGATTATGAGTGCAAGCATAATAGCCGGTACCGGTTTCGTTGGGGAAAAAGAAAATAAAACTATTGAATCAATTCTCTATACTCCTGTTTCTGTCAGTGAAATTTTTAAAGCAAAAGTATTAAGTGCTTTAATTCCATCTATTCTTTTTACTTTCGTTTCTTTTATTATCTTTTTTATAATCCTTTTTATTGGCAAAGCTCTTTCAAGTGTTGAAATTATCATACCTGTTGTTAAATGGTTTACTCTCGTATTCTGGCTATCTCCTGCTCTTGCTTTGCTCGCCGTTCTGTTTATGGTGCTTGTCTCTGCTAAAGCTAAAACTTTTCAACAAGCTCAGCAAAGAATTGTATATATTATTTTACCTCTCATCATTATTGGCATTGGACAAATTTCAGGAATTTTTATTCTTAATTCTTTGGTTCTTTTTATAGCAGGTATTCTTATTTTCACCTGTAATTATTTTTTGTTTAAATTTTGTGAACAATCGTTTGTTCCGGAAAAATTAATAACTTAATTGCGTTATGAAATCTTTTGATATCCCGGTATTCTACAGAAGCCCGGTAATTTCTAAAATTAAAAATTATCGTAAAATATCAGATCCCAGAAAAAAGGATTATAGCCCGACTGTGCTCGATTTTGGTCCTGTTATATTTTATATTGCCCGACATTTTGGCTTCTGTTACGGTGTGGAAAATGCTATCGAAATTTCATACAAAGCTGTTGAAGAAAATCCTGATAAAAGAATTTTTCTCCTCAGTGAAATGATTCATAACCCTGATGTAAATAATGACCTCATATCTCGAGGTGTAAAATTCATTATGGAAACTTCAGGCAAACAACTTATTGATTGGGATGAACTAAATTCAAAAGACATCGTTATCGTTCCTGCGTTCGGTACTACTCTTGAAATTGAAAATAAACTTTCTCAAAAGGGAATTGACCCTCTTAAATATAATACCACTTGTCCTTTTGTTGAAAAAGTTTGGAATCGGGCTGAATCACTCGGCAAAACCGGTTACACTATTATATTGCACGGGAAATACAAACATGAAGAAACCCGTGCTACTTTTTCTCACAGCAAAGAAAATGCACATACTCTCATAGTTCGGGATATTGATGAAACAAAAATTCTTGGTGATTTTATTTTAGAAAAAATTTCTCTCGAAGAATTTAATACTTTCTTCAAGGATAGATTATCAGTCGGATTTAATCCGTTAATTAATCTTGAAAAAATTGGAGTGGTTAATCAAACTACTATGCTTGCATCCGAAACTCAGGCAATTGCAGATTACCTGAAAAATATTATGGAGCAAAAATACGGAACTGAAAATCTTAAAAATCATTTCGCTGACACTCGCGACACTCTCTGCTATGCTACTCACGATAACCAAAGAGCAACTTATGGACTCCTCGAACTGCCTGCTGATCTTGCAATTGTTGTAGGGGGATATAACAGTTCAAACACTTCTCATATTGTTGAACTCTGTGAAGAACATCTTCCGACTTATTTCATCAGTTCTGCTGATAAAATTCTTGATTGTAAAACTATTTCACATTACGATTTTCATAATCATAAATTTAATGTAACAGAAAACTTTTTACCTGAAAAAAATCCTGTGAAAATTATCCTGACAAGCGGTGCCTCATGCCCGGATTCTATTGTTGACGAGGTATTACAAAAAATATTATCATTCTATAAAAACACAAAACCCATTGACCAAGTCCTCTCATCCCTAAACCTTAATTAACCACAAATGTCATTCTGTTTGTCTTTTGTCATTCTGATCCCGACGTGTCGGGAGAAGAATCCCCCTTTTTGTCATTCTGAGGAGCTTGCGACGAAGAATCCCCTCCCTGTCATTCTGAGGAGTTTGCAGCGAAG
>DKKL01000032.1 GCA_002455255.1 Candidatus Tepidiaquacellales bacterium UBA6667 | reverse complement strand
TCCCCCTCCAAAGGGGGACTTGTATTTTGATTCCCGATTTGTGAAGTATTTTTTTTTTATTGGGATTCTTTAGGTTTTATTGCTCACAGGAGTCCTTTTTGGGAGATTTCTGTGGGGGAGTCGTTCAATTTGATTTGTGTAATTAGTTTAATTAGTGGTAATTCGTGGTTTGATTTTTGAACTTTCAGAGTTACTATTCTCTTCGATCTTCAGAATGACAGAGTTACTTGTCATTCTGATCCCGACTTGTCGGGAGAAGAATCTCATAAGGATTGATTAATTGTTATAAAGAGATTCTTCGTCGCTTCGCTCCTCAGAATGACAGTGGTGTTAGAGATTCTTTGTCGCTTCGCTCCCTCACCAAAGGGGCAGGCAGAATGACATAAATTACGGATATAGGCGTTGGATGTGCCAGGATGAATCTTTTAAACTGTAAGTTATTCTGTCGTGTAGGCGACTTTCACGACCTTGCCAAAATTCAAAATAATCCGGCAATAAAATATATCCGCCCCAGTTTTCAGGAGTTTCAGGTTCGGAATTTTCAGAATTATATTTATTCAAAAGTTCAGTATAAGAACTTTCTAAAACTGATCTTGATTCTAAAGGTGAACTTTGTTTTGATGAGATTGCTCCTACTCTTGATTCAAGAGGTCTTGCATTGAAATATTTTTTAGATTCTCTTCTATCAATTTTTGTTATAACACCTTCAATTCTGATTTGTCTTTCGAGTTCAGCCCAATAAAAAAGTAATGCACCTCGAGGATTTTCCGCAATTTCATTTCCTTTTCTGCTTAGATAATTTGTACAAAAGATAAATCCGGTTTCATTAAATTCTTTTAACAATACCACTCTTGCTGAAGGGTTAGAATTTTTATCGCTGGTGGCTAAAACCATTGCTGTTGGTTCGAGAAGTTGAGACTCCAATACCTGTGAAAACCAAATTTTAAATTGGTGGAATGGATTTTTATCAATATCAGATTCATTCAATGAACCATTTTTATATTCTCGTCTAAGTGATTTTAAATCCATAAACTTAAATTATCATTTAATTAACAACATAGATTTAGTTTCAGAAAATTCATTGGCAATCAATCGAAAAAAATAAACACCGGAGCTTAATCCGTTTGGTTTAAAAGTATATTCATAAGTTCCGGAAATTAGAAAATCATTCACAAGGGTTGAAATTTCTTTCCCTGAAATGTCAAAGATTTTTAAAATAACCTTAGAGTTATTTTTTTGTATATCAAATTTAATTTTAGTTTCCGGGTTGAATGGGTTTGGGTAGTTTTGATAGAGCTTAAACTTTTCAGGAACTGAAGAAGAAAAATTTGTTATGCCGATTATAGTTCTATTTTCATAATAAAAAAATCCGCCTTTTATATTGCCTATAAACATATCAATATCACCATCAGAATCTATATCAGTAAATTCCGGTGCTGCATTTGAAAAAACTTTGACATTTGCATAGTTAGAATTTTCCAATACGAAATTTGGATTTGAAAGTGAACCAATATTTTTGTAATAATAAACTACACCTTCAACATTTCCAATTAATAAATCTTTATCACCATCTTCATCAACATCTGTGAATCGCGGAACACTTTCATTTCCCACATCTATGTTGAAATAAAAATTTGTTCGAAAAACAAAATTAAAATTTTGAGGTGTACCTGTATTTTCATAAAACTGAATTCGTCCGTTAAAATTCCCTGTAAACAAATCAAAATCACCATCGTTATCTATATCACACAAAGTAGGTGAACTGCTTTGCCCGACGGATGTGATGCCGAATTGATTGCCGCGTCCTTGTTTGATGAAATTAAAGGAAGAAGACGAACCGAGATTTTTATAATACCACAATGAATCACTTATAAAACTACCGAGAATTAAATCAAGGTCTCCATCAGCATCCAAATCTCCAAAGGCAGGTGCCATATAAAAATTATCCGCACCCATCTGAATAGAAATAGAATCTGTTATATGTGTGAATGCGGGTGAAATGTTAGTCCCTGTATTTTTATAAAATTCAATTCGCGGATCTGAACTGCCTATCAATAAATCTTTAACACCATCCCCATCAAAATCAGCAAAAGATAAATTGCTGTTACTTCCGACATCAACATTATAAATAAAGTTATCTGTAACAAACTGAAACTGTGGGTTATTTGCAGGACCTATGTTGTTATAATAAATCAGATTTTTCCGAGTCTGTGCAGAATATAAAATCGTTACAAATAAATCAGGTCTTCCATCACCATTATAATCTGTAAATTTAACTGAATTAAATCCAAGAGAAAAATAAGGGTTCGGTCGCGGATACGCAGAATCAGCCACTATCATATCAGGAACTGAGGGAGTCCCATTATTTTTTATGTAATAAATGCTTTTAGAAAACAGATCACCGAAAAAAAGGTCTTTGTCGCCATCACCATCTATATCAACAAAATCAATAGAGTTAGCCCCATGTCTTTCATTATCTGTATTCATTAGATTTTTGATGAATGGCGGTTTTGATTCTGAATTTGCCGCTAAGACAGGAGAGAGAATTAAAATTTCTTCCCAAAAATCAGTTATGAATTTAAAACTAAAATTATTTTGAGTTCCAATATTTTGATAAAATGTAATAGTGCCGAGCGAAGAGCCGGTGAAGAAGTCAATTAAACCATCGTTATTGATATCGCAAAAAGTCGGTACACAGTTAGCTTCGGATAGAATTACAGTATCAGAGTTAGTTCTGATTTGATTATTTATTAACTGAAAATCAGGATTTGTAGGAGAGCCGTTATTTCTAAAAAACATCATTGTCTGCAGGTCGCCACCAGTGAAGAGGTCAAGATCTCCATCGCTATCCATATCAATAAAATAAAACCAGTTTTTGAATGTAAGATTTTGAAATCTTTGTGTTGTGAGGGTGAACTTCGGAACTGAAGTTGAGCCGGTATTTTGATAAAAATATAAAGTTGTATCTTTATCAAAAGTGAACATATCTACTAATCCATCAGCGTTTATATCAACAAATTGTATTTTAGCATTATCAACTCCTGAATTAAAAGGATTCATAGACGACTGCCCGTTAACACTAAACGGAATACCTGAATATTTTTGCAGATAAACAGGTTGGGAGAAAGCATTTACAGAAAAGACAAGAAAGAAAAAAAATAAATTAGCAAGTTTCATTAGTTTAGTATTCCGGTCCCATAAGGAAACTCTTCAGAGATTCCAACAGGAAGTTTTCCTTTAAATTTAATTGTACCATTAATCGCTTTAATAGTTGAATTGATTGTTGCTTCGGAGTCGCCGAACGCACAGACATAAGCATCAATTCCGTCAAAACCCTGAATGAGATAAGGATTACCCATAGATAAAACTGTAACTTTCTTTCCGTTTTGAACGAGTGCATTAATTAGATTGAGCTGTGTTTCAGGTAATCCGACAGTTCCGGTCATAATTTTAACTTTTGCATAAATAGGAATGATTATATTATCAAAATTTTTAGATTTAGAAATCAATTCATCAACATTTGTAAGGTCACCGGTTAAATTTACCGACTCCAATGATTTAAACATATTAGACTCAGAAAAAGTTTTAATAAAATAATCAGCGTTAGCAGTTTCATTTCCGTTATTCAGAGATATGATAAATGCAGAATTATCTGATACATTTGTAAATGGAAGAATTGAATTATTATTTTTTACAAGAGTAATAGAAGCGTCAGCGATTTGCTGAGAAAGAATTTTTGCATCATTAGAGTTGACGATATTTTTCACATTATTAACATCAACAAATTTATTTTCAAAAAGTCCTGCCCATTTTTTTGCTTCAAGAATTTTTCTGACAGACTTATTTATTCTTTCTTCGGAAAAAACACCTTGACCGACAGCTTCAACAATAGCATCAATTGATTCTTTTTCACCCTGAGGCATAAGTATTATATCAATGCCCGCATCAACACAACTTAGTGCAACTTCTTTAGTAGTAAAATGTTTTGTTATACCTTTCATATTGAGAGCGTCAGTAACGATTAATCCATTGAAATTCAAATCATTAATCAAAATATCAGTTACAATTTTTTTTGAAAGAGATGAAGGTAAAAAAGGAGTAACATCAACTGCAGGGAAAGAAAGGTGAGCAATCATAACGGATTTTACACCGGAGTTTATTGCTGATTTAAACGGAACAAGTTCGATAGAGTTTAATCTGTCCATTCCAAAATTTATAATCGGTAAATCGCTGTGCGAATCTATATCCGTATCTCCGTGACCAGGAAAATGTTTTGCAGTGGCGATTACATTACCGTCCTGCAATCCTTTAATCATTGCATCACCCATTTGAGAAACGAGCAGAGGATCCTCCCCGAAAGAGCGAACATTGATAATTGGATTTTTTGGATTATTATTTACATCAACTACCGGAGAATAATTTTGGTGAACTCCAATAGCTCTGCATTCTTTTGCGATTTGCAATCCCATTTTATAAGCAAGTTCGGTGTTGCGAGTTGCACCGAGCCCCATATTACTTGGGAAGAGAGAACCATCTTCAAGTCGCATCGCCGTGCCACGTTCAAAATCCGCAGAGATAAGCAAAGGAATATTGGAATAAGACTGGAGTTTATTTATTAAGTTAGCTTCTTGAACGGAATTACCTTTAAAAAAAATAACACCACCAACTTTTTCAACTTCAATTAGATTTTTAAACCGTTTGAAATCATCAGAATTTTCATCAAGGTCAAAACCAAAAGAGTTCGTAACCATCATCTGAGCTACTTTTTCTCTAAGTGTCATTTCAGAAATAATTTTTTCGATTTGATCATCAGATGTATTAATTTGGGATAAAATTCTTTGGTTATAAGTTTTATCATTTTGAACAAAACCGAAAAAAGCAAAGATTGAAATACAAAAAAGGATTAAAAAGAATTTCATATTTTAAGATTTAGAAGTATTTTCATTATTCAATTCAGCATTCAATTTTTCATTTGACAGCTGGAAATATTTAAGTAATTCAATAGGCAATGGAATAATCATAGTTGAATTTTTTTCCGCAGCAATTTCCGTCATTACCTGAAGGTAACGCAATTGCAAAGCGTAAGAGCTTCCACCGAGAATATTTGCAGCTTCGGAAAGTTTCTGGGCTGACATAAATTCACCTTCGGAGTTAATAATCTTAGCTCTCTTATCTCTTTCAGCTTCTGCCTGACGGCTCATTGCTCTAATCATTTCCTGCGGTAGGTCAACATTTTTCAATTCAACATTCAGAACTTTTATACCCCAAGGTTCAGTTTCTTTATCAATCAGTTCACGAAGTTTAGAATTTATTAAATCACGATGTGAAAGCAAATCATCAAGGTCTGCCTGACCTGTTACAGTTCTGAGAGTTGTTTGAGAAACGAGAGAAGTTGCATACATATAATCTTCAACCTGAATAACAGCCCTGTTAGGATCAACAACTCTGAAATATACAACCGCATTAACTTTTACGGAGACGTTATCTTTTGTTATGATATCCTGAGAGGGAACATCAAGAGCGATAGTCCTGAGACTAAGTTTAACCATCTTATCAAGAAAGGGGATAAGCACGATGAGACCCGGACCACGAACAGCACTGAATTTTCCAAGACGGAAAACGACACCTCTTTCATATTCATTTAAAATTCTGAAAGACCTGAGAATAACAATGATGAGAATTAATCCGACAAAGCCGGCGATAACAATTCCGAGACCAATAATTGCATCAGGCATAATATTTTTTATTTAGTTAATAAAATTAATTTAGTTGTTTTGATTTTTCTCCGATTATAAGTTCAGAGTTTTCTCTGAACCATAATAATTTCTCTTCAATTTCAGAAAAATTTTCATATCTCATAAGTTCGAGTCGAAAAGAATTTATATTTCTAAGATTGTTGAAAAATCCCGAATAATATTTTCTAAATTCCCTTACTGCTAATTGCTCACCTTTTAAATCAATTGCTAATTTGAGTTGAGCGAGACACATATCAATTCTTTCTGTGATATCCGGATCTTCCTGGTGAAAACCGTTTTCCATAAAAAATTTTGCCTGTCTAAAAATGAAAGGATTTAGCATAGCCGCTTGCCCAATCATAACCGCATCAGGTTCATAAGTTTCAAAAACAAATTTCACATCATCCGGAGTTTTAATATTACCATTGAGTATAATAGGAATTTGAACACCTGCATCTTTGATTCTTTTTATCCACGACCAATCTGCAGGACCTTTATTTCCCTGACCACGCAAACGACAGTGGACTGTAAGGGCTTGAATGCCAATTGATTCGAGCATCTTCGCAACATCAACTATTACAATTGAATTTTCATCCCACCCAAGACGAGTTTTTAGAGTAACAGGTAATGAAACATTTTTTACTATTGATTCCGCAATGAGTTTCATTTTAGGCAAGTCTTTTAAAAGACCGGCACCGGCACCGCGAAGCGCAACATCTTTAACCCAGCAACCGCAGTTTATATCAATGAAATCGGGTTTTGCAGTTTCAGAAATTTTAGCAGCTTCAATCATAACATCGTCATTGCCTCCGAAGATTTGTATAGCAACAGGTCGTTCTTCTTCGTAGATAAATAGTTTAGCTTTACATTTTCTTGCATCTCTTATTAATCCTTCGGAAGAAATAAATTCCGTATAGACAATATCAGCCCCAAGCCGATGACAGATGAGCCGGAAGGGCGGTTCTGTAACATCTTCCATAGGAGCGAGAAGAAGTTTTTGAGAGAAAGATTTCTGAAATTCGTTCATAATTATTCTGAATCAAAAATACTCTTTTATAAAGTTAATTTCTGTCTAAAAATTGTTCTTTGAATCTAATTTATTTTATTATAAATTGTATAATCTATAATTAACCGTATCATTATTGATAAATAAAAACTTATAGAAAAATTTATTTCAATTAAATTAGCCAAAGTCGAAAGTATATAGATTTTCAAAATGTTTACAGATTTAAAATAATATTTTATAATTATGATATTTAAAATTTTATTTATTGTCATTTTATCAATTAGTTTAAACAAGTTAAATGCACAATCCGATTACGGATGGATTCATGTAAATCCCATTCCTTTTAGTAACGATATTATTGATATAAGTTTTATTGATGAGAATACGGGTTTTGCTCTTACATCTACTATGATTTTTAAAACCACAGATTTTGGATTAAGCTGGTCAAAGTATACAGAATTAGCTTACCCTAACATTCCGATTTTGCCAAATCATACAAAGTTAAGAAAAATAAAATTTATAGATTCTAAAGGTTTCATAGGATGTCAAAATGGAATACTATTGATTTCTTTAGACTACGGTAAAACTTTTACTATAGCAAATACCGGACCTGGAACTGATGTCAATGATATTTACTTCCTGAATACTCTCACTGGATTTTTAGGCGGGTTCAATTCTTTAAAGAGAACAACAAATGGTGGTATAAACTGGTCAAATGTTAATTTACCTTTTGGTTCTATAACGAACAAAATCGAGTTTACTGATGAGTCAAATGGACTAATAGTTAGTAATGGAGGAAATATTTTTAAGACAAGTAATGGAGGTTTAAATTGGCAACCTTTTAATGTTACATTAAATAAAAATATTTATGGAATTGATATGATAAATAATTCAACTGGTTATATCTGTGGAGATAGTGGTTTTATATCAAAAACTGTAAACGGTGGCATTAATTGGACAACATTAAATTCATCAACAAATGATAATTTAAATAGTATAAATTTTATAAATAGTAATACCGGAATAGCAGTTTCATATCAGAATGATATTTTCAATTTCTTTGATTCGAAGATAAAAATTTATAGAACTATAAATGGCGGATCAAATTGGAATTTATTTAACATTTATGATTCAACTGATGGAAAAACAACCGTTCGAATAAATCAGGAAAAAATTATGATTGGAGGAAGTTATGGATTCATTNNTGTTAAATTTTTTAATGAAAATACAGGAATTTAGATCAATGATACTTCGCAATTATTTCATTCTACAGATGGAGGGTCAAACTGGAATTACTATTCTGATTTAAAAATTGGGGATTATAATCCTTTGTTTATTGAATTTAATAATTTAAACTTCGGTCATGGAGTTTTTTATAACCCTAATTTTGATACTGAAGTTTTTAAGACAAATAATGGAGGTATAAATTGGGTTTTAATTTCACCTAAGCAGGGAAATATTCTCCACTACAAAACAAAATTTTTAAATGAGAATTCCGGATATGTATTTTCAGAAGAAGGAATGTATAAAACTACAAATGCCGGAATGAACTGGAACATAATTAGTGATTCAGCTTTTTTAACGAATGATGTTATTATTTTCAATGAAAATAATATGATTATTCATAATTTTTCTCAAGGGATATTAAAGACTACAAATGCAGGAGTTAATTGGATTAAAATTTTGAATAATCAATTGATTGAAGATCCATATATCATAGACAATTTTGATTTTATAGATATGAATACCGGGTATGTGGCTTTCAATAGTAATGAACCGATGATATCTTTTTATAATGCAAAATTATTAAAAACTACTAATTCGGGAATATCATGGGATTCAGTTAGTTTGGGATTGCAAAGATATATTTTTGATATTGAATTTTTAGGATTAAATAAAATATCAATTTTAACAAATAATAAATTTTATACTTCTACAAATAATGGTGTTAACTTTATGAGTTCTTACATAGACCCTTATAGTGTAATCAAAATACAATTTATAAATTCAAATACCGGTTTTTTATTTGCTTTAGGAATTAGAAATAATATATTGAAAACAACTACAGGAGGTACTGTTTTTATCAATAATGAAACAATAGAAATTCCTAATATTCATACTTTACATCAAAACTATCCTAATCCATTTAATCCGACAACGACGATAAGATTTAATTTGAGCAAGCCGCAGTTTGTAACATTGAAGGTGTATGATATAATGGGTAGGGAAGTGCAAACATTGGTGAATGACATTAAACAATCAGGAGAGCACAGAGTTGAGTTTAATGGTGGAATACTTTCATCAGGTATTTATTTTTATAGAATTATAATAAATTCAGAAAATGTGAATTCCGGAGAATATTCTGATGTCAAGAAGATGATTTTGCTAAAATAAAAAATAAGTATAATCAGATATAAAAATAATTTATGAGAAAAAAACTTTTATTACTCATTCTTATATTATTTTCATCAAACATTTTGTTTCCTCAGATAGATAACGGATGGATGTTTATGAACCCCAAACCATTTGGAAATGATTTAATTGATATAAAATTTGAAAATGAAAATACAGGATATACATTAAGTAATGGAGTTATTTTCAAAACAACCAATTTTGGAGAAAACTGGTCTATACATGGAAGTTTTGAAACTAATTATACAACTGAGGTTACTTGTTTTGATATAAAGAATCAACTTTCCTTTGTAGGTGGGGAGGGAGGAAAATTATATAAATCAACCAATGGTGGTGTAAGTTATTATGAAATAAATTCTTTTCTTGGTTCAAAAATTAGGGATATATATATAAAAAATGAAAATTCTGTTTTTATGAGTGCAGATTTGTATTTTAGAAGAACTACGAATGGAGGACTAAATTGGATTAATGTAATTCCAATTTTAACTGCGACTATAATGGATATAACTTTTGTTGACGAATTGACAGGTATTGCTATAGCAAATGGTGGAAGAATTTACAGAACTATTGATGGAGGAATAAATTGGACTGAACAATCAATTAGTATGAATATAAACTTGAATGACATTACTATGATAAATTCACAAACCGGTTACATATGTGGAGATAACGGACTGATTGCAAAAACATTTAATGGAGGTTTAAATTGGTCTGTGATAGTTGCCGGTATAAACAATAATTTGCATAATATTGTCTTCTACAATGAAAATACCGGTTATGTTGTTCATAATTTTTCAGATTTGCAAACTACATATACTAGGATAAGATTAACAACTAACGGAGGAATAGTTTGGAGTGAAGCATTTTATCAACAAGATGTGATTATTAATAAATCAATAGCAGTAAATGAAAATAGAATTATGTTTGCCGGAATAGATGGATTTTTAGAATATTCTGAAATCAATGGGAATTTTGTATCTCTTACAAACTATAAATTTAAGAATTCAATTAAAGGAATTAAATTTATAAATGATAATACCGGTATAATTCTGAATGATACGGGTCAGTGTTTAATGACAACTGATGGAGGAAACGTTTGGAATCAAACTGGAGTGAGAGCTCCAAATAATTTATCAATTCTAAAAGGTAGTTTTATAAATGAAAATACAGGATTTGTAATTGGTCAAGTTCCGAATGAAGATAATTTGTTGGATGTATTTAGAACCGGAAATAGAGGAATAAATTGGACAAGAGTGTCAGAGGGATTATCTGACTATACTGATATTTCTATTATAGACGAACAGAATTTATTAATGTCTTCATTTTTTACACTTTACAAATCTACAAATTCAGGAATAAACTGGACAGTCTTTAATCCCAATTCAGTAGTTTTATTTAATTCAAAATTTTTAAACCAAAATACTGGTTATGCTTTTGAGATTAGTCAAAATAGTTTATTAAAAACAACAAATGGTGGAAGCAATTGGTTTACAATTTTTAATTATCCAAACGTTTCATCTAATAGTTTAAACTCATTTCATTTTATCAATGTGAATACAGGATTTTTAACAAAAAGCGGTTCATCAACTACGATTAATCCTCAGTATAACATTTTAAGAACATTAGATGGAGGGATTTCTTGGGATTCGCTCATTTTCATTAATGGAGGTGGATCAATTACTGATGTCTGGTTTAAATCGGCAAATGAAGGATTTATAATCTCAGATAATTTATTTAAAACTACAAATGGTGGAATTAATTTTATAAATATTAATTTATCTCATAAATCTTCTATTTCAAAATTGTATTTTTTAAATGAAAATATTGGATTTGCATATACATTTAATAGAGGCAAAAAACCATATTCATTAATGAAAACCACAAATGGAGGAGTCTTTGTTAACAATGAAATTGAATTTGTAAATAATTATAGTTTATTTCAGAATTACCCTAATCCATTTAATCCTGTTACCACAATAAAATATAATTTATCAACATCGGGAATGGTGAGATTAAAAGTTTTTGACGTTCTCGGAAGGGAAGTTAGAACTTTGGTGAATGAATTTAAATCAACAGGCACTCATTCGGTTGATTTGAATGCGTCAGACTTGTCTTCAGGTATTTATTTTTATAGAATTATAATAAATTCAGAAAATGTGAATTCCGGGGAGTATTCTGAAGTCAGGAAGATGATTTTGCTAAAATAAAAAATAAGTATAATCAGATATAAAAATAATTTATGAGAAAAAAACTTTTATTACTCATTCTTATATTATTTTCATCAAACATTTTGTTTCCTCAGATAGATAACGGATGGATGTTTATGAATCCTACTCCATTTGGGAATTCAATTTATGATTTAAAGTTCATTGATGGAAATACAGGTTATGCATTATCCAGAGGATGCATAATGAAAACTACAAATTTTGGATTGAACTGGATTGTTTCCGGTAATTATAGAGATAGTGTTTCAACAGAATATACTTGTATTGAAAAAATAAACGAAACTTTTTATATAGGTGCGAGTTATGGGATTTTACTTAAATCGACTGATGGTGGTGTAAATTTTATTAAAGTAAATTCCGGAATCGTTACACGAATTAATGATATTTTATTTTTAAATGAAAATACCGGATTTATAGGAGCTGATCTTTATTTTAGGAAAACTACAAATGCCGGACAAAACTGGACTAATCTTTTTCCAAGTTTCACAGCATCAATTTATGAGTTAACTTTTGTTAACGATTTAACAGGTTTTGCTTCAGCCAGTGGAGGAAGAGTTTATAAAACAACAAATGGCGGAAACAATTGGTTTGATAATTTTATTGGTGTAGATGTTATTTTAAATGATATATATATGATAAATTCTCAAACAGGTTATGTTTGTGGAGATAATGGTACTTTAGCCAAAACCCTAAATGGTGGAAATAACTGGAATATACTCGCATCCGGCACAACTCATAAACTTACAAATATAATTTTTTCAAATGAATTTACAGGATATGTTGCTTCTAATGATGTAAATTCAATTAATTATCAATTTTCAAAAATTAGAAAAACGACAAATGGTGGAATGATTTGGTCAGTGAATACTGAATTAGAAAATTCAACCATACTAAAATCAATTTCAGTAAATGGAAACAAGATAATGTTTGCAGGGATTGCAGGATATCTTTCGTATACTATAAACGATAATAATATCACTCAAATCACAAAATATAATATTAAAAGTTCAATAAAAGCAATTAAATTTATAAATGAAAATTCAGGAATAATTCTGAATGATACAGGTCAATGTTTGATAACATCAAATGGTGGAATTGATTGGGTTGAGAGTGGTGTCAGATCTCCAAACAATTTTTATATGTTTGATGCCAAATTTGTTAATCTAAATACTGGTTTTGTTTCAGGATTTATTCCGAATCAGGATGATTTTTTAGATTTATTCAAAACAACAAATGCCGGATTAAACTGGATAAATGTATTCCCGGACACAAATGATTACGGACATATATCAATTTTAAATGAACAAACTTATCTTGTTTTTAATGCTAGAGGAATACTGAAAACAACCAATTCTGGATTAAATTGGATNNGTAAAACAACTAATGGAGGATTTGATTGGGATACAGTTTTTAAGTATCGAGGCTCAAACCCATATTACATTAAATCATTAAGTTTTGCAAATAATAATACAGGATATATTGTTATTTCGACATATAATCCATCTAAAAATATTTATTATAATTTTTATAAAACTACAAATGGTGGACAAAGTTGGGATTCAATTAACATACCTTATTTAGGTATTAATTATGGATATGTTAAATTTATAACACCTGAAATCGGCTTTGTAGCTGGTGGAAGAATTTTTAAAACAACAAATTCAGGTTCAAATTTTTCACCGGTAAATTTTACAACTTCCAATATCAATAAGTTATATTTTTATAATAATAATATAGGTTTTGCTTATT
>DKKL01000054.1:10821-10994 GCA_002455255.1 Candidatus Tepidiaquacellales bacterium UBA6667 | reverse complement strand
GATGCTCTACCGCTGAGCTACGGACCCGACTGGTGAATTACGCTCTGGGAATAAAGACTCACAAATATATTGTTTTTAAAGAACTTGTTTGAGGAAGAAATTTTTTCCTTTTAGTTATTCTGTGCCGGGATTCTTTCCCGTTTGATTATTTGTTTTCAGTACGGGATTCTTCG
>DKKL01000054.1:0-10770 GCA_002455255.1 Candidatus Tepidiaquacellales bacterium UBA6667 | reverse complement strand
AATGCTTCGCTCAGAATGACAAAGTACGATACTAATTAAGACCTAATTTATTTAGTAAAGAAAGTCTGTTATATTCTAATTTTAATAACAGTCTGATTTGTTCAGGGTCAGTTCCCTCTTCTTTTCTGTGAAGTATATCTTCGTATCTTGCGATAGCCGCTTTTATTCTTTCGATGTTCAATTCTTCAGGTGTTTCAATAGTTTCAGCGAGAACAGAAACTTTATTATTATTTACTTCAAGAATACCACCACTTATTG
The DNA here is from genome assembly GCA_002455255.1 of Candidatus Tepidiaquacellales bacterium UBA6667. Lineage (GTDB taxonomy): Bacteria > Bacteroidota > Ignavibacteria > Tepidaquicellales > Tepidaquicellaceae > UBA9002. The sequence goes on along the minus strand of DKKL01000054.1, from coordinate 10,512 downwards.
CATACAATTTTTCTTTGTCGTTTTCATCCACAAGTTTGAGTTTACCGACATTTAATGTGGAAACTAAAGGTGCGTGGTTAAACAAAACCTGAAAACCACCGAGAGAACCGGGGGCTATAATTGTTTTTATTTTTCCGCTGAAAACTTTTGCTGTAGGGCTTACTATTTCTAAATCGAGAAGTTTTTCCATTAAAAAATCTTATGCCATTTCTTTTGCTTTATCAAATGCCTGCTCAATAGTACCAACAAGGTTAAACGCCATTTCAGGTAAGTGGTCACACTCACCATTTAAAATCATTTGGAATCCTTTTATAGAATCTTCAAGTTTTACATATTGTCCGGGAATATTTGTGAACTGTTCGGCAACGAAGAATGGCTGAGATAAAAATCTCTGAATTCTTCTTGCTCTTGCGACGATAAGTTTATCATCTTCAGAAAGTTCATCAATACCAAGAATATTAATTATATCCTGTAAATCTTTATAATTCTGTAACACTCTTTTAACTTCCTGTANNATACCAAGTTCAGAAATTTTTCTTGAAAGTTCGGTAGTAGCATCAAGGTGAGAGAATGTAGTAGCAGGAGCAGGATCGGTATAGTCATCCGCAGGTACATAAATCGCCTGAATAGAAGTTACTGAACCTTTTTTAGTAGAAGTAATTCTTTCCTGCAGGGCACCCATCTCAGTAGCAAGGTTTGGCTGATAACCTACGGCAGAAGGCATACGACCTAATAACGCAGATACTTCAGAACCTGCCTGAGTAAATCTGAAAATATTATCAATAAATAAAAGAACGTCTTTACCTTCTTCATCTCTGAAAGATTCAGCGATAGTAAGAGCGGTAAGCGCAACTCTTAATCTTGCACCCGGAGGTTCATTCATCTGTCCGAAAACGAGAGAGGTATTATTGATAACACCGGACTCAGTCATTTCAAGGTAGAGGTCATTCCCTTCACGAGTTCTTTCGCCAACACCAGCGAATACAGAAAATCCACCGTGATGTTTAGCGATATTATGAATTAATTCCTGAATTAAAACTGTTTTTCCAACTCCGGCACCACCGAATAATCCGGTTTTACCACCTTTAGTATAAGGTTCAAGCAAGTCAATAACTTTAATTCCGGTTTCAAACATTTCCTTTTGAGTGGAAAGTTCTTCAAATTTAGGTGCAGGTCTGTGTATTGGATAATGTTTTTCAGTAACGATAGGACCTTTTCCGTCAATCGGGTCACCGGTTACATTAATCAATCTTCCGAGAACATTTTTACCAACCGGAACTGTGATAGGTTCATTTCTATCAATAGCTTCAGTACCTCTGATTAGACCATCAGTAGAATCCATCGCAACAGCTCTGACTCTGTTTTCACCTAAGTGTTGTTGAACTTCAACAACGAGAACATCCTCATTTCCGTCAATGTTTTTTCTTTTGATATCAATAGCATTATTGATAGCCGGTAAGTGACCTTCAGAAAAATCAATATCAACAACAGGACCGATTACCTGAACAATTTTACCTTTATTTACGCCGTTATTAGACATTATTTATATATATACTTGATTTAAAAATTGGATAATTACAAAAATAGTGATTTTTTGGGAGAGTATCAATGAGGAAAAATGATGAGTTTAATCGGAATTAAGTTTTATCCAATTCGTTAGTTTTACTTACAACATCTTTGATAATTTTATCAAGTTCATTTGCTGCGGTGAGAGTATCATTAATTAATTCAATTTTTTCATTTTCACTTTCAACAAATCCATTTGAGATTAGACTTAAAAGTCCGAGTATTTTTGATAATGGAGTTCTGACGATATGAGACTGAAGCCAGGCAATATCTCTTAAATTAATATTTTGCTTTTCTATTTTATCCAAATATTTTTTCTTTTCAGTAATATCATTAGCGAGGATAATTTCTGATTTTTTCCCATTATATATTATTTTATTGCTTGTGATTTCAACAAAAAAGACTTCACCGTTTTTTTTACGATGTCGAAATTCACCTTTAAATTTAAATCTCTCTTTATATTTAGATTTTTCAATTACATTCATAAGTTCAGGGATATCTTCTTCCGGTCTTATTTCAGTAATTTTCATTTTTTTAAATTCTTCGAGAGTATAACCATATTTATCAATAGTTGCTTCATTAACATCAAGGAATAAAAGTGTTTCAATATCATAAACCCACATTGGCTGAGGGCTGAACTGAAAAAGTTCACTATATCTCTGTTCGGAATCTTTAATTCTTTTCAGGTTTTTGTTCCGCTCTATATTATAGATAATACTTTTATACAAAATAGCCGGATTGAGTTCATCTTTTAAAAGATAATCTGAAGCACCGAGAGCGAGAGATTTTACTGCGAAATTTGCATCAGTATAACCTGTTAGGACGATAACAGGGATTTCATTTGCAATTTTAAGAATATCAAATAAAAGTTTCTCACCTGAGTTATCCGGAAGAGTGAGGTCGAGCAATACCGCGTCGATTTGAGAAGCATTTACATTTATGTAATGTTTTGACTCTGCATAGCTCTTAATATGTTTTATTACCGGAGTTAGAATCATATCATATAAATAATCTTGAACAAGGATAAAATCGCCTTGGTTATCTTCGATGATAAGTATATTATATGGTTTTTTATCTTTATGCAAATTTACTTTTTATTCAGGGTTACTATGTTCAGCCAAAAATGATTTAAACCTGCGAGAGATTCAATAAAAGCTGCAACATCAACAGGTTTAGTAATAAAGCAACTTGCATAATTTTTATAAGACGAAAGCACATCAGATTCGGAAGAAGAAGTAGTAAGCATAATAACCGGAATATGTTTTACTGAATCGTCAGATTTAATTATTTTAAGAACTTCGTGTCCATTTTTAAGCGGGAGATTTATATCAAGTAATATAATATCAGGAGTTTCAGCATTTTGAAATTCATTTTTTTTGAAGATATAATCGAGAGCTTCTTTGCCGTTTCTCGCAACCGAGATAGTGTTTAAAATTTTACTTTCTTCGAGAGCATCTTTTGTGAGGACAATATCCCCTTCATTATCTTCAACGAGTAAAATGTGAATTGATTTCATATTATAATAATTTAATAATTTATTTTTTCAAAGTAAAAATAAATTCAGAACCTACATCAGGAGAAGACTTAACCCAAATTTTACCACCGGCAGTTTCAACAAGTTTTTTTACAATCGCTAACCCCATACCAGTTCCTGAATATTTATCTTTATTATGAAGTCTTTGAAAGATTAAAAATATTTTATCAAAATATTCCTCATCAAAACCGATACCGTTATCTTTAACACAAATTTTCCAATAATCTCCTTCATCAGTTGCAGAGATATAAATTTCCGCCGGGATATTTTCCTTAGAATATTTAAGAGAATTATTAATGATATTATGAAAAATCTGAGTAAGGGGAGATTTATGAGCCATCACAACAGGCAGGTTTTCTTTTTTAATTACTGCTGATTTTTCATCTATAAGTTTTCTTTGTAAAATACAGATTTCGTCAACTATTTCATTTAAGTCAATATTGGATTTATCTTCATCAAATCTATTCGCCCTGGAAAACTCAAGCAAGTCAAGTATAATTTGACGCATTCGAGTGGCACCATCAACAGCGAAGTGAATATATTGATGAGCTTTATCATCAAGGGATTCGCCGTATTTCCTTTGGAGCTGACTTAAAAAACCTGTAATCATTCTTAGCGGTTCCTGTAAATCGTGAGAAGTAACATAAGCGAATTGTTCAAGTTCTTTATTTGACCTGCTAAGTTCATTTGTTTTAATTTGCAAATTTTTAGTTAAGTTTTTAAGTGATACTTCGTATTCTTTTCTTTCAGTAATATCAGCCATAGCACCAACCATTCTGATACCTTTTCCAAATTCATCTCTTATAACGAAACCTTTATCAAGAATATAGCAGATATTACCATCAGCTTTTAGGAATCTATATTCAGAAGTCCAATTAGAAACATTAGGATTATCAATTGCATTATAAATAGTTTCAGTTACTCTTTGAGCATCATCAGGATGAATATGCTCAACCCAACTTTCTATAGTAGGATTTTCTTTTTTTGTTTCGTATCCGAACAGATTTTTGAATCCCCCGCCCCAATATAATTTATCATTTGTCAAATCCCAATCCCAGATAGCATCCTGAGTAGCGAGGGTTACTTTTTCAAATCGTTCAATGGATTCAATTAGTTTTTTTTCTGCAATTTTTTTATCGCTAATATCTTTAAAATAAACTGAAAGTCCGTGATCTGAAGGGAAAGCTGAAACTTCATACCAGCGGTCAATAGGCGGATAAAAATCTTCAAAATATACAGCTTTACCTGTTGTCATTGCCTTGTTATAATTTTTATAGGAATCAAGTTCTTTAGCATCAGAAAAAATATCCCAAAGATTATTTCCCAGCATTTCTTCTTTTTTCCTGAATAAAAGTTCTTCAGCTTTATTGTTCCAGTATGTAACAATCCAGTTTTTATCTACTGCAAAAAATCCATCGCCGATTGATTCTAAAATTTCATTTTTTTCTTTGAAAGAATTTTCAAGATTTTGTTCTGCACGTTTGATATCAGAAATATCCTGAGTACAACCAAATATTCTGATACATTTGCCATCTACAATTTCTGCTTTACCAAAAACCCGGACGTTTAGTTCTTTTCCTGATTTTGTTACTACGATAGATTCTGTATCAAGAGGTTTTCCTGTATTAATAGTATCTGCGACTTTAGCAATCATATTATCCCGGTAAGGACCTTCTTTGTGAAATAAAATTCCTTCTTCGGGGCTAATAACATAATCAATAGGTACTTCATATAATTTTTTCATAAAATCAGAACTGTAAATTTTATTTTCCAATAAATCAATTTCCCAACTGCCAATTTTCGCAAGTTCAGACGCATCATCAAGCAGATTTTTAATTTTTCTGTGTTCTGTTATATCTTTAGCAATGCAATACATCAATTTTTCTTCAATGACAGGTGTAACAGTCCAGCTGAGCCAGACAATTTTTCCTTCTTTGGAGATATATCTGTTTTCAAAATAAATTGTAGGATTTCCGGAAATAAGATTAATATATTCAGAGTTAGTTTTTAACCGGTCATCAGGATGAACAAAATTAGAAAACGGCTGATTAATTAAATCTTCTTTTGAGTAACCGAGAATTTTAGTTGCGGAGGCATTAATTTTTTTAAAGTAACCGTCAAATCCGGCAATACAAATAATCTCCGGAGTTGTATCAAATATTTTATTCAGTTCATCTTCAAGTTGTTTTCTTTTAATTTCATCTCCGAGAAATCTCTGTATTTCATAAATAAACTTTTTTTGTTTTTCAAGAATATTTTTTACTTTTTCGCTGCCGAGCAGAATACATCCAATAAAGTCATCATTACTGAAGAGAGGGATTCCAATAATAGAATTAATACCCGTCTTTTTCGCATATTCTCTTCTTGCGAAGAAATGAGTTTCATCTGCAGTATTGCAAAAAACCGGTATTTGAATTTGCCACACATAACCCGGGATACCTTCACCAATAACAAAACTATTTAAATTTTTTGAAATTTCAGAAAATTTATTTTCCGAACCCGGTTTAGGGAAAATAGATACTTGATTTATAATAGATTTATCCGGTGATAGCATCCAATATTCTGCAAATTTAAATTTTCCGATTTCAACGAGATATTTAAGCGAGTTATCAAGCGATGATATGAGAGATATATTTTTATTAAATATTTTGCTAATATCGGCAAAGATAGATTTATTTATATCCTCAATTTTTTGTTCAGTTATATCACGCTCTACCGAAATCCAATGAGTAAATCTGCCTTTTTCATCGGCAACAGGAGTAAGAGCACGGCTAACCCAATAAGTATCACCATTTTTTTTGTAACAAAGCAAATCAAAATTAAGTGCTTCATAATTTTCCATTGCTTTTCTAATATTTGCGAGAACAGATTTATCCGTTTCAGCACCGTTCAAAATTCTTGGAGATTTACCGATAATTTCATCATCGTTATAGCCGGTTAATTTGGAAAATGCTTTATTTACATATATAATTTTTGGACCCGGTTCATCAAGCATATCTGCTTCCATAATCATCACAGCATCACTTGTATTAGTGATAACCTTATTCATAAGTTTCATACTCTGCTCTTCAACTTTTCTTAAAGTGATATCCTGAACGGTACCTTTTAGTGAGGTCGGGTTACCATTTTCATCTCTAATTAGATTACCAAGCTCATGAACCCATTTGACACTTCTGTTTGGAAGAATAATTCTATGTACAAAATCGAGATTACCATCACCATTAAAAGCTTTGAGTTGAGCGGAATTAAATTCTTCATAGTCATCAGGGTGCATTGTTTTAATAAAGGACTCAAATGTAACATTAAAATTATTTTTATCAACCCCCCAAATATTATAAACTTCATCTGACCATTCAAGAGTATTTCTATCGAGATATAAATTCCAATAGCCAAGTTTGGCAATTTTAGCTGCATCAGTTAATTTCTTTTCAGAGTCTATTAATTTTCTAAGGAGGTCTTCTCTTTCAGTAACATCAAGTGCTGAAACCATCATACATTTTTTGCCCAAGTAATCTGTCATTTGTCCAGTAATATTCATATCTACAAGTTCACCATTTTTTTTACGATGAACAAAAGTGCCAAATCTTTTAGTACCGTGAGTTGCTTTAATATCATTATGCAAATCAAGAATTTTTGGAATTTCTGTATTAGGTCTGAGTTCGAGGATTGTCATATTCAGAAATTCACTTCTTGAATAACCGTAAAAATCTATTGCGGTTTGATTAACATCTAAAATTTTAAAAGTGTCCGGTTCAAAAACATAATTTGGAAGGGGGCTGAGATTGAAAAGGTTTCGGAATTTTTCTTCAGAGGAGCGGAGATCATCCTGAAATTTTTTTATATCGGTAGCATCACGTGCAATACTATAATGCAGTTCATCTTCCGGAACCCAGTTATCCGACCAGATGAGCGGAACAACAGAACCATCTTTTCTGATATATCTATTTTCATAATTATTAACATTTTTACCTCCCATAATTTCAATTGCTACATTATAAGTATTTTCTAAATCTTCTTTAAATACAAAGTTGATATAATTTTTACCGATTAATTCTTCAGGTTTATAACCGAGAATTTTAAAACAAGCGTCATTAACACTTTTAAAATTACCATCTTTATCAATTATACAAATCATATCATTAGCAGAAGACATAATTTTTTCTAATACGAATTTAGTATTTCTTGTTTCGTTGATATTTTTAATTATTCCTGAAATATCTTTAGAAATACAGGAAATACCTATGATTTGATTTTTATCATTGTAAAGAGGGTTCATTGTAACAATACCGAACTGATCTTCATTCCCTACATAAGAACCGAAATTTTCCTGAAAGATAAGATTTTCACCATTGAGAACTTTTGAATACCGGTTTGACCATAGTTTAGTAATCTCATCACCAAACACATCAAGCAATACCGATTCATTAAAATTAAGATTTACCCCGGTCATATTAAAAATGGAATCTAAAAAAATTTGATTAGCTGCAATGAGTTTGAAATCTTTATCAACTCTCCACTGGACATCAGATTTATCATTAATGAGGAAATTTTTTGGGACAGATTTTTTTGTAGTAGGAGATTTTTTAGTAGTTGATTTAGAGTTTTTTGGTTTAGCAATTTTTGAAACCGGTGAATTTTTAGGCGTATTTTTATCGCTTGCAGTTTTTTTCTTTGAAACTGTGGGATTAATTACTAATTTTTTAATATTTTTCTTATCAGAACTCTTCATAACAGGTACGCAATTTTCTATTATAAAATTTTTAATTTATAAATACAATATAAATATGAGAGTTATAAAAAACTGCAACCGTTCAAAATAATTAAAATTTTTAACCACGAATTACCACGAATTAAACGAATTGCACAAATAATAGGATACTAATTTAACAATCTTAGCAATATGTAAACAAAAATATTAAATTTGATATTTATAACAGAGAGGTTTAATAGAATATAGAAATAAATGTTTTGTGACAGTTGTGTAAAAAACAGATAATGTAAATAAAAAAAGCGATGAAAATTATTTCATCGCTTTGCTTAAATTTATAAGTTAGTGATATATTATTCTACAGTTACAGACTTTGCGAGATTTCTTGGTTGGTCAACATTACATCCGCGAGCGGTTGCGATGTAATAAGCAAGGAACTGCAATGGAATATTATTTATGATAGGTGCGAATAAATTGAAAGTCTTTGGAACGCGGATTACAAAATCTGCGTAGTCGTTAATATTGTTATCTTCCTCACTTGCGATAGCAAGAATTTTGCCCTTTCGTGCTTTAACTTCTTCTATATTTGAAATTATTTTATCGTAAGTTTTATCTTTAGGTGCAATAATGACCACAGGCATATTTTCATCAATGAGAGCAATAGGACCATGTTTCATTTCAGCAGCAGGATAACCTTCTGCGTGTATATAAGAAATTTCTTTAAGTTTTAAAGCACCTTCCAGAGCAACGGGAAAGTTTAATCCCCTACCGAGATATAAGAAATTAGAAGCACTTTTAAGTTCATCGGCAATAAATTTATAATCATCCTTAGCTTCAACACATTTTTTAATTTTTTCAGGTAGAGTTTTGAGGTCATTGGCAATTCTTTTTAGCTCATCATCGCTTAAAGTTTTCTTTTCACCGGCAATCATAAGAGCAAGCAAAATAAGAGACATAACCTGTGACGTAAAAGCTTTGGATGAAGCAACCCCGATTTCCGGACCGGCGTGAATGTAAGTACCGGCATCAACTTCACGGGCAATCGTAGAGCCGACTACGTTAACAAGACCAACCGTAACGGCACCTTTTTTCTTAGCTTCACGAAGAGCGGCGAGAGTATCGGCAGTTTCTCCTGATTGAGAAATCACGACCATAATATCACCTTCGTTTATAACAGGATCACGATATCGAAATTCTGAAGCATAATCAACTTCGACAGGAATTCGGCACATTTGTTCAATGAGATACTCACCAATCAAACCGGCATGCCAGGAAGTACCGCAAGCAGTGATGATGATTCTTTTGGCATTTACAATTTTATCTTTGATAGATTCAAGACCTCCAAGCTTTACGACACCTGTTTCAAAATTAATTCTTCCTCTGTAAGTATTCTGAATAGTTTCAGGTTGTTCACAGATTTCTTTAAGCATAAAATGGTCATACCCGCTTTTTTCAATTTCCTGTAAGTCAAATTCGATTTCTTCAATTTCGCGGAATATATCTTCGTCTTTAATAGTTTTTAGTTGGAATCCATGTTTAGTGAGCACACACATTTCACCATCTTCGAGATAAATAACATTTTTAGTATGGTTGATAATAGCAGAGGCATCAGAACCGATTATAATTTCTTCAATACCAATACCGAGCATTAAAGGGCTTCCTTTTCTGGCAGCGATAATTTTATCCGGTTCAAAAGAAGATATGCAAGCGATGCCGTAAGTACCATCAACTTCATTAAGTGCAAAGCGTACAGCAGTTTCGAGATCTTTTTTTGATTTATAGTGATAGTTTATAAGATTAGTCAGAACTTCAGTATCAGTATCAGAGCGGAAAACGTATCCTTCATTTTGAAGCATAGTTTTCAGAGTTTTATAATTTTCAATTATGCCATTATGCACAAGAGCAATTTTTTCATCCATATCAAATTGCGGATGAGCGTTAACATCATTAGGGACACCGTGAGTAGCCCAGCGAGTGTGTCCGATACCGACAGACCCTGCGAAAAGATTAATATCAATATTTTCAGCAAGTTCAGAAACTTTACCTTTTTTCTTATAAGTTATAAGTTCTTTATTATCATTAATAATTGAAACGCCAGCAGAATCATATCCACGATATTCAAGTCTTTGCAGACCATCGAGGATGATTTGGAGAGCATTTTTTTTACCGATATAACCTACGATACCACACATATATTTATAATTTAAATTTAATAAAAAAAAGCCCCATTGGGCTTGGATAGAAATAAAGAGTCAAAGATTAATCAAATTTAGTTCAGTTAAATTAATAAAATCATACAGACCAAAGAAAAACAGGCAAATAATGTGCCGGGAGAGGGAGTCGAACCCTCACGAGATTGAGTCCCGCTGGATTTTGAGTCCAGTGCGTCTGCCAATTCCGCCATCCCGGCGAATGAATTAGTAAAAATACTTAAAAAATAGAAGATATTAAAGGAAGAGATTTGTGGGGGGGGGTTGGAATTGATTTACCACGAATTTACACGAAAGTTACGAATTACACGAATGTTAAGAATTACACGAATGTTAAGAATTACACGAATGGGGTGAGAGATGATGAAGTCTTCTTCGAGAAAAGGGATTTGATATCGGGATTCAATGTAGGGACACGCCATGGCGTGTCTTTATAGAATAAATTGAATTTGACGCAGGAGTCCTCTGCGAGAGACTCCTGCGGGAGAGGGTAA
>DKKL01000026.1:17635-19128 GCA_002455255.1 Candidatus Tepidiaquacellales bacterium UBA6667 | reverse complement strand
ATGTGGGGGTATCCGCTTGAAGACAGGAAGTATGAGACGGCAGAGGAGGTTTATAAGTTCACTGGTAAGGAGAGGGATAAGGAAAGCGGATATGATTATTTTGGTGCGAGGTATTATAATTCCAGGATTGGAAGGTGGGGGCAGGTGGAACCGCTTTTGGATAAGTATGTGAGCTTTAGTCCGTATTGTTATGGGTTGAATAGTCCTATGGTCTTGAAGGATGTGGATGGAAGGGATGTATATTTAGGTTCTATGGATTTTGGAAAAGAAAATTTTTCGACTTCTTTAATTAATGATTTAAAAGTTATTACAGGTTTGGATTTATATTTGGATGATAACGGTTATCTACAAGCAAATTCAAGCGAAAGAACCGGAGGAAGTGAGACTGCTGCAAACTTAATTCTACGAGCAATAGATAAAGAAGGAGGAGAAATTAATGTAGTTATTTCTGAATTAGGAGAATCATATGCTGTTGCCAGTCAAAATCGAATAGGTCTTGACGCAGAACAAATTAGCTCATTTATTACAGGTGCTCAAAATATGGAAAAGAACACGAGTGGTTGGGCAATGACGTTTATTCATGAAATGCTTCATTTGAATGTTGGAGGAAATCTTAAGGATAATAAAAAATCATATAGAATTCCAGAACAAGGGGAAGTCGAATATGAAGTAAATAAAATAAGAAGAGATCTAGGAATTGATTCATATGGACAGAAATATAGTTATAAAAGTATAAAAATTGGTAATACTACCTATTATCCGTTTGATGAAAATTCTTATTCAAGATTATTAATAAATCAAGAGTCAAATACATCGGATAAATTTATAAAAAGAGAGGAGTAACTATGATATTAATTTTATATTCATTATTTCAAATTTATAGTTTTTCAAACACAGATACAGTTTATCTTAATTGTTTAAATTATATTTATGAATCAAAAGCCTATCAAGATTTCGTTGACATCAACAAAAAAGATGAAAATTCAATTAATATAAACCCTAATATATGTCAAAAATTAATTGATTTTAATCGTGACTTATTTCTTGAAAAAATTGTAGAAAGGAAATTCCCGGAACTTTCTAATGAAGAAAAATTTGAAATTAAGCGGACGATGTCAAAATATGAAAGTAGTAATAATATCTGTACAAATAATTCTGAAAAAGAGAAAATCAATCTTATTGGGAACATAGATTCAGAATTCACTTTATTATTTTCAAAAATTTGTATAAATAGTATTAGAGCAAGAGTAGTGATAAAATATAGTGAAATAAATATTGAAGATGAAATCTGTAAATTTAGAGATATTGCTAAATCGCTTGAATTTCTTTTTGAATTAGAAAATGATACAATAAAACATGCATATATTTTGGAAGTAGATTATTAAGTAATGTAATTATTTTTCGACTAATGTGTCTAATGAAATTGAAACTTGTTAAACATTTAGGGATAATTCAGAAATAGAAATAACAATTTATAACAGTTATGACATTAA
>DKKL01000026.1:0-17562 GCA_002455255.1 Candidatus Tepidiaquacellales bacterium UBA6667 | reverse complement strand
AGGTATTATAATTCCAGGATTGGGAGATGGGGGCAGGTTGAGCCGTTGCTTGATAAGTATGTGAGCTTTAGTCCGTATTGTTATGGGTTGAATAGTCCGATGGTCTTAAAGGATGTGGATGGAAGGGATGCAAAAGTGACTATTGATGGAAACTCAATTACAATTAATATTAATGTTTATTATATTTCTCAAGAAAATTCAATAGAATATGGCTTATCGGAAAATCAAATAGATATTTTAAAAAGTATGAAAACTAATATTGAGTCATACTGGTCTGGTGAATTTGATATCCAAGGGAAAAATTTTACTGTCGAGACGATTTTTCACACTCAAGAAGTTGGATCTGTTAGAGAGTTTAATAAATATTATAACCCAGTTAATGACAATATTGGATTCAATGTAGCATTACCATTTGATGACACAAAATATTCTACCCCTCCAGATTATTTAGGATTAGGTATTGTGGAAGGAAGAAAAATTATTATTTCGGAAGATGTCAATACTTATTCGGATACACCTGCTCATGAAGCTGGACATTTATTAGGTCTTCCAGATAGAGGTTTTTTTGGTAATTCAATAATGCATTGGAGAACTACACAATCTTCAAGGTTACCTCCAAGCCATAATGATTTTAAAGAAATATTTAAAAATAAAAATATGCAATCAAATGAACAAATTATTATTCCTTAATTTTAGATATTTTCTTTTAATAATAACTCCGTTTATTTTATGCAATGATATATTATGTAAAGAATTTCCAGATTCACTTTTAATTCATAACAATTTTTTTTATAAAGGTATAGAAAGTATTGATTATGAAAATTATAAATTTGAAGGATATTATTTAGTCGAAGTTAATGACACAGTATTTTATAATAATTCAGATTTATTTTTAAATTCATTTTTCATCAATAATTTAAATGAAATTGATATAGATTCATCGAAATTATTTTATATATATTCAATCCAATTATACATTTCTTTTTTGAATCATTTCAGTGAGAAGAATTCTAATGAAAAAATATTTTCAGATATGTATCTAAATATCAATAAGAACTTCAATCAAAAATGCAATTCATTTTTGTATAATTTTGGAGACAGCTTTTTATCTGGACTACTAAATAATAAGGATTTATATATATATAAAAATAAAAAATATTATCTATTTAAAGTTTGCTTTTTTGGATATAAAATTAAATTTTTAACAAAAGAATTTGATAATGAAAAATTTCAAACTGTGAATAGTATAATCCCCGTTTCAAGTATCAATTGTTTTTTTGATGTTGATGCTATATTATTGGAAGAATTTGGATTTATTAAATCAGATGATAAAATTAGTTTTATTAAAATAAAAAATTCCTTTCCAACTATTGATAATTGAAATACGTCAATAATAAAATATTTTGAGAATGAGGGATATTTGAATCCGGATGGAGAGGAGAGGATTTATATAAAGGATCATTTGGGAAGTATCAGGGTAACGCTTGATTAAGTTTGAAGTGTAATGCAATGGATACGCTGGAGTCCTCTGCGAGAGACTCCTGCGGGAGATAAAATCGTAAAACAAAGGTCAATACCTTCTTAAGCTGATATTGGAGAAATTTTAAAGAGAAATAAAATAAATTTAAATTCTAGAAGTTCTCAAACAATAAAATCTCATGAAAAAGAATAAGATAAATGATAAATTTTTATTCATACTTTTGATTTCATTAATATTTTGTAATAATATTTTTGCTATGGATAGCATATCATTATACTCAAATTACAATTTTAGGGAAGAACCAAAAATAAAAATTAAAAATGAAGAATTAAAATTGATAACAAGTCATTATTTATTTGATGGATATCTATTTATTAAAATAAATGATATGGTATTAAATAATAATTATTATTATACTGATATTTTTTGGGTTAGTAAAAATTCTACTTTTGACAGTATTGTATATTTTTCATATTTATCTAACTTTAAGATTTTAAGTGATATGTATCTTGGAATAAACAAAGATTTAAATGATTTATATTATTTTATTAAATATTTAAAATATTTTAATAATAATGCTGAATGCAAGTTTTTTCTTTATCAAACTGGCTCTCCAATTAATTCTAATAGATTGAAAGGTGTTCCAACGTTTTATTTAAATTCTTCAGAAGATGAATTTATTGTTATAGATTTGGAATTTAAAACAGCGGTTTTAGCATATTTAGAAGGAGATATTTTTCATAATTTTCTAGTTCCCGTTTCACCAACATCCAAATTTAATATCCTAACATATAATGTTATTGAAAAGAATTTAAAAATAATGAAAACTAATAATTATATTATGTTGAGAAAATAATGTCGGAGTAATTCTATTAAAGTTGATTATTTAATGAAACAAGAAATGAAATTTGGTCTAACCCATAAATGGGAGCTGGAAGGATGACAATTTTTATTTATGGGATGCATTTTCCGACAAGTCGGAATTAGGGTGACTGTGTGTAGGAGTTCGCAGGATTCCTCTTCGAGAGAATCCTGCGGGAGATGGTGGTTTTGTTAGTGGGATACTTTGTAGTGGACACGCCATGGCGTGTCCCTACCTATGGAATTTAATTAGTTGTGGTGGAATTGGTGATTTGATTAGATACTCAGGAGTCTTTTCCGAGAAGTTGTGTTGATATATAATTAGTTGCTTTAATCCTCCCGATAAATCGGGACAGGCTGCTACGGAGGGGACTTTTATTTGGATACTTTGATTGTGGATTGTTATAATTATTTATGGGATTCTTCGCTTCGCTCAGAATGACAGGTGTGTATGGGATTCTTTGTCGCTACGCTCATCCCCGTAGGGGCTGGCAGAATGACAGGTGTGTATGGGATTCTTCGTCGCTACGCTCCTCAGAATGACATATGGAGGATTCTTTCCCGACAGGTCGGGACAGACTGCTTCGAAGGGGCAAGCAGAATGACAGGTGTGTATGGGATTCTTCGTCGCTACGCTCCCTCCCCGTAGGGGCAAGCAGAATGACATTTTATAATTTATTATTATCCTCCCCCTAAATCCCCCTCCAAAGGGGGACTTTGATTGAGATTCTTTCCCGATAACAGGCATTGGGACAGGCTGCTTCGCTCCCCGTAGGGGCAGGCAGAATGACATTTTATTATATATTATTATCCTCCCCCTAAATCCCCCTCCAAAGGGGGACTTTGAAAGTGATAATTTGGTTTACAAAATTTTTCTCCTGACAAGTAGAGATCAGAATGACAGGTGTGTACGGGATTCTTCGTCGCTACGCTCGCTCCCCGTAGGGGCAGGTAGAATGATATTGTTGGTTGAGGGTTTATTACTTATAATGCTGATGTGTGCCAGACGGTTTTTAGTTCGGTGAATTTTGTTATGTTTTCGAGATTACAGGTTTGAGATTTATTGAAGAAGTTTATTTGACTAATGAATTTTATAAGAGATTCTTCGGTTCCCGATGAATCGGGACAAGCTGCTCGCTCCCTCAGAATGACATAAGGAGGATTCTTTCCCGATGAATCGGGACAAGCTACAAGCTGACTCCCCGTAGGGGCAGGCAGAATGACAGATGAGGAATAAACATTTAGTCGTTTTATGTTTATTGATGCGAGTTCCTGAAATTGTTTAAGTTCATTAACCGAAGTAACTGATGCGTCAATGGAGTTTACATCCATATGTCCGCAGAGGTGTGGGATTAATTCATTATGTTGACCGGAAAGTAAATTGATTACTCCACCAGGAATATCAGAGGTAGCGATAACTTCTGCAAAACTAAGTGTCGGTAAGGGATTTATTTCATTAATTAAAACTACACAGGAATTACCTGAAGCAATGACAGGACAGATACGCGAAATGAGCGGTAACAAGTTTAAAGTTGATGGAAGAACAACAGCAACAACGCCAACGGGTTCAGGAATTGAAAAATTAAAATATCCTGACTGAACGGGATTTACAGAGCCGGAAAGCTGAACCCACTTATCACAAAAACCTGCGTAATAAATAATCAAATCAATACAAGCATTAATTTCTTTGCGTGCATCTGATGTAGAAACTGATGAAGCTAATTTAATTTCTGAAATAAATCTTTCTTTGTTGGTTTCAAGCATTTCAGCAAGGCGGTATAAAATCTGTCCTCTTTCATAATCGCTTTTTGAAGCCCAAGCAGACTGAGCAATACGGGCTGCGAGGACTGCATTTCGGACATCCTTACGGGAAGCACGAGAGATATTGCAGAGTTTTGTGCCTGTTGAGGGATTTAACACTTCCAAATATCTTTCGGATTCGGTGCGAGTGAATTTGCCTCCGATAAAAAGTTTATACATTTTTGGAATTGAAAGATGACCGTTCATAGTTATAAAATTAAATTGTATATAGTATAGTTTCAAGAACAGAATTCAATAATTTATTGGCTTTCTGATAATCTTTTTTTGATGCGGATAAAATTTCTTTTTCAGAGCGTTTATCTTCCATCATAACATCGGCAACGAGATTTTTATCAAGCAAAGCAATTGCAGAAAATTTAAGTCCGCAATGGACAGCGGTGATATTTTCAGGAATGAGAGAGTAGCCGGCAACATCTCCACCAATTTCACGATAGAAGCGAGCTTCAGCATCGGTTTCAGAAGATGGTCCTGTTAAACCGACATAAACAGATTCGTTTGCTTTGATATTATTTTTTAAAAGAATTGATGAAATAATATCAAATTGTTTCTTGCTGTAACAATCGCTCATATCAGGAAACCGAACTCCGAGTTTGCTGTCATTCTTACCTATCAGCGGATTATCTCCCATTAAGTTGATATGATCATATACAACAGAAATTTCTCCTCCCGAAAATCTCGGATTTAAATATCCGCACGATTCAATAGAAAGAATTTTTTTTATTCCTGAAAATTTTAGTGCATATATAATGTGTCCAATATCATCCATAGAATATCCGTCATAAAAATTTAATCTGTTTCTATAAATCAATAAATTTACACTACCAATTTTTGCAAGTGTCAGAGATGATTTTCCCGGAGGAATATTTATACTGAAGATATGTGGAATATCAGATAGGTCAATAGAATTATTAAATTTAAAATTTCCCGGCAATTTATATTTATCATCAACGATAAGGCAAACATCCGGTTTAAAATTTTTAGGGAACTTTGATTTTATAAAGACTGATGTAAGAATTACATCTTCATATTTTGCTGACATAATTTATAATTTTTTGATTAAGTTTTCAGTGAGTTTAACAAGATTTTTTTCTGCGACCTGAGCTGCTTCGACAATATCTTTAAGGTAAGCAACTTTTAAAGTATCAGGAAATCCTTCATCTGTTATAATAGAGATACCAAGTGTTCTGATTCCCAGTTTGGATGAGATAAGCAATTCAGGAATAGTTGACATACCGACAACATCAGCACCTAATTTTCTTAACATTCGGTATTCTGCTCTTGTTTCCAGGTTAGGACCTTGAACTGTGGCATATACACCTTTATGAATAAAAATTTCATTTTCTTCCGCTACTGATTCTGCAAGATTTAACAAATCTGAATCATACATATAGTGAGAATTATAATTATATTTGAAATTAAAATTTTTCAAAGGAGAATCAAAGTGAAAATTTATGTGTGAATTAATTAACATAAGTTCTGTTTTTCTGAATGCAGGATTTAACGCACCACAAGCATTTGAAATAATCAAATCTTTTACTCCGAGAGCTTTAAAGATATGAATCGGAAAGGTGATATCATAAGGTGAATATCCTTCGTATAAGTGGAATCTGCCTTGCATAGCAATAATGTTTTTTCCGCTAAGCTTTCCAAAGATAAGTTTGCCATGATGAAACTCAACTGTCGAAACCGGAAAGCCGGGAATGGAGTCATAATCGAGAGTGTGAGAAATATTTATTTTGTTAACAAGCCCGCCAAGTCCGGTTCCGAGAATAATACCTGTTGTATAATTTCCGCTTATAAATTTTGAAATATGTTCTAAAGCTATGGAGTGTACCTGATGCAAAATCGGGAAATTTTATTTAGCTTCGAATGTGTCATCAAAAGAAGAACCTTGAATTTCATTTAACCCAGAAGAGTGAGATTTAGCAGAAGAGCCGGGCAGTATATTTATTGCTGATTTTATCTTGTCCTCAAGTTCTTTCTCATATTCCTGTTGTCCGGATTTATGGTTAGTAAGTTCCATCTTGAAGATTCTTTTATTTTTAATAAAATCTTCAAATTCCGTTAATTTATCAATAAGGAAATTTTTTGTTTCTTCAATCAGTCGTTCATTTTTCAACTTAATTTCTTCCAGTTCATTTCTTTTATTAATTATATCTTCACTTACATCCTGACTGAGCTTAACGTTGTTAAGTTCACCTTCACGAACAATTATTTCTGCTTTCTTTTTTGCGTTCGCAATTATTTCATCAGCAAGGTCTTGAGATTTTACTATGGCTTTTTGAAGTGTCAGTTCGTTTTCTTTATAAATATTTATATCAGAAGTGAGACTTTTAATCTTATCTGAAAGGTTTTTGTTTTCAATCAGAAGTTTATCATAATGATTGCTCACAGTTTCGAGGAATGCATCTACTTCATTAATGTCATATCCTCTGAATGTTTTTTTAAAATCGTTTTTTTTGATTTCTTTTGATGTGAGATTCATAATGTATTATAATTTATAGTTTCTGTTACCGAAAATGCTGCTCCCGATTCTCAGCATATTGGCACCTTCTTCGATGGCAATATCAAAATCGGAGGACATACCCATTGAAAGATACTTAAAATCGGAATTATCAATCAATAATTCATCATATAAATTTTTCATATCTTTAAAATTTTTTCTTATTATATTTCTTTCATTCGTAAGAGAGCCAATTGTCATTAAACCAATTACTTTAATGTTTTCAAAATATGAAATTTCTTTTACTAACTTTTTTAATTCAGACGGATTTACTCCGGATTTACTGATTTCATTTGAAATATTAACCTGGACGAGTATGTTTTTTACTTTTGAAATTGCAGATGCTCTTTTTTGTATCTCCAGAGCCAACTTCAAACTATCAACTGAGTGAATTAAATGAACAAAATCAATAATGTATTTAACTTTGTTAGTTTGAAGATGTCCGATTAAATGCCAATTTATGTCGGGATTTTTAAGTTCTAAATTTTTTTGGATTAATTCCTGAACTTTATTTTCACCAAAATCTTTGTGTCCAAAGTCAAATAATCGTTTAATATCTGATGAAGGAAAAGTCTTACTAACGGCAATTAAAGTTAAATCATTATAATCCACACCGCATTTACTGCATATAGATTTTATATCAGATGTTAAATTAGAATAGTTATTTAATATGTAATCGGTCAATTGTGAAAAATTAAAAATAATCAAACATACAGGGTTTAAAAGCCGGTATTTGCGTTATATGTTATTGTAAAAATATAAATTTATTCATTTATAATGAATATAGAATTTAATATTTTTTTTTGAGAAATGTTCTTACAATTAAAACTTCGAATGAAAGAAAAATTAAGTTTAGAGGAGATAAAAAGGAGATTTGAAAAAGTAAAATTAATAGTTTCCGATATTGACGGAACGATAATAAATAATCAGGGAGAAGTAGGCGCCGAGACCAAAGCAATACTTAAAGATCTGAAATCTAAAAATATTAATTTAACTTTAGCAACTCAAAGAATACATTCTTCCGTTGTCCCCATAGCGAAAGATTTAAATATATCTGCTCCATTAATTACATTAAACGGCTCATATATAGCCGATATAAACGGAAATGTAATAAACAAATTTTTAATTAAACCTAAGAAAGTGGAACTGGCTCTGAAACTTGCAGAAAAATATTTTTGCAAGATAGCTTTATGCACAAATGATATGATAGTATATACTGAGGATAATTCCGTTTTAAAAGATTTTATGGGCAGAATCGGAACGAACTATGAACTTATCAACTCATATAAAAATTATATGAATAATACGATTGAAATAATTATGATGGGAAATGACAAACATACAATAAAAAAAATTCAGAATAAACTTAGCTTTCCTTTTAAATTACATTTATCAGCAAAATATTTCAGGTCACAATCTCACAGAGGAGTTTATAATCTTGAGGCAAGGCGGTCTAAGATTTCCAAAAAAACAGGTGTGGAACAGGTGACAAAAATTTTGAAATTAAAAAGAGATGAGGTTGCTGTATTTGGTGACTGGTATAATGACAGAGAGTTATTCAAATTTGGCGGAATAAATATTGCACTTCAGAACGCAGTTGGAGAGTTGAAGGCGGATGCGGATTACGTAACTGAATTTTCCAATGATGAAGACGGGCTCGGAAGATTCCTGAAACTGATATATACCTGAGAATAATAAATCCGGAATAATTTTACATAATTAAATTTTTCAAAAATTAAATTCTTTTATTACTGAAAATGAAAAAAATCATTGAATGTGTGCCAAATATTTCTGAAGGCAGAGATGAAAACATAATTAATGCTTGTGCCGAAGCTGTGAGAAAAGTTTCCGGAGTTACACTCTTAGATGTGGACCCGGGTAAATCAACCAACAGAACAGTTTTTACATTTGTCGGAGATCCTGAAGGAGTGGTAGAGGCAGCATTTCAGTTTACAAAAACTGCAACTGAACTTATAGATATGACCAAACACAGCGGTGAACATCCGAGAATGGGAGCAGTAGATGTTGTACCGTTTGTACCGGTGGCAAATGTTACAATGGAAGAATGTGTTGAGTGTGCAAAGAAATATGGTGAAAGAGCAGGAAATGAATTAGGAATTCCCATTTATTTATATGAAGAAGCTTCACAAAACCCAGATAGAAAAATGTTAAAGCAGATAAGAGCAGGTGAGTATGAAGGAATTAAAGAAAAGATATATAAAGCAGAGTGGAAACCGGATTTTGGACCTGCTGAATTTTTACCTAAATCAGGAGCAACAGCTACGGGAGCCAGATTTTTTCTGATTGCATATAACGTAAATATTTTAGGAACAAAAGAACAAGCACACAGAATTGCACTGAACATTAGAGAACAGGGACGAGGAGACGGAAAACCCGGCAGATTGAAAGCGACAAAAGGTATTGGTTGGTATGTGGATGAATATGGAATGGCACAGGTTTCAATAAATCTTGATAATTACAAAATCACTCCACCTCATATAGCGTTTGAAGAATGCGTTAAAGATGCAAAGGAACTAAACCTTGCGGTTTGTGGCAGTGAATTAGTGGGGCTTATACCTTTAGAGGCAATGCTAATGGCAGCAGAGTATTATATGAATAAGGAAAATTTATTTATACTTGATGAAAAGCAGAAAATCAGATTAGTAATAGAAAGAATGGGACTATCTTCCATTTCACCGTTTATCCCTGAAAAACGCATCATTGAATATATGCTTGATAAAGAGAATGAAGAACCACTTGCATCATTAACTGTTAGAGATTTTGTTGAGCTTGTAGGAGCAAGGACATCAGCACCAGGCGGTGGAAGTGTTTCAGCATTAGCCGCATCATTAGGAGCAGGATTAGGGGCAATGGTCGGCTGGATGACATACGGAAATAAAAAATTTGAAAAACTTGACTCAACTATGAGACAACTAATTCCACCATTGCATAATAAAATGAAAGAATTAATTTCAATGATAGATGCAGATACAAATGCATTCAATGATTATATGAAAGCGATGAAAATGCCAAAGAAGACGGAAGCAGAAATAAAGCAGAGAGAAGAAAAGATGCAAGAAGGTTTGAAGAAAGCAGTAGAAGTTCCACTTAAAGTAATGAACACAGGAAATGAATGTTGGGAGACATTGAAAGAGATGGCAAAGCATGGGAATATTGCCTCAAAGAGTGATTTAGAGGTAGGTGCAAAAATTCTTGAAACAGGAATCTGGGGTGCGTTCAAAAATGTAGAAATAAACCTTCCACAGATTACAGATGAAAAATTCAAGAATAAAGTATTACAAGAAGGAGAAATATTAATTAAGAATTCTGAAAAGAAATTAAGTGAAGTTTGTGATATTTTAAATAAGAGATAAAAGTTTTTTTGTAAACCATATTTTCCCTGAATAAAAGAATGAATGGAAAAACATATAAAATCATTATTCAATAATGATAAATTAATTGAATTAAAAAAACAGTCAGGGATAAAATCAGACGTAAAACTTTTAAGAGGATTTGAAAATCTTGTTTATGAATTTGAAGAAAATGGTAAAAGTTATATTTACAGAGTTTCAAATACAGCAAGAAGAACAAAAAATGAGATAAAAGGAGAACTTGAATTTTTAAATTTTCTATATGAAAATGAAATACCTGTAGCAAGACCGTTGAAATTCGAAGGAGGAGAAGAAATTGCTGAAGTAAAGGCAGGTGATAAAATTGAAGATAAAAGCTTTGTCGGAGTAATATTTGAGCGGGCTAAAGGAGAAAAACCGAACAAAGCAACTTTCACGAAAGAAGTGATTAGAAGAATTGGTGAGGTTACCGGAAAGATGCACAGATTAACAAACAGCTTTGAACCGAGTGATGAAAAGTTCAGAAGGCAGTTATGGGAAAAAGATTATATAGATTTAGCAGAGAAGAATTTCAGAAAAAATGAAACTGAATTAAGAGAAAAATGGGATGATAACTTCAGGACATTGCAAAATATTTCAAAAGGAAAAGATGAAACAGGATTAATCCATACAGATATACATTCCGGTAATTTTTTTATACACGGAGAAAACAAAAATGAGGTTACAATTTTTGATTTTGATGATTTATGTTACTATCATTTTGTAAATGATATTGCGATGTCAGCATATTACTACGTGATGATGGAAAAGACAAAAAAAGAAAAAACTGAAAAGGCAAAATATTTTTTAACAGAATATCTTGAAGGTTACAATAAATTCTACAATGCACAGCAAGACTGGTTTAAATATTTGCCGGTTATGTTCAAACAAAGAGAGTTTGTTGTTTATTTAGTATTAAACAGAACAATGGATGAGCAATGGCTTAAAGGGGATGGAAAAGATTTTATGGATGAATATTTTTTTAATCTAAGTAATGATATACCATATATAAACGAAACACTATTAATATAAAATTAAAAGACAGCAGATAATTTTCAGTGAATCAGGAAAAAAATTCATTAACCGGTGACCTTGCATCAAGAGTAGTAACATACTTTGCATATTCTATTTTTGGGAAAAACACGGTAGATGAAATATTATGGGATGTAGCGAAGAATATAATTTCAGAACTTGGGTTTGAGGATTGTGTGATTTATCTGATGGATGAAAGCGGAAACTATCTTGAACAAAAGGCAGCATACGGCAACAAAAATCCTATTTCATTTGAAATTGATAATCCAATAAAAATTCCCATAGGTCATGGAATAGTCGGATGGGTGGCAAAGACAGGCATACCGGAGATTATAGATGATGTAACAAAAGATGAGAGATATATAGTAGATGATGAATCACGTTTATCAGAAATAACCGTTCCTATTATATATGAAGGTAAAGTAATTGGAGTGATGGATTCTGAACATTCAGAACGAGAATTTTTCACTTCAGAGCATTTGAATATACTTACAATCATAGCATCACTTGCATCAAATAAGATAGGCAAAACACTTGCGAATGAAAAACTAAAAAAATTAAATTCAGAACTTGAACAGCGGGTGAAAGACAGAACAAAGGAACTGGAATCAATCAATAATGAGAAGGATGAAATTTTACAAATTGCTGCACATGATTTAAAAAATCCTTTAACCGGGATTATATTACAGGCGAATAAACTGAAACGAAAATTTGACACAATTGAGCCAGAAAAACTAAAGGAAACAGCAGAACTGATAGAGAAAACTGCAGACAGAATGAAAGAAATTATAATTTCACTTTTGGAAGCAAATGCCATTGACAGCGGGAAGGTAAATATTAATTTAAGTAAAGTGAATATGAATAATGTTATATACAACGTGATAAATGAAAACTACGAAAAAGCAAAAAAGAAAAATATTGAAATTAAATTTGATATTTCATCAGGGTCAAACACAGTGAACGCTGACGAAAAATTTTTATATCAGATATTTGATAATGTATTATCAAACGCAATAAAATTCAGTCCTAAAGATAAAAAGATTTATGTCAAAATATATAATGAAAATTCAGAATGTGTAACTGAGATAACAGATGAAGGACCTGGTTTTACGGAAGATGATTTATCAAATTTATTTATCAAGTTTAAAAAGTTAAGTGCAAAACCAACAGGAGGGGAAAACTCAACAGGACTTGGACTTTCAATAGTAAAAAAACTTGTTGAACTTCAGGGAGCACAGTTAAAAGTAACAAATGAAACCGGTAGAGGTGCAAAGTTTATTTTAAAATTTAAAAATACAATATGAGAAAATTAATATTAATTTTGATTATGATGAGTGCATTTGGGATAAATGCACAAAATATAAACGACAAAGTTTGTTGTAATGAATCCAATACAGAAGCAACAGGAATGTTTGCAAAATTCAGCGATGAAAAAGAATTCCGCGACAAACATCCTGACCCTTTAAAAATAAATTATAAAGATTTTAAGGGAGAAGCGATTAAGTTTTTAACTTCTGATGGAACAGACGGGAATGGATATTTTATAAAAGGTACAACGAATAAATGGCTGCTTGTATTCCACGAATGGTGGGGATTGAATGATTATGTCAGAATGGAATCCGATAAATTCAGTGAAACTTTTCCGGGAATAAATGTTTTAGCAGTCGATTTATATGATGGCAGTGTAGCAACGACGAGAGAGGAAGCACAAAAACTTGTTCAGGGTTTGAAAAAAGAAAGGGCTTTAACAATTATTAACGGAGCTTTTAACTATGGAGGCAGTGAATCAGATTTTGGAACTATAGGATGGTGTTTGGGAGGGACATGGAGCTGTCAGGCGGCAATAGAAGGTTCAGATAAAGTGAAAGCATGTGTAATTTATTACGGAGCACCTGAAGAAAACACTGAAAGATTGAAAATGCTTGATGCACCTGTGATGATGATTCATCCGGTGAAAGATAAATGGATAAATCAGGAAATGATGGATAAATTCAGCAACAATATGAAATCATTGGATAAAAGTTTTGAAATTTTAACTTTTGATGCCGATCATGGATTTGCAAATCCGAGTGCACCGAATTTTAATAACAAAGAAGCCAATGAATCGTGGGAAAAGGTGAAAGAGTTTTTAGATAAAAATTTAGTAAATTAATTTTTTCGTTTTTTACCAAACAATAAAACAAGATATATAAAGAGTAAAAGACCACCAATAAAAAGAATATAAGGTAAACAAGATTTCATAAATTAAAATTATAAATAAATAATGGAAGAAAAACTGCTAAAAAAATATTATGATGTTATTATAAAAAGTGCACTCAATTTATATGAAGGGCAGAATTTACTTATAGCATGTGGAGTTAAGAATTATGATTTCGGGGTGAAGTTGGCAGAAGCGGCATATCAATATGGATTAAAATATGTAGATATAATTTTTGGATCGGATTATGTGAAAAAAGCAAGAATAGAAAACAACAGAAATACTGAATATTTAGATTTTGTGCCTAACTATTTATTAACGAGGAGTTATGAACTTCTCTCAAATGACTGGGCGATGTTGAAGATTGATAATGTTGATGAGATAGATGTATTAAAAGGAATTGATTCAACTAAGATGGAAATACTTTCAAAAAAAGAATTTTCAACATTCACAAGACAATCACAAAGTACAGTAGGATTTCATCATCAGTGGTGTATAGTAACACCTCCCGGTGAACAATGGGCTAAACTTGTGACAGGTATAGAAGATGGGAAAGAAGCATTAAAAAAATTGGAAGATAATTTAATTAAAATTTTAAGGTTAGATGTTGATGATCCGGTGAAGGCATGGAAAGACCATGCAGATAAATTGAGAGAGAGGGCAAAAAAACTTTCAGAAATGAATCTGGACAAACTTCACTTTGAAACTGAAGGAACGGATTTAATTATTGGGCTGAACAATGAAGCGATTTGGAAGGGCGGATATGGAAAAGCAAACAATGGAAGAGATTTTATTCCTAATCTTCCGACGGAGGAAATATTTACTACACCTGATTTCACAAGGACATCAGGAAAAGCAAAAGTGACCAAGCCGGTTAAGGTGCTTGAAACTCAACTAAACGGAATATGGTTTGAGTTTAAAGATGGACAAGTTGTTAAATACGGATGTGACAACAATAAAGATATATTAGATAAATATTTCAGCATTGATGAAGGTGCAAAATACTTAGGTGAAGTTGCATTGGTGGATAAAAGTTCAAAAATATTTGAGAGCGGTCTAATTTTTAACAATATACTTTATGATGAGAATGCAGCATGTCACATTGCACTTGGAAGAGGTTTCTCGGCTTTAGTTAAAGATGGCAATAAACTAACAACACCTGAATTACTCAAAAAAGGTGGATGTAACTATTCGCTAGTTCATACAGATTTTATGATAGGCAGTACAGATATAGATGTTACCGGTTATGATAAAAAAGGAAACACAATTAAAATTATAAAAAACGGATCGTTTGTAATATAGTTTTAAAAATTGAACTTATCCTGCACCGGATATATAAAATATATCCGGTTTGAGAGAGTGCAGGAGAATAAAAAATGCAAGTTTATTAAACTTTTCTTATTTAATCAAAGTCATTTTTCTAATTTCAGAAAATTTTTCGGTTGTTAGTTTATAAAAATAAATTCCTGATGATAAATTTTCAGGTTTATATAAATATGAATAATTTCCGGAATTTAAAACACCGGAGAATATTTCTTTTATCAATTTTCCATTAATATCATAAACATTTAATTCAACAAATCCTCGTTTTATAATTGAAAAATTTATATTAGTTTCCGGATTAAAAGGATTGGGATAATTCTGATATAACATATTATTCTCCGGAGACAAAGTGTTCAGATATTTTATATTCACACCACCATTTTGAGTTTTTAATATTGTCCCGTTAAAACCTGCTGTGAAACCGATATCCGCATTTATGAAATCAATACCCATTAAATATTGAGTTACAGAGGTAGTTTGTCTTGTCCAGTTAAGACCAGAATTTATAGTCTTAAATAAATAACCGTCATTACCGCAGACATATCCTGTAATACTGTTCGGGAAACAAACTGATCTCAATGGGATATTAAATCCGGTATAATAAATATTCCAGTTTATTCCAAAGTCAGATGATTTTGCTATGTATCCATTGTAAGAACACAAATAGACAAAATTATTTTCAGAATAAATATTTGAAAAAAAGTAATTAGTATCAGAAAATATTTCATTCCAATTCAATCCACCATTTGTAGTTTTCAAAATTTTTCTACCGGATGCATAACCTGTTTCAGAATTTAGAAATGATATTCCTGTAATAATGTTATTATTGATTGAATATACCGGACTCCAGTTATTCCCTCCATTTGTAGTTTTGTAACAGAAACCCGTTGAACCCGAACTGCCCGCAGAAAACCCGGTAAGTTCATTTATCATATATATTGAGTAAAAATTTGTATTTGAAATCTTTAAAACATTTTGCCAGTTATCACCGGAATTAGAAGTTTTTAAAATAATTCCACTGCCATTAAATACACCGCCACATATAAATCCTGTGTTTAAGTTCAAAAATTTGACATTATACAAATCAGAATTTGTACCTGAGTTTTTACTAACCCAGTTATTTCCTGAATTTGTAGATTTCAAAATGACACCACCAGAGCCGCATGAAATTATGAAATCCTGAGATATCATATCCACTGAAAATAAATTTGCAGTAGAACCTGAATTTAAATTCATCCATCCGGACTGAGAAAAAACATTTGAAGTAAAAACCAAAAATAAAAACAGATGCTTTATCATTTAATGAGTGTCATTTTTTTAGATTCAAATTTTGAACCGCTTTTCAAAACATAAAGATAAATTCCGGAAGGTAAATTTTTTCCGTTAAAATTATACTCATATACTCCGGAGGTTAATTTTTGATTTACAAGAGTTTCAATTAATTTACCTGTGAAATCATAAATTGACAAATTAGTAACATCAGATTGATTTAGTACAGAAAATTTAATTTTAGTTTCGGGATTGAAAGGATTTGGAAAATTTTGATTTAATTTAAAATCATTTACTGATTCATTCCCAAAAAACGAAATACCTACGGTAGCAGTATCATTTCTTATCAGCAATTTATCATATCCATCATTAGCGACTCTTCTTCTGTGTGCCATATAAAGGTCGGGAAGAGAATCACCATTTAAATCAGCTAATTTAAGAGCGAGAGATTCAACAAGAGTTTCAGCCGGCATAATATCAGATGTTGCATCTTCAAAAAAACCCTGACCATTGTTTCTGTAAGCACGAACAACCATATTAGAGAAGGACACAGAAACAAACATATCCAAATCACCATCAAAGTCAAAATCATAAAAGACAGCATCCGTAGTATGTTCAAAATCGAATGGAAGTCTTGTTGACGATTCATCAGTAAAAAATCCCTGTCCGTTATTTATAAGTAGCCTGTCACTTCTGTTCATACCCGGTCTGAACGCAACATTTGAAAAGAAAATATCCAAATCTCCATCATTATCAACATCACCAAGAGTAACTTTTCTTGTTTCTTCTAAACCGGAGATAGTCAACCTCATATCAGACTGGTCTGTAAAAACACCGGAACCGTTATTCATAAATATTTTATTTCCGGTTTCATTTCCCCAAACGAGGTCGAGATCTCCATCACCATCGAGATCACCTGCTTTTATATCCTGAGGAGTCATTTGAGTTTCAGGCATTCGCAGTGATGTTTCATCACGGAAAGTCGCATTTCCATTATTAATCAAAACTCTCGGTAAAGTAGGAGGAGCAGGATTTCCCGGTGCCATAAGTCCCATTATAATATCCTGATATCCGTCATTATTTAAATCAATAACGAGCAAAGCATTTGAAATGCCGTTTGGTATTACACCCGCTTGCATTGTAAAAACACCCTGACCATTATTCAGATAAAATTCGTGAACAGCATTATCTTCGCTTCCGAAAATAATATCTACATCACCATCATTATCAAAATCGGCAATCCCAATATCTTCACTGTCAAAATTATATTGAGGAAGACGACCAATTGTGCCATCAGAGAAAATACCATTGCCATCGTTTAACAATAATTTATTGGGAGTAAATTCACGTGCAAGAATTACATCAAGGTCACCATCATTATCAACGTCGGCAGTTTCAATATCCATCGAAGCACCTTGTATAACAGAATGAGGAAGATTTGTTTGGCTAACGTCACGGAAATATACAGATCTCTCATTTGCCTCGCTATTAATTGTAAGAAAATTTATAAAGGCACCTAAAATTACAAAGAGGAAAAAAGAAAATATGATAATTTTTTTCATAAAAATTTTACTTTTTTATAACCTGTTAAGATTAATTACTTTAAAATAACTGAAATGACTAAAAAATTGTTATAAATAATTAGTATTATTCATATATTCCAACACAGCTGTCCAAAATAAATTTT
>DKKL01000058.1 GCA_002455255.1 Candidatus Tepidiaquacellales bacterium UBA6667 | reverse complement strand
AGGTTGCTTCGTTCAGAATGACAAAAGGGTTGATTCTTTCCCGATATGTCGGGACAGGTTGCTTCGTTCAGATGAATAACTAATTATTTATATAGTTCATCAATTTTTTCAATGAGCCAGTGTTTTTCTATCATATAGCTGTTTTTTGTGATTTCTTTTTTTAGGATGAAGAGGTCTGTTTTGATTTTATTTTTTATTAGCATTTTGGCGTCGTATAATTTTTTTATGAATTTTATAAAATTTAAATCGAGCTTTTGTTTTCGCTCGGTTACATTTTTGTTTGATTTTAAAAATGCTCTGAAATTATTTATTGTTGAATAAAATGATTCGGAATATTCTGCTGTAAAATAAATTTTCAAATATAAAATATATTTTTCTTCCACATAAACTAAATCACTGTTTTCAACTTTTATCAGGTATTCAAGTGATTTGTCTATTTCACCAAGTTTTAAAGTATAATCTGACATTACAAGATTATACATATTCTGACGATTAAAATCGTCAAGCTCTGCTCTATACCTTTCAATAAAATTTTTTGCCCACTCAAGATCGCCAAGATTTATTGCAAGAAATGAAACTCCTTTGTAAAATATATGCGAAAGATAATTCAACCCTTCATATTGTGCATTATTTTTTATAATTTCTTTATATATCTCCAGCTTTGTTTTCATAAATTGCAACTTACCTTTGTTAATCATTTCTGAGCAATAATTATTCTGAGTTACATAAGCATTTTTAAGGTCAATTGGTGAAAGTTGCCTGTAATTTTCTTTGGTGATTTTTATTAATTCAAAAAGGTATTCTTCTTTTTCAGTTAGGAATAATTTTATTATGTTATAATAAAGTTTTATGTAAAATTCATTTTCAAATATTTTCGGATTTTCTTCATAATATTTAAAAAGATAATCCATTAATTTGAAATCATATTTATTATCCGATAAATATTTGCTTTCATTTATCATTAATGCAAATAATCTGAAAAACTCGGAAACACAGTAATATAAATGATTGTCGGCAATTTCCTGTATATTATCTTTTTTAAGTTTATAAACACTTTTTTCACGAATGCGAAATCTCCTTACCTCATCCTCAAACATCATTTTTAAATAATAATAATGGCTTTCTTTGTATTCATATTCTTCAATTTTTTTTGATACTTCTTCTTCTTTCTTTTTAAAAAAATAATTTATTCTTTTCTCTCCGATACTTCTCAACTCAAGTAACCATTTATAATCGGGTTTAGATTTTAATAAATCAGCACACAAAAAATCTTCTGCAAGTTTTAAAGTTTTGGAAAATAGATTTCTTAATATCGGATCATTATATTTTTTGGAAGGATATATAAGTGAATAAATTTTAATTTTATATTCGTCTTTTAAATTAAATTCGGGATATGATTTTTTTAAAATATCATAAAGTTTAATTATCGCTTTATCTGAATTATAATAAGGTGAATTTAAAAACTTTCCAAACTCTTTGAATTCAGATTCATCAAAAGATTTAAGCAATATTATAAGCTTGTTTCCTGTCATCGCATAAATATTAAGTTAAAGAATTATTACAAAATAAAAAACAGATTTCGGATTAAGTGCTTTATATAAAATAATGTTAGCCATTTGGCATATATAACTTTTTTATAAAAATTTGTTACAAATGCCAAAAAATCTTTTTGTTACGATTACAAATAATTTATAATTTACTTTAAAATTAATGACTATGAAAAAATATAAACTTTTTCTTTTATTGACATTCTGTTTTTTCTCAAACGGAATTTTAAAATCACAAAACGTGGAAGTATCAACCGGCGGTCCGGTAACAAATTATTTAACTCTCGGTGAAGCATTCATTGCGATTAATGCAGGAACACATACAGGGACAATACTCATTGAAATCGCTTCCAATACTTCTGAAGCAGGTCCATGTATTTTAAACTCATCAGGTGCGGGTTCTGCATCATATTCTTCAATATTAATAAGACCAAGAGTTGACGGAGTAATAATTTCCGCAACTACAACAACAGGCAGAGGTGTAATAGAGCTGAAAGGTGCGGATAATGTAACCATTGACGGAGACAACCCAAATACATCAGGAACAAATAGAAATCTGACAATTCAAAACACAGCCGCAAATACTATAACTTATACTTCAGTTATAAGGATTGCAAACTCCGCTGCGGTTACAAGTTCAAATAATAATATTTTTCAGAATTTGATTTTACTTGGAAGTGCAACCGGAAGAAACGGTGCAGGATTCACTTCAACAACGGCAAGTGAAAATACAACATTTGGAATTTATTGCGGTGGAAACGGTGGAAGTACTGCAACTGACAACCCTACCGCTATTACATCCGTTACAACAAACTCAGCTCCAAACGGAACTACTATTAATAATCTTTTAATCAGTAATAATAGTGTAAACTCATGTGCGAGAGGAATTGTTTTTATAGGAGCGAATGCTACTGTGTCTGACAGTGTCAAAGTTAGAAATAATCTGGTAGGTGACCAATCCGCATTAGTCGGTGATCCGCCATTTACATCTCCGGCTACTTCGGTTTATGTAAAAGGAATATTCATCAGCGGTTCTACAAGTGTTTATGTTTCAGATAATTCAGTTAAAAGTATTGTTTCCTATGTTGCAACAATAAAATCAGGCATTGAACTTTCATCAGGTATCGGAGCCGGAACAAAATTAATTTTAAATAATACTGTGGAAGGTGTTGTAAGTAATGGCTCAGGTGCAAACCGACCTATAGGGATTAGTATAACCAGTTCTCCGGGAAGCTATACTATAAGCGGGAATACTGTTAACAATATACAAATGATGGGAACATCGAGTGCCGCAGGTATAGAAGTATCCACAACGGCTACTTCAGGTTTCATTATGAATAACAAAATTTCAAAAATTCATAACAGAAATACCGGAACTTATGGTGCATACGGAATAAACTTAGCAGGTGGAAGTAACTTAACAATTCAGAATAATTTTGTATCAGATTTAAATCATGATATGTCATCAGGAGGTGCTTTCTCAACCACATTTGGTCTTTTCGGCATAAGACTGGGAGTTGGGTCTAATCATAAATTCTATTATAATACTGTTCATCTTTACGGTACAAGATTTGGAACTCCAAATCCCGATTTACTTTCGAGTTGTTTCGCTATTATAAGTAATTCGCAAACCGGACTTGATGTGAGGAACAATATTTTTTCAAATGTTATGACAGGAGGCACGACAAACATTGCACAAACTTCAATTTTTCTTCCGACAGGTGGAACTTCTTCGATGAATTTATTAATGAATAATAACGGATATTATTCATCGTTAGTTACAGGCGGTGGCTTAGCTCAGGTAGGAACTACAGAATTAAATATTTTTCCGATTGCAGATTTTAATAAAAATACAATTACACCGGCTACAAATCTAAGAGCATATACATCAACATTAAATACTATTGGTGAAAATGATAATATGTCATTTGCTACAAACTCAGCGGCTCCTTTTGTAACTGATAATGATTTACATATTCCTGCACTTACCGCAACTCAGTTAGAATCAGGTGGAGTAATTATATCAGGAGTAGCAACTGATATTGACGGGGTAAATAGATTTCCAAATTCCGGATATCCTGACAATCCGTTAACCCCGGCAGTCGCTCCGGATATAGGTGCAGATGAATTTGCAGGAACAATAATAGATTTAAATGGTCCAGAGATTACATATTCATCATTATTAAATACAAATTTATTAACTAACAGAATACTTTCCAACTTTGCAGAAATCGACGATAACTCAGGAGTGGATGTATCACCGGGTAGTAAACCAAGAATTTATTATAAAAAATCAACTGATGATAATGTTTTTATAGGCAACACATCGGGTGATAATGGCTGGAAATGGACAAAGGCAACTAATTCAACTTCACCCTTTAGTTTTGAAATTAATTATTCAATAGTTTTCGGAGGTTCTGTGAGCACGGGAAATACTATTCAGTATTTTATAGTTGCACAGGATTCAGCAGTACCTGCTAATGTCGGTTCTAATCCATCTCCGGGGTTTGTAGCTACAAGTGTCGGAAGTATTACATCAGCACCTACAGTTCCGAATCAATTTAATTTGGTAGAGAATCCGCTTTCAGGGATAATTATTGTTTCATCATTTGATTATATGAAAATGAGCGGTAGAGATATAAGGTTTGAAGAAAGAACAAGAAAAGTTCTTAGAGTAAGAAATGTGAAGAAGGCAGAATTTACAGAAAACAATTCAAGAACCGGTAAACCTGTTTTTAACTCTGATAAATTTGAAAAAAAATTAATTGAAGTTGATGAAAAATATTTTGTTCCGATGATAGGCAGTGAGGAATATAAAGGCAGATTAGGATTTGAACTTAATAAAGACCAAATGCAAAGTTTGGGATATGGTGACGTTATGGGTAGTGTATATCCGACTATAACAAGTTGCTTTGAAGATTTAAATGAAAGAGGAATAGACGGCAGCACAACAATAATGCTGGCTAATGCTACATATCCTACAGAAGTCTTTCCATTGGAGTTAAATATAAAAAGTGAATACCAACCAAATATTTCAGATACATTATATATCAGACCGTCAAACGGTATGAGCACAACCATAACAGGAAATTCAGCAGGAGCTGCAATTTTACATTTGATAAACGGAAGATATACGGTGGTGAACGGAAACCCAACAGGTTCAGAGAGTCTTAGGTTTATTAATACTTCATTGGTTGCCGGCTCAAGTGTTATAAAATATGAAGTGATAGAAGAAGAATTGGATTCGCAATCAAGAAACTTTAAAGCACTTCAGTTTCTTGCCTTTTTATTTTTACAATCCAGTGGTGAGCCGGGTATAGGAAATTCAGAATTAGATATTTTAACATTTGTATTGGATAATCATATTGTAAATGTTGAGAATGTAAATATTCAAAATAACATTTTTGAAAACGGCGCTGTTGGTATTAATATAGAAGGTGGAGATGATGATTTAGGTCAACCTACAATTCAAGGTTTGAATGTAACAGGGAATATAATGAATACTATAGGAACAGATGCAATTAAGAAAAACGGAATAATGTTTAAAAGTGTAAAAGACTTGATGTTACAGGGAAACATAATTGGTAATTTTGAATCGGCAACTGCAAATACAGATGTTGGAATTACAATTGGTGAAAATGTTCAGGATGCTATTATAGATGCAAACTCAATAAATAATATTTCTCATTCCGGAACATTCGGATACGGAGGACATGGTATTGACATTTTATCGGATATACCTAATGCTAATGTATTAGTTTCAAATAATCAAATAACAGGAATAGCCGGAGATGGATTTGAAATAGACCCGTATATATATGATAATCCTACAGGTATATTTGTAGGTCCAGATCAAACCGGAGTAACAATTGCAAATAACTCAATATTTTTAAACGGAAATACTATAAATCAAACCGATGCAATTTCATCCGGAATAGTAATAATGGGAACAACTCCTGTTACAATAGTTAACAATAATATTGTAAATAATTTAGGCAGAACCGGTGCGGTTGGTATAGGTTCTACTGTTTTATATTTAGAAAGTCCTTTGAACATTTTGGAATCTAATTATAATAATTTTTTCAGCGATCCATCCGGTACTGGAAGTAAACTGATTGGTTTAGTTAACGGTGTGCAAAGAACAACATTACCTGATTTCAGAGATTTAAATAACGGTAACGACAATTTATCTTTCAGCAGTCTTCCGGTATTTACTTCTCCGACAAATTTAGATCCTGTCAGTGATAATACTGCAAATGCGTTTTTGAACGGCTCAGGAATTCCATTGCCTTATGTAGGGGAAGATTTGAATGGAGACCCACGACCTACAACAATACCTGAAGGTGCTTCGGATATCGGTGCGTTTGATTTTGATTTTATCGGAACTCCTCCAAGTGCAACACCATCGGGTCCTGTGGTTGTAGATGTGGATATCCATTTTGAATATTTCGGAAGAAGAGTTGTAACAATAAAGTTAGTTGACAGCACTGGAATGGGAGTTTTACCTTCAAGCATTACAGTCATTCCGCTTTTAGGTGTGGAACCACCGAATGTAAATACTGTGCCCGGCTCAAGATTTAGCAATGGATTTTTCCAAATTGATATGCTTCCGCCTCCGAGCGGGGGAGTGAAGTATGATTTATTCATTTATACAGGCGAGAATATTTTTGGAACGATTACTGACCCTTTGAATAACTCAGCAGTGGCAAAAAATTCCGCAGGTACGTGGCAATTATTCCCGAGAGGAACAGGGAATGAACAAACAGAAGTGTTTAATGATGTAATCAGAGATACTTATGAATTCAGAGTGAGAGGGATAATAGGAAATTCAGCATTTGCTTTAACTGATATGACTGCACCTTTACCGGTTGAGTTGAGCTCATTTAATGCGAGTGTCAACAGAAATGATGTAGAGCTGAGATGGACAACTGCCGGTGAAGTAAATAATTCAGGATTTGAAATTGAGAGAAAATTAATTTCAGAATCAAACTGGAAAAAGATTTCTTTTGTTGATGGATTTGGAAATTCAACAGAACCAAAAAATTATTTATATAATGATAAATTTTTAAATACAGGTAAATATAATTACAGATTGAAACAAATTGATTACAACGGAAACTTTGAGTATTTCGAATTAAGCTCGGAAGTTGTTGTAGGAGTGCCTGATAAATTTGATTTATCTCAAAATTATCCAAATCCATTTAACCCTGTAACAAAAATAAATTATGATTTACCGTTTGACAGCAGGGTAATGATGAAAGTATATGACATTACCGGTCGGGAAGTTTATTCACTTGTGAACGAACAAAAACCGGCAGGATATTACACGACACAATTCAACGCCGGCTCACTTGCAAGCGGAGTTTATTTTTATAGATTAATCGCAAACGGAATTAACGGACAGGATTTTGTGCTTACAAAGAAAATGATGTTAGTGAAGTAAGATAAATTTTTTAATTCTGCAAAGGTGTTCATAGGGATTATTTGTTTAAAATAAATTTATAATCCAGGTTCACCTTTGCAAACTTTTTTACGATATTTTAAAGAAAAATATAATATTCAAATCGAAAATAAATTGAAAATTTGTTCACTCAATTACACCAAAAAACGAAGAAAACAGCCCAAAAACGAATAAAATCAGGATTTTCAACTTCAAAATTCATTCATATTGCCCAATTTTTTTTTTTGTGTAATTGGCAACTTCTCATTAGATTGCATAAGCTTTTGGGGAAAAGTTTAATTGCACTACAGGCAGAGCTTAATCATTAATCTCCCAAAAGCTAATGATTTCTCTGCCTGTTTTTGCATTATAAAGGAGTTGGAAAAATGAAAATTTTAAATTTAATTTTATTGATGATTGTAGCATCAATGTCAGTTGCTCAAAATCCTGTTGAGGAATGGGTTTCAAGATTTAATGGAAACGGAACAATAAACAAATATGACAACCCTGAAGATATGATAGTAGATGACAGCGGTAATGTTTATATAACCGGAACATCATATGTAACTTTTTTGAAATCAAATATAGTTACTTTGAAATATAATAACCAAGGGGTTTTACAATGGAGTACTTTTTACAATCAAGCCGGATTTGCTGATGTTGGTAAATCAATAGCTTGTGATGATTCGGGAAATGTTTATGTTGCAGGTACAAGCAGAAATACTGTAAATAATACTAAATACGCATTGATAAAATATAATGCATCAGGTGTTCAGCAATGGGTAGTGCATTATGGTGATACTGCAACTACCGTTGATATGGTTATAGATAATTCCGGTAATATTATATTGACCGGAGTAATATTTAAGACAAATACTCTAAATGATATAGTAACTGTTAAGTATAATCCATCCGGCATACAACTTTCTACTTCAACATTCATCCCATCGGGTATAAACGAACATGATTATGTTACAGAAATATCAACAGATCAGTTTGATAATTTTTATATCTGCGGTAGTTTTTATAATTCACTAAATACCTCCGGTGATATATTGTTAATTAAATATAATTCATCAGGTGTCCAGCAATGGGTTAAGACATACCACAATAGTATATCAAATAGTGATGAAAGTAGTAGTGGAATAAGCATTAATAATAACGGAGACATTTTCGTAACCGGTTCCAGCTATGATAATACAACGAGCCATGACATTATTACTTTGAAATATGATCAATCGGGAAACTTAATTTGGGATTTAAAATACATTGGAGATATTATTTTAAATGCAGGTGATTATGGTTATGATATTACATCAGATAATTTTGGAAATTGTTATGTTACCGGAAGTGTTGCAGATCCTAACTTAAAATTCATTACTTTAAAATATAATAGCAACGGTGTTTTACTATGGCATAAAAGATATATTGATTCACTTAATTATAGTATGGAAGGTAAATCTATATCAGTTGATAATTCAGGTAATGTATATGTAACAGGTAATACCGGTTATAATGAAATAACGGGCTCTGAATATATTACAATAAAATATGATGCTTCCGGTTCACTAATTTGGGAAATGAAATATAATGGTTTTGAAGATTTTGGAGATATGGCATTGAAAAATATAGTAGATAATAATGGAAATGTATATGTTACCGGTACGAGTTCAATACCTGTTGATGAATTTGACATCACTACCATCAAATACTCACAAGGCAGTGTTTATACACTCACAAATCCAATTGCATCTGAAAAATGGATAGCAGGTGAGAAAGATACAATCAAGTGGTCGGGAGGTGAAGCAGGTAAATTTGTAACACTGGAAATCAGCAAAGACAGCGGTTTAACTTATGATATGATTGATTTTGCAATCCCCGCAGATAGCGGAAAATATGTCTGGGATATACCCGAAGATATTATCTCAACAAGATGTATCATTCAAATTTTGAACACCGCAACAAATGATACACTTGCAAAAAGCCCGGCATTCAAAATCAAAGGTTACATTCTTACTAAGTTTGATGGTATGGGCAGGTATGATATATTCGACCCTAATTTTAACGGTTGGGCTTATAATAATAATCCAAACCCTATGTGGCCCGCATCGTGGTATTCAGGAAGATTTAATTATTTAATCAACGATGATCCATATACAAATTCATCATACCCTGAATTTTTCAAATCAAGTTACGGTGCAATAAACTTTCCTGATTGGCCACTTTGGGTGGAAGTGTTTGGAGTAAACAGAAATTACTGGTCAACATTTTTTAAAATATATGATAAATCAGCACAGGAAAAATGGGGAAGTTCTGTTAGTAATAACTTTCAAGGTTCTTGCTTCGGATTTGCAGCATCAAGTTTTTTATATTTTTCATATAAGCCGCAACTCTTGACAAAACATCCCGGTATGCCGAATGTAAATAGTATAAACTCTGTCCCGATTGATGACTCAGTTAGAAAAATTATTAACGGATATTATTTATATCAGTTCGGAGAGCAAAGTATTGAAAATGATTTAGCTTCGCAGGTTAAAACTCCTAAACAAACTCTGAAAGAGCTAAAAGAAATGTTTATCAATGATGAAGTTGATATCAGAACAATTACGATTTTTAATGACCCTGATAAAGCATTCCCCGGGAACAATAACGGAGCTCACACAATGGCACCTATCGGAGTTGTGAAAGATACGGCAGCAGGTAAGTTCAGAGTGATTTTATATGACAGCAATAACCCGAATGACTATCCTTATATATTAGTAGATACCGTTGCAAACAGATGGTCATTCCCAAACTTAGGAGCAACATGGCAGGGAACAAAGAAGTTTTATCTTGAAATTCCTGTTTCAAATTATATCAACAGACCAATATTAAGCGACAGACCAATTGATAATAACAACATTAAAAGAGGAATAGAAAACATTGAAATATTTAACACTTCAGATGCAGATATAATTCTTAAAAACTCATCTAATGAAGAAATTGGCTTTGTCAACGGACAGTTAATAGAAAATATTGAAAACGGAATACCTATAATAGCAAAGACAGGTGGTAACTCAAATCCACTCGGATATTATATTCCGGATGATGATTACTCAATTGAGATAAGTAAAGTAAAGGACAGTGCAAATACATCAAGAGTAGCAATATTCAAAGAGAATAAATCATTTGTGTTCCTAAGGAAAGATGCCGACAGCACACAGACAGATAAAATATATGTTGAGGGTTCGGAAACGGACGGTTCAGCACGAGGACTAAGCGGAAGCAGTTTTTCGGTTTCTTCACCTGATAATATTCAGAAAAATATTACATTAAAACTAATAAATGATTTGAATGATAAAGAAAGATATTTTGAGATTAGCGGAGTGGAGATGGTTCAGAATGATTCGCTTAACTTAAATGAAATTGACAGTAACATAATTATTAAAAACTTTGGAAGCGAAAAAACATATTCGTTGAATTTATCTGAATCAAATTCGTCGGAGTCGAAAATATTTGAAAATGCATTTGTTATGTTACCTGCAAACTCAACTCATATAATTCAGCCGGTTTGGGATAATCTCGACAGTGCCAATGTAATTATTTTGATTGATTCAGGAAATAACGGTTCAATTGATGATACGATTTCTATCTTAAATGAATTTGAGTTGCCGGTGGAGTTAATTTCCTTCACATCGAGCGTATCAAAACGGGATGTGAATTTAAACTGGACAACATCAATGGAGCTTAACAATTCAGGATTTGAAATTGAGAGAAAATATATTTCAGATATAAATTCCAATTGGTCTAAGATTACATTTATTCAAGGGAATGGTAATTCTTCAACTCCAATTAATTATTCATACAAAGACAGAGCATTAAATTCAGGTGCTTATATGTATAGATTAAAACAAATTGATTACAACGGNNTTTAACCCTGTAACAAAAATAAATTATGATTTACCTTTTGACAGCAGGGTAATGATGAAAGTATATGACATTACCGGTCGTGAAGTATATTCGCTTGTGAACGAACAAAAACCTGCAGGTTATTATACAGTTCAGTTTGACGCGGGCTTGTACGGCTCACTTTCAAGCGGAGTATATTTTTACAGATTAATCGCAAAAGGAATTAACGGACAGGAATTTGTTCTGACAAAGAAAATGATGTTAGTGAAATAAATTAAATTTTTTAATTATGCAAAGGTGTTCATAGAGATTATTCAATTAAGATAAATTTATAATCCCGGATCACCTTTGCAAAATTTTTACGATATTTTTACAGAAAAATGAATTAATCAAATTGAAAAAAAACTGAAAAATTGTTCACTCATCCGCTCCAAAAAACGAAGAAAATAGCCCAAAAACGAACAAAATCAGAATTTTCAACTTCAAAATTCATTCATTCTACCCAATTTTTTTTTTTGTGTAATTAGTAACTTCTCATTAGATTGCATAAGCTTTTGGGGAAAAGTTTAACTGCACTACAGGCAGAGCTTAATCATTAATCTCCCAAAAGCTAATGATTTCTCTGCCTGTTTTTGCTTTATAAAGGAGTAAAACTATGAAAAACTTATTCTTAATTATTTTTTTGATGTTATCTGTCGGATATTCTAAAGCACAGGCACCGGAAAGATTATGGAGTAAACATATTAGCCCGGTCAATATCGGTAATAATCCATCTTGTATAACTACAGATAATTCGGGAAATGTTTATATCGGAAGTCTGCTTGATGGCATAAATCTATATGATTATCAAACGGTAAAACTAAACTCATCGGGTGATACTTTATGGTCAGCAACATACAATGGAAGTGCAAATTTTTATGATATAATTAAAGACATAGTAGTTGATAACTTAGGAAATGTTTATGTTACAGGAATAAGCAGAGATGCAATAACAAATGATGATGTTGTAACAATTAAATATAATTCTATTGGTCAGCAATTATGGTTAAAAAAATTCAGCATAAATAATAATTCCCAAGAAAGCGGTGAAATTTTAAAAATTGACAATTCAGGTAATATTTATGTGTTGGGATTTGTATATGAACAGGGAGGTATTAACACAACAAAAGTATTATTACTTAAATATACCTCTTCAGGTAATTTAATTTGGTCAAAAACATATGCAGGGACTAATCAATATGATATGACACAGTATTTTGATTTTGATGATTCAGGAAATATTTATGCAGTTGGTTCAAGATACGATTTGAATGGTCAAATTGATATGCTTTTGATAAAATTTGACAGTGAAGGTAATTTTTTATGGGAGGCAACACACAATAGTCCATATAATAATGTAGATTATGGAAATAAAGTATGTATAACAGATGATAATTCTATATATATCGGAGGAACAATTTATAATAATGACTTTATATCGGATATGTGTTTAATAAAATTTGATTCAAGTGGAAATAAAATCTGGGTTAGAACATACAACGGAAATTTAAATTCTGATGATAATCTTAATAATTTAGAATCTGATAACAACGGAGATATATTTATTTCAGGTACAACAGTAACTTTTATTGAGGAAGAACAATATAAATATTCTGACAATATTGTGATAAAATATGATAATAATGGAAATATTATTTGGAATAAATTGTTTGGTATCCCGGGAAATATAACAGATTATTATGGACATTTTACAGTAGATGTTTTAGGAAATTCATATCTTCTTTCAAATACATATACTGATGACCTGACATTTTCTTCTGCTGTTATTGTCAAGTATGATCCACTTGGAAATGTTGTTTACAGGGATTGGGATACTTCGGAAAATACATCCGGAAATTATTTGCATTTGGATAATGAAAATTATTTATATTTATTAGGTACAAATAACTACAGAACATATGTAGTAAAATACTCTCAAGAACCATCAAAACGAAAACCTGTTTTTATTCTTCCGGGTGTAGGTGCAACTTATTCAGCAAATATAAACTACGATATGGGTTGGATGCTTAACAGAGGGATTCATCCGGATAGCATTCAGATAGACCCGCTTGCAAGAGTTTATAACGACCTTATAACCACTCTTGAAAATAACGGATATGTAAAAAATAAAGATTTATTTATTGTTAACTACGACTGGAGATTGCAACCCGGACCGGTTGATGATGTATTTGACGGAAAAATTAGCGGACTAACAGCTCAGGGAATTTCTGATAATAATTATTTATATTCTATTGATTATTTCGGATGGTATATGAAAAAAGCAATGGACAGATGGAGAGCAGACCACAACGAAGAACTTGATTCAATTGATATAATCTCTCACAGCACAGGGGGACTCGTATCAAGAACTTATATTCAAAGTGATGCCTATGGTGGAGTGTATGATTCATTAAACGGATACAAATTACCAAAAGTGAAAAATCTTTTGATGCTTGGGGTTCCAAACAGAGGTGCCTCAAAACCCTGGAATGTCTTGCAGGATAATTGGTCGGGAGATCCGGCTTACAGATTTGTATTGTCAAAACTGATTAACCGAGCGTTCCAAAAAGTGATGCAAGGATTTACGATTACGGGCTTAGACTATAATATTACAAAAGCATCTATACTTGACAAAGACGGTAATCCCGATAAAAAATTA
This sequence comes from Candidatus Tepidiaquacellales bacterium UBA6667, assembly GCA_002455255.1. Taxonomy (GTDB): domain Bacteria; phylum Bacteroidota; class Ignavibacteria; order Tepidaquicellales; family Tepidaquicellaceae; genus UBA9002. Next base: position 2,470 of record DKKL01000058.1, on the reverse strand, counting down.
TTTATATACAGATATGTCCCCACTCTCAGATACCTCGTAAGCACATATCCTTTCATAGATTTTGGAAGCGGACTTGAAACAATTAATAACGATCCCGAAATCAGAAATTCGATTTTGCTCGACCTTAACAATGGTGCTGATATAAACGCAGCGAATGATCCGAACGGCTTTACTGATTCTTCTAATGTATCGGTGTTATACAGTTCATTTGTTGAGACGGCAATTCATTCAAAATACAGAGAAGATTTTGAGTTTAACGCTTTACATTCATTTACAGATTTTGTTCCGAGAAATGTATTTCCCGGTCAGGGTTGGTTTCAGGATTTATCATTCCCGTCAAATGGAGATGGAACAGTTCCGACAATTTCATCTGCAGGGCAATTTACATCCGATACAAGAGTGGATATTTATGAATTCAACTTTACTGACCATACCGCGATGGTCGGGAAAAAACAAGTTCAGGCAACAGTCCTTGATATTTTGGGATTTGATGTTGATTCATCAACAATTGCAACAGGTAGCGGTGTCTCAGCAGGAACTATTCTGAATGTTATAAGTGACCCGGTTGAAATAGTTGTAACAGACGGACTTGGCAGAAGATTGGGCTATCTTGAAAGTACAGGTTCATTAAATGAAATTCCAAACAGTTTTTGGTTTGGAGATGCTGACGGAATCGGTTATGCTTACAACGAAATTGTAGAGCCGCTAAATGTTCAGTTAACCGGAATGGGAGAAAATTATTATGTAATGGTAAGCGTTGAAGAGTTTACCGGAGAATCGGGTGGTGTTGTGATGCAAGGATTTTTGGAAGAAGGTGAACAAATAAATTATCAAATCACGATTGATGAGTTAAAGAATTTTGATGCCGGAGTTACGGCAATTGTTTCTCCTACAAAAAATCAGATCTTAAATAATTCCGGTAGTAACATATCTGCTTATGTTAAAAATTTCGGGGACGATACGATTAAAAACTGTAATGTGTTTTATACTTATAACGGCGAAACCAAAGGACCAGTAAAGGTTTCGGGAAATCTCGCACCGGGAGATTCAGCACTTGTAACTTTTAATAATGCATACAGATTAAAATCAGGTGAAAATATAATCAACGGAGAATTGAATGTGTTTATTGGTGATTCGGGAGATACCGCAACAAATAATAATGAAAAAAATATAAGCGTGTCTTTGGTTCAGCCCGTTACAAGTTTTCCGTTTAATGAAAAATTTAATAATATAAATAAATTGCCATTATCAGGTGATTCGGCTTTATGGAAAATAAATATTACAACAAATCCTTCCGGCGTAGCAGGGGATGNNGCAGGGGATTCGTCTTTACAGGCAGATTTTTTTAATAACTTATCAGGAACTTCTTTCGTTTATACACCGATATTAAATCTTGATAGTCTTGAAAAACCTGTCCTGTCTTTTTATATGGCTTATACATCTAAATTGGCTATGCAAAATGATTTGTTGGAAGTTGTAATTTCAAAAGACGGAGGAGCAACAATTGACACGGTAGTTTATTCAAAAGATTTTTTATCAAATCCTTCGCTTGCAACCGTATCACCGCAAAACAATGAATTCACTCCTTCGCAAATATCAAACTGGAGGAATGTAATACTTGACCTGCGAAAATATTCCGGTGAAAATATTGTAATAGGTTTTAGAGCTGTATCTGCCGGAGGTAATAATCTTTGGATAGATGAGCTGACGCTTGAAGAGTATGATGAGATATATTCAATTCCCGTTGCCGGAGCCGGTATATACGGAAATGCGGACTCGAACTTTATTCAATTTAATATCACAGGTTTTTCAGGGACAGATAAAATTATAAACAATAAAGAAACGGACGGAAGAAGTTTGTCAGGAGAACTTACAATTTCGAGAACAGATACAATACCTGTAAACAAAACCGTAAATGTGAATGCAATCGCTACATCGCAGTCCGGAGCTATCTTTACACCTGATTACTTTTTTGACAGATATTGGAATGTTTCATTTTCGGGAGATGATTATAATTCAAATGCGGTGTTTGATTTGGTTATAAATATTTCTGAATATGCAGGGGATATGGATCCGGGGAGATTGTATTTATTGAGAAGAAAAAGTAATACTGATAATTGGGAGTGTGTTTCAACGATAACTGAATTTGATGGAATCAATCCTGTTAATATAAAAGCATTTAGCCTGCAAGGTTTTGGGCAGTTTGCAATTGCAACCGATGAATCATCACTTCCGGTAGAGCTTGTTTCATTCACTTCACTTGTAGAAAGGAACAATGTAAAATTAAATTGGAGCACTGCAACCGAGATAAATAACTCCGGATTTGAAATAGAAAGAAAAGGTGGTTTAAATGAAAGTTGGGTTAAGTTAGGATTTATAGATGGATTTGGAAATACGAATGAGATTAAAAATTATAATTATAATGATAGAAATCTCAATACCGGAAGATATAACTATAGATTAAAACAAA